>NZ_JBVJDK010000004.1:0-545649 GCF_055582325.1 Streptomyces sp. NPDC042100
GCGGAACAGGTCGCGGACGGTGCGCTCGACGCCGAGGACGCCGCGCATCCGGTTGACCAGGCGGACGCCGAGGAGGGAGTGGCCGCCGAGGGTGAAGAAGTTGTCGTCGATGCCGGCCTCGGGGACGCCGAGGATCTCGGCGAACAAGGCGCACAGGACCTGCTCGCGGGCGTTGCGCGGGGCGCGTCCGGCGGGGTCGGCGGCGGGCCGGTGCGGGGCGGGCAGGGCGGCCCGGTCGGGCTTGCCGTTGACGGTGAGCGGCAGGGCGTCGAGGACGAGGACGGCGGAGGGCACCAGGTGCTCGGGGAGCTGGGCGCGCGCCTCGGCGAGGAGTTCGGCGCCGGTGACCGTGTCGCCCGCGCGGGGGACGGCGTAGCCGACGAGGGTCTTGTCGCCGGGCCGGTCCTCGCGGACGACGGCGAGGGCCTGGCCGACCGCCGGGTGGGCGGCCAGCACCCGCTCGACCTCGCCGGGCTCGATGCGCACGCCACGGAGCTTGATCTGCCCGTCGGCCCGGCCGAGGAAGCGGAGTTCGCCGGCGGGGGTCCACAGCACGCGGTCGCCGGTGCGGTACATGCGGCTGCCGTCGCCCTCGAAGGGGTCGGGGACGAAGCGCTCGGCGGTGAGGCCGGCGCGGCCCACGTAGCCTCGGGCGACGTGGCCGCCGGAGATGTACAGCTCGCCGGGGACGCCGGGCGGCACGGGCCGCAGCCGCTCGTCGAGGACGTGGCTGCGGGTGTTGTCCATGGGGCGCCCGAGGTGGAGTCCGGTGCCGTCGAGGGCGCGCGGCCGGCCGGGCGTGGTGGTGAACCACTGGTTGTGGGAGGCGAAGGTGGTCTCGGTGGGGCCGTAGGAGTGCACGAGGACGGTGTCGGGGCAGTGCGTGAGGACCCGCTGGACGGCGGCCGGGGAGGCCACGTCTCCGCCGGTCCACACCTCGCGCAGCAGGCGCAGCGTGTCGAGTCCCTCGTCGGCCATGACGTGGAAGAGGCCGACGGTGAAGTAGGCGGTGGTGACGGCGTGGCGGCGGACCGCGCGGGCGGTCTCGTCGAGGTCGGTGCCGTCACCGGCGAGCAGGACGAGGCTGCCGCCGCCGAGGAGCGGGGCCCAGATCTCGAAGACGGAGGCGTCGAAGCCGGTCGCGGAGTGGACGAGCATCCGCCGGTCGGCGCCGAGGGAGAGGTCGCGGTCGGCGGCGAGTTCGACGACGTTGCGGTGGGTGACGCCGACGCCCTTGGGGCGGCCGGTGGAGCCCGAGGTGAACATCACGTACATCAGGTCGTCGTCGGAGGCCCCGGACTCCGGGGCGTCGGGCTCCAGGGCGTCGGCGGCGTCCGCCCCGCCCCGGGTGTCCGCCGTGCCGACCGTGTCCACCGCGTCGACGCGCAGGACGGGCGTGCCCTCCGGCGGGGTGTGGGCGCCGTCGGTGGCGACGAGGCGGGCCCCGGAGTCCTCCAGCATGAGCCGGAGGCGGGCCTCGGGGAGCCGGGGGTCGAGCGGGAGGTAGGCGGCGCCCGCCTTGAGGGCGGCGAGGGCGGTCACGATCAGCGGGACGCCCCGGCCGAGGAGCACGCCGACCGTGTCGCCTCGGCGGACCCCGGCGGCGCGCAGCCGGGCGGCGAGCTCGTCGGCGCGGGTGTCGAGGCCGGCGTACGTGACGGTCCCGGCGTCGGTGATCAGGGCGGGCGCGTCGGGGGTGCGGGCGGCGCGGCGGGCGATCAGGCCGTGGACGGTGCCGCGTTCGGGCAGGACGGTGGCGGTGTCGTTGTAGTCGGCGACGAGCCGGAACCGGTCGGCGTCGGTCAGCAGGGGCAGTTCCCCGATCCGTACGCCGGGGTCGGCGGCCGCCGCGCGCAGGGTGCGCTCCAGGTGGGCGGCGAGGAGGGCGGCGGTGGCGGGGTCGAACAGGTCGGTGGCGTACTCGAGGCCGCCGGCGAGTCCGGCGGGCCGGCCCGCGCCGTCGCGCCGCTCGTCGAGGGCGAAGGTGAGGTCGAACTTGGTGCTGACGGTGGTGAGCAGCCCGGCCCCGGCCCCGGTCTCGCGGAAGAGGCGGGCGGCGGCGTCGGCGCCGGGCACGCCGCGGGTGTAGTCGTGGTGGAGCTGGACGACGATCTGGGCGAGCGGGTGGTGGGCGGTGGTGCGGACCGGGTTGAGGTCCTCGACGACCCGGTCGAAGGGGAGTTCCTGGTGGGCGTAGGCGGCCAGGTCGGTGCGCCGGACGCGGTCGAGGAGCTCGGTGAAGGCGGGGTCGCCGGAGGTGTCGGTGCGCAGCACGAGGGTGTTGACGAAGAACCCGACGAGTCCGCCGAGGAGTTCGTCGTCGCGGCCCGCCGTCATGGTGGCCAGCGGCAGGTCGGTGCCGGCGCCGTGCCGGGTGAGGACGGCGGCGAGGGCGGCCTGGAGGACCATGAAGAGGGTGGCGCCGCTGTCGCGGGCGAGGCGCTCCAGGGCCTCGTGAGTGGCGGCGTCGACGGTGACGGGGGCGCGGTCGCCTCGGTGGCTCGCCTCGGCGGGCCGGGGGCGGGCGGCGGCCAGTTCGAGGGCGGCGGGCGCTCCGGCGAGGGCGGTGCGCCAGTGGGCGCGGTGGGCCTCGGCGTCGGGACCGTCGAGGAGCTCGTGCTGCCAGAGGGTGTAGTCGGCGTACTGGACGGGCAGCGGCTCCCAGCCGGGGGCGCGGCCTTCGGCGCGGGCCGTGTAGGCGGCGGCGAGGTCGGCGAGCAGCGGCCCGGTGGACCAGCCGTCGGCGGCGATGTGGTGGACGAGCAGCACCAGCACCTGCCCGGGCCCGTCGGCGGAGGCCGACGCGGGCGTGATCAGGGCGGCCCGCAGCGGGGTCTCCTCGGCGAGGTCGAAGACGTGCCCGGCGGCCTCGGCGACGGCGTCGGCGAGCCGGACGGCGGGGACGGTGCGCAGGTCGAGCGGGGGCCGGACGCCGGTGCGGATGTCCTGGTGCGGTTCGCCGTCGACGGCCCGGTAGCGGGTGCGGAGCACCTCGTGCCGGTCGGACACGTCGGCGAGGGCGTCGGCGAGGGCGGCGGGGTCGAGGGGCGCGGCGGGGTGCAGGACGAGCGGGATGTTGTAGGAGGCGCTGGGGCCTTCGAGGGTGTCGATGAACCAGAGCCTGCGCTGCGCGTACGAGAGGGGGACGCGCTCGGGCCGGTCGGCGCGCGGCGCGGGCCGGGGCCGGGCGGGGGCGACCGGGGAGCCGGCGCCGTCGCCGGCGGCCGGCTCGCCCGCCGCGGCGATGCGGCGGGCCAGGGCGTCGGGGGTGGGGGCGAGCAGCAGGTCGCGGACCTGGATGTCGACGCCGAGTCGGGCGCGGATCCGGTTGGCGAGGCGGACGCCGCTCATGGAGTGCCCGCCGATGGTGAAGAAGCCCTCGGCCGGGCCGACCTGGTCGAGGCCGAGGACCTCGGCGAACATCGCGCACAGGGTGGCGACGAGCTCCGCGTCGGCTTCCGGGCCGGTCCCGCCCTCGGGGCCCGCGCCGTCGGCCGCCCCGGACGCCTCGGCGGCGGCCAGCCGGGCGCGCCGCTCGTCGAGGGCGCGGCGGGCGTCGGCGGGGACGAGGTCCTCGTCCCGTACCGGGGTCGCGGGGTCGGCGGCGGCGGTGCGCAGGGCGGTTTCGAGGGCGGTGAGCAGGAGCCGGGGCACTCGCTCGTCGGCGAAGACGTCCCGGGCGTACTCCAGGCCGAGGCTCAGCCCGGCGGGCTCCCCGGCGGCGTCGCGGGTGTCGACGCAGGCGGCGGTGAGGTCGAACTTGGTGGTGGCGGGGCCGTCCTGGTCGGCGAAGCGGCCGGTGAGCGGGCCGAACGGGAAGGCGCCCTGGCCGGGTCCGGCGGCGTTGAGGGTGAGCATCACCTGGAACAGCGGGTGGACGCCGGGGTGCCGGGGCGGGTTGAGGTGCTCGACGAGCAGGTCGAAGGGGATCCGCTGGTGGGCGAAGGCCCCCAGGTCGGTGTCGCGGACGCGGTCGAGGAGGGTGCCGAAGCCGGGGTCGCCGGAGGTGTCGGTGGGGAGCACGAGGGTGTTGACGAAGAAGCCGACGAGCTCGTCGAGGGCCTCGTCGTCGCGGCCGGCGACGGGGGTGCCGAGGGCGGTGGCCTCTCCGGCGCCCGAGGCGCGCAGGGCGAGCCCGAGGGCTGCCTGGACGACCATGAGGAGGCTGGCGTCGTGCTCTTCGGCGAGCCGGACCAGGCGGGTGTGGACGTCCGCGTCGAGGGCGGTCTCCAGCAGCGCCCCGGCGTGGTCGCGGGCGGCGGGCCGGGGCCGGTCGAGCGGCAGGTCGGTGACGGCGGGCAGCCCGTCGAGGGCGGCGTGCCAGTGGGCGAGGCCGCGGGCGAGGACGGAGTCCGGGTCGGCGGTGTCGCCGAGGACGTCGTGCTGCCAGAGGGTGTAGTCGGCGTACTGGACGGGCAGCGGCTCCCAGTCGGGCGCGCGGCCCGCCACACGGGCCGCGTAGGCGCGGGCCAGGTCGGTCAGCAGGGGCGTGAGGGACCAGCCGTCACCGGCGACGTGGTGGAGCAGCACGCCGAGGGTGACCCCGGCGGTGCCGTCGTCCGGGGTGAACAGGGCCACCCGGAGCGGCAGTTCGCGGGAGAGGTCGAAGGTCTCGGCGGTGAACCGGGCGATCAGCGCGGGCAGTTCGGCGGCCGGGGCCTCGACGGTGCGCAGGCGCACGGCGGAGGGGGCCAGGACGTGCTGGTAGGGCTCGTCGTCGGGCGCGAGGAAGACGGTACGCAGGACCTCGTGGCGTTCGGCGAGGTCGGCGACGGCGGCGGTGAGCGCGGCCCGGTCGGGGGCGGTGTCCAGGTGCAGCACGATCGGCATGTTGTAGGCGCCGGACGGCCCGTCGAGCTGGTCCAGCAGCCACAGTCGCCGCTGGGCGTGCGAGAGCACGATCCGGTCCTCGGGGGGCAGCGGCTCCTCGTGGACGACGGGCAGCCGGGGGTCGGTGGTCCGCAGCACCTTGCGGTTGATCTTGCCGGAGCTGGTGCGGGGCAGGGCGACGACCACGGAGACGGTGGGGACGGCGGCTGCGGGCATCCGGTCCCGCACGTGGGCGCGGAGCTCCTCGGCGCCGGTGCCGCCGTCGGTGACGACGAAGGCGACGAGCCGCTTGACACCGTCGGCGTCCTGCTGGGCGACGACGGCGGCCTCGCGGACGGCGGGGTGGCCGGCGAGCACGGAGTCGACGGCGGCGGGGTCGATGCGCTGGCCGCCGATCTTCACCTCGTCGTCGAGGCGCCCGTGGTAGAGGATCTGGCGGTCCTCGGAGAGGGTGACGAGGTCGCCGGTGCGGTAGGCGCGTTCGCCGTCGAGCTCGGTGAAGCGGCGGGCGTTCAGCTCGGGCCGGTGCAGATAGCCGCGGGTGAGGCCGCCGCCGAGCAGCCACAGCTCGCCGCCCACGATCGCGGCGCGCACGCCGGGCAGCGGGCGGCCGATCGGGACCGGTCCCGCGTCGTGGCGGCTGAGGTCGGCGACGGTGGCGACGACGGTCGTCTCGGTCGGGCCGTACGCGTTGAGGAGGCGGACCGTCTCACCGACGAGCCCGCGCCACTGGGCGATCCGCTCGGGCAGGGCGGCCTCGCCGTAGATGATGACGGTCCGCAGGCAGGCGGGGAGCCGGACGGAGCCGGTGGTGAGGACGTAGACCAGCTCGTGCCAGTAGGCGGCGGGCAGGTCGAGCAGGGTGACGCCGTGCCGGGCGCAGCCGGCGAGGAGTTCGGCGACGTCCAGCATGTCGTCGGTGCGCAGCACCAGGGTGCCGCCCGCGCCGAGGGTCGCGAAGACCTCCTGGACGCTGGCGTCGAAGTGCAGCGGGCTGAACTGGAGGACGACGGAGTCGGCGTCGATGCCGTACGCGGGGGTGGCGCCGGCGATGAAGTGGGCGAGGGAGTCGTGGGCGACGACCACGCCGTTGGGCACGCCGGTGGAGCCGGAGGTGTAGATGACGTAGGCGGCGCCCTCGTCGGCGCCGGGCCCGCCGAGGACGAGTTCGCCGTGCCGGGCGACCTCGGCGGGGGCGGGCGCGGCCGCGCCGCAGGCGTCGCCGAGGATGGCCTCGTTGCGGGCGTCGGGCGCCTGGACGTCGAGCGGCAGGTAGGCGGCGCCGGTGGCGAGGACGGCCAGGAGGCCGACGATCGCGTCGATGCCGCGCGGCCGGTGCAGGGCGACGAGCCGGCCGGGGCCCGCGCCGTCGGCGGCGAGCCGGGCGGCCCGCTCGCGGACCGCCGCGCCGAGCTCCGCGTACGTCAGGCTCGCGTCGGCGTGGACGAGGGCGACCGCGTCGGGGCGGGTGCGCTCCTGCCGGGCGATCAGGTCGAGCACGGGCGGGGCGTGGGCGGGAGAGGGTCCGCCGTCGAGCAGGTCTTCCGTTCTGCTGGGGGCCATGCTGACTTCCTCCGGTGACTGGGGCCGAGAGACCGGGGCGAACGGTTCCTCTCGCCTCCGTGCCGTCCACGCTAGGTGCGCGGAAAGGGCTCCCGGGGCAGTAGACGCGGCAGCTCCGGGCGGCAGAAGTGCCGCCCGGAGCTGCCGGTGCGCGGGGGTGGAGCGCGGGGTGATGCGCGGAGGTGGGGCGCGGGGTGATGCGCGGGGGTCGTGCGCGGAGGTCGTGCGCAGGGTCGTGCGCGGGGGTCGTGCGCGGAGGTGGTGCGCAGGGGTCGTGCGCGGAGGTGCGGCGCGGGGTGATGCGCGGAGGGGTCAGCCGCTCTGGCGGGTGCCCGCGCGGGTGCGGCGCTTGAGCGCCGGGGTGGGCGGGACCGGCGGCACGGGGGCGCCGGGGGCCGGCGGGCGCGGGCCGGGGCGGGAGGGCGCGGCGCCGGGTGCGGCACCGGGGGCGTCGGCGAGACGGCGGGCGAGGGAGGCTGCCGTCGGGTTGCGGAAGACGTCCCGGAGGGTGAGGTCGCGCCCGAACTCGGCGCGGATGCGGTTGAGGAGGCGGACCGCGAGGAGCGAGTGCCCGCCGTTCTTGAAGAAGTTGTCGTGGGCGGCGAGCGGGCGCCCGCCGAGCACGTCCCGGAACAGCCCGAGCAGCTTCTCCTCCGCGGCGGACGCGGCGGACCCGCCGGACCCGCCGGGCGTGCCCGCTTCGGCCGGTGCGTCGGGCGCGGGCCCGGCCGCCGGGCGGCCCTGCACGGCGACCCCGGCGGGCGCGAGGTACTCGGGCAGCCGCTCGGCGGCCCAGTCGCGCAGCTCCTCCCCGGTGGCGCGGGCCCCGGCGGCCGGGGTGACGGTGGCGTACAGGCGCCCGTCGCGCACCTCCACGGCGGCGCCGGTCACGTCCGGGTGGCCGCTCAGGACGCCCTCGACCCGGCCGGGTTCGACGGGGTAGCCGGCGACGGTGAGGACGGCGACCGGGCGCAGGGAGCCGTCGGCGGTGGCGTACGCCCGGCGTCCGGTGGCGCGCGGCGTGCCGCCCGGCTCCGTCTCGTACACCTCGCCGGGGACCCGTACCGGCGCCGGGCGGCCGAGCTCGTCGACGACGGTGGCGGTGGCGGAGGCCCCGGTCGTGCCCGTCGCGGTGTCCGTGTACCGCGGTGCGGAGAGGGCGAGTCCGGGGTCGGCGGCGAAGGCGTCGAGGGTCTCGGCCAGGCGCCGGGCCAGCAGCCGGGCGGTGTCCGCGTCGTAGAGGGCGGTGGCGTATTCGAGGGCGCCGACCAGTCCGGCGGGGGTGCCGTCGGGCTCGGCGCGCTCGGTCAGCGCGAAGGTGAGGTCGCTCTTGGCGCCGGTCCCCCGGAAGCCGACCGGCTCGCCGTCCAGGGCCGAGGGGCCTGTGTCCTTCGCGGGGCCGGCGGCACCGGCGGCGGCGTGGACCTGGAGCATGACCTGGACCAGCGGCGCGTGCGCGGCGGACCGCTGCGGGCTCAGGTCCTCGACGAGCCGGTCGAAGGGCAGGTCCTGGTTGCCGTAGGCGGCGAGCCCGGATTCGCGGACGCGGCGGACGAGTTCGGCGAAGGCGGGGTCACCGGAGGTGTCGGTGCGCAGCACGAGGGTGTTGACGAAGAAGCCGACGAGGGGGTGGAGGGCGTCGTCGGCGCGTCCGGCGACGGTGGTGCCGAGGGCGACGTCGGTCCCGGCGCCGTGCCGGGCGAGGAGGGCGGCGAGGGCGGCCTGGACCACCATGAAGAGGGTGGCGCCCTGGGCGCGGGCGACGCGGAGCAGGGCCCGGTGGGTGGCGGCGGAGACCTCGAAGCCGGTGAGGGCGCCCGCGCCGTCGCTCTCCAGCGGGCGGGGCCGGTCGGTGGGCAGGGCGATGAGCGGCGGCAGTCCGGCGAGGGCGGTGCGCCAGTGGGCGAGCTGGGCCCCGGCGAGGCCGTCGGGGCCGTCGAGGAGTTCGCGCTGCCAGAGGGTGTAGTCGGTGTACTGGACGGGCAGCGGCTCCCACTCCGGCGCCCGGCCCCCGGCGCGGGCCGTGTAGGCGGTGCCGAGGTCGGCGAGCAGGTGGGGGGTGGACCAGCCGTCGCCGGCGATGTGGTGGGTCAGCAGCACCAGGGTCTGCCGCCCGCCGGAGCCGGAGCCGCGTTCGGCACCGGAATCCGCACCGGAATCCGCACCGGAATCGGCCTCCGCGTCGGTGATGAGCGTGGCACGGAAGGGCAGTTCGGCGGCGAGGTCGAAGACGTACCCGACGGCCGTGTCCACGGCGGTCCGGACCTCCGCGTCCCCGGTGGCGCCGATCCGGTCGAGGGCGGGGCGGGCGTCGGCGAGCACCAGCTGGTACGGCTCGCCGTCGGCGACCCGGTAGACGGTGCGGAGCACCTCGTGGCGGGCGGCGACGTCGGCGAGGGCGGCGGCGAGGTGCGCGGGGTCTACGGGGCGGGCGAGCCGGGTGACGACGGGGATGTTGTAGGTGGCGGAGGGGCCTTCGAGCCGGTTGACGAACCAGAGGCGGCGCTGGGCGTACGAGAGCGGGATCCGGGCCGGGCGCAGGGCCGCCGGTACGGGCCGGAGCGCGGGCCTGGCGGGGCCGCCGCCGTGTTCGTCGAGGCGGCGCAGGAGCTGCCCGGGGCTGGGGGCGAGGAACACGTCCTTGATGGCGGCCTGGAGGCCGAGGGCGGCGCGGATCCGGTTGGTGAGCTTGCCCGCGAGCAGCGAATGGCCGCCCAGCTTGAAGAAGTTGTCCCCCTCCTGGACCTCGTCCCGGCCCAGGACCTCGGCGAACAGGCCGCGCAGGATCTCCTCCCGGGGGTCGGCGGTCCGGGGGCCCTTCGCCCGCTCGCCGGCCGGGGGCGCGGCCGAGGCGGCGGCGCGGGCGAGCTCCTCGTGGCGGGCGTCGAGGGCGCGGCGCTCCTCGTCGGTGGCCCAGGCGACGGCGCTGAGCGGGGTGGCGCCGTCCTCGGCGGCCAGGGCGGCCAGGGCGCGGCGGAAGAGGCCGAGGAGGAGCCGGGCGGTGGTCTCGTCGTAGAGGTCGGTGGCGTAGCAGACGCCGATGAGCAGGGGTCCGGCCTCGCCGTCGGCGTCCTGGGTGCCGCCGCAGTGGAAGGCGAGGTCGAACTTGGCGCTGCCGAGGTCGGCGCCGTCGAGCGTGCCGGTGACGCCGCCGAGGGCGACGGCGCTGTCGTCCTCGCCGGTCTGGGCGCTGACCATCACCTGGAAGAAGGGGTGGCGGCCGAGGGAGCGTTCGGGGTTGAGGTCCTCGACGAGCAGGTCGAAGGGCAGGTCGTCGTGGGCGAAGGCGGCGAGGTCGGCGTCCCTGACCCGGCGCACCAGCTCGGCGAGGGTCGGGTCGCCGGAGAGGTCGGTGCGCAGGGCGAGGGTGTTGACGAAGAAGCCGACGAGGTCGTGCAGGGCCTCTTCGGCGCGTCCGGCGACGGGGGTGCCGAGGACGATGTCGGCGCCGGCTCCGGCGGCGCGCAGGGCGAGCGCGAGGGCGGCCCGCACCACCATGAAGAACGTGGCGCGCTGCTCCTTCGCGACTCCGGCGAGCGCCCGGTGGGCGGCGGCGTCGAGTTCGTCGGTGACCACGGCACCCCGGCCGCTCGGCTCGGTCGGCCGGGGCCGGTCGGCGGGCAGCCGGGTCTCGCCGGGGATCCCGTCGAGCGCGGCGCGCCAGTGGGCCGACTGGGCTTCCCGTACGCCCTGTTCGCCGTCGAGGAGTTCGCGCTGCCAGAGGGTGTAGTCGGTGTACTGCACGGGCAGCGGCTCCCACTCCGGCGCCCGGCCCCCGGCGCGGGCCGTGTAGGCGGCGTCGAGGTCGGCGAGGAGGGCGGCGACGGACCAGCCGTCGGTGGCGACGTGGTGGACGGAGAGCACCAGGACGGACCCCTCGTCCCGGGCGGGCTCGAAGAGCCGGGCGCGCAGGGGAAGTTCCCGGGTGATGTCGATCGGCAGCCGGGCGAACGCGGTCACCGACGCGTCCACCTCCCCGGCCGCCACCGGCACGACCTCCACCGGCACCGGGACGGCGGCCCGCACCTCCTGGTACGGCTCCCCGTCCACCGCCGGATACACCGTCCGCAGCACCTCGTGCCGCTCCACCACGTCCGTCAGCGCCGCCTCCAGCACCGCCACCGCCGGACGCCCGGCCAGCCGCAGCACCACCGGCGCGTTGTACGCCGCCGAGGAACCCTCCAGACGGTTCAGGAACCACAGCCGACGCTGGGCGTACGAGAGCGGGATCCGGTCCGGGCGCGCGTCCGCCGGTACGGGCCGGAGCGCGGGCCGCGCCGGCGCCCCGCCCTGCGCGTCGAGGCGCCGCAGGAGCTGCCCGGGGCTGGGCGCCAGGAACACGTCCTTGATGGCCGCCTGGAGGCCGAGCGCGCCTCGGATCCGGTTGGTGAGCTTGCCCGCGAGCAGCGAATGGCCGCCCAGCTTGAAGAAGTTGTCCCCCTCCTGGACCTCGTCCCGGCCCAGGATCTCCGCGAACAGGCCGCGCAGGATCTCCTCGCGGGGGTCGGCGGTCCGGGCGCCGTGGCCCTTCGCCCGGCCGCCGTCGCCCCTCGGGCGGGCCTCTTCGGCCGCCCTGGCCTCGGCCGCGGTGGCGGCCTCGGCCAGGGACCGGTGGCGCCGGTCGAGTCCGGCGCGCTCCTCGTCCGTCGGCAGGGTGATGCCGCTGAGACGCGTGTGCCCGGGCCGCTCGGCGAGCGCGGTGAGCGCGCGCCCGAACAGGCCGAGGAGGAGGCGAGCGGTGCTCTCGTCGTACCGCTCGGTGGCGTACTGGAGCAGGAGCGTGAGGCCGCCGGGGTCCCCGGTGGCGTCGCCGCGCTCCATGCAGTGGAAGCCGAGGTCGAACTTGGCGGTGGCCAGGTCCGTCTCCGCGAGGGTGGCGGGGATGCCGCCGAGGGCGAGGTCGCGCTCCTGCCGGTTCTGGGCGCTGACCATGACCTGGAAGAAGGGGTGGCGGCCGAGGGAGCGCTCCGGGTTGAGGTCCTCGACCAGCAGGTCAAAGGGCAGGTCCTCGTGGGCGAAGGCGGCGAGGTCGGTGTCCCGGACCCGGCCGAGGAGCTCGCCGAGCGTGGGGTCGCCGGAGAGGTCGGCACGCAGGGCGAGGGTGTTGACGAAGAAGCCGACCAGGTCGTGCAGGTCCTCCTCGGGGCGGCCCGCGACGGGGGTGCCGAGGACGAGGTCGGCGCCGGCTCCGGCGGCGCGCAGGGCGAGCGCGAGGGCGGCCCGCACCACCATGAAGAAGCTGGCCCGGTGCTCCTTCGCCACCTCGGTCAGGGCCCGGTGGACCCGGGCGTCGAGCTCGGCCGTCACCACGGCGCCGGCGTGAGTGGGTTCGGCGGTGCGGGGGCGGTCGGCGGGCAGCCGGGTCTCGTCGGGGATGCCGGCGAGCGCGGTGCGCCAGTGGGCGAGCTGCTCGTGGGCGGTGCTCTCGGGGTCGGCCGGGTCGCCGAGCATGTCGTGCTGCCACAGGGCGTAGTCGGCGTACTGGACGGGCAGCGGCGCGAACTCCGGCGCCCGGCCCCCGGCGCGGGCCGTGTAGGCGGCGTCGAGGTCGCGGAGCAGGCAGCCGACGGACCAGCCGTCGGTGGCGATGTGGTGGACCGACAGGACCAGGACCGCCCCCTCCCCCTCGGTCTCCTCGAAGAGGCGTACGCGCAGCGGCGGTTCACCGGTGATGTCGATCGGCAGCCGGGCGAAGGCGGTCACCGACGCGTCCACCTCCCCGGCCGCCACCGGCACGACCTCCACCGGCACCGGGACGGCGGCCCGCACCTCCTGGTACGGCTCCCCGTCCACCGCCGGATACACCGTCCGCAGCACCTCGTGCCGCTCCACCACGTCCGTCAGCGCCGCCTCCAGCACCGCCACCGCCGGACGCCCGGCCAGCCGCAGCACCACCGGCGCGTTGTACGCCGCCGAGGAACCCTCCAGGCGGTTCAGGAACCACAGCCGACGCTGCGCATAGGACAGGGGGATCACGGTGCTGCTCCTCGTGGGTGGCGGAACGGGTGGGGATGGGCGGGGCGTGCGGCGGTCAGGCGTCCCGCGCGGCCGTCAGTTCCTCGATGCGGGCGGCCAGGTCCCGCAGCCGCGGGTTGGCGTAGACGGCCTTGACGGGCAGGGCGACGGAGAGTTCGGCGCGGACCCGGGAGACCAGCTTGATGGCGAGCAGGGAGTGGCCGCCCAGCTTGAAGAAGTTGTCCTCGGGGCCGATCGAGGCGGCGCCGAGCACCTCCTTCCACACCCGTCCGATGAGCTCCTCGGCGCGCCCCTCCAGGCCGCTGTCGGCGGTGTCCCCGGCCGGGACGGCGGCGGTCTCGACGCGGGACGGGAGGGCGGCGCGGTCGAGCTTGCCGCTGGGGGTGGTGGCGAAGCGCTCGACCGGGACGAAGGCGGCCGGGAGCATGTACGCGGGGAGGGTGGCCGCGAGGCCGGCGCGGAGGGCCTCGGGGTCGCCGCCCCGGTGGTAGGCGAGCAGGGCGGGGCTGCCCGAGGCGTCCTCGCCGAGGATGACGGCGGCCTCGGCGACGCCGTCCTGGCGCCCAAGGGCCGCCTCGATCTCGGGGAGTTCGATGCGGTGGCCGCGCAGCTTGATCTGGCCGTCGACGCGGCCGAGGTAGACCAGGCGGCCGTCGGCGAGGAGGCGGCAGCGGTCGCCGGTGCGGTACATGCGGTCGCCGTGGGCCGCGTCGGCGGAGGGGTCGGCGAGGAAGCGTTCGGCGGTGAGGCCGGGCCGGTTGCGGTAGCCGCGGGCGACGCGGGCTCCGGCCAGGTACAGCTCACCGGTCCCGCCGGGGGCGACCGGGTTCAGGTGCTCGTCGAGGAGGCGCATCCGCAGGCCGGGCAGGACGCTGCCGATGTGCGGCTCGCCGGGCCGGTCGATCCAGCCGGCGGTGGCGTCGACGGTGGTCTCGGTCGGACCGTAGACGTTGAGGGCGCGCAGCAGTCCGGCGGTGTGGGCGGCGGCCAGCCGGTCCCAGAGCGCGGGGCCGATGGCCTCGCCGCCGACGAGCAGGGTCAGCGGGCGGGGGCCGCCGTCGGGGGTGAGCAGGTCGAGCAGCGGGTCGGCGTGGGAGGGGGTGATGTCGAGGTCGGTGAGGCCCTGGGCGTCGATGAAGGCGGCGAGGAGGGCGGGGTCGCGGCGGGTCTCCTCGTCGATCATGACGAGGGTGTCGCCCCGGCAGAGCCGTACCCACTGCTGGACGGAGGCGTCGAAGGACGGGGAGGCGTTCCAGCCGACGCGGCGGGCCTCGCCGCCGGCGGCGCCGACGCCCTCCAGCTCGGCGAGGAGCAGCGAGGCGGCGGCGCGGCCGATCTCGACGCCCTTGGGGCGGCCGGTGGAACCGGAGGTGTAGATGACGTAGGCGAGGCTGTCGGCGGTCACGGGCGCGGGGCGGTAGGGGGTCGCGGCGCCGGGCGCGGCGGTCAGTTCGGCGACGGTGACGGAGCGGGCGCCCGGGGCGGGCGACGCGCCCGGCGTGTCGAGGACGACGAGGTCGGCGCCGGAGTCCTCCAGGAGGTAGCGGCGGCGGTCGGCCGGGAGCGCGGGGTCCACGGGCAGGTAGGCGGCGCCCGCGGTGAGGGTGCCGATGATGGCGGTGACGAGCGCGGCGCCGCGCGGCAGGCAGAGGGCGACGACGCTCTCGGGGCCGGTGCCGAGGGCGGTGAGGCGGGCGGCGAAGGCGGCGGCGTCGGCGCGCAGTTCGTCGAAGCTGAGGTCGCGGTCGGCGGCGACGACGGCGGTACGGGCGCCGGGGGCGGTCGCGAGGCGGGCCAGCAGGTCGGCGTGGCCGGTGCCGGCGGCGCAGTCGGCGCAGGTGTCGGCGTGGGCCCCGGTGGGGGCGGTGCGGGTGGCGGGCTCGGGGAGGACGGCGGTCATGGCGGGGCTCACATTCCGTACGGGGTGGCGGAGGGGGCGACGGTCGGGGCGCAGTCGGCCAGCGGGACGGGCTCGCCCATGGCGACGAGGATCTTGCGGGCGCCGGTGTAGGCCTCGCGGCCGTGCGCGCAGAGGATGTTGTCGACGAGCATCAGGTCGCCGTCCTGCCAGGTCTCGCGGACGGTGACGGCCTGGTAGGCGTCGATGATGGCGTCGACCTCGGCGTCGGTGAGGGCGGTGCCGTCGCCGAGGCGGGTGTCGAAGGGCAGGCCGTCGGCGCCGAAGGTCTCGGTGAGGACCTCGCGGACGTCCTCGTCGAGGCCCCGGGCGTTCCAGAAGGCGAAGTGGTTGAACCAGACGCGCTCGCCGGTGGCCGGGTGGGTGATGATCGCGGAGCGGAGCTGTCGGGTGCGCAGGGTGTCCTCGTCGAGCCATTCGTAGCCGATGGCGTGCTCGTCGCAGTACGCCTCGGCGCCGGCCGGGTCCTCCGAGGAGAAGGCCTTGCGCCAGGGCATCCCGGCGAGGTCGGAGTAGTTGCGGACGAGGAGCCAGCCCGCCTCGGCGAAGCGGGCGACGAGCTCGTCCGGGAGCAGGGCGAGGGCGCGGCGCATGTCGCCGACGGTGGTGGCGCCGCCGGTCTCGGGGGCGGTGACGCAGCCGAAGAGGAGCACGCCCGGGAAGTCGAGGGTGTAGCTGTTCTCGTTGTGCAGGCGGATCGGCTGGATGGCCGGGAGGTCGGTGGAGGAGAACACGCCCTCGCCGAAGTCGGTGCGCGGGGTCGCCTTCTCCTTGTAGCCGGCGCGGGTGGCGATGAGCGCGTCGCGGGCCTCGGCGAAGGCGGCGGCGTCGGTGACGGGCAGGCCGCGGAGCATGACGGCGCCGGAGCGGTGCAGTTCGGCCTGGATGTCGGCGCGGCGGGCGGTGAGCCAGGCGGCGGCCTCGGCCATGGTCGCGTGGCGGGGCACCTGCACGAGGGCGGGCTTGCCGGGCTCGCGGACGACGGTGATGGCGTCCTCGGTGGTGGCCGGGTTCGGGGCGAAGGTGGTCATGGCGGGTTCCTCTGCGGGTGCGGGGTACGGGCGGGGGCGCGCGGGTCCGCTGGGAGGCGGGGCGCGGGGGGGGCGGGTCTGCCGCCGGGTGCGGGGCCCGCCGCTGCCGGGGCGGGTTCCCCGCCGGGTCAGGCGGCGGTGACGGGCGCGCCCTGGAGGGCGGTCAGGACCGGGTTGAGGCGGGCGAAGAAGCCGGGCAGGTCCTGCTGGAAGTAGAAGTGGTCGCCGGGCAGCACCACCGGGGCGAGCTCCTCGCCGGCGACGAGCCCCCAGCCGTCGAGCAGGCCGACGGGCACGATCGGGTCTGCGTCGCCGCCGAAGACGGCCACCGGGCAGTCGAGCCGCACGTCGGGGGCGGTGCACTGGTAGGCGTCGTCGATGGCGAAGTCGGCGCGGATGGACGGCAGGACGATCTCGCGGAGCTCCGGGTCGTCGAGGATGCCGTCGTCGGTGCCGCCGCGCTCCTTGATGGAGGCGACCAGCTCGTCGTCGTCGAGTCGCTCGGGGTGGACGGGCGCCTGGTTGGGCAGGACGGGCGCCCGGCAGGCGGAGGCGACGAGCCCGAGCGGGGTGCGGCCGGCGGCCTGGAGGGCCCTGACCACCTCGAAGGCGACGAGGGAGCCCATGCTGTGGCCGAGGACGACCAGCGGTCCGGCGTCGGCGGGCAGGGCGTCCACGACGGGCAGAGCCAGATCGTCGACGGAGCCGGGCAGGTCCTCGCAGTAGCGGGCGCCTCGGCCCGGGTACTGGCCGATGAGCAGCCGCACGTCGGCCGGGAGGTGCTCGCGCCAGACGCTGTAGGCGTGGGCGTTGCCGCCGGCGTGCGGCAGGACCAGCAGGGACAGCCGGTGCGGGGCGGCGCCGGGCAGGTCCCAGACGACGTCCTCGGGCGCGGGGGTGAAGGCGGGGGCGGTGTGGGTGCTCATGAGCTGATCCGTTCCGTTGCGGTACGGCGGCGGAGGGCGGGGCGCGCCTTCCGGGCCGGAGCGGTCTTGAGGGAGTCGATGTGCGCGGCGAGCCGGGCCGGGGTGGGGTGCTGGAAGACGTCGCGGATGGTGAGCCGCACGTCGAGGGTCCCGGCGATGTGGTTGGTGAGGCGGGCTCCGAGGAGGGAGTGGCCGCCGTGATGGAAGAAGTCGTCGTCGATCGTGAGGTCGGCGGGGGTGTCGAGGGTCCGGGCGAAGAGACCGAGGACGGTCGCCTCCAGCTCCGTACGGGGCGCGCGGCCCTTGCTGGAGAGCGCGGCGGGGGCGGGCAGGGCCCGCTTGTCGATCTTCCCGTTCGGGGTGAGCGGCAGCCGCTCCAGGACGGTGACGTGGCTCGGGACCAGGTGCTCGGGCAGCCGCTCGGCCACATGCCGGCGGATGTCCTCGGGCGCCGGGGGCGCGTCGCCTTCGACCACGAGGTAGGCGGCCAGGCGCTCCTGATGCACCGTCACGACCGCCTGGGTGATGCGGGGGTGGGTGAGCAGCGCGGCCTCGGTCTCGCCCGGCTCGACCCGGAAGCCCCGGATCTTCACCTGGTCGTCGGCCCGCCCCTCGTACACCAGCCGGCCCTCGCGGTCGAAGCGCGCCAGGTCACCGGTGCGGTACAGCCGGCCACCGGCGACGGCGCCGAACGGGTCCGGGACGAAACGGGTCGCGGTCAGATCGGGACGGCCCAGATAGCCGTGGGCGAGGCCGTCGCCGCTGAGGTACAGCTCGCCCGTGACGCCGGGCGGGCAGAGGTTGAGGTAGGGGTCCAGGACATACGCGCCCTTGTTGACCAGGGGCGTCCCCACCGGGACGACGGTGTCCTCGGCGTCGTCCTCCGTGCCGAACGGGTGGGTCGTGGTGAAGCCCATCGACTCGGCGGGCCCGTAGCCGTTGGCGATCTCGATGCCGGGCTTGAGCGCCTGGAGCTTGCGCACGTGCGCCGGGGAGGCGGCCTCACCACCGGTGAAGGCGACCGTGACCGTGTCGAAGGCCCCGGGGTGCTCGTCGACGAGGAAGTTGAAGAGGCTGGCGGAGAGCTGGAGCATCGTGACGCCGTGCTTGCGCGACAGCTCCTCGATGAGGACCGGCTCGGGCCGCTGCCCCGGCTGGAGGACACACGTCCCGCCATGCAGCAGCGCACCCCAGAACTCCAGGCTGAACGCGTCCCACGACACCGGCGAGCACTGGAGGAACACCTCCCCCTCACCGAACCGCCCGTACGACTGCCCACTCACCGTCGACACCAGGTTCCGGTGCGAGGACAGGATCCCCTTCGGCCGGCCCGTCGAGCCGGACGTGAACATCACACAGGCGACGTCCTCGCCGGTCGGGGCCGTGCCCAGGTTCTCGCCCGAGCGGTCGGTGAGCTCGCCGGGTGCCCGGACGACGGTCCTCCAGGGCCCGTCGATCCGGCCGGAGGCGGCGTGGTCGGCGTCGGTGACGAGCAGGCCGATGCCCGCGTCGAGGGCGGCTGCGCGGAGCCGCTCGTCGGGGAACTCCGGATCGAGCAGCGTGTATCCGGCGCCCGTCTTGGTGACGGCGAGGACGGCGATCGCGAAGTCGGCGCCCCGGTCGAGCAGCACGCCCGCCATGTCACCGCGTCCCAGGCCCTGTTCACCCAGGTGCCGGGCCAGCCGGTTGGCGGAGGTGTTCAGCTCGGCGTACGAGAGCGTCCGGTCACCGTCCACCAGAGCCGTACGCTCCGGTACCCGGGCCGCCTGCTCCTCGAACCGCCCGACCAGCGAACCCTCCCCCGCACCGGGGGCCTTCGTCCCGGACCAGGCGCCGGTCAGCAGCTCCCGCTCCTCGCCCGACAGGACCTCCAGGGCCGAGAGGGGGAGCGCGGGGTCGGTCAGGGCGTGGCGCAGGACCTGGCCGAGGACCGAGGTGATGCGCAGGACCGTCTCCTCGTCGAAGAGGTCGGCGGCGAAGAGGACGGTGGCGCGCAGGCCGTGGGCGTCCTCGGAGCGCAGGAAGAACTCCAGGTCGAACTTGGCGGAGCCGTTGCCGATCTTCTCCATGGGCGCCGGGGCGAGTCCGGAGAGCGCGAGCGGGGCGGCCGCCCCGGCTCCGTCCTCCAGGGTCAGGCAGATCTGGAAGAGCGGGTGGCGGGACAGCGTCCGGGTCGGGTTGAGCGACTCCAGGACCAGGTCGAACGGCGCCTCCTGATGCGCGAAGGCATCCAGGTCGGCCGCACGGACCCGGGCCAGGAGCTCCCGGAACGCCGGATCGCCCGAACTGTCGGTCCGCAGAACCAGCGTGTTCACGAAGAACCCGACCAGCTCCGCCAACGCCTCGTCGTTACGGCCCGCGACCGGCGAACCGACCGCCAGGTCCGACCCCGCACCGAGCCTCGACAGGGCCGCGACCAGCGCCGCGTGCACCACCATGAACGGCGTGCACCCCTCCGCCCGCGCGAGTTGCCGCACCCGCTGGAAGAGGTCGGCACCGAGGTCGAGCGTGACCTCGCCGCCCCGGTGCGAGGCGCGGACCGGCCGGGGGCGGTCGAGCGTGAGCCCGTGCCCCTCGGGGAGGCCGTCCAAGCGCGAGCGCCAGAAGGAGAGTTCGGTGCCGAGGAGGCTGTCGGTCCGGTCGGCCGGGCCGAGGACCCGGCGCTGCCAGACCGCGTAGTCCGCGTACCGGACGGCGAGCGGTTCGAGCTCCGAAGACCTCCCGCCCGCCGCGCGGGCCGCGTAGGCGCGCTCCAGGTCGGCGAAGAAGATCCCGTTCGAGACCCCGTCGGTCGCGATGTGGTGCTGGACCAGGGCCAGCACCGTGCCGCCGCCGTCGAGCGCGAAGGCCGTGGCGCGGAGCGGGAGTTCGGTGGCGAGGTCGAAGACGTGTCCGGCCGCTTCGGCGAGCCCCGCGTCCAGGCCGGCGGCGTCCACGTGCCAACGCTCGACCGCGAGCCGCGCCCGCTCCGGGTCCAGGACCCGCTGGTACGGCTCGCCGTCGACCGCCTCGAACAGGGTCCGCAGCGGCGCGTGCCGGGCGACGACGTCGTTGAGCGCGTCCTCCAGCACCTCCAGGTCCGGGCCGGGCCCGTCGAAGCGGACGACGGTCGGCACGTTGTACGCGGCGCTCCCCCCGTCCAACTGCCCCAGCAGCCACAGCCGCTTCTGCGCGTAGGAGGCGGGGACCAGCTCGCCGTCGCCCTCGCCCGGCACCGGCGCCGGGAGCACGCCCGGACCGGACGTCCCTTCGCCGCGCTCGATGAGCAGCTCCGCGATCAGCTCGGCGAGCCCGGCGGCCGTCGGGCGGCCGAACACGTCCCGGATCGTGAGGCGCACGCCGAGGGCGTCCGCGACCCGGTTGGTGAGCCGGGCGGCGAGCAGCGAGTGCCCGCCCAGGGAGAAGAAGCTGTCGTCGATGGTGGGAGTGGCGGGGGTGTCGAGGGTCCGGGCGAAGAGGCCGAGGACGGTCGCTTCGAGCTCCGTACGGGGCGCGCGGCCCTTGCTGGAGAGCGCGGCGGGGGCGGGCAGGGCCCGCTTGTCGATCTTCCCGTTCGGGGTGAGCGGCAGCCGCTCCAGGACGGTGACGTGGCTCGGGACCAGGTGCTCGGGCAGCCGCTCGGCCACATGCCGGCGGATGTCCTCGGGCGCGACGGCGTCGGCTCCCGCTGCCTCTTCGGTCACCAGGTAGGCGGCGAGCCGCTCCTGATGAACCGTCACCACGGCCTGGGTGACCTGCGGGTGGGTCAGGAGGGCGGCCTCGGTCTCGCCGGGCTCGACCCGGAAGCCCCGGATCTTGATCTGGTCGTCGGCCCGCCCCTCGTACACCAGCCGCCCCTCGCGGTCGAAGCGCGCCAGGTCACCGGTGCGGTACAGCCGGCCACCGGCGACGGCGCCGAACGGGTCCGGGACGAAACGGGTCGCGGTCAGATCGGGACGGCCCAAGTAGCCGTGGGCCAGGCCGTCACCCGTCAGGTAGAGCTCGCCGGTGACGCCGGGCGGGCACAGCCCGAGGTACGGGTCCAGGACATAGGCGCCCTTGTTCACGAGCGGCGTCCCCACCGGGACCACCGCGTCCTCGGCGTCGTCCTCCGTGCCGAACGGGTGGGTCGTGGTGAAGCCCATGGACTCCGCCGGCCCGTACCCGTTGACGACCTCGATGCCGGGCTTGAGCGCCTGGAGCTTGCGCACGTGCGCCGGGGAGGCGGCCTCACCACCGGTGAAGGCGACCGTGACCGTGTCGAAGGCCCCGGGGTGCTCGTCGACAAGGAAGTTGAAGAGACTGGCCGAGAGCTGGAGCATCGTCACCGCGTGCTTGCGCGACAGCTCCTCGATGAGCACCGGCTCCGGCCGCTGCCCCGGCTGGAGGACACACGTCCCGCCATGCAGCAGCGCACCCCAGAACTCCAGGCTGAACGCGTCCCACGACACCGGCGAGCACTGGAGGAACACCTCCCCCTCACCGAACCGCCCGTACGACTGGCCACTCACCGTCGACACGAGGTTCCGGTGCGAGGACAGGATCCCCTTCGGCCGGCCCGTCGAGCCGGACGTGAACATCACACAGGCGACGTCGTCGGGGCCGATCGGCACGTCCAGGTCGGCCTCGGCGGTGCCGGGGCCCGGGCGGTGTCCCGCGTGGACGACGGTCCAGGGGCCCTCGGCGCGGGCGGCCAGGTCCGGGGTGGTGACGAGGTGGCCGATGCCCGCGTCGGCGGCGGCCGAGCGGAGCCGCTCGTCGGGGAAGTCCGGGTCGAGCAGGACGTGTCCGGCGCCGGTCTTGAGGACGGCGATCAGGGCGGTGGCGAAGGGGACGCCGCGCTCCAGGAGCACCCCGGCGAGGGCGCCCCGGCCGAGCCCCCGGTCGCGGAGCGCGCGGGCGAGGTGGTTGGCGGAGGCGTTCAGCTCCGCGTACGTGACCGGGCCGTCGGCGTCCACGAGGGCGGGGCGGTCGGGGTGGAGCCGTACCCGCTCCTCGAAGCGGGCGACGAGCGTGGTCTCCACCGGCGCCCCGACGGGGCCGGCCCAGGCGCCGGTGAGCAGGGCGCGCTCGTCGGCGTCGAGGAGGGCGAGCCCGGCCACGGTGGCGGTCCCCCTGGTCTCCTCGTCGGTCGCGAGATAGCGGGTGAGGAAGGCGGCGAAGCGGTCCTGGTGGCCGGCGATCAGCTCGGGGTCCACGTCCTGGACCGGGGTGTCGAAGTCGATGCGGAGGCCGTGGGCGGGGCCGAGGTCGAAGACGGCGACGCTGAGGTCGTCGACGGGGCCGTTGCTGATGTTGTGGTTGACGGTGGGGTGCCCGCCGACGGTCAGCTCGGTCTGGAAGCCCATGATGTTGAGGACGGGGGTGGCGAGGCGGCGGCTGCCGTCGATGACGCCCGCCTCGCGGCCGAGGTCCTCGTAGCGGGTGCGCTGGTGCCGCAGGCCGTGCTTGACCTCGGCGGACACCGACCGCACCAGGTCGGCGACGCGGTCCTCGGGGCGGACCCGCAGGCGCAGCGGCACGATGTTCGACATCATGCCGGGGGTGCTGCGGGCGGCGCGGGTGGTGCGGCCGGTGACGGGCAGGGCGATCATCAGTTCCTGGCGGCCGGTGACGCGCTGGACGTACGCGGCGAAGAGCGCGACGAGCAGCACGGACCAGGAGACCCGGGCGGTGCGGGCGGCGGCGCGGAGCCGGTCGGCGTCGTCGGGGGCGACGGGGACGCTGCGCCGGGCGAAGGGCAGCCCGCCGTGGGCGCCCTCGGCCCGGCCCCGGCCGCGTACGAGGCCGGCGGGCGCGTCGGGGGCGTCGGCGAGGTGGGCGCGCCAGGCGGCCCGGTCGGCGGCGGCCTCCTCGGAATCGCGGTAGGCCGCGTCCTCGGCGAGGAGTTCGGGGAGCGTGCCGAAGGGGTTCTCGCCCCAGGGCTCGCCCGCCGCGCCCCGCTCGTACAGCTCGACGAGCCGGGCGAGCGCCATCCCGGCGCCGGCGCCGTCGACGACCACGTGGTGGAAGCCGTAGAAGTAGAAGAAGCGGTCCTCCGCCAGCTTGACGAGGGCGAAGCGGACCGGGGACTCGCCGGTGAGGTCGAAGGGCGTGCTGATCAGGCCGTCGAGCAGCTCCCAGGCGGCGCTCCACGGGTCCTGGGCGCCGCTGAGGTCGGTGTAGGCGAGCGTGCGGGTCCCGGCGTCGGCGTCGAGGAGCTGCCAGACCTGCTCGCCGTCGTCCTCGAAGCCCCTGATCCGCAGGAAGTCGGCCTCGTCGACCAGGCGGCGCCAGGCGGCGCCCATCAGCTCGGGGTCGACCGGGCCCTGGATCTCGCGGCACTCGCCGACGTTGTACGTGATGCCGGTGGGGTCGAGGAGGTGGGCCGTCCAGATGTCCCGCTGGGCGACCGAGAGCGGCAACCGGACGGCGGCCGGTGCGGTGGCGACGGGCTTGTCGAACGGCATGGGGGCTCCTGGTGGTGACCGGGGTCGGTGGCCGGTGCGTCGGCCGGGGCGAGCGGGCTGAACGGGCTGGGCGGGCTGAGCGGCGGGCCACGGGTGCGCGGTGCGGTGGTGCGGTGTCGTACGCCGTGGTGCGGTGGTGCGGTGTCGTACGCCGTGGTGCGGTGGTGCGGTGTGGTAGGCCGTGGTGCGGTGCCTCGGCCGGCCGCCGCGTTCGGCGGCCGGGCAGTGGCCATACAACCCGTGTGCGGGCCCGGTGAGCGGCAGTTGATCCGGCGGTACGGCAGCGGATCGGCGGCGCTGCGGCAGTCAGGCGGCAGGGGCGGGGGCAGCGGCGGCGGCAGGGACCGCGGCAGCGGCGACGGGGGGCTCCGCCGCCGGGGGCAGGGCGGCGCGGACGGCGCACAGGACCCGGAAGCCGGAGCGGCCGTGGTCGGTGCTGGAGCGGATGAAGCCGCCGATGAGCAGGGCGCGGACCATGCGGCCCGCGTCGACCAGCGGCCTGCCGGTGGTCCTGACGACGTCGTCGAGCCCGAAGTCGGGCGCGGTGGCGGCGTCCTGGGCGGCGCAGAGCGCGGCGAGGAGGTGCCGCTGCTCGGGCGGGAGGACGGCGAGGGCGCGGGCGACACGGTCGGTGAGGCCGGTGCCGCCGTGCCCGTCGGCGAGGTGGTCGAGGACGGCGGCGGGGTCGGTCTCGACGATGCCGCGCAGGGTGGGCAGGTCGCAGACGCCGAGCCAGGACGCGGCGGCGGCCATCGCGAGGGGGTGTCCGTCGAGGCGGTGGGCGATCCAGGCGGTGTGGGCCAGGGTCTGCTCGTCGGGGAGGAGTTCGGGGCGCATGCGGCGGAGCCGGCCGAGGAGGAACCGCACGGCGGGCGCGTCGGCCCCGGCGCCGGGGGTGGCGGGGCCGGCCGGGAGGGGGGCCTCCAGGGGGGCGAGGAGGAACAGGCGCTCGCCGGGGACGGACCAGGGGGTGTCGGCGGTCAGGAGGAGGCGCAGGCCCGGGAGTTCGCGGCGGAGCCGGGTGAGGCGGGCGAAGTCGAGGCGGGTGGTGTCGACGCCGTCGAGCACGAGCAGCGCCTCCCGGTCGCCGAGCGCGGCGGCGAGCGCGGCGGGCGGCAGCTCGCCGGGTCCCGGGGCGGAGCCCTGGAGCGCGGGTGAGGAGGAGGGGGCGGAGGCCGGAGGGTAGGCCGGAAGGAAGGCGGGGGTGGGGACGGCGCCCCCGGGTCTGTGCCCGTCGCGGGGGCCGTGCCCGGGGCCGTGCCCGTACGGGTAGTCGGCGGCGCCCGTGCCGTACGCGGCGGGGGCGGAGGCCGTTCCGTACGGGACGGCGGGGGCGCTCGTTCCGTACGGGACGGCGGCCACGGCCGTGCCATACGGGTCGTCGGCGGCGCCCGTGCCGTACGGCGCCTGCGTACCCGCCCCCAGGAGATAGCCGGCGCAGTCGGCGACGAGGGCGGCGGACGGGTCCTCGTCCGCGGCGGGCAGGCAGTCGGCCGCGGAGCCGTGAGCGGTGTGCCACAGGACGGGGAGGCCGTCGGCGTGCAGCCGGGCGGCGGTCTCCAGGGCGAGGCGGGTCTTGCCGACGCCGCTGAGGCCCACGACGGTCACGAGCCGCTCGGCACCGGAGCGCAGCTCCTCGGCGAGGATCGCGGCCTCGGCCTCGCGCCCGATCAGCGGGTGCAGCGGGACGGGCGGGGCACAGCGTTCCGCGAGGAGGTGCCGGCCGCCGCCGTGGTGGTGGCCCCGGGTGACGGACTCCTCCAGGGCGGTGCGGGCCCGCGGGCCGAGGCGGAGGGCGTCGGCTATCAGCCGGACGGTGTCGGCGCGGGGCCGCAGGGCCTTCCCCTTCTCCAGGTCGCGGATGGCGCGGACGCTGATGGTGGAGAGGTCGGCGAGTTCACGCTGGGTCAGGCCGATGCGGAGGCGGTGTCCGCGGATGAGGGTGCCCAGAGCGGCGGTGGCCGTGGGCACACCCTCGGGGGAGTGACCGGTCGTCATGGAGAGCTCCCGCTGGTCAGGTCGGGGCGAGCACCGGAGAACCGCCTGGTCGGGGCGGCTTCCGGGGGGTCTCGCCGGCTGCTGGGAACCATCCTCCGAATCCGCCTATCCGGAGGGCATCCCGCCGCTAACCGGCATCGGGGGCGGACCGGGCACCGGGATGGTCCGCGTGATAGCGCGGCGGGGTCCGCGATAGCGGTCCTGGGGCCGTGATAGGCGGGGTGGTGCGGTGATAGCGGGGTGATAAGGCTGCGGGCGGTGCGGTGAATCCGCTCGTTCCTAAGTTGGTGGTCAGAAGGAAACGCCAGCCAGAAACACGAACGAGACGGAGAATCCGATGTCGAAGACCACCACCGCCGCCCGTACCGCCCTCCGCGCCGCCGTCACCTCCGCGCTGATCGTCCTGGTGACGGGCGCCGGTCTCGGGGTCAGCTGGGCCGACGAGCCGGTCCCGGCCACGGGCACCCCGGGCACCGCCGCCACCTCGAACGCCGTCCCCCCCACCTGCGTCCCGGCCGGCACCCCGGTCACCGCCAACCCCGGCAACCTCCCCACCTGCACGGACAACAACCCCTGGGACTGACGTCCCTGGGCTGACGCCCTCGGGCACTGACGACTCCCCTGAGCCCCTGGGTCTCCTGGGTCTCTTGAGCCCCTGAGCCCCTGAGTCCCCCCAGCACCCCCGGCGCGGCCGTCAGCAGGCGCCGAGGAGCCGCTCCGCCTCGGTGAGTTCCCGGGCCATCCGACGGTCCCGGAAGACCTCGACGGCCGGAGTGAGCAGTTCCCGCGAGCGCCCCGGCTCCTCCGTCAGGAGCCGTGCGAGGTCCAGGCGTGCGAGTGCGCCCCCGCTAAAATCCATGATCTGCTCCCGCGCCGAGACGGCGCGGTCGAAGAAGTCCCGGGCCCGGTCCGGCCGCCCCATGACCGTGAAGGCGTGGCCGAGGTCCCGCAGCAGGTGCCCTTCCCCGATGACGTCGCCGGAGTCCCGGCAGAGTTCCAGCACCTCGGTGAAGGTGAGCACCGCGAGATCGCTCCGGCCCTGTTCGAGGAGGAGCTGGCCGACCCGCCGCAGGGTCCGCGCCCGGCCGCCGGTGTAGCCGATGCCCTCGTAGATGTCGAGCGCTTCGTCGAGCTGCCGCTGGGCGGTGTCGATCTCGCCCTGCCGCATCCGGACGTGGGCGCTCTGGGTGAGGACGATCGCGCGGCCGACGACGTCGCCGGCGCGGTCGAAGTCGGCGAGGGAACGCCCGTACAGTTCCAGCGCCGTGGTGTCGTCGCCGCCGCTGCGCGCGATGAGCGCCATGTCGCGGCGGCACAGCGCCTCGCCCATCGGTTCGTCGAGGGCCTGGAAGACGTCGAGCGCCGACGTGAGGGACTGGCGGGCGGTGTCGTACTGGTTGCGGCTCATGTAGAGCGAGCCGAGGGAGGCGCGGATCGCCGCGGTGCCGCGCAGGTTGCCCGCCTTGCGGACGGCGGCGAGCGCGATGGTGTGGGTCCGCTCCCAGAGGTCGTAGTGGCCGCGCACCTCGAAGAGGGTGACCAGTGACGTGGCCAGGTCCCAGCTGAGGTCGTGCAGTCCCTCTTCGGCGGCGTGCTCGACCATGCCGCACAGCGCGCCCTGTTCGGCGTCGAGCCAGGCGAGCGGGTCGGCGAGGGCCTCGTCGGTGTAGGCGGCGGGGGGCTCCCAGCGGGCCGCGTCGCCGTGCAGGACGGTGAAGTCTCCCCCGTACACCTTGCGGTGGGCCTGCTGGGCGAGGTGCATCCAGCCGCCCGCCATGCGGGCGAAGGCGGCCTTGCGCTCCTCGGGCGGGTGCCGGTCGGCGAGCTGCTCGCGGGCGTAGACGCGGATGATCTCGTGGAAGCGGTAGCGGAAGCCGCCGGACTCCATGCCGGCGACGTCGAGCATCTGTACGTCGACGAGGGGTTCGAGGAGGTCCGAGGGGAAGGGCCTGCGGTCGTCCAGGAGGGCGCCGGCCAGCCAGCTCGGGAGGGTCGGCGCCTGCGCCATGCTGAGCAGCCGGAGCAGGCTCCGGTCGCCGGGCGCCAGCCCCTCGTAGGTGAGGGAGAGACTGGCGCGCATGGTCATCTCACCGTGTGCGAGTTCGTCAAGTCGGTGCCGTTCGTTGGCCAGCCGGTGGACCATGGACGCGAGGGTCCAGTGCGGGCGGGCGGCGAGCCGGGCGGCGACGATGCGCAGGGCGAGCGGGAGGCGGCCGACGGTGCGGACGAGCGCCTCGGCGGCGACGGCCTCACCTGCGACGCGTTCCTGGCCGATGATCCGGGCGAGGAGTTCGAGGGCGCGGTCCTCGTCGAGGACGTCGAGTTCGACGCGGTGGGCGCCGGGCAGCGCGGTGAGGCGGGCGCGGCTGGTGACGAGGACGGCGCAGCCCCGGCTGCCGGGGAGCAGCGGGAGGACCTGGCCCTCCCCGGCGGCGTCGTCGAGGACGACGAGGACGCGCCGGGAGGCGAGCCGGGTGCGGTACATCTCGGCGCGCTCGTCGAGCGACTCGGGGATGAGCTGGCCGGGGATGCCGAGGGCGCGCAGAAAGCGGCCGAGGACCTCGACGGGGGTGGCGGGGGCGCCGGTGGTGCCGCGCAGGTCGCAGTAGAGCTGTCCGTCGGGGAAGCCGGTCTCGGCGAGGGCGTGGGCGACGTGGACGGCGAGGGTGGACTTGCCGGTGCCGGGCTTGCCGGTGATGGCGGCGAGCGGGACGGTGCCGCGTCCGTCGCCGCCGGCCAGTGCCCGCTCCAGGGCGGTGAGGCGCTGTCCGTCGGCGACGAAGTCGGCGATGTCGGCGGGGAGCTGGTGCGGGACGGTCTCCTGGCGAACCGTTTCAGCAGCGGGTGCGGCGGGCGTCTCGGGGGACATCGCGGGCTGCTCGGGGCGTCCGGCGGGGGCCTGGTCCTCGGGTCTGCGCCCGGTTCTCTCCCCCGGTCTCTCCGGCGGTCTTGCCGCGCGTGCGGGCGCCGACGCGGGCCCGTTCGGCGGCGGCAGTTCGCCCGCGAGGATGGCGGCTTCGAGGTCCCGCAGCTCGCGGCTCGGTTCGAGGCCGAGCTCCTCGGCGAGATAGCGGCGCGCGGTGCGGAAGGCTTCGAGGGCCTCCGCCTGGCGGCCGGACCAGTACAGGGCCTGGATGAGCTGTCCGTGCAGCTTCTCCCGGAGCGGGTGCTCATGGGTGAGCCGCTGGAGCTCGCCGACCAGCCGGTCGTGCCTGCCGAGTTCGAGCTCGATGCGGATGCGCAGCTCGACGGCGGCCAGGCGCTCCTCGTTGAGCTGGCGGGCCTTGTTGGCGAGCGGGCCGCTGTCGAGCCCGGTGAGGCAGTCGCCCTGCCAGAGGGTGACGGCGGACCGGAGCAGGCCGACGGCACGCTCGGCGTCCCCGCCCTCACGGCCCTCGCGCAGCGCGCGGGCGCGCTGGACCAGGCTGGTGAAGAGCGCGGCGTCGACGTTGCCCTCGCCGGTGTGCAGGACGTAGCCGGGGGGCCGGGTCACCAGGGTGACCTCGCCCTCGGCCCCGGCGAGCAGCTTGCGCAGCCTGGACACGCAGATCTGCACCTGGGTGCGGGCGGTCTCCGGGGGGTTGTCCTCCCAGATGAGGTCCACGAGGTGGCTCGTGCTGACGACCCGGTTGCTCTCCAGGAGCAGCGCGGCCAGGATCACCTCCTGCCGGCCCGGCGGGACGCGCAGCGGCCCCTCGGTCCCCTGGACCTGGAGCGGTCCGAGCACCCGGAAGGTCAGGTGCGGCCCGCCCTCGACGTCCTCGTCCGTTAACCCGTCGGCGGCAGCAGCCACTGATCCCCCCACCCCACCTACCAAGCAACGAAGAGTCGACACGCCGGGACCAGACCGGGCCACGCCGGGATGTCAGGCTCAAGTGAGGACAGTCTCCACATCTCTTCGCGTCGTGTCCATGCCGTGAAGATCCTCGTCGGGATCCCTTTGGACATGTTGTCGGCACCACCGTCGGCATCACGGTCGGCACAAGGTCGGCGTCACAGTCGGTACCACTGCCGGTGTCCCTGCCGGTGTCCTTGCGGGTGTCCCTGCGACCTCCGCGTCGGGGATAGGACGGCGATAACGCGGAGTTGGGGAGGGCCCGCAGAATCCTGGAGCGAGATGCGAAGGGGGTTGGCACCGTTGAACAGCCATGACGACACGGGGACCGTGTGGGCCGACGGGACGGGCGCGGTGGATCTGGTGACCGCGGCGGGGATCGACCATGTGCGCCTGGTCTACGACTACCTGGACGCGGGCGATCTGGACGGCTGCGCGTCCCTGCTGGACGACGCCGTGGTGTTCGAGCTGCCGGGGCTGCCGCCGGCCCGGGGGCGCAACGCGGCCGTGCGGGCCCACGTGGGGCACGTGCGGGCGACGGCCCGGCACGAGGTGGAGCGGCTGGTGGCGCGCGACCGTACGGTGATCGCGACGGGCCGCCGGGTGACGGCGCCGAACGGGGCGAACGGGACGGACAGGCCAGACCGGATGGACAAGTCAGACGGGATGGACGGGCCAGACAGGGCGGATAGAACGGACAGGACGGACAGGACGGACAGGACGGACCATCGGTTCGTGGACGTGTTCACGATCGCGCCGGACGGGATGGTGCGCGCCTGCGTGCGCTATTACCACGCGGTTCCCTGACCTCTCGGGAGGGGCGCGGCGGGGGGCGGTGGCGGGAGTGGCGGGCGGGGGTCGCGGGGGCCCGGCCGGAACGCGGGATTTTCCTTCCGGTTGACGCCCGTTCATATCCGACAAGCGGTCAGTGCGGGCGATTCCAGGGCCCGATGGCAACGTTTCGGTCACTCCGGATACCGTTCTACGTACCAATCCGATCACCCTGGTTCCTAAACGATCAAGAACGCCTCTATAGTGCGGTCGTTCCCGCACCTCCCCTGCCTGCTCTCGAGAGTCCGGTTGATGTCGGCGTCACCCACCCCGTTCCGCCCTGCCCTGATCGCCTCGCTGCTGACCGCGGCAGCGGGCGGCGCGCTCACCGTCGCCGCGGTCACCGCGGCCCCGGCCGACGTGCGTTCCCCCATCGCCTGGTTCGCCGCCTGCGGCGTCCTGCTCCTCTCCGCCGCCGCGTGCGCCGTCACCTGGTACGCGCGCGCCCTGCGGATCCAGACCAAGCGCGCCGAACGGCTGGCCGCGCAGGTCTCCTCCCAGGACGCCTACGCCTCCCACCGCCAGGCCGCCGCCGAGCGCGAGGCCGAGGCGCTGAAGGAGCGTCACGAAGCCAGTGCCGCGGCCGAGACCGCCGCGCACACCGCCCGCGCCGAGGCCCTCGTGGCCCGGCACCGCGCCGAGGCCGAGGAGCTCGCGCGGGGCCACCGCGCCGAGGCCGAACGCCTCGCCGCCGAACACGCCGCCGGTGCGGCGCGCCTGGAGGAGCGGGTCCGCCGCGCCGAGTCGGCGCGCTCCGCCGCCCTGGCCGCCGCCGCCAACGCGGCCGGCCGGATGCAGGCCCTGGCCACGAGCATGATGGCCGACCTGCGCGAGATGGAGCACCGGCACGCCGACGAGGACGTCCTCGCCGACCTGCTGCACCTCGACCACCGCACCGCCCAGGCGGGCCGGCTCGCCGACTCGGTCGCCGTCCTCACCGGCGCCCGCTCCGGCCGCCGCTGGGCCCGCCCGATCGTCATGGAGTCGATCCTGCGCGGCGCCATGGGCCGCATCGCCGGCTACCAGCGGGTCAGGCTGCACTCCAAGAGCGGGGCCGCCGTCGCCGGGCACGCCGCCGAGGGCGTCATGCACGCGCTCGCGGAGATCCTCGACAACGCCGCCAACTTCTCGCCGCCCAGCGCCGAGGTCCACGTGTACGTGGAGGAGGTCCCCGCCGGTGTCGTCATCACCGTCGAGGACAGCGGCCTGACCATGGGCGACGTCCAGCTCCGGCGCGCCGAGGCCGCCGTCGACGCCACCTCGCGGGACCTCGCCGGCCTCTCCGGCACCCGGCTCGGCCTGCACGTCGTCGGCCGGCTGGCCCGCAAGCACAACCTGTCGGTCTCCTTCCGGCCCTCCGCGCGCGGCGGCACCGGCGTCGTCCTGATGCTGCCCCAGGAGATCATCAGCCAGGGCCCCGAGGCCCCCGTCGCGCCCGCCCGGATGCCCGGCGTCCCGGCCCCGCGCACCGGCGGCGCCACCACCGGGGCCGCGACCCCGGCCGCCGCCCCCACCGCGGCCGCCGCGAGCGCGCCCGCCGCCGAGCCCGAGGCCGACCACGCCTCCCCGGCCGACGGTGCCACCGGCCCCGGCGGCCCCGAGGGTCCCGACGGCCTCGTGCTGCCCCGGCGCAGCCGCGGCAAGACCCTCGCCGCGCACCAGGAGGCCACCCGCCCCGCCGCCCGGCCCGCACCCCGCGCCGCCGACGCGGCCACCGCCTCGACCCGCTTCGGCGGCTTCCACCGGGCCGTGCGCGGCGCGGAGGCCCCCCGCGACGAGGCCGCGGCCCCCGAGGGCGCCGCCCCCGCACCCGTAAGCGACGGCTCCGCGCCCGACGAGGCGGTCGCCCCCGCCACGCCGCCGTCCTCGAACCACCCCCTTCCGGAAGGCGATCCGCGATGACCGGCACCACCACCGACGAGAAGCTGAGCTGGCTCCTGGAGGGGCTCCTCGAGCGGACCCCGGGCACCCGGCACGCCCTCGTGCTCTCCCGCGACGGCCTCAAGCTCTGCCGCACCACCGGGCTCTCCGTCGACCAGGCCGACCAGCTCGCCGCGATCTCCGCGGGCATCCAGAGCCTGTCGCACGGCGCCTCCGTCGAGTTCGGCGACGGCACCGGCGGAGTGCGCTCCGCGATGGCCGAGTTCTACGGCGGCATCCTCTTCATCGTCGAGGCCGGCGAGGGCGCCCACCTCGCGCTCGTCGCCGACGAGGAGGCCGACGCCGGGCTCGTCGGACACAACATGACCGAGCTGGTCGAGCAGCTCGGCGAGCACCTCGTCGCGAGGCCCCGGGGATGAGCCGCGTCAGGCCGGGTCGGGACGACTCTCCCGACCGGCTCTACACCCTCACCGGCGGACGCAGCAGCTCCGGTTCCACCGCCTTCGACGTGGTCACCCTCATCGTCGCCGAGTGCGACCCGGTGCCCGGCATGCAGTCGGAGCACGCGGCGATCCTGCGCCTGTGCCGCTTCCCCACCGCCGTGGTGGAGGTCGCGGCCGGGCTCGGACTGCCCGTGTCGATCACCCGCATCCTGCTGGCGGACCTGCACGACACCGGCCGGATCAGCGCGCGGCACCCCCGCACCTCCACGTACCGCCTTCCCGATCACGACATCCTGGAGCAGGTGCTCGTTGGACTCCGTAACCTCTGAACCGCAGCCGGCCGCTCCCGCCACCCGGGCCCTCGACAGCACCGCCGACAACGGGCTGAAGATCGTCGTCGTCGGCGGCTTCGGGGTCGGCAAGACCACCCTGGTCCGCTCGGTCAGCGAGATCCGTCCGCTGAACACCGAGGAGACGATGTCGCAGGCGGGCGAGGAGATCGACGACACCGACGGGGTGGCGGCGAAGACCGCCACGACGGTGGCCTTCGACTTCGGCCGGATCAGCCTCGACACGCGCAACGTGCTCTACCTGTTCGGCGCCCCCGGCCAGGAGCGGTTCTGGTTCCTGTGGGACCGGCTGTTCTCCGGGACGCTCGGCGCGGTCGTGCTCGTCGACACCCGGCGCATCGCCGACTCCTGGTACGCGGTGGACCGGCTGGAGCACCACGGCACGCCCTTCGTCGTGGCCTGCAACGACTTCGGCGGCACCCCGCACTCCCCCGCCGACATCCGGGCCGCCCTGGACCTGGCCGAGGAGGTGCCGCTGGTCTTCTGCGACGCCCGCTCACGCGAGTCGAGCAAGCAGGTCCTGATCGCCCTCGTCGAGCACCTGAAGGCGATCACCGAGCCCAGCGGGCGCCCGAACGCCGCGCACCCGCAGCCCCACCCCGAACCGATACCGGAGCCCGCCCCGTGACCCCCACCGAGCCCGCGCCCGTCCCGCTGAGCGGACCGCGGTTCCACACCGACCCGACCGAGCTGTACCGCCGGATCCGCCGCGAGCACGGCGCGGTCGCCCCGGTCCTGCTCGACGGCGACGTGCCCGCCTGGCTGGTGCTCGGCTACCGCGAACTCCACCAGGTCACCAGCGACCCGGCGCTGTTCTCCCGCGACTCCGACCTGTGGAACCAGTGGGACGCGATCCCCGCCGACTGGCCGCTGCTGCCGATGATCGGGCGCAAGCAGCCGTCGATCCTCTACACCGTCGGCGAGCGGCACCGCGAGCGGGCCGGGGTCATCTCCGCCGCCCTGGAGGCCGTGGACCCCTTCGAACTGAAGCGGCGGGCCGAGTACTTCGCCGACGAGCTGATCGACGGGCTCTGCGGCAAGGGCTCCTGCGACATCATCGCCGAGTACGCGACGCTGCTGCCGGTCCGCGTCCTCGCCAGCATCTACGGCTTCGCCGACGAGCAGGGCCCCGGTCTTGTCACCGCCATGAACGACATGATCAACGGGCGGGAGAACGCGCTGGCCGGGCAGCAGCACCTCGCCGGCTCCATGGCCGCGCTGCTGGCGGCCAAGCTGGCCGAGCCCGGCGACGACGTCGCCTCCCGGATGCTCGGCAACACACTCGGCTTCACCGTCGAGGAGGTCGCCCAGGACCTCATGGTGATGCTCGCCGCGGGCCACCAGCCGACCGCCGACTGGATCGGCAACTCGCTGCGCCTGATGCTCACCGACGACCGCTTCGCCGCCTCCCTCTCCGGCGGCCGGCACAGCGTCGGCGAGGCCATGAACGAGGTGCTGTGGGAGGACACCCCGACCCAGAACGTGGCCGGGCGCTGGGCCTCCCGCGACACCCACCTCGGCGGGCGCATGATCGGCCGGGGCGACCTGGTGCTCCTCGGGCTCGCCGCCGCCAACGCCGACCCGCACGTACGGGCCGACGCCGGGGCCGCCCTCACCGGCGGCAACAACGCCCACCTCTCCTTCGGCCACGGCGAGCACCGCTGCCCCTTCCCCGCGCAGGAGGTCGCCGAGACCATCGCGCGGACCGGCATCGAGGTACTCCTCGACCGGCTCCCGGACGTGGACCTGGCGGCGCCCGAGGACAGCCTGACCCGCCGTCCGTCCCCGTGGCTGCGGGGACTGACCGCGCTCCCCGTCACGTACACCCCGACCCCCGCCCTTGGAGGCCACGCATGAGCTGCCCCTTCGACCACACCGCCGGTTCGGGTGCCGAGCCGATCGTCCTCGACCCCTTCGTCGGCGACCTCGACGGCGAGGGCGCCCGGCTGCGCGCCGCCGGTCCGCTGGCCCGGGTCGTGCTGCCCGGCGGCGTCCCCGTCTACGCGGTGACCCGGCACGCCGAGGCCCGCGCGCTGCTCACCGACGCGCGCCTGGTCAAGGACATCGGCGTCTGGGGCGCCTGGCAGCGGGGCGAGATCCCGCTGGACTGGCCGCTGATCGGCCTGGCCAACCCCGGCAAGTCGATGCTGACCGTGGACGGCGAGGAGCACCGGCGGCTGCGCACCCTGGTCGCCCAGGCGCTCACCGCCCGCCGGGTGGAGCGGCTGCGGGCCGGGATCGAGGGCCTGACGACGGGTCTGCTCGACCGGCTCGCGGAGCGCCCGGACGGGGAGACCGTCGACCTGAAGGCCGAGTTCGCCTACCCGCTGCCGATGAACGTGATCAGCGAGCTGATGGGCGTGGACGCGGCGGACCACCCGCGGCTGAAGGCGCTGTTCGACAAGTTCTTCTCGACGCAGACGCCGCCGGAGGAGGTCCCGCAGATGATGGCGGACCTCGGCGCGCTGTTCGCCGGGATCGTGGCGGCGAAGAAGGAGACGCCGGGCGACGACCTGACGAGCGCGCTGATCGAGGCCTCCGAGGACGGCGACCGGCTGACCACGGAGGAGATCACCAACACCCTCCAGCTGATGGTGGCGGCCGGCCACGAGACGACGATCAGCCTGATCGTGAACGCCGTGGTGGCGCTGGAGACCCACCCGGAGCAGCGGGAGCTCGTCCTCAAGGGCGAGGTGCCGTGGGAGAACGTGATCGAGGAGACGCTGCGCTGGTCGACGCCGACCTCGCACGTGCTGATCCGGTTCGCCGCCGAGGACATCGAGGTCGGCGGCCAGGTGCTGCCGAAGGGCGAGGGGCTCGTGGTGTCCTTCGGCGCGATCGGCCGCGACGAGGCCCAGCACGGCGAGAGCGCCGGCGCCTTCGACGTGACCCGCACCCCGAACCGGCACATCTCCTTCGGGCACGGCCCGCACGTCTGCCCGGGTGCGGCGCTGTCGCGCCTGGAGGCCGGGGTGGCGCTGCCGGCGCTGTACGCGCGCTTCCCCGGGCTGCGGCTCGCGGTGCCGCGCGAGGAGCTGCGCAACAAGCCGGTCCTGACCCAGAACGACCTGTACGACCTGCCGGTCCACCTGGCCTGACGGGCCGGCAGGGACACGGCATCCGGACACGGCGTCCGGACGGCCCGCGGACACGGCGTCGGACACGGCGGTACGAAGACGGCCCGCGCCCCGGGGAGGGGGCGCGGGCCGTCCGCGTGGGCGCCTCGGCTCCGGCTCAGCCGGCGGCGAGCAGGTTCAGCGTGTCGATCACGCGGTTGGAGAAGCCCCACTCGTTGTCGTACCAGGCGACGACCTTGACGTGCCGTCCGTCGACGCGGGTGAGGGCCGAGTCGAAGATCGAGGAGGCGGGGTTGCCGGTGATGTCGGAGGAGACCAGCGGGTCGTCCGAGTACTCCAGGACGCCGGCCAGCGGGCCCTCGGCGGCGGTGCGGTAGGCCGCCAGGACGTCCTCGCGGGTCACCTCGCGGGCGACGGTCGTGTTGAGCTCGACGATCGAGCCGACCGGGACCGGGACGCGGATCGAGTCGCCGGACAGCTTGCCGTCGAGGTTCGGCAGCACCAGGCCGATCGCCTTGGCGGCGCCGGTCGTGGTGGGCACGATGTTGACGCCGGCGGCGCGGGCGCGGCGGGCGTCGCGGTGCGGCCCGTCCTGGAGGTTCTGCTCCTGGGTGTAGGCGTGCACGGTCGTCATGAAGCCGTGCTCGATGCCCGCGAGTTCGTCGAGGACGGCGGCGAGCGGCGCGAGCGCGTTGGTGGTGCAGGAGGCGTTGGAGACGATCGTGTGCACGTCCGGGTCGTAGGCGTCGTTGTTGACGCCGAAGGCCAGGGTGACGTCGGCGCCGTCCGAGGGGGCGCTGACGAGGACCTTGCGGGCGCCCGCGTCGAGGTGCGCGCGGGCCGCCTTGGCCGAGGTGAAGCGGCCGGTGGCCTCCAGGACGATGTCCACGCCGAGTTCGGCCCACGGCAGGTCGGCCGGCTCGCGCTCGGCGAGCACCTTGATCCGGCGGCCGTCCACGACGAGGACGTCGCCGTCGACGCTCACCGGGCGGCCGAGGCGGCCGGCCGTGCTGTCGAAGGCGAGCAGCCGGGCGAGCGTGGCGGGCTCGGTGAGGTCGTTGACCGCGACGACCTCCAGGGTGCTGTCGCGCTCCAGCAGGGCACGCAGCACGTTGCGTCCGATGCGGCCGAATCCGTTGATGGCGATGCGAGTCATGAGTGGTGTCCCTTCCCTCTTGCCTCCAGGCTCGCGCGCTGGAGGCGTCCATGACAGTGGCGGGATCGCCATGGTTCGCAAGGATCTCGCCACCCCGTGCGCGGACGCCGGAGACGGCTCATTCCCCCCGGGTGAAGGTCCGCCGGTACTCGGCCGGGGAGGTGCCGAGGATCTGCTGGAAGTGCAGCCGGAGGTTGGCGCCGGTGCCGAGGCCGACGTCGGCGGCGATCTGCTCGACGCCGCGCTGGGAGCGTTCGAGGAGCTCGCGGGCGAGGTCCACGCGGGCCCGCATGACCCACTGCATCGGGGTGTAGCCGGTCTCCTCGACGAAGCGCCGGGAGAAGGTGCGCGGCGAGACGCCGGCCTGCCGGGCCAGGGCGTCCAGGGTGAGGGGCTCGCCGAGCCGGTGCAGGGCCCACTCGCGGGTGGTGGCGAAGCGCTCGCCGAGCGGTTCGGGGACGCTGCGGGGGACGTACTGGGCCTGGCCGCCGCTGCGGTAGGGCGCGGCGACCAGCCGCCGGGCCGCGTGGTTGGAGGCGGCGACGCCGAGGTCGCCGCGCAGGATGTGCAGGCACAGGTCGATGCCGGAGGCGGCCCCGGCGGAGGTGAGCAGGGTGCCCTCGTCGACGAAGAGGACGTTCTCGTCGACGAGGACGAGCGGGTGGCGTTCCTTGAGGGCCCGGGCGTAGTGCCAGTGCGTGGTGGCCCGGCGCCCGTCGAGCAGCCCGGTGGCGGCGAGCGCGAAGGCGCCGGTCGAGATGGCGGCGAGCCGCGCGCCCCGGTCGTGGGCGGCGACCAGCGCCGCGACGACCGCCGGCGGCGGGTCGTCGCGGTCGGGGGAGCGGTAGCCGGGGACGAAGACGATGTCGGCCCAGGCGAGCGCGTCGAGCCCGTGGGCGACGTGGTAGGCGAGCCCGTCGCCCCCGGTCACCAGCCCCGGCGCGGCCCCGCAGACCCGCACCTCGTACGGCATGCTCGCCCGGGTCGTGAAGACCTGCGCCGGGATGCCGACGTCCAGCGGCTTCGCCCCGTCGAGCACGAGGACGGCGACACGGTGCAGACGCGAGGAGGACACCCCCCGAGCCTACGCGGCCGGCCCCGGCACCCGGCCGGCCGGACGGCCCGCGGCTCAGCGCACCCGCCCCCGCGCCTTCAGCTGTGTCGGCGGGACGTCCGGGGCGTCGAGGCGGTCGCCGTCGTAGCCCTTGACCTCGCCGAAGCGGGTGGTCGTCATCCAGTCCTCGCGGGCCTGGCGGATCTCCTCGTCGGTGCGGCCGACGAAGTTCCACCACATCACGATCTCCTCCTCGAACGGCTCGCCGCCCAGGAGCATCAGCCCCGCGTCGGACGCGGCCCGCAGCGGGAGTTCGCTGCGTCCGCAGCCGAGGTAGAGCATCGAGCCGGGGAGAACGGGGACCCCGTCGACGTGGGCCTCGCCGGACATCGCGAGGACCGCGTACTCGAAGTCCGGCTCCAGCGGCAGGCGGACCTCGGCACCGGCGGTCAGGGCGAGGTCGGCACCCGTGATCGGGGTGTACGCGGTGCCCGGGGAGACCGCCCCGGCGAGCTCGCCCAGGATCACCGTGGCGGTCAGGCCCGGGGCGGTGACGTGCGGGAGGTCGGCGTGGTGCTGGAAGTGCGGCTCGACGTGGCGGTGGGCGTCGGGGAGGGCGACCCACAGCTGCGCGCCGTGCAGATAGCGGGCGTGTGGGCGGGGGCTCTCCTCGGAGTGGGAGATCGCCCGGCCGGAGGTCATCAGGCCCAGTTCGCGCGGGCCGATGGCCTGGAGGCTGCCGGTGGAGTCGCGGTGCAGCACCTCGCCCTCGTGGAGCCAGCTGACGGTCTGCAGGCCCATGTGCGGATGGGGCGGCACCTGCATCCCGGGTTCGGCGGCGATGTCGTCGGGGCCGTAGTGGTCGACGAAGGCCCAGGCGCCGACCATGCGGCGGCCGAGGTTGGGGAGCAGGCGGCGCACCTCGGTCGATTCGCCGAGCTGGACGTGGCGGGGGCTGAGGAGTTCCCGTACCGGTTCGGCGACGACGAAGCCGCGTCCGCCGCAGACCTGGACGGCGGCCTGGCGATCAAGATTGCTCATGGCGTTCAACCTATTCCTGTCGGGGGTCCGGAGGTCCCCGGTAGGGCGTGGACCCGCGCCGTGAATATCCGTGGAATGTTCAACCACAGGGCGGTGTTGGACGGGCATCAGCATTTCCGCCCACCGGAGAGAGAGCCAGAGCAGTGAGCGAGGAGACGTACTTCGAGTTCGGGACCGCCGGCGAACGGTGGGACCGTGCCCAGCTGTTCTTCGAGGCGAAGGAGTACCCGACGGCCGTCCGCATCCTGCGCGGTCTGGTCGCCGAGCACCCGGACCAGACGGCCCAGCGCCTGCTCCTCGCCCGCGCCTACTACCACTCCGCCCAGCTGTCCCGCGCCGAGGAGGAGCTGCGGGTGGTCCTGGAGCGCGACCCGGTCGAGCACTACGCCCGGCTGATGCTCGGCCGCACCCTGGAGCGGCAGGGCAGGGCGGCGGAGGCCGCCCCGCACCTGCGGCTCGCCGCGGCGATGGCGGGTGAGCCGCCGGAGTGAGCGGGGCCCGGCGCGCGCCGGGCTCATGGCCGGAAGCGGAGGTCGGCGGTGCCCCCCAGCAGGGGGGCGTCGTTGGCCTCCGTCCATTCCCGGTGGCCCAGCAGGTCCTGGAGGCAGGTGTCGTTCGCCGTGGCGATGGTCGTGCCCGGCCGCACCGCCGAGGGGTAGCCGCGGGTGAGCGCCGTGTTGCCGTGCACGGTCCGGCGCACGGCGGCCAGCACCACCTCCACCCGGGGCGCGTCGGGGAAGGTCGCCTGGAGGACGAAGACGCCGCCGCCCTTGGCGAAGCGGGGGCGGGCGAGCGGGACGCGGTGCTCGTCGTAGCCGCAGCCGTTGCCGCTGATCTCGCTGGTCGCGTCGGCGCGGACGGCCACCTCGGTGACGCCGAAGACCTCCCGCAGGATCGCCGTCCACATGTCGGGCACGCCGCCCATGTTCCCCTCGGTGTCGGCGTAGTGGACGATCCCGCCGCCCGGCCGGTCGGAGGTGAGGTTGCCGGTGACCCGGGTGCCGGTGAGGATCAGGTCGGCGTTGCGGGCGGAGATCCCGCCGCCGCCCGGCTTCGCCCGGCGCGGCTCGCCCGGCCGGGGCGGCGCTTCGAGGCCCCGGGAGACGTTGTCCTTGATCAGGCACCGCTCGAAGGCGCCGGCCGAGCCCATGGTGATCCGGACGCCGCCGCCCATGCTGCCCGCCCGGTTGCCGCTGACCTCGGTGGACAGCAGCCGGACCGGGGAGAGCACCGAGGCGTAGAGCCCGCCGCCGTCGTCGGCCGCCGTGTTTCCCGTGACCCGGCACTCGCGCAGGGTCACGGCCTCGCGCCGGGCGTCCGCGATCTCCCGCTCGTTCCACGCCGACCAGCGGTCCAGGCGCAGGGCCGAGGCGGCGATGGCGTAGAAGGCGAGCTGTACGGCCTGGTCGGGCCGGCCGCTGACCAGGTCGGCGAGGATGCGCGGGGTCTTGGCGAGGACCGGGTTCGGTTCGAGGGGGTTCAGGAGCCAGCGCAGGTAGCGGTAGAGCTCGCCGGGGGTGAGGCCGACGACGGTGCCGGGGCTGAGCACGGCGGTGCGGGCGGCGGTGGCCCGGGAGGCGAGGAACGTGATCAGGTCGAGCTCGCTGAGGTCGCGGGTGAGCCGGCCCGGGACGGACACCTCGCAGCCGACGCCGCCGCCGTCGAGCCTGCCCCGGCGGCCGGAGGCGTTGCGGTCGATCCAGCAGCCCTCCAGGGTGGGCCAGCCGTAGCCGACGACGGCGAGGCCGCCGCCGCGGCCCTCGGCCGTGTTGCCCCGGATCAGGCAGTGGCGCAGGGTGGGGCCCGCCCAGACGGTGGCGACCCCGCCGCCGAAGGACTGCCCGGCGAGCCACATGGCGACGGTGCCGGGCGGCACCAGGGCGTCGAAGCGCCGGGACGCCTCGGCGAGCAGCTTGGCCCGGTCGATCCGGGGCAGCGGGGGGATCCCGCCGACCAGCCTCAGCATCCCGTTGACCAGGTCGACCGTGTGGTTGACGGCGCCGACCGCCCCGGCGGGCAGGATGTCGCCGAGCAGGTCGAGCACGGCCGCGCGCAGCGCCGTCCGGTCGCTCTCCGGCCAGGCCCGGAAGGGCGCCGTCTCGGTGCGGTTGCCGCTGATGACGCAGCGCTCGACGAGGACGTCGTCGGCGTCGATGACGGCGATCCCGCCACCCGCGCCGAGCCCCGGGTCGCTCGCGGTGTGCGTGGCGTGGCCGCCGGTGATCCGCAGCCCTCGGACGGTGACCGGGCCGAAGCCGCGCCGCCCGGCGGGGGTGGGCGGTCCGATCCGCAGCACCCGGTGCCGGTCGCCGCCGTGCAGGGCGGGCAGCACGCGCGGGTCGAAGCCGGGGGCGGCGGGGTCGGCGCCGGGGTGCTTGAGGAGGTGGGCGCTGGTGAGGGTGACGGGCCGGTCGAGGACCAGCTCGGCCTCGCGGTAGACGGCGTTGTCGAGGATGACGACCGTGTCGCCGGGGGCGGCGGCGCGCAGCGCGTCGGCGACGGTCCTGGCCGGCTTCGCCTCGCTGTCGAAGCGGCCGGAGCGCACGCCCTTGGTCGCGTGCACATAGCGGGTGGCGGGCATGGCGGGGCCGGGCCTAGAGCTGCTGGCCGGTCTTGGGGTCGTACGCGACCTCCACGGCGACGACCTGGTCGGTGGGCAGGACCTCGATCCACTGGTCGAAGACCTGGTAGGGCTCGGCGGGCCGGAAGCCGCCCGCGAGCGGGTCGAAGCCGGTCTCGAAGACCTGCTCGCCGGCGAGGGTGCGGGCGACGCTGGTGTTGGCCTCGGCGAGCTCGGCGGCGAGCAGGTCGAGCACCTCGCCGATGGTCTTGTCCCGGTACGCGTCGGGGTCGCCGTCCTGCCAGGCGTAGGGGCGTCCCAGCGCCGCCTCGCCCTCGACACCCGCCTTGGCGAGCCAGCCGAGCGCCTCCGGCTCGTGTCCCGGGCGGATGGGCAGGACGGCCTTGACCCAGGCGGAGTTGAGGAACTCGTTGCGCCGCTCGTCGCCGTCGGTCTGGACGAGCCAGCCGAGCGAGCTGCCCATCGGCGCGGGCTGCGAGTCGGCGGTGATCAGGTAGTCGACCCGCCACTCCCGCTCCGGTGTGGGGCCCTTGGCGTCCGGGGCGTTGTGGGAGCTGGTGCGGGAGTAGGCGGTGGGGACGGTCTCCCCGGCGAGCGGGTCGCCGTCGGCGCCCTCCCAGCGGGCGGGCGGCACCGGATAGCGGCCGAGCGAGTCGGGCCCGGCGGGGTCGGCGGTGTCGCCGGGCCGCCAGAACTCGGGCGAGACGAAGTAGAGCATCTCGTCGACGTCGAAGATCTGCCGGATCAGCTCGGCCTCCAGGTGCGCGTCCCTCGGGTCGAACAGGCGGAGCTGTGCGAGGAGATGGGCGAAGACGGAGTGCCGCTCCTCCTTGCGCAGGTCCTCGGCGGGGCGCGGCCGGACCTTGCTGAGCAGGCCGGTCCGGTCCCGTACGGCGGCGGCGTAGGCCTTGCGCTGGAGGGCGGCGACGTCCTTCTCGTACTGGGCGAGCGCCGCCTCGTAGGCGACCTGGGCCGGGTTCACCGGCGGCGGCTCCCAGCGGAGCTGGAGGGTGAAGGTGATGGTGGAGGTGCCGCCGAAGTGCACGTGGTCCGCGCGGACCTGGAACCGGCCGGTGTCGGGGCGCTGGATGACGTACCGGACGAGGAACTTGGCGTCGGTGCCGTGCCCGTTCTTCGCGGAGACGAACTGCACGTAGTCCGGGTTGGTGCTGAGGGTGTAGCCGGGCGCGGGCGGGAGGGCGCCGTAGTCGAAGTCGGCGACGATGTACTCGTCCTCCTCGCCGCGCCACAGGCGGTCGAAGCCGTCCTGGCGGCTCCAGTCGGCGTCGTTGTGCGGGGCGTTGGTGCTGTCCGGGTGCTCCTGGATGGGGAAGGTGCCGGTGAAGGTGGTGAGGACCGGGGTGAGCGGCTCGGGCGGCTCGGGCTTGCGCAGCGAGGTGAGGTCGGGGGCGGGCACGACGTCGACGAACTCGCCGAGGCCGAGCACCCGGCCCGGCGCGTTCACGAAGACCTGCCAGCTCATGCGGGTGCCGATGTGCTGCACCTGGACGCCCACCTTGCGCATCTTGCGGCGCAGTTCGTAGTTGGCGAGCCGGTCGGTGGTGTTCTGCACGACGTAGCGGCGGCTGGAGGTGTCGGTGGTCTCCGTCACCGTCTTGAAGGTGGTGGTGAAGTTGCGCCGGATCTCGCTGCTGACCTTGGAGCTCTGGGTCCGGGTGTGCTTGTGGGTGAGCTCGGAGGACTTCTGGGTGGTCGCCTTGGTGGCGTAGCTGGCGCTGGCGTCGGCGTGGTAGACCCCGGCGAAGGAGCCGCCGGCGGAGACGGTCGCGCCGAGGGAGGTGTCGTTGGCGTTGGACTCCTTGACGGCGTCGGCCACGTCGCTCTGGTCGGTGAGGCTCTCCTCGGACCTGCGGGTGGTCTCCTCCGACTGGCTCGCGGTCCGCTCGACGAGGGTGCGGCGGGTGGTGGTCTCCACGAGCTCCACCATGCCGCCGGGGCTGAGCCACAGGTGCCCGGCGGGCGCGCCGAGGAAGGTGTCGAACTCGAAGAAGTACTGCCGGAAGAGGTTGACGAGGCCGACCGGCGACAGGATGCCCTCGGTCGGCGGGTCCTGGCCGACGAAGGCGGCGAGCGCGGCGAGCCCGGGGCCCTCCAGGGCGCGGGCGGCGGGCCCGGCGAAGGCCGAGGGGCCGGGGCGCGGGGCGAGCCGCGCGGCGAGCCGGCCGGCGCCGGAGTGGCCGAGCCAGCCGGGCAGCGGCTGGTAGACGCCGAAGAGCTCGCTGGCGTACGGGAGGGTGCCCGCGAACTCCATGACGGGCCGGCCGGTGCGCACCGGCCCCGGCACGGGCGCGGTCAGCACCCGGACCGGTCCGGTGGGGCCGCCCGAGGTGGTGGCGAAGGGGGTCACGGTCCACGGCTGGCCGGTGCTCCGGGTGACGAGCAGCAGGTCGCGGTCGGACTCGGTGGGCGGGGCGACGAAGGAGAGGACCAGCGGGCCGGTGGCCGGCACCGTGCGGCCCGCGTACTGCCGCCCGGAGCCGGGGTCCGGCTCGACGAAGGCCCCGTCGAGGGCGGGCACCCCGGGGAAGAGCGCCGGGTCGCGCAGGTCCACGTCGGACGGGAGGGCGAGGGCGATCCGCTGCCCGGGGCGGAGCTCGGCCGGTCCGGAGGGCTGCACCCGGTAGGACCAGATCTGGTACCAGGAGCCCGCGGTGGGGAGCGGGGTCCGGCCGGCGAAGGTGACGACGATCGACATACGGGTGCCTCCCGGGAGGGTCACGGCGGCCCGGCGGGACGCGGGGGCGCCGCGTGATCAGGGTGGGACGGCGGGCCGGGTGCTGTCACCGGCGTGGCGCCGATACGCCAGGGGGCGCGCGGAAGCACGCCGGGGTACCCATGCGGGGTATGGGCTCCGGATTCGGTATCGTCGGGACCGGAGGTGGAAGACGTGCACGTGGGACGGGCTGTTCGCGGCGCCGCACGAGCGGGAGGCGCCCTGGCGCACCTGCTGCTCGTCGTCGTGCTCGCGCTCGGCGTCTTCGTGATGCACTCGGTCGGCCACCCGGAGGGCGCCTCCGGTCCGGCCGCCCAGGCCGAGGGCCACGGCGCCGGGGCGGGCGCTCCGGCGCGCGCGGTGGCCCCGCCGGACCTGACGCGGGTGACCGGCCCCTCGGACCCGGCCGGTGCGTCGGCCGTCAGCCCCATGACGGGCGCGACGGGCGCGACGGGCGCGACCGGCTCGACGGGCACGGCCGGCGCGAGCGGAGTGACGGACGTCGCCCCGGCGCACGGCGGGCGCACCGCCGTCCCGGGCGGCGCGGCGGGCGACGGCGCCCACGGGTCCACCCACGACTCGGGTACCGGGATGGACATGACCACGCTTTGTGTGGCGGTCCTCGGCGCCTGGCTGCTCGCCGTCCTGCTCCGGGCCGCCCTCGGCCGCCGTCCGGACGGGGCCGTCCCGCTCCCCGCGCGGCTGCTCCCCTCCCTCGGGCCGAACGCGCCGCCGCGGCCCCCGGACCTCGCCCAGCTGTCGGTCCTGCGGACCTAGGCCGTACCGCCCCCGCCACCGCGGGCGCCTCGCCGCGCCCGTGTCCGGCCACACGCGTACGTCCCTTTCCCGCACGAACGACAGCATCCGAGGTGTGTTCACCATGCGTGCCCTCACGACCCGTACCACCACCCGCACCACCGCCCGCAAGCTCGCCCTGACCGGCGCCGTCGCCGCGACCGGGCTCCTGCTCGCCGCCTGCTCGGGCTCCGGCGACTCCATGGACGGCATGGACCACGGCGCGAAGAGCTCCGCCTCCGCGTCCGCCTCCGCGACGGGCGCCGGCTCCGGCTCCGGCTCCGCGGCGCCCGGCACTCCCGGCGCCTTCAACGACGCGGACGTGATGTTCGCGCAGATGATGATCCCCCACCACGAGCAGGCCCTGGAGATGGCGGGGCTCGCCGCCGGGCGGGCCGAGGACGCCGAGGTCAAGAAGCTCGTCGGCGAGATCGAGAAGGCCCAGGACCCGGAGATCCGGAAGATGCGGGCCTGGCTCAGGACCTGGGGCAAGCCCGAGTCGATGGGCGGCGGCCACGGCATGGCCGGGATGATGTCCGAGAAGGACATGGCCGGCCTCACCGCCCTGAAGGGCAGGGCCTTCGACCGCAGGTTCGCCGAGCTGATGATCGCCCACCACGAGGGCGCGGTCGAGATGGCCAGGACCGAGCAGCGGGACGGCGCGGACCCGGCGGCCAAGCGGGTGGCCGACGACGTGGTCCGGACCCAGGCCGCCGAGATCGCCCAGCTGAAGAAGATCCTCGCCCGCCTCTGACCGGCCCCGGCCGGTCCCGCCGGCCTCCGCCACGCCCCGGGCGGCCCCGCACCCTCGTGCGGGGCCGCCCCCTCCCCGTACCCCTGGGACCACAGACACATGAAGAAGCACCGCGCCGCCCTCGCCGCCGCGCTCACCGCGACCCTCGCCCTCGCCCTGACCGCCTGCGGCTCCGGCGACGCCACCGGACCGGCCGGGAGCTCCGGCGCCCCGGCGGCGCTCAGCCACATCCACGGCGTCGGCTCCTCGGCCGGGAAGCTGTACGTCGCCACCCACGAGGGCGTCTACACCCCCGCCGCCGACGGCTCCCCCGCCCTGGTCGGCGAGCGCAGGGACGATTTCATGGGGTTCACCGTGACCCCCGAGGGCGCCTTCCTCGCCAGCGGCCACCCCGCCCCCGGCACCGGCGGCCCCTCGAACCTGGGCCTCATCGCCTCCACGGACAAGGGCGCCTCCTGGACCACCCGGTCGCTCGGCGGGGAGGTGGACTTCCACTCCCTGGACACCGCCCCCGACGGGACCGTGTACGGCTACGACAGCACCAACGGGCGGCTGCGGGTCAGCCCTGACGGGGTGGCCTGGCAGGAGCGGGCGGAACTGAAGGCGCTCGACATCGCCGTCGCGCCCGGCACCCCGGGCACGGTGCTGGCCACCACCGAGGAGGGCGTGGTCCGCAGCACCGACGACGGGCGCACCTTCGGGGAGCCGCTGTCGAAGCAGCTCGTCGCGTACGTGTCCTGGGGCGCCCCGGACGCCCTGTTCGGCATCGACCCGTCCGGAGTGCTGCTGCGCGGCTCGGACACGGGCGGGACCTGGAGCCGGGTCTCCGTGCTGCCCGGCGGCGCCCCGCAGGCGCTGACCGCGGTGGACGCGCGCCGGATCCTCGTCGCCACCCAGGACGGGGTGTACGAGTCGGCGGACGGCGGGCGGACCTTCACCCGGCGGATGGCCGTCACCTCGGGCGGCGACGGCCACTGAGGGGCGCCGCAGCCCGGGGCCCGGCCGCTCGCCGGGGCCCGGGCTGCGGGCTCACCCTCCGGGGGCTCAGGCCTCCAGGGCGGCGCGCCAGACCGGGCTGTCGCAGTAGTGGTTGTCGTAGCGCTCGGCGGACGCGGCGATCTCCGCGGGGTCGGCCTCGCCGCGCATGACCCGGCCCAGCAGGCGCAGGTAGTCGAAGCGGCCCATGCCCGGGGTGAAGACGAACAGCACGTCCGCCTCGCAGCCGGGCGCGGCGGCGAAGGCGTGCGGGGTGTGCGGCGGGACGGCGAGGAAGTCGCCCGCGCCGAGGACCTTGATCTCCTCGCCGACCAGGACCCGCAGCGAGCCGCTGAGGACGAAGAACAGCTCGGTCGCCTTGGTGTGGAAGTGCGCGGGGGCGCCCACGGCTCCCTCGGCGAAGGTGGAGCGGTAGCTGGTGAAGCCGTCGGCCGTCTGGTGCGAGTCGGCGAGCAGGGTCATGACACTGCTGGGGTCGGCGCAGGTCTCGGCCTCGGCGTGGCGGGTGAGCAGCGGCGGGAAGGGGGCCGCGGCGGGCGTGCCGGGCTGGGGGCCGCTCTGGGGGCTGGACTGCGGGCTGGTCTGGGCGGTCATGCCGCCGAGCCTACGATCATGAAATCCGAGCGCACCAGTCCGTTTGCGCCCCGGCTCGCGCGCCCCGTGAAAAACTCCGGGAGTTTTCCGCCGACGGTGTCGAGAACGCGCGTCCGGCTCCGTCCCCGGGGTGCGAGCGGCCAGGATGGGCCGCCGGAGCACCGAGGAGAGACATCATGGCCAAGTACCTGCTGCTGAAGCACTACCGGGGCGCCCCCGCCGCCGTCAACGACGTCCCGATGGACCGGTGGACGCCGGAGGAGGTCTCGGCGCACATCCGGTACATGCGGGACTTCGCGGAGCGGCTGGAGAAGACCGGAGAGTTCGTCGACGGCCAGGCGCTCGCCCCGGAGGGCGCCTGGGTCCGCTACGACGGCGAGGGGCGGCCGCCGGTGACCGACGGGCCGTTCGCGGAGACGAAGGACCTGATCGCCGGCTGGATGATCATCGACGTGGACGGCTACGAGCGGGCCGTGGAGCTGGCCGGGGAGCTCTCGGCCGCGCCCGGTGCGGGCGGCGAGCCGATCCACGAGTGGCTGGAGGTGCGCCCGTTCCTGGCCGAGCCGCCCACCGTCACCGAGTGAGCCGGGCCGTGGACGCGACGCTGCTCAGGAGCCTCGCCCCCGGTGTGATCGGGGTCCTCGTCCGCCGCGGGGCCGACTTCGCTGCGGCCGAGGACGCCGTGCAGGAGGCCCTGGTCGAGGCGTTCGAGGCGTTCGGGCCGGGGGCGCAGGCGTCGCCTCGGGACCCGAAGGGCTGGCTGGTCACGGTGGCCTGGCGCAAGTTCCTCGACGCGGCGCGCGCCGACACCGCGCGCCGCCGGCGGGAGGACCGGGTGGCGGAGGAGCCGCCGCCCGGCCCGGCCCCGGAGGTGGACGACACCCTGCGGCTGTACTTCCTGTGCGCGCACCCGGCGCTGAGCCCGGCGTCGGCGGTGGCGCTGACGCTGCGGGCGGTGGGCGGGCTGACCACCCGCCAGATCGCGGCGGCGTATCTGGTGCCGGAGGCGACGATGGCGCAGCGGATCAGCCGGGCCAAGCGCACGGTGTCCGGGGTGCGCCTGGACCGGCCCGGCGACGTGGGCACGGTGCTGCGGGTGCTGTACCTGGTGTTCAACGAGGGCTATTCGGGCGAGGTGGACCTGGCCGCCGAGGCGATCCGGCTGACCCGCGAGCTCGCGGCCCGGGTCGAGCACCCCGAGGTGGCGGGGCTGCTGGCGCTGATGCTGCTGCACCACGCGCGGCGGGCGGCCCGGACCGCGCCGGACGGCGGCCTGGTGCCGCTGGCCGAGCAGGACCGGGGGCGCTGGGACACGGCGCTGATCGCCGAGGGGGTGGCGGTGCTCCAGGCGGCGCTGGCCCGGGACCGGCTGGGCGAGTTCCAGGCGCAGGCGGCGATCGCGGCGCTGCACGCGGACGCGCCGACGGCCGGGGAGACCGACTGGGTGCAGATCGTCGAGTGGTACGACGAGCTGGCGCGGCTGAACGACAGCCCTGTGGTGCTGCTGAACCGGGCGGTCGCGGTGGGCGAGGCGGACAACCCGCGCGCCGGCCTGGCCGCCCTGGCGCCGCTGGACCCCGCGCTCCCCCGGTACGCGGCGGTGGCCGCGTACCTGCGCGAGCGCGACGGCGACCCGGCCGGGGCCGCGCGCCTGTACGCGGAGGCCGCCCTGAGGGCGCCGAACCTGGCCGAGCGCGCCCACCTGACCCGGCAGGCGGCCCGCCTGAACACCCTCCTGCGGGGGGCCGCCCCGGACACCCCCTAGGGACTGTCGTCACACTCCCGTCTGCCTCGCGGGCGACGACGGGACTTCGACGACAGGCCCTAGTCCCGCGCGGTGTGCACCACCTCGCCGCCCACGACGACCGTCTCCGCGACCGTGCCGGGGATGGCGTCGGGGGCCACGCGGAGGATGTCGCGGGACAGCACGACGAAGTCGGCGAGCTTGCCCACGGTGAGGGAGCCCCGCTCGTGCTCCAGGAAGTTGGCGCGGGCCGAGCCCATGGTGTAGCCCTCGACGGCGGTCGCCACGTCGAGGGTCTCGCCCTCCGTCCAGGCGGGGCCGCCGCCGGGCGGCCGGCGGGTGACGGCGGCGTGGATGCCGATCATCGGGTCCATCTCGGCCACGTTCCAGTCGCTGGACAGGGCGAGCAGGGCGCCCGCGGCGTGCAGGCTGCGGAGCGGCCAGGCCTTGTGCCAGCGCTCGGGCCCGATGTTCTCGGCCCAGTCCTGGCCGGGGCCCGCGATGTCGGGGGCGGCGTGCCGGGGCTGCATGCAGGCGGTGACGCCGAGGGCGGCGAAGCGCGGGGTGTCGGCGGGGTCGAGGCACTCGACGTGGACGATCTGGTGGCGGGCGTCGCGCGGGCCGTTGACGGCGCGGGCCCGCTCGACGGCGTCGAGCACGGTGCGGATGCCCCGGTCGCCGGTGGCGTGCACGAAGCACTGGAAGCCGCGCGCGTCGAGCCGGGTGAGGAGCCCGGCGAACTCCTCGGGCGGGTAGAAGGTGTCGCCCCGGTGGTGGCCGCAGCCCGCGTACGGTTCGAGGAGGGCGGCGGTGCGGGGCTCGACGACGTCGTCGATGTAGAGCTTCAGCGGCCCGACGCGCAGCCGGTCGTCCGCGAACTCCTGCGCGGCGGCGGCGAATTCGTCGAGCTCGGCCTCGGTGGTGCCGCGCGGGTGGAAGAGCGCGGCGACGATCCGGGAGCGCAGCCGGCCCTCGGCGCGGGCGCGCTGGAAGAGGGCGAGGTCGTCGAGCGAGTTCTGCGGTTCGACGACGGTGGTGATGCCGTAGCGGATCGCGTCGTCCAGGCTCTTGGCGAGCCGCCCGTACTGCCGGTCGGGCGAGGCCCACGGGACGCCGAGCTCGCGCAGCGCGCGGTGCCCCGCGCGGGAGAGCCCCTTGACGGCGAAGTCCTTGACGAAGCCGGTGGGTTCGCCGGTGGCGGGGTCGGTGACGGCGGTGCCGAAGGGCAGGTCGGTGCGGTCGGCGCGGACCCCGAGGCGGCGCAGGGCGGCGGTGTTGAGCCAGGCGGTGTGGACGTCGTAGCTGAGGACGAGCGCGGGGGTGTCGCCGGTCGCCGGGTCGAGGTCGGCGGCGGTGGGCATCCGGCCGTCGGGGATCACGGAGTAGTCGAAGGCCTCTGCCTCGATCCAGGGCGCGTCCGGGTGGGCGGCGTGCCAGGCGCGGATGCGGGCGTGCACGGCGTCGAGGTCACGGGCGCCGGCGAGTTGCACGCAGGCGTCGTCGGAGCCGAGCCGCACGTGGTTGTGGGCGTCCACGAAGCCGGGCAGCACCAGTCGGCCCCCCGCGTCGAGGACGCGGGTGCCGGGGCCCGCCCAGGCCCGGGCGTCTGTGTCGGCGCCGATCCAGACGATCCGGCCGTCCCGGACGGCGAGGGCCTCGGCCTCCGGCAGCGCCGGGTCGACGGTGTGGACGCGGCCCCGGGTGAGGACGAGGTCGGCGGGGGCGGGGTGGTTCATCGCGGGTCTTCTTCTCTGGAGGAGGGGCGGTCAGGCGGAGGCGGGGCGCACCGTGCGGCGGGCCAGGAGGACGTAGACGAGGGCGGAGACGGCCGCGCCGAGGAGGGTGAGGTCGGCGCCGCCCAGCGGAGCGACGAGGGGGCCGGTCCACAGCTCGGAGTCGCAGGTCAGGGCGGAGAAGAGCATTCCGGCGAGGAGGGCCGCGAGTCCGGCGGGGTGCCAGCCGGAGCGGTAGCGGTAGGGGCCGTCCCCGGTGCGGTGCAGGGCCCCGGCGTCGTAGGTGCAGCGGCGCAGCACCATGTCGGCGAGGAAGACGCCGCCCCAGGGCGCGAAGACGATGATCAGGAGGGAGAGGAAGGAGAGCAGGGAGGTGGTGAAGTCGACGAGGAAGAGCGCACCGAGGGAGCCGGCCGCGGTGACACCCGCGCTGACGAGGATGGCCCCGGCCCGGCTCCAGGGGATGCCGAGGACCTGGAGGTTCAGGCTGGAGGAGTAGAGGGTGATGATCGAGTTGGTGACGGAGCCGCCGAGGACCAGGGCGAGGAAGACCGGCCGGAACCAGCCGGGCAGCAGCCCTTCCGCACCGGCGACCGCGTCGGTCATGTCGGCCTGGGTCGCGGCGGCGGCGCCCGCGACGCCGAGGGCGACGGAGGAGAGGAGCCCGCCGAGGCCGCCGCTCCAGGTGAGTGCCCTGAGGCTGGTGGTGCGGGGCAGGTAGCGGGTGTAGTCGGCGGGCATCGGGACGTACGAGAAGGGGCCCGCGAACATGACGACGAGGGCGAGGCTCCAGCTCGCGGCGCCGGGTCCGGTGGCCGGGGCGGCGGTGTCGGCGCCGGGCAGCACGAGGGCGATGAGGACGGCGAAGCCGGCGGCGAGGACGTAGGCCATCCGGCGTTCGGCCCACTGGACGGTGGCGTGGCCCCACAGGGCGACGACGAAGGTCAGGGCGAGGGTGACGGCGAGCGCGAAGGCGCGCGGGAGCGGCCCGCCGGTCCAGCCGAGGTCGGCGAGGAAGGCTTCGAGGGCGAGGGTGCCGACGACGGTGTTGACGATCGTGTAGCCGATGCTGACGACCCAGTTGAGCAGTCCGGCGGGCCAGTTGCCCCGGACGCCGAAGGCGGCGCGGGAGACGACGAGGGTGGCGGTGCCGGTGCGGACGCCGCTGAGTCCGGCGGCGCTGATGGCGAAGAAGGAGAGGCCGCCGAGCACGATCACGGCGGTGGCCTGCCAGAAGGAGAGGCCGAAGGTGACGGCGAGGGCGCCGTTGATGACGTAGGTGAAGGTGAGGTTCGAGCCGAACCAGAGCCAGAAGAGGTCCTTCGCCCCGCCGTGCCGTTCGCTGTCGGGGATGGGGTCGATGCCGTGTCCTTCGACCTGGAAGACCTCGTCCCGGCCCGCTCTCGCGGGCGTCGTGTCGTGTCCGGGCACGCTGCGCTCCTGTCGTGGACTCACGCTCGAAAACCTTGAATGTCGTTCTAACTCTTTGAACGGCATTCAAGATGTGGGATGGAATCCGGCCACGTCAAGACCTCGGCGGAAAACCGTTAGGGTCGATCCGACCGCGCCGGACACGGCACGGGACGGCGAGGACCAGGGAAACGGGGCGGCGAGCGGTGGCGGGTGCGGCGCGGACGGGACGGCGGCGGGACGGCAGCGTCACGCGGGAGCGGATGCTGGAGGAGGCCATGGCCGCCATCGCCGAGGACGGGCTCGCGACGCTCACCATGTCCGCGCTCGCCGAGCGCCTGGGAACCAGCGGCGGCCACATCCTGTACCACTTCGGCAGCAAGGACCTGCTGCTGCTCGCCGCGCTGCGCTGGAGCGAGGCGGCGCTGGCGGAGGAGCGGCGCGCGCTGCTCGGCCGCCGGCTCGCCGCGCCTCGGCGGCTCGACCTGTTCCTCGACCTCTACCTGCCGCGCGGGCCGCGCGACCCGCGCTGGACGCTGTGGATCGAGCTATGGGCCCGCATCCCGGCCAACCCCGAGCTGCGCGAGGCGCAGCGCGAGCTCGACGCGAGCTGGCAGGAGGACCTGGAGGCGCTGCTCGCGAAGGGGGTCGAGCGCGGCCACTTCGCCCCGCTGGACGCACCTGCCCGCGCCTCCGAACTCCTCGCCCTGCTCGACGGGTTGAGCACCCGGGTGGTCCTCGGCCAGGAGTCGGGCCGGGACCCCAGGACCGCGCTCGACACGGCCCGCTCCGCGGCCGCGCTCCTCATCCCCCGGTCGTAAGAACTCAGTTCACCGGAGGCGGCGCCCACGGCTCGGGCGGCACGGGACTGAACGGCCAGTCGGGCGCGTCGGGGTGACGGGCCGTCTGCTCGGCGTACCAGAGGATCTGTTCGGTGTGCAGGGCCGGCCGGGACAGCCGCGCCAGGGACGGGTGGCGGGCCGCGATCTCCTCGGCCAGGTCCAGCGCCGCCGCCGCGTCCGAGGCCGGATCGCCGGGGTCCGGATGCGGTACGCCGTACCAGGCGGCGACGGCCCGCAGCGAGCGTCCGCCGGGCCGGCGGCGGTCGACGTGGCGGTCGAGCACGAGCGGGTCGCACACCGGCGCCACCCCGCCCGGCAGCCGCGCGGCCAGGGGCGCGAGGCCGTGCCGCAGCAGCTCGGCGTGGAGCGTCCCCAGCACGTACGGCGCGAACCACACCACCAGCGGCTCCCCGGCCGCGAGGTGCCCGGCGACCAGCCCGGCGAGCTCCTCCAGCGCCCGCGCGGGCGGCGCGGCGCCGGGGTCCGCCGGGACGCCGGCCGCCGCGCCCGGCCCCGTACCGCTCGCGCCCCCGGCCGGACCCCAGCCGCCCTCCGGCGCGGGGCCGAGGTCCAGGGTCCAGTCCCGGGCCGTGCCGTCCGCGCCCCGCAGGGAGGCGGAGCGCACGCGGTCGACGGCCGGGCGGTGGCCGGTGGTGCCGATGTCCAGGGCGAGCAGCGGGCGGCGGTGCCACCCCGGGTGCCCGCCGCGCGGCGGCGGGCCGGGGGCCGGGGCGTGGGCCGGGTGGTAGACCCGCCAGCCCCGGCCCTCGTGCCGCAGCACCCCGGCGCCCGCCGGGACCGGTCCGCCGCAGCGGGCGCAGGAGCCGTCGTAGTCGTTGACGTGCTCCCCGCCGCCGCTCACGCTCACGTCGGGTCCGCCCCGTCCCGGTACGCCTCCAGGAGCCTCAGCCAGACCTCGCTGAGGGTCGGGTAGGCGGGGACGGCGTGCCACAGGCGCGCCAGCGGGACCTCGCCGGTGACGGCGACGGTCACCGCGTGGAGGAGCTCGCCGACGCCCTGGCCGACGAAGGAGGCGCCGAGCACGGTGCCCCGGTCCTCGTCGACGACGAGCCGCGCCCGCCCCTGGTAGCCCTCGGCGTACAGGCCCGCCCCGGCGACCGCGCGCATGTCCACGTCCACCGCGCGGGCCCGCCGCCCGGCGGCCTCCGCCTCGGCGAGGCTCAGGCCGACGGCGGCCGCCTCGGGGTCGGTGAACACCACCTGGGGCACGGCCGCGTGGTCGGCGGTGGCGGCGTACGGGCCCCAGCCGCCGGGTTCGGCGGCGTCCCCGGCCGCCCGGGCGGCGATCGCGGCGCCCGCGATCCGCGCCTGGTACTTGCCCTGGTGGGTCAGCAGGGCCCGGTGGTTGACGTCCCCCACGGCGTACAGCCAGTCGTGGCCGGTCACCCGCAGGCTGTCGTCGACGGGCAGCCAGCCGCCGGGCTCCAGGCCGACCGTCTCCAGGCCGATGTCCTCGGTCCGAGGGCGCCGCCCGGTCGCGAACAGCACCTCGTCGCCCTCGACCCGGTCGCCGCCCTCCAGGACGACGGTGACGGGCCCGGTGTGCCCGTCCCGGACGACCGCGGCGACGTCGGCGCCCGTGCGCACGTCGGCGCCGCGCTCCACCAGGGCGGCGAGGACGTGCTCGCCCACGAACGGCTCCATCCGGGGCAGCACGCCCCCGCCGCGCACCAGCAGCGTCACCTTGGCGCCCAGTGCCTGCCAGGCGGTCGCCATCTCGACGCCGACCACGCCGCCGCCGACGACCACGAGCCGGCCGGGCACCCGGGCCGCGCTCGTCGCCTCGCGGCTGGTCCAGGCCCCGGCCCCGTGGAGTCCGGGCAGGTCGGGCAGGACCGCGCGGCTGCCGGTGCAGACGGCGACGGCGTGCCGCGCGGTCAGCACCCGGCGGTCGCCCTCGGGGCCCGCCACCTCGACCCGGCGCGGCCCGAGGAGCCGCCCGTGGCCCCGGAAGAGCCGGGCGCCGGTGGACTCCACCCACGCCACCTGCCCGTCGTCCTTCCAGTCCCCGACGACCGCGTCCCGGTGGGCCAGGACCTCCCGCGCGTCGAGCGGCCCCTGGACCTGGCCGCGCAGTCCGGGCACCGCGCGGGCCTCGGAGCGGGCGATGGCCGGGCGCAGCAGGGCCTTGCTGGGCATGCAGGCCCAGTACGAGCACTCCCCGCCGACCAGTTCGGCCTCCACGACCGCGGCGCTCAGCCCGGCGGCGCGCACCCGGTCGACCACGTTCTCCCCGACCGGGCCCGCGCCCAGGACCACCACGTCGTACGCGTACTCGTTCTCGTGCTCCGGCACTCGTGTCATGACTGACAGTCTGCCGGGCGGTGGCGCGGAATAGCGCGGCTCGATACGCCGTTGTGCGGTGCGGGTCCCGAGGGGACCGTGAGGAAGGCGCGCCAAGGACGCCGGCCACGGAGAGGTAGGAAGCATGAGCACTGTCGAGCTCACCAAGGACAACTTCGACCAGATCGTGAGCGAGAACGAGTTCGTTCTCATCGACTTCTGGGCTTCCTGGTGCGTCCCCTGCCGTCAGTTCGGCCCCGTCTTCGAGGCGGCGTCCGAGCGGCACGAGGACCTGGTCTTCGCGAAGGTCGACACCGAGGCGCAGCAGGAGCTCGCGGCGGCGTTCGAGATCCGTTCGATCCCGACCCTGATGATCGTCCGCGACAAGGTCGCGGTCTTCGCGCAGCCGGGCGCGCTGCCGGAGGCGGCCCTGGAGGACGTGATCGGCCAGGCGCGCGGCCTGGACATGGACGAGGTCCGCAAGTCGATCGCGGAGCAGCAGGCCCAGGGCGGCCAGGAGCAGTGACCCGCTCGGGGTGAGGTGACCCGCTCGGGGAGAGGGGTGGTCCGGCGTCGCCGGGCCACCCCTTCCGCGCGTCCGGGGCGGGTGTGCCCCGTCAGTGCCCTGTCAGCGCCCCGTCAGCGCTCCAGGACCAGCGCCAGGCCCTGGCCGACGCCGATGCAGAGGGCGGCCAGGCCGGTGCCGGAGCCGGCGGCGGCGAGCTGGTGGGCGACGGCGCCCGCGAGCCGGGCGCCGGAGGCACCGAGCGGGTGGCCGAGGGCGATGGCGCCGCCGCGCGGGTTCACCACGGCGGGGTCCAGTTCCGGCCATTCGGCGAGGCAGCCGAGGGCCTGCGCGGCGAAGGCCTCGTTCAGCTCGAAGGCGGTGAGGTCCCCGAAGCCCCGGCCCGCCTTCTCCAGGGCCCGGCGCACGGCCTCCACCGGGCCGAGCCCGAAGAGCTGCGGCTCGACGCCGGTGACGGCGGAGGCGCGGATCCGGGCCAGCGGCTCGCGGCCGGTGGCCCGCAGGCCCGCCTCGTCGACGATCAGCAGGGCGGCGGCGCCGTCGTTGAGCGGGGAGGCGTTGCCCGCGGTGACGGTGCCGCCGTCGGGGCGGAAGGCGGGCTTGAGCCTGGCGAGGGCCTCGGCGGAGGCGTTCTCGCGGACGCACTCGTCCCGGGCGAGCTCGGCGCCGGGGTACGGGACGACCTCGCCGTCGTAGAGCCCCTCGGCCCAGGCGGCGGCGGCCTTGCGGTGGCTGGCGAGCGCGAAGGCGTCCTGGGCCTCGCGGCCGAGGGCGTGCTTGTCGGCGACGAGTTCGGCGCCCTCGCCGAGGGAGACGGTCCACTCGGCGGGCATCCTCGGGTTGGTCATGCGCCAGCCGAGGGTGGTGGAGTGCAGCTGCTGGTGCCCGGCCGGGAAGGCGCGCTCCGGCTTCTGGAGCACCCAGGGGGCGCGGGACATGGACTCGACGCCACCCGCGACGACGACCGAGGCGTCGCCGAGGGCGACCGCGCGGGCGGCCTGGATGACGGCCTCCATCCCGGAGCCGCACAGGCGGTTGACGGTGACGCCGGGCACGGAGGTGGGCAGTCCGGCGAGCAGGACGGCCATCCGGGCCACGTCGCGGTTGTCCTCGCCCGCGCCGTTGGCGTCGCCGAAGTACACGTCGTCGATCCTGGCCGGGTCGAGCTCCGGGGTGCGGTCCACGAGCGCCCTGACGACGTGGGCCGCGAGGTCGTCCGGGCGGACGGCGGAGAGGGCACCGCCGAACTTGCCGATCGGGGTGCGGACGGCGTCGACGAGGTAGACGTCGCGGATGCTCATCGGTTTCTCTCCCACGGGACCACGGGTACGGGCGGCGGCGCGCGGGGAACGACAAGGGGACGGGGGCGGCTCGCCCGCCCGCCGTTCGCCTGGTGAAGAAATCTTCATCCCCGCGGGCCCGAGTCTCCGCCCGCGCACGCGTCCTGTCAACGTCCCCCGGGGCCCGCGCGGACCCCCCTCAGGCCGTCCCGGGCCCCCTGATCAGCGCCGTCAGGCCGTAGTCCAGCTCCCTGCCGTCCACCAGCAGGGCCTCCACCGTGCGCGTCTCCGGGTCGACGTCGGCGACCAGTCCGTGCCCCTCGTAGATCGGGTAGCCGGACTCGCCGGTGCGGCCGGTCGCCTCCACGACCGCCGAGCGGACGGCGCTGTCGGCCACGGAGGCGCCGCCCCGGTCCTCCACGTGCGCGGGCACCAGCAGGATCTCGAACCGCTTCGGTTGAGTGCTCATGCCCCGACGCTAAGCCGCCGGGCCCTCCGCCGCCGCCGGGGCGGGCCGCGCCGCCGACACCGGCCGAAGGGACGGCCCTCCGCGGTCAGCTCGACTCGCGCCGCACCACCCGGGCGTCCAGCAGCTCCTGCCGGACGGGCGCCGAGTCCGGGTCGCGGACCACCCGGTCGACGAGTTCGGCGAGCTCGCGGCCCTTGACCATGTCGAGGTGGACGGTGCTCAGCCGGGGCCTCAGCAGCCGGCCGAGGACCAGGTCGTCCGAACCGACCACGGCGGTCTCCCCCGGCACGCCGATCCCGGCGTCCTGGAGCGCCCGCATCAGGAGCATCGCGTACTCGTCGTTGTACGCGAACACCCCGTCCAGGCCCAGCTCGCGCCAGCGTGCCGCGAGGGCGCCGGCGGGCTCCTCCTCGTACCGCAGCGGCAGCGGCACGACCTCCGCGCCCGCCGCCCCGGCGACGGCCCGGAGGCCCTCCAGGCGCGGCACCGAGAACATCTCCAGGCCCGGCTCCTCGGGCATCACGACCCCGATCGCCCGGCAGCCGCGCTCGACCAGATGGGCTCCGGCCGCGCGGCCGACCTGGGCCTGGTCCATGACCAGCGCGTGGGTGCCCTCGACCCGCTGCGGGCCGACGGTGATCACGCCCTTCGCGCCGGAGCGCTTGAGCAGCCCGACCCCCTGCGCGGTCAGCTCGACCTGGCCGAGCGAGACCACGGCGACCGGGCGCAGCTCGGCCCAGGCCCGGGCCGCCTCGTCCGGGTCGAGGCCGACGCTGCCGTACTGCACCACGGTGTAGTCGAGGCGCCGCAGCGCCCACTGGAGCTCGTTGAAGAAGCGGCTGTACAGCGGGCCGACCGGCACGTGGGCGGTGGGCAGCAGGACCATCCGGCTGTGGCCGGCGCGCAGGCTGCGGGCGGCGGCGTGCGGGACGTAGCCCAGCTCCTCGGCCGCCTCCTTGACCCGGCGCCGGGTGGGCTCGCTGATCCGCACGGCGGCGGTGTTGTTCAGGACGTAGCTGACGGTGGCCCGGGAGACGCCCGCGAGGCGCGCCACGTCGGCGCTGGTGGGGACGGAGCGTCCGGCGGACTGCTTGGGTGACTGGCTCATCGATCCGGCATCTTTCCAGAACGATCCGGACTCAGGTCTGGCGGATGGCCGGATTCGAGTGCTACACAGGGGTTACACGCGCCACTGACACGTGTAACCATCCTACGCGCCACCCACGCGCGGCACCCCACTCTCTCTTTCCGCTCCCGCCCCCGCACGGGCGTCTTCACCAGGAGGGCATCGTGGCCCTTTCCTCCCCCGGAACCTCTCCGGAAACCGGCACCGCAGGAGCCGCCTCCCCCGGATCACCCCGGCCCACGCGCGGGCTGCTGCCCCTGCTGCTCGCCGGCAACACGGCGATGTACGCGCTCTACATCGGCGTCCCCGGGATGCTGCTCGCGCTCCAGATCGAGGCCATCGACCCGGCCTCCAAGGTGGCCAACTTCGGCCTGGTCTCGGGCATCTCCGCGATCTTCGCGACGATCTTCAACCCGGTGGCGGGCGCGCTCTCCGACCGCTCGGGGCGCCGCAACCCGTGGATCCTCGCGGGCGGCCTGCTCGCCCTGCCGGTGATGTTCCTGCTGGGCAGCGTGCACACGATCCTGCTGGTGACCATCGCCTGGTGCCTCGGCCAGGCCGTGATGAACGTCTACCAGGCGGCCATCACCTCGGTGGTGCCCGACCGGGTCCCCTTCGCCTCGCGCGGCAAGGCGTCGGCCGCCGTCGGCCTCGGTATGCCGATCGGCTCCACCATCGGCGCGCTCGTCGGCGCCGCCTTCTCGGAGCACTACCGCACCGGCTACCTCGTCTTCGGCGCGATCGTCGCCGCGACGGCCGTGCTGTTCACCTCCTGCGCCCGCGAGGAGCGGATGCCCGCCAAGGCGCCGCTCCCGGTCCGGCAGCAGATCGCGGCCTTCGGCAGCGCGCTGAAGAACCACGACTTCCGCTGGGCGTTCATCGGGCGCGCGCTGCTCGTCCTCGGCTACTTCGCGGTCGCCGGCTTCCAGCTGTACATCCTCAAGGACCACACGGACCTGCCCGCCGGGCTCAGCGCCGAGGAGGCCGTGGCGATCCTGATGCCGCTCAACTCGCTTGCCATGGTGGTCTCCACGGTCCTCGGCGGCTGGCTCTCCGACCGCTACGACCGGCGCAAGCTCTTCGTCGGGGCCTCCGCCGCGCTGGCCGCCGTCGCCCTGGTCATCCCCGCCGTCTCGGCGAGCTGGACCGCGATGCTGGTCTTCTCCGTCGTCAACGGCCTCGGCTTCGGCTGCTACATGGCGGTGGACACCGCCCTGGTCACGATGGTGCTGCCGAAGGCCGAGGACGCCGCCCGCGACATGGGCGTGCTGAACATCGCCAACGCCGGTCCGCAGATCGTGGCCCCGTTCGTCGCCTCGCTGATCGTCTCGCTCAGTGGCGGATACACCACGCTGTTCCTGGTCGCCGCCGTACTGTCGGTGCTCGGCGCGCTCGCCGTGCGCCCGATCCGCAGCGTGCGCTAGGGGGTGTCTGACACCCCCTAGGCACCTTCCGCGCACCCGTAGAGAGGCATCCGCCGTGCAGTTGCACACCACCACCTGGGGAGCCGGCGACCGCGTCGCGCTCCTGGTCCACGGGATCATGGCCGACCACCGCACCTGGCGGCGGGTCGGCCCGGAACTCGCCGCGCGCGGCTACCGGGTGGTGGCCGTCGACCTGCGCGGCCACGGCGCCAGCGGGCGCGCGGCGGGGCCTTCCGGCTACGGTCCGCAGGACTACGCCGACGACCTGGCCGAGACCCTGCCCGGCGGGGCCGAGCTGGCGATCGGGCACTCGCTCGGCGGCCTCACCCTGGCGACGGCGGTGGAGCGGCTGGCCCCGCGCCGCGCGGTGTACGTGGACCCGGCCTGGTATCTGCCCGAGGGCCGGGACGGCTACCGGCCCGAGCTGTTCACCCAGCTCAAGTCGCTGACCCGGGAGCACATACGGGAGTTCAACCCGCGCTGGGCCGAGGAGGACCTGGACATCGAGGTCGACTCGGTGCGCGTCTGGGACGAGCGCTCCGCGCACGGCCTGGTGCCGTACACCGGGAAGGACCTGGCGCCCCGGCGCCCGGTGGTGCCCTCGCTGCTGATGCTGGCCGACCCGAGCATGCTGATCTCGCCGGAGCGGGCCGAGGACCTCGCGGGGCGCGGCTTCGAGGTCCGCACCGTGGCCGGGGCGGGGCACACGATCCAGCGGGACGACTTCGACGGGTTCATGTCCGCCCTGGACGGCTGGATCTGACGTACCTTCTGTTCATGGACGACGCTTCGATGGTGGGTTTGCTCGGCCGGGTCACCGGCACCGTGGGGCCCGGTCTCGTCGGTGAGGTGATCGTCCGGATCCGGGGCGGTGCCGAGCACTTCCTCGCCCATCCGGCCGTGCCCGGGGAGCGGATCGCGACCGGGACGGTCGTGATGGTCATGGAACATCTCCCGCCGCGCACCGTCTATGTCACAGCCGCGTACGACAGTTGACCGATCCATTGATCGGCCCGGGTGCCGGGCGCACACTCCCCTCACCGGATCCGCACGGCTCCGGTGAAGGGGGACCTTGCCCATGAGCCTCGGGATCCTGGCGGGCGTCGTCGTCGGCGCGCTGGCCGTTCTGATCGCTCTGTTCAAACTGATGTGGCGCGTCGCCGAACCCAACGAGGCGCTGATCATCTCCGGTTCCAACCACAAGATGGAGGGCCTCGGCGAGGGGATGGGCTTCCGGATCGTCACGGGACGCGGCACGCTGGTGCTGCCGGGTGTCCAGGCGGTGCGCAAGCTCTCGCTCGACCTCAACGAGACGCAGCTCTCGGTGGAGTGCGTGACCCACCAGGGCATCCCGCTGAAGGTGCGGGGCGTGGTGATCTTCAAGGTGGGCGACGACTTCGTGTCGATCGCCAACGCGGCCCGCCGCTTCCTCGACCAGCAGAAGCTGATGTCGGAGCGGGTGCACATCGTCTTCGCCGGCCATCTCCGCGCCATCGTCGGCGGGTTGACCGTGGAGGACATGATCCGTGACCGTGAGAAGCTGACCGGGCAGGCGCGTTCGGCCTGTGGCACGGAGATGGAGAAGCTGGGCCTCATCGTGGACTCGCTGCAGATCCACGAGATCGAGGACCCGACCGGCTACATCAAGAACCTGGCGGCGCCGCACGCGGCCGCGGTCCAGCGGGACGCGCGGATCGCCCAGGCGGAGGCCAACCGGCGGGCGACCGAGGCGGAGCAGCAGGCCGCGGCGCGCATGTCGGAGGCGACCAGGGACAGCGAGATCCTCCAGGCGGGCTACCAGGCCGAGCGCGACCAGGCCTCGGCGAAGGCGCGGCAGGCCGGTCCGCTGGCGGACGCGGCGGCGCGCCAGGAGGTGGTGGTCCAGGAGACCCGGGTGGCCGAGCTGGAGGCACACCGCAAGGAGCAGCAGCTCCAGGCGGAGGTGCGCAAGCCGGCCGACGCGCTGGCGTACGAGAAGCGGACGCTGGCCGTGGCCGAGCGCGACGCGCGCATCTCGGCGGCGGAGGCGGAGGCGAAGGAGACCGAGCTGGCGAGCGCGGCGGCGGCGACGGCCACCCGGGTGACGGGTGAGGCGGACGCGGCGGCGGCGCACGCGCGGGGTCTGGCGGTGGCCGAGGCGACGCGGGCGAAGGGTCTGGCGGAGGCCGAGGCGATCAAGGCGCGGGCGGCGGCGCTCGCGGAGAACCAGGAGGCGGTGGTCGCGCAGCAACTGGCCGAGAAGTGGCCGGAGATCGTGGAGGCGGGTGCCTCGGCGTTCGGCAACGTGGACCAGATGGTGCTGCTCAACGGGGCGGACGGCATGGCGGACATGTTCGCCAAGGCGCTGACCATGGGCGGCACGGGCCTGGGGGTGGCCCGCCGGCTGCTCGCCACGATGGGCCCGGAGGCGGCACCCGACGCCAAGGCCCCGGTCCCGGCGCCGCGTTCGCAGGAGATCGCGGTGGGCGACGGGCAGTAGTCCCGGGTACGGCGCGGGGCCCGGCACCGATGGGGTGCCGGGCCCCGCGTGCGCCTGCCTGCGCGGTGCGGCCGGGATCAGCAGGTCTCGTCCTTCTTGACGGCGCCGAGCATGTTTCCCCCCGGGGCGAGCGTGGACGGGGGTTCATCATCCACACTCCACCCCTGACGTGTACACGCACCCCTCGGAGCGGCACCTCTCGGTTCCCGGTGCGGCACCTCTCGGTCGCGCGCCCCTCAGTTGTGCCCGAACTTGCGTTCCTTGCGGTGGGACGGGGTGTCGAGGACGGGGCGCGGGGCCTCCCCGGCGGCCGAGGCCGGGCTCTCCTTCGCGGCGACCGCCGCCCGGTGCTCGTGACCGCCCGTCCGGGCGCCCTTGTTGACCCGTGTCTGCTTCTTGCCCACGGTCGTGCCTCCCGTCGTGCGTCGTCCTCCCAGGCTCGCACGGGGGTACGAAAGCCGCATGTCAGGCGGCGGGGGCCGGGGCGCCCTGGGCGAGCACCGACCAGAGGGCCGGGTCCTCGAAGCCGAGCGCCCACAGCGCGGTGTGCGTCACCCCGTACCGGCGCGGGACCGGCAGGTGCCCCGCGACCCCCCGGGCGTCCTGGTACCAGACCTCCCGGGTGTCCGCGCCCCGCGCGTAGCGGAAGTACGGGGTGCCGGAGACCGGGTCCAGCCGGTACGGGGCCTTCCGGGCGCGCCGCAGGGCCTCGGCCTCCTTCCACGTGACGTGCGCGGCCCGCCCCGCCGGGGTGCCGTCGGGGCGGACGCGCCAGTCCCAGCCGTAGGCGGGCAGGGCGAGTTCGAGGCGGTCGGCCGGGACGAGCGAGGTGGCGGTGCGCAGCACCTCCTCGTACCAGGCGGTGCTCGCCAGCGGCCCCGGGGCGCCGCCCGCCCAGTGCAGGTTGTAGCCCATGATCCTGACCCGGTCGGCGGCCTTGCCGAGGGCCGCGTAGTCCCAGACCCGGCCGCTCGTCGCGGTCTTCGGCATGACGGTGACGACACAGCTCCGGGCCCGGGCGCGCAGCCGGGCGCAGACGTCGGTGACGAGGGCGGCGTACCCGTCGCGTACGGCCGGGTACGCGACGTCGCCGGTGGTGGCGATGGTCTCGTAGTCGAGGTCGAGCCCGTCGTAGCCGCCCTCGGCGGCGGTGGCGAGGAGGGCGTCGGCGTGCGCGGCGCGCCGGGCCGGGTCGGTGAGGAGGGCGGCGAGCGCGCCGGGCGGCATCGACTCCATGACGGTGGGCACGACCCGGATCCCGGCCCGGCGCAGCCCGTCGACGACCAGCCGCTCCCCCGCCCCGGGGTGGGCGCCGACGGTGCCGTCGGGCTTCGCCTCGTACCAGAAGGGGCTCACGGTGTGGAGCTGGTCGGCGTGGCGCAGGGCCTGGAGGTAGGCGGTCTCCTGATCCCAGTACGGGAGCCAGGCGGAGACGGTGCGGCGGGCGGGCGGGGCGTCGGCGGTCACGGCGGCGCCGGCGGAGGCCCCGGCGGGGGCTTCGGTCAGCGGGGCGAGGGGCAGGAGCAGGGCCGCGGCGGCGAGGAGGGCGAGGCGCATGGGCACGAGCCTGCTGACCGGCCGCGCGTCCCGCCCGGCGTGCTGGGCCGTTCAGGCGCGCGGAGCAGTTCGGAGGTGCCAGGGCCGTTCGGACGCGCCGGGCCGTCCGGACGCGCGGGGACCACTCGCGCGTGCGGGACCGTTCGGGCGTGCGGGACCACTCGCGCATGCGGGACCACTCGCGCGTGCCGGGGCGACTTGTCGACATCCCGCTCCCGGGCGGCCACGGGCCGCTACCGTGCGGGGGATGACGACTCCCCTGTACTCCACGACCGAGGCCGACCCGCACGCCATCGGGCCGGTCCGCACCTCCTACGCGCCCGACCACGACGGCGACCCCGACCCGGGCGAGATCGTCTGGACCTGGGTGCCGTACGAGGAGAACGACGGGCGCGGCAAGGACCGGCCGGTGCTGGTGGTGGCGCGGGAGGAGGCCGGGACGCTGCTGGCCGTGCAGCTCTCCAGCAGGCGGCACGACCACGACCGCGAGTGGGTGCCGATCGGCTCGGGGTCCTGGGACGCGGAGCGGCGCGAGTCCTGGGTGGACCTGGACCGGGTGCTGCGGGTCCGGGACGAGGGGATGCGGCGGGAGGCGTGCGCGCTGGACCGGCCGCGCTTCGACCGGGTGGTGGCGCGGCTGGCCGAGCGCTACGGCTGGTCCTGACCGAACACCCGGCGGAAGGCGGCCAGGGTGGCGCGCTCGCGGCTGCGGTCGAGGATGCCGAAGACGACCTCGTCGAAGTGGCCGGCGAACCGTCCGGCACCGGTGAGCAGCGCCTTGAAGGCCCCGGCGACGTCGGCGGGCTCGTTCTGGAAGACGCCGCAGCCCCAGGCGCCCAGCACCAGCCTGCGGTAGCCCTCGGCGGCGGCCGTCTCCAGGACCCGCTCGGCGCGCCCGGCGAGCACGCCGGGGATGCGGGGCTCGTCCTCGGGGCGGTGCCTGCGCACCACTCCGGCGTTGGGCGCGGGCGAGGTGAGGAAGCCGACGGTGAAGGGCTCGGTGAGCAGCATCCCTCGGTCGGTGCGGAAGACGGGCACCCCGGGCGAGTGGATGACCCGATCGGTGTAGAGCGGGTCGCGGTCCTCCCGGTGGTGCGCGTAGTGGCCGGGGACCCGCAGCAGGGTGGCGTAGAGGGCGGAGGAGCGGCACAGCGCCTCCTCCTGGGCCTGGGCGCCGTTGAGGTAGCCGCCGCCGGGGTTGCGGGCGGAGGCGAAGTTGAGGACCGCGACGGGCCGGGCGGGGTCGGCGCCCACCATCCGGCGGGCGGCGACCAGGCTGCTCTCCTCGGTGACCCGCAGGAGGGTCGCGCGGTCGGTGTCGGGGGTGACGGGGACGGGCTCGGGGCCGTAGGGCCGGGTTCCGGCCAGGGCCGCCGCCAGCGGCTCGGCGAGGTGGACGGTGCGGCCGCCCGGGGCCGTGTAGCGGCCCGCCGCCACGATCTCCTCGGTCTCGTGGGCGAGGGCCCGCAGTCGTGCGCTCATGGGCCCGAAGCATGATCGACCCGGTTCCGGGGCGGCAACGGCTTTTCCCGGCCACCCCGCCGGAGGCGCCCTTGCACGCCCGCCCGGGGTGGCTTTAGGTGGAATCAGCGCTTTCCCAGGAGGTGCAACGATGCCCGTGTCGCCGATGAGCGGCATACCCCGCGGCGGCCCCACGCTCAGCGTGGCGGACGCCGAGGACCTGCTCCGATGTATCTGCTTCAAGACCGGCCCGCCCCGCACCGTCGGGGCCGAGCTCGAATGGCTCGTCCACGAACTGCGCGACCCCCGCCTGCCCGTCCCGCCGTCCCGGCTCGCGGCGGCCCTCGACACCGTACGGGCCCTGCCGCTGGTCTCGGCCCTCACCTTCGAACCCGGCGGGCAGCTGGAGCTCAGCTCGCCGCCCGCCGCCTCCCTGATGGAGTGCCTGGACGTGCTCGCCGCCGACCTGCGGGCGGTGCGCGGGGCGCTCTCCCCGCTCGGCCTCGGGCTCAGCGGCTACGGCGTGGACCCGTGGCACGCGCCCCGGGCGCGGGTGCTGCACGAGCCCCGGTACGACGCGATGGAGATCGCCCTGGGCCGCTCGGGGCCCTCGGGCCGGGCCATGATGTGCGAGTCCGCCTCGGTGCAGGTCTGCCTCGACGCCGGGGTGGAGGGTCCGGGTCCGCTGGGCTACCGGCGGCGCTGGGAGCTCGCCCACCGGCTCGGCCCGGTGCTGGTGGCGGCCTTCGCCAACTCCCCGGCGCACGGCGGCCGCAGGACCGGCTGGCGGTCCACCCGGCAGTTGCTGTGGGCCGACCTCGACCCGGCGCGGGCGCTGGCCCCGCCGGCGGACGGCGAGCCGCGCGCCGAGTGGGCGGCGCACGTCCTGGACACCCCGGTGCTGTGCGTGCGGGCCCCCGAGGGGCCGTGGGCGGTGCCGGAGGGGCTGACCTTCCGCGACTGGCTGCGCACCGGGGATCCGCGCCCGCCCGGGGTGGACGACCTGCGCTACCACATGACGACGCTGTTCCCGCCGGTCCGGCCGCGCGGGCACCTGGAGCTGCGGATGATCGACGCGCAGCCGGGGCCCGACGGATGGATGGTGCCGATCGCCGTGACCACCGCCCTGTTCGAGGACCCGGTGGCGGCCGAGGCGGCGCACCGGGCGACGCTGCCGCTGGCGGCGCGGGCGGCGGCCGGACCCGCGCCGCGCGGCCCGCTGTGGCTGACGGCGGCGCGCGAGGGGCTCACGGACCCGGCGCTGCACGCCGCCGCGCTGACCGCCTTCGACGCGGCGCTCGACGCGCTGCCCCGGATCGGGGCGACCCCTCGGGTGACGGGCGCGGTCGCCGCGTTCCGCGAACGGTACGTGGTGCCGGGCGGCTGTCCGGCCGACGAGCTCCAGGAGGTGGTGTCATGACCGGGCAGGACACGGAGGCGCTGCGGCTGCGGGCCGTGACGGCGCTGACGGCCGCGCGGGAGCGCACCGCGCTGCTCACCTCCTGCGTCGAGGACTCCGAACTGACGGCCCAGCACTCGCCGTTGATGTCTCCGCTGGTGTGGGACCTGGCGCACATCGGCAACCAGGAGGAGCAGTGGCTGTGGCGGGCCGTCGCGGGCGGCGCGGCGCTGCGGCCCGAGATCGACTCGCTGTACGACGCCTTCGAGCACCCGCGCGCCAGCCGCCCCTCGCTGCCGCTGCTGCCCCCGGCCGAGGCCCGCGCCTACGCGGCCGACGTGCGCGGCCGGGTCCTGGACGTGCTGGGCGGGGCACGCCTGGAGGGCCGCCCGCTGGTGGAGTCGGGCTTCGCCTTCGGGATGATCGCGCAGCACGAACAGCAGCACGACGAGACCATGCTGATCACCCATCAGCTCCGCAAGGGACCGGCGGCGCTGTCCGCCCCTCCCCCGCCGCCCGCGCACTCCTCGGGCCCGGTGGCCCGGGAGGTCCTGGTGCCGGGCGGCCCGTTCACCATGGGCACCTCGGACGAGCCGTGGGCGCTCGACAACGAACGGCCCGCGCACACCCGGATCGTGCCCGCCTTCTTCCTCGACACCGTCCCCGTCACCAACGGCGCCTACCAGGCGTTCATGGCCGACGGCGGCTACCGCGAGGAGCGCTGGTGGCACCCCGAGGGCTGGGCTCAGCTGCGCGAACACGGCATCGAGGCACCGCTGTTCTGGCACCGGGACGGCACCGGGTGGCTGCGCCGCCGGTTCGGCGTGACCGAGCCGGTGCCCGCCGACGAGCCGGTGCTGCACGTCAGCTGGTACGAGGCCGACGCCTACGCCCGCTGGGCCGGGCGCCGGCTGCCCACCGAGGCCGAGTGGGAGAAGGCCGCCCGGCACGACCCGGCGGCCGGCCGCTCGCGCCGCTATCCGTGGGGGGACGCCGACCCCGGGCCCGTACACGCCAATCTGGGGCAGCGGCACCTGGGGCCCGCGCCCGCCGGGAGCTATCCCGAGGGGGCGTCCCCGCTCGGGGTGCGGCAGCTGATCGGCGACGTGTGGGAGTGGACGGCGAGCGACTTCCTGCCCTACCCGGGCTTCCGGGCCTTCCCGTACAAGGAGTACTCGGAGGTCTTCTTCGGGCCCGCGCACAAGGTGCTGCGGGGCGGGTCCTTCGCCGTCGACGCGGTGGCCTGCCGGGGCACCTTCCGCAACTGGGACCTCCCGGTGCGGCGGCAGATCTTCGCCGGCTTCCGCACCGCCCGTGACGCGGAGCCCGTCTGATGTGCCGCCACCTCGCCTTCCTCGGCGAACCGGTGGCCCTCGGCGAGCTGCTGCTGCGCCCGCCGCACTCCCTGGAGCGCCAGTCCTGGGCGCCGCGCTCGCAGACCAGCGGCGTGGTGAACGCGGACGGCTTCGGCGTCGGCTGGTGGGCCGAGGGCGACCCGGTGCCCGCCCGCTACCGGCGGGCGGTGCCGATCTGGGGGGACCCGTCCTTCGCGGACCTGGCCCGGGTGGTGCGGACCGGCGCGCTGCTCGCCGCCGTACGGGGCGCGACCCTGCCCGGGGCGGACGGGGAGGCCGCGGCGGCCCCCTTCACCGGGGACCGCCGCCTCTTCAGCCACAACGGGGCCGTGCCCGGCTGGCCGGGGCCGATGGGCGCGCTGGCGGCGACGCTGCCGGCGGCGGAGCTGCTCGCGCTGGAGGCGCGCACCGACTCGGCGTTCCTGTGGGCGCTGGTGCTGCACCGGCTGCGGGCGGGGGAGGCGCCGGAGGCGGCGCTGGCGGGCACGGCCCGGGAGGCGGCCGAGGCGGCCCCCGGGTCCCGGCTCGACATGCTGCTCACCGACGGGACCGCCATCACGGCCGTCACCTGGGGGAATTCGCTCAGCACGCTGACCGGGCCCGACCGCGTGGTCGTGGCCTCCGAACCGTACGACGACGATCCGCGCTGGCGGCCGGTGCCGGACCGCACGGTCCTCACCGCCACCCGCGCGGGCGTCGCCCTCACTCCGCTTGAGGAGCACTCCCCGTGAGCCCGTTCCAGCTGACCCGTACCCTCGCCGAGGACTCCATGGGCGCCGCGCTGCGCGCCGACGTCCTGCACGGCCTCACCCGCACCCCCAAGGAGCTGCCGCCGAAGTGGTTCTACGACACCCGGGGCAGCGAGCTGTTCGACGAGATCACCCGGCTGCCCGAGTACTACCCGACGCGGGCCGAGCGGGAGATCCTGGTCGCCCGCTCCGGCGAGATCGCGGCGGCGACCGGCGCCCGGACGCTGGTGGAGCTCGGCTCCGGCTCCTCGGAGAAGACCCGGCACCTGATCGACGCGCTGCTGCCGGGGCTGGACGCCTATGTGCCGGTCGACGTGAGCGAGTCGGCGCTCCAGGGGGCCGGCGCGGCGCTGCTGGCCGAGCTGCCGGGGCTGCGGGTGCACGCCCTGGTGGCCGACTTCACCCACGGGCTCGACCTGCCCGACACCCCGGGGCCGCGCCTGGTGGCCTTCCTGGGCGGCACGATCGGCAATCTGCTGCCCGGGGAGCGGCGGGAGTTCCTGCGGGCGGTACGGGGGATGCTGGCGCCCGGTGACGCGCTGCTGCTCGGCACCGACCTGGTGAAGGACGAGGCGACGCTGGTCGCCGCGTACGACGACGCGGCCGGGGTGACGGCCGCGTTCAACCGGAACGTGCTGGCGGTGATCGGGCGGGAGCTCGGGGCCGACGCCGACCCGGAGGACTTCGCGCACGTGGCGCTGTGGGACCGCGAGCGGGAGTGGATCGAGATGCGGCTGCGGGCCCGGCGCGCACTGATGGTGAAGATCCCGGAGCTGGACCTGGTGGTGCCGTTCGAGGCGGGCGAGGAGCTGCGGACGGAGGTGTCGGCGAAGTTCCGTCAGGAGGGCGTGCGCAAGGAGCTGGCGGCGGCGGGGCTGACGCTGTCGCGCTGGTGGACGGACGAGGAGGGGCGGTTCGCGCTGTCGCTGGCGACGGTGGGCTGAGCGGGACGGACGGCGGACCGGTCGGCGGACCGGTCCGCGGACCGGTCGCCCGCCGTGGGCCGGCGCGGGATCCCGGCGACGGCGGGCCCGGGGCGGCGCGCCTGGACGGCGGTCTCGGCGGCGCGGGCGAGGGCGCGCCGGCCGGGGTGGTCCCCGGCCCCGATCGGGTCCAGGATCCACAGCTCGGCGACGAGTCCCCGGGCGGTCGCGAGCCGCCACAGCGACGCGCCCAGCGGGTCGTCCCCGACGAACGCCGCCGGGCCCTCGGGCCGGTAGGCGATCCGTACCGGCTGGACGTCGGTCCCGGTGTCCAGGGCCGCCTGGAAGGCCGCCGGGCGGAACGGGCCGCCGTCCCGGCCGCACCAGGTCGAACCCTCGGGGAAGACGACGGCCCGGCCGCCGCCCGCCAGGACGCACCCCAGCGCGGCCACGGTGCCGGGCAGGCTTCGGAGCCGGTCGCGGTCGATGAAGAGGGTGCCGCCGAGCGCGGCGAGAGCGCCGAGCACCGGCCAGCCGCGCACCTCGCGCTTGGCGAGCATCCGGCCGGGCAGCACGGCCGCGACCAGCGGGACGTCCAGCCAGGACAGGTGGTTGGCCACCACCAGGAGCGGGGTCCCCGGGGCCGGGGCCCGGCCGTGGACCCGCAGCCGCACCCCGAAGGCGCGCACCACGGCCCGGCACCAGACGCGGACGCACGCCGGGCGCCGGGCGGGCGGGAGGGCGGCCGCGAGGGGGGCGAGCAGCACCCCGAGGAGTACGGCGGCGAGTCCGGCGGCGAGCCGGAGCACCCCCCGGGCCGCCGTCACGCGCGGGGCGGGCGGCCCGGGGTGGGCGGCGCACCGGCCCGGGGTGCAGGGGGCCGTGGGGAGCCACGGCGAGGGGGCCGCGGGGGTGCTCACCGGACCGGGGCGAGCGAGAGGAAGTGGCGCAGGTAGCGGGGGTTGGTGCGGCGCAGCGACAGCAGGACGTAGAGGTCGGCGACGCCGAAGTCGGGGTCGTGGGCGGGGGCGCCGCAGACCCAGGCGCCGAGCCGGAGGTAGCCGCGGAGCAGCGCGGGGAGTTCGGTGCGGCCCTGCGGCGGGGTGACGCCCTCGGGGGTCCACAGGCGGTGCGGGGTGACCCAGTACTCCTCGGGCGCGAGGTGCCTGGTCCTGACGGTGTCCCAGGTGGCGGCGGCGAGGGTGCCGCCGTCGGCGAGCGGCACGGAGCAGCAGCCGGCCAGCCACTCGTGGCCGGTGCGGGTCATGTAGCGGGCGAGTCCGGCCCAGACGAGGGCGATGACGGCGCCGTTGCGGTGGGCGGGGTGGACGCAGGAGCGGCCGACCTCGACGAGGTCGTGGCGGATGGGGGCGAGCCGGGTCAGGTCGAACTCGCTCTCCGCGTAGAGCCGGCCGGCGACGGCGGCGCGCTCGGGCGGCAGTATCCGGTAGGTGCCGACGACCTCGCCGGTGTCCTCGACGCGGACGAGGAGGTGGTCGCAGTACGCGTCGAAGGCGTCCCCGTCGAGGCCCGGTTCGGGTCCGTCGAGGAGCGCGCCCATCTCGCCGGCGAAGACCTGGTGGCGCAGCCGCTGGGCGGCGCGGACGTCGTCCTGGTCGCGGGCGAGACCGACGACGTAGCGGGGCTGCGGGGCGTCCCCGGAGTGCGGCTGGGCCTGCGGCTGCGGGGGTACGGCCGCGACCGGTGCGGCGAGGGGCTGGGCGAGGGGTACGGCGGCCATGTCGGGCTCCTCCGGCGGTACGGAAGGGGACGGGGAGCCGGACCGGGTGAGCGGTGGTCCGGCTCCTCGTTTCTTCCGCTGCCGGCTGGATTCGACGTGACCGTGCGGGGGCCGCTCGGTGTGGAGGCGCTGAATGCTGTCCGGCGGGCTATTCGGCGAGGCCGGTGGTGATCTGCTCGGAGGCCTCCTTGGCGGCCTCCTTGGCGTCACCGCCCTGGAGGACGGCGGTCATGTACGGCTTGATGGGGTTGGCGCCCTCGATGTCGGCCCACTGCGGGGAGTTCGGGGTGGCCCGGCCTCGGGCGGCGCCGACGGCCATGGTGGCGGTGGCCTCCTGGTCCTCGACGGCGGAGGCGAGCTTGGCCTTGTTGGGCACGTAGTTCATGGCGCGGGCGAGCTCGGTCTGCCACTTCTCGCCGGCGAGCGCCTTGACGACGTCGAGGGCGGCGGCGCGCTCGGGGGCGTTCTCCGGGATGATCAGGTCGGAGCCGCCGGTGAAGACGGAGCAGGGCTCGCCGGCCTTCTTGCCCGGTATGGGGAAGAAGCCCAGCTTGTCCTTGAGGCCGGGGTTGGCCTTGGTGATGACGGGGACGGCGTTGGGGGTCGCGATGATCTGGGCGACCTTGCCCTTGGCGAACACCTCGGCCTGCGGCGGGTTCTGCTCGTCGGCGTCCTTGGGGCCCTGGCCGTGGGACTGGAGCCGCTTGTAGAACTCCATGCCCCGCAGGGCCGCCTCGCTGTCCAGGGTGCCGGTCCAGGCGCCGCCCTTGTCGACGGCGAGCTCGCCGCCCTCGTCCCAGATGAAGCCGGACAGGGTGTACCAGTCCTGGCCCGCGAGGTAGATGCCCTGGTTGCCGCCCTTGTTGAGCTTCTCGGTGTCGTCGAGCCACTCGGCGCGGGTGGCGGGCGGCTTGGTGAGGCCGCCCTGGGCGAAGAGGTCCTTGTTGTAGATGACGATCCGGTTGGCCGCGTACCAGGGGATGCCGTACTGGGCGCCGCCGATGGAGCCGGGCTCGGCGAGGCCGGGGAGCCAGTCCTGGCTGCCGAGGTCGCGGACGGACTCCAGGGTCAGGTCGTAGAGCTTCTCGGTGTCGGCGTACTGCGCGACCTGGGTGTTGCCGACCTCGATGACGTCGGGGCCGCCGGAGCCCTTGATGGCCTCGGTGACCTTCTTCCCGATGCCGGTCCACTCCTGGAAGGTGAACTTCAGCTCGATGTCGTCGTGCTCGGCCTCGAATGCCTCGGTGAAGCGCTGGAGGAAGTCGTCGCTGACGCTGTCCTGCATCAGCCAGACGTTGACCGTGCGGGTGCCACCACCGCCCGGGAGGAGACTGCACCCCGAGAGGACGAGGGCGGAGACGACTGTCAGCGGACAGGCGAGGCGTCGGATCTTCACGTAGGTCACCTTCGGCATGGGGGGCTGACCCGACGTGTGGGGGGACCGAACGGGAGGTTCGCGCGGGTATGTGGCCTGGATTCTGGTCTGGACCAAAGCGGATGGTCAAGTCCTTGACCATCCCGGTCCGGCCGCCGCCGCCCCTCGGGGACCCCGCCGGGCGGCGGCGGACGTGTCGCGCGGCCCGGCGGGGTGGGGCACGGTGGAGGGAACGCACCGAGAGGAGTCCTGCTCCCATGTCGAACCACACCTACCGCGTCACCGAGATCGTCGGCACGTCCACCGAGGGCGTCGACCAGGCCATCCGCAACGGCATCGAGCGCGCTTCGCAGACGCTCCGCGGCCTCGACTGGTTCGTCGTCACCGAGGTCCGCGGGCACCTCGTCGACGGCGCGGTCGAGCACTACCAGGTCGGCCTGAAGGTCGGTTTCCGGCTGGACGACGAGGACTGAGGCCGGAGCGGCCGGAGGGAAGCCCTCAGGTGCGTCCCTCGTCCTCCTGGGCCCGCGTCAGGGCCTCGGACGGGGTCGCCCAGCGGGCCCGGACGACGGTGAAGCCCGCCGCCTCGGCGGCGTCGCAGACCAGTTCGTCGTCGTCGACGAGCATCCGCACCTCGGTGTCCTCGGCGAGCCGCCGCAGCACCTCCAGCTTGGTCTGCCGCGCCGGGCGGAAGTCGCGGTCGCGGCGCATGTGCACCGGGCCCTCGGGCAGTCCGTGCGCGGCGAGCCAGGCGAGCGTGTCGCGGCGGCAGCGCTCGGGCCGGCCGGTGAGGTAGACGACCTCGCACTCCCCGGCCGCCTCCCGGCACAGCGCGACGCCCTCGGCGAGCGGCGGGTCGGCGGGGGCGGCGGCGAAGAAGCCCTTCCAGTCGCGCGGCCGGCCCTCCAGGAAGTGCTGGCGGTGGGCGGTGGAGGCGAGGGTGTTGTCCAGGTCGAAGACGGCCACGGGCCTGCGGTGTCGGGTCACTCCCCCAGCCTAGGCAGGGCCCGCCGCCGGGGCGCGTCCGGCGGCCCCGGGATCCTCCCGGGGGGCGTGGTCAGCCGAACAGCCCGGAACCGAGCGGGTGCCGGTCGTCGAATCCCGGGAGGATCAGGAAGGTCGCGCCGGCCGTCGTGGTGGTGAAGTCCAGCAGCGCGTCGGAGATGTCCATGTGGGCGAGGGTGGCGGTGAAGGTCCGCAGGTCGTTCTGGAAGCTGATGAAGAGCAGACCGGGGGCGGGATCGTCGGTGCCGTACGAACGGCGGAGCATCAGGCCGGTGCCGACCGCGGCGGGGTTCGCCCTGCGCGCGTGGGCGTCCGCGGGGACGAGATAGCGTCCGTCCGGCGTCTTGGCGCCGAGGTCCGGCCCCGCCGCGACGGGGCCGCCCGACAGGGGGGCGCCGCTGGCCCGGCGCCGCCCGAAGACCGCCTCCTGCTCGGGCACGGACAGCGCGGCGAACCGCGCCAGGTCGAGCTCCATGCGCCGCAGTACGGCGAGGGTGCCGCCGGCGACCTCGGGAGGGCCCGACAGCCACAGGTCGCGTTCCCGCTCGGCGCTCGTGTGCGGGCCCACGATGCCGTCGATGAAGCCGAGCGGGTTGCGGGGCGCGGTCAGACCGTCGGCGACGGGCACCTCCGCGCCGCGCCGCGCGGACTGCCGCCACCGTTCGCGGACCCGGTCCCCGGCCTGGGCCAGCAGCGCGGCGGCGACGACCGGGAGGAGCAGCGCGTCACCGGCGCAGATCTGGATCAGCAGGTCGCCGCCCCGGGCCCGGGGCGCGATCCGCTCGCGCGAGAACCGGGGCAGGTCCACCGCGCCGGGCAGCGTGGCCCCGGCCATGCGGACCAGCCGGGGGCCCACGCCCACGGTCACGGTGAGGTCGCCCGGCGGGAGGCCGAGCAGCCGGGGGTCGGTCCCCGCGACGAGCGCCCGGACGGCCCGGCCGAGTTCGGCCAGCAGGGGACCGGGGGCCGCGTCGGCGCCGAGGTCGGCCACCAGCGCCAGGAGGTTCGGCTGGGCCGTGCGCGGGAGGACGATGCCCGCCTGGTGGCGGCCGGTCGGCGGCACCTCCGCGCCCGACGCCGGGGAAGGAGGCCCACCCGGCCCGCTCGGCCCGCCCGGCCGGGCCGAGGGCGCTTCGCACCCCGCGGTCAGCCCGGTGGCCGCGGCGGCCCCGGCGACCCCGATGAACGCGCGGCGTGACGGACGGGAGTCGGGTCGGTGCATGGGGTGCAGAGTGCCACACCGGAATCGCCCGTGTGGGTCAACCTGCCTTTTTCGGGGTGGAATCGGGTGATGCCGTGCCAGGATCGGATCATGCCTCGATTAGCTCTTCGCGTGCTGGCGACCGTACTGGGCACGCTGACGCTTCTGGCCGGCTGCGGCGACGGCGGCGGTGGTGACGGCGACGACGGCGGGCCGGGTGAGGGCAGACGCCCGAGCGGTGCGCGGGTGACGATCCGGGTCCCCGGCGACGCCCCGACGATCTCGGCCGCGGTGTCGCTGGCGCGCCCCGGAGACCTGGTGCTGGTCGCTCCGGGCACGTACCACGAGTCGGTGAAGGTCTCCACGGCCCGGATCACGCTGCGCGGCGAGTCCCGGGACGGGGTCGTCATCGACGGGCGGCTCCAGCAGCCGAACGGTGTCGTCGTCGCGGCTCCCGGGGTGGCCGTGGAGAACCTGACCGTGCGGAACAACACGCAGAACGGCGTGCTGGTGACCGGTTCGGCGAAGGCCGCGGCGGCCGGGCTGCCGGGGCGGGGCGGCGGCTACGACACCGGCGACGAGCCCGTCACCTTCCTGAAGTCGTTCCTGGTCTCGCACGTCACCGCGACCCGCAACGGGCTGTACGGCATCTACGCGTTCTCCGCGCAGAACGGCGTCATCGAGCACTCCTACGCGTCGGGCGGGGCGGACTCGGGGATCTACGTGGGCCAGTGCAAGCCCTGCCGCGTCGTGGTGCGGGACAACATCGCCGAGCTCAACGCGGTCGGCTTCGAAGGCACCAACGCCGGCGGGGACATGTACGTGGTCGGCAACCGGCTGGTCGGCAACCGGGTCGGCCTGACCAGCGGCTCCGACCACCAGGAGAAACTGCTTCCGCAGCGGGGCGCCGTCATCGCCGGCAACCTGATCGCCGCCAACCAGCAGCGGGCCACCCCGCAACAGGCCGACGGCGGCTGGGGCATCGGCGTCGGCGTCGACGGCGGCAGCGACAACCGGTTCGTCCGCAACCGCATCGCCGGCAACACCCACGCGGGGCTCGTGATCACCGCGACCTCCGACATCCCCGCGATCGGCAACCGGATCACGGAGAACACCTTCACCGGAAACGGCCTCGACATCGGCTGGACGTTCCCCACCTCGGCACGGGGACGGGGCAACTGTCTGCGCGGCAACGAGCTGCGGACCACGGTGCCCGGCCGGCTCGCGGCCACGGCCGTCTGCCCGCTGCCGTCCACGACGCTCTCGGCCGGCGGCCGGTGGGCGACGCCGGAACAGCCCGGCGGCATCCCCTTCAGCGAGGTGGCGGCGCCCGCTCCGCAGCCGCAGCTCCCCCACGCCCTCACCAGGGGCGCCACCGCCGTCCCGGCCGTGCCGGAGCTCCCGGACCTGGCGGGCGTCCCGCTGCCGTCGGCGTCCCTGCTCGCCGCCGGGGCGCGGGTGCGGACCTCCTGAGGCGCCCCCGCGCGCGGTGTCGGCAGCGGCCCGGAACTACCGGGCCGCTGCTAGCCCTTGGGGACCGCTCCGGCCACCGGAACGACCGGCCGGAACGGCTGGGTGTCGAACGCGATCTCCACCGGCTGGGGCGCGGACCCGACGTCGGCGCGGACCCGGCGCATCGTGCCGTCAGGGCCCAGCCAGTAGCGCACGTTGCCCGCCGTGCCGGGGCGGTCGCGGGAGGACGGTCCGGTCATGACGTCCACTCGATGCCCGTCCACCCGGTCCCGTCCCCACCAGGCGGCGCCGTTCTGCGACAGCAGTGCGGCGTTGTCCGGCCGGTCGTCGCCGAGACCGAGGGCGATGGCCAGCGACGTGTCCAGCGAGCTCCCCGAGGAGAGCAGCGGGCGGCGGTACCAGCCGGTGCGGGGCGGCGAAGCGGGGGCGTACTCCGGGGCGTTGGCCATCGGGTGGACGTACACCGAGTCGGCCGTCCACTCGATCAGGCCTTCGCTGGAGGTGCCGCGCCCGGTGCCGTGGACCACTCCGTAACCGACCTCGCCCCGGTAGTCGACGGACCCGGTGACGGTCAGCGCTCCGGCGGTGCCCGGTACGGTGATCGTCACCGCGCGGCCGCGCGCCTCGTAGTTGCGGAACCGCGTGATCGCCAGCCGGTTCGCCTCGTCCGGGGTCGGCGCGCGCGGACCGCCGGCTTCGGAGCCGCCGCCGGTGACCAGCAACGCGGCACCGGCCACGACGGCCACCGCCGTCGCGATGCCGACGGCCATCCGGCGTGGCCTCGGCCACCGGCGCCGGCCGGTCGCACGGTCCGGCCGTGCCCGTCGGTATCTCCCGCTCACCCGGCTCGACGTGGCCACTTCATCCCCACCCTCTCGGTTCTCCCGCTTGCTTGGACCGCGCACTGCCCGACCGCGAACCAGTGGGCGCGGCCGGGCAGTGCGGATCAGTGCCGTTCGGTCAGGTCAGTGTTCCCGGGGTCGGCGTTTCCGGCTGATGACCGCGAGGGCCAGGCCCGTACCCAGCAACAGGCCGACGAGGCCGATCACCTGCACCGCGCCGGACGAACCGGTGTGCGCCAGTGATCCTCCCGAATCCCCGTGGTCCCCGTAGTCCCCGTACTCCGGGGGCGGTGTCGAGGCGGAGGGTGAGCTCGGCGTCGGGGTCGGCTTGTGGGGCGGCTTCCCCTTCGGGAGGTAGACCCCGGCGTCGATGGTGTGGTCGACGCCGCCCGGCTTGGCCGGTGCCGTGACGGGCGCGGAGCCGGCGCACAGCCGTCCGGTGGTCGGCGGCGTCACGTTGGAGTCGTGCGTCCGGTCGGTGCCGGCTCGCGGGAGCGTGAACCGCAGCCGGTCCGCGCCGGGCCGCCCGGGCACGCCACCGGTGTCCGCGGTGCACACGTCGAACCGCACCGTGTACTTCGCACCGGGGACGAGCTGGTACGCGGCGCCGACACCACCGAAGTAGTACTCGCCGGCGTCGTCGGTCCTCGTCGTGGCGACCTGCCTGCCGTTCGCGTCCAGCAGGCTGACCGTCGCCCCGGGCAGCAGGGGCTCCCCCGGGTCCTGGATCCCGTCGCGGTCGCCGTCGAACCAGACGAGGTTGCCGATCTGGACCGGGGCGTTCGCCGCCGCGTACGCGATGTCGCCGAGCCCGCCGGCCTTGCCGAAGCCGTTCTGCGCCTGGCCGACGAACTGGTAGGCGTTGGCGTTCGGGGCGTTGCCGGGGCCCGCGCCGGTCGTGATGTGGTGGTAACCGGTGCCGGACGTCTCGACGTTGACGGTCGGGTCGAACTCCGTGCTGACGACCCAGTCCTGCTGCGGGATGAAGGCCACGGAGCCCAGCGCGGTCTCCTGGTGCGGACCCTGGAAGAACTCGCCGGGGAAGTACTCGACGACGTCGGGGGCCTGGCCGCCGTTGTTGCCGGGGGCGGCGTGGTTGGGGCAGTCTCCGGTCCCTTCCCACGCGTATCCGCCGGTGGGAACAGCACAGGCCATGGTGATGTCGCCGCCGGCCATGCCGAGTTCCGGCGTGTTGTTCCCGGGGCGGGGGTCGAGGCCCCTGGCGCTGAGCACGTCCATGAACCGGTCGCGGAAGCCCAGGATCATCGAGCCGTCGCGGCCGAAGGCGAGAGAGGCGAGCTCCGGCTGCGGATCGAGGAAGGCGTTGCCCGCCTTGCGCTCGTCCCAGGTGGCCAGGCTGGTGTTCCACGGGTTCCAGCGGGTGGCCTGGGGGGCGGCGCCCGCACCGGTGAACACGGTGCCGCGCTTGTCGGTGAGCGTGTGGGTCAGGACCGTGGTGAACCGCCTGCCGTCGTACGCGTAGACGACGGCCTTCAGGTCCGTGGTCCGCTGTGTGCTCTCGGCGCTGCACACACCGCCCACGTAGAGGGTGTTGTCGTGGGCTTCGAGGCCGAACGGCCGCCAGTCACCGGCGCTCGCGCACCCCGGGTCGGGGATGGGCGTCGTCGCCTCGGGCGCCGCGGCGGTGGCCCCCCTCGCGTCGAAGCTCACCAGGCTGCGGTTCAGCAGGTTCACCGCGTACAGCGTGGAGCCGTCCTCCGAGAGGGCCAGGGCGCCGACGCTCTCCTTGCCCGGCGCGTCGACGAATCCCGGATCCTTGTTCATGTCGGCGTCGTGCTGCGTCCGCGCGACGTCCGGCACCTGGGCGAAGAGCCGGGGTGCGCCCGATCCGTCGACCGGCACCGTGTAGATCGCGCCGGGGCCCTCGGGCCCGTACGGGGCGAAGCGGCGGGCGAACGCGCTCTGGAACAGCCGGGTGCGGTACCTGTCGTAGGCGAGCCCGTACGTCGTGCCCACCTGGGCCTGCGTGGCCAGCACGCTCGGACACGCCACGCCGGAGGGGCAGGTGCCCCGGGTCTGCGTCCCGAAGGCCACGAGGGCCCGGGTGTCCGTTCCGGTGGCCCCGTTCTGGACCGGCACGAAGTACCGCGTGTCCGGCAGCGCGTAGTCGGCGGGGTTCCACACGCCCGTCACCACCGAGGCGTTCTTGCCGCCCGAGACGTCCACGAACGACGTGAAGCTGTCGAAGTGGTTCTCCGCCGTCGACGCGGGCGCGGCCCGCAGATGGCCGTTGTACGGCGCGGGGACGCTGACGTCGACGCGGTACCGGCCGCCGCGCAGTGCCGTCGACCGCGACACCACCACCTTTCCGGTGGTGTCCGTGACACCGGTGACACCGCGCCCGGCGGGGTCGGAGACCCTCACCCTCATGCCGCGCTGCGGCACGTCCATCGTCGTGTTGATCACGCCGGTGCCGAAGAAGTCGCGCAGCACCTGGACCGTCAGCGTGCCGTCCTCGGGCGAGGCGGCGACGGGTCCGGCCGTCGCTCCCAGAGCACCACCCGCCAGCAGGAGAACGGATAACCCCACGCGTGCCAGCGGGCCCGCGCGGCGCGGGACCGTTCGCCGCGAGCCGGAGTCGACTCGATTCATGGCATCACTCTCCATACACGGAAAGGAAAAGGACCATCGCTGCCGGGTGGGCCTCTTCGCGATGATTTCTAGAGGGATTCACGGGCGAGCCGCGGAGGCCGCGGACCGGGAAAGACGCACACAGATCCAACGCGGCACCCTCCACCGTCGACCTCGCCGACTGCCGTCGTGAGCAGCGCGCGACACTCTAGGCGCGGGGACTCCGCCGCCACCAGCGGAATTCTGGAATTCATCGGAATCAGCGATATTATCCGAGCGCACGAACAAGGCGACCGAATGGATATACGAATTCGATGTGATGGCTGAATCCGGCGCCCTTGTCGGCGCGACAGGCGCAGGTACCGGCATTTCCGTCCGATGAATTCCGGCCGTGCCGTCTCTCTCGGCGGGCGGCCCGCGCCCGTCCCGGTCGCACACGTGACCGGCCGGACGGCCCCGGGGTCACCGTGGAGGTGTCCTCTCTCGTCGTCCTGCGGGCGCCCGGATCGCGCGGCGCGGACCGCGCGGACCGCGGGTCGCCCGTTTGGCGGGCCTGACCAGGGCAAACGCACCCGGCGGCCTAGAATCGGCGGATGCACAGCAGCACTGACGCCCCCGTCGCGCCGCCCGCGCCCGCGACGCCCCACGACCCGTTCGTCCGGGTGCGGGGGGCCCGTGAGCACAATCTGAAGGGTGTCGACGTCGATGTGCCCCGCGACGCGCTGACCGTGTTCGCCGGGGTGTCCGGCTCGGGGAAGTCCTCGCTGGCGTTCGGGACGATCTACGCGGAGGCGCAGCGCCGCTACTTCGAGTCGGTGGCACCGTACGCCCGCCGGCTGATCCACCAGGTGGGGGCGCCGAAGGTCGGGGAGATCAGCGGGCTGCCGCCGGCGGTGTCGCTGGAGCAGCGCAGGTCCGCGCCGAACGCGCGCTCCTCGGTCGGCACGGTGACGACGCTGTCGAACTCGCTGCGGATGCTGTTCTCGCGGGCGGGCGCCTATCCGCCGGGGGCGCCGCGGCTGGACTCGGACGCCTTCTCGCCGAACACGGCGGCGGGGGCCTGTCCGTCCTGCCACGGCATCGGGCGGGTGCACGGGACGACGGAGGAGCTGCTGGTCCCGGACCCGGGGCTGTCCATCCGGGAGGGCGCGATCGCCGCCTGGCCGGGCGCCTGGCAGGGCAAGAACCTGCGGGACGTGCTGGCCGCGCTCGGGTACGACGTGGACCGGCCGTGGCGGGAGCTGGCGGCGGCGGACCGGGAGTGGATCCTGTTCACCGACGAGCAGCCGGTGGTGACGGTCCATCCGGTGCGGGAGGCGGGGCGGATCCAGCGCCCGTACCAGGGCACGTACATGAGCGCCCGGCGCTATGTGACGCACACCTTCTCGGACTCGAAGAGCGCGTCGCTGCGGGCGCGGGCGGAGCGGTTCCTGACCAGCAGCCCGTGCCCGGTGTGCGGGGGCGGGCGGCTGCGGCCGGAGGCGCTGGCGGTGACGTTCGCGGGCCGGGACATCGCGGAGCTCGCCGCGCTGCCGCTGACGGAGCTGGCGCGGACGCTGGAGCGCGCGACGGCGGACGGGGACGCACCGCAGACGGCACGGGTGCTCGGCGCGGACCTGGTGGCGCGGATCGGGACGGTGACGGAGCTGGGGCTGGGCTATCTGAGCCTGGACCGGGCGACGCCGACGCTGTCCGGCGGCGAGCTCCAGCGGCTGCGGCTGGCCACCCAGCTGCGGTCGGGGCTCTTCGGCGTGGTGTACGTGCTCGACGAGCCGTCCGCGGGGCTGCACCCGGCGGACACCGAGGCGCTGCTGGTGGTGCTGGACCGGCTGCGGGCGGCGGGGAACACGGTGTTCGTGGTGGAGCACCAGCTGGACGTGGTGCGGCACGCGGACTGGCTGGTGGACGTGGGGCCGATGGCCGGGGAGCACGGCGGGCGGGTGCTGTACAGCGGCCCGCCGGCGGGGCTGGCGGAGGTGGCCGGGTCGGCGACCCGGCGCTTCCTCTTCGACCGTCCGGCCGTCCCGGCGCGGGAGGTGCGGGAGCCTTCGGGGTGGCTGCGGACGGGCCCGCTGGACCGGCACAACCTGCGGGGGCTGGACACGGCCGTCCCGCTGGGGGTGCTCACGGCGGTCACGGGGGTGTCCGGTTCGGGGAAGTCCACGCTGGCGGCCGCCCTGACCGAGGAACTGCCGGGTGTGGAGCGTCTGGTGACGGTGGACCAGAAGCCGATCGGGCGGACCCCGCGCTCCAACCTGGCCACGTACACCGGGCTGTTCGACGTGGTGCGCAAGCTGTTCGCGGCCACCGACGAGGCGCGGGAGCGGGGGTACGCGGCGGGCCGGTTCTCGTTCAACGTGCCGGGCGGGCGCTGTGAGACCTGCCAGGGCGAGGGCTTCGTCTCGGTGGAGCTGCTGTTCCTGCCGAGCACGTACGCGCCCTGTCCGGACTGTCACGGGGCGCGGTACAACCCCGAGACGCTGGAGGTGCGGCTGCGCGGGCTGACCGTCGCCGAGGTGCTGGACCTGACGGTGGAGGCGGCGGCGGAGTTCCTCGCGGAGGTCCCGGCGGCGGCGCGCGGGCTGCGCACGCTGCTGGACGTGGGGCTCGGCTATCTGCGGCTCGGCCAGCCGGCCACGGAGCTGTCGGGCGGGGAGGCGCAGCGCGTCAAGCTGGCCGCCGAGCTCCAGCGGCCCCGGCGCGCGCACACGCTGTACGTGCTGGACGAGCCGACGACGGGGCTGCACCCGGCCGATGTGGAGGTGCTGGCGCGCCAGTTGCACGGTCTCGCCGACGCCGGGCACACGGTGGTGGTCGTGGAGCACGACATGGACGTGGTGGCGGGCGCGGACTGGGTGATCGACCTGGGGCCGGGCGGCGGCGACGAGGGCGGCCGGATCGTGGCCGAGGGCCCGCCCGCCGCCGTCGCGGCGACGGCGGCGAGCAGGACCGCCCCGTATCTGGCCCGGGCCCTGGGCCTCGCGGGGAGCTAGCGGCGGTGCGCGGCTAGGCGGCCGTGTCGAAGGTGTAGTGCGGGGTGTGGTCGAGCATGTCGGCCGGGGTCACGTCGTTCCACGGGCGCATGGTGTCGTGGAGGTCGACGACGTTCGGGGTGCCGGCGGCGGGCAGGTAGGCCGAGCGGGGGTGGCGGGCCTGCCAGTCGGCCCACAGCTTGTCGACGAAGGCGTGGTGCATCCAGAAGACCGGGTCGTTCGGGGAGACTCCGGTGGCCATCTGGCCGCCGACCCAGACGTGCACCCGGTTGTGCAGGTTGACGCCGCGCCAGCCCTCCAGGTGGTTGCGGAAGCCGTCGGAGGCGCTGTTCCAGGGCGCCATGTCGTAGGTCTCCATGGCGAGGACGGAGTCGGCCTCGGCGCGGGTGGGGAGCTGGCGGCCGCCGGCGCCGAGGTCGCGGCGGAGGTAGTCGCGGCCGTCGACGCGGACGGTGATCGTCCAGCGGTTGCCGGAGCGGGCGAAGGCGCCGTCGAGGACCTGCCCGTCGCGGGCCCGGCCGGTGCCGCCGAGGAAGTCGGGGGCCCAGAGGGAGGAGCCGGCGGTGCGGTCGGCGGTCCAGTCCCAGTAGGGCAGGCTGACGCTCGGGTCGACGGACTGCAGCGCCTGCTCGAACTGTATGAGGAAGCGGCGGTGCCAGGGCAGGAAGGACGGCGAGCGGTGGCCGACGCGGTCGCCGCTGTCGGTGTCGCTCATGATGAAGGCGTTGTGGGTGGTGACGAAGGTGTCGTAGCGGCCCGAGCGCTTGAGTTCGAGGAGGGCGGCGACGAAGCGGCGCTTCTCGTCGGCGGTGAGGGCGGCCTGGTTCTTGCGTACGGTCACGGTGGTACGGCTCCTGGGTGGAACGGGCGGTGGCGGGATCGGGTCAGCCGAGGGCGAGGGGGACGAGCGGGGCCCCCTGGAGCTCGCGGACGGCCGCGCGGGCCACGGCCTTGGGCGTGGCGACGGGCTCGTAGTGGTTGATGACGCTGATCCAGGTGCCGTCGGCGTTCCGCATCACGTGCAGTTCCTCGCCGTCGATGGTCACGGAGTAGCCGCCCCCGTGGTGTCCCCCGTGGTGGCCGCCGTGCGCGGGGCCGCCGGTGATGCGGCGGCCCTGGTAGACCTCGTCGAAGGCGGCGGGCTCCGGGAGGGCGGCGGGCGCGTCGGCGCGCGGTGTCGCGGCTCCGGCGGAGCCGGCCAGGGCGAGGCCCGCGACGGCGCCGGCCGCGCCGGCGGCGACGCCCAGGGCCTGGCGGCGGGTGATGCTGGACATGAGAAACCCCCAAATGGACTGGTACCACCGGGGGTTTGGTCATATGCCCCCGGCAGGGCCTATCAGTACCCGGAGGTGCCCCGACGCCGGAAATCGCCCGGAAGGGGTTGGCCGCGATATGGACGACTCGCCATGATCGGTACAGTGTTGAACAGAGTTGATCTTGCTGTTCCGGCGCATGGAAGCGCCCCGGAACGAAAGTTCTGCGGAGATCATGACGATCTCGTGAACGATCTTTCGTTCCGGGGCGCCCGACGTGGCGGGGCTCACGCTCCCAGACTGTCCGGATTCAGCCGCGCGCCTTCCGGCGCGCCCGCAGCCACTCCTTGTTCATCGCCGCGATCGAGGGCAGCGGGATGCCCTTCGGGCAGGCGGTCGCGCACTCCCCGGTGAGGGTGCAGCCGCCGAAGCCCTCGGCGTCCATCTGCGCCACCATGTCGAGCACCCGGGTCTCGCGCTCGGGCGCGCCCTGCGGCAGCACGCCCAGGTGGTTGACCTTGGCGGAGGTGAAGAGCATCGCCGAGCCGTTGGGGCAGGCGGCGACACAGGCGCCGCAGCCGATGCACTCGGCGTGCTCGAAGGCGAAGTCGGCGTCCGCCTTGGGCACCGGGGTGGCGTGCGCCTCGGGGGCGGAGCCGGTGGGGACGCTGACGTACCCGCCCGCCTGGATGATCCGGTCGAAGGCGGAGCGGTCGACGACCAGGTCCTTCACCACCGGGAAGGCGGCGGCCCGCCAGGGCTCGACGTCGATCGTGTCGCCGTCCCGGAAGGAACGCATGTGCAGCTGGCAGGTGGTGGTGCGCTCGGGCCCGTGGGCGTCGCCGTCGATGACGAGGCTGCACGCGCCGCAGATGCCCTCGCGGCAGTCGTGGTCGAAGGCGACCGGGTCCTCGCCACGCAGGATGAGGTCCTCGTTGAGGGTGTCCAGCATCTCCAGGAAGGACATGTCGGGCGAGACGCCCTCGACGTCGTAGGTGGCCATGGCGCCTTCGGCGTCGGCGTTCCGCTGGCGCCAGACGCGCAGGGTGAGCTTCATGCGTAGCTCCGCTGGGTGGGGTGGACGTGTGCGAAGACGAGGTCCTCCTTGTGGAGGACGGGGGTGCCGGACGGGCCGGCCTCCCAGGCGGCGACGTACGCGAACTCCTCGTCGCGGCGCGCCGCCTCGCCGTCCGGGGTCTGGGACTCCTCGCGGAAGTGGCCGCCACAGGACTCCGCGCGGTGCAGCGCGTCGAGACACATCAGCTCGGCGAGCTCCAGGTAGTCGACGATCCGGTTGGCCTTCTCCAGCGACTGGTTGAACTCCTCTCCGGTGCCCGGCACCTTGATCCGCCGCCAGAACTCCTCGCGGATCTCCGGGATCCGCCGCAGCGCCGTGCGCAGCCCCTCCTCGGTGCGGGCCATCCCGCAGAACTCCCACATGAGCTCGCCGAGTTCGCGGTGGAAGGAGTCGGGGGTGCGGTCGCCGTCGACGGCGAGCAGCAGGTTCAGCCGGTCCTCGGTCTCGGCCAGCGCCTCCCGCACGACCGGGTGGGTGTCGGTGACCGGGGTGTCGTGCGGGTGACGGGCCAGGTAGTCGTTGATGGTGGCGGGGAGCACGAAGTAGCCGTCGGCGAGGCCCTGCATGAGGGCCGAGGCGCCGAGCCGGTTGGCCCCGTGGTCGGAGAAGTTGGCCTCGCCGATGGCGAACAGGCCGGGGACCGTGGTCTGGAGGTCGTAGTCGACCCAGAGGCCGCCCATCGTGTAGTGCACGGCGGGGTAGATCCGCATCGGCACCTCGTACGGGTCCTCGGCGGTGATCCGCGCGTACATGTCGAAGAGGTTGCCGTACCTCTCCTCGACCTTCGCGCGGCCCATCCGGCGGATCGCGTCGGCGAAGTCGAGGTAGACGCCCTGGCCGCCGGGGCCGACGCCGCGCCCCTCGTCGCAGACGTTCTTGGCGGCGCGCGAGGCGATGTCGCGGGGGACGAGGTTGCCGAAGGAGGGGTAGATCCGCTCCAGGTAGTAGTCGCGCTCGTCCTCGGGGATCTCGTGGGCGGGCCGGGTGTCGCCCTGCGCCTTGGGCACCCAGATGCGTCCGTCGTTGCGCAGCGACTCGCTCATCAGGGTCAGCTTCGACTGGTGGTCGCCGGTGCGCGGGATGCAGGTGGGGTGGATCTGGGTGAAGCAGGGGTTGGCGAAGTAGGCGCCCCGGCGGTGCGCCCGCCACACGGCGGTGGCGTTGGAGTTCATGGCGTTGGTGGAGAGGTAGAAGACGTTGCCGTAGCCGCCGGTGGCGAGGACGACGGCGTCCGCGTAGTGGGTGGAGACCGCGCCGGTGACCAGGTCGCGGGCGACGATGCCGCGGGCCCGCCCGTCGACGACGATCAGGTCGAGCATCTCGGTGCGCGGGTGCATCTCCACGTTCCCGGCGGCGATCTGCCGGGAGAGCGCCTGGTAGGCGCCGAGCAGGAGCTGCTGGCCGGTCTGGCCCCGGGCGTAGAAGGTGCGGGAGACCTGGACGCCGCCGAAGGAGCGGGTGTCGAGCAGTCCGCCGTACTCGCGGGCGAAGGGGACGCCCTGGGCGACGCACTGGTCGATGATCTCGACGGAGATCTGGGCGAGCCGGTGCACGTTGGACTCGCGGGCGCGGAAGTCGCCGCCCTTGACGGTGTCGTAGAAGAGGCGGTGCACGGAGTCGCCGTCGTTGCGGTAGTTCTTGGCGGCGTTGATGCCGCCCTGCGCGGCGATGGAGTGGGCGCGGCGCGGGGAGTCCTGGTAGCAGAACTGGACGACCTGGTAGCCCTGTTCGGCGAGGGTGGCGCCGGCGGAGCCGCCCGCCAGGCCGGTGCCGACGACGATCACGCGGTGGCCGCGCCGGTTGGCGGGGTTGACCAGCTTCGCCTCGAAGCGGCGGGTGTCCCAGCGCTCCGCGATGGGCCCGCCGGGGGCCTTCCCGTCGGTGAGCGGGGCGCCGAGGGTGTAGTCGGGGGAGGTCATTCAGCTCACCACTCCGGTCATGACGGCGACGGGTACGGAGATGAAACCTGCGGTCAGCAGCAGCGCGAGGGCGTTGGCCGTGGCCTTCAGGACGCGCTCGCGGCGGGCGTTGCCGGCGCCGAGGGTCTGGGCGGCGCTCCAGAAGCCGTGCCGGACGTGCAGCCCGACGGCCAGCATGGCGACGAGGTAGATCACGTTGCCGTACCAGGTGGAGAAGGTGTCGACGACGTTCTCGTACGGCCTGCCCTCCTGGAAGCCGGGGTGGACGGTGCCGGTGGTCAGGTCGAGGATGTGCCAGACGAGGAAGAGGCCGACGATGACCCCGCCCCAGCGCATGGTGCGGGTGGCGTAGCTCGACCGCCGGCGCTTGTGCGCGTACGCGGTCGGGCGGGCCCGCAGGTCGCGCCGGCTGAGCTGGTACGCGGAGACGACGTGCGCGACGACGGCGACGACCAGCACGATCCGGGCGGCCCACAGGCCCCACTCGTGGTGCAGCACCGGGGCGCCCATGGTGCGCAGCCAGTGGGCGTAGCCGTTGAACTCCTCGGGGCCGAAGAAGACCTTCAGGTTCCCGGCGACGTGCGCGACGAGGTACGCGAGCATCGTCAGGCCGCTGACGGCCATGACGGTCTTCTTGCCGATCGTGGACGCCCAGAAGCCGCGGGTCGGGCCCGCGGGCGGGCGGCCCGCCTTCCGGTCGTGATGGGGTGCCAGAGCCATGCCTGCGACGGTAGGGGCGAAGGGCCCGAGAGGTCCAAGACATGGTTCGGCTGATCTCCATAGGGCCCTCCTATCGAGCGGGGTAGGCTGGTCCCATGCAGTTCCAGCAGCTCCTGTACTTCGTGGCCGTCGCCGAGACCCGTCACTTCACCCGCGCCGCCGAGCGCGTCCACGTGTCGCAGCCCTCGCTCTCCCAGCAGATCAAGGCCCTGGAGCAGGAGCTGGGGGCGGAGCTGTTCAGCCGGGCCCGGGGCAACATCGCGCTGACCGACGCGGGCGAGGCGCTGCTGCCGCTGGCCCGCCGGATCCTCGCCGACACCGACACCGCCCGGCACGAGGTGCAGGAGCTGGTGCAGCTGCGGCGCGGCCGGGTGCGGCTCGGCGCGACCCCCAGCCTCTGCACGGGGCTGCTCCCGGACGTGCTGCGCGCCTTCCACGACCTGCACCCGGGGATCCGGCTGCTGATCGAGGAGGGCGGCTCGCACGACCTGGTCCGGGAGCTGGCGCGCGGCGCCCTGGACCTGGCGCTGGTGGTGCTGCCGCTGCCGACGCCCTCCCCGGCCCTGACCACGGTGGAGCTGCTGACCGAGGACCTGGTGGTGGTCTCCTCGGCCTCCAGCCCCGCGCCGCGCCGCCCGGTGCGCATCGCCGATCTGCGCGACCAGCCGCTCGTGATGTTCCGGCACGGCTACGACCTGCGGGAACTGACCGTGGCGGCCTGCCGCGCGGAGGGCTTCGAGCCCTCGTTCACGGTCGAGGGCGGCGAGATGGACGCCGTCCTCGGCTTCGTACGGGCCGGGCTCGGCCTCGCGGTCGTCCCCACGATGGTCGCGGCCCGCGCGAGCCGCGACCTGCGCGTGACGGCGCTGGCCCGCCCGGGCCTCCAGCGCACGATCGCGCTGGCCCACCGCAGCGACGTGGCCCCGCCCCGCGCGGCCCGCGAGCTCCAGCGGCTGCTCATGGCCTCGCGGCGGGGCGGCTCCGGGGCCTGACCCGCCGCGTCCGCCCTACACCGCGTCCGCCAGGACCAGCGAGTGGATCCGGTCCGGGGCGCCGGGGCGGGCGTAGTACCAGCCCTGGGCCGTGTCGCAGCCGAGCTCGCGCAGCTGCTGGGCCTGCGCCCCGGTCTCCACGCCCTCGACCGTGACGGCCAGCTCCAGGCTGTGGGCCAGCTGGACGATCCCCTCGACGATCTTGAGGTCGACCGGGTCCACCGGGTGCTGCTGCATCCCCTGCGTGAAGGAGCGGTCCAGCTTGAGCACGCTCACCGGCAGCCGGCGCAGGTTGGCGAGGTTGGAGTAGCCGGTGCCGAAGTCGTCGAGCGCGATGTCCACGCCCATGTCGGCGAGCTGCCGCAGCGGCTTGAGCAGGTCGTCGTCCGCGCCGATGAGTGCCGACTCCGTCACCTCCAGGCACAGCGCGCCCGCTTCGAGCCCGGAGCGCTCCAGCACGTCGACGGTGTCGGCGACGAGCCGGGGGTGGTGCAGCTGGGTCGGCGAGAGGTTGACGTTGATCCGCAGCGGGCCGCCGTCGGCGTGCCGGGCCTGCCAGAACCGGGCCTGCCGCACGGCCTCTTCGAGCACCCAGCGGCCCAGCGGCACGATGAGCCCGGTGTTCTCGGCGAGCGGGATGAAGCGGTCCGGGCCGAGCACCCCGTGCTGCGGGTGGCACCAGCGCACCAGCGCCTCGGCACCGTGCACGCTGCCGTCGTCCAGGTGGACCAGCGGCTGGTACTCGATGAAGAACTCGCCCCGCTCCAGGGCCGCGGGCAGCGCGGTGGTGAGCCCGTGCCGGGTGATGGCGCGGGCGTCGGCCTCGGCGTCGGCGAACTCGAAACGGTTGCCGCCCGCCGACTTGGCCCGGTACATGGTGATGTCGGCGCTGCGCAGCACCTCGGCCGCGGTCCGCTCCCCCACCGGGCCCTCCACCACGCCGACGCTGCCGCGCACCGTCAGTTCGCGGCCGTCGACGCGGATCGGGGCGGCGAGCGCGCCGAGCATCCGGTCGGCGAGCTCGGCGACCTTGTGCTCGCTGTCGGAGCCGGTGGTCAGCGCGACGAACTCGTCGCCGCCGAGCCGGGCCACCATCTCGCCGGGCGCCTTCACGGAGCCCTGGAGCCGGTCGGCCACCTCGACCAGCAGCCGGTCGCCGGTGGCGTGGCCGAGGCTGTCGTTGACCACCTTGAAGCCGTCGAGGTCCAGGTAGCACAGGCCGAAGCGCCCGTCGCCCGGGGCCAGCGTCTTCTCCAGGCGCTCGAAGAACAGCGTCCGGTTGGGCAGCCCGGTCAGCGCGTCGTGGGTGGCCTCGTACCGCAACCGCAGGTTGAGCAGCCGCCGTTCGGTGGTGTCCTCCATCAGCGCGAGCTGATAGCGGGGCACCCCGGCGGCGTCGCGCAGCAGCGAGACGGTGAGGTTGGTCCACAGCACGGTGCCGTCGCCTCGGTAGTACGGCTTCTCCACCCGGTAGTGCTCGCGCTCGCCGCGCACCAGCTCGTCGTACAGGCGCCAGACGTGGGGGCCGTCCTCCGGGTGCGACCACTCGGCGATGTTGCGGCTGAGGACGTGCTGTTCGAGGCCGCCGAACATCCGGGTCAGGGTCTCGTTGACCTCCAGGACGTTGCCGTCGAGGTCGGCGATGCCGATGCCGATCGCCGCGCCCTCGAAGACCGCGCGGAAGCGGCTCTCGGTGGCGTGCAGGGCGAGTTCGGCGGCGCTGCGGGCGGAGAGCGCCGAGTGCGCGATGGTCTCCTGCTCGTTCAGCGTCCGCTCGCGCAGCGCCTGGGCGAAACCGGCGGCCATGGCGTGCTGGAGCCGGGAGCAGCGGGCCCGCAGCTCCTCGGCGCCCGCGCCGGCGACGTCCGGGTCGTCGGCGCAGTACAGCACCAGATAGGCGTCGACGACGCCGAGGCTGCGGGCCAGCGCGTCCGGGTCGGTGCAGTGTGCGGCGATCAGGGCCTGGCCGACCCGGTGCGCGGGCGCGGTGTCGAACGGCCTGGCTCGCAGCGCGGCGCTCAACTCGCGGGCCAGCGGCAGCAGATGGCCCTCGAACTCCTGCCGGGTCAGCGAGGTCGCGGTGACCGGGAAGACGGCCCTGCTCCAGATGGTCACGAACCGTCTGAGTCTGTTCTCGGGACCGTCGGCGTCGGCGACGGAGCCGGCCTGCTCGGGCGGGACCTTCACGCCGTGCGCCCCACCCCTGCGAACCCGGAGAAGGCGTAGGGGTCCTCCTCCTCTTCGGGTGCGTCGGGCCGCCAGTGCGGCATCGACACCAGCCCGGGGGCGACGAGTTCGGTGCCGTCGAAGAAGCGGGCGATCTCCTCGCGCGAGCGCATGACGAGCGGGCTGCGGATGTCCCGGTAGACGCCGACCGTGCCGCCGGCCCGTTCGGGCGGCAGCGGGATGCCCTCGTAGGAGGCGTGGGTGAGGATGAGCAGGCTGCCGGGGGCGAGCCCGGCGAGCAGTTCGGCGACGAGGGCGGCGGGGTCCTCGGCGTCCTCCAGGAAGTGCAGCACGGCGACCAGGAGCAGGGCCACCGGCCGCTCCAGGTCGAGGAGTTCGCCGACCTCAGGACTGTCCAGGATCTCGGCGGGCTTGCGCAGGTCGGCGGCGAGCACGGCCGAGCGGTCGTCACCCGCGAGCACGGCCCGGCTGTGGGCGACGGCCACCGGGTCGTGGTCGACGTAGACGACGCGGGCGGAGCCGCTGGCGGCCTGGGCGACCTCGTGGACGTTGCCGAAGGTCGGTATGCCCGAGCCGATGTCGAGAAACTGCGTGACGTCGTTGTCCACCGCGTACCGCACGGCCCGGCGCATGAAGGCGCGGTTCGCCTGCATGATCTTGGGCAGTCCCGGCATGAACTCCATGGCCTTGCGGGCCGCTTCCCGGTCCACTTCGAAATTGTGCGAGCCGCCCAGATAGAAGTCGTACATACGGGACACGCTCGGCACCGATATATCGATGCCGGGCGGAGCCCAGGCGGGACGCTCCATCAAAGTCTCCAACAAGTCGCCACGGGGATACGGCCAAGTGTTCGCGGCCGACGTTCGAGCTGAGGCTACTGATCGCTTGCCTGGAGAGCGAGCAGAAACGGAAATTCGCGATCCGTTCTTGGTCACACGCCATTGGCACGTGCACGGACGACAGAAGAGTTCGCGCCTTCGGCCCGTGCAAATTCACGTGCATATGGTCGTGCGCGGTTCCCGCGTCGGCCGGACCGGCCCCGGAACCCCCCGCCCGCGCCGCCGGGGGGCGACAACCGGCCACCGGTCCGCACGCCCCGCGCCCCTGCCGGCCACTCCGGAACAATCACCCCCAACAGGCCCCAAGAGGGCCTAATATCCGGCAACTTCGCCCCCTTGCGGACCAGTCCGCACCAACAGGTCGACACCGACAGGGGAAACGTCAAACGCGTACACCCGGAAAACCCCTCCATCCGGGGAATCCGGAGCCGTTCCGGGCCTACGGCCCGATTTCCGTGATCATGCTGCTCGGCGTGTCTCTGTTGTCACCGTACGGATCGCTCCTCGCGCGGCCCCTGGCGGCCGGGGCGCTCGTGTGGCTCCTCGCCACACCGGTGCCCGTCGCCGCCGACGCCTGCGCCTCCGCCACGACGGGATCCGATGGTTCGAACACCTCGGTCGCCGTCGCCGGATGGGGCCACTGCCGCCCCACCCACCATCCCCATCCACCTCATCCCCATCCGACCCACCCAACTCACTGGCCCCACCCACCGCATCCCACGCACCCCCCGCACCCGACCTGCCCGCCGGAACCGACCCCCACCCCGACACCGACTCCGACCCCGACTCCGACTCCGACCCCGACCCCGACCCCGAAGCCGACGCCACCACCGCCTCCCCCGCCGCCGAAGCCCACGCCTCCGCCGCCCACGCCCCGGCCGCCCGTGCGGACCGTGCCGCCGCCCGCCCCCGCGCCGACGCCCGCGCCGACGACCCCGCGCGCCGAGCCGCCCGCTCCGCCGAAACCTTCCCCCACCCCGACCCTGCGCCCCCGCCCGCCCGCGCCCGTGGCCCTGCCGCACTACCAGCGCGCCGCGCGGGCCAAGCCGAAGAGCGCCCCGAACGTCATCACCACGACCCTGCTCATCACCGCCCCGGCCGTGATCGCGACCGCGATCCTGCGCCCGCGCGGTTCCCGCTGAGCCCCGCGCTCGGCCAACGGAGGAAACCTTGTCCGAATGGCTCGTCCTGACCATCGCGATGGCCGCCGCCTGCGCGGTCGTCCTGACCATCGTCATCATCAACAACCGGAAGCTCCCGGAGGACGACGACCCCAGCGAGACCCCCGACGTCATCGAATACATGACGATGATGATCGGCGTGGTCTACGCCATCGTCCTCGGCCTCGCCATCGCCGGCGTCTGGGAGGCCCGCAGCGCCGCCCAGGAGACCGTGCGCCAGGAGGCACAGGCCCTGCACGAGATCTCCGCGCGCGCCGAGGTGTACCCCGTGGCCGCCCGCGAACGGATCCGCTCCGACGTCGACACGTACGTCCGGTACGTCGTCCAGGACGAGTTCCCGCACATGACCGAGCACGGCGAGCTCAGCGACGAGGGCACGCGGCTCATGGAGAAGGTGCGGCGCAGCGTCACCGACTACCGGCCCGCGAACGACTTCGAGGGCCAGGCGTACCAGCCGCTGGTGGACCAGGTCGGCGTCGCCGACGACGCGCGCGGGGCGCGCGGGCAGAGCGCCGGGGACACGATGCCGGGCGTGGTCTGGTTCGGCCTGATCATCGGCGCCCTGGTCACCGTCGGCCTCATCTTCACGCTCCAGATCCGGCGCACCGGCAAGGAGCTCCTGCTGGCGGGGCTGTTCAGTGCGCTGATCGCGTTCCTGCTCTTCCTCATCTGGGACTTCGACGCGCCCTTCGGTCGGGGCATCGCGGCGACCGCCGCGCCGTTCCTCGACCTGTTCCCGCAGCTCACCGGCTGACCGGGGCGGCCGTCGTAGGCCGGGCGGGGGACATCGGTGCCCCATTCGCACGTCTGGGATCGCGGCTGTGGTAGGGCGCTCCTAGCGTTTCGGGCATCGAGGTGCATGTCGTCCGATGCGCGGAAGGCCCTTCCGCGGCTGCTCCTCGGGGACCCGGAGGAACCACCATGCGCGCGATACGTGCCGCGTCCACCGTGCTGCTGGGAGCGGCCGCCCTCGCCCTGGCCGCCCCGCTCGCCGTCGCCGCCGACGGACCTCCGGGAGCGCCCCGGCCGCAGGCACCGCGCGCCCGGCAGGCGGGCGACTTCGTCATCTCCCCCGGGACCGTCGCCCCGGGCGGCAGGATCACCCTGAGCGCCCCGGGCTGCGCGAGTACGGCGACGGCGTCGGCGGGCATCTTCGACACGGTCACGATCGCGCCGGGCTCGGCCGCGACCGCGAGCGTGGACTCCGACGCCAAGCGCGGTGCCGTCTACACCGTCTCGTTCAACTGCACCGGCGGGGTCTCCGGCACCGTCGACCTGACCATCAGCGGGGGCGCGAGCCCGACGCCCACCGCGCGCTCCACGCTGCTGACCCCGCCGCGCGGGGTGCAGGGCGGCCTCGGCGGCTCCTTCGGCCCGGCGGACACCTGGACGCTCGCGGCCGGCGGGGCGATGGTGCTGGCCGCGGCCACCGGGGTGGTGCTCGTCGTGCGGCGCCGGTCCGCCGCGGACCGGCGCCATTGACGGCGCGTCCCCGCGCCGCCCGCGCCCCGCACGCCCGTCGCCCCCGGGTCCTGGACAAGGACTCGGGGGCGACGGGCGTTGCGGTCCGGCCGGGAGGTGCGGCCGGTCAGACCCCCGCGCCGGACGTGCGGCGGCGGCGGGCGATGAAGAGGCCGCCGCCCAGCGCGGCCGCGGCGACCAGGCTGCCGCCGACCGCCATCTCGGTGGAGCTCGGGGCGAGCGAGCCGCCGAGGCCGCCCTGCGAACCGCGGCCCGGCAGCACGCGGAACTGGTGCGTGACGACGTTGCTGTTGTCGCTGCACTTGACCGCGAGGTTGTAGCTGCCGGGCGTGGCGTTGTTGTAGACGCGGGCGATCGCGCTGGAGAGACCGTTGGAGTTCACCGAGAGGTTGGTCTCGGGGAACGCGTTCGACGTGACGGTGCCTCCGTGGCCGCAGCCCTTGGCCGTGATGGTGATCGTCGAGCCCGCGTGGACGTCGAACGGATTGACCTGCACGTTGGTCGGCCCGTTGGTGGCGGTGGCGAGGGGGGCCGCGAGCCCGAGCGCCGCGAACGCGGTCGCCGTCACCGCCAGAGTGCGTGCAGCACGCATGGTGAACCTCCAGTGGAAGACGCCCCAAAGCGGTGCTCCGGGAGATTCGACGAGTACGCCTTCCATGACGAACCATCACAAGAGGGACACCGTGCCGCATGTCGGCTTTGGGCCACCCCGGTGAGCCGGGGCACCGGCCGAACGGGGGTCCCCGGCTGACGGTTCCGCAGGTCACGCACCGTCAGACGGATCATCTGACGATTACTCGGATGGGGCATCACCCGGACGCCCCCGCCCCGACGGCCGACACCCGTTCGCCCCGCCCCGATCGCCGGTCCCCCGGCGCCCCCTTACCGTTCCCGTGACGCCCACGAAGGGAGAACCATGAGGACCAAGGACTTCAGCGTCCTCGACGCGGCCAGGAGACGCCAACCCTGGGGCGCCCTGGCCCTGGTCATGCTGTCCGGCCTGGCGATGATGCGCAACGGCGCCGGCTTCGAGTCGGGTCCCCCGCAGCCCACCGCCGCGGCCCGCCCGGTCACCCGTCCCGTCGGCCCCGCTCCGACCGCGGCCGCCGGGCTCCAGCCGCTGCCCTTCGCCCCCGCCTCCCGGATCAGGATCCCGGCGCTCCGGGTGGCCGCCCCGATCATGGACGTGGGGCTCGACCCGAACGGCTGGATCGCCGCGCCCCCGGCCCAGGACGCCAATCTCGCCGGCTGGTACCAGAACGGCATCGCGCCGGGCCAGCGCGGCACCGCGGTGGTGGTGGGGCACGTCGACAACATGGCGGGCCCCGCCGTCTTCTACGGCCTCGGCTCGCTCCAGAAGGGGCAGCACGTCGAGGTCGAGCGCTACGACGGCCGGGTGGCGGTCTTCGAGATCTACGGCGTGGAGGTGTACGCCAAGGACGACTTCCCCGGCGTCCAGGTCTACGCGGACACCGGCGAGCCCGAACTGCGGGTGATCACCTGCGGCGGCGGCTACTCGCGGGCCCGCGGCTACGACGGCAACGTGGTCGTCTACGCCCGGATGGTGAGCACGCGCTGACCCCGGACAGCCCGGACGCGGGGGCCCCGGCACGCGGGAACGTGCCGGGGCCCCCGCGCGCTCAGCGGCGCGGGACGGTGATGCTGTAGCCCGCGTCGAGGAGGGCGGGAAGGTAGCGCCGGAGCGCGGCCACGCTGTGCGCCCGGTCGCCGCCCGCGTCGTGGTTGAGCACGACGACCCCCGGCCCGGCGCCGTCGAGGACCCGGCGCACGATGGAGTCGGTGGGCGGCTCCTGCCAGTCCAGGGTGTCCACGGTCCAGGCCATCGGCTCCATGCCGAGCTCCGCGCCGATCTCGAACGAGTGCCGGTTCCAGGCCCCGTACGGCGCCCGGTACCAGAGCGGTGGGGCGCCCAGGGCCCGTTCGATCACCTCGCTGGTGGAGCCGAGCTCCTGGCGGATCCGGGAGGGGCGCAGCTTCGGGATCAGCGGGTGGGACCAGGAGTGGTTGCCGACCACGTGCCCGTCGGCGGCCATCTCCTTGAGCAGGTCCTGGTTGTCCACGGCCATCTCGCCGCAGACGAAGAACATCGCCCGGCAGCCGTGGGCGCGCAGGACGGCCAGGATGTCCGGGGTGTAGCGGGGGTCGGGCCCGTCGTCGAAGGTGAGCACCATCGAGCGCCCGACGCCGGTGAGATGGAGGAAGGGGCGGGTGCGCACGGGCGGGACCGCGCGCCGGAAGGCCGGGGGCGCGTAGCCGGTCATCGGCTGGAGGCGGTAGGCGGCGGGCCGCAGCCGGGACTGCGCCTGCGCGCCGGGTGCGCCCGCCGGGCGGGCCGGGGGCGCCGGGGACGCCGGGGGCGCGGCCCCGGCCACCGGCCCGGCCTCCGGTCCGCTCAGGCGGTCGGCCGCGAAGACCCCGACCGTGGCCGTGGCGCCGAGGGCGGCGGCGAGCCGCAGCAGCGACCGCCGCCCGACGGGCTTCTCATCGTTTTTCATGGCCAATGGTTCGTACGGCGGGGCGTGCGGGCTTCTCAGCGACACCGGCGGCCCGGCGGAAAGCACTCGATGAGCCGATAGCCTCGGAGGGTGAGTGGTTACGAACGAGGTACCGACGGCCCGAAGGTGATCGTGGCCGGGGTGGACGGCTCGGAGTCCTCCCTGCGCGCGGTCTCCTACGCGGCCGGTCTGGCCCGGCGGCAGAACGCCCTGCTGGCCCTGGTCTACGTGCAGCCGCTGATCACGGCGGGCGCGGCGCTGGGCGCGCCGGTCGCCGGGACCACGGAGGAGATCGCGGAGGGGCTGGTCGCCGACATCCGCGAGTCGGCCGAGCGGGTGAAGGAGATCTGGCGGGTGCGCTGGGAGTTCCACACCGTCCGCGGGGACGCCTACGCGGGGCTGGTGGCCGCCGCGGACGAGCTGAAGGCGGACGCGGTCGTCGTGGGCGCCTCGGAGTCGGCCGGGCACCGGTTCGTGGGCTCGGTCGCGGTGCGCCTGGTCAAGGCGGGCCGCTGGCCGGTCACGGTGGTGCCGTAGGAGCCGGCGCCGGGGCCGGGATCGCGTGTACCGGGCCGGGGCCCTATTCGCCCATGACCAGGCCGTCGCGGGCGGCGCCTCGGCCGAGGACGACCTCGCGGAGGGTGTCGCGGGTCTCGGTGTACTGCTCCTCGCCCGCGCGGATCGCCGCGTTCAGGTTGACCACCCGGCCGCGTGCGGTGTCGAAGAGCTGGGGGACGAACTCGGCCTTGACGACCTCCCAGCGCCGTCCGGGCGCGGCGGGCGGGGCGAAGGTGAAGCGCGCGAGGGTGCCCTGGTTGCCGCGCCGGTCGTAGCCGCCCTCGTAGTTGATCATGTCTCCGGCGATCTGGTCGCCCATGCCGTAGACGATCCAGGTGCCGTTGACCTTCTCGTATGCCTGCGGCACGTGCGCGTGGGTGCCGAGGACGAGGTCGATGTCGGGGCGCCCGTCCGTGGCCGAGGCGGTGAGGGCGCGGCCGAGGGAGAGCTGGCGCTCGTCGGGCTCGGTCTGCCACTCGGTGCCCCAGTGGACGGAGACCACGACGACGTCGGCCCCGGCCCGGCGGGCGGCCCGGGCGTCGGTGACGATCCGCTGCTCGTCGAGGAGCTGGACGGCCCAGGGCTGCCCCTCGGGCATGGGATAGCCGTTGGTGTCGTAGGTGTAGGCGAGCTGGGCCACGGTGGCGCCGCCCGCCTTGAGCAGGGCGGGCCGGCCCGCCTCGGCGGCGGTGCGGGCGGACCCGGCGTGCCGGACGCCCGCCTTGTCGAGGGCGTCGAGGGTGCGGCGGAGCCCGTCGGCGCCGTCGTCGAGGGTGTGGTTGGAGGCGGTGGAGCAGGAGTCGTAGCCGGTCGCCTTGAGCGCGGCGGCGATCTCGGGGGGCGACTTGAAGGCGGGGTAGCCGGTGTAGGGTCCGCCGTCCTCCCCGTAGACGGTCTCCATGTGACAGATGGCCAGGTCGGCGCGGGAGACGACGGGTTTCACACCGGCGAACATGGGGCGGAAGTCGTAGCCCGCGCCGCCCCCGTCGGCGGCGGCCTGGCGGATGATCGAGTCGTGCGGCAGCACGTCCCCGGAGGCGACGAGGGTGAAGCCGGCGGGGGCGGACGCGCCCCCGGGGGCGGCCGGGTGGCGGGGCTGCCCGCTGGGTGCGGCGGGGGCGGGCGGGGCGTGGTCGCGGGCGGCGCAGCCGGTGGCCGCGGCGAGCAGGAGCGCGGCGAGGGCCGCCGCGCCGGGTCGGGTGCGTGAGGTCATCTGCCGAGCTCCAGCCGTTCATAGGATGAGCATCTGATCCCTTTGAATTGAGCCTCGGCAATGGCCCCAGTCAAGGGTCATTGCCGCGTTTCCCGGCAAAGCCCGCTGAATCGGACGCAATGCCTCCGGCTGTCCGTTCGCCGTACCGTTCACCGCGCGGTGCGACCGTTCGTCGCACGCCGCCGTCCGTTCCCTGTCCCCCGCCGCCCGGATGCGTTCGGATACGGGCCATGACCACGGCAACCACCGACGAGCGGACCCTGAAGGAGCTCCAGTCCGAGCACGGGCCCGCGCTGCTCGCCTTCCTGCTCAAGCTGACCCACGGCGACCGGCAGCGCGCCGAGGACCTGGCCCAGGAGACCCTGGTCCGGGCCTGGCTGCACCCCGAGGCCTTCGCCGCGCCCTACGAGTCGATGCGCCCCTGGCTCTTCACGGTGGCCCGGCGGCTCGCCATCGACGCCCGCCGCTCCCGGCTCGCCCGCCCCGCCGAGATCGGCGACGGGGCGCTCGCCGTCACCGCCGACCCGGCCGACGCCACCGAATCCGCCGACGCCGCCCTCGACGTCCGGGCCGCGGTGCGCGACCTCAGCCCGGAGCACCGCGCGGTCCTCGTCCGGCTCTACTTCCGCGGCCTGACCGTCAACGAGGCGGCTGCCGACCTCGGCATCCCGGCGGGCACCGTCAAGTCCCGCTCGCACTACGCGCTGCGGCTGCTGGGACGACGCCTCACCGGCTACCGGCCGCCCCGGCGCACCGTTGCCCGGCCCCGGACCGCCGTCCCACAATGATCCCGTGACGCTGACTCCCGCCGCCGCCGAACGGATCCTCGCCGACAACTTCGCCCCCTGGGTGCGCGACCTGGGGCTCACCGTGGTCTCCGTGCACGGCGCGGACGGCCCGGAGGGCGCCCGGGCCGTGCTCCGGCTGCCCTGGTCCGAACGGCTCGCCCGGGAGGGCGGCGGGCTGTCCGGTCAGGCGCTGATGGCCGCGGCCGACACCGCGACCGTGCTCGCGGTGTCCGCCGCCCGCGGCGGCTTCGTCCCGATGACCACGGTCCAGCAGTCCATCAGCTTCCAGCGCGCGGTGGCCGGCGCGGACGTCCTGGTGCGGGCCCGGCTCACCAAGACCGGCAAGCGGATGGCCTTCGCCGACATCACCATGACCGCCGAGGGGAGCGAGGAGACGGCCGCCCACGCGACGGCGGTGTACGCGCTCCTCGGCTGACCCGCGCGAGCGCCCACGCCCCCTCTCTCACCCCCGTCACACCTCCCCCACCTGCACCGATGTGGCGCGAACCGTATCCGGAACCGCGCGGGCGAGTTGAGCAAAGTGCGCCCCGCGCACGTGCTTCCTGGTGGAGGCTCGTCCTCGGGGCCTCGTGAGGGACGTCCGGGAGAAGGTGGAGCGTTGCTGCCCGAGAGCACGAACGGCGCCGGCGGGGGCGGGCTCGCCGTCCCCATGGACTGGCTCTGCGCCGAGTACGCCGCCGACGACCTGCTGCGCACCAGCGGGCTCGTCGAGCCGGGATCGCTGGAGTTCCGCGCCGGGCGGCAGGCCTTGGCCCTGACCGTCCACCTCGCGGGCGCCGGGGTGGACGAGTGGCTGCGGCGCACCGCCCACGACCACCCCTGGACCGACTGGGTCGAGGCCCGGCTCGCCGCGCCGGCCGACGGGGACGGACCGGACCCCGACCTCGCGCTGGCCCGCGCCACCTGGCGGCTGCTGCGCGCGACCGAGCTGCGCGCCGCCGACCTGGCCGACCTCGCGGGGGTGCCCGGCGCGCTGCCCGCGCCGCCCTCGGCCGCCATCGACGAGGAGCGGCAGGTGTGGCTGCCCGCCTGGCAGCTGGGCGTGGCCCTCGCCCACCTCGCGCTGCACCTGTACTGAGCCCGAGCCGCCGGGCGCTCAGACCACGGGGTGCACCCCGGGCCGGTACTTGGGCAGCCGCACGGTCACCTTCATCCCGGCCCCGGGCCCGGTCTCGATGACGAGCCCGTGCTCCGGCCCGTACACCTGCCGCAGCCGCTCGTCGACGTTGCTCAGGCCGATCCCCGAGGAGGCGGGGCGCTCGCCGCGCAGCAGGGCGCGCAGCTCCTCGGGGTCCATGCCGACCCCGTCGTCCTCGATGGTGACGACCGCCTCGGCGCCCGCGTCCTGGGCCGCGATGACGATCCGGCAGCCGTCGGCGGAGTCCTCCAGGCCGTGCTTGACGGCGTTCTCCACCAGCGGCTGGAGGCACAGGAAGGGCAGCGCCACGGTCAGCACCTCGGGCGCGATCCGCAGGGTGACCGTGAGCCGGTCGCCGAAGCGGGCCCCGGCGAGCGCCAGGTACTGCTCGATGGAGCGCAGTTCGTCGGCGAGCCGGGCGAACTCGCCGTGCCTGCGGAAGGAGTAGCGGGTGAAGTCGGCGAACTCCAGCAGCAGTTCGCGGGCCCGCTCGGGGTCGGTGCGGACGAACGAGGCGATGGCGGCGAGCGAGTTGAAGATGAAGTGCGGGGAGATCTGGGCGCGCAGGGCGCGGATCTCCGCCTCGACGATCCGGGTGCGGGAGCGGTCGAGCTCGGCCAGTTCGAGCTGGACGGAGACCCAGCGGGCCACCTCGGTGGCGGCGCGCACCAGCACCGCCGACTCGCGCGAGCCGTACGCGACGAGGGCGCCGAGCACCCCGTCCTCACCGGTCAGCGGGGCGACCACCGCCCAGCGCAGCGGGCAGGAGTCGTCGGGGCAGTCGGCGTGGTCGGTGTGGACGGAGCGGCTGCGGCCGGAGGCGAGGGTCTCGGCGACCAGTCCGGCGACCCGCTCCCGGTGGTGGGCGCCGCCGGGCCCGTCCCAGGCGAGCACCTCGGCGCGGTCGGTGAGACAGAGCGCCTCGGTGCCGAGCAGCGGGCGCAGCCGTCCGACGGCGCGGGCGGCGGTCTCGCCGGTGAGCCCTGCGCGCAGCGGGGGCGCGGCGAGCGAGGCGGTGTGCAGGGTGTGGAAGGTGGCGCGTTCGACGGGGCTGCCGAGGCCCGCGTCGGCCGGGCCCCGGCCGCGCCGGGCGGTGCTCCGGCCGAGCACGAAGCCGACGGTGAGCAGCACGGCGGCGACGGCGCCCGCCGCGGCCAGCGCGATGCCGCTCATCGCGCGGCCCCCTTCGGTCCGGGCCTGCGGGCCATGCCGAGTTCCTCGGGCAGGTGCAGCCGGGCCAGGATCGCCGGGGTCCCGGGCGGCACCCGGCGCGGGGTGGCGAGCGAGACCAGGACCATGCTGAGGAAGCCGAGCGGCACCGACCAGACGGCGGGCCAGGCCATCAGGGTGTGCGGCCAGCCCGCGGCCGGCAGTCCGGCGCGGGTGGCCATGACGGCGGCGAGCGCGGAGCCGCCGCCGAGCAGCAGTCCGGCGGCGGCGCCGGGCGGGGTGAGCCGGCGCCACCAGATGCCGAGGACGAGCAGCGGGCAGAAGGAGGAGGCGGAGACGGCGAAGGCGAGGCCGACGGCGTCGGCGACCGGCACGGCGGAGGCGACGAGGCCGACGCCCAGCGGCACGGCGGTGGCCAGCAGGGTGGCGAGCCGGAAGTGCCGGACGCCCCGGGCGGGCAGCACGTCCTGGGTGAGCACGCCCGCGACGGACATGGTGAGCCCGGAGGCGGTGGAGAGGAACGCGGCGAAGGCGCCGCCCGCGAGGAGCGCGCCGAGCAGGTCGCCGAGGACCCCGCCGAGCATCCGTTCGGGGAGCACGAGCACGGCGGCGTCGGCGGCGCCGGTCAGGGCGAGTTCGGGGGCGTAGATCCGGCCGAGCGCCCCGTACAGCGGCGGCATCAGGTAGAAGACGCCGACCAGGCCGAGGACGACGAGGGTGGTGCGGCGGGCGGCGCGGCCGTGCGGGCTGGTGTAGAAGCGGACGGCGACGTGCGGCAGGCCCATGGTGCCGAGGAAGGTGGCGAGGATCAGCCCGTAGGTGGCGTACAGCTGGTGCCCGTCGCGGCTCCCGGCGAGCGGCTGGGACCAGCCGAGGGGATCCGATCCGGTGCCGGCGCGGCGCGGCACGGGCGCGCCCTCGGGGAAGGCGAGGGTGGTGCCCGCCTCGACGCGGTGGGTGCCGGGGGCGAGGGTGACGGGCTCACCGGCGTACGTCCGGGAGTCGACCCGGCCGGTGACGGCGAGGGTGAGCGGGGCGTCGGACTCCAGGCGTACGGTCTCGGCGACGCGGACGCTGGTGTGCGCGCGGAAGACGGCGGGGGCGTCGAAGCGGGCGCGCGGGGCGCCGTCCCCGTACCAGGCGGCGGCGAGGAAGAGCACCGGGACGAGGAGGGCGGTGAGCTTGAGCCAGTACTGGAAGGCCTGGACGAAGGTGATGCTGCGCATCCCGCCGGCGGCGACGGTGCCGGTGACGACGAGGGCGACGAGCAGGCCGCCGACCCAGTCGGGGGCGCCGGTGAGGATCTCCAGGGTGAGTCCGGCGCCCTGGAGCTGCGGCAGCAGGTAGAGCCAGCAGACGCCGACGACGAAGAGGCTGGCGAGCCGGCGCACCGGGGCCGATTCGAGCCGCGCCTCGGCGAAGTCGGAGAGGGTGTACGCGCCGGAGCGGCGCAGCGGGGCGGCGACGAGGAGCAGCAGGACGAGGTAGCCGGCGGTGTAGCCGACCGGGTACCAGAGCATGTCGGGGCCCTGGACGAGGACGAGTCCGGCGATGCCGAGGAAGGAGGCGGCGGAGAGGTACTCGCCGCTGATGGCGGCGGCGTTGAGGCGGGGGCCGACGGTGCGGGAGGCCACGTAGAAGTCGGAGGTGGTGCGGGAGATGCGCAGGCCGAGGGCGCCGATGAGGACGGTGGCGAGGACGACGGCGGTGACGGCGGCGATCGCGTAGCTGTGGTTCACGGGGCGGGGTTCACCGCTCGACGAGGCGGGTGAAGTCGCGTTCGTTGCGTTCGGCGCGGCGCACGTACCAGTGGGCGACGGCCCACACGAGGGGGTGGACGCCGACGCCGAGGGCGATCCACACGGCGGCCTCGGGGGCGGGCAGGGCGAGCAGCAGCGGCAGCGGGCCGACGAGCAGGACCAGCGCGGCGAGGGCGGTGAGCGCGGCGCGGAGCTGGCTGCGCATCAGCGAGCGCACATAGGTGTGGCCGAGGGTGGTCTGCTCGCTGATCTCGGAGCGGGCGGGGGCGTGCTGGGGCCGGGGGCCCGGCACTGCGCCGCGGTGGGCCGAGGCGTAGGTGACGGTCTCGCGCGGGGGCCGTCGCGGCGGGTGGTGCTCGGACATCGGCGTCCGCTCTCTCACGGTCTGCTGGGCCCGTGGAGTGTAGGCCGAAGGGCCGGGGCGCCGGTAGGGGCCGGGGCCTCAGGGGGTGCGGCGCATGAGGAGGTCGCGGAGGTGGCGGGCGTGGCGGCGGGAGACGGCGAGTTCGGCGTCGCCGACGCGGACGGAGGTGGCGCCGCCGTCGAGGCGGAGTTCGTCTACGCGGCCGAGGGCGACGAGGTGGCTGCGGTGGATGCGGACGAAGCCCCGGTCGGCCCAGCGCTCCTCCAGGACGGAGAGCGGGATGCGGACGAGGTGGCTGCCGTGGTCGGTGTGCAGCCGGGCGTAGTCGCCGTGGGCCTCGACGTACGCGATGGCGTCGACGGGCACGAAGCGGGTGACGCCGCCGAGTTCGACCGGGATCTGTTCGGGCGCGGGGGCCGGGGCGGTGGCGTGGACGAGGTCGTGGACGCGGCGGACGGCCTCGGCGAGGCGTTCGCGGCGCACGGGCTTGAGCACGTAGTCGACGGCCTCCAGGTCGAAGGCCTGGACGGCGAAGCCCTCGTGGGCGGTGACGAAGACGATGAGCGGTGGGCGGGCGAAACGGCCGAGCACCCGGGCGAGGTCGAGGCCGCCGAGGCCGGGCATGTGGATGTCGAGGAAGACGACGTCGAGGGCGCCGGGCCCCTCGCCGCCGCCGGGGCCGGGCTCCAGGGCGCGCCCGATCCGGCGCAGGGCCTCGGTGGCGTCGCCCGCCCCCTCGGCGCTGCGCACCCTCGGGTCGGCCCGCAGCAGGTAGAGCAGCTCCCCCAGGGCGGGCGCCTCGTCGTCGACGGCCAGTACGCGCACCATGCGGGGAGTCTAGGGCCTGTCCGGCCCCGATCCACCGGTCAGGTCCTTGAGGGTGTCCCCGGGGGCCGCAGCGAGTACGGCGAGGCGGTCCGCGACCAGTTCCGCGCGGCGTCCGGCGTCGGCGGCGGGGAGCCGTCCGGCCCGGGTCAGAGTGGCGAGCCCGTGCAGGGCGGCCCAGAAGGTCTCGGTGAACAGGCCCGGGTCGACCCCGTCCCCGGCGGCCTCGCCGAGGGTTTCCAGGAGCGCGGCGAAGGCGTCCTTCAGGGGCGCGGGGGTGTCCTCGTCCGCGAAGGCGAGGCCGCCGTCGAGCTGGAACATGGCGTCGTAGACCGCCGGGTTGCGCTCGGCGTAGTCGAGGTAGGCGCGGGCGAGGGCGGCGACCCGGGCGCGCGGGCCGGCGGCGGCGCCGGTCGCGGCGCGGACGGCCCGCGCCAGCTCGGCGGCGCCTTCGAGGGCGACGGCGCCGATGATCTCGCGCTTGCCTCGGAAGTGGCTGTAGAGGACGGGCTGGCTGTACTCGATGCGTTCGGCGAGCCGGCGGGTGGTGACCGCGTCCCAGCCCTGGCTCTCGGCGAGTTCGCGGGCCGTGGCCACGATGAGGCGCTCGCGGTCCGCCCGTTCGCGCTGCTTGCGTTCCTGTACCGACATGACCCGATGCTAGCACCGCTAGACAAGCAAGCGATGACAGCACTAGCGTTGCCACATCAGCTAGCGACGCTAGATCCCGTTGCGTTCCCCGGAGGGACCGTCATGCTCAGCACAGTCGAGGTCGTCACCGTCGTGGTCGTCGGCCTGATGGTCGGCGTGGAGTTCTCCGTCGCCTTCGTGATGAACCCGATCTTCAAGGCCCTCCCCGAGGACAGCGGCCTGCTGGGCCGCGCCCACGGGGGCCGGATGCTCGGCGCCGTCATGCCCTTCTGGTACGTCGGCTCGCTCGCCCTGGTCGCGGTGCTGGCCGTCGCCGGGTGGGGCGGGGCGGGGACCGGACTCCTCGTCACGGCGGGCGCGCTGCTGGTCGTCAGCGTGCTCATGTCGGTGCTGCTGCTCGTGCCGATCAACGACCGGGGCAAGACCTGGACGCCGGAGAACCGGCCCGCCGACTGGAAGGAGCAGCAGGCGCGCTGGGACCGCTACCACTACGCCCGGGTCGCCGTCATCGTCGCCGCCTTCGCCGCGCTGGCCGCCGCCCTGGTCTGAACGGGCGGCACCCGAAGGTCACTTGAGCAGGCGCGAGAGCCGGCGGTCGGCCAGCGGCTTCCCGCCGGTCTGGCAGGTCGGGCAGTACTGGAGCGAGCTGTCGCTGAAGGAGACCTCGCGGATGGTGTCCCCGCAGACCGGGCACGGCTCGCCGGTCCGCCCGTGCACCCGCATCCCGCTCCTCTTCTCGGCCTTGAGCCTCCCGGCGGCCACTCCCCGGGAGCGCTCGACGGCCTCCGCGAGGGTCTCCCGCATGGCCGCGTACAGGGCGGCGGTCTCCTCCGGGGTGAGGTTCTGGGTGGGTTTGAACGGGGACATCCTGGCCACGTGCAGGATCTCGTCGCTGTAGGCGTTGCCGATCCCCGCGATCAGGCTCTGGTCGCGCAACGCGCCCTTGATCTGGCGCCGTTCACCGGCCAGCAGCGCCGTGAAGGCGGCCAGGTCGAAGTCCTCGGCGAGCGGGTCGGGGCCGAGCCGGGCCACTCCGGGGACCTCGCCGGGCGCGCGCACGAGGTGGACCGCGAGGCGCTTGGTGGTGCCCGCCTCGGTCAGGTCGAAGCCGTCGCCCCCGGTGAGCGCGGTACGCAGGGCCAGCGGGCCCTTCCCCGGCCGAGGCGGGCCGTCGGGCAGCACGTCCTTCCACTGGAGCCAGCCCGCCCGGGCGAGGTGCACCAGCAGGTGGAGCTCCCCCGCGCCGCCCTCGGTGGCGATGTCCAGGAACTTGCCGTGCCGCGCGACCCCGGTGACCCGCGCCCCGTCGAGGGCGCCGAGCGGCGGGTCGTAGGTCTTGAGCACGCTGATCGCGACGGGCAGCACGCGGGCGATCTCCTTGCCCACCAGGTGCTCGTCCAGGAAGGCGCGGAGGGCTTCGACCTCGGGCAGTTCGGGCATGGTCCCAGCCTGCCCGAGGACGGCGGCGGACGCCCGCCGGGGCCGCCCGCTCCCCCCAGCGGCCGGGCCGCTCACTCCTCTGACGACCGGGCCGCTCACTCCTCCGGTGGCTGGTCCGTGACGAACTCGCACCACACGCACTTGCCTCCGCCGCGCGGCTCCACGCCCCACAGGTCGGAGATCCGGTCGACCAGCAACAGCCCGCGCCCGGACACCCCCGCCTCGCCCGCCTCGCGGCGGCGGGGCAGCGCGCTGGAACGGTCCTCCACCTCGACCCGCAGCCGCCGCTCGGCCCCGGGCAGCATCCGCAGGGTCACGATGGCGCCGCCGTCGGTGTGCATCAGGGCGTTGGTCATCAGCTCGTCGGCGACCAGCTCGATCTCGTCGGAGCGGGTGCCCGCGCCCCAGGCCCGGACCGCGGCCCGGATCATGTGCCGGGCCGAGCTGAGCGCCTCCGGGTCGTTCTGCCCGACGTGCTGCTGGAGGCGCCCGCCGGGCTGCGGCCGGTCGCCGTCGCGGCGCAGCAGCAGGATCGCCACGTCGTCCTCGCCGCCCCGCTCCTCGACGACGTCGCAGAGGTGGTCGGCGAGCTCCTGGAGGTCCCGGGGCCCGCGCTTGACCAGCGAGGAGAGCCACTGGAGCCCCTCGTCGAGGTCGGCGCCCGGCTTCTCCACCAGGCCGTCGGTGTAGAGCAGCAGGGTCTGGCCGGGGTCGAGTTCGACGGTGGTCACCGGGTAGTCCAGCCGGGCGAACTCGGCGGACAGGCCGAGCGGCAGCCCGCCGTCCACGGGGAGCCGGCGGGCCGTGCCGTCGGGGTCCTGGACGAGCGGGTCCACATGGCCGGCGCGGACGATCTGGACCAGTCCGGTGGCCGGGTCGGCCTCGGCGTAGGTGCAGGTGGCGAAGCGCTCGGTGTCGAGCTCGTGCAGGAAGACGGAGGCGCGGGCCATCACGGTGGCCGGGGTGTGCCCCTCGGCGGCGTAGGCGCGCAGCACGATCCGCAGCTGTCCCATGACGGCGGCGGCGTGGGTGTCGTGGCCCTGGACGTCGCCGATGACCGCGCCGACCCGGCCACCGGGCAGGGGGATGAGGTCGTACCAGTCGCCGCCGATGTCCCGGCCCAGCCGGGCGGAGCGGTAGCGGACGGCGATCTGGGTGCCGGGCACGTCGATGATGCGGCGCGGCAGCATCGACTGCTGGAGGCCCTCGGCGAGGTCGTGCTCCTGCTCGTACAGCATGGCCCGCTGGAGGCTCTGGGCGATCGAGCTGCCGAGCGCGACGAGCAGGTTGCGCTCGTCGGCGCTGAAGCCGGTCCGCTCCCCGCTGTAGAGCAGGCCGAAGGCGCCGATCGGGCGGGCCTGGGCGATCAGCGGGAGATAGGCGGCGGAGGTGATGCCGAGTCCGCTGATGTGCGGCCACAGCACCGGGAAGGAGGCGGCGAACTCCTCGGGGGACTCGATGAACCGGGGCCGCAGGGTGCGGATGACCTCGCCCATCGGGTACGGCTCGTCCACCCGGGTGAACCGGGTGCCGGGCACGAAGGCGCCTTCGGGCCCCTCGGCGACCAGGTGGATCCGCCCGGACTCCAGGAGGCCCATGACGAGACTGGCCGCGCCGAAGTGCTCAAGGCCCTGGGAGTCGTTGAGGAAGTCGATGATGTCCTGCACGGTCCGGGCGTGGGCGAGGGCCGCCGTGGTGCCCTCGACGACGCTGGTGCGCTGCCGCCGCCCCTCGTCGAGCCCCAGCCGCGCGGCGGACTCGGTCAGCTCCTCGGAGGCGTCCCGGACGATGCCCACGATGCGGAACGGGCGCCCGTCCGCGTCGCGCCGGACCAGGCCCTGGGTGTGGGTCCAGCGCTGCGCGCCGGTGCGGGTCCGGATGCGGAAGTAGGCGCCGTAGCGGTCGCTGCCGTCCTTGAGCGCCTGGGTCACCAGGGTGTCGAGGCGGCGGCTCTCGTCGGCCAGCACCCGCGAGGCCAGACTGGCGGGGTCGCCGTCGTACGCGTCGGCGTCCAGGTCGAAGACGTCCAGGGCTCCCTCGTCCATGGTCATCCGGCCGGTGAGCAGGTCCCAGTCGAAGCTGCCCATCCGCAGCTCCCGGCCGAACTCATGAAGAAAACAGCAGGTCGGCCCCGCCGAGCCCGCTTCACAGCGGCAGCGCTCGGCCGCCTCCCCGCCCCCTCTGCCCGCATTCATGGGGCCACGCTAGGCGCAGCCCCGCCCCCGCGCACGGCGAAGATCGGAAATGGGTTCGGATCGGGACCGGGGAGGAGCCTGGCAGGGAGCCCGACAGGGGGCCGGGCAGGGAGCCGGGCTCCGGGTCGGTCAGCCCGGGAAGGTCGAGGGCTGCTCGGCGGCCGGGTCGTTCGGGAACAACTCCTCGTACGAGGGCGGGGGCTCTGCGTTGGGAGGCTCGGGCGGCAGGTCATGGGGCGCATCGGGCATCGGGAGGTCGGGGGTGGTGTGGTCGGGGGTGGTGTGGTCGGGGGTGGTGTGGTCCGGAGCCGTGTAGTCCGGGGCCGTGTGGTCCGGAGCCGTGTGGTCCGGAGCCGTGTGGTCCGGAGCCGTGTGGTCCGGAGCCGTGTGGTCCGGAGCCGTGTGGTCCGGAGCCGTGTGGTCCGGGGCGGGGCCGTCGGGCAGCGGGGCCTCGCGGGACGGGGGCTCCTGCGCCGGGGGCTCGGGCCGCGCGGGGGCGTCCGGGCGGGCGGAGCCGCGCGGGTCGGCGGAGGGGGGCGGCGCGGTGGGGGGCCGGGCCGCCCCGGCGTCCGGGAGGGGTTCGGCCGGGGCGGTGACGGGGTCGCAGGAGGCGGGGTCGCAGGGCGGCAGCACGCCGGGCCTGCGATCCGCCTCGCCGTCGCTGCCCGCCTTCCGCTCGATCCAGGTGTTGTCGGCGAGCCCGGCGATCACCAGGCTGGTGACGACGGTGCTGGTGGGGGTCACGGCGACCACCCGGTCCGGCGCGTAGCCCGGCCAGGGCCTCCCGCCGTGCACGGCGCCCGGGGCGGCGGCTGGGGAGCGCAGCGGGTTCCCGCCGGCGCAGCGGACCCTGGGGGCGCCGTAGTGGTCGACGAGGACGGCGGTGCCCGCCTCCAGGACGGACTGGAAGGCGGTGGCGCGCCCGTCGCGGTAGCCGTGGTCGGTGACCCGGGTGTCGGCGCGCAGCAGGACGGGGGTGAGCCCGCGCAGCCAGCCGGCCACCCCGGTCTCGGGGATCCCGGCGGCCTCGGCGAAGGAACGGACCCGGGGCGCCTCGGCGGTGAGCAGGGCGACCTGCTGGGCGACGTTGCAGCTGGCGACAGACCGGGTGCCGGCGTAGAGGCCCGGGGTGGCGCCGCCGACCTCGCGGGCGGCGGGCACCGGGGTGCCGACGACCCCGTCGGGCACGGTGCCGGAGCGCGCGGGGGCGCCCTCCTGCACGGTGGAGGGGGTGAAGGCGTCGGGCCCCTGGGCGCCGGCGGCCTGGAGCAGCACCTCGCGGACGGGGGCGGCGGCGGTCTGCTCCGCGCCCGCCTCGGCCGGTCCGCCGGAGGCGCAGCCCGCCATCAGGAGGGCCGGGGCCAGGGCGGCGCCCGCCACGGCCGCGGGCCGCGTGGGCCATCGTCTGGGTGTGCGCACCTGTGCTCCCGCCTTTCGCCCCCGAGTCGTTCCTTCATGTCTGCCGCAGGGCCCGGGGCGCCGCAATCCACGTACGCCCATCCGGCGCGGAGCCGTCACCCACCCCGCCCTTGAACGTGTTCAAGCAAAGCCCTACGCTCACTCCTGAAGGTTGAACACGTTCAACACAGGGGGGTGGCCGCCGTGTCCGTACTGGTGGCGCTGATCGTGACGCTCGGCATGCTGGTGATCGTCCCGCTGGGGCTGCGGCTCGTCGACGGACCGGTCGACAGACCTGTCGACGGGCGGGGCGGCAGACCGGACGGCAGACCGGACGACCGTCGGGGCGGCAGACCGGCCGAGGGGCCACGCCGGCCGCCCGCGCCGCGCCTGCTGACGCGGGTCTGGCCGCTGCTCGCGCTGCCCGGGGCGGTGGCCCTCTGGCTCCCCCGCTCCCCGCTCGCCGCCGCCCTGGCCGGGTGCTACGCGCTGGCCACCCTGGCCCTCGCGCTGTACGCCCCGGCCCGGCTCGTGGCCGCCCGCGCGTGGCGCCCGCCCGCCCCCGCCGAGGTCGCGGTCCTGACCGCGCTGGTCACGCCCTCCGTCGCGGGCCTCGCCCTGGTCGCCGAGCGCGGCGGGCACGAGCTGTTCGGCTTCGAGCTCGGCATCCTCGCGCTCACCGTCCCGCACTTCCACTTCGCGGGCTTCGCCGCCGCCCTGGTCGCCGGACTGGTCTGCCGGACGAGCGGCACCCGGGCCGCCCGCTTCGCCGCGTACAGCGTCCCGCTCGGCACCCTGCTGGTGCTGCTCGGCTACTTCGTCGACGACTGGGCCGAGCTGGCCGGGGCCGTCGTGCTCACCGCCGGGATGTGGGCGGTCGCCCTGACGACCTGGCGCGAGCACCGCGCCGCCGCGCCCGACCCGGTCACCCGCGCCCTGCTCGGGGTCTCGGCCTCGGTCCTGGCCGTCACCATGCTGCTCGCGTTCAGCTGGGCGCTCGGCGAGGCCACCGGGCTGCCGCACCCGAGCCTGACCTGGATGGCCGCGACCCACGGCCTCGGCAACGCGCTCGGCTTCGCCCTCTGCTCGCTGCTCGCCTGGCGCCGCCGCCCGCACGGGCTCCCGCTCCGTCCAAGGACCCCGGCGGACCGCGCGGGAGACCCCGCGCACCGCGCCGGGACCCGGGCCCGCCGCCCCCTTCCCCGTACCGCGTCCCGCACCACGTCCCGCACCACGTCCCGCACCGCACCACGTCCCACTCCCCGAACGGAGCTCCCGGCATGACCCGTCTCCTGCGCAGTCTCTCCGACACCCCGGTCCGCGGGGCCGCCGCGCCCAACTACCCCGAGGTCGGCGCGACCCGCGCCCGGCCGCTGCCGGCCGGCTACCACCACCTGAGCCACAGCGTGCGGGTGGGCCTCGGCCGGGCCGACTTCGAGGCCGCCGGCGCGGCCGTCACCACCTGGGCCATGCACCGGGCCACCGGCGCCCGGGTGACCAGCGCCGCCGTCCGCGCCGAGCCGGGCGTCACCCTGGAGGTCTCGCTCGGCCTCGGCCCGGTCCGCTTCAGCGCGCCGTGCCGGGTCATCTGGACCACGGCCACCGAGACCGAGGCGGGCTTCGCCTACGGGACCCTCGCCGGGCACCCGGAGTGCGGCGAGGAGTCCTTCGTGGCCGAGCTGCGCGCGGACGGCTCGGTCTGGTTCACCGTGACCGCGTTCAGCCGCGCCGCCGTCTGGTACACCCGGCTCGGCGGGCCCGTCGTACGGGCGCTCCAGCTCGCCTACGCCCGCAGACTGGGCCGCTCCCTCACCGCTCTCGTCGCCCGCTGACAGGGGGATCGGGGTTACGGTTCTTCTGTACTCTCCCGTGCTTCCCGAAGGAGGCAGCCATGAGCCAGTACGACGAGTACACGACACCCGCGCAGGCCGAGGGTGAACGCCTCGAAGAGGACCTGGACCCGCAGCAGAAGGCGCAGCGCCATCCGCAGACGCTCCGCACCACGCCGTCCCAGGCGGAGGGCGAGCGGAAGGCCGACGAGGAGTAGCGGGACCTGACGGGCGGCCCCCGGCTCCGGGGCGCCGCCCCACGGCCATGGGCGTCCCATGGGCTGGTTCACCGCACCTGACTACTGGCTGAGCCGGATCGTCTTCCAGCGGGGGCTCGCCGGGCTGTACCTCGTCGCCTTCCTCTCGGCGGCCCTCCAGTTCCGCGCCCTCATCGGGGAGCGCGGGATGCTCCCCGTACCCGCGTATGTGCGCCGGGTCCCGGCGCGGCGCGCGCCCAGCCTCTTCCAGTGGCGCTACTCCGACCGGCTGTTCGCGTCGGTGGCCTGGGGCGGGGCGGGCCTCGCGCTCGCGATGGCGGCGGGCGCGGGCGACGCGGTGCCGCTGGCCGCCTCGATGCTGCTGTGGCTGCTGCTGTGGGGGCTCTACCTGTCGATCGTGAACGTCGGGCAGACCTGGTACGCCTTCGGCTGGGAGTCGCTGCTCCTGGAGACCGGTTTCCTCGCCGTCCTGCTCGGCAACGACGACACCGGGCCGCCCGTGCTGGTCCTCTTCCTGCTCCGCTGGCTGCTGTTCCGGGTGGAGTTCGGGGCGGGCCTGATCAAGATGCGCGGCGACCGCTGCTGGCGGGACCTCACCTGCCTCTACCACCACCACGAGACCCAGCCGATGCCCGGCCCGCTGAGCTGGTTCTTCCACCACCTGCCGAAGCCGCTGCACAAGGCGGAGTGCGCCGCCAACCACGTCGTGCAGCTCGCCGTCCCGTTCCTGCTCTTCGCCCCGCGGCCGGTCGCGACCGTCGCGGCGGGCCTGATGGCGGCGACCCAGCTGTGGCTGGTGCTCTCCGGCAACTTCGCCTGGCTGAACTGGCTGACCATCCTGCTCGCCCTGTCCGCGATGGACGGCTCCCTCGTCACGGGCCCGCACCCGCTCCCGGACCCCCCGCTCTGGTACGTGGCCGTCGTCTGCGCCGCCACCGCCCTGGTCCTGGTGCTCAGCCGCCACCCGGTGCGCAACCTGCTCTCCCGGCGGCAGGCGATGAACCGCTCCTTCGACGCCTTCCACCTGGTCAACACCTACGGCGCCTTCGGCACGGTCGGCCGGATCCGGGACGAGATCGTGATCGAGGGCACCGACGACCCGGAGCCCGGCCCGGGCACGGTCTGGCGGGAGTACGGCTTCAAGGGGAAGCCGGGCGACCCGCGCCGGATGCCCCGCCAGTTCGCCCCGTACCACCTGCGGCTGGACTGGCTGATGTGGTTCGCGGCGCTCTCCCCCGGCTACGCCCGCGACTGGTTCGGGCCCTTCGTCGAGCGGCTGCTCGCCGGGGACCGGGACACCCTGCGGCTGCTGCGCCACAACCCCTTCCCCGACGCGCCGCCCGTCCTGGTGCGGGCCCGGCTCTACCGTTACCGGTTCACCGGCCCGCGCGAGCTGCGGGAGACCGGGGCGTGGTGGCGGCGCGGGCTGGTGCGGGAGTACCTGCCGCCGGTGCGGCTGCGGGAGGCGGCGGGGCCGCCGTGAGGGGCCGGGAATGCCCGTGCCCCCGGGCGCGCGGGGCGGCCGGGGGCACGGGGGAAGGCGATCGCCGACTCAGTCGATGCCCTGCAGGATGTGGGGCTCGGCGAGGTCGTCCTCGTAGCCGGCGAGACGGATCGGGGCCGAGCGGGCCCACACTTCGAGGCTGCCGAGCTCGCCGGACCGGCGCTTGCGCTCGGCCGGTTCGGCCGGACGCTGCTCCTGCTGGGTCAGTTCTGGTGTCACCGCGCACTCCTTTGTGTCGCGTACCAAGGGGGACTAGGACCGTCGGTCGCGGTGGCGCCGTTCTCCGGGCGGGGCCGCGGCCTTGGTCGGGCCTGTCCCCAGGACGGCCGTGAGGGTTCGGTGAAACCCTGGTGGCCGTCCGTGGACATCAGATTAACCAGATGAGCGCGTCAGCGCTCTATGGGGCACCAAAGTGTGACGCGATCGGGTGAAGCCCTTTACTCCCGGGCGCGGACGAACTACCACTTACCGGGTGCGTAGTCCTTCATGAAGACGCCGTAGAGGTCCTCGCCCAGCTCGCCGCGCACGATCGGGTCGTAGACCCGGGCCGCGCCGTCCACGAGGTCCAGCGGAGCGTGGAAGCCGGCCTCGGCGAGCCGCAGCTTGTCGAAGTGGGGCCGCTCGTCGGTGATCCATCCGGTGTCGACCGAGGTCATCAGGATGCGGTCGGTCTCGAACATCTCCTGGGCGCTGGTCCGCGTCACCATGTTCATCGCGGCCTTGGCCGCGTTGGTGTTCGGGTGGCCGGCGCCCTTGTAGCCGCGACTGAAGACGCCCTCCATCGCGGAGACGTTGACGACGTACGAGCGCCCGCTGGGCGCCTTGGCGGCGGCCTCGGCCATCACCCCGCGCAGCTTGCTGATGAGGATGAACGGCGCCGTGTAGTTGCACAGCTGGGTCTCCAGCAGCTCCACCGGCGAGATCTGCTCGATGGACTGCACCCAGGTGTTGGAGTCGACGACGTCCGGCACCAGGCCGCCCGCGTCGATGGCGGTGCCGTCGAGGTGTCTGGCGACGCTCGCGTTGCCCGCGACCAGCGCGAGGTCGGCGACCTGCTGGGCGTCGAGCCCGCTCACGCCGGCCGGGAGCGCCGCGCCGGAGCCGAGCTCGCCGACCGCGCCGGAGCCGAAGGCGCCGATGACGTGGTGGGCGGGCAGCTCGCCGGCGGGCAGCGGGGCGTTCTCGCCGTCGACCAGGGCCGCGTACGCGGAGGCCAGCCGGCGCACGGTCTGGGTCGCGTTGTTGACCAGGATGTCGAGCGGACCGGCCGCGGCGACCTGCTCGGCGAGGGCCACGGCCTGCGCCGGGTCGCGCAGGTCGATGCCGACGACCTCCAGGCGGTGCATCCAGTCCGCCGAGTCCTCCATCGCCTTGAAGCGGCGGATGGCGTCCTTCGGGAAGCGGGTGGTGACGGTGGTGTGGGCGCCGTCGCGCAGCAGCCGCAGCGCGATGTACATGCCGATCTTGGCCCGGCCGCCGGTGAGCAGCGCGCGCTTGCCGGTGAGGTCGGCGCGGGCGTCGCGGCGGGAGCGGTTGAGGGCCGCGCACTCCTGGCAGAGCTGGTGGTAGAAGAAGTCGACCTCGACGTAGCGCGTCTTGCAGGTGTAGCAGGAGCGCGGGCGCTGGAGTATCCCCGCGATCTCGCCGGCCTCGGTGACCGAGCTGGGCAGGATGCCCTCGGTCTCGTCGTCGATGCGCTGGGCGGAGCCGGTGGCGGTGGCCTCGGTGACGGCCTTGTCGTGGGCGGTCTTGGCGGCCCGGCGCTCCTGGCGGCGGCGCTGCTTCACGGTCCGGTAGATGCCCGCGGTCGCGCGCCGGACGGCGATGGCGTCCGGGTGGTCCACCTCGATCTTGTCCAGCTCGTCGAGCACGCTCAGGCAGACGGCCAGGCGCTCGGGGTCGATGCCCGGCCCGTGGTCCTGGGTCTCTTCAGTCACCGTCATGGCCTTCGTCGTTCCTCGATCGCTCGCGCCGTGATTGCTCCGGGAGCGCTCGCACACTCCGTCGCTTCTCCCAAAGACGCAACTTTACGGAGCGGGGGGCCGCCGCTCCAAACCCGTTCGGGGCGGGTGGTCGAACACACAGTCGCCGCAGAGTCCGCCGGAGGGGCAGCGGTAGTAGAGACAGCAGCTCGCGCGGCGCAGCGCCGGGCCCCGGACGGTGCGGGCCAGCTCGGGGTGGTCGAGGAGGCCGTGGACCAGAGCGGTCGCGCGGTCGGCGGCGTCCGGGCGGCCGTGGGCGCGGGCCCAGCGGACCAGTTCGCGCAGGGCTCCGGCGAGCGCGGAGCCCGCGTTGCCCCAGAGCAGCCGCTCGGAGATCCGCCCGTCGCGCGCGAAGGCGGCGTGCAGCGGGACGAGGTGGGCCTCCAGGACCAAGGCCCGCAGCTCCGCCACCCCGGCGGGGCGGCTGCCCGTACCGGACCACCACAGGTCCTCGGGCGAGCTGAGGGCGCCGTCCCAGTGCAGGGTGCCGGGGGTCAGGTCGGGGAAGCGGCCGTGGAGGGCGGCGGGGCCGAGCGCGGTGGACCAGAGGCGGGCGGCGAGGCCGAGGTGGGCGACCGAGGCGCCGACCCGCCGCTCGGGGGCGCCGAGCCGGGCGGCGACCCGGTCCACGCGCGCGGCGAGCGGGGCGTCCTCCCCCGCGTACAGCAGGGCGAGCGGCCGGTGCGCCGTGCCGGGGGCGGGCGGGGCGGTGCGCAGCGCGAAGAAGCCGCCCACCTCGGCGGTGTCCGCGCGGTACGCGGGCTCGTCGCCGCGCGGGGCTTCCACGCCGCGCGCGGGCTCGTCGCCGGGGGCGCTCTCGTCGGGATCCACGCCCGCATCCTGCCGTACCGGCGCGGCGGCGGGGGCGGGATCGGGGTGCGGGCCGCTGTGGACCGCGTCACGCGCCGGCCGGCTCGTTCCGGATTCCGCGCGGGGCCGCCGCCGGCCCCGTCCAGGAGACCGAAATCGACCCGTTCCCCCCGTCCTGACCTGCGCGGCCCTCCACCCCAGGGTGTACGAGGGGGCTTCGTACTCCATCCGCGGTACCCGCGATCGCGTCCCCTGGTACGAAGACGGGAGCGCCCGGGAGGGGGATCGTGGAAGGTATGAGCCCCCTCCTGCTGTCCGTGCTCCTGGCCCTGGTCTCGGCGGTCGCCTACGCGGCCGCGGCGATCGTGCAGGAGCGCGTCGCGGCCGCCGCCGACGGCCCGCGCTACGCCCCGCTGCGCGTCCCCGCCTGGTGGGGTTCCGTGCTGCTCAACGGCCTCGGCGCGGCGCTCCACGTGGCGGCGCTCGCCTATGGCCCGCTCAGCCTGGTCCAGCCGCTGGGCGCCCTGACGATCGTGTTCGCGCTGCCGATGGCCGCGCTGTTCGTGGGCCGCCGGGCGGGCCGCCGGGCCTGGCGGGGCGCGCTGATGGCGACGGCGGGCCTGGCCGGGCTGCTGAGCCTGACCGGCGGCGCCGGGTCGGGGACCCTCGCGGCGGACGAGCGGCACCTGCTGGCCGTGGGCACCTTCGGCGTGGTCGTCCTGCTGTTCGGGCTGGCGCGCGCGGTGGGCCGCTCGGTGCTGCGGAGCGTGATCCTGGCCGCGGCGGCCGGGGTGTCGTTCGGCATCGCGTCGGTCTTCACGAAGACGGTCGCCGAGGTGTGGACGCCGGGCGCTCCGCTCGCCCAGTGGACGAGTCTGCTGACGCTGTCGGCGCTGGCGGTGACCGGACTGCTGCTCTCCCAGGCCTCGTACCGGGGCGCGGGGCTCGCGGCGCCGCTCGCCACGGTCACCGTGGTCAATCCGGTGATCGCGGCGACGGTGGGCCTGACGCTGTTCGGCGAGTCCTTCCGCTACGGGACGGCCGGCGCCGTCGCCGCGCTGATCTGCGGCGCGGTGGCGGCGGGCGGCCTGGTCCAGCTCACCCTCGACCGGCTGGACCGGGCGGGGGCGCGATCAGATGGGAACGCCCCGGGCGCGCAGGTAGGCCAGGGGGTCGATGTCGAAGCCGTACCCGGGACCCGTGCGCATCTCGAAGTGGAGGTGCGGCCCCGAACTGTTGCCGGTCGATCCTGAGCGCGCGATGCGCTGCCCGGTGTTGACCCGCTGCCCTTCCCGGACGGTGAGGGCGGAGAGGTGGGCGTACTGGCTGTAGCGGCCGTCCTCGTGCCGGATGACCACCTGGTAGCCGTACGAGCCGCCCCAGCCGGCGGAGACGACGGTGCCGGTGGCCACGGCGCGTACGGAGGTGCCGGTGGGGACGGGGAAGTCGACGCCGGTGTGGTAGCCGCTGGCCCAGGAGGAGCCGGACTTGCGGTAGCGGGTGCCGATGTCGGTGTCGGAGACGGGCGAGGTGAAGCGGTCGGCCTCGGGGGCGGCGGGCCGGGCGGCGGGCTTCTGGGCCGGCTTCGCGGCGGGCTTGGCGGCCGGCTTCTGGGCCGGCTTGGCGGCCGGCTTCGCGGCGGGGGTGGCCACGGGCCGGGTCACGGGCTTGGCCGCCGGGCGGGCGGCCGGGGCCTTCGCGGCGGGCTTAGGCGCCGGCTTCGCGGCGGGCTTCGTCGCGGGCTTGGCGGGCTTCGCGGGTGCCTGGGCGGCCTTGGGCTGCGCCATCCGCAGGGTGAGGCGCTGGCCCGGGTGGATGAGGTCGGGGTCGTCGCCGACGACCTTCCGGTTCGCCTGGTAGAGGCGCTGCCAGCCGCCGTGGACGCGCTCCTCGCGGGCGATGGCGGAGAGCGAGTCGCCGGGCGCCACGGTGTACATCTCCCGCACGGTCGGGACGGCCGTCGGGCTGGTGCCCGCGGGCTTCTTCCGCTGCGCGGGTAACGCGGCCTTCGCGGCGGTGGCGGCCGTGGCGGTGTCCGCCACCGGCCGGGTGCGCTGGGTCTGCGGCGCCAGGTCGGGTCCGGGGCCGCCGCGCTCCAGGCCCGCGCGCGGCGCGCAGGCGGGCCAGGCGCCGGGGCCCTGCCCCTTGAGGACCCGTTCGGCGATGGCGATCTGCTGGTCCTTGGAGGCCAGGTCGGCGCGCGGCGCGTAGTGCGTGCCGCCGTACCGCTCCCAGGTCGACTGGCTGAACTGGAGCCCGCCGAAGTAGCCGTTGCCGGTGTTGATCTGCCAGTTGGAGGTGGACTCGCAGGCGGCGAGCTTCTCCCACACGTCGAGCGAGGCCGCCTGGGCCGTGCCCGCGCCGACCAGCGGCAGGGCCATGCCGGCGCCTCCCGCGGTGACGGTGAGCGAGGCTCGGTTGATCAGGCTCGGCTGGTACCGGCGGTGTCTCCCGCGTACGGCCATGGGCCCCCCTTGAAGGCGTATGCAGTCGCCCACGGTAAGGGCGGGCAACCGTACGTGACAAGGGCTCCGGCGCAATCCCCCGGCGGCTCCGTCAGCTCGTGCCCGCCGGTCCCGGCTGGGGCAGCGGCTCCGGGTCGGGCACCGGGTTCGGCGGCGGCACGGGCGGCGGCGTGGGCACCGGCGGCGGGCCGGGCGGGGCCGGCACCGGCGGGGGCAGCGGATCGGGGTACGGGGGCTGGGTCATGGCACGCTCCGGTACGGGCTCGGGGTCGTCGGGCGGGGCGGATCCCTGGTCCAGGGTGACCCGTGCCGTGCTGACCCGCGCGCCGAGCAGGTCCCTCCGGGGGCCGTCGCGGCCCCCGGAGGGTCACCAGAGCTCGGGTGAGGCGGCGAGCTCGCGCTTGGCCTCGCGGACGATCTCCGGGGGCGCCGCCGGGGCCTCCTCGGGGTGCCGCTCGGCCCACTTCGCCGCGTACGGGCAGAGCGGGACGACGGGGACGCCCTCGGCGGCGGCGATCCGGTAGAACTCCCGGACCAGCGCCCCGGCGACGCCCTTCCCCTCGTGGGTCGCCTCGACGACGGTGTGCACCACGACGAGGGCGTGCGGTGCCGCGTCCAGGGCGAAGTAGACGACGACACCGGCGTACTCGCCGTCGTCGAAGGCCTCCAGACGGCGCCTCTCCCGGTCGTCGCGGATCGTCAGCTGGGTCATGCCCTGGGTCCTCCCGGTCGCTCGCTCGGACGGGCTCAGACCCGGGCGGGCACCGCGTGCGGCGCCCGTACCGTGTCGCTCCCGGGGACCGGCGCCGAGGCGTCCCGTCCCAGCTCCACGATGCGGTTCGCCCCGTCGACGTGCACGACGCGCGGCGTGAACGCGCGGGCGTCGGCGTCCGCCATCTGGGCGTAGCTGATGAGGATGACCAGGTCCCCGGGGTGCACGAGATGGGCCGCGGCCCCGTTGATCCCGATCACGCCGGAGCCGCGCTCGCCCTCGATGACGTAGGTCTCCAGCCGGGCCCCGTTGTCGATGTCGACGATGTGGACGAGCTCGCCGGGCAGCAGGTCGGCGGCCTCCATCAGCTCCGCGTCGACGGTGACGGAGCCGACGTAGTGGAGGTCGGCCTGGGTGACGGTGGCGCGGTGGATCTTGGACTTGAACATGGTACGCAGCATCGAGGTACTCCTGGACGTAGGCTCCCTGCCTGCGCATGTGCAGGTCAAGGGCTGTTTCCCCACCCTATGACGGGTCGGGCCGCGGCGGCCGGCCCGAGCTGTCCGGGACCCTCCACCACGGCGGCCCCACCAGCCTACGCAGGCGGCGCCCCTGGGCCCTCGTGATCAGCGTCACCGAGGGGACCGGCGGCGCGGGGGTACGCGCGCCCGGGCCGCCGGTGCCCTCGGTGCCGATCGGCGCGTCCTGGTGGGGCTCGCGGCGCGGCGCGCGTCAGCGGCGGCGCAGCCTGCCGAACAGGCGGCGCGCCTGGTCGCGCTTGCGGGGGTCGGCCGCGGCGCGCCGGAGGGACGCGGCGGCGCCGCGTCCCTGGGGGCTGCGGACGAAGCGCTTGATGCGGTCCAGCAGTGCGGTCATGGGATTCTCCTCCGATGTCCGTGTCCTGGCACTCCGTGTTGCCCCGGACGGGGATTTCACACCCCCGCAGACATGGCGGGACGTCAGATGGAGTGTTCGGGGCCGCTGTTGTCCTGGGGGAGCGGCGCCGCCGGCACGTCCGTCCGGCTCCCGTGCGCCGCCCGGCCGGCGGGAGCTCCGCCCAGCGTGCCCGTCAGGGTGAGCCCCAGCGCGGCGAGACCCGCCACCACGGCCCGGACGGGTGCGGGTGGGCCCGGCCGTGCGCCGGGAGGCGCCGGAGCCCGCCCCGAGGTCCGCGGGTCGGCGAGGATCCGGGCGCAGGCGGCGGCGTCCGGCCGGGCCTCGGAGGAGCGTTCGGTCATCGCCGTGAGCAGGCGGGCGAGTCCCGCCGGGAGGCCGGCCGGCGGCACCGGGGGGCGGTACAGCCGGGCCACGGCCGCCTCCAGCGGCGCTCCCCCGTACTCCGCCTCGCCCTTGAGCGCTTCGAGCAGGACGAGGCCGAGGCTGTACACGTCGGCCGCGGGCCCCGTACCGCGGCCCAGGGCCTGCTCGGGCGCCATGTAAGAGGCGGTGCCGACGAGCGTGTCCGCGTCCTCGGCGTCCTCGGCGTCCTCGGCGCCGTCGGCCGCCGCCTCGACGCGGCGGGAGATCCCGAAGTCCGTGAGGAACGGCGTGCCCGACCGGTCCAGGAGGATGTTCGACGGCTTGACGTCGCGGTGGACCACGCGCCGGGCGTGGACGTGGGCGAGCGCGGAGGCCAGGGCCGCACCCGTCCGGCAGGTCTCGGCGGGCGTGAGGACGCCCCGGGCGATCCGCCGCCGCAGGGTCGTCCCCCGCACGAGCCGCATCACGAGGAACGGCCGGCCGTCGTCGCGGCCCGTGTCGTAGAGGGCCACCAGGCCGGGATGGCGCATCCGGGCCAGCGTCCGGGCCTCCCCGTCGCACTGGGCGGCGGCCCGGCGGGCGTCCGCGGGCCGGAACAGCTTCACCGCCACGGGGCAGCGCAGCCGCAGGTCCAGTGCCTCGTACACGTCCGCCGCGCCGCCCCTGCCCAGGAGACGGTCGAGCCGGTAGCGCCCGGCGACGGCGCGCGCCGTCCCCGTGGTGTCCGGATGTGCGGGCCTCGCTCGGAGCTGCATCGGTGTGCTCCCTGGGGATGTGACCGGTCCGCCGCCGACGGGCCGGGGGTCGGGTGCGCGGCCCGCCGGTGTGTGCGCGGCCCGCTGTTCGAACGCCTGCCCCCTCCCTCCGCGAACATCCCCTGGAGGACGGCGAATCGGCGGTCCGGCGCGTTCGAGGGCGGGCGGGGGCCGGTCCGTACATCTCCTCGAAACGGCGGAATGATCCCGGGGGACCCGGGTACGCGGACGCTGTCCGACGCAGGGGAGGAGCAAGCACACATGGGTATAGGGCTGTTCATCATCATGATCGCCGTCGGGGCCATCCTGACGTTCGCGACCGACTGGGAGATGCAAGGGGTCGACCTCGATCTGGTCGGCCTGATCCTGATGGCCGTCGGCGTGCTCGGGACCGCCGTCTACACCGCCGTGCTGCGCCGCCGCCGCGTGGTGGTCCCGCCGGTCACGACGGTCACCGACGACCGTCGCGACCTGCTCTGAGGCGGCCGGCACCGCACCCTGCACGAGAAGAGCGACAGAGGAGTGACAGCGATGAACGACAATCCGTGGTCCTTCGACACGGCTTCCGGCCACCTGACGGGCACCGACCTCACCGGCTGGCGCGTCGAGGCCTCCGACGGGCACATCGGCAAGGTGGACAAGCACTCCGACGAGGTGGACGACTCCTACCTGGTCGTGGACACGGGCGTGTGGATCTTCGGCAAGGAGGTGCTCATCCCGGCGCGGGCGGTGGTCCTCGTGGACCCGGAGGAGGAGACCCTCCGCCTCTCCCTGTCGAAGGAACAGGTCAAGGACTCGCCCGAGTTCGTCGCCGACAAGCACCTCGCGGACCGCCAGTACCGCGAGGAGATCGGCCAGTACTACCGGATGCCCTGGCAGTTCCCGGGCGGCGGAGCCCTCTGACGGGCCGGCCCGCCCGGAGACGGCCCCCGTCGCCCCCTTCCCGCGCGCCGGCGCATGGATCCCGGCCGCCGGGGCAGACGGGTCCCGAGCGGGGGACCCGCTCGCGCCGGGTCCGCGGCACCCCCCTTCTGCCGTGGATCGACGGCACCCGTGAGTGGCCCGCACCTTCCACGGTGCGGGCCACTCGCCTGCCCCCGTCGACGGGGCCCGCGCCGTGCGGCGCCCCGCCCCGATCGTGCCGCGTGCCGCGCTTTCCGGGGACGGCCACCTCCGCCGGGTTGGTCAGCACATCGAGGAGGACCGGTCCGGGGAGGGCGAGCGCCTCGCGCACCGCCTCGTCGAGCTGGGCGGGCGCGGTGACCCGGATGCCGGTCAGCCCGATCGCCTGGGCGACGGTACGGGGCCTGGGGTCTCCCTTCCTCGTGGCCGCCGGGCCGGCTCACCGGAGGGTGAACCGGTCCGGATGGGCCGCCTTCCAGTCGCCTGCCCAGGTCTCCGGAAGCGACGCGGGCGAAAGGAGCAGACCGGGTGCGAACGGCTCTACAGCATCGACGGGACCAGGTACTCGGTCCCGGTCCGGTCCGGCTCCAGTTCGGTGCCGAAGGGGTCCTCGGCGTCCGTGCCCTTCGCCCGCTGGTAGACGATGGACCGGGTGTCCCGGTCGAAGGGCACGCCGTCGACGTTCCCCTCGACGACGTACTGCGGGGCCTCCGGGCGGATCGCCTCCATCGCGAACCGCAGGTGCCCGAGGAGCGGACAGTCGCGCGGGATCGAGTGGCGCCGCTGGACCACGTCGTACGACGCGACCGCGGCGAGCGGCAGGGCGGGCCCGGCCGCGCACCACCGCCACGGGGACACCAGGACGGCCGCGAGGCCGGTGGCGAGCGCGCCGAGGGCGGTACCGACCAGGATCAGTGACGTCACCATCGACGGGCGTCGGTCCCGGACGGGCGCGCTCAAGCGCGCGGCGGACCAAGGAGCGGCGGGGCGCGGAAACCGCCAGGTTTAGCGGGCGGGACTCCGGCCAGACGGTGCCCATGAGTGCTTCGGAGAACAGCGGACGGAACCGCTTCCACCGGACCGGCCCCTACGCCGTCCCGGACTGGCCCGGCCCGGTACCCGGTGCGGACCCCGACGGTGCCGGGGACCCGCCTTCCCCCGCCTCGCCGTTCCGGGGGACCGTCCGCGGCACCGCGGGCGACCTGTGGTCCGCCGTGTGGACCCACCGGGCCGTGGCGGCGGGTTCCGCGGCCGGTGCGGCCGCGCTCGTCCTCGCGTACGGGTGGGGGCGCCGGAGCGGGCGCCTGGCGGCCCGGCGCGACCTGGGCCGGCTGGCCCTGTTCTTCGCACGCCGCGCCTGAACGGGCGCTCGCCGACCGGCCCGGGGCCGACGGGCGCGCACGCGCCGATCGGCCCTTTCGCACGCTTTCCCTCATCGTCCGTCCACGTCTTCACGGAGGTAGACCCTCATGGTCCCCCTGCTCCTCGTCCTGCTGCTCGCCCTGATCCTCTTCGGCGCCGGTTTCGCCGTGCAGGCGCTCTGGTGGATAGCCGTCATCGTGCTCGTCGTGTGGCTGCTGGGCTTCGTGGCCCGGCCGAAGGGCGGTTCGGGCCGCTGGTACCGCTGGTAGGCGGCGCGCGACCACCGGTGACGCGGCCGGGCCCGGCACCTCCGCCAGGAGGGTGCCGGGCCCGGCCGCGTACTCAGGCGGTCAGCACCGAGTCGTCCTCGGGGCGCGCGCCCGGCAGACGGTGGCGGGCCGCGATCAGCGCCGCGTCCACGTCCCGCGTACCGGTGGACACGCAGAGCGTGTAGGCGATGTCGTCCATGCGCCGGCGCACCTCCTCGCCGCCGTTCTCGGCCTTGAGCATCGTGAGCGTCTCGTACTGTGCGATGAGCTCGCGCAGGACCGCGGGGTGGGCCATGAGCACGTACTGCTCCCCTCGTCGTGGGGCGGGGACCGCCCGGTTCGGGGCGCGTGTACCCCGGCCGGGGCGTCGCACACGTGAGGCAGCGGGGCCGGGGGGACCGGTTCCGGCCGGATGACCCGCACCGCCCTCCTGTTGTCGATCACGGAGGGGTAATGTCGTCATGATTGCCGTACGGCAACGATCACGACCGTCGGATCCGGTTCGGGGAAACGGTCGTCCGATGCCCGACCCGGGCCGCACGGTCCGTGCGCGCCCAGGGTGGGTGGGGAACGAGGATGGGGCATGTCTGAGACGATGACCAGGGGTTCCTCCGGACAGGAGCAGTCCGGGTCGGCCCCGGTGGTCGAGCCTGAACTCCGTCAACTGCTGGCCGGACTCACGGCGGTGCGGGACGGCGACTTCGGCACCCGGCTGCCGGACGAGGCGGACGGGCTGCTGGGCGAGATCTCCCGGGTGTTCAACGGGATGGTCGACCAGCTCTCCCTGTTCACCTCCGAGGTGACGCGGGTGGCCCGCGAGGTCGGCACGGAGGGGACGCTCGGCGGGCAGGCCGCCGTGCCCGGCGTCTCCGGCACCTGGGCCGATCTGACGGACTCCGTCAACGCGATGGCGGGCAATCTCACCACCCAGGTCCGCGACATCGCCCAGGTGGCGACGGCCGTCGCCAGGGGAGACCTGTCCCAGAAGATCGACGTGGACGCGCGCGGCGAGATCCTGGAGCTGAAGAACACCATCAACACGATGGTCGACCAGCTCTCGGCCTTCGCCGACGAGGTCACCCGGATGGCCAGGGACGTGGGCACCGAGGGCATCCTCGGCGGCCAGGCCGACGTGAAGGGCGTCTCCGGCACCTGGCGCGACCTGACCGACTCCGTCAACTCGATGGCGGGGAACCTCACCGCCCAGGTGCGGGCGATCGCCCACGTCGCCACCGCGGTCGCGGGCGGCGACCTGTCGAAGAAGGTCGACGTGGACGCCCGGGGCGAGATCCTGGAGCTGAAGACGACCATCAACACGATGGTCGACCGGCTCTCGGCCTTCGCCGACGAGGTCACCCGGGTCGCCCGCGAGGTCGGCACCGAGGGCAACCTCGGGGGCCAGGCCACCGTCCGGGGCGCCTCGGGCACCTGGAAGGACCTCACCGACAACGTCAACGTGATGGCCTCCAACCTCACCGGACAGGTGCGTTCGATCGCCCAGGTCGCCACCGCCGTGGCCCGGGGCGACCTCTCCCGCCGGATCACCGTGGAGGCCAAGGGCGAGGTCGCCGCCCTCGCCGACACCATCAACACCATGGTGGACACCCTGTCCGCCTTCGCCGACGAGGTGACCCGCGTGGCCCGCGAGGTCGGCACCGAGGGGCGGCTCGGGGGGCAGGCGAGGGTGCCGAACGTGGCCGGCACCTGGAAGGACCTCACCGACAACGTCAACTCCATGGCGAACAACCTGACCGGACAGGTCCGCAACATCGCCCAGGTCACGACCGCCGTAGCCAACGGCGACCTGTCGAAGAAGATCGACGTCGACGCCCGGGGCGAGATCCTGGAGCTGAAGACGACCATCAACACGATGGTCGACCAGTTGTCCTCGTTCGCGGCCGAGGTGACCCGGGTCGCCCGCGAGGTCGGCAGCGAGGGCCGGCTCGGCGGGCAGGCCGAGGTCGAGGGTGTCTCCGGCACCTGGAAGCGGCTGACCGAGAACGTCAACGAGCTGGCGGGCAACCTCACCCGCCAGGTTCGCGCCATCGCCGAGGTCGCGAGCGCCGTCGCCGAGGGCGACCTCACCCGCTCGATCACCGTCGAGGCCTCGGGCGAGGTGGCCGAGCTCAAGGACAACATCAACGCCATGGTCGGCTCGCTGCGCGAGACGACGCGGGCCAACCAGGAGCAGGACTGGCTCAAGTCCAGTCTGGCCCGGATGTCCGCGCTGATGCAGGGCCACCGCGACCTGGCCGTCGTCGCGGAACTCGTCATGGACGAGCTGACCCCGCTCGTGGGGGCCCAGTACGGCGCCTTCTACCTCGCCGAGGAGGGGGCCGACGGCGTCGAGCTGGGCCTCGTCGGCTCGTACGGACGCCCCGCCGGCGACCGGGACGGGGTGCGCTTCCGGCTGGGCGAGTCGCTCGTCGGGCAGGCCGCCCGCAGCCGCCGCACCGTCACCGCCGAGAACGTCCCCTCGGACTACGCGACGATCTCCTCGGGACTCGGCAGCACGTCCCGTGGCAGCCTCGTGGTGCTGCCCGTCGTCGTCGAGGAGCAGGTGCTCGGCGTCATCGAACTGATGTCCTTCGGCCCCTTCACCTCCGTGCACCGGGACTTCCTGGAACAGCTCATGGAGACCGTCGGCGTCAACCTGAGCACCATCGTCGCCAACTCCCGCACCGACGAGCTCCTGGACGAGTCCCAGCGGCTGGCCGGCGAACTGCGCTCGCGCACCGAGGAACTCCAGGTGCGGCAGGAGGAGCTCCAGCGCTCCAACGCCGAGCTGGAGGAGAAGGCGGCCCTGCTCGCCACGCAGAACCGCGACATCGAGGCCAAGAACCTCCAGATCGAGCAGGCGAGGCAGGAGCTGGAGGCCCGCGCCCAGCAGCTCGACCTGGCCTCCACGTACAAGTCGGAGTTCCTGGCCAACATGAGCCACGAACTGCGCACCCCGCTCAACAGCCTGCTGATCCTGGCCCAGCTGCTGGCCCAGAACCCGACCCGCAACCTGACGGCCAAGCAGGTCGAGTACGCCGGCATCATCCACTCGGCCGGATCCGACCTGCTCCAGCTGATCAACGACATCCTCGACCTCTCCAAGGTGGAGGCCGGGAAGATGGACCTGCACCCGGAACGGGTCCCGCTGCACAGGCTGCTCGACTACGTCGAGGCCACCTTCCGGCCCCTCACCTCGCAGCAGAGCCTCGCCTTCGCGGTCTCCACGGCCGCCGGGGTCCCGGCCGACCTCGTCACCGACGACACCCGGCTCCGGCAGGTGCTGCGCAACCTGCTGTCGAACGCCGTCAAGTTCACCGAGCACGGCACCGTCGAGCTGCGCATCGAACCGGCACCGGACGACGAGCCGCCCTCGTCCGTGCACCGCGGCGGCCCCGTCGTCGCCTTCCGCGTCTCCGACACCGGCATCGGTATCGCCCCCGAGAACCTGGAGGCCATCTTCGGCGCCTTCCAGCAGGCCGACGGGACGACCAACCGCAAGTACGGCGGCACCGGCCTGGGCCTGTCCATCAGCCGCGAGATCGCCCACCTCCTCGGCGGCGCCCTCACCGTCACCAGCGCGCCGGGCGAGGGCAGCACCTTCACCCTCTATCTTCCCGTCGCCCGCACCGACTTCGCCGAACAGTCCGCCCCCGGCGCGCCCCCGGCGGCCTCCCCGGCCGGGCTCGCCTTCCCCGCCGCGGCGCCGGGCGGCTCGCCCGCGCCGGGCGGCGCCGCGGACACCCGGCCCACCCGGCGGCTGCTGGTGATCGAGGAGCGCCCGCGCGGACTCCTCGCCGTCGTCGCCGAGAACGCGGTCGGCCAGCTCACGGCCGACGGCCGGCACACGGGCCGTGCGGACATCGACCTGGTGGCGGTCGTCGGTCCCCAGGAGGCCGCCGCCGCGCTCGCCACCCGGCCGTTCCACTGCGTCGTGCTCGACGTCGACATGGCGGACGGCGACGCCCTGCGCTTCCTGGACGCCCTGGACGGCGACGAGGCGCTGCGCACCGTGCCCGTCCTCGCCCACAACAACCGCCGGCTCCCCGCCGACGAGGAGAACGCCCTCCAGGACCTCGCCCGCCGCCGCCCGCTGGAGCTCCTGTCCAGCCTCGACGAACTGCGCGAGCGGATCGCCCTGCATCTGTCCGCGGAGCAGCCCGGCGACGTCGTGCCCCTGGTGCGCGGCGACCACCGGGTGCCCGCGCCCCGGGCCGTCGACGACACCTTGAGCGGCCGGACGGTGCTGGCCGTCGACGACGACGCCCGCAACCTGTACGCCCTCAGCGGCATCCTGGAGCTGCACGGCATCACCGTGCTGCACGCCGAGAACGGGCGGAAGGGGATCGAGACCCTGCTGGCGAACCCGGCCGTCGCCCTCGTCCTGATGGACGTGATGATGCCGGAGATGGACGGATACACCGCGACCGCGCGGATCAGGGAACTGCCGCAGTACGCGGACCTGCCCGTGATCGCCGTCACCGCGAAGGCCATGCCGGGCGACCGGGAGAAGAGCCTGGCGTCCGGGGCGAGCGACTACGTCACGAAGCCGGTCGACGCCGACGAACTCATCGCCTGCGTCAGCCGCTGGCTCGACGGGGGGACGGCCTCGTGACCCTGCCCCCGCCCCGCGTCGGCGGCCCGCCCGCCGCCGACGGCACGCCGGCCGCCCCGGACACCGCCGTCCCGGACGGCCGGCTCGCCGCCACCGTGGAACGGCTGCGCGGCGAGGTGCGCGCCGCCCACGCGGCGGCCGAGGGCCGCGCCCTGATCGAACTCGCCAAGGGGGTCATCGTCGAGCGCCTGGGCTGCGGCCCGGCCCAGGCGGCCCGCCAGCTCGCGGAACTCGCCGACCGGGCCGGCCTGTCCCAGCTCGAACTGGCCGCCGACATCATCAACCAGGCGGCCCGCGACCGGCTGGCCGAGGCCACGGACACGTTCGTGAGGACGGCCGTCGGCGAGGCCCCGGCCGCCACCGCTGCCACGGCCACCGCCACCGCCTCGGTCGCCGTGCGGCTGCGCACGGCGGAGAGCGCGGCACTCGGCGCGGGCGACACCCAGGCCGTCGCCGAGTCCCTGCTCCGGCACGCTCTCGAACCGCTGGGCGCCGTCGCCGTCGCGATCTGGACCACCGGTCCGGACACCTCGCTGAGCCTGCGCGGCCACGCCGGCTTCGGCCCTGACGAGGCGGCCCGCTGGCACTACGTGCCGCCGGGTGTGACGACCGCGGCCCGCCAGGCGCTCATCGGGCGCCGGACCGTCCGCTACGCCTCCCTCGCGGCGTCGGGCATCCCCTCGCTGGGACGGGGGCGCCTTCCCGACGGAGGCAGGGTCGTCGTCCCCGCCGGGACCGGCGGCCGGATCCACGGCGTCCTGGAGATCTGCTGGGCCCGCCCGATCGACCCGCTGCCGCAGGCCGTGGAGCGCCAGATCGAGGCCCTCGCCGAGCTCTGCGCCCACACCCTGGAGACGCTGCCCGAGGCGTCCCCCGGGGGCTTCGCCGTACCCGGCGGCCTCCCGGTCACCGGCGGGGAGGGGGCGGCGGCCCTGGCCGAACTCTCGGACGGGCTCTACGATCCCGCCCTCGTGCTCACCCCTCACCTGGACGAGGCGGGGAGGCTCGTCGACTTCCGCATCCGGCACGCCAACGCGCACTTCCAGGACCCGGCGGGACGGCCCCGCGGCTCCGTCGACGGGGCGCTGCTCCTGGAGGCGTACCCGGCCACAGCGGGGGGCGACGAGCTCTTCGAGCGGATCGAGCGGGTCTACGCCACCGGGGAGCCGTTCCGCGCCCGCCGGGTCCGGCTCACGGCTCTGGTGGACCAGGTGCCGCTGGCCTCGCTCGCCGACCTCAGCATCAGCCGGTACGGCGCGAGCGTCCTGTTCATCTGGCGCGTCGAGGACGAGTCGGCCCGCCTCGCCAGCCTCCTCCAGCACGCCCAGCGGCTCGGCCGGGTCGGCGCCTTCGCGGAGGACCTCGTCAGCGGCGAGATCACCTGGCACGGCCAGCTCTACGAGCTCTTCGGCCGCGCGTCGACAGAGCCGCCGGTCGCCCTGCGCGACCTCGCCGGCCACGCCCACCCGGACGACGCCGACACCATCCGCCGGTTCCTCCAGAAGGTGCTGGAGCAGCGGCGGGTGGGCTCCGCCGCGTTCCGTATGCTCCGCCACGACGGCGTCACCCGGCACATCCGGGTGACCGCCGAACCCGCCCCGGGCGGCGACGGCGGTCTCCAGTCCGTCCGGGGCGCCTACCAGGACATCTCGGCGCAGCACTGGACCGAGGTCGCCCTCACGGCGACCCGCGACCGGCTGGCGGCGACGGAGGAGGCGGCCGAGGAACGCAACCGGCTCACCCTCCAGCTCCAGCACGCGATCATGCCGCCGGCCATGCCGCCGCTCGACGCGCCGGGTCTGGACGTGGCCGTGCGCTACCGGCCGGCCGAGTCCGACTCCCTGGTCGGCGGCGACTGGTACGACGCGGTCGTGCTGCCGTCCAAGAAGGTGCTCCTGTGCGTCGGGGACGTCGCGGGACACGGCGTGGAGGCCGCCACCGGCATGGTGGTGCTGCGCAACGCGCTGCGCGGCCTGGCGGTCACGGGCGCGGGCCCGGGGCAGCTGCTGTCCTGGCTGAACAGCGTCGCCCACCACCTCACCGCCCAGGTGACGGCCACCGCCGTCTGCGGCGTGTACGACCCGGAGAACCGTACGCTGCGCTGGGCCCGCGCGGGGCACCTCCCGCCGGTGCTGGTGCGCGGGAAAGAGGCGTTCGACCTGCCGCTCCTGCGCGGGGTGCTGCTCGGGGCCCTCGCGGAGACCGACTACGAGGAGACGGAGCTGCGGCTCGAACCCGGCGACACGGTACTGATGTACACCGACGGACTCGTCGAGCGGCGTGACACCGCCGTGCACGATTCCGTCGCTCATCTGCTCGCCGTCGCCCGGCAGCCGTCCGACGGCCTCGAACACCGGCTGGACCAGCTGCTCGCGCTGAGCAAGTCGGACACGGACGACGACACGTGCGTGGTCGGTGTCCAGGTGTCCTGACCCCGGCCGGCCGGCACCGGCCCGGTCACCCGCGAGAAGCCCCATGCCAAGCCCCCCCTCCCGGCAAGCCCCACGAAAGCAGGAGACATGTCCGAGCGTGAACCGAACCTTGATGTCGACGTCGAGATCCGCGACGCCCGCACGGCCGTGCTGACCGTGGCGGGCGAGCTGGACATGGAGACGGCCGACCGGCTCCAGGAGCGTCTGGCGGAGCAGTTCGGCCAGGGGCGGCGCCGTCTGGTGCTGGACCTGTCCACCCTCGACTTCATGGACTCCTCGGGGCTGAACGTCCTGATAAGAGCGGTGAACAGGGCGCGGGAGGACGGCGGTGACCTGTATCTCGCCGCGCCCACCTCCGCGGTGCGCCGCATCCTGGAGATCACCGGGGTGACGACGACGATCCCGCCGCACGACACCATGGCGGACGCGCTGGCCGCGGCCAGCGGCGCGAGATAGCGGAAGGGTGCCCGGTCCCGTACCGGGCCGGGCACGCACGAGGAAGAGAGAAGGAGAAGAGGAGGACCGTGCGCGAGATCGCCGAGATCGAGGAGGCGCTCCGCCGGGCGGCCCCGCACCGGCTCGTGGAGGTCGTCCAGGACGCCCTCGGGGACCGCGGGGTGCTGCGGGTGGAACTCCGCATGGCCGACTACGGCCTGCGGACGCTCCAGCTCGTCGGGCCCGTCGCCGGAACGGAACCGTCGGTGCCGATCCACGACAGCCCCCAGGGGCGCGCCTTCGGCGCCCAGGAGCCGCACGTGTCCCGGGAGTCCGGGACGCTCCGGCTGCATCTTCCCGTGACGGTCCGCGGGGACCGGCTCGGGGTGCTGACGGCCGAACTGCCGCCGCGGGCCGACGTCGGGCCGCTGCTGCCCGGGCTCGCCCAGGTCTGCGAGGCGCTCGGCCACGAGATCCTGGTGGCGGAGCGGGACACGGACCTGTACGTCCTGGCGAGGCGCGCGACCCGGCTCACGCTGGCGGCCGAGATGCAGTGGCAGCTGCTGCCCGGCCGTTCCTGCGCTCGTCCCGAGTTCGCCCTGGCCGCTCATCTGGAGCCCGCCTACGCCATCTTCGGCGACAACTACGACTGGTCGGTCTCGGACGACCGGCTGACCCTGACGGTCACGAACGGCATGGGAGAGGGCATCGAGGCCGCCCTGCTGACGAACCTCGCGATCAACGCGCTCCGCAACGCCCGGCGGGCCGGCCTCCCGCCGGCGGACCAGGCCGCGCTGGCCGATCAGGCCGTGTACGCGCAGTACCGGGGCGAGGCGTTCGTGTCGGTGCTGCTGCTCTGCTTCGACCTGGCCACGGGCGAGGTGGAGGCCGTGGACGCGGGTTCGCCCCGGCTGTGGCGGCAGCGGGGGCAGGCGGTGGAGTCCGTCGCCTTCGAGGCGCAGCTGCCGCTGGGCATGTTCGAGGACACCGTGTACGTGCCGGAGCGGTTCTCCGTGCGGCCGGGCGACCGGCTGCTGTTCGGGAGCGACGGCGTGTACGCGACCGTCTCGCCGGCCGGTGAGAGCTACGGGGACCGGGCGCTGGCCCGCGCGCTGCGGGGGACGCGGCTGCTGCCGCCCACGCACGTGCCACAGGCGGTGCTCCGGGAGCTGGCCGTCCATCACGGCGGCGGCCCGCTGGAGGACGACGCCCTGGTCGTCTGCCTCGACTGGCACGGCAGCCCGTCCACAGTCGCCGGGTGACGAACGTATCCCCGGGGCGGCCCGGCGGATGCCCGGAAGCACGCCGTCAAGGACGCCCGGAGGGGGCGAGCGAGGGCAGGGGGTGGGCTCCGGGCCGAGGCCGGTGCGCGGGGATCAGGCCGAGCTGACGTCCTTCAGCGGAGGGCGGGCGCGTGACGGGGCGGTCCCTCCGCGCCCTCCCACCGCGTCGTGGAAGCCGGTCAGCCCGCGCAGCAGCTGCTTGCGGCTCGTCGCCGACATCTCCGTGATGACCGCGAGCAGGGCCTCCTCGCGCTGGGTCCTCAGGTCCCGCAGGTACGCCTTGCCGCGCGGGGTCAGGTGCAGCTCCACCTGCCGGCGGCTCACCGGGCTGGGCAGCCGCCGCACGAAGCCGAGCGCCTCCAGCCGGTCGCACATCCGGCTCACCGAAGGCGGCGCGGAGCCCAGCAGCTCGCCCAGCGTGCGCAGGCTGATGCCCTCCTCGCGGTCCAGGCTGTACAGCACGCGCAGCTGGCTCGCCGAGACGGGCGTCGGCGACACCATGTCCCGGCCGCGCTCCCACAGCACCTCCAGCAGCTCGATGAGCTCGCGGGCGGACGCGGCCGTCCGCTGCGGATCCCGCGCCGGCGGGGCCGGTTCGCTGGTCATGCCTGCCGGTCCTCCTCGGATGTCCGGGGCCGGGGACGGGTGCCTCGCGAGGGACCGGTCATCTCCACATCTCTCCAGAAAGCGGTACAGATCCGGTGGATCGACACATGACAGTGGAGGGCGCACGACACGGGGCGGCACCACACCTCCTCCTGGACTCCCTCCGTACCAGTCTCTCGCGCACCTGCACGCCGCGACCTCCGCCGAGCGGCTGCCACCGACCACGGATCCACGATTCCGCGCTCCCCCTGGAGCCCGTCCGGACAGCCGCGGGGACGGCGCACACGCCCCTGGACGCGGGCCCCGCCGGCCGTGCCCTCCGCATCCGGCAACCATATCTTTCCCGTGCCGCCGGGCCCACGGCACCCGTTTCCCGGCCCGTCGCGGTGCGCGGAGAGCGGTCCGGTGCCTGTCCGCACGGGGCCCGCGGTGCGGGCGTCGCGCGGCGGGCTCCGCGGCGCGCCGGACGCCGTCCTCTACGCTGTCCCGACCGGCGAGGCACGGGGCCGGGACTCCGGGCGGGGAACGGCACGGGGAGGACGCGCCGACCGCGTCGGCGCACCCGCCGCGCGTGTGATCCGCGTTGCGTGCGGTGTGGGAACCATGAACAGGGGAAAGGCGGGTACGAGAAGCCCAGCCGCCGACCCAGGACGAGGGGAGTACCAGCGCCATGACGGACGCGATCACCGCGGAGCGTGCGGTCCCGGAGCCTCTGCTCTCCGCAGGTGTCGTCTACGAAGACGCCGCCCGCGGCGGCGCGATCGCGGCCGCGCGCGCCTTCACCGCGGAGTTCCTCGCGGGCGCCGTGACCGTGCTGCGCGGGCCGGTCCGCGGCGAGGGCGTCGATCTCGCGCAGCTGGTGGTCAGCGAACTGGTCACCAACGCCGTCCGGCACACGGCCGGCCCCTGCCGTCTCCTCCTGGAACTCGGCCCCGACGCCCTGGAGATCTCGGTCTTCGACCAGGAATCCGCCGCGCCCGTGCCCCGCGGACACGACCCGCGCCGCATCGGCCAGCACGGCGTGGAGATCGTCGTCGCCATCTGCGAGAGCGTGACCGTGGAGCCCACCGCGGACGGGAAGCGGGTCCGCGCCCGTCTCTCCCTGCGACCGGAATAGGGCGCCCCGGCGCGCCCGAGGCGCCCTGGGGCGCCGGCCGGGCGGGATCCGCGGGCGGGTCACCCCCGGTGCTCCGCCCGGCGCCGCCGGCGCACCAGGGAACGCCGCTCGTCCTCGGTCAGGCCGCCCCACACGCCCGACGGCGGGCGCGACTGCGTCAGGGCCTCGCGCAGGCACGGTTCGCGCACCGGGCAGGCACGGCAGACCTTCTTGGCCTCCTCCTCCTGGGCGAGCGCGGGGGCGCCGGTGCCCACCGGGAAGAACAGATCGGGGTCGACCTCCTGGCAGGCCGCGGCGGTACGCCAGCCGTCCATGTGAGCCTCCTGGCACGTGCGTGGGGATTCCTGTCCCCGTCCGCCTGACCGTTCGGCCGTCCGCGAAACCCGCGGGGGCCGCGCCGGACGTCAACGGGGGCCGCGCCGCGCTCCGCGGGGAACGGGCGCGACACTCCACCACGCCATGGCCACACCGACACCGAACACCAGGACCAGCAAGACCGGCACGACGGATTCCTTCCGGGAGCGGAACGCGTTCGAGGATGCGGATGACCCCGCGCACCACGCCGAAACCCCTTCCCGCGGCATGAATCCGGAGGACCGGGAAACACGGAATCAAGCGCGACGACAGGCCCTAGGCTGAAGCGTCCGCGGAGTCGCACACGGAGGAAATCGAGGGTGTTCTCGGTCGACGTCATACAGGAGGAACGGGGCACGGTGTGGGTGCTCCGCGGCGAGCTGGACTTCGACAGCGCCGTCCAGCTCGACGAGGCGGGGCGCGGGGCTACGGGCGCCGACGGCGCGACGGGGCCCGTCGTGGTCGACCTCGCCGCGCTGACCTTCTGCGACTCCAGCGGCATCAGCGCGCTGCTGAGGATCTACCGGGACCTGGCCACCCAGGGCAGGCCGCTCCGGCTGGCCGCCGTACCGCCGCCCGTCCGGCGGCTGTTCACCCTGACGGGCCTCGACCAGGTCTTCACCGTGCACGCCGACGCGCACGAAGCACTCGCGGCGGGGCCGGCCGGCCCGGACCCCGTATCCGGAGCCGGGACACCGGCGCCGCAGAACAGGAGAGAGAGCGCATGAGGCGCGTACCGGGTCAGCACCCGCACCGGCCCGGCCTGTCGGACGGCGCCGCCCGGCGCTCCGACGGCCCAGCGGACGACGACCTCAGGGTGCTGTTCGGCGAGGCCACCGCCGTCTTCGCCTCCCTCGCCGGCCCCGCGCACATGGTCGAGAGCGCCAACCCGGCCTTCTTCCGGGGCATCGGCGCCGGCCCGCGCGTCCGCACCGGCATGCCCTTGGCGCAGCTGCTGCCCGAGCCCGCCGACCAGGCGCTCATCAGGGTGCTCGACCGGGTCTACCGGTCCGGCGTCCCCAGCGCCGGACGCGACGCCCGGCTCCTGCTGGACGACGAGGACGGCGGCGAGCCTCGGGAGGCCTTCTTCGACCTCAGTTACGAACCGCGTGTCGACTCCGGCGGCAATGTCACCGGCGTCCGGGTCATCGGGATCGAGACGACGCAGGTCAAGCAGGCCCAGCGGTTCACGGCGGAACACCGGGCCCTGCTGGAACAGATCGCCCGGCAGGCACCCCTGCCCGAGATCCTGGACGGCATGGTCCGCGCGATAGAGGAGCTGTCGTCGGAGGGTCTCGTCGCCTCCGTCCTCCTCGCCGACCAGGACGGCCGGCGCCTCGTCCACGGCGCGGCCCCGAGCCTGCCCGGCTTCTACAACCGGGCCGTCGACGGCATCGGGGTCGCCGAGGGCGCCGGGTCCTGCGGCACCGCCGCGCACCGCCGCGAGACCGTCGTCGTCGGGGACATCGCGACGGACCCCCTGTGGGACGACTTCCGCGACCTCGCGCGGCGGGCCGGCCTGGCCGCCTGCTGGTCCACCCCCGTCATGGGACGCGACGGGGCCCTCCTGGGCACCTTCGCGATGTACCACCGCGCCCCGAGACTCCCCCAGGCGGCCGACCTTGCCCTCGCCCGGCTGTTCGCCGACACCGCGGCGCTCGCCGTGGAACGGCAGCGGGCCGAGACCGCCCGGACCGCCGCCGAGGCCCGTGAGCGGGCGGCCCGCGAGGACCTCGGTTTCCTCCTCCAGGCCAGCACCGCGCTCACCGTCGACCTCGACGCCGTCCAGACCCTGGAGCGGCTGGCCGCCTCCTGCGCCCCACGGCTGGCGCCCCTGTGCGCCGTCGACGTGGTGGAGAACGGGCGCCTGCGCCGGGTCGCCACGGCCGCCCCCGACGAACGCCGCCGGGAGCTCCTCGCCGCGCACGTCCCGCGCCACGACGCCGACGAGGACGCCGTCGCCCGGGTCCTCGCGACGCGCGCGAGCGAGGTCGCCCGGCGCGCCCCGACCGGCCCCGGCCCCTGGCGGGACCTCGGCGTGACGGGCTACCTCTGCATCCCGCTGCTGGACCGGGGTACCCCTTTCGGCACGGTGACGCTCCTCTCCACCGACGCGGAGCCCTTCGACGGCCACCATGTCGCGCTCGCCGAGGAACTCGCCCGCAGGGCCGCCTCGGCCGCCCGCCACGCCCGCCAGTACACGCACCGGGTGACCCTCGCCCGGGATCTGCAGGCCGGGCTGCTCATGCCGGAACTCCCGGACGTGCCCGGCGCGGACGTCGCCACCTCCTATCACCCCGCCGGCGAGGGCCTCGACATCGGCGGTGACTTCTACGACGTCTTCCCGCTGGACGACGGGCGGTGGGCCTTCCTGCTCGGCGACGTCTGCGGGCGCGGCGCCATCGCCGCCACCACCACCGCGCTCGTCCGCCACACCGCGCGCGCCGTCGCCCCCCTGCTGCCCGGCCCCGAGGAGGTCGTCGCCGCCGTCAACCGGGCCCTCGTCAACCGCCCCGGCAGCCACGGCACCGGATTCGTCACCCTCGTGTACGGCCGGCTCACCCCCACCGGCCACGGGCTGGACGTCGAGCTGGTCCGGGCCGGCCACACCCTGCCCCTCCGCCTCGACACCCGGCACGCCACCCGTCTCGTGGACGCCCCCGGGTCCCTGCTCGGCATCTCCGACGGGACCGACGTCGTCTCCCGGACCCTCCATCTCGACCCGCACGAGAGCCTGCTGCTCTACACCGACGGCATCACGGAGGCCCGCGACGGTTCGGGCGAGCAGTTCGGCGAGAAGCGGCTCGCCGAGGCCGTCGCCGGGGCCCCGGCCCGCCCGTCGGCCCAGCAGCTCGTCGACGCGCTCACCCGCGCGGTGCGCGACTTCACGGGCGGGCACGACATCGACGACGACCGGGCGATCCTGGTCCTCACCGCCACCTGAGGGCCGCGTCCGGTGTGAAGCACGTGTGCTTCAATCGTGTGGATCGTGCGGGGCTGGACCGGATGCGTACCGGAAGAGCGGGCCTCACTTGATGTGCGGAGCCCGGTGCGCGAGGGTGGACGGACGAGCTGTCGTCGAGTGGGAAGGTGGCGGGCCACGACGTGCGGCCACGCTTATGACTGTTTTCGAGCACGAGTCCGGCCGCCCCGGGGAGACCGCGGAGGCGGTCCCCCTGTGGCGCGGCTCGCCGCACCCGGCGCTGGTGGCCGACCGCGAGGGCGGTGTCGTGGAGTTCAACGCCGCCGCGGCCGACCTCTTCCCTCGGATGGGGGTCGGCAAGGGGCTGGACGAGGTCGTGCCGCGCTGGCTCGCCGACGCCCACCGGCGGCTGGCCCGTCCGGCACCCGCCCCGGCCGGGGCGGAATCCGTCCCGTTGCGCGGCAGCCACGACGGCAGGCTCCTGCGGGCCCACCCCACCGAGTCCGGCCACGGCGACGTGGCCTGGTGGCTGGTCGACGACTCCGACCTGACGGCCGCGCAGGACGCCCTGCGGGTCGAACGGGAGCGCCACGCGATCCTGGCCGAGGCCTCCACCCAGCTGCTGGCCTCGCTCAACCCCGACCGCTGCCTGGAGAAGGCGGCCCTGCTCGCCGCCGACCACCTCGGCGACGCGGCGCTCGTGATCTCCCCGCCCGGGGCGCGCAACCGGTCCACCGTGGTCACCGCCATGGCCGGGGGCTTCGAGCGGACGCTGCTCGCCCTGGACCCGAACCTGGTGCCCGGTCTGGCCGAGGCGCTCCAGGGCTTCCCTCCGGTGCCCGCCCGCTGGATCGACCCGGCCGAGCTTCCGCCCTGGGCCGTGCCCGAGGGCTTCGGGGGCACCCCCGGGTCCGTCGTCGTCACCCCGCTGCCGGGGCACGGCGTTCCCGCGGGCGCCCTGATCCTGCTGCGGCGCGGCGGACGGCGGGCCTTCGACACCTCCGAGGAGCACTTCGCCCGGCTGTTCGCCGCCCGCGCCGGGGCCGCCCTGTCGGCCGCGCGCCTCTACGCGGAGCAGGCCGGCGTCACGCGCGCGCTGATCGCCGAACTGCTCCCGCCCAAGCTCCACCACGTCGACGGGGTCGACTTCGCCGGCGGCTACCGCACCTCGCGGGAGACCGAGCGGATCGGCGGCGACTTCTACGAGGTGCACCCCGGCACCGACGACGGCCGCGACACGCTCGCCGTCCTCGGCGACGTGTGCGGCAAGGGGCTGGACGCCGCCGTGCTCACGGGCCGGATCCGCAGCACCGTGCAGGCGCTGCTGCCGCTCGCCGGCGACCACCAGGAGGTCCTGCGGCTCCTCAACGGCGCCCTGCTGACCGCCCGGCACACCCGCTTCGCCACCCTGGTCCTGGCCTCGGTGCGGCGCACCGGCGGCCGGGTGCGGCTCCGGCTCACCAGCGCCGGACACCCCCGCCCGCTCGTCCTGCGCGCCACGGGAGAGGTGGAGGAGGTGGACACCGACGGGACCCTGGTGGGCGCCCTCCCCCTCGTCACCAGCCGGTCCACGACGGTGGACCTCTCCCCCGGCGAGACCTGCCTGCTCTACACGGACGGGATCACGGAAGCCCGGGGCGGGCCGCTCGGACCCGCCATGTTCGGCGAGGAGCGGCTCCGTTCCGTGCTCTCCGAGTGCGTGGGCCTCCCGGCCGAGGCCGTCGTCGAGCGGGTGCAGATGATCGCCGGGGACTGGGTGGGCCGCGGTCCCCACGACGACATGGCGGTCGTCGCCATCACCGCGCCCCACACCACCCATCTCTCGGCGGTGAACGGCCACACCCGGGGCAGGTACACCGCGTGACCACACAGACCACCGCCCCGACCGACGTCCTCGTCGCCACTCGCCGACAGCTCTGGGCCGCCCTGGAGGCGAGGGACGAACCGGCGGCCACCGCCACCGTCCTCGGCGCCCACGACGCCGGGGTCCCCGTCGAGGACCTCCTCCTCGACGTGATCGGCCGCGTGCAGGCCGGGATCGGCGCGGAATGGGCCGCCGGCCGCGTCGGCGTCGCCCAGGAACACGCCGCCACGGCCATCCAGGACCGGGTCGTCTCGGTGCTCGCCCACCGCACGGCGGGCGCGGCGGGCCGCCGGCCGGAGACCGGGCAGGCGCCCCGGCGGGTCACCGTCGCCTGCGTCGACGGCGAGTGGCACGCCCTGCCCGCCCGGCTCCTCGCCGAGGTCCTGCGCTGCCGGGGCTTCCTCGTCGACTACCTCGGGGCGCACGTCCCCACCTCCCACCTCGTCGCCCATCTGCACCAGACCGGCACGGACGTCGTCGCCCTCTCGTCCTCGCTGCCCGTCCGGCTCCCGGCGGCCCACGCCGCCGTCACCGCCGTCCAGGCCACCGGACTACCGGTCCTCGTCGGGGGTGCCGCCTTCGGCCCCGACGGCCGCTACGCCCGGCTGCTGGGTGCCGACGGGTGGGCCCCGGACGCCCGGGCCGCCGCCCGGCTCCTCGCCGTCGGACCGCCGCCGCGCCCGGTCCGGCCGGCCGCCGACCTGCCCCACCTCGCCGACCAGGAGTACACCCTGGTCACCCGGGCCCGGAACGGGCTGATCCGGCAGACCCTGCAGGGACTTGAGGACACGGTCCCGGCCATGGCCTCGTACACCGACCGGCAGCGGGAGCGGACCGCCGAGGACCTCGCCCACATCGTCGACTTCCTCGGCGCCTCGCTCTACACGGACGACCCCGGGCTGTTCACCGGCTTCGTCACCTGGACCGCCGGGGTCCTCGGGGCCCGGGGCGTCCCGGGCGGTGCCCTGGTCGCCGCCCTCGACCTGCTCGCCGACGCCCAGCGGGACTTCCCCCGCGCGCGGGCGCACCTCGCCGCCGGGCGTCGCGCGCTCCTTTCCGTACCCGCTCCGCACGCCCCGGGACCCGCGTCGTGAACACACCCGACCGCACCTTCGACATCGAGGCAGTCGCCGCGCCCGGCGGTGCCTTGCGCGTGACGCTCGCCGGCGACCTGGCCTGGGAGAGCGCCGACGAGCTGGTGGACGCCGTCCGGGCCGTCCTCGGCCCGGAGACCTCGGACCTGCGCCTCGACTGCTCCGCGCTCACCCTCTGCGACTCGATGGGCCTCTCGGCCCTGCTGGCCCTCCACCGGCTCGCCGGGACGGCGGGCATTCCGCTGCGCCTCGACCGCCGACCGCCCTTCCTCGACCGGCTGCTCCTGCTCACCGGCACGTACGAGCACCTGACGGGCCGGTCCGAGAGCAGGGATCCCGACGGGGACACGCCCAGCGGCGCGACGGAGGGCCCTCGGCCCGCCGGTCCCTGACGGGATCTCACGGCCGAGGCGCGCGGCGGGGCCCGGCCGTGCGTCGGGCACGGCGAGACGAGGTGTAAGAACGGCGGGACGGGTCAAGCGGACACGGACCGCTCGCTGACATCCCCGGCAGGAGACCCCCGTGTCGCGTCCGCCCCTCGCACCGCTCCCCGCACCGCGCACCCTCGTCCGGCCGATGGCCATGGAACTGTTCACCGCGGAGGCGGCGGTCCCGATCGAGACCACCGTCGGCTACGAGTCCCGCGACCCGTACGCCCTGAGCCTCGCCTTCCACCTCCTCGGCGAGGACCCGGTGGTGTGGCGGGTCGACCGCGAGATGGTGCTCGCCGGGGCCCTCGGCCCCACCGGGGACGGCGAGGTGCGGATCGGCCCGTCCCCCGACGGCGGGCTCCTGCTCCGGCTCGGGCCGGCGGGGTGGCGCGCCGTCGTCCGCTGCGACCAGGAGGCGCTCCGCGGCTTCGCCCGCGAGACCTTCGTCCTGGTGCCGCGCGGCACCGAGGACCGCCATGTCGACTGGGCGCCGCTGCTCGCCTCCCTCGGCCGTTGAGGTGCCGCGTGGGCGGCGGCGCCTCAGCCGGTGCGGGCTCCGCCGCCCGGGCGGAAGCACGCCGTGACGTCCTTGCCGCGCGGGCAGGGGCGGGTGCGCACCTCGTCGGCGAGCGCGTCGACGAGGAGCAGTCCGCGCCCGCCCAGCGCGCCGTGGTCGGGGCTCCGCTGCTGGGGCACCAGGTGGGAGGCGTCGTGCACGGTGACGTGCAGGCACTCGTCATCCCAGGCGAGGATCAGCTGCGCGGCACTGCGGGCGTGCACATGGGCGTTGGTGACGAGCTCGGACACCGCCAGCACGACGGCGTCCGCCACGCCGGGCGCGGTACGGTCCCAGCCCAGGCTCTCCAGGTGCCCGCGCGTCCAGTCCCGGGCCGTCTTCACGCTGCTGCCCATCGGCAGCGACCGCGCCCAGCCGACGGCCCTCATCGACGGATCCCGTGTCATGTCTCTCCTTCCGACGAACGGTCAGGGCGTCCGTCTGCCCCCCGCCATGGCGGGGAAAACCGGCCGAAAACTCATACGCATCCGACAGGCCTGAAGAAGAGAAGTCAGGGTAGGCGCACAATATCGAGCCATGGGTTCCGATGAGGAAGCACACGAAAGGGGACGGGTGTGACGGTCACTACGATGCCTGTGACGGGAGTCGAGTCCGGGAAGGGGACACTGCCGCAGATCACGGACACGTTGGCGGTCGCGCCCAAGGACGCGAGGGCGCTCTCGAAGATCTTCTTCCAGGAGCTCACGACACTGGAGGAGGGGACGCACGCGTACCAGTACGCGCGGAACACCCTCATCGAGATGAACATGAGCCTGGTCCGCTACGCGGCCGGGCGCTTCCGGCACCGCGCCGACGAGATGGAGGACATCGTCCAGGTCGGCATGATCGGCCTGATCAAGGCGATCGACCGGTTCGAGCTGTCGCGCGAGGTCGAGTTCGCCACCTTCGCCGTCCCCTACATCGTCGGCGAGATCAAGCGGTTCTTCCGGGACACCTCCTGGGCGGTGCACGTGCCCCGCAGGCTCCAGGAGGCGCGGGTGGAGCTGGCCAAGGCGACCGAGGAGCTCAGCAGCCGCCTCGGACGGACGCCGACGGCCAAGGAGCTGGCCGCCCTGATGAGCCTCAGCGAGGAGGAGGTCACCGAGGCGCGGCTGGCGTCCAACGGCTACAACTCCTCGTCGCTCGACGCCGCCCTGAGCGGTGAGGACGAGGACGGCGACGCCTCGCTGGCCGACTTCATCGGCACCGAGGACCCGGCCATGGAGCTGGTGGAGGACTTCCACTCGCTGGCCCCGCTCATCGCGGACCTCGACGAACGCGACCGCACGATCATCCACTTGCGGTTCGTGGAGGAACTGACCCAGGCGCAGATCGGCGAGCGGCTGGGCTGCTCGCAGATGCACGTCTCCCGGCTCCTCGGCCGCACGGTGAAGCGACTGCGCGCGGGCCTGCTCGGCACCGGCGCGGGCTGATCCGGCTCGCGCCCGACGGCTCCGGCGTAGGACCGGCGAAGGCGGGTAACCGGCGGGCATGGCCGAACGCGACGTCCGCGCACGACGGACCCCCGAACCCCTGCCCCCGACCCCCGCCCGGGGCCCGGGGCCGGGCGCCGCCGTCGAGGAGCGCGCCCCGGACTCGCCCGCCGCCCTCTCCCGGTCCTCCTGGGCCGAGGTCCTGAAGGGGTCGGCGCGCGGGTTCGCGGACGACGAACTCATGGACCGGGCCGGGACGCTGACGTACTACGGCGTCCTGTCGCTCTTCCCGGCGCTGCTCGCCCTGGTCTCGCTGCTCGGGATCAGCGGACGGCGGACCACCGACCGGGTGACGGAGAACCTGCGGGAGCTGGCACCGGGACCGGCCCGGGACGTCCTGGAACAGGGCCTTCAGGCGATCTCCGGCAGCGGTGGCACCGGAGTCCTCACGGCCTGCGTCGGACTCCTGGTGGCGCTGTGGTCCGCGTCCGGCTACGTCGGGGCCTTCATGCGCGCCGCCAACCACGTGCACGACGTCCCCGAGGGCCGCCCCCTGTGGAAGCTGCTGCCGATCCGGCTCGGCATGACGGCCCTGCTCATGGTCATGGCCGCCGCGGCCGCCCCGCTGCTCGTGGTCAGCGGCGACGTGGCACGCCGGGCCGGCGGCGCGCTGGGCGTCGGCGACACCGCCGTGACGGTCTGGTCGACGGCCCGGCCGCCCCTCCTGCTGGTACTCGCCGTGGTCATGATCGCCCTGCTGTACTGGGGCAGCCCGAACGCCAAGGGCCGCGGCTGGCGCTGGATCACCCCCGGCAGCGCGCTCGCCCTGCTGATCTGGATGGCGGCCTCGGCGGGCTTCGCGGTGTACGTCTCCTCCTTCGCCTCGTACAACCGGGTCTACGGCGCGATGGCCGGCGTCGTCGTCTTCCTCGTCTGGCTGTGGATCAGCAACCTGGCGCTGCTGCTGGGGCTGGAGTTCGATGCCGAACTGCTCCGGCGGCGCGCGGTGGTCGGAGGTATGCCGCCGGACCGGGAACCGTACGTCAGGCCACGTGACACGCGGGCGTGGAGCGACGAGGAGCGCCGCGAGGCGGGCCTGCCCGAGAAGCCGGGTCACCACGGTGCGTGAGGCAGCCGCCCGCTGTCGTGGTGTGAACCAGGCGCGGGGGCACCGGAGTTCCCTTCTCCTGGAGGATCATCCGGTGATGCCGGGCGCGCGGGCGCTGTTAGCTTCGCCCGATGACTACGTTGGACCTGATGGACTCGGGGCTGCGCGCCCTCCACCTGCGGGAGGGGCAGCGCCTGGCGCAGCGCCTGTTCGCGCAGGTGATCGACACGCAGGTGCTCCGGCCCGGCCGCAGCGAGGAAGAGGCGGACAACCGGATCGCCCTCCTCGCCCGGGACGTGTTCGGCGCGCGGGCGGGCCGGGTGCGGCGCCGTTTCGTGCGCGCGGAGCCGCACGCCCCGGTGGCCGGGCGGTGGCAGGAGCGGCTCATCGGGGCGCAGGACCTGGTCGTGCTGGACTTCGAGCCGTTGCTCGCCCCGTACGAGACGGGCTTCGCCCGGACCGTGGCCCTCGGCGACGCCCCGGTGCGGCGGCGGCTCGTGCAGGACGCGGCGGCGGTGGCCGCCGCCGCCCGGGACGCCTTCCGGGCCGACGGCTCCCTCACCGGCCGCGAGCTGCACGCGCGGGTGCGCGAGCTGGCCGCCGGGGCGGGGCGGGCGCTGGGCGGGCGGCACTGCGGCCGGCTGACCGGACCCGCGCCGGGCGCGCGGCCCGGGGCGGCCCGGCCGGAGCTGCTCATCGGGCCGGACAACGCGCTGCCGCTGCGCCGCAGGCTGGCGGACGGCGGCCGGGCGCACTGGATCCTCCATGTGCACCTCGTCGACGAGCGGGGCGGCCACGGGGCCGTCCACACCGAGCTGCTCGACCTCGTCTGACCCGGGCCGCGCCGCCGGCCCGTGCCCCGGCCCGACGGGCCGGGCGGATCACGTCCGGACCTGGACGGCCGGGGACCTCGGCGTCCTGGCCGGTCTCGGGCTCGGCGCCGAGGGCATGGCCGGCGGGCCGGCCGGCCCGGACGCCCTGCCCGACACCAGGCCGCGGGAGATCGCGGAGCGGTGCGGCTTCACGGCCGCGTTCGACCGGCTGCGCCGGTAGCGCGAGGCGGGGCGGGCGGGGTGAGCGGGGCGACGACCGGTGCCCCGTCCAGGTCCGTCACGTAGTCGCGCCGGACCGGGTCGCGGTCCGTCGGGGCGGGCAGCTCCGGGCAGGCGACGCCGTCGCCGTCGCGGTCGAGCCCGTTGGGGTCGAAGCCGTCCGCGCGCAGCACCGCCTGCGCGTCGGCCTGGGCCGGGAAGGCGGCGCAGTCGGCCACGTGTCCCTTGCCCACGTAGGGGGTGACGTCGAAGGGGCGTCGCGGGGGGTCGCCGGCCCCGCATGCGGTCAGGGCGAGCGCCGCGAGCACGCCGGCCGTCGCGAGGAGCGGCCGGCGAGCCGGGGCCCGCCGGCCCCGGGACGGGTCCTTCGTCGTCATGCCTTGCCCGTCCGGAACACGACGACCCGGTTCGCCGCCGGGTCCACCGCGTACAGCTTCGCGGTGGCCTCGTTCACCGCGAGCGCGCCGAACTGGTCGGGCGTGCCGACCGGTTCCCCGGTGAGCAGGGTGCCGGCGTCGGAGCTGCCGATGCCGCCGGGCGGGCCGGGGGTGCCGTCCGGTCCGGCCGCGGCGAACTGGGCGACGAACACCCGGTTGTACTTCCCGAGGACGGCCATCTTGCGGGCGTGGTTGCCGGCGGCGGCGGACATCGCGCAGACCTGCGCCTGCCCGGTGGGGCGGGTGCCGACGAAGCGGTCGACGCGGCCGCCGGATCCCGCGCAGTGCGTGCCGCCGGAGAAGTAGACGTAGACCGAGGAGACCGAGGGGTTGTAGGCGGCGGTGACGGCGCCGTACGGCGTGCCCGCCGGGTCGTCGACGGGCGTGGCCTCGCCGGTCGCGGGGTCGACGACGACGACCGTCGCCACCGGCTTCCAGACGGCGGCGGGGCCGGATCCGTCGGGCGCGCAGCGCCGGGCGAGGAGGTAGACGAGGTTGCGGATCGGGTCGACGACGGTCCGGCCGCGCACGGTGTTGGCGAGGAGGAGGTCTCCGCTGGTCCCGCAACTCGTCTTCGTCGGGAAGTCCACGACGGTCCTGGCCTGGCGGGTCTCGGTCGAGACGGCGAACAGGCCGGCCTTGGCGGCGGGGGTGGCGCCGCTGCCGATGCCCGCCTTGGCGAAGTAGACGGCGTGGCGGGCCGCGTCGAAGCTGAAGTCCATGCCATTGCTGGCGCTCACCAGGCCCTGGGCGGGCAGGGCGATGGGCTTCGCCCCGGTCTCGCCGCGCGGGACGTAGGCCAGTGCGGAGGTGTTGAGGGAGCCGCCCGCGACGTAGAGGTCCCCGGTGTCGGGGGCGATGCCGAGGGCGGTGACGGGGGCCGAGAAGTTCCCGATACGGGTGACCCGGCCGCCGTCGGCGGTGTCGACCAGCGCGACGCCGTCCGTGCCGCCGACGTAGACCTTCCCGGTGCCGGGGACGACGGCGACGCGCGTGGGCGCGGCGACGGCGCCGGTGAGGTCGACCGGGGCACCGACCGGCTTGTCCGTCCGCCCGTCGATGACGGTCACGGAGGGCGCGCCGCCGGAGACGACGTACACGCGGTCGGTCTTCTCGTCGACGGCGAGGTCGGCCGGGCCGGTGCCCACCGCGATGCCCTGCTCCTCGCGTTCGGTGGGGGCGCTGCCGTCGTACACCGTGTACGAGGAGTTCTGGCCCTGGCCGCACTTGCCTTCCTGGCCGACGACGACGGTGCTGTAGACCGGGTCGCCGCCGAGCAGGCCCTTGGCCTTGAGCTCGTCGGCCGTGGCGTAGCGGCCGTACTTGGCGCAGTACGCCTCCTCGGCCGTGCGCAGGGTGGCCGCGTCGGCGGCGACGGCGCTGCCGCGGCCCTTGTCGCCGATGCCCCGGACGGAGAAGACCACGATGGCGGCGAGGACGCCCAGGATCACGATGGTCACGAGCAGTTCGATGAGCGTGAAGCCGTCCTGGCCCCGGGCGCGTGAGCGGACCGGGCGGTGGTCCGGTGTCATGGCGGTGGGGCTTTCCTTCGGTCGGTGGGTCGCGTCCGGGCGAGGCTCCCCGGGAGTCCCGGGCCGGGTCACGGCGTGCTCCGCTTCACGGGCTTCAGGTCCTTCGGTCCGGGCAGCTCCGGGCAGGCGACGCCGTCGCCGTCGGGGTCCAGCCGGTTCGGGTCGGCGGGCGCGTAGCGCAGCACGGCCTGGGCGTCAGCCTGGCGCGCGAGGTCGGCGCAGTCGTAGGCGTCGTCGCCGTAGCGCAGGAAGGAGCGGGCGTCGAAGGCCCGGCCCGGCTGCGGGCAGAGCGCGCTGCGACTGTCGCCGGGTGCGCAGACGTAGGTTGTCGCGAGGGCCGCGACGGGGGCGGTGTCACGCGGCGCCGGCAGGCCGCGGCAGGCGATTCCGCCGCCGCCGTCGAGGCGGTTGGGGTCCCGGGGGTCGGCGCGCAGCACGGCCTGGGCGTCGGCCTGGCTGGCGAAGTGGAGGCATTCGAAGGCGTCGCCGTGGGTGGCGTACTCCTTCGCGTCGAACGCCTCGGCGTTCGGGCAGAGCGCGCTGCGCTGGGTGCCCGGGGTGCACCATTCGCGGTCCTGCCGCTGGGGCTGGGCGGACGAGTCCGATCCGCCCCGGACGAACACCACGACGGTCAGCGCGACCGCGAGGACCGCGAGGGCCAAGACGCCCCGCCGGATCGCGCGGGAGCGCTTCGGTCCGTTCAACTCTGCCATCAGGCGCCTCTGTTCATCGTGCCGTCCGTCCTCCTGGCGCGCCGCCGCGGGCCGGCGGCGCCTGGCCGCCGGCCCGCGGCGGGCTGGATGCGTGCATTACATCCAGCGCCGATCCGGTTGTCAATCATTGACTACCGACCTTCGGGCTGCGCACCATCTACGCGGACGCGGCACCGCCATGCCGGAACACCGGGCCGCATGCCCGGCGTTGGCCGGCATCACCCGAACTCACCGGGTGTCCGCGCGGCAGCCGCGACCGATCGGATCGACGAGGAGCAGAAGAATGCAGGAAAGGTCCAGAGGCGCGCTGAGCGCCCGGAACCACGGATTCACCGTGATGCGCCGCGTACGGAGCGCGCTCGCGGTGGCCGCCCTCGCGACGGCGCTGGTCGCCGCCGCGCCCACGGCGTTCGCCGCCACGACGGATTCCAAGGTCGGCATCGCGAACAACATGTACCCGGCCGTGAAGGACATGAGGGGCCAGATCGCGACCCTCCAGTCCTTCACGCCGTTCACGGCGAACAACGCCTCCCAGGTCGGCGGGTTCTGGAACAAGCCCGCGATCGACACGTCCACGATGCGCGGCATCACCTCGGGCAGCCTGCGCCAGCAGCTGAAGAGCGCCGGCCCGTACACCACGTGCAACCCCTCCTCGTCGAACAACTGCGTCGACGGCCCGCTGCACATCGACGCGTTCCTGTCGGCTGACGAGGCCAACGTGGACGCCGTCATCCCGACCGCCGCCGGCGGCACCTGCACCGCGAGCGCGACCGTCGAGTGCAACGGCGACGGCGCCAGCAAGTACCCGGTGGCCATCGGCAAGCTCGCCATCTACAGCTGCAACGGCAGCTGGGCGGGCGCGACCAAGGGCGACGACCCGTCCAACGGCGCCACCCCGCCGCTGGCCCTCGGCGCGGACGCCAACGGCAGCGGCAACGGCAAGGCGCAGTCGCCCCGTTGTGACGCCGCCCCGGTCTCCGGCGGCGCGCCCACCACGATCCCGGGTGTCGTGACCTGGCTCGCCACGAGCGGCAACCGGCTCGCGGTCGCCGACCCGGCCTCCGCCCCGTTCGGCGCGGCGTCCAAGCAGGCGCTGATCCAGAACGGCTTCACCTGGACCGAGAGCGGCGCGGGCCAGAACGTGTACCGCGGCAGCGCCTGCGACAGCGCGGGCACGGCCTGCAAGATCCGCCTGGAGTCCGGCATCAGCCAGGTGCGCGGCGCGGTGACGGCGAACGCGGGCGGCAACACCCGGCTGGGCCTGGTCGCCAAGTCGAACATCATGAACGTGAGCTGGACCTCCGGCTCGCTGAACGGCACCACGGGCAACGACCCCAACACGTGGACCGAGGTGGCCGCCGGCTCCTACTCCGGCTACGGGCCCATCGAGCAGTTCGGCGTCGCCCTGACCGGCGGCACCGCGGGCGCGGCGGCCGCCTGGAGCGACCTGTTCAACAACCAGTGGGGCTTCGACACCACCATCCAGTCGACCCTCGCCGCGTACGGCTACTAGGCGTCCACGACCACCAGGCGGCTACGACCACCAGGCGGTAGCGGCACCGGACACCGGGCCGCCGCCCGGGCGGGGACATCGCCCGGGCGACGGCCCCCGAGCCGGACCGGAGCCGGACCCGGACCAGAGCCGGACCAGAGCCGGACCGGACCCGGCGGCACTCCCCCGCCGCCGGGGCGGCCCCGGCTCCGGAGCTCCCCCTCCCCCTCCCTTCCTCACCACCAGGCCCCCAGGAGGGTCCTCACCCATGCACAGATCACCTCGCCGGCACCGCCGCGTCCCGGCGCTCGCCCTCGCGGTCGCGAGCGTCGCCCTGGCCACGAGCCCGGCCACGGCCGCGGGCGTCGCCCAGACGACCTCCTTCGCCGCCGCGGCGAACCTCGACGACCACGGCCGGGGCGGCTCCGCCATCGCGGTCGGCGACCTCGACGGCGACGGCACACCCGACCTCGTGACGGCGATCCGCGCCGAGGGCCTCGGCGTGTTCCTCGGCTCCGGCGGCGGCGCCTTCGGCGCCGTGACGAAGTACCCGGCGCCGCAGACCGCGTCGAGCGTCTTCCTCGGCTCGGCCGTGATCACCGACGTCGACGGCGACGGGCACCAGGACGTCGTCAGCCAGGACGCGCGCGGCAACGTCGCCCTGGTCTGGCGCGGCGACGGCACCGGCGCGCTCGGCGCCGGGACGGCCGTACCGCTCAACCCGACACCCGGCTGCGACACCACCGGCGACAACCCGTGCCTCGTGCGCTTCCCGGCCGACGTCGCCGTGGGCGACTTCGACGAGGACGGCGCCCCGGACCTCGCCACCGCGAACACGAACACCCACAACGTCTCCGTCGTGCCCGGCCGCGGCGACGGCACCTTCGGCACCGCCGTCCCGTACGCGCTGGGCGCGGGCACCGGCCCGCAGGGCGTCGCCGCCTCGGACCTCGACGGCGACGGGCACCTCGACCTCGTCACCGCCAACCAGTCGAACGGCACGCTCTCCGTCCTGAGGGGCGACGGCACCGGCGGCTTCGGCACCCCGTCGAGCGTGCCGACCGGCCTCTCCCTGCCCTCGAAGGTCGAGCTCGCCGACGTCGACGGGGACGGCGACCCGGACGCCGTCGTCGTGGCACCCGGCTCGCCCGGCCGCCTCGCCGTCCTGCCCGGCGACGGGGCCGGCGGCTTCGGCACCGCGAACGTCCTGTCGGCGGGCGCCAACCTCAGCTCCGCCTCGGTCGCCGACGTGAACGGCGACGGCCGCCCCGACCTGCTGGTCTCCAGCGGCGGCACGCACGAGGTCCTCGTCCTTGAGGGCGACGACACGGGCGGCTTCGGCACCCCGCTCGCCTTCGGGCTCAACGGCGGGCGCACCCCGCAGGCCACCGCGACGGCCGACCTCGACGGCGACGGGCGCACCGACGTCGTCACGGCCAACCTCAACACCTCCGCCGCCTTCGTCGACGACGCGTCGGTGCTGCTCAACACGACCAACCGGGCCCCGAAGGCGGGGAACGGCTCGTACGCCCACATCGGGGCGGACACCCCGCTCGTCGTGGCCGCGCCCGGGGTCCTCGGCGCCGCCACGGACGCCGACGGCGACCCGCTGACCGCGTCGCTCGTGACCGGCCCGGCGCACGGCACCCTGGCGCTGGCCGCCGACGGCTCGTTCACCTACCAGCCGGACAGCGCCTACGTGGGGGCCGACAGCTTCACGTACGAGGCGTCCGACGGAAGCTCCGGCTCGGGCGCCGCGACCGTGACCCTCGCGGTCGCGGCCGGCTGCCGCGGGCTGCCCGCCACGATCGTCGGCTCCGGCGCCGTCAGCGGGACGAGCGGCGCCGACGTCATCGTGACCGGCAACGGGAACGACAGCGTCAACGGGAACGGCGGCAGCGACACCATCTGCACCTACGGCGGCAACGACGCCGTGGCGGCCGGTGCGGGCAACGACCACATCGACGCGGGTGATGGCAACGACGCCGTCAGCGGCGGCGACGGCGCCGACACGGTCCGCGGCGGGAACGGCGACGACGCGCTCTCCGGCGGCGGCGGCGCGGACGTCGTGATCGGCGGCGCGGGCAGCGACACGCTGGCGGGCGGCGCCGGCACGGACCTCTGCGCCGGTGACGCCAACGGCGGCCCGGTGCTGCCGGGCACGGACTCGATCGCGCACGGCGGCTCGTGCGAGACGGTGATCGAGGTGCCGTAGCCCTGGCCGTGGCTGTGGCTGTGGCTGTGCCTGTGCCTGTGCCTGTGGCCGTGGCCGTGGCGTACGGAAGCGGGCCCGGTGATCGCGTTCCTCGCGATCACCGGGCCCGTCCTCGTGTCCTCGTCCGCGCGCCGCGCCTCAGCCGTTCTTGCCCGCCGGGCTCGCCGCCCCGGCGCCCACCGTGTCGAGGAACCGGCGCGCGGCGCCTACGTGTTCCTGTCGCCAGGCGTAGCTCGCGCGGGCGATGGGGTCGTCGGCGGCCTCCTCCTTGGCCCGCAGCGACGCCTCGATCTCGTCGAGGACCTCCCGCTGGCGCTCGACGAGCCGGGCGGGGCTCGTGTCGCGGCGCTTGAGCAGCAGCAGCTTGCAGGTGAGCTCGGCGCGCACGTCGAACAGCTCGGTCACCGGCTCGGCCAGCCAGTGCCCGACGGTCTCCCCGGCCTCCGGGGTGGCGGCGTAGATCATGCGCTGCGGCCCCCGGTTGCCCTCCTCGGCGCCGACGGCCGTGATCAGCCCGCGCTCGACGAGCCGGGTGATCGACCGGTAGACCATGGGCCGGGACACGTACCAGAACTCACCGATCTCCGCGCCCTCCGCGGTGAGCGTCGAGATGGCGAAGCCGTGGCTCGGGCGTTCGGCCACGAGGGCGAGCACGATCCACTCGGCCAGGGGAAGATCAGGTTCGGTCATGCGTACCAGGATAGGAACCGGCACCGCCGTGCGCGATCCTCGGGTGCGGGGCACTCGTCGCGTACGGGTCGAGGACGCGCGCGTACCAGTCGACGACGGGACCGCCGACGAGCAGCGCGGCGAGGGCGCCGACGGCGAGGAACAGGCCGAACGGGAGGCGGGTGGCGCGGCTCGCGCGTCCCGCCGCCATCAGCGCGAGCCCGGCCAGCAGGCCGACGGCGCTGCCCGCGAACACCGCGAAGACGAGGTACCAGGGGCCGTACCAGCCCAGCCCGGCGCCGATCAGGCCGGCCAGCCGCACGTCGCCGAAGCCGAGCCAGGCGGGCCGGGCCCAGTGCAGGGCGAAGAAGGCGGCGTACCCGCCCGCCGCGCAGCCCGCGGTCACGGCGAGCCGCTGCCACTGGCCGGTCGCCGCGGCGGCGCCGAGGAGGCACAGGGCGGTGAGGGCGAACGTCGGGTGGACCAGGCGGCGGGGCAGCAGGAGGTGTTCGGCGTCGCAGGCGGCGAGGGCGAGCAGCCCGGCGGTGAAGACCAACGCGGCCGGCAGCGCGGCCGAGGGCCCGAGGCGCAGCGCCTCGGCGGCGAACAGCAGCCCGGTGAGCGCTTCGAGGAGCGGGTAGCGCGCGGGGATCGGCTCCCGGCAGGCGCGGCAGCGGCGCCCGAGCAGCAGCCAGGAGACGACGGGGACGTTGTCCCGGGCGGCGATGGGCGCCTCGCAGCGCGGGCAGGCGGAGCGGGGCCGTACGACGGAGCGGCCGGCGGGCACGCGGGAGACGGCGACGTTGAGGAACGACCCGACGGTGAGCCCCGCCAGACCGATCAGCAGCACGTAGAGGGACGGCATGGCGGTGACGCTGCCTTTCTGCCGGGGTCTGCCGGGGTCTGCCGGGGTCTGCCGGGGCGGGCCCGGTCCCATGGGGACGCGGGCGGCCCGGAGGAGCGCTCCGGGCCGCCGGGCGCGCGTCAGGCACAGGGGTTGGCCCGGCCGTCCTTGAGCTTCGGGAGGGGCGTGACGGCGTAGAAGTCGCCGACCGGCTCGGCGTCGTGCCACAGGGAGTAGTCGGTCAGGAAGCCGCCCTTGACCAGCTGCTCCATCGTGCCGTACGTGCTGCGGTTGCGGTCGGCGTAGTACGCCTCCTCCGCGGTCTCGATCGTGGACTTGTCCGTCTTGCAGGCCGCGCCCTGGCCCTTGTCGTTGATGCCGCGGACGGAGAAGACGACGATGGCGGACAGGACTCCCATGATCACGATGACGACGAGGAGTTCGATCAGCGTGAAGCCCGCCTCCGCCGTCTCGTTCAGGGCGCGCGTACGCCGGCGCGGCTTGCCTTGCAGGTACGTGAACATCTCTCTCCATCCGCGGCGGACACCGCGAGCGCGTCGCGCGTCGCGCGCCGGGCGCGTTAGTAATCCATTGAATAATCAGCCGTAGACTACTGAGCAGGCAGGGGCGTCACAAGAGGTGCGGGATGCAGTAGTATCCGGCTGACTATTCAATGGCTGACAGTTGAGTGACCGTACCGACAGTGGGGTGGGTTCCGTGGTGAATCGGCGGCTTCTCCGGCGCCGGGAGGCGACGACGGACCCGGTGACCGAGCCGGCCCCGGACACCCCGTCCGGCCCGGCGGCGGCGCCCGACGAGCGGCCAGCCGGTCGAACGCGCATCGGTGAACTCCTGGTCGCACGCGGCCTGGTGACATCGACTCAGGTCGATGAGGCGCTGCTCCAGCAGGCGGCCTCGGGCAAGCGTCTCGGCACCCTGCTGGTCGAACTCGGCATGGTCGACGAGCGCTCCCTGATCGAGGCGCTCGCGCTCCACCTCGGCGTCCCGGTCGCCGATCTGCGCCGGAGCGGGCCCGAGCCCGAGGCGGCGGCCCGGATCCCGGAGGCGCTGGCCCGCTCGCTGGGCGTGGTCGCCGTACAGCGCTCCGACGGCACGCTGCTGGTCGCGGCGGGCGACCCGGGCGACCCGCGGCTGCGCGACGAACTGGCCCGCGCCGTCGCGCCCGACCGGGTCGAACTCGCCATCGCCGCCCCCGCCGACATCCGCCGCTCGATCGACGGCGCCTACCGTGCGCTGGCCGGAGTCGGCAGCCTGGTCGAGGCGTTCGAGGCGGCCGGGACCGGCCGCGAGGCCGACTCGGGCGCCCTGGTGGTGAGCGAGGACGCGCCGGTCGTGCGGCTCGTCAGCCTCATGCTCACCCAGGGGCTGCGCGACCGCGCCTCGGACATCCACGTCGAGCCGCACGGCGACCGGGTGCGGGTCCGCTACCGCATCGACGGCGCCCTCCACGACGTACTGAGCCTGCCGCAGAGCATGGGCCCGTCCGTGGTCAGCCGGATCAAGATCATGGCCAATATGAACATCGTCGACCGGCGGCGCCCGCAGGACGGGCAGATCGCCACCGAGATCGACGGCCGCTCGGTCGACATCCGGGTCGCGACCACTCCTACCATCTGGGGCGAGAAGGCGGTGCTGCGGCTGCTCGACAGCAACCGCACCCTGCTGCGGCTCAGCGAGCTCGGGATGCCCGCCGCCACCTACGAGCGCTTCGCGTCGCTGCTGCGCTCCCCGTACGGGATGGTCGCCTGCGGCGGCCCGACCGGCAGCGGCAAGACGACCACCCTGTACGCCACGCTCGGCGAGCTCAACCAGAGCGAACGCAACATCACCACCATCGAGGACCCGGTCGAGTACGTCGTCCCGTCGGTCAACCAGATCCAGATCAACGACCAGGCGGGCATCACCTTCGCGACCGGACTGCGCTCGATCCTGCGGCAGGACCCCGACGTGATCCTGGTCGGCGAGATCCGCGACGCCGAGACCGCGCGGATCGCCGTCGAGTCCGCGCTCACCGGCCACTTCGTCCTCTCGTCCATCCACGCCGCCGACGCCTGCTCCGCGCTGCACCGGTTCTCCGACATGGGCATCGAGCCCTTCCTCATCACCTCCACGGTCGCCGGGGTGGTCAGCCAGCGGCTGGTGCGCCGGATCTGCGACCACTGCCGCGAGCCCTACCGGCCCGGCGTGGACGAGCTGGCCTTCTTCGAGAAGGCGGGCGGCTGCGCCGACACGGGGTTCTGGCAGGGCCGCGGCTGCGCCTTCTGCTCCCGCACCGGCTACCAGGAGCGGATCGGCGTCTTCGAACTCCTCGCCATGGACGACGCGGTGAAGCGGCTCCTGGTCGAGAAGGCGCCCATCGGCAGCCTGCGCCGGGCCGCCCGCGAGCAGCACATGGCCAGCCTCCTCGACGGCGGCGTCCGCCTCGTGGAGGAGGGCACCACGACCATCGCCGAGATCATGTCCAGCGTGTACGTGGTGTAGCGCGGGCCGTCCCCCTCTCCGACTCTCAGAGACTTTCCGATGACCTCCCCGACGACGAACAGCAGGAGCACACCGGCATGGCCACCTTCACGTACGTCGCGACCGCCCCGGACGGGCGGCGCGCCACCGGGCGGCTCAAGGGCTCCAGCGTCGACGGCGTCACCGACAGCCTGACCCGGCAGGGGTACGAGGTGAGCTCGGTCAAGGCCGCCGGCCGCGACCTGCTGCACCTCGAACTGACCGCGCGGAAGGTGGACCTGGTCGCGCTGAGCGACTTCTCCCGCCAGATGGGCGCCTTCATCAAGGCGGGCGTGCCGCTCCTGGACGCCCTCGGGATCATCCGCGCCGAGACCCGGGACAAGAAGCTGCGCGAGGTGCTCGGCGACGTCATGGACGCGCTGCGCTTCGGCGAGAGCTTCGCCGGCGCGATGGGCGTCCACGCGAAGGCGCTCCCCGCGTTCTACGTCTCCGTCCTCCGCTCCGCCGAGGCGACCGGCGAACTCGACGTGGTCATGGCCCAGTTGGCCCGCTACATCGACCGGGACGTCGAGGGCAGGCGCACGGTCCGCTCCGCGCTCACCTATCCGTCCCTGGTGATGGTGCTCGCCGTCGCCGTCGTGCTGGTCCTGGTCGTCTTCGTCCTGCCCCGCTTCAAGCAGTTCTTCGAGTCCTTCCACGCCGAACTTCCCCTGCCCACCAGGATCCTGCTGGGCGTCACCGACTTCCTGACCGCCTGGTACCCGGTCATCGCGGGCGCCGCCGCCGTGCTCCTCGTGGGCCTGGCCGCCGCGCTGCGCACCGCCCGGGGGCGGCTGCTGCGCGACCGGGTGCTGCTGCGGACACCGGCGCTCGGGGACGTGGTCCGCTATCTGGTCATCGAGCGGTTCTGCCGGATCCTCACCTCGATGATCAAGGCGGGTGTGCCGATCCCGGAGGCGCTGAGCCTGGCCGGCGCGGGCGCCGACAACCTGGTCTTCGAGCGGGCCATCGCGACGGCCCGCAGGGAGATGCTCGAAGGCGGCGGCATGTCCCGGCCGATCGCCCGCACGAAGCTCTTCCCCGGGGCCGTCACCCAGATGATGCGCGTGGGCGAGGAGACCGGCACCCTCGACGAACAGCTCGCCAACGTCTCGGACTTCTACGAGAAGGAGCTCCAGCACAAGCTCAAGCGGCTGACCAGCCTCTTCGAGCCCGCCGTGGTGGTCATGGTCGGCGTCGTCGTGGGATTCGTGGCCGTCGCCCTGCTCTCCGCGATCTACGGCGTCTACAACCAGGTCCAGGTCCCGTGACCGGCCCGGCCCCCCGCGCGCGCCGCGACCGCCCGCGCCGCGGCGACGAGGGCGAGACCCTGATCGAGGCGCTCGTCGCCGTCGTGCTCATCGGCGTCGCCTTCGTGGCCGTCCTCGGCGGCATCGGCACCTCGATCATCGGCTCTGGTGTCCAGCAGCGGCTCACCACCACCGCCTCGATCGTCCGCACCGCCGCCGAGAAGACCGTCGGCGCCCCCTACGTCCCCTGCGCCTCGGGGTACCCGGCCCCGGCGTCGCCCGCCGGGTACACCGTGACCGTCGAGGTCGCGTACTGGGACGGGGTCGGCGCGTTCGTCACGGACTGCCCGGCGGCCGACACCGGCGTGCAGCGGGTCACCCTCACCGTGCGCGCGACCGGCCCCCGCTCCGGGAAGGACGCCGTCCTCGACGTGGTCAAGCGGGCGGGGGCCCCGTCATGACGGCTCGACGGCTCGCCGGAAGGGCGGAGTCGGGGTTCACCCTGACCGAACTGCTGGTCACCATCGTCATCGTGGGCGTCATCGGCACGCTGCTGTCCCGGGCGTTCGTCATGGGGCTGCGGTTCACCGCCGACACCGAGCGGCGGATCTCCGCGACCGGCGCGGCGGGCGCCCTCAACCGCTTCTTCTACGGCGACGTGCAGAGCGCGGACCGGGTCAGCACCGCCCCCGCCTGCGGCGTCACCGACGTCATCGTCCGGCTGAGCGGCGGCGGCACCGACGTCGTCTACACGTACGAGCCGTCCACCGGGGCCCTCACCCGCGTGAGGTGCACCGGCGAAGGATCCGTCACCACCATGCCGCTGGGCCGCCTCCCCGCCGCCCCGCCGGATCCCCCGGTGACGCTGAGCTGCGGTGCCGAATCCCCGTGCACCTCGCCCCTGGAGGTAACGCTGACCGTGCGGAACGACCCCGCCGCGCCCCCGACGGCCCTCACCGCCGTGCGCCGATCGGGCGCCTCATGACCGCCCGCCGCCCGGACCCCTGTCGTCCGCTCCCCCGCCCGGACCGCCTCGCGCCCGGCCGCCGCCCGGACCGGCGCCGGAACAGCCGCCCGGACCGCCTCGCGCCCGGCCGTCGTCGGCCCGACGACGAGCGGGGCGCGACGCTGATCCTCGCGCTCGCCTTCGTGATGATCTTCACCCTGGTCACCGTCTCGGTGCTGTCCCTCGCCACCGCGGGCCTGACGGCCGCGCGCACCCAGGCGGGACAGGGCGAGGTCGGCTACGCCGCCGACGGCGCCACCCAGCTCGCCATCGACCGCTTCGCCCAGGGCAACCCCTGCGCCGCGTACACCGCCCCGCCGCTCAACGGGCGCCGTATGACGGTCCATTGCGACCCGCTCGACTCCTCCCCCGAGACCGCCCGCGCCACCCGGCCGCAGGACGCGCTGCGCGCCCTCGGCGAGGGCGCCGGGGACGGCGTCGAGGTGACGGCGACCGGACTGCGCGTGCAGGGCTCCGTGTTCTCCCGCTCCGGCATCACCACCACCGGCGGCGCCTCGATGGTGGTCGCGGGCGACGTCTCCGCCGTCGGGAACTGCTCCCGCGCCGTGACCCAGCCCCGGCTGCCCGCCTCCCGCACCCCGTACACGCGCGGCTGCGCCGACGACACCCCGCCGGCCCCCGCCGACGAGGCCGTGGGCACCGACCCGGACCTCGCCCCGCCCGCCACGGCCGTCCCGGTCCGGCGGACCGTCCCCGCCTGCCCCCGCTCCGGCTCCGGGCCCGGCTCGTGGCTGGTGCGGCTGCTCCCCGGCTCCTACGACGACCCAAGCGCCCTCGGCCGCCTCACCGGCGGCGCCTGCCCCGGCGCCGTCGTCTGGCTCCAGCCCGGGCTCTACTACTTCGACTTCGGCTTCACCGGCGGCCCCTCCCTGTGGACCGTCGACGACCCGACCGTCAGCGTGGTCGGCGGCACCCCGGCGGGCTGGTCCCCCGAGGCCGCCACCCGCCCCGCCGTCCCCGAACCGGGCGGCTGCGACCGGACCCGGCCCGAGGGCGTCCAGATCGTGATGGGCGGCGCCAGCCGCCTCCAGGTCGACCGGGGCCACGCCGAGCTGTGCGCCCCGGTGACCCCGGGCGCGCAGCAGGTCGCCGTGTACGGGGTCCAGCCCCCGAAGCCGTCCCATACGCTGCGGCCGACGGAGGTCGTCGCCAACACCGGCTTCACCGAGCCCGGTCAGGCCCTGACCGGCGGCGAGCGGCCCACCCGCCCCGGCTGCCCCCGGCCCACCGGCACCTCGGGCTGCACCGCCGACGCATCCCTCGACGCGGACCGGAGCGGCTCCGCCTCGATCCGGTTCGCCGGCTTCACCCCCCGGGTGCCGCCCGGCTCCCTCGTCACCGGCGCGACCCTGCGCGTACGGCACGCGGAGAGCGGCGGCCTCACCGCCCGGGACGCGGTCACGGTCACCACCGCCGTCGGCGGCGAGACCTGCCGCACCGACGCGCTGCCCCGGCACAGCCAGCTCACCACCGACCCGGCGATCGACCTGCTCGGCGCCTGCGGGCTCACCGACCCGGCCCGGCTCGCCGCCCTGACGGTGGACTACACCGCCACCCTGGACGCCGACGGCACCGCCGCCACCGCCCGGCTGGACGGCGTCTGGCTGGAGGTCGCCTACCGCACGCCCACCACCTTCAAGCCGACCGGCGTGCTCGCCTCGGCCGGCTTCACCGCCCCCGGCACCACGCCCGACGCCGCCCTGGAGATCGGCGAGCAGCCGACGGCCGCCGTGGCGGGCGCCGAGCTGAGCCCGGCGCGCCCCACCGCCTCGGCCACGCTCTCCGGCTTCGTGCCGGCCCCGCTGCCCGCCGGGACGACGGTCCGCTCCGTCGTGCTGCGGGTCGCCCACCGGGAGACCGGCCGCGCCGCCGCGCCCCGTGTCACCGTCACCCCGGCGGGCGGCGGCACCCGCTGCACCGGTCTGCCGCTGCCCGCGCGGACCGACCTCGCCGACGACCGCGTCGACCTCACGGCCTGCGGCATCACCGGGGCCGCGCAGCTCACCGGGCTGACCGCGACCTACACCGCCGGGCTCGACGAGGACGGCGGCGCCACGGGCACGGCCGCCCTCGACGGCGCCTGGCTCGAAGTGGTCCACGACCCGCCGCCCGCCCGGCCCGCGACGAGCGCGGAGTCCGCGAGCTTCCGGCCCGCCGCCGACGCCCGCGCGATCGACGGCACCGACACGGCCGCCGCCGCGCTCGACGCGGTCACGCCGACCGCCGCCCTCGGCCTCGGCGGCTTCGACTCCCCCGTCCAGGCGCCCGGTTCGGCCGTGGACCGGGCCGTGCTGCGCGTCGCGCACCGCGAGGACCCCGGGACGCCCGGCGGGCCCCCGCCCGCCGTCACGGTCACCCTGGCGGGGCCCGGCCTGCCCCGCGCCTGCGCCACCGCGCACCCGCTCCCGGCACGCCGGGGCGCCCTGGGCACCGACACCCTGGACCTGGTCGCCCGCTGCGGGATCACCGACACCGCTCAACTGACCGGGCTGGCCGTGACGTACACCGCCGCCCTCGGTGGTGGCGCCGCCACCGGCACCGCCCGCCTGGACGGCGTGGAGCTCGACCTCGCCGACCGCCCGCCGCTCTCCGTCCGCCCCGCCACGGCGACCGGGGCCACCGGGCCCGGCACCGCGCCCTTCGCCGCCCCCGAGGACGCCCGGACGATCGACGCCGCCCCGGCGACCGCCCGGCTCGGCCCGGCGGCCCCGTCCGCCTCACTCCGGCTCGGCGGCTACGCCGTACCCGCCCTGCCGGCGGGCGCGGCGACCGACCGGATCCGGCTGCGCGTGGCCCACCGCGAGGACGCCGGCACCGCCCCGGACCCGGCACCGCCCGCGCGCCCGCAGCCGCCCGCCGCCGTGCTGACCGTCTCCGGCACCGGCACGGCGTGCGACGCGGACCACGCCCTGCCCGCCCGCGAGGGCGCGCTCGGCGTCGACGTCATCGACCTCGCCGCCTGCGGGGTCACCGCGCCGGAGCAACTGGCCGCGCTCTCCGTCACGTACACCGCGACGGCGGGCGACGGCGGCGGGAACGTCGACGGTGGGGAGGCGACCGCCGGGCTCGACGGCGTCGCACTCGACCTGGTGTTCCGGGCCCCGTCCGTCCGCCCGCTGTCCGGCTGCCTCACCGAGGGCAACCGGTGCCCGGTCCTGAAGTCGACCGACACCGCCGACACCGCCACCGACCACAGCCGCCTGCTGGTCAACGGCACCGTGTACGCGCCGACCGGCGCCGTGGACCTCGCCATGAGCCGGGTCGCCTCGCAGGTCGTCACCCGGGGCGTCGTCGCCCGGAGCATCCGGCTCGGCGTCCGCGCGGCGCCCGGCTACCTCCGCCCGGTCGTCGGCGTCCCGCCGGAGCCCGTCGCCTTCACCACGTACCCGGCCGTCTCCGCGCGTCCGTCGACGGCGACCGCCGCCACCGGCTTCGCCGCCCCGGCCCCCGGCGCGCCCGCCGACGTCACGGCCGCCACCCTCCCCGGCGGCGGGACCGCCTCCCTCACCCTCGGCGGCTACCGGGTGCCCGACCCGGCGCCGGACGGGGCGCTCGACCACACCGTCCTGGAGATCGCGCACCGCGAGAGCGGCGACGTGGCCTCGGTGAAGGTGTCGGCGGAGTTCGCGGGCAGCACCTGCGCGGGGGCCGGGGCGCTGGACCTGCCGGTCCGCCTCGGCGCGGCCGCCCCCGTCGCCGACCAGCTCGACCTGGCCCCGTGCGGGCTGACCCGGGCCGCCCAACTGGGCGGGCTGCGCCTGACCTACACCGTCACCGCCGGGGGCGGCGGGGCGACCGCCCGGCTCGACGGCACCCGCGCCGACCTGCTGTCCCGGCCCCTGCTCCGGGCCGCCGTGTCCTTCGACGGCCGCACCGCCACCGTCGGCGCGTGGACGGTACTGCCGTGACGCCGCTCCCTGTCCCGTCCCCCACGCCCGTACACGTACATCCCTGAGGAGAGCACCATGTCCGGTCCGAGTGCCGAGGTCGTCGACGGGCTTCTCGGCGAGCTGTGGGAGCGCGGCGGCAGCGACCTGCTGCTGACCGCCGGTTCCGCGCCGTTCCTGCGCGTCGACGGGGCCCTGCGCCCGGTGCCGGGCGCCGCGCTGAGCGAGCCGGAGGCCGACCGGCTGGTGACCGGGGTGCTGGGCGAGGAGCTGACCGAGCGGTTCCGCCGCGAGAGGCAGGTGGACTTCGCCTTCACCTGGGGCGAGAAGGCCCGGCTGCGCGGGAACGCCTTCGTGCAGCGCGGCGCCTCGGCGCTGGCGCTGCGGCTCATCCCGTACGAGGTGCCGTCGCCCGAGCGGCTCGGGCTGCCGCCCGTCGCGGTCGGCTGGGCGGGGCTGCCGCGCGGTCTGGTGCTGGTCACCGGGCCGACCGGGTCGGGCAAGTCCACGAGCCTGGCCGCCCTCCTCGACCACGTCAACACACACCGGGCCGCGCACATCCTGACCATCGAGGACCCGATCGAGTACCTGCACCGGCACAGGCGCTCGGCCGTCAGCCAGCGCGAGGTCGGCACCGACACCGACTCGTTCCCCGCCGCGCTCCGTTCGGCGCTGCGCGAGGATCCCGACGTGCTGCTGCTGGGCGAGATGCGCGACCCGGAGAGCGTCTCGGCGGCCCTGACCATCGCCGAGACCGGGCACCTGGTCTTCGCCACCCTGCACACCAACGACACCGCGCAGACCCTCGACCGGATCGTCGACGTCTTCCCGGCGGAGCAACAGCCGCAGATCCGGCTCCAGTTGGCACACACGCTGGCCGGCGTCCTGAACCAGACGCTCATCCCCCGGATCGGCGGCGGCCGAGTGGCGGCCTTCGAGGTGCTGGTGGGCACGTCCGCGATCCGCAACCTGATCCGCGAGGGCAAGACCCGGCAGATCCGCAACCTCATCGCGACCGGCCACCGCGACGGGATGCAGACCCTGGAGACCGGCATCAACGCCCTGGTCGCCGCGGGTGTCATCGCGTACGAGGAGGGCGTCCGGGCCACGGCCCACCCGGAGGAGATCCACCGCCCCCACGCACGGGCGGCGGGGCCCGGCGCCTAGAGTCGGGGCGTGGAAGAAGTCGGTTTCGAACCCCAGGAGTTCGGCGGCCGGGCGCGGCCGTCGGGAGGACCGCCCGAGGGCGCCGAGCTGTGGCTGGTGCCGCCCGGGGCGGTGCCCGAGGGCGCCGAGGTGCTCGACGCGGCCGAGCGGGACCGGGCGGGGCGGTTCCGGCGGGCGGTGGACCGGGAGATGTACGTGGCGGCGCACACCGCCCTGCGGGTGCTGGCCGGGGCGTACCTGGGCCGGGCGCCCCAGGCGCTGGAGTTCGCGCGGCTGGACTGCCCCGGGTGCGGCGGGCCGCACGGGCGCCCGGTGCTGGCCGGGGCGGGGGCCGGGCTGCACTTCTCGCTCTCGCACAGCGGCGGCCTCGCCCTGCTCGCGTTCGCGCCCGTGCCGGTGGGCGCGGACGTGGAGGGCGTCCCGGACCCCCGTACGGTCGGCCAGGTCGCGGACGCGCTGCACCCGGCCGAGCGGCGGGAGCTCGCCGCCCTCGACGGCGCGGCGCGCGCGGCGGCCTTCGCGCGCTGCTGGACGCGCAAGGAGGCGTATCTCAAGGGGACGGGCCAGGGCCTGTCCGGCACCGGCTTCGCCGACACGCTCGTCGGCACGGGCCCCCGCCCGGTGGCGCCGCCCGGCTGGACCCTCACCGACGTCCGCGTCCCGGCCGGCTTCGCCGGTGCTTGCGCGGTGCGCGAGGGGGCGTAAAGGCTGCTCAGCGGCTCAGCGGCTCAGCGGCTGCGCAGGTTGGGGAAGCCCGACGGGAGCGGGGCGAGTTCGTCGTCGTCCAGCGCGACGACCCAGGCGGCCCCGTCAGCGACGACCGAGGGCCGTGACCCGTGCTCGGAGCGGCGCCGGGTGAGGGCCACGCACACGTACTCGTCCGGCTCCGGTACCGGCAGCCGCAGGGTCCGGGCGGTCTCCCGGCCGCGCGGGTTGCCCCGCAGGAGGAGCAGCCCCTCCTCGCGCAGGGCGCCGCCCGCGAGGCGAACGGTCCGGGCCTCCTCCTTGGCGCGGACGAAGGCGCGGAGGGTGGAGGCGGCCACCCGGCGGCGCGTCACGCTGCGGAAGAGGGCGGCGGTGCGGGCCACGTCGTCGGGTTCGGCCAGGATCCCGTCCCGGGTCTCCGGGTCGAGGCCGAGCAGGACGTTCTCCGGGAGCGGCGCCTCCCGGTGCAGCCAGAGGACGGCGCCGCGCAGCGCCTCGGGCGTGAGGACGAGGCCGGTCTGGGGGCCGCCGGGCACGAGGTGTTCGGGCCGCACCCGCAGCAGGCCCGCCGACCAGCGGGCCCGCGCGTCGTCCGCGTACACGAGCAGGAACACGCCTCCGGCGTTCTCGGGGCGGAAGCCCCGCCAGTCGCGCCGGAAGGAGAATCGCACGGCGAACGGCACGTCCCCCTGCGGGCGCGCCCAGCGCAGACCGCCCGGCGGGACCTCCGTGATCCTGGTCTCGGCCGTCCGGGTCTCGGCCGTCCGGGTCTCGGCGGCCCGGGCCTCCGTGAAGGGGAGGGAGCGGGTGAGCCGAGGTGTCAGCCACCGTTCGACGCGGCCGGGTCCGGTGGTGACGGGGCGGCCGGTGGCCAGTGTCTCGGGCAGGGCGTCCAGGGCCTCACGCAGCAGGCCGGCGAGGTGCCGTCCCTCGGGGTCGTGCTCGTTGAACGCCAGCCCCAGTTCGATGAGTTCGCCGTCGATCGCGGCGAGGTCGAGGCGGGGGGTGAGGATCACGCAGACCTCGTCGCCGTCGCCGGTGCGCACCACGTCCTGGCCGAAGCCTCCGGGGAAGCCGGTGTCCCGCAGCAGGGCGAAGACCTCCGGGGAGACGCACAGCGTGACGTCGTCCGGGTGCTGCGCCGACAGCCGGGCGAACTCGACGGAGTGGAGCATCGACCGGGCGTACTCGGCGCCCAGGCCCGGGAACGGGTCGTCGGCGCCGCTGCGGGCCGGGCCGGTGTGGGCCGCGATCCGGGGCACCGCGCCGTCCAGGCGCGGGGGCAGCCGCTCGGCCAGCTCCCGCAGGACCTCGTGGACGGGGGCGGCGGTGTCGAGGAGCAGCAGCACGTGGCCCGCGGTGGTGTGGACCTGCCGCCGGTCGAGGGCGAGGTCCGCCAGGACGCCGAGGGCCGCCGCGGCCAGGCGCTCCGGTTCGGCGCCGCTCAGGGCGACGAAGAGCCGGTCGGGCGACGGCTGTTCGGGGGCCGTGGCGCCGTCCAGGAGCCGCCGGGCCGTCCGGGCCCCCTCCTCGTCGCCGGCGGCTTCGAGGAGGGCGAGGGCCCGCCGGGCCGGGGCCGCCGCCTCGGCGGGGCGGTCGAGGAAGAGCAGCGTGTCGGCGAGCCGGGCCAGGACCCGGCCCTCCTCGTCGTGCAGCCCCCGGTCCGCGAGGTGCCGGGCCAGCCGCCGCTGGGCGGTGCCCAGTTCCGCGTACGCGCGGTCCTCGGCGAGGGCCTGTTCGAGGCAGCGCAGGGCGTCGGCGGTCTCGGGGCTGCGGGCGGTGGCGCCGACGTCCAGGTAGGCGAGGGCCTCCTCGGCCCAGGAGACCGCGGCCCCGGTCGTCCCGGATCCGCCGCCGAGCGAGAGCCGGGCCAGCAGCAGGGCCGCCGGGCCGTAGGTGGCGGCGTCGCCCTGGAGCTGGAAGGTGCTCGCCTTGTGCAGGGCGTCCCAGGCCTCGCGCGGCCGCCCGGCGGCGTACTGGGCGTGGGCCAGGGCGACGACGGCCCGCACCCAGGCCTCGTCGGTGAGCAGCGAGCGTCCGTCGACGAGCGAGCGGGCGGCATGGGTGAAGCGGGCCCGGTACGCGGGGTCGGCGCCGCTCTCGTGGAGGAGGAGCAGGGTGTCGGCGTCCGGGCCCGGGGCGCCGGTGCGGGCGGGGACCAGCGCGTTCGGGATCCACACCTCGGGGTGCGGCGCGGCCGCGGGGGTGACGCCGAGGAGCGCGGGCAGGGCGCCGCCGGGGTGGCGTTCCTCGCGGAGCGCGGCGGCGGCGGCGCGGTGGACGCGGGTGACGCGTTCGCGGGCGACGGCGCGGCGGGGGTCGGCGGACGCCTCCCGTTCGACCTCGGCGTGGACGGCGCCGGGGAGGGCGTACCGTTCGGGTCCGGTGCGTTCCAGGAGGGCGGAGCGGAGCAGGGCGTCGAGGAGGCGGGCGTTCCCGGCAGGGCTGCCGTCCAGGGCGGCTTCGGCCTCCTGGCGGGTGAACTCCCCGGTGCCGACGCCCGCGAGGCGCACCAGCGCGCCCCAGACCCGGCCCCCGGAGACGCGGTCCGTTCCGAGGACATCGTGGATCAACCGGACCGGGTCCAGGGCCTGTTCGGTGGAGCGGCGGCGTCCCGGAAAGCCGCGCAGGGCGAAGTCCGGGTCGGACGCGGTGGCGAACACGCCGCCGAGGAGGCGCAGCGTCAGCGGCCACCACGCGTCCCGGCCGACGATCTCGGCGGCCCGGTCCGGGGAGGCGTCCGGGCCCATGGCGGCGGCGAGCACCTCGGCCGCGTCTCGGCCCTGGAGGGGCGGCAGTTGGAGGACGCCGTCCCCGCCGGACCGGAGGTAGGGGGCCTTCGGCTCGTCGCGGCCGGAGACGAGGACCGCGCAGCCCGGCGGCGGGTCGAGGAGGAGGGGGGTCAGGTCCCGGTCGCCGCCCAGGTCGTCGAGGACGAGCAGGACCCGTCTGCCCGCCGTCGCCGTGCGCAGCGCCTGGACGAGGGTCCGCACGCCCTCCGGCGGGCGCGCGTCGGGGATGTCCTCCTCGGCGACCCCCACACCCCGCAGCATCCGGTGCAGCGCCGCCTCGGCGGGCAGCGGGTGCGGGGTGGAGCCGCGCAGCGGTACGAGGACGACGCCGTCGGGGAAGTCGGGGCGGAGCCGGTGCGCCACCTGGCGGGCGAAGGCGGTGCGGCCCGCGCCGGGCACGCCGTCGCGGGCGGTGACGCGCAGCAGCCGTACGGTCCCGTCGGCGAGGGCGCGTACGGCCTCGTCGAGGAGTTCGGCGTGGCCGACGAAGGCGGGCTCGGCCGGGGCCCCGTCCGGGCCGTCGGGCCCGTCGGGTCCTTCACCTCCTCCGTCCCGTCCGTCACTTCTGTTCCCTCCGTCCCCTTCGGCCGTTTCGGGGGCGGCGAAGCCGAGGAGTTCCAGGGTGCGCCGCGAGGCCCGCGCGAAGGCCTCCTTCTCGGCGGCCCAGTCGTGCGGTCCCGTGCCGTCGCCCGCGACGGACGGCAGCCGGGCCGGTCCGGGGCCGTGCTCGGCGACGTAGCGGTCGAGCTCCTGGTGGACGGCCCACAGTTCGTGGGCGGGCAGCCGCTCGCGCAGCACGCTCTGGGCGGCGGGGGGCAGCACGAGCTCGACGCCTCCGGCGGCGTCCTCGGCCGTCTCGAAGACCCCGCTCGTGACGACCTCGGCGATGTCGGCGATGCCCGCCTCGGGGACCAGCTGCTCGCGGAGCAGGTGGAGCAGCCGCAGGCTGAGGCGGTCGAACGGGGAGCAGAGCACGGCCAGCCGGGCCGCGCGGGGGGAGGCGGTGCGCAGCAGGTTGACGGCGAGGACGTCGGGCGGCAGGGGGCTCGCGGCGGGCCGCGCGGCCCCGGGAAGGCGCCCGGTCGGCGGGACGAGCATGGCGGTGCACCCTTCCGGCGCGCCGCGCATGAGGGCCTGGGACCAGCGGCCGAGGGAGTGCGGGGTGAGCGAGAGCACGGGGACGGGGAGCCAGGCGGCGGGGGCGGAGGCCGCGTGGGACACGGCGGAAGCGGCGGAGGAGGCGGAGGCTGCCGCGCCGGCCACACCGGCGGCACCGGCCCCACCCACCGCACCGGCCACACCCGGCACACGGGCCTCCCCCACCGCACCGGCCACACCCGGCGCGTCCGGCGGGCCGAGGAGCGGTGGCGGTGCGACGGGGGCGCGGCTGCGGTGGGCGCCGGGGGCGACGGGGAGGAAGCGGCCGGTGGGGAGGTTGAGGCCGCCTCGGCGCCAGAGGCGGGTGGGCAGCGGGTTGAGGACGGCGGTCGGGGTGACGCCCGCCCACTCCCGCAGCAGGTGCCAGACCTCGGGGCGGCGCCAGGCCCCGGCCATGCAGTCGGAGACCACGACGACGAGCCGGCGCCCGTCGGCGGAGCGGAGCCGCCGGGGGACGAGGGGTTCGCCGGCCGCGTCGAAGGAGAGGTCGGTGACGAGCAGGGTGCGGAAGGCGCCGAGCCGGTCGAGGACGGCGGTGAACTCGGCGACGGTGTCCTGCCAGACGCGCATCCCGGGCGAGCGGTCCACGACGAGGGCGAGGTCGAACCAGCGCTCGGGCGCCGCCGCGAGGACCGGGATGAGCTCGCCGCTGCGGGCGTAGCCCTCGACGGTCGCGTCGACGTCGAGCGCCGTGCGCCGGCCCCGGGGCCACCGCCGCATCCAGGGGCGCAGCGCGCGGGTCAGCTCCAGGGACCGGGGCAGTCCGGTGGCGCGGGGCGCGGCGACGGCGTGGCCTCGGACGCGGCTGTCGCCGCCGGTGAGCCGCTCGTGGAGCGGGCGGCTGCCGGGCGCGGGCCGGGGTCCGCCGGCCGGGTCGGGGCCGGCCGGGCGGGGGGCGGGGGCCTCGGGGCGGGGCGGGCTGTCGGGGGTGTCCGGCGGCGGGGTGGGGCGGTCGGCGGGGGGCGCGCTCGCGGGCCGGTCCGCGGCGGCGGTCGGGTCCCCTGCCCTGTGGGCGGCCAGCCAGAGGGCTTCCGCCAGCGCGGTGCCGTCCAGGTCGGGGACGGCGGAACGCAGGGCGGAGAGCAGTCCGGGCAGCGGATCAGGCACGGGAGAGCTCGCGCAGGATCAGTTCCTCGACGGCCTGCCGCCGGTGCTCGTCGGGAGCGTCGGCTCCGGCGAGCAGGTGGACGGCGTTGAGGAGCTGGTCGACGGCGAGGCTCTCGCCCGCGGTGAGCCGTTCGAGGAAGACGGTGAGCAGCCGGCCGGCCTCGGGGGTGCGGGCGGTGCCGGCGCCCAGGTGGGCCTCGACGATCCGGAGCAGGGTGTCGGGGGTGGGCAGGGGCATGGTGAAGCGGACGCAGCGGCGGAGGAAGGCGGCCGGGAAGTCGCGTTCGCCGTTGCTGGTCATGACGATGAACGGGAACTCGGTGCACTGCACGCGTCCGCGCCGCACCTCGTGGCGCTCGTCGCCCTGCCATTCGCGTACGGCGACGAGGTCGGTGCCGTAGCGGGCGAGTTCGGGGATCTCGAACTCGCCGCGCTCCAGGACGTCGAGCAGGTCGCTGGGGAGGTCGAGGTCGCTCTTGTCGATCTCGTCGATGAGCAGCGCGCGGGGCCGGTCGGCGGGCAGCAGGGCGGTGCCGAGGGGACCCATCCGCAGGAAGGGGGCGATGTCGTCGCCGTTGTCGCCGCCGTCGGCGCCGTGGAGCCGCTGGGCGTGGATGCGGCCGAGCGCGTCGTAGCGGTAGAGGGCCTCGGTCAGGCCGCTGCGGGAGGTGATGTGCCAGCGCAGGACGGTGCCGAGGGCGAGTTCGGCGGCGACCTGCTCGATGACGGTGGACTTGCCGGATCCGGCGGGTCCGGTGACGAGCAGCGGGCGGCGCAGCGCGAGCGCGGCGTTGACGGCCTCGACGAGGCCGGGCGGCGGCACGAACCGCTCGTGCAGGGAGCGGCGCGGGAACTCCCGCCAGGGCGGGGCCGGGGGCAGCGCGACGGGGCGCTCGGGATCGGCCGGGGCGGCGCCGTCGCCGACGTAGAAAGGCTGCCAGGTCATGCGGGACTCTCCCCCTCCATCGGGAACGACTCCCGGGGGAATCCTTCCCGAGCCGTGTGCTCGCGGTCGAACCATTTGCAGAATTCCAGCCATTCGTGCCCGTCCCAGACCGTGCGCAGTCCGGCGAGCCGGAGCCGCGCGGGGTCGGCGGGGCCGCAGCCGCCGTCCGTCCCGGGTCCGGCGCGCCGGTGCTCCCGGTAGGCGCGGCTGAACTCGGCGGGCAGCAGATGCCAGTAGGTGTCCACGGAACGGCGTACGGGCTCCGGTACGGCGGTCCCGGGGGCGCCCGGGTCCCCGTCGGCGCCCGGGGCGCCCTCGCCGGCCCGGGCCGGGTTCGGCCAGAGCACGATCGGCGAGGAGGCCAGCAGGATCTCCATCAGGTCCGGCAGCTGGGCGGGCCGGTGGGCCAGGGCGACGGCCCGGCTGCGGGGCGCGGAGCGGCGCAGCCGCTCGTGGAGTTCCTCGGCGCGGCGGGTGTCGGCCTCGCCGAGCCAGTCGACGCGGCTGCCCTCGGCGTGGGCGTCCATGGCCTTGAGGACGGTCCTGGCCTGGCCGTTGATCCAGAACAGGTGCTCGGGTGGCTGGATGCGGTCGCTCCAGCGCAGCACCACGTCGTGCAGGTCGCCGAGGCGCATCCCGAAGTCGGTGTCCTCCGGGCGCCAGGTGGCGAGCAGCGGGGCGGGGGCGGCGATCTCGACCCGGCGCAGCGGGGCGTCGAGGGCGTCGGCGTGCCAGGAGGCCCATTTGAGGACGCCGACGAGGGCCCGTTCGACGCCGGCCCGGTCCTGCGCGGGGCAGGGGAACTCCTCGTGCCGGCACACGGTGCCGCCGTCGAGGAGCCAGACGGCGAGCGATTCGGGCCACTCGTCGCCGACGGCCGCGTGGAGGCTGACCACGAGCCGCAGCCGGGTCTCCCGGGCGCTGTCGGCGAGCCGCTCGAAGGCGTCGTTGAGGTCGATCCCGGCGCCGAGGTCGTGGGCCCAGCGGCGCAGCGCGGGATCGTGCGGGTCGACGAAGCTCTCGACGGCGAGGGCGGCGACGAAGGCGGCGAGGGGTTCGGTGGGGCGCTGCCCGGCGCGCGGGGCGCGCAACAGCAGGTATTCGACGGCGTCCCTGAGCAGTTCGCCGCCGGAGGACTCGGGCGGCGGGACCAGCGGCGCGGGGCAGGCCACGGCGAGGGCGCGGCGCAGCAGGGCGGTGGTGAGGTCGGCGCCGGGCCAGCCTGCCAGCAGTTCCTGGGTGCGCACGGCGTCGCGCAGGGCCCGCACCACCCGGCGCGCCCAGCTCCGCCGGGGCTCGGGCAGGGCGTCGAGCCGGCGGTCGAGCGCGTCCCGGCGCCGGGCGTCGGCGAAGAGGACGGAGGCGGGGAGGCCGAGAGCGCCGGGGCCGAGAGCGCCGGGGCCGAGGGCGCCGGGACCGCCGGGGGCCCCAGGACCACCCGGGCCACCCGGGCCGCCCGTACCGACCCGGTCGCCGGGGTCGCCTGGGCCGCCCGGGGCGCTCGTACCGACCGGGCCGACCGGGCCGACCGGGCCGCCCGGGTCACCCAGGGCGCCGAGGGCGAGGTCGAGTTCGGCGCGGCCGACCGGGCCGAGCGGGGCGCCCGGCCCGGCGTCGCCGTGGCGGGCGTTGCGGGCGAGCCAGAGCGCTCCCGTGGCGAACGGGGCGCCGTCGTGGTCCGTGTGGTGGACGGCCTGGCCCTCGGCGCCGCCGTCCTCGCGGACGGCCCGGACGACGGCCGAGGCGGCGAGCGTCTCGCCCTCGTCGGCGATGCCCGCGTCGAGCACCTTGACGAGGGTGCGGCTGAACCGGAGCCCGTACGCCTCCTCCTCGGCGCCCGCGCCCATGAGCAGCGAGAACCGGGTGTCGCCGCGCCGCACGCCGAGGGCGAGGGAGCCGAGGTCGGGCTGGGCGTTGCCCGCGTGGCAGGTGTCGACGAGGGCCAGCACCCCGTCGAGCCCGGGGGTGTCGAGGAGCGCGGTGAGCAGCGAGCCGACGTCCACGGCGCTCATCGGCTCCTCGGCGCGGGAGTCGTCGGCCATGAAGTAGAGCCGGGTGCCCGCGGCCATGCCGTGGCCGAGCAGGCCGAGGACGAGGACGGCCCCGGCGTCGGCGGCGGCCCGGCCCGCCCGCCGGACGGCCTCGTCGACCCGGGCGCGGGTGAGCCCGGGTCCGTACAGCAGGGTCGGGCCGTGCGGCTGCTCCTTCTCGCAGGCGCCGGCCCAGGGGGTGGTGAGGGTGTCGTGGAGGGCGCGGGCGGCCTGCTCCAGCTCGTCGAGGAGGCCGAGTCCGGGGCACTGAGCCCCGATCACCAGCACGTGGCGGGGTCCGGTCATCGCTCCCCGAGGGTGGTCAGCGCCTCGACGAGCGGCCCGGCGACGGCGGGCTGGGCCAGGTACTTCGCCGCCGGGTGGACCCAGGCGCCGTCGGAGTCGACGCGACGGGAGACCGGGCGGACGGCGTCGGCGTTGGGGCGGACGAAGCTCTCCAGGTGCGGGCGGGCGGCGACGAGGTCGTCGCGGTCCCAGAAGTTGAGCCAGCGGCCCACGGCGCCGGGCGTGGCGAGGGGCTGGGGCCGGACCCGGGGCTGGACGGCGGTGCGGATGCCGAGCGGTGAGCCGAGGGTGACGAGCAACGGGACCCGGGGGCCTCCCCGGGCTCCGGGCCCGGGCCCGGCCCCGGCTATGGCTTCGGTGCCGGGGACGGTGCCGGTGCCGTCACCGGCCCCGTCCCCGTACGCGAGTTCGTGGAGGGTCTCCAGGGCGACGACGGTGCCGAGGGAGTGGGCGACGACCACGTTGGGGCCGTCCGGGTCGAGGCAGGCCGCGACGCGGGCGCGGACGCGGCGGTCCAGGGTGGCGCCGCTCGGGTCGGCCTCGGCGCGGTTGAGGTAGCGGGCGACCTGGCCGAGCATCCCGGCCGTCGTGCGGGCGCCGAGCCAGCCGCCGAGGGCGCGCAGGCCCGGGACGGCGAGCAGCGTCGTGACGGCGTTGACCGCGCGGCGGGCGGGCGCCCCCGCGCCCTGGGCCCCGGGCGGCGGGGCGAGCTGGGTGCGGGCGTGCCGCAGGGCGCGGGTCTCGGTGGCGGACAGGGGCGCGGCGGGCTCGGCGAGCCGGGCGTCGACGGCCTCCAGGAGCAGCGCGGCGAGCAGTTCGCCGTCCTCGTCCCGCTCCGCTCCGGCGCCCCCGGCGCCCTGGCTGCCGGGGGCGCGGAACAGGTCGCCGTAGTAGGCGAAGCGGGCGTCGGCGGCCCAGCCTCCGGTGAGGCCGGAGGCCCGTTCCGCGTGCCCGGCGGCCCGGGCGCCCGAGGCGGCGGCCCGCAGCCATTCCTCCAGGTCGGCGGCGGCGTCGCGGGGGCCGCCGATGCCGTGGACGAAGACCAGGCGAGGTTTCATGGCGCCCCCCGTTCGACTCTGTGCGTGCGGGCGATCCTTACGGGTGCGACGGGGCGGGAGCAAGCCGTCCCGGAGGCTTGACCGAGTCTCGGCCAACTCTTACCGCAGCTTGGCGAGATCGTTCCGGTCGGGGGCGGGGGCGGGGCCGGAGCCGGAGCCGGCGGGGGCGCGGCCGGCTGCCTCGCGGACGAGGCCGTCGATGAGGGCGAGGGCGTCGTGCGCGGCGTACTCCTCGGCGAGGGCGGCGGCGCGCTCGCGGTAGGAGGGGGTGGCCAGCACGGTCTCGACGGCCGCGCGGAGCTCCTCGGCGGAGGGCTCGGCGGTGCGCAGGTTCACGCCGGTGCCGGACCATTCGACGCGCGCGGCGACCTCGGGCTTGTCCTCGGTGTCGCCGCCGACGACGAGCGGGACGCCGTGCGCGAGGGCGGCCTGGGTGCCGCCGTAGCCGCCGTTGGTGACCAGCAGGTCGGTCAGCGGGAGGAGTTCGGCGAAGGGGACGAAGCCGGCGACGCGGGCGTTGGCGGGGAGCTCGGGGAGTTCGGCGGCGATCCGCTCGGCGGCGTCGGGGCGGCCGGTGGCGGCGACGACGAGGACGTCCGGGCGGTCCGCGAGGGCCCGCAGGGTGGGGACGACGAGGCGGCCGAGGGCGGTGTTGGCGAGGGTGCCCTGGGTGACGACGACGATCCGCCGCCCCTCGGCGCGGGCCCGCGCGAGCTCGGGCCACCAGGCGGGCGGGCGCGGGGCGGTGGCGGTGCCGGGCTCGACGGGGATGGCGCCGACGAAGCGGACGTTGCCGGGCAGGTCGCTGCGCGGGTACTCGAATCCGGCCACGGTGAGCTGGAGGAACAGGTCGGCGGACTGGACCCGGTGGCGGATCAGGGAGCCTTCGCCGAGGGTCACCCCGGCGGCGGCGAAGCAGCCGCGCAGGTGCTCCATCAGGGGGACGGCGCGCTCGGCCATCGTCGCCGAGAGCTCGGCGTAGCGCGCGCGTTCGGCCTCGTCGGCGGGCGGCAGCAGGCCGAGCAGGTGCGGTGCGGTGTCGCGGCTGTCGACGCCGAGCGGCGAGATGCCGACGCCGAACACGGCGGGGCGGCGGCCCGGTTCCGCGCCGAGGGAGAGCGCGACGCCGCCGAGGAAGAGGTTGTCGTGGATGACGACGGAGGCGGGGAACTCGGCCAGCACCGCGCGCAGGGCCCCGAGTTGGGCCGGTACGGGGTCGCCGAAGATGTGCTTGACGTCCCACAGCACCTGGGCGGGTCCGGCGGGGACGGCCGCGCGGCCGGGGAAGCGGGCGGGCAGGTCGCGGTCGTCGTAGTCCGCCTCGGCGGGCAGCACCCGGAACGCGGGCCCGGCGGCCTCGACCTGGGCGGCGAAGCGGGAGCCGCCGAGGAAGACGACCTCGTGGCCGAGACCGGAGAGGTGCCGGGCGATCTGGAGCAGCGGCGCGTGGTGGCCGGCGACGGGTGTGGCGGCGACGAGGATCCTGGACATGGCGGTGCGTTCCCCCTGGGACGGTGCGTTGTGGAGCGGTCGGCGCGCCCCCGTGGGCGACGCGCGTAGCGACCCTACGAGCTGCGGCGACGGGGAGGGAAAGGGTCGGGGGACGACGGCGCGTCGGCCCGGCCCCGCCCCACGCGGGGCGGCGGCGGGCGCGCTCGGGGAGACTGCCCGGCACCTCGGGGGAGAATGCCCGGCATCTCGGGGAGAATGCCCGGCATGAAGATCACCGCACGTGGGCTCAACCGCGCCGCCCTGGCCCGCCAGCTGCTCCTGGAGCGCGCGCCGCTGGGCGCGGCCGAGGGCGTCCGGCGGGTCGTGGCGCTCCAGGCGCAGCACCCGGGTTCGCCGTACGTGGCGCTGTGGAACCGGCTGGACGGGCTGGATCCGGCCGAGGTGGACGCGGTGTTCGCGGGGCGGGAGGTGGTGAAGGCGACGCTGATGCGGATCACCCTGCACGCGGTGCACGCCGGGGACTACCGCGTGTTCCGGGAGGCGCTGCAGCGGACGCTGTACGGGACCCGGCTCGGCTACCGCTTCGCCGCGACGGGGCTCACCCCCGCCGAGGGCGAGGAACTCGTGCCGGGGCTGCTGGAGTTCGCGGAGCGGCCGAGGACGGTGGCGGAGCTGCGCGGCTGGCTGGCGGAGCGGGTCGGGGAGGAGCGGGCGGAGGGCGCGTGGTGGGGGCTGCGGGCGTACGCGCCGCTGCACCACCAGCCGACCGGCGGGCCCTGGTCGTTCGGGCAGCGCCCCTCGTTCGTGGCGTCCGGCGGGGCCCCGGTGACCGGCCGGGAGGAGCCGCCCGAGGCGCTGCGGGAGCTGGTGCTGCGCTACCTGGCGGGCTTCGGGCCCGGCTCGGTGGCGGACGTGGCGCAGTTCGCGATGGTGCGGCGGGGCCCGGTGCGCCAGGTGCTGACAGAGCTCGGCGACGGTCTGGAGCGGCTCGAAGGGCCGGACGGCACGGTCCTGTTCGACCTGCCCGGGGCGGTGCGGCCGGACGGGGAGACGCCCGCCCCGCCAAGGCTGCTGGGGATGTGGGACAGCGTCCTGCTGGCGTACGCGGACCGCGCCCGGGTGATCCCGCCGGAGTACCGGCGGGCGGTGATACGGGTCAACGGGGACGTGCTGCCGACGCTGCTGGTCGACGGCTACGTGGCCGGGGTGTGGCGGCCGGCCGAGGGCGGCATCGAGGCGCGCGCCTTCCACTCCCTTCCGGCGGGCGCGTGGGAGGGGCTGGCCGGGGAGGCCCGCTCGCTGCACGCGCTGCTCGCCTCCCGCGACCCGGCGCTCTACCGCCGCTACGACCACTGGTGGCCCAAGCTGCCCGAGGGGCACACGCGGCTGCTGCCGGGGTAGCGGCGGGGGCGGGAAGGCGGGGCCGTCCGTCACGGCGCCCCCGGGGGGCGCGCCGATGGCGTGGTTCCGCACCCGGCACGGCCCCTGACGGAGGGGCTCCGTCGGGCGGGCTCCATCGGGACGGGCCCCATCAGGCGGGCCCCATCGGGCGGGCTCCATCGGGACGGGCTCCATCGGGCGGGCCCCATCGGCCGGGCGCCCGGCTACCCCCCGTACCGCAGCGCCGCGGCGTACGCCTCGTCCGGGTCGAGGCGGCGCAGCTCCTCGGCGATGAGCTCGGCCGTGGTGCGCACCTTGAGGGCCATCACGCGGCTCGGCTGGCCCGGGATGGCGAGGTGGGCGACCGGGCCCTCCGGGCGGTCGATGCGGATCTCGCCGTCGGGCGTGCCCATCCGGACGGCCGTGACGACCGGGCCGTCCGTGACCACCCGCTCCACCGGCACGTCGAGCCGGACGCCGAACCAGCGGGCGAGCAGCTCGGCGCTGGGGTTGTCGGCCTCGCTCTCGACGGCGGCCGAGACCACCGTCGCGCCGGCCTGGTCGAGCGCGGCGGCGAGCAGGGAGCGCCAGGGGGTGAGCCGGGTCCAGGCGAGGTCCGTGTCGCCGGGGGCGTACGAGGCGGCGCGCGCGGCGAGGGCCGCGAGCGGGTCCTCGACGGCGTAGGTGTCGGTGATGCGGCGCTGGGCGAGCGAGCCCAGCGGGTCGCGGGAGGGGACCTCGGGGGCGTCCACCGGCCACCAGACGACGACCGGGGCGTCCGGCAGCAGCAGCGGCAGCACGACGGAGTCGGCGCGGGTGCCGAGCTCGCCGTGCAGGCGGAGCAGGACGGTCTCGCCCGCGCCCGCGTCGGTGCCGACCCGGACCTCGGCGTCGAGCCGGGTCTCGGCCCGGCCGCGCGGGGAGCGGGCGTGCCGCTTGATGACGACGAGGGTGCGGGAAGGGTGTTCGCGGGAGGCGTCGTTGGCCGCCTTCACGGCGTCGTAGGCGTTCTCCTCGTCGGTGACGATGACGAGGGTGAGCACCACGCCGACCGCCGGGGTGCCGACCGCGCGCCGGGCCTCCAGGATCGTCTTGTTGATCTTGCTGGAGTTGGTGTCCGTGAGATCGATCTTCATGGCCGGCGCCCGTTCCTTCCCTCGCGTGTCCGCATGGTCTCCCCCTGCCCTCCCGTAGGTGCCAGCACCGGGAGGGCTCCGGATCTTCCCGAACACTATCGAGCCGGCGCGTCCTCTCCGACCGAGAGGACCAGCTTGCCCCGGGTGTGGCCGCCGGCGCTGAGCCGCCAGGCCTCGGCCGCCTCGGCCAGCGGCAGCACCCGCTCGACGGGGACGGTGAGGCGGCCCGCGTCGGCGAGGGCGGCGAGGGCCGCCAGGCCGGCCCCGTCGGGCCGCACCCAGACGTAGTGCCCGCCGAGCGCGGCGGCCCGGTGGTCGGCGATGGAGGCCAGCCGGGCGGGCGAGCCGAGGAGGTCCAGCGACGCGTCGACCGCCTCGCCGCCCACGAAGTCGAGCGCCGCGTCCACCCCGCCCGGGGCCAGTTCCCGCACCCGCTCGACGAGCCCGGGGCCGTACGCGACGGGCTCGGCGCCCAGTTCGCGCAGGAAGGCGCGGTTGGCGGGGCCCGCGGTGCCGATGACCCGGGCGCCCCGGGCGACGGCGAGCTGGGTGGCGAGCGAGCCGACGCCGCCGGCCGCCGCGTGCACCAGCACGGTGTCGCCCGCGCCGACGCCGACCCGGTCGGCGGCCTGGAGGGCGGTGAGCCCGGCGAGCGGCAGGCCCCCGCACTGCGCCCAGTCGAGCGCGCGCGGCCGGCGGGCGAGCATCCGGACCGGGACGGAGACCTTCTCCGCGTAGCCGCCGCACTCGGCGCTGTCCTTGCGGATGTAACCGAACACCTCGTCGCCCGGGGCGAACTCGGTGGAGTCCAGGCCGTTGCGCTCGACGACCCCGGCGACGTCCCAGCCGGGGATCAGCGGGAAGTGGGTGACCATCAGGGGGTCGAGGCCCCCGGCGGCCATCTTCCAGTCGACCGGGTTGACCCCGGCGGCGACGACCCGGACCAGCACCTCGCCGGGGGCGACCTTGGGGTCCGGGAGCTCGGTGAGGGCGAGGTCCTCGGGACCGCCGTACCGGGGCATGGTCATGGCCCGCATGGGCTCAGCCCTCCGGGTCCGGGGCGGCCTCGTGCACGGGTTCCGGCTCGGGGCGCGCCTGCGCGTCGGCCTGGGCCTGGGCCCGGCGCCCGACGACGGCGGCGGCGGCGAGCGCGGTGCCGACGAAGGCGACGGCGACCACCCAGGGGCGGTCGAGGACGTGGCAGGTGGCGTGGTCGAGGGAGTAGCGGCCCGCGCCGGCGACGCCGATGGCGGCGGCGGTGAAGCCGAGGAAGGCGGGGTACTCGTAGCCGCCGCCCTGGGCGAAGAAGCCGGCCGGGGCGTGCACGGCGACCGCGCCCGCCATGGCGCCGGCCGCGGCGGCCCCGGCCGCGGGGGTGGCGAGGCCGAGGGCGAGCAGCGCGCCGCCGCCCGCCTCGCCGAGCCCGGCGGCGATGGCGCTCTCCCGGGCGGGCGAGAAGCCCATGGCCTCCATGCCCTGGGCGGTTCCCTCGATGCCTCCGCCGCCGAACCAGCCGAAGAGCTTCTGTGTGCCATGGGCGGCCAGGACGGCGCCGGTGCCGACCCGCAGGACGAGCAGTCCCAGGTCGCGGCGGTTGAGCGGGGTCATGGGGTCTCCCGGTGCGTGACGGGGTCGCGGCGGGTGCGGCGAGCTCCACGGGCGCTCTCCACTCTGCTCCGGACGGCGGCGGGAGCCGCTGCGATACTCGGCCGTTCAGGTCATTTTTGTCATGTTTTGCGGCGTTCGCCGTGTGTTGCTTTAGTGAGAGCGCAGTCACCCGCCCGACGGAAGGGGCCGCATGACAGCCGATGCGCCGGAGACCGCCGCCCTGCGCGCGAAGGTGCGCGCGCTGATGCCGCGCGCGAAGGAGGACCTGACCGCGCTGGTCGCGATGCGCTCGGTCGCCGACCCCCGGCAGTTCCCGCCCGAGGAGTGCGCGCGGGCCGCCGACTTCCTGGTGACGGCGTTCACCGAGGCGGGGCTGACGGACATGCGGCGCGTCACCACCCCGGACGGCAGCGACGCCGTCGTCGGGCACGCCCCGGGCCCCGAGGGCGCCCCGACGGTGCTGCTGTACTGCCACTACGACGTGCAGCCGCCGCTGGACGACACGGCCTGGCGCACCCCGCCGTTCGAGCTGACCGAGCGCGAGGGACGCTGGTACGGGCGGGGCGCCGCCGACTGCAAGGGCAACATCGCGATGCACCTGACCGCCCTGCGCGCGCTCGGCGGCCCGGACGGCGAGGGCTTCCCGGTCGGCCTCAAGTTCGTCGCCGAGGGCTCGGAGGAGCAGGGCACCGGCGGGCTCGAACAGTTGGTGCCGAGGCATCCGGAACTCTTCGCCGCCGACGCCCTGCTGATCTGCGACACCGGCAACTTCGCGCGCGGCCTGCCCACCGCCACCACCTCGCTGCGCGGGCTGGCCACCGCGGTGGTGACCGTCTCCACCCTGAAGGGGGAGATGCACTCGGGCATGTTCGGCGGCCCCGCCCCGGACGCGCTCGCCGCGCTCGTGCGCATCCTGGACAGCCTGCGCGACGAGGCGGGCAACACCACGGTCAAGGGCCTGCCGGGCGAGGGGAGCTGGGCGGGCGTCGCCTATCCGGAGGAGCGGTTCCGGACCGACGCCGGCGTGCTCGACGGGGTGTCGCTGCTGGGCACCGGGACGGTCGCCGAGGAGCTGTGGGCACGCCCGGCGGTGACGGTGCTGGGCATCGACTGCCCGCCGGTGGTGGGCTCCTCGGCCGCCGTGCAGGCGAAGGTACGGGCCCGGGTCAGCCTCCGGGTGCCGCCGGGCACGGACGCCGAGGAGGCACGGGCGGCGCTCGGCGCCCATCTGCTCGCGGCCGCGCCGTGGGGCGCCCGGGTGGAGGTGGAGTACGAGAGCGCGGGCCAGCCCTTCGAGGCGCGCACCGACGGCCCCGCCTACCGGGCACTGGCCTCGGCGCTGGGCCAGGCGTACGGGAAGGACATGGTCCGGTCGGGGCAGGGCGGTTCGATCCCGCTGTGCAACGTGCTGGCCGGGCGGTTCCCGCAGGCGGAGATCGCCCTGATCGGCGTCGAGGAGCCCGGCTGCCTCATCCACGCGCCCAACGAGAGCGTGGACCCCGCCGAGATCGAGACGATGGCGCTGGCCGAGGCGCTGTTCCTGCGCACGTACGCGACCGCCCTCGGAGGCGGCGCGACGAGGAGTGGAGTGAGGTCATGACACAGACGGACGACCGTCCCGGACGGGACGTGCCCCCCGGGCCGCTCGGGCTGCTGGCCGGGCTCGCCTGGCAGGCGACGCTGATCGCGGGACTCCTCTCGCTGGCGCTGGGCGTGATCGTGCTGGCCTGGCCGAAGGCCACGCTGACCGTGGTCGGCGTGCTGTTCGGCATCTACCTGCTGGTCAGCGGTGTGCTGCAACTGGTCGCCGCGTTCGGCACGCACGCCCGGACCTCGCTGCGGGTGATGGCCTTCATCAGCGGCACGCTGGGCATCCTGCTGGGCCTGTTCTGCTTCAAGGGCGCCACCCAGTCGCTCCTGCTGCTGGCGCTGTGGATCGGCATCGGCTGGCTGTTCCGAGGCATCATGCAGACCGTGGCGGCCGCCTCCGACCCGATGATGCCGGCCCGGGGCTGGCAGATCGCGCTGGGCGTGATCAGCGCGCTGGCCGGTGTGGTGCTGATCGTCTCGCCGCTGGAGTCGGTGGCGGTGCTGACGGTCCTCGGCGGTGTCTGGCTGCTGGTGGTGGGCGTGGCCGAGATCGTGACCGCCTTCATGGTCCGCTCCCGCGCGAGGCAGATCCCGCCGGGCGTCTGACCCGGCACGGATCCGGCCGACGCGGTACGGACCCGGCTGTGCGCGGCGCGGCCCCGGCCGGGCGGGCACGGACCGGGCCGCCGCTCGGCGCGACCGCCACCGGGCACGAGCGGCGCCGCTCGGCGCGGGCCCGCCGCCCCGGCGGGGGATGCGGAGCCACGGGGCCCCGGCCCGCCCGGCCGGGGCCCCGGCGCGCTGCGCTACATTTTTCCGGTTCCTTGACCGCGACCGTTCACGCTTCCCGAGCGTGCGCGATCCCCCTGCCCCGGAGCCGGCATTCCCATGAGCGACATCGTCAACGGCCTCGGCCGGGCCTCCGCGTACGGCGCCCTCGGCGTCGTCCTGCTGATCCTCGGCATCTTCCTGATCGACCTGCTGACCCCGGGCAAGCTGGGCCGGCAGATCTGGGAGGAGCGCAACCGGAACGCGGCGGTGCTGCTGTCCTCCGCGCTGCTCGGCATCGGCGGGATCGTCTTCACGTCGATCTGGACGACCTACGAGGACTTCGCCAAGGGCCTGGTCTCGACGGCGGCGTTCGGGCTGCTGGGGCTGGTGATGATGGCGGTGGCCTTCCTCGTGGTGGACCTGGTCACCCCGGGCCGGCTGGGCGCCACCCTGGTCGACCCCGAGCCGCACCCGGCGGTCTGGGTGACCGCCTCGTGCAACCTGGCCGTCTCGGCGGTGCTGTCCGCCTCCATCGCCTGAGCCCGCCCGGCGGCGCTCAGCGCGGCGGGATCGCCCCGGCGTAGACGTGGTCCGGGGTGACCACCTCGGTGATCGCGCGGGCCAGCAGGGTCGACGGCTCCTGGCCGCCGGAGAGCGAGTCCGTGGTGAGGAGGACGACCAGGGTCGCCTTCCGCTCGGGCAGGTAGACGGTGACGGTCTCGTACCCCGGCAGCGAACCGTTGTGCCCGATCCAGCCGTTGGTGTTCAGGATGCCGAGGCCGTACGCGGTGCCCGGGAAGCCGGTCGGCAGCGTCTTCAGGCGCTGGGCCTGGGTCTCGGGGCTGAGCAGCCGCCCGGTGGCGAGGACCTCCGCCCAGTGCCGCAGATCGCGCAGGTTCGAGGTCATCCCGCCGGCCGCCCAGGCCCAGCTCGGGTTCCAGTCGGTGGAGTCCTCGACCGCGCCGCTGAGCGTCTGGTTCGTGTAGCCGTGGGCGTGCGGCTCGGGGAACTCGGCGCCGTACGGCAGGGCCGAGTCCTTCAGGTGCGCCGGGCGCAGCACCCGGTGCCGCAGCACCTCGGCGAGCGGGCGTCCGGTGACCTTCTCCACGACGAGCCCGAGCAGCACGAGGTTGGTGTTGGAGTACTGGAACGTCGTGCCGGGCTTCGCGGTGTTCTCGTGCTTCAGCCCGTACCGCAGCGCCTCCCACGGGGTCCACTGGCGCCGGGGCTCGCTGAGCAGCGCCCGCACGAAGTCCTTGTCGGCGGTGTACGGGTAGAGCCCGCTGCGCATCTCGGCGAGGTGCCGCAGGGTGATGCGGTGCCCGTTCCTGACGCCGTGGACGTACTTCGCGATCGGGTCGTCGAGCCCGACCCGCCCCTCGTCGACGAGCTGGAGGAGCGCGGTGACGGTGAAGGTCTTGGTCTCGCTGCCGATGCGCACGTAGGTGTCGGTGAACATCGGCTCGCCGGTGGCCTTGTCGGCGACGCCGGTGGCCCGCACATAGCTGCCCCGGCCGGGCATCCAGAGCCCGACGACGACGCCGGGGATGCCCGCCCGCACGCGGACCTTCTCGATGGTCCTGTCCAGTTCGGCGGTCAGCTCGGGGCCGAAGCCGTCCGGCGGGCAGTCGTCCCCGCCGGTGCCACCGGCGCCGGGCGCGGGCGCGCTCGCCGCGTGGACGGCGGTGGCGGGGGCGGCGGCCACCGGGGCCAGCACGGACGCCACCAGAAGCGTCGCGGCCAGCAGCCGGCGGGAGGGCGTACGTCGTCGCATGGGGGTGGCTTCCTCCGGGTCACGGGCACGGACGCCCAGAGGAACACCGCCCCCGTCGCCCGGAGGCGGCGCCGCCGGGCGTGTTCCGGGAGTCCACCCGATCGGAGCCGCCCACGCCCGCCGGGCGGCCCCTGTCGGTCACGGGGCCGTCAGGCGCGGTCGATGAGGAGCGAGGTGACGGCGGTGCAGGCCCCACGGCGTCAGCGAGTCCCGCCCGGCTCCACCTCCAGGAAGTGGCGGCGGCGCGGGCCCCGGTAGAGCAGGGCGTCCCAGCCGAGGCGGTCGAGGACGGCCGCGCAGGCGGTGAGCGCGCGCTCCTCCTCCCGGGCGGCGCCGGAGCCGGGCGGGCCCAGCCACTCGACCACGGCGGTGCCGGGCCGCTCGCCGGGCGCGACCCGGTAGCCGGTGGCGGTGCGGGTGCCGGCGGCGTCGAGCGCCGAGGGCGGCTGCCCGGCGGCCTCCAGGGCGATCGCGACGGCCCGCACCGGGCGGGCGCGCTCCCACTCGGCGGGGCTCGCCGCCGGGTCGCCGCCCCGGGGGTTGGCCAGCCGCCGGATCTGGAGCAGCCCGTCGAAGGCGGCCCGGACCTCGCGCGAGCGCTGCTCCGGATCCCGCCCGGACGGCGCGGGCCCGTCCCCCTCGGCCGCCTCGAAGGTGCTCACAGCAGGCGCCGGATGTCGCCTCGGACCCGGTAGAAGCCGCCCGACGCCGGGTGCAGGGCGTCCACGACGTAGCGCGCGCCGGGCTCCCTGATGGCGCGGGGGAACTGCACGTTCCACCCGGTCTCGTAGCCTTCGGTGACGACGTGGACGCGGGTCCGGCCGCCCTCCTGGACGCACTCGACGACGACCGATCCGGCGGGCGCCGAGCGGACCGCGTCGACGGCGGCGACGGTGGTCGCCGGGGCGTACGTGGGCAGGGCGGCGGCCAGCTTGATGTCCTGGGCGACCGGGACGGTGCCCTGCTGGGCGGCGGCGATGGCCGCCTCGCTCGCGTCCACGCAGAGCAGCGAGCCGTCCGTGGTCACCAGGTACAGGCGCTCGTCGCGGTACTGCATGGAGAGAGCCGAACCGCCGCCGGTGCCCAGCTTCCAGAGCCGGGTGCCGTCCTCGGCGAAGCAGTAGACGGAGGACGCGTTGTCCCCGGCGAAGACGAAGCGGCCGCCCGGCGAGGTCGCGCACGAGTAGACCGGGCTGTCGCAGCCGTAGACCGCCTCGGTGCGGCCGTCCTTCTTGGCGAGCCGGTGCACCTTGCGGCGGGCGGTGCCCGCGTAGACCGCGTCCTGCTCCTGCCAGCCGAAGAGCACCCCGCCGTCGGCGGGGGTGTGCCACAGCTCGCCTCCGCCGTCCGGGGCGTAGGCCGTGACGCCGGCGCTGTCGCCGTAGTAGACGCCGCCGGAGTCGGCGCGCACCATCCAGGCGTGCTCGCCTCGGCCCGCGCGGGACCACTGGTGCTCGTCCTCGTGGTCGATGACGGTGAGCCGGCCGGAGCGGTCGGCGACGTCGAGGACGCCCTCGTGGATGTCGAGCCAGAAGATGTCGACGTCGGCGGCGATCTCGTAGGCGGCGAAGGGCAGTTTGGAGGACAGGTCGTAGACCCGGCCGTCGTCGCAGCCCGCGTAGATCCAGAAGTCGTCGGCGACCAGGCACTTGACGCCGTCGGGGAGGCTGAAGCGGGCGTGCACCTCGCCGCCGTGGCCGAGGGTGAAGACCTCGCCCGCCTGGTTGCCCACCCAGCAGCGCTCGTCGTCCACGTGGATGCCGAAGGCCGCGGAGCCGGTGCGGAAGCGCCACAGGACCGGGGCGACGGCGCGGGCGGTGGAGGGCGCGGAGCTGACGGCGCGGCGGCTGACCGCGCGGGCGGCGCGCTCCCCCTGGACCGCCGGCGCGTACCCCTTGCGGGCCTTCTCCCCTATCTTCTTCGCCGCGGCGGCCCGCGCCTTCTCGACGGTCGGGAAGGTCGAGGTCTGCGTCTGGCCGGCCGCGCCGATCCGTCCGTAACGGACCGACACCACCGTGCCGTCGACCGTCACTTCGTAGAACTTGTGCGCGCCGCCGCCGTCCTGCGACAGCTCCAGATAGGTCTTCGTCGTCATGTCGAGAACGGTAGGGGGGACCACTGACAACGGCCCCCGGGACGGGGTCCGGTAGCGGGTCCCGGGACCAAAGTCCGTCCGATTCGGGACCTTCGCCACGGCAATTCGGACATTAACCCCTGTGACCATGGTTCGGAAGATCATCAGACACGTCGTCACCTCCACGGGGGACGGCCGGAAGGGCCACATGACCGAGCGACAGAAGCGGCCCCTGCCCGTACGCGCGCGCTGGCACGCGGACGGCATACCGATGGACGACCTCTTCCGGGCCGACCCCGCGGCGCCGACCGCGACGCTCCCCGCGCTCCCCCGGACGCCCCGTGCCCAGGGCCGCCCCGCCCGCCCGGAGCCGGAGGACACCCGGGACGGCCCCTCGGGCCTCCCGCTCCGCCCGCCGCCGGACGACCCCGAACTCGTGGAGCGCCGCGGCCCGGCGGCCCCCGGCTGGCTCGCGGTCCTCGTGGGCCTGGGCGCGCTCGGCTGCGCCGGGACCCTGCTGTGGCGGTCCCGTCCGCTGCGCTCGGTCGAGCTGCCCCCGTGGGAGTGGGCGGCGCTCGGCGGCTGCGTCGCCCTCGCGGTGCTCGCCTTCGGCGGGCTGACCCGCGGCCGGACCGGCTCCGCCTGGGTCCTCTCGCTGTTCGGCCGCTACCGGGGCAGCGTGCGGCGCACCGGTCTGGTCTGGATCAGCCCGTTCGTGCTGCGCCGCCGGATGGACGTGCGGCTGCGGCACTGGCGCAGCGAGCCGATCCGCGTGGTGGACGCGGAGGGTTCGGCGCTGCGGGTGGTGATCCTGGTGGTGTGGTCGGTGAAGGACACCGCGCGGGCCCTGCTCGCGGTGGACGACCACCTCGACTACCTGCGCGAGCAGGTGGAGGCCGCGTCCGCGCGGGTGCTGTCCCAGCTCCCGGCGGACGCCTTCCGGGGCGACGGGCCCACGCTGCGGGACGCGGAGGCGGTCGGCGGGACGCTGACCCGGCTGCTCGCGGCCGAGTGCCGCCCGGTCGGCATCGCCGTCTTCTCGGCCCAGCCGACCCGGATCGAGTACGCCCCCGAGGTGGCGGCGGCGATGCAGCGGCGGCAGATCGCCGCGCTCGACGCCAAGCACCGCGACTCCGTGCTGAGCAGCGTGATCGACGCCGTGGACGACACGGTGACCCGGCTGACCTCCCGGGGCCTGGTCGAGCTCGACGACTTCGAACGCCAGGCCCTGGTCAAGGACCTGACCGTGGCCTTCTACACCCGGCGCGGCGGCGGCACGGCCGACGCGGGCCGGGTGTAGCCGGGAGCGGCCGCGAGGAGCCGCGCGCACCGGCCCCTCTCCCCCTCCACACGCACAGACCTTCCCCCCACCCATCCCATCCCATCCACCTCACCGATCTCGGCGACCCCACCGAAGAGAGCGAGCGCACCCATGGAGCTGCGACCCCCCGAGTTCACCGACGAGACAGCCGACTCCGCCTGCGCGTGCGCGGGCTGCGCGGCGGCCCGGACGGCCGCCCGCGCGGAGCGCGGCGGCACCGGCGCCCTGCGCGGGGTGCGCTGCGCGGTCGTCGCGACCGTCGGCGCGGTGGCCCTCGCGGGCACCGGCGCGGGCACGGCGGCGGCCGAGCCCGCCCCCTCGCACGCGGGCTGGGACGGCTCGCGCTACTGGTTCAAGAACGAGGCCGGCCAGTGGCGCTGGACCAGCCACCAGTCCACGTACGCCCAGCGGACCGGCGCGACGGCCCACAAGGCCCCTCGGCAGCACCGGCGCCCGGCCGGTGAGCCGGTCTTCCCCGGGCGGCAGGGCTGGGAACCGGCGTACCGGGTGTACTGGTTCAAGAGCGGCGGCCACTGGTACTGGACGAGCCACCAGGAGAAGTACGAGCGGCGCACCGGCGCCAAGGGCGGCGGCCCGGCCGGGAGTTCCCCGGGCTCCTCGTCCCAGGGCAGCGCGCGCGGCTGGACGGCGCCGGTCTCCTCGTACCACTTCACCGGCTACTACGGGCAGCGCGGCTCCTGGTCGAAGGGCTACCACACGGGCCAGGACTTCGCGGTGCCCACGGGCACCACGGTCCGGGCGGTCGGGCCCGGCCGGGTGGTGCACGCGGGCTACAACCGCAGCTACGGCTACGAGGTGGTGATCCGGCACGCGGACGGGCGCTACAGCCAGTACGCGCACCTCTCGCGCATCGACGTGTCGGCGGGCCGGAGCGTGTCGGGCGGGCAGCGGATCGCGCTGTCCGGGGCGACCGGCCGGGTGACCGGCCCGCACCTGCACTTCGAGGTGCGCACCACGCCGTACTTCGGCTCGGACGTCAACCCGCTGGCGTATCTGCGGGGGCACGGCGTGCGCGTCTAGAGCGTGTCTCCTTGACCGGTGATTCTCGTGGTGGGGCTGGTTAGTCTGCTGCGATGACGGACAGCGAGCTGATCGTTGACCTGCGGGGTCGGCTGATCGAGACACTCAACGACTTCTGGGACGCGGTGAGCGAGCCGTGCGGACTGCCAGAGTGGTTCGGCCGGAACCTGGACGCGTGGTCGGACACGATTGAGACCCGGGGCATCTCCGAGGTAATCGACAGCCACGACGTCCTGATCGTGCATGTCGACCAGCGGGGCCTCTTCGACGGGCACCGGCAGGAGGCCGACGTCCTGGCCGGCATCTTTGACGGAGAACAAAACCAGCTCATTGTCCATGGGCGGGCCTGACGAATCCTTCGGACGTCTGGCTCAGCGCCGGCTCCAGATGAGGATGGCGGCAAGGTGGAGTGCGGCCTGGTAGGCGATAGCGAGCTTGTCCGTTCGCATGGCCAGGCCGCGCCACTGCTTGAGCCGGTTGATGCACCGCTCGACCGCGTTGCGCTGCTTGTATGCCGCGGCGTCGAAGGCCGGCGGTCGGCCGCCGGCACGGCCCCGCCGCAGACGGTGGCCGACCTGGTCGGACGGCTGGGGGATGACAGCGCGGATTCCGCGTCGGCGGAGGTGACTTCGGATCGCGCGGGATGAGTACGCACGGTCCGCCAGGACGGCATCGGGCCGGGTCCTCGGTCTCCCCGGTCCGCTTCGCGGAACGCGGATGGCGACCATGACGGTGTCGAAGGCTGGAGCATCACCCGCCTGCCCTGCGGTGACGCGGAGGGCCAGGGGCCGTGCACGGGCGTCGCTGGCAAGGTGGACCTTCGTGCTCAGGCCGCCGCGCGAGCGTCCGAGTGCGTGGTCGTCGGGTTCGGCCCGGCCTGGAGCCCCTTTTTTCTGGCGCCAGCGGAATGCTGGTGAGCCCGGCAGACGGTGGAGTCCACCGACACGGTCCAGCCGATGTCGTCAGCATCGTCGGCCGCTGCCAGGACCGCGGCGAGGATGCGTTCCCAGGTGCCGTCCACGGCCCACCTGATCAGCCGCTTGTGGGCCGTCTGGAACGAGCCGAGCTCGTCGGGCAGGTCCCGCCAGGGCGAGCAGGTGCGGTACTTCCACGCGATGGCCTCCAGGGTTCGGCGGTGATCGGCCCACCGCCGACCGCGGACCGGATCGGCCGGCATCAGCGGCTCGATCCGGTCCCACATCGCATCAGTGATCACTAACCGGACAGACACATCCGATCAACTGACCAGCCGATCAAAGAGACACGCTCTAGGGGGTGTCCCGGAGGCTCCCGCACCGGACCCGCTCACCCTCCGTACGTGAGCGGGTCCGCCAGGATGTCGCGGACCACGAGCGCCGCCGCGCCCCTGGCCGTGGTGGCGGTGCCGGAGGCCGGGCGCAGCCGGCCGGCGCCGGGCGGCCAGAGGCCGGAGACGACCCGGTCGGCGAGCTCGGCCGCGGCGGCGGGACCGAGCCAGGGCATCAGGCGCGGATAGATCCCGCCGAGCACCACGGCCTGCGGGTCCAGGAGGTTGACGGCCCCGGCGAGGGCGACGCCGAGCATCCGGCCCGCCTCGTCGAGGGCGGCGAGGGTGCGGGGTTCGGCGGCGGCGGCCCGCTCGGCGAGGGTGTCCAGGGAGCGGGCCCCGGCCGCGCTCAGCAGGGCGCTCTGGCCCGCGTACCGCTCCAGACAGCCGTGCGCGCCGCAGCGGCAGCGGGGCCCGTCGGGGGCGACGGTCAGATGGCCGAGCTCGCCCGCGTAGCCGTGCGCGCCGCGCAGCAGCCGGCCGTCCAGGACGATCGCGCCGCCGACCCCGATCTCGCCGGTGACGTGCAGGAAGCTGCGGATGCCGTCGAGCGCGCCGAACCACAGCTCGGCCAGCGCCGCGATGTTGGCCTCGTTGTCGGAGGCGACCGGCAGGGCGGGGGCGCCGGGCGGGCGGGCCGCGGCGAGCGCGGCGGCGAACAGGGCGTCGGCGTCGACCCGGTTCCAGCCGAGGTTGGGGGCCTGGCGGACGGTACCGCCGGAGACCAGGCCGGGCAGCGCGAGGCGGACGCCGGTGGGGCGCAGGTCCCGGGCCGCCGCCTCGGCCAGGACGGCGGCGGCGAGCGCGGCGGCCCGGCCGAGCACGTCGGCGGGGGCGTGGTCGCGGGCTTCCAGCGGTTCGGTGCGGCGGACCCGGTCGGTGCCGGCGAGGTCGGCGACGCAGACGCTCACGTAGTCGACGTTGATCTCGACGCCGAGTCCGGCGGGGCCGGTGGGGGCGGGCGTGAGGACGGTGCCGGGGCGGCCCGCCTGGCCGCTGAAGGTCTTGCCGGACTCCACGAGCAGCCCGCGTTCCAGGAGCTGTTCGGCCAGCGAGGAGACGGCGGCGCGGGTGAGGCCCACCCGGGCGGCGACGGCCGCGCGGGTCGTCTCCCCGGCCTCGTGCACGGTGCGCAGCACGAGGCTCAGGTTGTGCCGGCGCACGCCCGCCTTGTCGGCCTTGGGCTCCGGGGGCTGGTGGGGGCTGTTCATCGTGCGCCGAGCCTAGCCGGAGGGCGCGCGAACGGCCCCGTGCCGACGGAACGCCCGCAGAAGAGTTCGGTCACCGAACTCTTCGGGGTATGGTCCGTCCATGACACTTCCGCGCGACTACAGCGGCCAGACCTGTGCCCTCGCCCGTTCGATGGAGGTCGTCGGCGAGCGCTGGACGCTGCTGATCGTGCGGGACGCCTTCTACGGGGTGCGCCGCTTCGGCGAGTTCGCCGGGCACCTCTCGGTGCCGCGCGCGGTGCTCACCGACCGGCTGGCCACGCTCACGGCCTCGGGCGTCCTGGACCGGCGCCCGGACACCGGCCGCCGGGAGGTCTACACGCTGACCGCCAAGGGCGTGGCGCTGTGGCCCGCCGTGCGGGCGCTGACCTCCTGGGGCGACCTGTTCTATCCGGGCCCGGGCGGCGGCCCGCGCCGCGTCTTCCGGCACGTCGGGGACGAGGCGCCGGTCGGCGAGGACGGGCGCTGCGCCGGCTGCGGGGCGTCCGTCCCGGTCGCCGACCTGCTGGTCACACCAGGCCCCGGGCTCGCCGCCCCCGGCCCGGACGCCGACCCGGTGAGCCGGGCCCTCGCCCGGCCGCACCGGCTGCTCACCCCCCTGCTCCCCTCCACCGTGAAGAAAGGCTGAACAGCGATGAGGATCCTGGTCGTCGGCGCCGGCGCCACCGGCGGGTACTTCGGGGCCATGCTGGCCCGCTCCGGACAGGACGTCACCTTCCTGGTGCGGCCCGGCCGGGCCGCCGTCCTGCGCGAGCGGGGCCTGCGGGTGGTCGGCCGCGAGGAGGAGTGGCGGCTGGACCCGGTCCTGGTGACGGCCGCCGAACTGGCCGCCGCGCCCGTCCCGTACGACCTGGTACTGCTCTCGGTGAAGTCCACCGCGCTCGGCCCGGCGCTGGACGACCTGGCCCCGGCGGTCGGCCCGGACACCGCGATCGTGCCGCTGCTCAACGGGCTGGCCCACCTGGACGCGCTCAACGCCCGCTTCGGCGCCGGGCGGGTGCTCGGCGGCGTCGCCAAGGTGGTGACCACCCTGGACGACACCACCGGCGACATCCGGCGGCTGGCCCCGCTCGCCCACCTCTCGCTCGGCGAGCAGGACGGCACGGTCAGTCCGCGCGTGACACGCGCCCGGGAGGTCCTGACCTCGGCGGGCGTCACGGTGTCCGTGCCGCCGGACGTGCTGGCCGCGATGTGGCACAAGTGGGTGTTCATCAGCACCTTCGGCGCCGTCACCAGCCTGATGCGGGGCACGGTCGGCGACGTCAACGCCGTCCCGGGCGGCACGGAGCTGGGCACGGCGCTCCTGGACGAGATCTCCGCCGTGTCGGCCGCCGCCGGACACCCCGTACCGGAGGCGGAGCGGCGGGCGACCCTGGACGTGGTCACGGCGACCGGCTCGCCGATGGTGCCCTCGCTCTACCGGGACCTGGCCGCCGGGCGGCCCACCGAGGTCGAGCACGTCTTCGGCGACCTGGCGGCCCGGGCCCGCGCGCTGGAGGTGCCGACGCCGCTGCTCGACCTGGCGACCCTGCACCTGCGGGTCCACCAGGCGCGCGTCGCCGGCTGAGGCGGGGCGCCCCCAGGCCCCCGGCCCCAGGCCCCCGGCGCCACGGCGCCACGGCGCGACGAAAGGCGGCCCTGCGACCTCTCGACCCCTGCGCCCCCTCGGCCCTTCGACCTCTCGACCCCCGGGCCCCAAGGCGCCACGGCCGCACGGCGCTACGGCCCTACGGCGCCACGAACAGCCCCGGGAAGCGCGGCCCCAGCCAGGGCTTGCGGCCCCAGGCGAGGGCGCGGCCGGTGGCCATCACGGGGACCGGGTCGATCCGGCCGAGGGCCATCAGGAGGAAGGCGACCGGCTCGGTCAGCACCGTGCAGTCCGGCCGGTCCACCGGGCCGTGCGCGGTGGTGACCGCCCCGTCGGCGACGGTCACGCCGAACTGGGCGCCGCCCCACAGCCGCACCCGGTAGCGGGCGCTGAGCCCGGCGACCGCCACCGGGTCGGCCACCCGGGGCATCACGGCGATCATGAACGGCAGCGTCAGCCCGGCCCGTGCCCGGTCCACCATGTGCGGGCGGCCCAGCGCGCGGGCCAGGTCGTAGCCGTGCCCGAGCATGTGGGTGAGCAGATAGGCGCCGAGGCCCTGCGGGTCGAGCGGGCCCAGCGGGGTCTGTACGACCTCGTCCTGGTCCCGTTCCGCCACGGCGTCCAGGAACGCCTCCGCCTGGTCCGCGATCAGGTCCGCGAGGGGGCCCGCGCCCCGCTCGGGGAAGGCCGCCAGGGCCTCCTCGTTGGCGGCGGCGATACCCTCGGCGGTGCCGTCGGCGTACGGGCGGGCGTGACCGGCGGCGAGCTCGGCCATCAGCCGGTTGGCCTGGCCCAGGTGGGCCGCGGTCTCGCCCACGGTCCAGGTCAGCCTCGGCACCGGCAGCCCGGTGTCGGGGGCGGCGCGCAGCACGTCCGCGATGTCCCGCGCGGTGCCGCGTATCGCGTCCCCGAGCCCTTCCGGCAGTACGGCCATGTCTCGCCCACTCCTCGCGCCCCGACGGATCAGGGCGCAAGAGTAGGGCGTACCCCTGGCCGGTGACCAGGGGTAACGCCCGTGGGCGGCGGCGGTTCAGGCGCGGGCGAGGCGCAGGGTGAGCAACTGGAACGGGCGCAGCGCGAGCACGACGTCGTCGCCCTCGACCGTCACCGCCTCCTCCCGGGGCCGCTCCAGCAGGTCGCAGAGCCGCGCCCCGGCGAGGGCGAAGCCCGCGGACAGCCGGGTGCGGGCGCGCCCGCCGCCGGACTCGTAGAGCCGGACCACGACGTCGCCGCTCCCGTCGTCGGCCAGCTTCACGGCGCTGAGCACCACGGCCGGGTCGGCCACGGTGACCAGCGGCGCGGTCCCCTCGGCGCCGGACACCCGCCGCTCGGGCTGGTTGACCAGGTACCCCTCGCGCACGGCGTCGCCGATCGCGGCGCCCGGCACCAGCGCGTGCCGGAAGCGGTGGGCGCCCTGGTCGGTGCGCGGGTCGGGGAAGCGCGGGGCGCGCAGCAGGGAGGCCCGGACGGTGGTCGTGGTGCCCCCGTCGGCGGCGCGCACGGTCCGGGTGACGTCGTGGCCGTACGTGGAGGCGGTGACGAGGGCGACGCCCCAGCCGGGCTCCTCGAAGTGGACGAACTTGTGGTTGCACGCCTCGAACTTGGCCGCCTCCCAGCTGGTGTTGGCGTGGGTCGGCCGGTAGAGGTGCCCGAACTGGGTCTCGGCGGCGTAGCGGTCGGTGTGCAGGTCGAGGGGGAAGGCCGCCTTGAGGAACTTCTCCGTCTCGTGCCAGTCCACCTCGGTGTCGAGGTCGAGCCGCCCGGTCCCGGCGGCCAGCCGGATCGTCTGGACGGCCCGGGAGGAGCCGAAGGAGCGGGTGGCCCGGACGGAGACCTCGGCGGGCGTGTCGGCGGCCACGGTCAGCTCGTCGAGGCCGTCCAGGTCGGTGACGGTGTTGCGGTAGAAGCGGTCGACGTCCCAGGCGTCCCACATGTTGGGGAAGTCCGGGTGGAGCTGGAGCAGGTTGGCGGCGGCGCCGGGCGCGACCGTCTCGCGTCCGGTGGCGAGCTCCACGACGGAGACCAGCAGCCCCCGGGCGTCCACCTCGGCGCGCAGCAGCCCGTCGGCGAGGACGAAGCCGCCCCCGGGCCGGGCGGTGACCGTACAGGGGACGGGCGCTCCGGCCAGCGTGTCGGCGCGCCGGGCGCCGCCGGCCGGGACGCCCCCGCGCGGGTGCGGGGCGCTGTTGAAGACGACCTCGGCGTCACCGGATCCGGCCAGCGCCCGCTGCGCCCGGTCGACGAGCGCGGTCAGCTCCCCGGCGACCTCGGCATAGGTGCGCTCGGCCTCCCGGTGCACCCAGGCGATGGAGGAGCCGGGCAGGATGTCGTGGAACTGGTGCAGCAGCACCGTCTTCCAGATCCGGTCCAACTCCGCGTACGGATACGCCAGTCCGGCCCGCACGGCGGCGGTGGCGCACCACAGCTCGGCCTCCCGCAGCAGGTTCTCGGCGGCCCGGTTGCCCTGCTTGGTGCGCGCCTGGCTGGTGAGGGTGGCCCGGTGCAGCTCCAGGTAGAGCTCGCCCACCCACACCGGCGGGTCGGGGTACTCGGCCTGGGCCTGGGCGAAGAAGGCGGCGGGCGGCTCCCAGCGCACCCGGGCGGAGCCCTCCAGGTCGCGCAGCCGGGCCGCCTTGGCGATCATCTCGCGGGTGGTGCCGCCGCCCCCGTCACCCCAGCCGGTGGGGGCGATGGAGTGCCGGGCGCGCCCCTTGTCCTTGAAGTTGCGGACGGCGTGGGCGATCTCCTTGCCCTGCATCGAGCAGTTGTACGTGTCGATGGGCGGGAAGTGGGTGTAGATCCGGGTGCCGTCGACGCCCTCCCACCAGAAGGTGTGGTGCGGGAAGGAGTTGACCTGGCTCCAGGAGATCTTCTGGGTCAGCAGCCACTTCGAGCCGGCCTCCTTGATGATCTGCGGGAGCCCGCCGGCGAAGCCGAAGGTGTCGGGGAGCCAGGCCTCCTCGCTCTCGACGCCGAACTCGTCCAGGAAGAAGCGCTTGCCGTGCACGAACTGCCGGGCCATCGCCTCCGAGGACGGCATGTTGGTGTCGGACTCCACCCACATGCCGCCGGCCGGGACGAAGCGCCCCTCAGCGACGGCCTTCTTCACCCGGGCGTACACCTCGGGCCGGTGCTCCTTGATCCAGGCGTACTGCTGGGCCTGGGACATCGTGTAGACGAAGTCGGGTTCGTCCTCCAGGAGCGCGGTCATGTTGGCGGTGGTACGGGCGACCTTGCGGACGGTCTCGCGCAGCGGCCACAGCCACGCCGAGTCGATGTGCGCGTGGCCGACGGCGCTGATCCGGTGCGCGGAGGGCTCGGCGGGCGAGGCGAGGACACCCGCGAGCTCGGCGCGGGCGGCGGCGGCCGTGCCGCCCACGTCCTGGAGGTCGAGGGCGTCCAGGGCCCGCTCCACGGCACGCAGCACCTCCCAGCGGCGGGCCCCCTCGACGGGCAGCTCGGCCATCAGCTCGCCGAGCACCTCCAGGTCGGCGACGAGCTGCCAGACGGTCTCGTCGAAGACGGCGAGGTCCAGGCGCGCGAGCCGGTACTGCGGGGTGTCGCCCGCGGTGTCGCGGTCGCCGAGCTCGGTGGGCAGGAAGGGGTGGTAGTCGAGGATGACCGGGTTGGACGCGGCCTCGACGTGCAGCAGCACCTCCTCGCCGCCGCGCGCGGAGTCGGCGATCCGCACCCACTGGTTGCGCGGGTTGAGCCCCTTCACCGGGCTGCCGTCGGGGCGGTAGACCAGGCCCTCACACTGGAAGCCGGGCATGTTGGCGTCGAAGCCGAGGTCGATCAGCGCCTCGACGGTCCGCCCGGCCCACTCGGCGGGGACCGTGCCGGAGACGGTGAGCCAGCTGGTACCCCAGGGCGCGCCCCAGGCGTCCCCGGCGGCGACGGGGGTACGGGGCGCGGCGAGCCCCTCGGCGACGGGCACGGGTTCGCCGGGGGCGGTCCAGATCCCGGCGGTGAGGGGCACGGAGACGGGGTACACGGCGGGGCGGACGCGTTCGTCGAGGACCCGCTTGAGGCGGTTCTCGACGAGGGTGCGGTCGTCATGCATGAGCGGGACTCTCCGGATCGCGTGAGGGACGGAGGGGGCGGAGGGCGTGGAGGGAGCTGAGGGAGCTCAAGGAGCTGAGGGAGCTGAGGGAGGTGAAGGAGCTGAAGGAGCTGAAGGAGCCGAGGGAACGTAAGGGGCGGAGGAGCACGGCCGGTACGGGCTCGGCTCGGCTCAGCGCCGCGCCCGTCCGGAGCCGGGCCCGTCGGGAGTGACGAGCTCCGTGATGCCCCGGGCCGCGAGGTACGCCGGGTCGGCGGCCCGTTCGGCGAGGACCACGGCCGGGCGGACGCCGTCCGCCGCCAGCCGCATGAAGGCCTCGAAGTACGCGCCGCCGGGCGCGCACCCGGAGCGCTTCGGGGCGTCGGCGGGCAGGTCCAGGACGAGTGCGGTGGTGCGGGGCGCCGGGGCCGGGGCGGTGGCACGCGCCTCGGCGACGGCGTCGGCGAGCGCGCGGCCGGCCGGCTTGACCCGGCGGTCGTTGGTCAACAGGCCGAGGCCGTATTCCAGTTCCGGGAAGTCGGCGAGCGCGCGGTCGACGTCGTGGGAGCACCACCACGTGATACCCCACAGGTCGGGGCAGTCGAGCGCGGCGGCGACGGTCGTCCGGGTGAATCCGGCCGCGCGGTCGGGGGCGATGTGCGGGGCGGGGGCGCCGACCTCCTGGAGCCAGACGGGGCGGCGGGGGTCGGTGGCCCAGGCCTTGGAGAGTTCGACCAGGTAGGCGGCGTGCTGGGCGACGGCGGTGGAGTCGGGGCCGTAGCGCTGGGCGGTGCCGTTGAAGACCCAGGAGTGGACGGCGGTGACGGCGCCGAGCCTCGCCGCCTGGGCCGGGGTGAAGGGGTGGTCGTCCTGGTACCAGGCGGCGTCGTAGGCGGCGTGCAGGTGGAGCCGGCCGGGGGCGCCCGCCTCGCAGGCGGCGAGCATCTCGGCCAGCCACTCCCGGGCCTGGGCGGGGGTGACCCGGTCGGGGTCGGGGTGGGGGTCGCCGGAGAACTGGTTGATCTCGTTGCCGAGGGTCATGCCGAGGAAGTTCGGCCGCTCGGCGAGGGAGGCGGCGAGGGTGCGCAGGTAGACGGCCTGCCCGTCGGTGACCTCGGGGTCGGTGAAGAGGTTGCGGCGGTGCCAGGTCCGGGTCCAGGCGGGCAGGAAGTCGAAGCTGGAGAGGTGGCCCTGGAGGCCGTCGACGGCGACGTCGAGGCCGCGTTCCCCGGCCGCGTCGACGAGCAGGCCGAGCTGTTCGACGGCGCGGGGGCGGATCAGGGTGCGGTTGGGCTGGAAGAGCGGCCAGAGCGGGAAGACCCGGACGTGGTCGAGGCCGAGGGCGGCGACGGAGTCGAGGTCGGCGCGTACGGCGTCGAGGTCGAAGTCGAGCCAGTGGTGGAACCAGCCCTGGCTGGGCGTGTAGTTGACGCCGAAGCGCGGACCGGTGGACTGCTGACGCTGAGTCATGCGGGCTGCGGTTCCTTCGCGAGGGAGGGGCTGCTGACGGGTCGGGGGGGCGGGTCCTGCGGGTCCTGCGGGTACCGTCGCGGGCGGGCCGCGCGGGCGGGTCATCCCTTGATCGCGCCCTCCTCGACCCCCTTGAAGAAGAAGCGCTGGAGGGCCGCGAAGACGGCGACGACCGGCAGGAAGGCGATCATGGTCCCGGCGGCGATCTGCCGAGGGTTGGCGGAGAAGGTGCCGTCGAGGTACTGGAGTCCCACGGTGAGGGTGTAGCGGGCGGGGTCGTTGAGGACGATCAGCGGCCACAGGAAGTCGTCCCAGGCACCGATGAAGGTGAAGATCACGACGACGCTCAGCATCCCCCGCACGCTGGGCAGCGCGATGTGCCACAGCCGCTGCCGGACGTTGGCGCCGTCGACGAGGGCCGCCGCGTCGAGTTCGGCCGGCACCGCCCGGAAGGCGGTGTACATGAGCAGCACGTTGAGCATGGCGATCGCGCCGGGCAGGGCGACCCCGAGGAGGGTGTCGGTGAGGCCGAGGCTGCGCACGGTCACGTACTGGGAGACGATCGTGACCTCGCCGGGCAGCACCAGGGTGGCGACGAACAGGCCGAGCGCGAGCCGGGCGCCGCGGAAGCGGAGCCGGGCCAGGGCGTACCCGGCGAGGGTGGCGCCGACGACGTTGCCGACGACGGCGATGGCGGCCACGGTCAGCGAGTTCGCCGCGTAGGTCCAGACGGGGACGGTGTCGGCGACCTTGGCGTAGTTGGCGAGGGTGGGGTGCTCGGGCAGGAAGTCGGGGGTGCGTGCGAAGACGTCCTCTCCGGGGCCCTTGAGCGAGGTGGAGAGCTGCCAGAGGAAGGGGCCGACGGTGAGCGCCAGGACGAGCAGGAGCAGCAGGTAGCGGACCGCCCGGTCGGCGGCGGAGGGCGTGCGGCTCAGGGACATCGGTCAGTCCGCCTTCCGGTGCAGCCGGGCCAGGAACAGCATCGGGCCGACGGTGAGGACGAAGAGCAGCACGCTGAGGGCGGAGGCGTAGCCGATGTGCCCGGTGAAGCCGCGGCTGTACATCTGGATGAGCATGACGACGGACATGTCGCGCCCGCCGGGTCCGCCGGTGCCGTTGGAGAGCACGTACAGCTCGGAGAAGATCCGCAGCGCGGAGACCGAGACGAGGACGGAGATCAGCAGCATCGCGGGGCGTACGCCGGGCAGGGTGACGTGCCAGAACCTGCGGACGGCGCCCGCCCCGTCGGCGGCGGCGGCCTCGTGGAGCTCGCGGCCGACGTTCCCGAGGGCGGACAGGTAGATGACCATGTAGTAGCCGAGCCCCTTCCACACCGTGAGGGCGATGGCGCTGAACAGCAGCAGCCAGCGGTCGGTGAGGAAGGGGACCGGGCGGTCGGCGAGGCCGAGCTGGTGCAGCAGGCCGTTGAGCAGGCCGCGCTCGTCGAGCATCCAGCCCCAGACCAGGCCGACGACGACGGCGGAGGCGACGACCGGGGTGTAGAAGGCGGTGCGGAAGAAGGTGATGCCGGGCAGCTTCCGTTCCACCAGGAGGGCGAGCAGCAGCGGCAGCACGGTGAGCAGGGGCAGGCAGACCAGGAGGTAGATGACGCTGTTGAGGAGGGCGTCCGTCAACTGGGCGTCGTCGAGGGCCCGCCGGTAGTTCTCCAGCCCCGTGAAGCGTCCGCCGCCGAGCGGGCGGGCGCTGGTGAAGGAGAGGATAACGGTGTTGACGGCGGGCCACACGTTGAAGACGGCCAGCCAGACCAGCGCGGGCGCGGCGAGCAGCCAGGGCGTGATCCGGCGCCGGTGCGTCAGCGTCATCGGCATCGCGGCGCTCAGTCCTTGATCAGGCGGTTGGCGCGGGCGACCGCCGTGTCCAGGGCCTCCTTGGAGCTCGCCTGGCCGCTGACGGCGAGGGCGATCTGCTGGTTGACGACGGTCTTCACGGCGTCGTTGGCCTGGACGGGTTCGAGGACGCGGGCGGAGGCCAGCGAGCGGAAGCCGGTCACCTTGGCGTCGGAGGCGTTGGTGCCGTCGCTCCGGCTGAAGAAGGGGTCGGCGGCGGAGGCGGTGGTGGAGGGGAAGATGCTGGTCTCGCGGGCGAAGGCGGCCTGGTTGGCGGCGCTGGTCACCCAGCGGGCCAGGGCGACGGCGGCGGGCTGGTTCTTGCTCGTGCGGGGGATGGAGAGGCCCTGGACGTAGAGCGGCGGGGTGCCCATGGCCGGCGAGGAGACCACCTTGGGGGCGAGCGTCGGGTTGTCGACGGCGAGGCTGGTGATGTAGTTGGCGCCGGCCGTGGTCCAGGCGGCGGTGCCGGAGGAGAACAGCTTGGTGTTGCCCGCGTAGGTCTCCGTCAGGACGTCCTTGGGCAGCAGCCCCTCCTTGTACGCGGCGCGGTAGGTGTCGAGGACGGCGGCGGCCTCGGGGGTGTTGAAGGTGAAGGTGCGCCCGTCCGCCGACATCAGCGGGACCCCGGCGTTGGCGAGGTCGATCAGGTTGGGCTTGCGGCTCATCAGGTAGACCTGGCCGCCGGACTTCGCCTTGACGGTACGGGCCGCCGCCACGAGCTGGTCGAGGGAGGCGGGCGGCTTCTTCGGGTCGAGGCCGTATCTGGTGAGCAGTTCGGCGTTCCAGTAGTTGACGTCGGTGTTGAGGTACCAGGGGTAGCCGAAGGTGCCCCGGTGGCCGGGGAAGCGGTACGCGTCGAGGCCGCCCTTGACGTAGTCGGCGGTGGCGGAGGCGTCGGCACCGGTGACGTCGAGCAGCAGCTTCTGCTTGACGAGCGGGAGGGCGAAGTCGGGGGGCAGGTTGACGACGTCGGGGAGGGTGCCGCCGGCGGACTGGCTGAGGACCTTCTCGGCGTAGCCCTCGCCGGGCTGGTCGAGCCAGTCGACCCGGACGCCGGGGTACTTCTTCTCGAAGCCGGCGATGACGCCTTCCATGTACGCGGTGAACTTCGGCTTCAGGGCCCAGGTCTGGAGCGAGACCGTGCCCTTGACCGCGCCGCCGGAGGCGGCCGGGGCGGGGGCGCCGGAGTCCTCGGCGCCCCCGAGTCCGCAGCCGGCGAGCGTCACCGCCGCCACCGCGACCGCCGTCCACCGCGCCCAGCGGCTCCTTCGTATGACTCGCACGAGGTGTCTCCTTGCTGATCGGTTGCTGATCGGTGGTGCAGGGAGTTCCGGAGGTGCACGTACTGAACTGGTCCTACCGAGCCGGTCCTACTGAATCGGCCCTGCTGAACCGGCTCTACCGAACCGGTGGTACTAAACCGCTCTAGTGATGCGGGACTATGGTCGCGGCTACACTCCGGTGTCAAGGGAACCCACGGGATCCGGCCGTCCGCGCGAGCGGGCCGGGCGGGGTGCCGGGGCGGGGTGACGACACCTGGTGACGGGGCGTCAGAGGGGGCGTGAGGTGGCCAGACCGACCATCGCCGACATCGCCAGGGAGGCGGGCGTCTCCAAGGGCGCGGTCTCCTTCGCGCTCAACGGGCGCCCGGGGGTGAGCGAGACGACCCGGGAGCGGATCCTGCGGGTCGCCGAGCGGATGAACTGGCGCCCGCACAGCGCCGCCCGGGCCCTCGGCGGCGCCCGCGCGGGCGCCGTCGGCCTGGTGCTCGCCCGGCCCGCGCGCACGATCGGCCTCGAACCCTTCTTCGGCGAGCTGCTCTCGGGGCTCCAGGCCGGGCTCTCCGGCCGGGGCACCGCCCTCCAGCTCCTCGTGGTCGAGGACACGGCCGCCGAGATCGAGGTCTACCGCCGCTGGACCTCCGAGCACCGGGTGGACGGCTTCGTCCTGGTGGACCTCCAGGTCCGCGACCCCCGCATCCCGGTCCTGGAGGAGCTGGCCGTGCCGACCGTGGTGCTCGGCGGGCCCGGCCGGCACGGGCGGCTGCCCGCCGTCTGGGCCGACGACCGGGAGGCGATGACCTCGATCGTCGAGTATCTGGCGGCCCTCGGCCACCGGCGGATCGCCCACCTCGCCGGGCTGCCCTCCTTCCAGCACACCCGGCGCCGGATCCGGGCCGTACGGGACGCGGCGCGCCGGCTCGGCCTCGCCGACGCGGTCTCCGTGCCGACCGACTTCAGCGACGCGGAGGGCGCGGCGGCCACCCGCGCGCTGCTCGCCCGGCCGGGGCGGCAGCGGCCGACCGCGATCGTCTACGACAGCGACGTGATGGCCGTCGCGGGCCTCGGCGTCGCCACCGAGATGGGCGTCGCCGTGCCCGGCGGGCTGTCCGTCGTCTCCTTCGACGACTCGGCCCTCACCCGGATCGTGCACCCGTCGCTGACCGCGCTCTCCCGGGACACCTTCGCGCTCGGCGAGCAGGTCGCGACGGCGCTGCTCACCCAGATCGACGACCCGTCCTCGGCCGGGGACATCAGGAATCCGACGCCCCGGCTCACGGTCCGCGAGAGCACGGCGCCGCCCGCCGGATGACCGGGAACGCCCTCTTGACCCCCCGCGCTAAAGCCGTTTAGCCTCCGCACCGGACCACCCCCCGCACCATCGCGCCACCGGCACCACCAGCCCCCTACCCCTCACGCTGGACCGGAGCACCGATGAGACGACCCCTGCAACTCCTCCTGGGCGCGGCCCTGTCGCTGGCCGCGCTCGGCCTCTCCCCCACGCCGGGCGCCGCCGCGCCCCAGCCGCCCCAGCGGTCCGCCGACAACGTTGTCGCGGCCGCCGCGGGCAACCAGCCCTACGCCTCGTACTGGTACCCGAACTCGATCCTGGACTGGGACCCGGCCACCGACCCGGACGCGCGCTTCAACCGCTCCCGGGTCCCGCTCCGGCCGCGCGTCTCCGACCCGGCGCTCAAGGCGAACACCAACGCCCGCGCGGGCGAGGGGAAGATCGCGTCCCTGGTCTCCTTCGCGCCCACCTCGAACAACCCCTCCCAGGGCTCGGCCGACGCGAACTACTACGCCTTCGGGCACTGGCAGTACATCGACACCCTGGTGTTCTGGGGCGGTTCGGCCGGCGAGGGCCTGATCCTCGCGCCGAACCCGACCGTCATCGACGCGGCCCACCGCAACGGCGTCAAGGTCTACGGCACGGTCTTCTTCCCGCCCGGCGCCTACGGCGGACAGCTCCAGTGGGTGAAGGACTTCACGCGCAAGTCCGGCAGCCGCTACCCGGTCGCGGACAAGCTGGCCCAGGTCGCGCAGTACTACGGCTTCGACGGCTGGTTCGTGAACCAGGAGACGGCGGGCGGCGACTCGGCGCTGGCGACCGAGGTCCGCAACACCATGCGCTACGCCCGCACGCTCGGCCCGGTCGAGTTCATGTGGTACGACGCGATGACCGAGTCCGGCTCGGTCAGCTGGCAGAACGCGCTGACCTCCGCGAACGACGCCTTCCTCCAGGAGGGCGCGCAGCGCACGAGCGACTCGGTGTTCCTCAACTTCAACTGGGGATCCGGCGGCCTGAACTCCTCCCGCTCGCTGGCCCGGAGCCTGGGGCGCGGCGAGTACGAGCTGTACAGCGGCGTGGACACCGAGTCCAACGGCTACGACACGGGCGTCGACTGGGACGCCCTGTTCCCCGCCGGGCAGCCGCACACCACCTCGCTCGGCCTCTACCGCCCCGAGTGGACCTGGAAGTCGGCGTCCGGGCGTGCCGACGCGGTCGCCCGGGAAGCGCGCTTCTGGGACGGCGCCAACGGCGACCCGTCGAACACCACGACCAGCTCGTCGTGGAAGGGACTCGCGCAGTACGTCGCCGAGTCCTCGCCCGTCACGTCCAAGCCCTTCGTCACCCATTTCGACGCCGGACAGGGCGACTTCTACGCCTCCGGCGGGACCCGGGTGTCGGCGGCGCCCTGGAACAACCTCTCCCTCCAGGACGTGCCGCCGACCTACCGCTGGCTGGTGAGCTCCACGGGCACGAAGCTGAAGCCGTCCGTCGACTTCGGCGACGCCTACGAGGGCGGCTCGTCCCTGCGGCTGACGGGCGCGCTGGACGCCGTGAACACCGTGCGCCTGTACCAGACACGGCTGCCGGTGGCCGCCGACAGCAAGCTGTCGGTCGTCGTGAAGACCCCGGCGGCCGGCCCCACACGGCTGAAGGCGGCGGTCTCCTTCACCGACGCCCCGAACTCCTTCACCACGCTGGACCTCGGCTCCACGACGGGCACCGGCTGGGAGCGCAAGGTGCTCGACCTCTCCCCGTACGCGGGCCGGACGGTCGCGCAGCTCGGCCTCCAGACCACCGGGACGGCCGCCTCGTACGACATCAGGGTGGGGCAGCTCGCCCTGTACGACGGCGCCGTCGACGCCCCGGCCGCCCCGACGGCGGCCACGGTGCTCGGCACGACGGAGGCGGGCGCGAGCATGTCGCTGCGGCTCGGCTGGACCGCCTCGGCCGCCGGCGACGTGCGCCACTACGAGGTGTACCGGCGCAACGCCGACGGCAGCCGCACCTTCCTCGGCGCGACGCCCAACGACGGCTACTTCGTGCCGAGGCTGGACCGGGCGGGCACCGAGACCTCGACGACCCTGGACGTCGAGGCGGTCTCCGCCGAGTTCGGCCGCTCCCCCGCCGCGAGCACCACGGTCGCCTGGTCCGGGACCTCCGAGACCAATCTGGCCCTGAACCGCCCGGCGACCGCCTCCGGCCAGTGCACCGCCTCGGAGACCCCCGCGAAGGCGGTGAACGGCAGCGTCTCGGGCGGCACCTCCGACAAGTGGTGCACGACCACCTCCGCCAAGTGGCTGGAGGTGGACCTGGGTTCCGCCCGGACGCTGACCCGCTTCGTGGTGAAGCACGCGGCGGCGGGCGGCGAGAGCGCGAGCTGGAACACCCGGGACTTCCGGATCGAGGTCCGCGACAGCACCACGGCCGCCTGGACGACCGCCGCCACCGTCACCGGCAACACGGCGGCGACCACGACCCACCCGGTCGCGGTGACCGCGCGCTACGCCCGCCTGGTGGTCACCACACCGGCCCAGACGACCGACCCGGCGGCCAGGATCTACGAGTTCGAGGCCTGGGGGTCGTAGGCCGCCGCCGCGCCGTGTTCTAGGAGGCGGCCGTCGCGACCTTCACGCCGAAGGCGATCAGCACGACACCGGTGGCCCGCTCCATCGCCCCGCGCACGGCGGGCCGGGCGAAGAAGGAGCGGGCCCCGGCGAGCAGCAGCACATAGCCGGAGAGCCACAGCAGCGTGAGCACCACGTGGACCAGCACCAGGAGGGCCATCCCGGCGTGCGGGGAGAGCCCGGACGGCGCCAGGGTCGGCAGCAGCCCGGTGTAGAAGACCGCGATCTTCGGGTTGAGCACGTTGCCGACCAGGCCGGTCCGCCAGGGGTGCCCGGCGGGCGGCGGCTCGGCGGGGGCCGCCGCCCCGCCGCGCCGGCTCCGCCACAGCGCCTGCGCGCCGAGGAACACCAGGTAGCCGGCGCCGGCCAGCTTGACCACGGTGTACGCGACGGCCGACGCGGCCAGCACGGCGGCGAGCCCGGCCACCGCGAGCACGCCCCAGACCAGCAGCCCGGTGGCGATCCCGCCGACGGTCAGCAGTCCGTCGCGCCGCCCGGCGGCGACGGCCCGGCGGGTCACGATCGCCATGTCCGGGCCGGGGACCATGGTCAGCAGGGCCAGCACACCGGCCGCGGCGGCGAGTTCGATCGTCATGCGCCGATTCTCGGGGACCGGGGAGGCCCGTGACCAGCCCCGACGAGCACCACCCGGTCCCGAGCGGGCTCCGCTACCCCCGGTCCAGCAGCTTCCCGAGTCCCGCCGTCAGCCGCTCGTACTCCTCGGGCCGGTTGTAGATCTGGCCGCTGATCCGGACGCCGCCGCCACCGGGCCGGGGCCAGACCAGGATCCGGCAGCCGAGCCGGGCGGCGATCTCCTCGCGGAGCGCCGCCGCCTCGGCCTGGGTCCTGGCCACGGTCGGCGGCAGCCGGAGGGAGCGCATCGCGAGGCCCGCGTCGTACGGGAGCGGGCGCAGGCCCGGGAGCCGGGCGAGCAGTTCGGCGCCGTGCGCGACGAGCGCGGCGTTGTGGGCCCGTACCCGGGCCGCGCCGAGGCGTTCGATCAGGTCGAGGCCCTCGGGCGCGGAGAGCCAGCCGGTGTAGTCGGCGGTGGCCCGGAACTCGACGGCGCGCGGGAAGCCGCGTTCGGCCTCCCAGGAGGGGACGGGGGCGGGGATCCGGGGGCGGAAGCCGGGGGCGACCGCGAGGACGGCGGTGCCGGGCGCCGCGTACGCCCATTTGTGCAGGTTGCCGAACCAGAGGTCGGCTGCCCCGGCAAGCGGGTCGGCGAGCATTCCGGGCGCGTGGGCACCGTCGACGACGGTGGTGATCCCCCGGGCGCGCAGCTCGGCGAGCAGCCGGGGCGTGGCGAGCGGGCGGGCGGTGGGCGAGCTGATCCGGTCGAGGAGCGCGACCCGGGTCCGGGGGGTGATCCCGGCGAGCACGGCGGCGCGGACCTCGTCCTCGTCGGGGAGGTCCGGGTCGAGGGCGACGGTGGTGAGCGGGGCGCGCCGGGCGGCGGCGGTGACGACGGTGCCGTAGCCGTGGTCGGTGACCAGGATCTCGTCGCCCGGTTCCAGGCGGAGGGCGTCGAGGGCGAGGTTGGCGGCCTCGGTGGCGTTGGCGACGAAGGCGAGCCCTTCGGCCGGTGTGCCGAGGTGGGCGGCGATCCGGCCGCGGGCCTCGGCGAGCCGGTCGGGGACGTCGCGGAAGAAGCGGTCGGGGTCGGCGGCGGACTCCTCGTCGAGGGCGCGGCGCAGGCGGGCGACGGGGACGGGGACGGCGCCGTAGGAGCCGTGGTTGAGGTGGGCGACCGCCGGGTCGAGCCGGAAGAGCTCCGGTCCGCCGGGGAAGGCGCCGGCGGCGGGGGGCGCCGCCGGGCCGCTCTCGGGGTGCGGCGCGCTCATCGGGTCTCGACCGTGACGGTGCGGCCGGGCGCGACGCGGGTGCGGACGGTCGTGTACGTGACGCCGTCGACGACCTCGGTGCGGGCGGGGCGCTTCACCCCGTCGACGAGGACGGTGGCGCGGGCGCCGGGGAAACGCGCCACCCAGGTGTAGGGGCGGGTGCCGGTGGTGTGGGTGAGGGTGGAGCGGCGGTCCCCGTCGTGCCGCAGGGTGAAGGCGGAGTCGCCGACGCGGAGGTCGGAGACGGCGAGCCAGTCCATGCCGGAGGGCAGCCGGGGCTGGGTGGTGAGGGTGCGGGCGGGGGCGTCGGGGGTGACGCCCATGAGGCCCTGGACGGTCTGGGCGACGAGGGTGAAGGAGACCTCGGGGTAGTCGCCGTTGGTGCCCTGGCGGGTGTTGACGTGCTGGGCGTCCTTGGCGGCGTAGACGCGGCGCATCCACTTCCAGGCGGTGTCGGCCCGGCCCGCGGTGAGGAAGGTGTCGGGGAGGTACGTGAGGGCCTCGATGTTGTCGGGGCGGCCCTCGCCCTCGGCCTGGGCGTCGATGTAGTCGAGGTAGGCCTCGCGCCGGGCGCCGGGGTCGATGATCCCCTTCATGGGCATGAACCAGCTGTTCTCCTTGCCCCAGCCGGTCAGCGCGCGCCCGTCGGTGGTGTAGCCGCGGACCATGTCGGCGCCGGAACCACCGCCGCTCCAGGTGGTGTTGAAGTAGCCGCGGAGCGCGCGGGCGCGGTCGTCGAAGCGGGCGGCGGTGGCGCGGTCGCCCTTGGCGCGGGCGAGGGAGGCCATCGCGCGGTAGGCCTGGTACTGGGAGCCGATGGCGTCACCGGCCTCGGCGAGGGGTTCGTCGCTCTGCTCGTTGTAGCTGGCGACGCCCTGGAAGATGCCGTGACCGGTGCCCTCGGCGACGCGGACGGGGCCGTTGTCCTTGCGGCCGTCGTGGAGGGTCACGAACTCCTCGGTGGTGTGCCGGTAGAAGTCCCACAGGGCGGGGTCGTCGAGGTAGCCGCGGTCGCCGGTCCAGCGGTAGGCCTCCTCGGCCTTCTGGACGAGCTCGAAGGGGGCGGGGACCTCGCGGACGAAGAGCTCGGGGCCCCGGTAGTCGATGGAGAGCGGGCTGCGGTTGTCGAAGTTGAGCGCCCACACCGGGTAGTAGGCGTGCTCGGGGGTGGCGGTGGCGGCGAAGGCGCGGAGCATCGCCTTGTTCTCGCCGTGCAGGCCGAGGACGCCGGCGCCGGCGAGCTGGTGGGCCATGTCGCGGGAGTAGTAGCCGCTGCGGTTGGCGTAGCCCGCCCAGTAGGAGGGGCCGTAGACGCCGCTGCCGGTGCCGCCGGTCTGGCGCTCGTCGGCGTCGAGCGGGCCCTGGGTGCCGGGGAGATGGACCCAGCTGTTGGCCTTGTGCCTGGCCCAGTCGAACATGGCGACGATCTCGGGGTCGCTGGAGGTGACCCGGGGGTCGGCGGGGGCCGCCGGGGAGACCATGACGTCGTCGACGTTGAGCCAGCCGCGACCCGATTCGAAGGCGATCTCCAGCCGGTCGCCGGGCGCGAGGGTGACCGTGCCGAGGGTGTGGCGGCGGTAGGCGGCGCCGTCGGGCAGGACCAGCGCGGCGGCCTCGGTGCCGTTGACGCGCAGCACGTAGCGGGCGCCGGGGCCGCCGGTGGCGGTCCAGGCGGAGACCAGGTAGCCGCCGTGGCCGGTGGCGGTGACGGTCTGGGAGACCTTCATGCCGCCGCCCGCGTCGAGGTAGGCGAGGCGCCCGCCGGCGTGCGGGTAGTTGCCCGCGACTCCCGTGCCGGGGGTGAACTCCCAGCCCTTGCCGCCCTGTTCGAAGCCGGGGTCGGCGACGGTGAGCAGGGCGGGGGCGGCGGGCCGGGCGGGCCGCGCGGGGCCGGCTTGGCCGGGGACGGCCTGCGCGGTGGCGAGCGGGGCGAGCGTGCTGAGCAGCGCGACTGCGGCGAGCAGCGTGAGGCGGGTGCGCGTCATGAGGGTGGTCTCCCGGATCGGTCGGGTCGGCGCGCGGCACGCTAGCAACCGACCGGAAGGGACGCAATGGATCAGGCAACATTCCCTGCTGGATCAAACTGAAAGTTTTCATCCCCATCGCGCAACCGCGCTTGCAACTTTCCCGGATCCGCTTGTACCGTCCCGCCCCATGACAGACCCGATGACAAACCCCGAGACAAACCCCGAGGCAGCCCCCGAGACAGCCCCCGAGACAGCCCCCGAGACAGCCTCCGTGGCAGCCCCCATGACAGACAGACAGCCCTCGGGACCCCCCTCCCGCCGCCGGCTCCTCCAGCTCGGCGGCGGTGGCGCCCTGGCGCTCGCGCTCGCCGCCTGCACCGGTGGCGGCGCCGCCGACGCGGGCGGCTCGGGCGCCGTCGGCGACCCCCGCAAGGGCAGGATCACGGTCTGGTCCTGGCAAGGTCCGGCGGCCGAACTCAAGGCCCTGATACCGAAGTTCCGCAAGGAATTCCCCGGCATCGAGGTCACCGTCGAGGACATCGGCAACCCCGCGATCTGGGACAAGATCACCGCGGGTCTGGCCGCCGGCGGCCAGGGCCTGGCCGACGTCCTGCACATCGGCGTCGACTACCTCCCCGGCTACGTCGAGCGCTTCCCCGGCGGCCTCGCCGACCTCGCCCCGCTGGGCGCAACCGCCCACAAGGACGCCTTCGCCCCCGGCCTCTGGGGGACCGTCAGCCCCGACGGCAAGCGCGTGAACGCCCTCCCCTGGGAGGCCAACTCGGCCGGCTTCTACTACCGGGCCGACCTCTTCGAACGGGCCGGGATCGACGTCGACGCCCTCCAGACCTGGGACGAGACCATCGAGGCGGGCAAGCGCCTCAAGGCCCGCACCGGCGCCCACCTGCTCGGCATCGACAAGCCCGCCTCCCAGCCGGACGCCGCCAACTTCTTCCAGATGCTGCTCCAGCTCCAGGGCGCCTTCTACTTCGACCTGGAGGGCCGCATCACCCTGGAGTCCCCCGAGGCCGTCCGCGCCATGACCCTCATCAAGACCATGAACGACGCGGGCCTGGTCAGCGACCTGGCCGGCGGCTGGAACGCCCTGATGAGCTCCCTCAAGCAGGGCACCGCCGCCGTCCTGCCCTGGCCCACCTGGTTCGGCGGCATCATCGAGGAGCAGGTCCCCGCCGAGGCCGGCAAGTGGAAGCTGCGGCTGCCCCCGGCCGTCCGCCGAGGCGGCCCCACCGCGGCCACCGTCAACTCCACCCACCTCGCCGTCGCGGGCGCCAGCAGGCACCAGGCCGCCGCCTGGACCTTCATCGAGTACGCGCTGACCCGTCCCGCCTCCCAGGTGAGCGTCTACCGGGGCAAGGGCATCGCGCCCGCCCTGCTCAAGGCGTACGACGACCCGGTCTTCCACCAGCCCTCGGCGTTCTTCAGCGGCCAGCGCAAGGGGGAGATCTTCTTCTCCGCCCTCAAGGCCCCCAGCCCCGCCGTCAACTACACCGCGGACTACGCCCGCGCCCTCAAGGCGGTCACCGACGCCCAGACCCGGGTCCTCCTCAAGGGCGCCGACCCGGCGAAGGCCCTCGCCGAGGCCGCCGGCGACCTGGCCCGGCAGACGGGCCGGAAGGCCGTCCGATGACGCGAGCCGCCCCGGCGGCCGGCCCCGCACCGGCCACCACCGCGCCCCGGGCCACCGGGTCCGGGACCACCGGGTCCCGCGCCGCCGCGCCCCGCACCCGGCGGCGCGGCCGGGGCGCCCCGTACCTCTTCGTGCTGCCCGCCCTGCTGCTCTTCGCCGGCTTCAAGCTCTACCCCATCGGCTCGTCCTTCCTGATCAGCCTGCACCGCACGGCCGGCGGCACCGAGACCTTCGTCGGCGCCGACAACTACCTTCGGCTCGTCGAGGACCCGCTGCTGTGGACCGCGCTGCGCAACACCCTGCTGATCCTCGCCGTGCAGGTCCCGCTGATGCTCGCGCTCGCCACCGGGCTCGCCGTCGCCCTCGACTCCGCCCTGCTGCGCGGCCGGCCCGTCTTCCGGCTCGGCTTCTTCCTGCCGATGGTCACCGGCCTCGTCGCGTACGGCATCGTCTTCTCCGTCCTGCTCAACAAGGACTACGGCCTGGTCAACTGGGCGATCGGACTCCTCGGCGCCGACCCGGTGCCCTGGCTGACCGACCCCCTCTGGGCCCGGATCTCCCTGGGCCTCGCCCTCACCTGGCACTACACCGGCTACAACGCCGTCATCCTGCTGGCCAGACTCCAGACCGTGCCGCGCGAGCTCTACGACGCCGTCGCCGTGGACGGCGGCGGGGCCCTCGCCGCCTTCCGGCACGTCACCCTGCCCGGCCTGCGCCCCGCGCTGCTGCTCACCACCGTGCTCTCCACCATCGGCACCCTCCAGCTCTTCGACGAGCCGTATGTGCTCACCGGCGGCGGACCAGACAACGCGACCCTCACCATCGGCGTGTACCTCTACCGCAACGCCTTCACCTACTTCGACTTCGGCTACGCCTCCGCCATCGCGTACGCCCTCACCGTCCTCGTCGGGCTGCTCGGCCTGATCCAGTTCCGCCTCCTCGGGGAGAAGACGTGACCACCCGCCGCGCCCGCAACCCCGGGCGGAGCATCCTGCTCACCTCCGCGCTGGCCCTCGCGCTCGCCGTCGTCGCGGTGCCCTTCTACTGGCTGGCCGTCGGCGCCACCCACAGCTCCGCCGAACTCTTCGCCAGCCCGCCGCCGCTGCTCCCCGGCGGACACCTCGGCGAGAACCTGGCCACCCTCCAGGACACCGCGGGCTTCGGCCGTGTCGTCCTCAACTCCCTCGGCATCGCGCTCGTCTACACCCTGCTCGCCGGCACCGTCTGCACCCTCGCGGGCTACGGCTTCGCCACCTACCGCTTCCGGGGCCGCGAGCTCCTGTTCGGGCTGCTCATGCTCGGCCTCGTCGTCCCCGCGCAGATCACCCTCGTCCCGCTGTTCCGGATGATGGCCGAGCTGCACTGGCTCAACACCTACCAGGCCGTCATCGCCCCCAACCTGGCGCTGCCCTTCGGCATCTTCCTCATGCGCCAGTCCATGGGCACCCTGCCCCAGGAGCTCCTCGACTCGGGCCGGATGGACGGCTGCGGCGAACTGCGCCTGTTCTGGCGGGTCGCCCTGCCGCCGATGCGCCCCGCCCTCGCCGCCCTCGCGCTGTTCCTCTTCCTCTACCAGTGGAACGACTTCGTCTGGCCCCTGATCGTGCTGCGCGACGAGAGCTCCTTCACCATCCCCGTCGCGCTCGCCTCGCTCCAGGGCCTGGACGAGACCGACTACGGCGCCATCCTGGCCGGCACCTCCCTCGCCGCCATCCCCATGGCCATCGTCTTCCTCGCCCTCCAGCGGCACTTCGTCTCCGGCCTCCTCGCGGGCGCCGTGAAGGAATGAACCGGACACCCATATGAGCCAGCCCAGCCAGCCCGCCCACCCGCCCACGCCCACGTACCCGCCCGCACCCGGCGACGCGGTGACCACCGCCCACCTCGCCCCGGCGGTCTCCGCCCCCCTCCTCGACACGGTCTCGATCGCCGTCCTCACACCAGAACGGCTCGACCGGACCGACCGGAGCGACCGGAGCGACCGGAGCGACCAAGCCGACCAGGCCGACCTGACCGGCCGGGCACCCCGCTGGACCCTCGGCCCGCCCACCGCCCACGGCGTCCGCGTCCTCGACGTCCACACCGACGGCGCGCCCGTCGAGATCCGGCTCTCGGTGCCGCTCGGCGACGCCGCCGGCTACTGGCACCCCAAGGGCGCCTGGCGCCGCACCCTGGTCGCCGACTGGGAGGGCCAGAGCCGGGTCAGCCTCGTCGACGGCGCCGCCGCCGGCTGCCTGTACGAGCACTCCGGCGCCACCCTGCTCACCTTCGCCGCCGCCGACCCGGTGCCCGAGGCCGCCGTCCGCTTCGGCGTCTCGGAGGAGAACGACACCCACGTCGTCCACCTCCACCTGCCCGCCGGCGAGGGACCGCACCGGCTGCTGCTCGTCCCCCGCGCCCCCTCGGTCGCCGCCGCGCTGCGCCCGCTGCGCGCCTGGTTCGCCGCCGACCGCCCGCCGATGCCCGTCCCGGACGGCGCCCGGGTGCCCGTCTACTCCACCTGGTACGCCTTCAACCAGGACGTCACCGCCGACGCCGTCGAGACCCAGGCCGAGATCGCCGCCGGGCTCGGCTGCGGGGCGCTCATCCTCGACGACGGCTGGCAGGCCCACGGCACCGGACGCGGCTACGCCGGCTGCGGCGACTGGGTGCCCGACCCCGCCAAGTTCCCCGACCTGGCCGGCCACGTGGCCCGCGTGCGTGCCACCGGGCTGCGCTATCTGCTGTGGGTCGCCCCGCTGCTGCTGGGCCCCGGGGCGGACGCCCACCGGGAGTGGGCCGCGGCGGCCCCGGCCCCGGCGACCGTGCCGGGCGCCCGGGTGCTCGACCCGCGCCGCCCCGAGGTCCGCCGGCACGTCGTCGGCCGGTGCGTCTCGCTCGTGACGGAGTACGGACTCGACGGGCTGAAGCTCGACTTCCTCGACCAGGCCGCGGTGTACGCGGGCGACGGCGGCGCCGACGTCGGCGCCGCCATGACCGGGCTGCTCGCCGAACTGCGCGACGCCCTTGAGGCCGTACGCCCGGGGGTGCTGCTCGAACTGCGCCAGCCGTACACCGGGCCCGGGATGGCCCCGTACGGCAACATGCTGCGCTCCTTCGACTGCCCGGCCGACGCGACGGCCAACCGGGTGCGGGCCCTGGACACCGCGTTCCTCGCCGTCGGCGGAGCGGTCCACTCCGACATGCTGATGTGGTCGCGCACCGCCCCGGTCGAGGCGGTGGCCCGGCAGCTGATCGGCGCGCTGCACGCGGTCCCCCAGCTCTCCGTACGCCTGGACGAGCTGCCCGCCGCACACCTGGACGCCGTACGGTTCTGGCTCGGGCGCTGGCTGCGCCACCGGGAGACGCTGCTGGACGGGACCGTCGAGCCGGGCCGCCCGGACGAGCTGTTCCCGCTGGTGAGCGCGGCGCTGGGCGAGGAATGCCTGGTGAGCGCGCACGGCGACCGGGTGGTGGAGCTCGACTTCGCCGCGCACCGGCGCTTCGTCCTCGTCAACGGCTCCGCCCGGGACCGGCTGATGGTCGAGGTGCTGGGCGCCGAAGGGCCGGTGAGCGCCCTGGTCCACGGGCCGGACGGCCGTATGATGGAGGATCCGCCGTCGCTCCCGCCCCAGGGGCCCCACTCCCTGGCCGTGCCGCGCGGCGGCCTGGTTTCGCTCGTCCTCACGGACGTACTCACGGAAGGACCGCGATGAAGGTCGGCATCACCGACGTCGCAGCCCGGGCTCAGGTCAGCGAGGCCACCGTCAGCCGGGTCGTCAACCGGCGTCAGGGGGTGTCGAAGAAGACCCGCGAGGCCGTCGAGCAGGCCATGGCCGAGCTCGGCTACGAGCGCCAGACCCAGGGCCAACTGGTCGCGGTGGTCACCGAGTTCGTGTCGAACCCGTTCTTCGCGGACGTCGCCGAGCGGATCGAGTCGGCGCTGGCCCCGCACGGCCTGAAGACCGTGCTCTGCCCGGTCTTCCCCGGCGGGGTGCAGGAGCTGGACTTCCTCAGCTCCCTCGTCGACAAGGGCATCGCCGCCGTCGTCTTCCTCTCCGCGTCCAACACGGTGGAGGGCGCCGACACGGACGGCTACGAGCTGCTGCGTCAGCGCCGGGTGCCGTACGTGGGGATCAACGGCGAGTTCGCGGACGGCGTGCCCGTCCCGGTGTACTCCACCGACGACGCCCTCGCCGCCGAGCTGGCCGTGGACCACCTGCACCGCCTGGGGCACCGCCGCATCGGCATGGCCTCGGGCCCCTTTGGCAACCGCCCGGCCGACCGGCGGGTACGGGGCTTCGTGGCGGCGATGGCCCGGCGCGGCATCGCGGACGCGGAGCGCTGGGTGGTCCGCCAGTCCTACAGCGTGGAGGGCGGCCAGGCGGCGGCGTCCTCGCTGGTCGGCCTGGGCGCCACCGGGATCGTCGCGGCCAGCGACTTCATGGCGCTCGGCGCGGTCCGGGGCGTCCGCCGGCTGGGCCTGTCGGTGCCCGCCGACGTGTCGGTGGTCGGCTACGACGGCTCGACGGTCACCGAGTTCACCGACCCGGCCCTCACCACCGTCCGCCAGCCCGCCGACCGGCTGGCCCTGGAGGTCGCCCGGAGCGTGCTGGCGCTGGTCGGCAACCGGGAGGTCCCCACGGGCGAGCTGCTGTTCGACCCGGAGCTGGTGATCCGCGCCTCCACCGGCCCCGCGCCCGCCTGACCCGGCCGCCCGGCCCCGCCGGGCGTCCGGCGGGGGTCCGTGCCGTGTCGGCGCGGGCCCCGTTTGCCGGGTGCGTCCGGTGGTGCGGTAATGGGAACGCCGTATCCCATCCGCCCCACCAGTGACGCGGGAGCAGCCATGACCGACGGCCCCGGGCCCCTCAGCGCCGCGGACCTCCGCGAGCTGGAGCGCGAGCTCACCGAGCTCCGCGACCGACGCGCGAAGGTGGCCGCCACCCTGCCCGACGACGACATGGTGGGCGACGCGGCGGACGCCGCCGAGGAGCTGGACCGCGCCGACGACGTCGGCAGGCTGGACCAGCGCATCGAGGAGATCGAGGCGCGGCTGCGCTCCGCGACCGTCGCGGCGCCGCCGGCGGACGTGGTGGGGCTCGGCAGCACGGTCACCGTGCGCTTCGCCGACGGCGCCGAGTCGACCGTGACGGTCGGCGAGCTCGCCGAGGCCCCCGATCTGCACCTGGTGACCACCGACAGCCCGCTGGGCCGGGCGCTGCTCGGGCACCGCGCGGGCGACACCGTCACGTACCGGACGCCGGAGGGCCCCACGACGGCGACGGTGGTCTCGCTCAGCCCGTGACGAGCGTGGCCACCAGGTTGATGGTGGTGGCCAGGATCCCGGCGCCGAACACGTACGACAGCAGGCAGTGCCGCAGCACGACCGCGCGGATCGCCGAGCTCGCGACGTCGGTGTCGGAGACCTGGTAGGTCATGCCGAGGTTGTAGCTGAAGTAGAGGAAGTCGCTGAAGCGGGGCGGCTCCTCGGAGTGGAAGTCGATCCCGCCGCCGGGCTCCCCGTAGTACAGGTCGGCGTAGCGCGCGGCGTACATCAGGTGGAGTGCCGCCCAGGCCATGAAGACCCCGGCGAGGGCCGTCGCCGCGCCGGCGTGGCCGGTGCCGGGGTCGGCTCCCGTGAGCAGCAGCACGATCGCGACCAGCCCGGAGAGCGTCGCCGCGACCACCGCGATCTCGGCGAGCAGCGGCCGGAAGTCCTCGCGGCGCACGTTGCGGTGGGTGGCGGCGGCGTCCATGGGCCAGAGCACGGCCCAGCCGCTGACCACGAAGACCGTCTCGGCGGCGGCGATCCCGCTGAGCACGCCCAGGGAGGCCCGTACGAGGCCCCCCACGGCCAGTCCGGTGAGCACCCCGACGACGCCCGAGCCCACCAGCCGGGGCACCGCCGCCAGCGGCAGCCGGTCGAGGAACCGGCGGTGGGTCGCGGGCGCCACGGGCTCAGTGGGTCAGGACGACGATGGCCTCGTCCGTGTAGGGGAGGAAGGCGAAGGTCTCCTGGAAGTACAGCTCGACCCCCTGCGCGTCGTGCCCGGTGTAGCCGATGGCCAGGTCCTGGCCGAGCCGCAGTTCGAAGTCGCCGCCCCGGGTGGACAGCACGAAGGCGCCGCTGAGCGCCGGGGCCCACAGCGGCGGGCCGTCCAGCATCCGGGCCAGGTGGGCCGCGATCGGGTAGCCGTGGTCGGAGGTCTCGCTGACGGCGCTGTACTCGTCGGCGCCGAGCAGCAGCGCGTACGGGCCGTCCACGCCGGCGAGCCGGAGCGCGGTGAGGGCGCGGCTGACCGCGTCGGGGTAGTCGCGGGGCTCGGCGGGCAGGCTGAGCACCGGGTTGGAGGTGCGGTCCCGCAGGCCCTGGACGCCGGCCGCCGGATAGCCGTCGAAGATCGCCCGGTCCTCGGCGAAGGCCATGGCGCGGGCCGCGTCCTTCACCGGCTGCCAGTCGGAGTCGGCCGAGCCCCGCTCGACGTCGTCCACGGCGGAGCGGCTGACGGTGAACGGCACCCGCAGTTCGACCAGCGGCTTCGCCTCGCGCAGCCGGGCGGTGACGCCGGGGGCGGGCGCGTCGATGCCGGTGAGGTGGCCGGTGCCGACGGCGGCGAGCCCGGGGCCCGCCGGGTCGGGGACGTCGACGACCCGGCGGCCGGCGACGTGCCGCCGGAAGGTGCGCCGGGCCTCCTCCTCGATCTGCTCCCAGGCGGCGGGGGTCACGGGGGCGAGTTCGCGGTGCAGGTTGGTGGTGCGGTCCGGGTCGGCGGTGGGGGCCATCGCGGTTCACGCTCCTTTCAGGCTGCCGATGCCGAGCCCGCCGTGGTCGGACGCGGGGGCGGACTCGGTGGCGGACGCGGTGGTGGACGCGGCGGTGGACGCGGCGGTGGACGCGGCGGTGGATTCGACAGCGGACGCGCCGGCGGGCGGGGCGGGCAGGTCGTCGAGGAAGTCGGCGCTCGGCACGTGGAAGAGACAGCCCGTCACGGCCGTGGAGAAGTCCAGGATCCGGTCGGTGGTGCCGGGCGGGTCGCCGAGGAACATGTGGGAGAGCATCAGCTCGGTGACGGCGGGGGTGCGGGCGTAGCCGATGAAGTACGTGCCGTACTCGCCGCTGCCGACGTTCCCGAACGGCATGTTGGCGCGCAGGATCTGGCGCTCGGCGCCGTCCTCGTCGGTGATGGTGTTGAGCGCGACGTGCGAGTCCGCCGGTTTGACGTCCTCGGGCAGCTCCACGTTGTCCGCCTTGTGGCGGCCGATGGCCCGCTCCTGCTCCTCGACGCTCAGTCCCTGCCAGGCGGGCATGTCGTGGAGGTACTTCTGCACGACGACGTAGCTGCCGCCGAGGAAGTCGGGGTCCTCCGCGCCGACGAAGACGGCGTCGGCCGCGGCGCCGCCCTCCGGGTTCTCGCTGCCGTCGACGAAGCCCAGCAGGTCCCGGTCGTCGAAGTAGCGGAAGCCGTGCACCTCGTCGACGACGGTCACGGCGCCCGAGAGGCCGCCCACGACCAGCCGGGCCAGCTCGAAGCAGAGGTCCATGCGCCGGGCGCGGATGTGGAAGAGGAGGTCCCCCGGGGTGGCGGGGGCGCGGTGCCGGACGCCCTCCAGGGGCACGAAGGGGTGCAGTTCGCGCGGGGCGGGGCCGGCGAAGAGGCGGCTCCAGGCCGCTGAACCGATCCCGGTGACGCAGCTGAGGGCCGCCTCGGGCTCACGGAAGCCGACGGTGCGGACGAGCCCGGCGAGCCCTTCCAGGGCGTCCCGTGCCGCGGCCTCGCCGCCGGGGTTCACGGTGACCACGAGAAAGACGGCGGCCTGTGTGGGAGGGGCGAGGACGGGCTGCGGGGTGACCACGTGACTCCCGGGCGACGAGAAGCGGCAAAAAGGTACCAACCGGACAGGAGATCCGGGCCCAGCGTAGCCGGGCCCGGATCCGCCCGCAGTCCGGGCGGTCCGCCCTCAGCGCACCGCCGCCCGCTCCGCCCCCTCCGCCGACTCGTCGAGGAAGCCGCCCGACTGGTGCTGCCAGAGCCGGGCGTAGGCCCCGTCCACCGCCAGCAGCTCCTGGTGCGAGCCCTGCTCGATGATCCGGCCCCGGTCCAGGACGACGAGCCGGTCCATGTGCGCGACCGTGCTGAGCCGGTGGGCGACCACGAAGGCCGTCCGCCCCTCCATCAGCCGCCACAAGGCGTCCTGGACCAGCACCTCGCTCTCCGAGTCCAGGGCACTGGTCGCCTCGTCGAGCAGCAGGATCGGCGCGTCGCGCAGGATCGCCCGGGCCAGGGCGACCCGCTGGCGCTGCCCGCCGGAGAGCTTCACCCCGCGCTCGCCCACCATGGTGTCGAAGCCGTCGGGCAGCGCGTCGGCGAACTCGGTGACGTGCGCGGCCTCGGCGGCCCGCCGGATCTCGGCCTCGGTGGCGTCCGGCCGGGCGAAGGCGATGTTCTCCCGCAGGGTCCGGTGGAACATCGCCGGGTCCTGCGGCACGTACGCCATCAGGCCGCGCAGGTCCGACTGGCGCATCCGGCTGATGTCCTGGCCGCCGACGAGGATCCGTCCCCCGTCGATGTCGGTCATCCGCAGCAGCAGCCGGGTGAGCGTGGTCTTCCCGCCGCCCGAACGGCCCACCAGGCCGATCTTCGCCCCGCTCGGGACGGCCAGGTCGAGGCCGTCGAAGAGCGGGTCGCCACCCGCGTGGGCGAAGGACACCCGCTCGAAGCGCACGTCGGCGCCCTGGGCCCGCAGCGGCTCCGGCGCCACCGGGTCGCACACGGCCGGCGGCTCCAGGAGCAGCTCGGTGAACTGCGCCGCCTCCGTCATCGAGCTCTCCAGACGGCGGTAGATCTGGTTGAACTCGAACATGATCCGGGTGGCGTTGGAGTAGTACGTGAAGGCGACGACGACCGTCTCCACACCATGCTCCCCCGCGCCGAGCGAGAGGGCGAGGGCCAGGCCCACCACGTTGGTCAGCACCGACAGCGGCGCGACCAGCGTGTCGATGCGCAGGTTGCCGAAGTCCCAGGAGCGCAGCTGGAGCCGGCGCGACTCGGCGACCCGGGAGCGGTGCTCGGCGGCCTCGCGGTCCTCGGCGGCGAAGGCGCGGACCGTGTCCATGTTCGTCAGGCTGTCGGCGACATGGCCGGAGACCCGCGCGATGGCGGCCTCGCGGTGCTTGACGAGCTGCTGGCGGCGCCGGATCAGCGGCCTCACCAGCACCGCCGTGAACACGATCATCACCAGCAGCCCGAGGACGAGCAGCGGTTCGTACATCCACAGCACCACGGAGGCGAAGAGCAGCGGCACGAGGTTGCCCACCACGGAGAAGGCCAGCGTGTCGACGAACTCCTCGAAGCGGGAGGCGAAGCTCAGCACCCGCTTGGTCAGCGACCCGGCGAAGTTCTCGTGGAAGAAGGCGGCCTCCTTCGCGAAGAGCTCGTCCATCCCGATGACGTAGAGGTGCTCGATGCCGTGGGCGTCGAGCCGGTTCAGGCAGTGCAGCCCGAGCCGCCACATCGCCTCGGAGAGCAGCAGCACTCCGGCGAAGCCGAGGACGTACGGCAGCGCGGGGCCGAGCCCCGCGCCGAGCCCTCCGGCGCTCCCCTCGGCGAGCCCGCCGACCAGTTTGGCGACCAGGAGCGGCGCGAGGTAGTAGATGCCGATGTTGCCCAGCGCCGGGAGCAGCATCGAGGGAACGGTCAGGCGTTTGAGCCGGGCCAGCTCCCGGGCGTAGTGGCGGAGCGCCAGGAGGACCGGCCCCCTGGCCGGTGAACCTTCGGGCGCGCCTTCGGGCGTCGCAGACGTATCCATCCCAACCCTGCTTTGTCGGACCTCAGTGGACAGGCCGGGAAGTGTTCCGCGCTGCGCCCCGCCCCGTCCACGGGTTTTCCCGCGCGGGGAAAGGGGCTTGACAGTGCCTCAGGCCGTCACGGCCGCAGCGCGGTGAGGGTCCCCCGGACGGGTCCGTCCGGGCGCAGGTTGGCGCCGAAGACGGCACCCCGGGGCGGGTCGGTGAGGGCCGGGCGGTACGCGGGGAGCAGCAGCCGCAGCAGGGCCAGCGTCTCCTGGAGGGCGAAGTGCTGCCCGAGGCAGGCGCGGGCGCCGACGCCGAAGGGCTGGAAGGCGGCCGGGTGCTGCGGGCGCCGGCCGCCCGGCAGGAAGCGCTCGGGCTCGAAGTGCTCGGGATCCGGCCACAGTTCGGGGATGCGATGGGTGAGGTAGGGGCAGACCAGGACACCGGTCCCGGCGGCGATCGCCACCCCGTCGAGGACGTCGTCGCGGGCGGCGTGCCGGGGCACCAGCCACACCGCCGGGTAGAGCCGGAGCGCCTCCTGGACCAGGGCGTTCAGCAGCGCGTCGCGCTCGGCGGGTCCGGCGGCCGAGGCGTGGGCGGCGAGGAAGCGGTCGTGGACCTCGGGGTGCCGGTCGAGCAGGACGAAGAGCCAGCACAGGGTCTGCGCGGTCGTCTCGTGCCCGGCCACGAGCAGCGTGACGAGTTCGTCCCGGATCAGCCGATCGGTGTACTCCAAACGGGTCTCGGCGGTGTCCAGGAGGAGGTCGAGGAGGTGCGGCGGCCCGCCGGGAGCCGCCTCGCGCGCCGCCTGGGCGCGCCGCTCGCGGGCCAGGGCGATCACCCGGTGGGCGGTGGCGTCGATCGCCCGCAGCGCCTCGTCGACGGCGAGCGCGGGGTCGGGCGCGCCCCCGGCGAGGGTGGGCAGCGAGGCGACGACCGTGTCGACGGCCTCCAGTTCCCGCTCGGTCGCCTCGTCGAGGGCGGTGCCGGTGAGCGCGCGCCAGATGGTGTCCAGCGCGAAGAAGCGCATGTCCCGCCCGATGTCCACCTGCGCGCCCCCGGCGTGCGCCGCCGCCCAGCGGTCCGCGATCCGTTCGGCCGCGCCCGCGATGTGGTGGGCCCACCGCCGGGTGCCGGTGACGGTGAACTGCCCCTGGAGCAGCCTGCGCTGCCGCTGCCAGGCCTCGCCCGAGGCGGAGATCAGCCCGTCGCCGAGGAGCGGCCGGGCCCGGTGCCCGTGCTTGACGTACACCTCCGGACGCCGGGCCAGGATCTGCAGCGTCTGCTCGGGCCCGGTGGCCAGGACGAACGACCGGTCCCCGATGCGGAGCGGGGTGAGCGGCCCGGCCTGGGCTGCCTCCCGCAGCAGCCCGACGACACCGGCCGGGGGCGCGGACGCGGACGGGGCCGGGGACGCGGCCGGCGGGGTGGGACCGGGGACGGCGGTGCGGGTGGTGGAGAGAGGGGAGAGAGGGGACGGGGGAACGGGTGACGGAGGCATGGCTTCCTTCCAGGTTCCGGGGTTCCGGGGTTCCGGGGTTCCGGGGTTCCGGTCCGGGGGGGACGAGGGCCTTCCCGGTACGAGGGCCGGGCGGGGCGCGGGCGGCTCCCGGTCAGCCGTCCAGGGCCCGCAGCAGCTCGTCGACGGCCGCCCGCCACAGCCTCGGCAGCAGCTCGGGGTCGGGCATCGGCCGGTCGGCGCGGAAGCTGACGTGGAGCTGCCCCCGGTACGAGGTCCAGGCGATGAAGAGACGCTGGCCGGGTACGAGGACGGGGATCGGGTACGCGTGCCGGACCGGCGTCCCGGCGAACTCCAGGACCCGCCGCACCCGCACGTCGGCGACGCTCAGCGCGGCCGTGCGCGGGTCGATGGCCCGCCGCAGGGCGAGCCGGTCGAGTACCGGCCAGCGGGCCCGCAGCAGGTGCGCGCGGCGCCCTCGGCCGACCAGCCGGCTGCCGGGGACGGCCCGCGCCAGCCGCCTCAGCCGGGCCCTCGGGTCCCGCTCGTCGACGGGGAGCTCGACGCAGAGCACGCCGACCTCGTTGCCGATCGGGCGGACCGGCGTCCCGGGCGGGCGCAGGCTGATGCCGAGGTTGGCGCGGAGCGGCGCGGTGTCCGCGAGCGGGCCCCAGGTCCGGGCGGTGGCGGTCGCCAGGGCCAGGCACAGCTGGTGCAGCGAGACCCCGGCGGCGCGGGCGGCGCGGAACAGCACGGCGGTGTCGAGCCGGAGGGTGACGGCGTGCGCCGGGCCGGGGGCCGGGGGGCCGGGGTCGGGGGCCGGGGGGCCGGGGTCGGGGGCCGGGGGGCCGGGGTCGGCGGCGGGTCCGGGGTCCCCGAAGGGCACCGGGGCCTCCCCCGGCGCGGGTCCGAACAGCGCCTCCACGGCGGCCATCGCGGCCTGTCCGTCCTGGAAGGCGTGGTGGACCCGGTAGCAGAGCGCGTAGCCGGTGGCTCCGGGCTCCTCGGGGCGCACGAGCCAGACCCCCCAGAGCGGCCGGTCCTCGGGCAGCGGCCGGCCGAGCACGGCCGCCAGATCGGCGTCCGCCGCCGGGCCGGGGCGCGCGGGCCGCACCTCCTCGTACACGTGCCGGGCGACGTCGAAGTCGGGGTCCGGCGCCCAGGAGGGGCGCCGGCCGGCCAGCCCGTACGGGCGGTACGTCAGCTCTGGCACCCGCCCGATCCGGGCCCGCAGGTGCGCCACGAGCTCGCCCGGCGCGGGCGGCGGGCCGTCCAGGCGCAGCACGGCGCCGAGGACCATGTCGCCGCCGTGCCGGGAGAGTTCGAGGGTGATCCGGTCCCGCTCGGTGAGCGCGATCGGGGCGGGCCCGGGGCCGCCGCGCGGTCCGGGGACCCGGGCGCCGAGGACGCGGCCGCGGGCGGTCACGCGGCGGCGAGGACGAGGGCCACGTTGTGGCCGCCGAAGCCGACGGAGAGGGAGAGGGCGGTGTCGAGGCGCGCCGAGCGGCCCGTCCCGGACACGTTTACCTCGATGCCGGGTCCCGGGGTGCCGAGGTTGGCCGTCGGCGGCACGATCCCGTTCTGCAGCGACAGCGCGGTCAGGGCGGCCTCCACGGCGCCCGCCGCGCCCATCAGGTGCCCGGTGACACCCTTGGTGGAGGTGACGGCCGGCCGGTGGGCGAACGCCCGTGCCAGGACCTCGCTTTCGATCGCATCACCGCGGGGTGTACTGGTGCCGTGCGCGTTGACGTGCTGGATGTCGCGGCGCCGCATCCCGGCGTTCCGGAGCGCGTCGTCGACGGCGGCGGCGATGCCGGCGCCCTCGGGGTGCGGCGCCACGGCGTGGTGCGCGTCGGAGGCGGAGCCGTGCCCGACGACCCGGGCGCGGACCCGGGCGCCGCGCGCGGCGGCGTGCTCCGGCCGCTCCACGACGAGGAAGCCGGCGCCCTCGGCGATGAGGAAGCCGTCCCGCTGCGCGTCGAACGGCCGGGAGGCGCCCAGCGGATCCTCGTAGCGCCGCGAGAGGGCGCCGAGCCGGTCGAAGCCCCGCAGGTGGTACGGGGTGAGCCCGGCCTCCGTGCCGCCGACCAGGACGACGTCGCAGCGGTCCAGCGCGAGCAGGTCGCAGGCCATGGCGAGGGCGGTCGCACCGGAGGCGCAGGCGGTGTTGACGACGGCGCTGGTGCCGCGCGCGCCGAAGGCCATCGACACCAGCGCGGCGGGCGAGTTGGCGAGGCTGCTGGGCAGGGCGAGCGGCGGGACGTCTTCGGGCGCGGTGTCCAGCATCGGCCGGTAGCGCTCGTAGGTCTCCGCCCCCGCGGTGCCGGAGCCGACGAGGACGGCGACCCGGGCACCGTCCCACTCCGCCGGGTCGAGCCCGGCGTCGTCGAGCGCCTCGCGCGCGGCGAGCAGCGCGAACTGCCCCGCCCGGTCCGGCTTCCAGCGCCGGGCCTCGCCGAGCCTGCCGGGGTCGTACGCGGGCACCCGGCCGACCACGAAGGTGCCGTGGCCGTCCCGGTGCAGGGCGGCAGCGGGCTCCCCGGCGCACACCCGCCGCCAGGTGGCCTCCCGGCCGTCGCCCGCGGGCGTCAGCAGGCCGACGCCGGTGATGGCGGCGTCGGTCACCGTTCCGCTCCCGCGCGGTGGCCGACGGCGGCGGCGACGTCGGCCAGGGTGGCGGCGGACAGGATCTCCTCCTCGGGGATCCGGATGCCCTTCTCCTGCCGCAGGACCAGGGCGAGTTCGGCGGCGAACAGCGAGTCGAGACCCGCCTCGTCCCGCAGCGCGTCCGGGTCGAGTTGCTCCGGCGGCATTCCCATGCCGATGAGGGTGCTCTTGAGCTCGTCGAAGGTCATGGCGCTCCTGAATCGTGCCTGGTTCGTGCGGGCCAGCGGATATTACCGTGCGGGCGCGGGCGGTTACGTACGGTAGTCTCCACCGGCGGCAGGAACACCGGTACGGGAGGGGCAGCGTGACGGCGCAGGAGACCCAGGAGACCGTGGACTACGTCGACGCGGACGACCGTCCGGTGACGCGCGGCCCGCGCGGCGGAGCCGCGGCCCTGGGCCTCCACTACCGGGTCGCGGCGACCGTCTGCGTGGCCGCCGACGGACGCCTCCTCGTCTACCGGCGCCCGGAGCGGGCCGCGGTCTACCCGGGCCACCACGACATCCTGATCGGCGGCTGCCCCCGGGCCGGCGAGAGCTACGCGGCGGCCGCAGCCCGCGAACTGCGTGAGGAGCTGGGCCTGTCGGCCGCGCCGCGCCCGGTGCTGCGCGAGCCGCGCCCCTCACCGGTCGGCCGCTGCTGGCTCGCGGTGTACGTCGCCGAGGTCACCGCGCCGCGCGGGACCGACCCCCGCGAGGTCGCGGACCACTTCTTCGCCCGCCCCCGGGACCTCCTGGACCGCCCGCCGGCGCCCTTCGTCCCGGAGGGCCGCCGCATCCTGACCCGGCTGCTCGACGAGGGCCTGCTGCCCGCCCCCGGGTCCTGACCCGCCACCGCCCGCACCCCCGCCCGCCGTTCACCCCACCCCCACCCCCACCCCCACCACCCGTCCGACGTGAGAAGGACACCGTGCACGCTGCACCGACGCCCACGGCCACCCCCATCCCCACCCCCTCAGCCCCACCGGCTCCATCGGCCTCATCAGCCCCAGCCACCCTGTCCACCCCTCTCGCCCCGCCCGCCCTGCCGGCCGATCTCGTCCGCTGCCGCGACCGGCTGGCGCGGCGCGTGGCGGACTCGGCGGGCCCCGACGGACTGCTGCCCGCGCCGTGCGAGAGCCGGGTGCTGGAATCGGCCCTCGCCCTCGCGCTGCTGACGGCGGAGCGGGCGGAGCCCGAGGCGGCCGCCCGGCTCACCGCGTACCTGCGCACCGCCCTGCGCACCGCCCCGCCCGACCCCTTCCAGCGCGCCGTCGCCCACGCGGTGCTCGGCGACGCCGGAGCGGCCGGGGACGCCGAGCGGGTGCTGGCGGCCGGTCTCGACGGCTTCGAGCACTTCACCGCCGGGCGCAAGCGCCTGATGTTCGGGACGGTGCTCGCCGCCGTCGGCGCGGGCGCCTTCCCCGCCGTCCCGTGGGAGGCGTACGACACCCGGGCCCAGCAGAGCTGGCTGCACCTGGAGATGACGGCCCTGAAGGTGCTCGCCGCCCACGGCACCGGCCGCCCCGAGGCCGTGCGCGCCGAGGACTGGCGGGCCCTGCTGCCCGCCCTGGAACCGGGTCCCGCCTGGGAGTGCAACAACCTCGCCCAGCTCCTCGCGCTGCTCGCCCTGCGCCACTCCCCCGGGCACCGCCCGGCGCTCCGGGAGGTCCTGAAGCACGTGGCCGGGCGGCTGCGGGCGGACGGGGGGATCCCGTTCATCGAGGGCATGAACGTCTTCACCACCGCCGCCGCCGGACTCGCCCTGTCCCTGCTGCCCGAGCCGCCCGCCGCCCTCGCGCGGATGGCGGACGCGCTCGCGCCGCGCGCCAACCGGGACGGCGGCTACGGTTTCCACACGGGCGTCGGGCAGAGTGACGCGGACGACACCTGTTACGTCCTGGAGTTCCTGCGCCGGGCCGCGCCCGAGCGGCACCGGGCGGCGATCGCCGGGGCCGAGGGCTATCTCCTCGGTATCCGCAACCCCGACGGCGGCTTCCCCACCTTCGCGCGCGGCACGAGCTCCGAGATCGCGATGACGGCGGCGGCGGCGAGCGCCCTGGCGCCCCACCCGGACCTGCGGGAGGTGGTGGCGGGCGCGGTCCGGTACGTCGTACGCCACCAGCGCCCGGACGGCACCTTCGAACGGAGCTGGAGCCGCAACGCCAGCAACGCGGTGTTCCGCGCCGTGCTCGCCCTGACCGGCCCCGGGGCACGGGGCGCCGAGCGGGCCGCCCGCGCGGAGGCGACCGGGCGGGCGCTGGCGCACCTGGCCGCCACCCAGCACGCGGACGGCGGCTGGGGGCACGCCGAGGGCGAGCCGAGCGACCCGATCAGCACCGCGTACGCCGTCACCGCCCTGGCCTGCGGCGGCCCGGCCCACCCGGCGGCGGGCCCGCTCGCCCGGGGGCTGGACCACCTGGTGGTCCGGCAGCGGCCCGACGGCGGTTACGCCAGCCGCCCCGACCAGGCCGGACCGAGGCCGCTGCTGTACGACGTGCCGGCCCTGGCCGACGTGTTCGTGCTGCTGGCCCTCGCGCACGCGACGGCCCCGGCGGGCCCGTGGGGCGGTGCGCGATGACGGCCGAGGCGCCGGCCCGCCCGCTGATCCCCCGGCAGGCGCCGGGCGCCCTGCCCCTGCTGGGCCACGGCCTGGCGATGCGGCGGCGCCGGCTGGAGCTGCTGGAGGAGGTGCAGGGCCTGGACGGCGACGGTCTGGTGGCGCTGCGCCTGGGCACCGCGCGGATGCTGGTGGCGACCGACCACCGGCTGGTCCGGGAGCTGCTGGTCCGGCGGGCGGACGACTTCGGCCCGAGCCCGCAGTACCGGCTGATGGAGCCGGTCACCGGAGCGGGACTGCTGCTGTCGGAGGGCTCCTTCCACCGCCGCCAGCGCCGGCTCATCCGGCCGGCCTTCCGGCACTCCCGGGTGCGGCACTACGCGGACCTGATGACGGAGCTGGCCCGGGGCTGGACGGACGGCCTGCGGGACGGCGCCGTCGTGGCCGTCGACGAGGAGTTCGGGAACCTGGCCACGACCGTGGTGGTCCGCAGCCTGTTCAGCCAGGGGATCTCCGACGCGGACGCCGGTGGTGTCATCGGGGCCATGACGGACGTGATGGCCTGGGTCGGGGCGCGCGGTTCGGACCCGCTGCCGGTGCTGATGTCCCGGCTGCCGACCCGGGTGAACCGGCGCTTCGCCCGCAGCGCCCGCACCCTGCACGTGCTGGTGGACACGCTGATCGCCCGGCGCCGCGCGGAGACCGGCGAGCCGCCGGACGACGTGCTGACCTGGCTGCTCGGCACGACCGACGCGGAGACCGGCGAGCGGATGTCGGACGCGCAGGTCCACGACGAGGTCATGACCCTGCTGACGGCGGGCGCCGAGACGACCTCCCGCACCCTGGCCTGGTGCCTGTACCTGCTGGCGCGCAACCCGGACGCCGAGGAGCGCCTGCACGCGGAGGTGGACCGGGTGCTGGCCGGCCGGGCCGCCCGCTTCGACGACCTGGCGGAACTCCCGTACACTCGCCGGGTCCTGACGGAGACCCTGCGCCTGTACCCGTCGGGCTACCTGCTCTCGCGGGCGGCCCGCCGGGACACGGAGCTCGGTGCCTTTCCGGTCGCGGCCGGGACGACGGTGCTGTTCTCTCCGTACGCGCTGCACCGCGATCCGCGCCTGTTCCCGGCCCCGGACGCCTTCCGCCCGGACCGCTGGCTGCCCGAGCGGGCGAGCGAGGTCACCCCGGACGCCTTCCTGCCGTTCGGTCTCGGCCAGCACGGCTGCCTGGGCGAGGGCTTCGCGTGGACGGAGATGACGATCGCGCTGGCGACCCTCGCCACCCGCTGGCGCCTCCGCCCCCTGCACCCCGCCCCGGTCGCCCCGACCCCCCTCTTCTCCCTGTCCTCGGGCCGGATGCCGATGCGGGCCCGGCGACGGGGGGCGGACCGGCCGGGGGGCGGGGCATAGGAACGGGCCTCACCCGTTGAGCAGGTCCATGCCGAGCAGCGCGGTGACCACGAGCACGGCGAGCAGCCGGAGGGCGACGACCCCGTCGAGCACGAGCCGCACGCCCGGCGCCCGGAAGATCCGCGTCAGCCAGGTCAGCCCGACGGAGACGAGAAGCCCGACCGCGAGCAGAGCCAACACGCCCTGCCCCTGGGGCGTTCCGGGCTCGCCCGGAACACGGTCGTACGCCTCCATGGACATCACGAGCGCCAGCAGCAGCCAGCAGACCGCGAGCAGACCGGTGACCACCGACTCGACGATGACGAAGGCCAACCGCCCGGCACCGTGCCGGGCCGCTTCCCGGCTCGGCGGCGCCTCAGGGTGACGCACATCCCCGGTTATCACTAGACGAAACCGCCCTTCGCCCCGTTCGACTTGAGCTTGTGCTGCTTGACCAGTTTGCTACACACCGGGCGCAGGCGGCCTTCTGGGCTCCGTAGAACGTCCAGGCGGTGATCTGGTTTCCGACCTGCCGGCCGATCACGTTGTTATGGGTATCGGCCCTCGAATCGCGCCGCGCCGACGCGCTCGTTCCGGCCCTTGTCTCGTGGGCGCGGCCGAAGGCGTCGTACGCGTACCCCGCGTCGACGAGGCGGTCGGCGCTGTCGTAGGAGTGGGTGGTGGCGGCTTCTCCAGCGGTCGGGCAGGCTGCGCCCGCCGCGCCGGAAGCGGTGGTCAGGGACGTGCGGTCGGTGCGCTTGTCGAAGCCGAACGCGCGGGTGGCGCAGACGTCGCCGACGGTCTCCTCGACGCCGGTCAGGCGGCCGGTGGCGTCAGCCCGACGTCCGCCCACCCAGCCGCAACCCCAGAGGATGCGACCGCGCCGCCACCACACCGTCCCGCTTCGTCAACTCGACGTCGACATCACGCCACTCACCCGACACCCCGTCACGAAAACGCACCGGCCCCGAAGAAGCGTCCGTCGTCACCGTCCCGTCCGGATTCGCCCACGTCGTCGACGACTCCGTACGCTCCGACCTCGCCTCCACCCGCCTGCCCGACAGACGCGCCGCGACCCGCGCCGACGCCAGATCCACCGCCTCCGTCACAACCGCGGGCCGCTCAACAGCAGTGCCCCGCGAGGCCAGCGCCACCGCCTGCCCCGTCACCCCCACCACGACAGCCGCCTCGAAGGCCATCAAACCGGCCAGTGACACCGCCACCCGGGGCGGCGCCCCGGGCCGCAGCCCTCCCGCCCCATCCGTCGGGCCGTTCCACACGCTCGTCCACTGCTCGTTCCCTCCCCATCGACACGGGTTCCTCCCGGTACGGGAAAGAGGGCGCCGCGCGGACCCCCGTCCACCGCGAACGGACTTCGCCGTCACCACGGCCCTGCCCGGCACCCCCCCGACACCGAACGCGACGCTAGATGGCGGTGCGTGACCGGGCCCAGGTCCGGAGGCGCCACCAGGGGACATACCGCGCCGGGCGCAGTGACGAACTGTCCGCCAGGGGGATGATCTACAGGCGCCGCTCGCCTAGGGTCGCCGCTCGTGGCTTCGCATACGCATCCCGGCACGACACCCTCCGCCTTCACCCGCGTCAACGCCAGGAGCGCGGGCATCCTGGGCGTTCCCGACGAGCGCTACGCCCATCTGCTGGGCATGGACCCCGAGCACCTGGCGGGCGACCGGTACCGGACACCGGCCGCCACCAACGTGCGCATCTGGGAGCTGATGGTCGCCAAGGCCCCCTGGGCCGAGGTGTCCGTCCTGATGACCCGGCAGAGCGCCTTCGGCGACCTGGGGGTGTGGGACTACCTGTTCACCTCGGCGCCCACCCCGCTCGAAGGGCTCCAGGACGCCGTCGGGTACCTCGCGGGCGTCGCGGACACCGGTACCGAGACCATGCGGATCGAGGAGGAGGACGGGGAGATCACCCTCTCCCACGTGAACGCCGCCGACCTCACCTACGAGGCCGCCTCCGCCATCCGCGCCTACGCGCTCGGGCTCGTCCGGCACCGCCTCGGCGTCGCCCTGGACCGCGAACTCGTGCCCGTACGCGCCACCCTGGCCGCCCGGACGCCCCCACGGCACGGGCTCCTGAAGGAGCTGTTCGGCACCTCGCGGATCGAGTTCGAGCGGCCGGTCACCTCGATGACCTTCCGCGCCGCCGACCTGCGCGAGCGACGGCCGCACGCGCAGCCGGGCCTGTCGGCGGTGCTGCGCCGGCACGCGGAGCTGACCCTCGCCGCCAGCGTCCCGCTGTACGACTGGCTCGCCGTGTTCCGCGCCGCCCTCAAGGCCGCCGCGCTGGACGGCGACGCCGCGCTCGCCCCGACGGCGGCCCGGCTGTCCGTCAGCCCGCGCACGCTCCAGCGCCGACTCGACGAGCACGGCACGACCTGGACCGCGGAGCTGGAGTCCGTACGGCGGGCCGAGGTCACCCACCTGCTGCGCACCACCGGGATGTCGGTGGCCGCCATCGCCGAGCGCAACGGCTACGCCGACGCCCGCACCCTGCGCCGGGCGGTGCTCCGCTGGACCGGACACACCCCGGCGGCGCTGCGCCGCGGCCTCCACGCGGTGGCCGGGTGAGCGCCGAGGGCGCGGGCGGCCCGGTCGCGGCGCCGTGCGAGGATCCGGGCGTGAACGAACCGCGGGTACGCCGGGCCGCCGAGGCCGATCTGTCCACCCTGGTGCGCCTGCGCGACGCGGCGGCCCGTTGGATGCTGAGCCGGGGGGTCACCGGCCAGTGGCGGCCCGGGGAGCTGGGCGAGGAGCACTTCCGGCGGGTGCTGGAGCGGGACGAGGTGTGGCTCGCGGAGGACGCGGGGCGGGTCGTCGGGGCCTGGGAGCTGTGGTGGCGTGACGAGGCCGCGTGGGGGCCGCAGCCGCCGGTGGCCGGCTATGTGCACCGGCTGATGGTCGACCGGGAGGCCGCCGCGCCGGGCACCGGGCGCCTGCTGCTGCGGGCGGCGGAGGAGCGGGTGCGGGCGGCCGGGCGGTCCCGGGTGCGGCTGGACTGCCTGGCCGGGAACGCCCCGCTCAACGCGTACTACGAGGGGGCCGGTTACCGCGAGGTGGGCCTGGTGACGGAGAAGCCGCAGCCGGGCGGGGTGCCCAGGTCCTTCACGCTGCGGGAGAAGGACCTGGACGACGGCGCCGTCAGCTGACGGTGATGAACTTGGCGGTGCTCGGCACCCCGTGGACGTCCAGGGCGAAGAGCATGTAAGTGCCGGGCAGGACCACGCCCTTGTCGGCCGGGAGGGACACGGTGTGCGAGCCGGTCCCGGCGGGCGTGGACACCAGGGGGACCCGGCGCTGGTCGTTGTCGGTGGAATGGGTCGCGGCGGCGGCCCGCATGAGGACGAAGGACGCCGCCTGCCCCTCGGTGGTGACGGTGAGGGTGCTGCCCGCGTCGGCCCGGGGCGGCACCCCGCCGGTGATGACGGGCCGGGGCTTGGCGGAGCCGTCCGCGTTGAGCAGGTACGGCGGGGTGAACACGGCGCCGTCGGAGTGGTTGGTGGCGCAGTCGCCGCACAGTCCGCCGCCGCCGGAGAAGATCCGCCCGTCGGGCAGCAGGTTGGCGACGCTGTGGTAGTTGCGCGGGATGGCCATGGTGGCGAGCGGGGTGAACTTCCCGGTCGCCGGGTCCCACAGCTCCGGGGTGAGCACGGAGGTGGCGTCGCTGAACGGGACGGGGTAGGTCTGCCCGCCGAACACGGCGACCTTGCCGTCCGGCAGGACGACGCTGTTGCCGAAGGCCCGGGCGTAGCCCATGTCGCCGGTCCGCGCGGCCGTGGCCTGGCCGCCGTCGATGCTGACGGTGTAGGCGCGGCGGGTGGCCTGCGACTTCTCGTACGCGGGCGAGCCGCCGAGGGTGAGGACCTTGCCGATGTCGTACGGGACGGCGTTGCCGGTCATGGCGTCCTGGCTGTCGGCCCGGGGGCCGGCGGGGGTGATGCTGCCGGCGCCCTCGGTGGTGATCCAGTTCATCTGCTTGCTGGGGCCGAGCTGGAGGACCTTGCCGCCGGAGGTGGCGTACAGCCACATGTGGTTGTCGGCGCGGTAGGCGCCGGCCGGGTCGGCGGTCAGGGCGGGGGCGGCGGGGACGCCGGGGAGCTTGCGCCAGCTGCGGGTGTCCGGGGACCAGACCTCGCCGGCCTTGTCGCCGGAGGCGCCGCTCCAGGAGCCGCCGAGGACGAAGGCCTCGCCGGTGGAGAGCAGGGTCATCGCCTGGTAGCCACGGGCGATGTTCATGCTGCTGGTCGCCGACCAGTCGTCGGTGACCGGGTCGTAGATGCTGGCCTTCTCGGCGTTGCTGCCGCCGGTGACGAGGACCCGGCCGTCGGCGAGCATCGCTATGCCGGGGCAGAACATGTCGTGGCCGGTGTTGTCGATGCGGCGCTGGGTGACCTTGCCGGTCTTGAGGTCGAGGATCGCCGTCTGGGTGTAGCCGTTGCTGCCGCCGAAGCGGTCGATCGCGTACGCGGACCAGGCGAGCAGTTTGTCGCCGGGGAGGACGGCGGTGGCCACCGGGACCAGCGGGAAGCCGGTGATCCGGCTCCAGGAGCCGTGGGTGGCCGGGGCGGCGGGTCCGCTGAGGCGGATCTCGGCGACGGAGGTCCAGGGGCCGCGGTTGCCGGCCTCGGAGGTCACGGTCAGGCGGATGTAGCGGGCGCTCTCGGTGCGGGTGAAGGTGGCGGTCTTGACGGTGTCGTCGTCGCGCCAGGTGCCGGTGGCGACCGGCGCCTTGAAGGTGGTGCCGTCGGTGCTGGTGGCGACGGAGTACGTGCCGATCCGGCCGTTGAGGTTGCCGGTGCGGGGCTGGTAGACGAGGGCGGAGACGGCCTCGGTGCGGTGCATGTCCACGGTGATGGTGTGCGGGAACGGGGCGGGCGTGCCCGACCAGCGGCTGTGCCAGAGGGTGTCGGCGTCGCCGTCGAGGACGTTGGCCGCGCGGGCGTTCTCCTTCGCGGTCTCCTCGTCGCTCGCGGTGGCGGTCCAGCCGGTGCGGGGCAGGTCGACGGTGGACTGCGGGGTGCCGGGGTCGCCGAGCAGGTTGAGCTCGGCGGCGGCGCTCCAGGGGCCGCGCTTGCCCGCCTCGCCGGTGGCGGTGAGCCGGACGAACCTGGCCCCCTGGGGGGCGAAGCCGAGGGTCTTGGCGCTCGCGTCGTCGGCGAGGGTGCCGGTGGCGACCGGGGTCCCCCAGCTCGTCCCGTCGTAGCTCACGCTGATGCTGTACTCGCCGATCCGCCCGTTGGCCTTGCCGTCGGTGCGGGGCTGGTAGATCAGCGCCGAGACCACGGTGGTGCGGTGCATGTCGAGGGTGATGGTGTGCGGCAGCGGGGCGGGGGTGACGGACCAGCGGCTGTGCCACAGGGTGGCGGCGTCGCCGTCGAGGACGTTGGCCGCGCGCCCGTTCTCCTTCGCGGTCTCCTCGTCGCTCGCGACGGCCGTCCAGCCGGTGCGGTCGAGCAGCGGCGCCGTCGGCTCCATGGCGTTCGCGGGCGCGACCCCGTGGTGCGGCGACTGCTGCGCCGTCTGCTGGTCGAAGCCGGCGGGCGGCGGCGTCGGCCCGGGACTGGCCACCCCGAGCATCGGGGTGAGCCCGACCAGCAGCGAGCCGAGCCCGAAGCCTATGAGCAGCGGGGCACGGCGCGCCCGGACCCGGGCGGGAACGCGACGGAACGGCAAGGGGGACCTCCAGGGCGAACCGCGAAGCGCGAACCGCCGCGGGCCCCTAGAAGATAGGGCAGCCCGCCCGGACCCGACAGACCACCGGGCAACTTGGCGCGAACCGGCACCCGTCCTCGCCGACTCCCCGTCGTCCCCGCTCCCGGGTATGCCAGAGTCGTACGCGGGGAGGCCGGGGACCGGCCAGGGGGGGGAGGACGTCGATGCGGGCTGCGGCGCGGGGGGCGACGGTCGTCGGGGCGAGTGCGGTACTGGCCGGGTGGACCCTGGCGGCGGTCGCCGCCCCGGAGTCGGCGTGGGTGGTGACGCTGCCCTCGGTGGGCGCGGTGTGGGCGCTGACCCTGCTGCACCACGGCTATCTCCTCGGGCGCGAGTGGGCGCACCGGCGGCGCCGCCGCGCCAGCCGGGAGCGGCGGGAGGCCTGGGCGCCGGGCGCCGGGGTGCTTCCGCCCCTCGACTACCCGAACGTCCTGCGGCGCCCGCCCGGCGACGTCCCGGTGGGGTCCCAGGGCCACTACCGGGCCACCGGGATCCGGCTGGCCGTCCTGCCGCTGCTGGCGGTCCTCCTCCTCACCGCGCACTCCGTGTTCCTGGCGGACGGCGGCGGGCTCGCCGTGGGGTTCGTCGTCGCCGAGTGCCTGCTGCTCGGGGCGCTGGTGTGGACCGTGTGGACGGAGCAGGACCCGTCCCGGGCCTGGGTCACCGGCCGGGTGCGCGCCGAGCTGTTCCGCCGGGAGATGTTCCTCGTCCTCGCGGGCGTCGGCCCTTATCTGGGCCGCTCCGACGAGGAGGCGGCGCTGGTCCGGGACGCGCGGACCGCGCTGCTGTCCGACGCCGACGCGGGCGCGCTCGAACGGTTCGCCCGCCTCGCCGACGAGGATCCGGACGGCGGTCCTCGGGACTGGCGGGACGAGGTGTGGCGGCGGGCCGGCGACCCGGCCGTCGCCGTGCCCTCGGACCTCGGCGACCGGATGCGGACCTATCTGGACCACCGGATCCGGCGCCAGCGGCTGTTCATGGAGCTGGCCGCCGAGAAGTGCGAGCGCCCCGAGGGCGTCCTGGGCCGGACCGCCAAGGGCGTGGTCCTCGCCTCGGTCGCGATCGCCGTCTCGTACGCGGTGCTGCTCGCCGCGGTGCCCGACGGCGTCGAACCGCCGTTCCTGACGGCCCTCGTCGCGGTGCTCGCGGCCGGGCTGCCGCCGCTGTGCAACACGGTGCTGGCCGTGCAGAACCTGCTGGCCGGGCAGCGGCTCGCCGTGTCCTACCGGGAGACGCGCCTGGAGCTGCTGGGGCACGAGAACGCGCTGCGACGGCTGCTCGGGCGGCCCGGGAGCGCCGAACTCGCCGTCGCCTTCCGGGCGCTGGTGCTGCGCACCGAGGCGAGCCTGACCGAGGAGACGCGCCGCTGGCGCATCACCGTGGCCAAGCCGGAATTCGACGCCGGTTTGTGAAAACCGCCTCCCCGGCGGGGACGGTGGATCACAATCGGCGGTGTGGGGGACGTCTTCATCAGCCATAGCGCCCGGGGCGACGACTACGCCCTGGACGTCCTGGGCCGGATCGAGCGGGGGCTGAGGGAACGGGGCCACCTGCCGTTCGTCGACCAGGAAGCGATCCCGCCCGGCGAGGAGTGGCGGGCCGAGATCGTGGACCGCCTGGTGCGCTGCGACGCGGCCGTCGTGCTGATCAACGACAAGGCGCTGGAGTCGACGTGGGTGCGGCGCGAGGTGAACATCCTGATGTGGCGGCGGGCGCTCGGCGTCCCCCTGCTGGTGATCCCCGTGCTCCTGGGCGGGCTCAGGACCCGGGACGTGAAGCTGGCCGGTCTGGAGGAGCTGGGGCCGCGGCAGTTCGCCCGGATGCGGTCGGGTGAGGCGGCGGACGCCGGTGTCCTGGCGGACCGGGTGCTGGACCGCTTCGCCGACCTGCCGGAGCGGCCGGCCGACGACGACCCGATGAGCGCCTGGCTCACCGACCTCAGCGTCTATCTGCGCGGGGCCCTCACGTCCCCTTCGCACCTGGCCAGGGCGCTGAAGGCGCTGAAGATGGAGGACAAGCACCTCGGCACCGTCACCGGCGGGCACGAGGGGTGCCGCTTCCTGGCCCACCAGTTCCTGGTCGCGCCCCACGACCGCATGGAGCGGGCCCTCGACGCGCTCGCCCCCGCGCTGTCCGACCAGGCGATCTCCCGGCTGGCCGGCTCGCTCGGCGCGACCTGGGTGAGCGAGGAGGCCGCGCGGAGCGTGCTGCCTCCGCCGGGCGGCCCGCCGCACGCGATGACCCTCCTGCTGAACGCCCACTTCCCCGAGACCGCCAAGGCCTACGTGTGGCGGGCGACGTGCGGCAATCACACGGACTACGAGGTGAGGTCGGTCGGGCGGAGCCTGCCGATCGGAGAGGACCGGGTCGGCGAGCGGGCCCGTTCCTGGACGAGGAACGTGTGGGAGCTGTTCTTCGACGTCGAGGACGAGGACGACCGCTGGCTCCCGGACGACGTAGACACCCGCACGCACTACCTGGTCATCAACGAACAGCAGGTGCCCGAGGCGGACTTCGCCACCGCCGTCGGCCGGCTGCACGAGGTGTTCTCCTGGCTCGTCGTGCTGGTGACGACCGGCACGACGCCCGCCGGCCCCCGGGACCGGGAGCACTTCGCCAACGCGCTGCTCCTGGAACCCCTGCTCACCCAAGACCAGGAGCGGAGCGCCCGACGGCGCAACAAGAACCTCGCCCGGCTGCCCGAACGCCTCACCGGAACGTACTAGGAGCCCTCGTGGCAGAGCAGATCACGCACGGCCCCGACCCCCGGGACGGCTTCGTGTACCACATGCCCGACGACCTGCGGCTGGCCGTCGACGTCGCCCTGGCCGCCGACCGTCCGCTGCTCCTGAGCGGCGACCCCGGATCGGGCAAGTCGTCGCTCGCCCCGTACCACGCCCGTCGGCACGGTCTGCGCTACTACGAGCACGTGGTCACCGCCCGGACCCAGGCCACCGACCTGCTCTGGCGCTTCGACAGCGTGCGCCGGCTGGCGGACGCGCAGGCCCACCGCGGGCGCCTGAACGACGGCGACTACGTCGTCCCCGGCGTCCTGTGGTGGGCCCTCGCCCCCGAATCGGCGGGCAGCCGCGGCGGTCTCCTCGCCCCCGTCCGGCACCGCGACCCCGCCGAGCGCTTCCCGCGCGGGGAGCGGCCGAGCGGCGCCGTCGTCCTCATCGACGAGATCGACAAGGCGGACCCGGACCTGCCCAACAGCCTCCTGGTGCCGCTCGCCTCGCACGAGTTCACCGTCGGGGACACCGGCACCCTGGTACGCCGCGAGGCCGGGGCGGGACCGCAGCTGATCGTCATCACCACCAACGGCGAGCGCGACCTGCCCCAGGCCTTCGTCCGGCGCTGCGTCACCTTCACCCTGCCCGGCCCCACCCACGAGGGGCTGGTCCGCATCGCCGGAATGCACCTGCGGCACGAGGGGCGCGACGTCTCGGACGCCGTGGCCGAACTGATCGGCGCGCTGGCCGACGAGCTGATGAGGGTACGGCGCGAGGGCGCGGGCCACGGCCTCCAACGGCTGCCCAGCACCGCCGAGTTCCTGGACGCCCTGCGGGCCTGCCTGGCGCTGGGCATCACCCCGCGCGACCACCGCTGGGCCCTGCTGCGCGACCTCACGCTGGCCAAGTCGGCGGAAGGCGGGCGGTGACCGGTGCGCGGGGAGATCTGGCTCGCCGACGTCCTGCGCGTCCTTGAGGTGGCGGAGACGGACGAGGAGCGGGTGAAGGCCGCCCGGATGCTCGGCTTCGCGCCGGCCGCCGCGCCGGACCGCCCCGCGCCGCCCCCCGGCCCCTTCCCGGCGGCGGCCGACCCCTTCCGGCGGCCGTTCGCCGACCCGGCCGCCGGACCCGAGGACGGGCCGCCCGGACCACCGCGGCCCCAGGGCGAGGCGCCGGAACCCGAGGACGTCCTGGCCGGGCTGCCGCTGCTGCGCCCCGTACGCGAGGACCACGGCCCGGACGAGGAGGCCGCGCGCCGGCCGCCGCCGGAACCCCTCGCCCGCCCGTCCGGCGAGCAGCGCCCGCTGCCGTACGAGCCGCTGTTCGTCCCCCGCTGGACCGACGCCGTCATCCGCGCCCTGGTCGCGCGCCCGGTCCCCGAGGGCCCCGTCGACATCGAGGCGCTGATCGACACGCTGGCCCGGCGCCGCCCCGTCACCGCGCTGCCCCGGCTGCCCGTGCCGACGCTGCGTCACGGCGTGCAGGTGCTGGTCGACCGGGGCGCCGGGATGCAGCCGTTCCGCCGGGACCAGAACGAACTGCTGCGCCGGGTGCGGGCCGTGGTCGGTCCGGCGCTGGTGGAGGTGGGCTACTTCTCCGACGCCCCCCAGCGCGGCACGGGCCCCGGCCCCCGCTGGACCCGCACCGCGTACCGGCCGCCGCAGGCGGGCCGGCGGGTCCTCGTCCTCTCCGACCTCGGGCTCGGCGGCCCGCCCGGCCACCTCGGGCGGGGCACCCGCGAGGAGTGGGCGGACTTCGCCTGCCTGGTGCGGCGGGCCGGTTGCGGCGCGGTGGTCCTGACGCCGTACGCCCGCGAGCGGTGGGCGGACTGGATGCCGAGGGTGCTGCCGCTGGTCGGCTGGGACCGGACGACCCGCCCCGGGCACATCGGAAGGGGGCCGGCGTGAGCGGCCCGCCCGAGCACCTGCCGCCCGCGCCGCCGGAGGGCGCGCTGGAGCTGGCGCGGCTGCTCAGCTTCGCGACCCGCGTCGAACCCGAGCTGATCCGGGCCGTACGCCTCCGGTTCCTGCCGCGCCTGGACGCCGGCGCCGAGGCCGACCTGTGGTTCAGCGACTGGGTCGGCGCCCGCACGCCGGAGGCCATCGCCCTGCTGCCGGACTGCCTCCCGTACCTGCGGGCGGGGCTGGTCGAACGGCTGCGGTCGGAGCCCGGCCTGGACGCGCTCCTCGGCGTCGTGGAGGAGTACCACCGCGACCTGTCCCCGGCGCTGCTGCTGGAGGAGCGGGTCACCTGGCACACCCTGACCGGCGACCTGGAGGAGGCCGGCCGCCGCCTGGACGGCGCCCTGCACGGGCTGGTCCGGGAAGAGCGCGCGGGGCTCGCGGGCTGGTTCGCGGAGGCGTGGCACCGGCTGCCGGAGGAGGCCCGGTCGGTCGGCCCCGCGTGGAGCCTGGCGCACGCCTCCCGGCGGCACGTCCCCGCCTTCGACGCGGGGCGCCCCCCGGGCCTGGCCCTCGCCGACGTCGCCCGCCTCGGCGACACCGTGGACGAGGTCCGCCTCGGGGTGCTGCGCGAGGGCACCGCACTCGTCCTGGGCCGGGTCCGGGGCCGGGACGCCGTGGCCGTCCTCGTCCCGGACACGGACCCCCGTCTCGTCGAGATCGTCACCGGCTCCGGCACCCTGCCGGTACGGGTGCCCGAGGGCACGGCCGCCGTACGGGTGGAGGTGGGCGAGGGCCCGGTGGAGCTGCGGACGGGGGCGGGCCGGAGCTACCGGATCGCGGCGGCACCTGAGCGGCCCTCGCCTTCGCTGGCCGAGCCTCCGCTGGAGAGTCTGGTCGGCCCGGTCCTGGACGGCGAGATCACCGCCGACGTCGAGCAGTTGATCGGCAGGATGTCGGACATCATCAGGCGGGCGCGCCTGGACGACGCCGTGGAAGAGCTGACCGCCTCGGTCCGGATCAGCGAGCGCCTGTCGGAAGCGCACCATGTCCTGCGGCGGCCCGCCGCCTTGGGCCGCGTCGTGGCGGAGACCTATCTGGCGTACGGGGTCCTCCAGGAGGATCCGGGCGCCCTGGAGCAGGCCCTCCTCGTCAGCGAGCTCCTGCTGGACACACCCGGATCCCCGGCGGATCCCGGTGCGCACGCCGTCCGACTGGCCGCCCAGCGCGCCCTGTTCGCGCACACCGGGGACACCGTCCGGCTCGGCCGGGTCCTGGAGGAGACGGCCCTGATCGCCGCCCTGCCGACGACCACGAATCCGGACTACCGGCGGCTCGTCGCCGAACTGCTCGTCTCCTACACGGCCGTCCACGAGACGGATCCGCGCGAGTCCCTCCTGCGGGACGCGCTGACCCTGGCCGACCGGGCGGTCATCACGGCCGAGGACGAGATGTCCTGTGAGGTGCCGTTGGCCGGCGTCCTCCTCGCCTGGCACGAGGCGACGGGCGACCCGACGGCGCTCGGGCGGGTCGAGCGCCTCAGGCTGGACGAAGGGCCCCCCGGCGAACCGAAGGGCATCAGGGCCGAGCGGCAACTGATGCTGTCCAAGACCCTCTTGGCACGGTTTCGCGGGGACGGCGCGCCTGACGTGTTCGAGCAGGCCCTGCACCACGCCCGCTGGGCCGTGTCCCTCCTCCCCGCGGGCAGCGCGCTGCGGGGTGCGCGCGCCCGCCTCCTGCTGGCGGGCGCGCTGCGCCTGCGGTTCGCGCTGACCCAGGAGCGTGCGGCGCTGGACGAGGCCGTCGACGTCCTCAGGGCCGCGCCGCTGCCCGTGGCGTCCCCCAGGCACGGCAGCGCGCGGCTCGAACTGGCCCGGTGCCTCGTCGCCGCCTACCGGCGGCGCGGCCGGCCCGAGGACCTGCGGGAAGCCCGCGCCCTGTGCGCCGCGGCCGTCGCCGACGCGCTCAATCACTCCCGCTCCCCCGTCCACCAGCGGGCCGCGCGGGCCCTGGACGGGGAGTGCCTGCTGCTGGACTACGCCGCCTCCGCGGAACCCGCGGCACTCCGGGACGCCGTCACCAGCCTGCGGATGAGCTGGCAGCCCCTCCCGTCCGAAGCCGAGCAGCCGCTCTGGTGCCCCCCGGACGACCTCGTCTCCGCTCTCCTGCGGGCGACGGGGGACGTTCCGGAACGTGCGGCGCTGGCCGAACTGCTCGACGGCTGGGAGGAGGTGGTGCGGACGTCGACGGCGCCGGCCGACTCGACGGCCCACAGATCGGCGCTCTCGTCCCTCCTGCTGCTTCGGACCGTCCTGCGGGCCAAGCGCCCCCACCTGTCACGCACCCTGCTGGCCCCAGCCGCCGACGAGGCGCGGCGCGCGGCCACGCTCGCGGTACGGCCCCTCCAACGGCTCCACGCCCTCATCTGGCAGGCGGAGATCTCCGTGGAACTGGGCGCGCCGGAGTCGCTGACCAGCACCCTGCGCCAGATCACCCAGGAGCTGCCGCCGCTGCTCGCGCTCCCCCACGACCCCGCGCACCGGGAGATCCTCGACGCCTGGGAGCGGCTGAGCCGGGAGGCCGCCGCCTACGCGATCGAGGCCGACGCCCCGGGCAGGGCGCTGACCCTGCTGGAGAGCCGCGCCGCCGTCCTCGCCGCGTACGGTACGGCCGGAGATCACCCGGCCCCGTCGAGCGCCGCCTGGGAACTGCGGTGGCTCTGGGCGTATCTCCGGCTCGACGTCGGGAACGTCCAGCCGTCCGGTCCGGTGATGGACGGGATGCGGCGGCGGACGGCCGTGCTCGCCGAGGCCGTCCCGGGAGCGTCCGGTCTCTCCGGCTCCGGCGCCCCGCCGGTCTCGTCCTCGGTGGCCGCCGAGGGGCCGGTGGTGGTCCTGAACGCGGCCCGGCTTCGCTGCGACGCCCTGCTGGTGACCCGCCGCCGGTTGTCCGCGCTGCCGTTGCCCGTCAAAGAGCACGAAGTGCGCGACATGGCCGCACACTTCTGGACGGACCTGGATCGGCGCTCGGCGAGCGGCTGGGACACACTCGACCGGCTGGCGAAGACCACCGTGTGGCCGGTCCTGGACGCGCTCGGTTTCACGGTGCACCGGGACACCGTGCGGCCCCCCTCGGCGCGCGGGGAGGACGAGCCCCTGCCGCGCGTCTGGTGGTGCCCCGCGGGCCCGTTCGACCGGCTGCCCCTGCACGCGGCGGGCAGGCCGGACCGTATGGCCCTGGACTACGCGGTCCACTCGTACACCCCGAGCCTCCACGCGCTCGCCTCGGCGCGCTCCCACGAACGGCCGGCGGGCGAGCCGGAGGAGACCGAGGAGCAGCGCATGCTCGTCATGCTGGCGTCCGAGGCGCTGCCCGGCGCACGGCGGGAGGCGGAGCGGGTCGGCCGGCTCCATCCGTACAGCCGGCTCCAGCGCGTGGACGGGTTCCCCGCGCAGCAGATCGCCGGGGAACTGCAAGCGACCGCCTGCTTCCACTACTGCGGGCCCGTGAGCTGGCCGGACGCCGTCTCCCTGTCCTCCGCCGCCGAGGCCCTGGGGCTGGCACGCGTCGCTCCGCACGGGGCGCTCGCGTACCTGTCCGGCTCCGCCACCGCCGGCGGTGTCTGGTCGGTGGCCACGTCGCTGCGGGCGGCGGGCTTCCGGCATGTGATCGGCTCGCTGACGCACCTCGACGACCGGGCGTCCGCGCGGCTCGCGGTGGCCTTCTACGAGGGCCTGGGGCTGACCCCCGACCGTGCGGCGCGCGCCCTGCACGGGGCGCTGCGGAGTCTCCCGCGAAACGACCCCCGCGCTCTGCTCGAGACGATCGGGATCGTGCACGTCGGCCCATGAGCCGGGCCCCCGGGGCGGGGGCCGACAACGGCGGAGGGGCCGCTTCAGATGCTTCTGAAGCGGCCCCTCCGCTACGACTCTTTCGAGTCGGGACGACAGGATTTGAACCTGCGACCCCTTGACCCCCAGTCAAGTGCGCTACCAAGCTGCGCCACGTCCCGGTGCCCTGCTGCCTCCGGTGTGTCTCCGGCGGCGGCGTGCAAGAGAACATTACCTCACTTCCCGGGGTGGATCAGCACACGGGGCGTCACCGGGAGGCCGCGGCGGAGAATGGGGGGATGGACAGGGATCGGGACCAGGACGGGCGGGCGCGGAGCGGGCGGCCGAGGGACGGGCTGGGGCGGCCGTTGCCGTACGGGGCGGAGGGGGTGCCCCGGCAGCCGGAGGGGGTGGTGCGGGCGCCCGGGGAGACCGTGCGGGAGGCGCAGCGGCTGCTGGACGCGGGGATGCCGTTCCACGCGCACGAGGTCTTCGAGGACGCCTGGAAGTCGGGGCCGGGCGGTGAGCGGGATCTGTGGCAGGGGCTGGCGCAGCTCGCGGTGGGGCTGACGCACGCGGCGCGCGGGAACGCGCGGGGCGGTGCGCGGCTGCTGTTGCGGGGGGCCGCGCGGGTGGAGCGGTACGCGGCGGGGCCGGGGGCCGTGACGTACGGGGTCGATGTCGTCGGCCTGGTGGGGTGGGCGCGGGGGCTGGCCGCGCGGGTGGCGGTGGCGGGGGCTCCGGTGCCGGACGCCTCGGCGGAGGCGCCGCGGCTGGTGGCGGTCAGCGGGTGACCCGGAGCTCCTCGGGTGAGCGGTGGATGAGGGTGGGGAGCATCGCGGGCGGCGGGCCGTCGGCGAGGCGGAGGTCCGGGAGGCGGCGGGTCAGGGCCTCCAGGGTGGCGCGGAGTTGGACGCGGGCGAGCTGGGAGCCGGGGCAGCCGTGCCGTCCGTGGCCGAAGGCGAGGTGGTGGGGGCCCGGCCGGGGCCGGGTGATGTCGAAGGTGTCGGGGTCGCGGTGGCGGGCGGAGTCGCGGTTGCCGGAGCCGTAGGCGACGAAGACGGTCGCGCCGGCGGGCAGTTCGGTGCCGGCGATGGAGACGGGGCGGGTGGTGGTGCGGCGGAAGCCCTGGACGGCCGTGTCGTAGCGGGCGGCCTCCTCGACGGCGGCGGGGACGAGGTCGGGGCGGGCGCGCAGCAGGCGCCACTGGTCGGGGTGGCGGAGCAGGTGGAGGACGGTGCCGCCGATGAGGGCGGTGGTGGTGAGGTGGCCGGCGATGAGGAGGTTCTGGAGGTTGGCGACCAGTTCGCAGCGCTGGTCGGCGGTGAGGGCGCGGGGCCCGGGGCCGAGTCCGGCGTCGGGGGCGAGGGCGCGGACCATGGCGGTGACGAGGTCGTCGCGGGGTGCGGCGCGCCGGGCGCGGGCGTAGCGGTCGAGGAGCCGCTGGAGGGCCAGGACGTCCTCGGCGGCGGCGATCTGCTCGGCTTCGGGCAGGGGCCGGAAGAGGAGCCGTTCGGCGCTGTACGAGCCGTGGACGGCGGCGGGGACGTCGGCCGGGTCGAGGCCGAGGAGCCGTCCGACGACGGCGCCGGGCAGGCGGCGGGCGTAGTGGGTCATCAGGTCGGCCGTGCCGCCGTCGGCGAGGCTGTCGGCGAGGTCTTCGGCGAGCGCGTCGGCCTGTTCGCGGACGTACGGGGTGAGGGCGGCTGTGCGGGTGGCGGAGAGGCCGGTGTTGAGCGGGGCACGGTGGCGGCGGTGGGCGGGGCCGTCGGTGGAGACGACGGTGGGGCGGGGCGCGAAGCCCTGGGCGAGGACCGCGAGGGCGGCGGGCGCGGGCACCACGTCGGGGCGCAGGGCCTGGGCGGAGGAGAAGTCCCCGGTCCGCAGCAGGACCTCCCGGATGTCGGCGTCGCGGGCGACCAGCCAGGCGTCGAGGGCGGGCACGTAGGTGAGGCCCTCGGTGCGGCGGGCGCGGGCGTAGAGGGGGTAGGGGTCGCGCTGGAGCGCGTCGAGCACGTCGTGCCGTTTCCGCTGGGCCTGGTCCGGCTCCACGCGGGGCCTCCTCGCGGTCGCTGGTGCGGGGCGGAGGGTGGGCGTGCGGGGCGTTCGCCTCCATGGTGCCGGGGGTGGTGCGCCGGTGAACAGGGGCGGGCGGGCAGGTGGCCCGAAAGGGCCGTGCGCGCGGGGGTGTCCGGCCGGGTTCAGCCGCCGTCCGGTGCCAGGAGCTCGGTGAGGACGGCGGTGTGGCTGAGCGCGGGGTCCTTGGCGGCGGTGAGGAGGGTGACGGGGCCTTCGGCGGTGCGGGCACGCAGGGCGTCGAGCGCCTCGGCGGCGGCGGGTTCGGCGAGTTCGCGCCGGTAGCGGCGGCGGAACTCCTCGTAGCCGCCGTCCGGGCCGTGGTACCAGCGGCGCAGTTCGGTGGAGGGGGTGAGGGCCTTGGGCCACTCGTCGATGTGGGCGTCGGCCTTGGCGAGCCCGCGCGGCCAGAGGCGGTCGACGAGGACCCGCAGGCCGTCGTCGGGGGCGGGGGGCTCGTAGATCCGGCGCACCTGGACGCGGGCGGGGCCGGTGGCGGGGCCGGGGTGGGGCGCGGGCGGTGGGGTGGGGGGCACGGGGGGCATGGGTTCAGGGTGCCGGACCGCCCGGGGTCTCACACCTCGGCGGCGCCGGGGCGGACGCGCAGGGCGGGCAGCAGGACGGCGTCCACGAAGACGCGCAGGGCGTCCGGGTCGGCGAAGCGGTCCTCGAAGAGGCGCTCGATGCGCAGCATCCCGAGGAAGCTGGGGGCGACGAAGCCGATGGCGGGGTTGTCCGCGTCGATCTCTCCGCGTTCGACCGCGCGCCCGAGCATCGCGTCGAGGGCGGCGACCTCGGGTTCGATGACGGTCTCGCGGAGTGCCGCGCGCAGGTCGGGATGCTGGATGTACGCCTGGCTGACGGCTTCCATCAGTTCCGTGTCGCGGTCGCGGCTGGAGGCGGCGACGTCGGCGGCGGCACGCAGATCGCCGACGAGGGTGCCGGTGTCGATGCCGGTGAAGACGGTGCAGCGGCGCTTGTCGAGGGCGGCGGTGACGAGCCGGGGTTTGGTGCCCCACTGGCGGTAGAGGGTGGCCTTGCCGCACTTGGTGCGGGCCGCGACGCCCTCCATGGTGACGGAGTCGTAGCCGCCCTCGCGGAGCAGGCAGATGACGGCCTCGTAGAGCTCCGTCTCCCGCTCGGGGGTGAGCTTGCCGCGCCTGGCGGCGGCGGTGGCGGCCTGCGTGGACATCGGTTTCCTCCCGGGCGGCGCGCGGTGCCGGCATACGGCTGTTTCCGTGATCTGTCCGCACATACGAGAGTAGAGGGCGCACAATCGAGACGCAAACGTATCGATACGCTTGCGTCTCGATGAATTCGAATCTAGAGTTCCTCCGTTTGCTGTCCGAATTGCAGGGAAAAAGGGGGCCGCGTCATGGCTGCCGGGATACGCGGGATACGAAGGCCACGTCCTGCCGGACCGGGGACGGCGGCTACCCCCAGACCGCCCCTCGTCCGTGAGCTGCTGCTGGTCACGGCGCTCTTCCTCGTCTACAAGTTCGGCCGGCTCCTCGCCAACGGGCACGAGACCCGCGCGTTCCGCAACGCCGACCGGCTGTGGGACGCCGAGCGGGCGCTGCACCTGCCCGGCGAGGGCGCGGTCCAGGACCTGCTCCTGCACGGCGAGGGCCTGGTCAGGGCCGCCAACACGTACTACGCGGCCGTGCACTTCCCCGCCACCCTCGCCTTCCTGGCCTGGCTGTACTGGCGCCGGCCCGCCCACTACGTGTGGTCCCGCCGGGTGCTCGCCCTGCTGACCGCCGCCGCGCTCGCCCTGCACCTGCTGCTGCCGCTCGCGCCGCCCCGGATGCTCGCCGCGACCGGCCTCGTCGACACCGCGCAGGTCTACGGACCCTCGGTGTACGGCGCGACGCCGGAGGCCGACTCGATGGCCAACCAGTTCGCCGCGATGCCGTCGCTGCACTTCGGCTGGGCCCTGATGGTCGCGATCGGGCTGATCGCCGCGACCTCCTCGCGCTGGCGCCGGCTGTGGCTGCTGCACCCGGCGCTCACCCTGCTCGTGGTCGTCGGCACCGCGAACCACTACTGGTTCGACGCCCTCGCCGCCGCCGCGCTCCTCGGGCTCGCCCTGATCGCCTTCCCCGCGCCCGCCCGGGAGCCTCGGACGACGGTGCCCGGACCGCTCGCCCCGGCCGCCGCCGGAGCCCTGCGATGAGCCCCGCCGCCGGGACCGCCGTCGCGATCCTCCTCTCGCTCGTCTCGGCCGCCGGGTACGCCCTGGCCGCCGTCGCCCAGTCCCGGCTCGCCTCCGCCTCCGCCGGCGGCCCCGGAGCGCTGCGCCGGCTGCTCGCCCGCCCCCAGTGGTGGTGGGCGGTCGGCCTGAACGCCGCCGGCGCCCTCGCGCACGTCGCCGCCCTGCACTACGGGCCGCTCACGCTGGTCCAGCCGCTGGGCGCGCTGACCCTGGTCGCCGCCCTCCCCATCGGCGCCTACGGCGCGCACCGCCGGGTCACCCGCGCGGAGTGGCGCGGGGCGCTGTGGACCCTGATGGGCCTGATGGGCCTGGTCGCCGTGACCGGGCCCGCCGCCCCGGGCGAGGCCCTGAGCCTGCGCGAGGCGCTGGTCGTGACGGGCGCGACCCTGTTCCTCATCGGGCTGCTCGCCTCCCGCGCGCGGGCCCACGAGGGGACGGCCTCGCGGCGCCGGGGCCTGGGCCACGCGACCGCGTCCGGGATGGCCTCCGGGGTGGGTTCGGCGCTCACCCAGACGCTGACCGCCGCGCTCGCCCGCGACCTGCCCGGCGGACCGGCCGGCTGGTGGCAGACGGCCCTGCTCGCGGTCCTGATCGCCGCCTTCGCGGTCGGCGGGCTGCTGCTCTCCCAGGTCGCGTACCGGGGCGGGCTCGCGGCGCCGCTCGCCGTCGTCAACCTCTCCAACCCGGCCGCCGCGGCCGTCATCGGCGTGGCCCTGCTCGGCGAGACCTTCCGCGCGGGCGCCTGGGGCTGGGCGGTCGCCGCCGCCGCGTCCCTCGTCGCCGCGCGCGGGGTCGTCCTGCTGACGGCAGGACTGGGCCCGGAGGCCGACGGGACGGCCGGGCCGGTGGAGGGGGAGGCTGAGGCGGAAGCGGAGGCGGAGGCGGGGGCATCCGCGACGGTCGATGCGGGTGGTGTGAGCGGTGCGGGTGCTTTGGTGGGCGGGACCGGTGTGGCCGGGGTGGTCGGCGCGGCTGGTGCGGCCGGGATGGCCGGGATGGCCGGAGTGGCGGCCTTGACCGGGGTGCCCTCCCAGCCGTCCGGGCCCGTACCCTCGCCCGTACCGTAGTCCGCATCACCGCCCCCTCCTCCCCCTCCCTCCCTCTCTCCCTCTCGCCTCACCGGACCCCCGCGCCCCCGCGTGGGGGTCCGTCCGGTTTCCCCGGGCCGACCCGAACCCCACCTCTCGTCATCTTGACGACAATTGACGGACACCTCTATCGTCACAGTGACGACAAGGGGAGGTCACCCATGGCCGACATCACCCGGCGCGCGGGCTGGCGCCATCTGCGGTCCGCGCCCACCGCGCACATCCGCCACCAGCGCGGCGGCCGGATCGTGCACGACGGCGCCGGGCTCAGCTTCTGGTTCCGCGCGCTGTCCGCCGCCCTCTCCGAGGTGCCCGTGGACGACCGCGAGCTGGCGATGGCCTTCCACGCCCGCACGGCGGACTTCCAGGACGTGAGCGTGCAGTCCACCGTCACGTACCGGATCACCGACCCCGGCGCCGCCGCCGGACGGCTCGACTTCTCCGTCGACCCCGACACCGGCGTCTGGCGCGGCACCCCGCTGGAGCAGATCGCCGGGCTGCTCACCGAGAGCGCCCAGCAGCACGCGCTCGACGTGCTCGCCCGGATCCCGCTGGCCGAGGCCCTCGTCGACGGGGTCGCGGCGGTACGGGACCGGATGGCGGCCGGACTGGCCGCCGAACCACGGCTGCCGGACACCGGCATCGAAGTGGTCGCCGTCCGCGTCGTGGCGCTGCGCCCCGAGCCCGAGGTCGAGCGCGCGCTGCGCACCCCCGCCCGCGAACGCGTCCAGCAGGAGGCCGACCGGGCCACCTACGAGCGCCGCGCCGTCGCCGTGGAACGCGAGCGGACCATCGCCGAGAACGAGCTGGCCAGCAAGATCGAGCTGGCCCGGCAGGAGGAGCGGCTGGTCGAGCAGCGCGGCGTCAACGCCCGTCGCGAGGCCGAGGAGAGCGCCGCCGCCGACGCCGTACGGGCCGAGGCCGAGGCCGCGCGCACCGTGCGGCTGGCCCGCGCGGAGGCCGAGGCGGCGCGCGAGGTCGGCGCGGCCCGCGCGGAGGCGCAGACCGCCTGGCTGCGGGCGCACGCGGACGTCCCGGCGGCGACCCTGCACGCCCTCGCCGCCACCCGCGCCGCAGAACAGCTCCCGCGCATCGAGCACCTGACGCTCTCGCCGGACGTCCTCACCGGACTGCTGGCACGGCTGGGCGGCGGGGCGGACGGGTGAGCCTGGCGCCGCGCGCGGTGCTCGTGCACCGCACCACGGAGTACCAGGAGCTGCTGGCCCGGCACGGGACGCCCGGCCAGGCCGCGTTCTTCCTGGCCTCGCGGGGGCGTTCGGCCACCGAGGTCCGCGAGCGCCACGAGCGGGCCGGGCGGGCCCTCGCCGAGGTCGCCGCCGCCGTACCGCTGCGGTGGCGGCGGGCCCGGGTCGAACGGGCCGACCTTGACCGCTTCCTGTTCGGGCCCGAGGACGTGGTCGTGGTGGTGGGACAGGACGGGCTGGTGGCCAACACCGCGAAGTACCTCGCGGGCCAGCCGGTCGTCGGGATCGACCCCGAACCCGGGCGCGGTCCCGGGGTCCTGGTCCGCCACCGCCCTGCCGACGCCCGCCGGCTGCTGCCGTCCGCCACGGGGGTGCGGACGGCGGTGGACGCCCTCACCATGGCCGAGGCGGTCACGGACGACGGGCAGCGGCTGCTCGCCCTCAACGAGGTCTACGTCGGCGCGCCCGGCCACCAGACCGCCCGCTACACCCTGGCGGCGCCCTCCGCCCCGGTCGAGCGCCAGGCCTCCTCGGGCGTCCTCGTCGGCACCGGCACGGGCGCGACCGGCTGGCTCCGCTCCCTCTGGCACCAGCGGACGAGCGCCGTCCCGCTGCCCGCCCCGACCGCCCCCGGCCTCGCCTGGTCGGTACGGGAGGCCTGGCCCTCCCCGTCCTCCGGTACCGGCCGCGTGGAGGGTCTCCTCGGCCCCGGCGACACCCTCCGCCTCACCGTCGAGTCGGACCGCCTGGTGGCCTTCGGCGACGGCATGGAGACGGACGCCCTGGAACTGACCTGGGGCCAGTCCGTACGGGTGGGCCTGGCGGAAACGGCCTTGCGGCTGGTGGGGTGACGGGTCCCGGGGCGGGTCCGATCCGTCCCGGGTCGGGGGTGCGCCGAGACGGCCGAAAAGCGACGGCGGCGGGCGGGGAGGGGTGCGTGGCGCGGCTATGCTCGGCGGCTCTCCGCCGTCGCCCCGCGGTTCCCCGCCTCTGCCTTCAGCCTTCCGCCTTCCGCCCGAAGGGACTCCCATGAGCCTGCAGATCACCCGCGCGTCACTCCAGGACTGGGCGCTGGTGCGCGACTGGGCGGCCGAGGAGGGATGGAACCCCGGCCGGTCCGACGCGGAGGCCTTCTTCACCCAGGACCCCGAGGGCTTCTTCCTGGGGCGGATCGACGGCGAGCCGGTCACGGCGATCTCGGTCGTCAACTACGACGACTCCTATTCCTTCCTGGGGTTCTATCTCGTACGGCCCGAGCTGCGCGGTCTCGGCCACGGTCTCGCGACCTGGCGGGCGGCGCTCGCCCACGCGGGCGCGCGGACCGTCGGGCTCGACGGGGTGCCGGCCCAGCAGGACAACTACCGCAGGTCCGGCTTCGCCCCCGCCTACCGGTCCGCCCGGTTCGTCGGCGAAGTCCCGGCGCCGGAGCGGCCGGTGGCCGGGGTGGTGGCCGCGGAGCGGGTGGACCCGGCCGCGCTCGCCGCGTACGACGGCGCCTGCCACCCGGCCGAGCGGCCCCGCTTCCTGTCCTCCTGGCTGACGACCCCCGGGCACCGCGCGCTGGTCCGGCTCGTCGACGGCCGCGTCACCGGCTACGGGGTGGTCCGGCCCGCCGAGCAGGAGGCCCGGGTCGGGCCGCTGTTCGCCGACTCCCCCGCCGACGCGGCGGCCCTCCTGGACGCGCTGGCCGCGGAGGCGCGTGTGTTCGGCGCGGACCGGATCGCCGTCGACATGCCGGAGGCCAACCCGGCGGCGGCCCGCCTGGCCGCCGAACGGGGACTGGAGCCCACCTTCGAGACGGCCCGCATGTACACGGGCCCGATCCGCCCGATCGCGGGCGACCGCGTCTTCGGCGTGACCACGCTCGAACTGGGCTGAGCCAGGGGTGGACGACGGGGGGAGGCGGGAGGCGGGGCGCGGCACAAGCCGTCCGCCCCGCGCCCCGCCGGCCACCGCCCGCAGCCCCGCCGGCCATCGCCACGCCGGCCGCAGCCCCGCCGGGCATCGCCCCGCGCCCCGCCGGGCGCCCCCAACGCCCCCGCCCGCCACCTCCGTGAGCCGCCTCCGCCCCGCGAGCCCGTCGCCCCGCCGGGTGGCTCCGCCCGTCGCCCCGCCGGGCACCCCGCCCGCCCGCCGCCCCCGTCGGGCGCCCCTCGCCCGCGTCCCGCAACCCTCCTCCCCCGTAAACCTCCCCGGGCCCCCTTCCTCACCGGCGGGTTCCCCCGCCCCTCCCCCTCCCTCCCCCGAGGGGTGACAAGGGTTTTCCCCGTATCGGGTTCACCTCGGGTTTCCCTACTGTCTGCCGCACCGGCGGATCCCCTCCCCCCTCCTCTCCACCTGTCAGGTGCATGAGAAGGGTGAGCCATGTCCGCCGGGGACGGCCTTGACCCGGGCCGTCGCGCCGGTGGCGGCGCACGGGCCCCCACGCCCAGGGAGACGACGGACGCGACCCCACTTCGCCCCGCGTGTCCCGCGCCGCCGCCACTGCTCCCTCACGTCGTACTCGAAAGGGCCACACCTTGAACGGTTCCAGGCGGAGAGTCATATCCGTGGTGGTCGCGAGCGCCGCGATCCTCGGTGCCGCTGCCACCACCTCCGGGGCGTTCGCCGCCGTCCCGGGCGCTGTCAGCCCGAAGCCCGTCCCGGCTTCCCAGTCGATGGCCGCGCTGCCCAGCGCCCCCGTCGACAAGGTCATCGTGACCTACAAGTCCTCGGCCGCCGAGGCCGGTTCGAACACCGCCGCCAAGAGCGACGCGGCCGACAAGGCCGCCACGACCGGCGAGAAGCTCTCCTTCGAGCGCCGCCTGGCCGGCGGTGCCGCCCTCGTCGACCTCGGCGGTTCGGCCACCAAGCAGGACGTCGCCGAGGTCATGGACGCCTTCCGGGCCGACCCGCAGGTCGCCTCCGTGGAGCCGGACATCCGCGCGTACGCCATGGCGGTCGCGCCGAACGACACCGACTACGCCAAGCAGTGGGACCTCTTCGAGCCCACCGGCGGCATGAACGTGCCCACCGCCTGGGACAAGACGACCGGCTCCGGCGTCACCGTCGCCGTCATCGACACCGGCTACGCCGCCCACTCGGACCTGGCGACCAACGTCGTCTCCGGTTACGACTTCATCTCCACCTCCGCCGACGCCCGTGACGGCAACGGCCGTGACGCGGACGCCAAGGACGAGGGCGACTGGAACGCCACCGACGGCGAGTGCGGCACCGGCTCCAAGGCCTCCAACTCCTCCTGGCACGGCACCCACGTGGCGGGCACCATCGCCGCGGTCACCAACAACACCAAGGGCATCGCGGGCATCGCGTACAACGCGAAGATCCAGCCCGTGCGCGTGCTCGGCAAGTGCGGCGGCTCGTCCTCCGACATCGCCGACGCGATCACCTGGGCCTCCGGCGGCACCGTGCCGGGCGTCCCGGCCAACCCGACCCCGGCCAAGGTCATCAACATGAGTCTGGGCGGCGCCAGCGCCTCCTGCCCGAGCGTCTACCAGAACGCGATCAACGGCGCCGTCTCGCGCGGCACCACCGTCGTCGTCGCCGCGGGCAACAGCAACGCCGACACGTCCGGCTTCACCCCCGCGAACTGCTCGAACGTCATCACCGTGGCGTCGACCAGCCGTGAGGGCAACCGGTCCTTCTACTCCAACTACGGCGCCCTCGTGGACGTGTCGGCCCCGGGCGGCGAGACCCGCCGCGCGACCGACACCCCCGGCACCGTGACCACGCCCGAGAACGGCATCTACTCCACGCTGAACTCCGGTACCACCGTCCAGTCGGCCGAGAGCTACAAGCCCTACCAGGGCACCTCGATGGCGGCCCCGCACATCGCCGGTCTGGCCGCGCTCCTGAAGTCGGCCAAGACCAGCCTCACCCCGGCCCAGATCGAGTCGGCGATCAAGACCAACGCCCGCCCGCTGCCCGGCACCTGCACCGGCGGCTGCGGCGCCGGCATCGCCGACGCCGCCAAGACGGTCGACGCGGTCACCACCACCCCGCCGGCCGGCACCGTCTTCACCAACGCGACCGACGTCGCCATCGCGGACAACGCCACCGTGACCTCCTCGATCGCCGTCACCGGCCGCACCGGCAACGCGCCGGCCGCCCTCAAGGTCGACGTGGACATCAAGCACACCTGGCGCGGTGACCTGGTCGTCGACCTGGTCGCCCCCGACGGCACCGTGCGCAACCTGAAGGCCTCCTCCTCGTCGGACAGCGCGGACAACGTGCTCGCGACCTACACGGTCGACGCGTCCAGCGAGGTCGCCAACGGCACCTGGAAGCTCCAGGTCCGCGATGTGGCCTCGGGTGACACCGGCTACATCGACTCGTGGAGCCTGACCTTCTAGGTCGCCAGGGTTCCTCTCAGATTCACCCCCCACATCAGCATCACCGCTGGTCAGCGAAGCGCTCGTGGTCTACACCACGGGCGCTTCCTGGCGTCGGTGACGGACCGTCGCCCGGCGAGCGCCGTCCGTATGCCGGACAGCGGGCCTGGACTCGGGCGACAGGCTCCGTATTCTCTGCGCAACGGGGGCTCACGGCCGGGCCCCGAGGGCCGGAGGGTGGTGGAACCATGACGTCAGCGCCGCCGGCGCCGGTGGGCCGCGAGGAACTCCTCGCCCGCCTCGAACGCGTACTGCAGTCGCGCGGGCGGGCGCTGCTCACCGGACCGGCCGGGGTCGGCAAGACCGAGGTCGCGCTGGCCTCGGCGGCGCGCGCGGAGGCCCGCGGCGAGACCGTGCTGTGGCTGGCCACGCTCCCCGCCGACCGCGAGATACCCGGCGCGACCGCGGCGGCACTGGTCGCCTCGGTCGCGGCCACCGTGAGCCGCCCCGCGCCGGGACCGGCGCCCGCTCCCGAGGGAGCCGGCGGCCCCGAGGGGCCCGGCGCCGCCCCGGCGGGCGCCGAGGGCTCCGGGACCGGCCCGGAGTGGGCGGCCGCCGGCCAGGACGCCGCCGCCCCCGCGTACCCGACCGCGCCCGTCGGGGAGCACGGGGACCACGGACCGCTCGGCGTCTCGGCCACCGGGGTGTTCGACGCGCTGCCCGGGCCGCAGCGGACCGCCGTGGCCATGCTCTGCCGCGAGGCCCCGCTGCACGACGGCGGCTGGGACCCGATCGCGCTGCGGCTCGGGATCGCCCGGATCCTGCGGGCGCTCACCGCGCGCGGCCCCGCCCTGCTCGTCGTCGACGGGGTGCAGCACATCGACCCCGACAGCGCCGACCTGCTCCGCTTCGCCCTGCACCTGGCGCCGCCCGCGCTCCGGGTGGTCTCCGTGGAGACGCCGGAGGCCTACGAGGCGTACGGGACGCAGGACCCGCGCGACACCCACCTGTGGGTGCCGTCCGAGGCCGATGTGCTGCTGGTGCCGCCGCTGCACGCGGACGAGATCGCCGAACTGCTCATCCACCACCGGCTGCCGTCCCGGATGGCCGGGCGGATCCACAAGGCGAGCGGCGGCAATCCCCGGCTCGCGCTGGCCGTCGGGCGCTCGCTCGCCGACGCCCGGACCCCGGTGCACCACGCCGAGGCGCTGACCCTGTCCGGCCGGGCCCGGGACCTGGCCCGGCAGCTCCTCGGCGCCGCGCCGCCGGACGTGCGGGAGACCCTGCTGCTCGCGGCGCTCGCGCTGCGCCCCTCGGCGGCGCTGGTCCGGCGCGCGGGGCGGCCGAACGCGGAGGCGGACCTGGCGGCGGCCGAACGGGCCGGGCTGGTGTCGCTGGCCGAGGACGGCACCGTCGCGTTCACCGCCGGACTGCTGCCCTCGACCCTGGTGCACGACGCCTGCTGGGCCGAACGCAGCGCCGGGCACGCGGCGTTGGCGCAGGTGGTGGACGACCCGGTGGACGCGGTGCGGCACCGGGCGCTGGCCACCGACGCGCCCGACGAGGAGCTGGCCGCCGAGGTCGGCGCGGCGGCGGACCTCGCCCGGGGGCGCGGCAATCGCGGACTCGCCGCCGAACTGGCACTGCTGGCGGCCGAGTCGACGCCGGGACGGTACGGGAACCGGCGGATCGCCCGGCTGGTGGACGCCGCCGAGGAGGCCGCCCGCGCGGCCCGCGCCGATCTGGCCATGCGGGCCGCGACCGACCTGCTGGCCCGCGACGCGGTGCCCGCCGACCGGGTACGGGCCCGGCTCGCGGTGCTGGACACGGCGGGGCAGGGGCTGACCGGGCTCGACGAGATGTACGTGCACGCGATGGAGGACTCGGAGGACGACACCGCGCTGCGGGCGGCGGTGCAGCTCCGGCTGGCCGTCAAGTACGTGCTGGCGGACGGGGATCCGCTGCGCTCCCGGGCGGCGGCCGTGGAGTCGGCGGCGCTGGCCGCGTCGATGGGCGACCCGAGGCTGGCGGCGCAGGCGCTGACCGTGCAGGCGCGGATGGAGCGGGCGCTGGGATCGGCCGACGCGGACGCGGTGCTCGCGCAGGCGCGCGCCCTGGAGACGGCCGAGCGGCCGGCCGGGATCCGCAACGCGGCCCAGATTCTGACGATCCGTCACGCGCTGTTCGACGGGCGGCTGGTGGACGCCCGGGACCAGCTCAACGCGCTGCTGCCGCTGGTGCAGCGGCGCGGCTCCGTCGAGGACACCATCGAGCTGCTGAGCACCCTGGCGGAGATCGAGTCGCGGCTCGGGCCCTGCTCGGCGGCGCTGGCGCACGCGGGCCAGTCGCTGGCGCTGACGCTGGAGGCGGGGCTCTCCCCCGGGCCCGCGTGGTACGCGCTGGCGCTGGCGGAGACGGCGGGCGGCAGCTTCGGCCGGGCGGCGAGCTACGCGCGGCGCAGCGTGCAGGCCTCGGAGGAGGAGGGCGACCGGGTCTTCCTGTCCCGCAGCCTGTACGCGCTGGGGCGGGTGCAGCTGGTGAACGGGGACGTGGCCGCCGCGCTGGAGACGCTGCGCCGGGTGGAGGCGAACGAGCGGGCCCAGTCCACGGTGGACCCGTCGATGCTGCGCTGGCACGAGGAGCTGGCGGAGGCGCTGCTGGCGCACGACGCCGTCGAGGAGGCCCTGGCGGTCCTGGCGGAGGTGCGGCCGGTGGCGGAGCGGCTGGGGCGCACGTCGGTGCTGCTGGGCTGCGACCGGGCGTACGCGCTGTGCCTGTCGGCGGAGGGCCGTACGGACGGGGCGGCGGAGCTGCTGAGCGGGACGGCGGAGCGGTTCGGCCGGGCGGGGCTGCCGCTGGAGCGGGGGCGGGCGCTGGTGGCGCTGGCCCGGGTGGAGCGCAGGCGGCGGCGCCGCTCGGCGGCGCAGGCGGCGCTCCAGGAGGCGGCGGGGGTCTTCGAGCGGGCCGGGGCTGCGCCCTGGCTCGTGCTGACGAGCGAGACGCCGGCCGGCCCGGCGGGTGAGGGCCCGGCGGGCCCGGCGGGCGCGGAGGCGCTGTCGGCGCGGTCCGCGCTGACCGAGGCGGAGCTGCGCCTGGCCCGGCTGGTCGGGCAGGGGGCCAGCAACCAGGAGGCGGCGGCGAAGCTGTACCTGAGCGTGAAGACGGTGGAGGCGCGGCTGACGCGGATCTACCAGAAGCTGGACGTGCGCTCGCGCGCCCAGCTCGCGACGGCGCTCAGACCGTGAGGGGCCGCTGGCCCAGGAACGCCTCCGTGGGGGCTCCGGTCGTGTAGAGGTTGGGGCTCTGGGTGGGCGGCAGTTCGGCCTGGATCGCCCGGTGGAAGGCGCGGTAGTCGCCTCGGAAGGCGCCGTCGCGCCAGACGTCCAGGAGCGCCTCGGTGAAGGCGCCGTTGACGGCTCCGTCGGCGGCGACCTGGTTGTCCTGGCAGGCGGAGACGAGGATCACCGGGGGCCCCTGCGCGGTGCCGGTGTTCGCCGCCGCCTTGGCGAGCGAGCGCTGGAGGTCGTCGTAGAAGTCGCGGTCGCGCTCGTAGAGCTCGATCTGCTTCGGCTCGGGGACGAAGCGGCCGGTGACCTCGGCGGCGCCGGGCAGTTCGATGCTGGTGCCGCTGTGGCAGCAGTCGAAGAAGGTGACGACGCGGACGCCGTCGTCGAAGCGCAGGAACTCCTGGTGGACCTCGTCGTCGAGGAACTGGCGGTCGTAGAAGACGAGGGTCTCGTCGCGCCGGTCCGTCTCGTGGTCGCCGCCGGTGACGTCGGGCACCTGCCCGCCGTGGCCGGAGTAGCTGAGGAGCAGGATGTCGCCGCCCGCGAGCTTTCCGGCGGCGTCGCGGAGCGCGGCGGTGATCCGGTCGACGGTGCCCTCCTCGGTGAGCAGGACGGTGGGGGTGAAGCCCGCCGCGGTGGCGATCCTCGCCATGTCGCGGGCGTCGTTCTCGCAGGCCACGAGGGTGCCGTCCCAGCCGTCGTAGCGGGCGGGGTCGACGCGGTTGAGTCCGATGTGCAGGGAGAGTCCGGTGGGCATGGCGATGCCTCCTCGACGTCGCCGGCGGGGGTTGCGGGGGCACCGGGGGGCGTCTGTTCGAGTGGCCTGCGGCTCCGGTGCCGTGGGCTACCCTCCCCCGCGCGGTACTTACATCCTATGAACTCCACCGAATCCGGGCACGACCAGCTCGCCGACCGCACCGGATACGACGAGGGCTTCCTGGGCCCCGTCGTGCCCCTCCCGCTGCCGGTACGCGCCGCCGTCGGGACCGTGGTCCTGCCGTACACCCACTTCAGCGTCGTCTTCCGCCCCGACCGGCGGCTGCCCGCCGCCACCGGCGTCTGCATCGAGGGGGCGCAGCTCCTGGAGGACGTGCCGCGCGAGGACGTCTGGCTGTACGACCCCCGGCTGCCGCGCGAGCAGCAGGCGGGCGACGAGGTCTACCGGAACAACAGCCTGGACCGCGGGCACATGGTGCGCCGGCTGGACCCGGTGTGGGGCGCGGCGGGTGTCGCGGACCAGGCGAACACCGACACCTTCCACTTCACCAACGCGGCTCCGCAGGTGGACGTCTTCAACCAGGGCAAGCAGCTGTGGCAGGGCCTGGAGAACTACCTGCTGGAGAACGCGGCCGACTACGACCGCAAGCTCGCGGTGCTGACCGGCCCGGTGCTCCAGGACTCCGACCCGCCCTACCGGGGCATCCAGGTGCCGCTGCGGTTCTGGAAGGTGGTCGCCTTCCTGCAGGACGGGGCGCTGGCGGCGACCGCGTACGTGCTCGACCAGAGCCCGGACCTGAGCCGGGACGCGGAGCGGGCGCTGGCCGGGGCGACCGCGGGGGCGCCGCCGCCGCTCGGGCCCTACCGCACGTACCAGGTGCCGGTCTCGGACGTCGCCGAGATCACGGAGCTGGAGTTCGGGCCGCTGCCGGACGTGGACCTGATGCCGCCGACGCGCTCGCCCGAGGAGCGCTGGCGGCGGCTGGAGAGCTTCGAGGACATCACGACACGGGGCTGAGCGCGCCGCGCCCTCCCGGTGCCCGCCGCCGCCCCGGTCCGGTCCGCCCCACCCCGGCGCCGCCCCGCCCCGCCCCGGTCCGGTATGGTCCGGTCCGGTCCGGTCCGGTCCGGTCCGGTCCGCAGCGATTGCGGGGCACGGGGCCCGGGGAGAGGATGGCAGGGAAGTCCGTCCTCCTCCGGCGCGGGGACGGACGGGCAGGTGCGCCATGCCTCTCACCGAGACGGAGTGGGGCCTCGTCACCAGCTGGGTGCGGGACCACCTTCTCGACAACCCCGATCCCCGCAGAGGGCTGCTGCGCAGCGCCCTCGGCAAGGTCTTCGTGACCGACCTGCCGCTCACCCCCGACCGCGACGAGAACGCGCGCCGCATCGTGGGGGCCGCGCGCAGGGACATCGGGCACCAGCGGCGGCTGCTGGCGGCGCTGAGCCGGCTCGACGCGCTCGACCGGCTGGACGCGAAGGACGCGGCCGGGCGGGGCACCGAACTGCGTTCGCTGCTGGGGCGGCTGCGCGAGGACGAGGAGACCGCGCACTCCGAACGGGACCCGTTCGCGACCGTGGTGCTCCGGGACGGCACGGCGGTCTTCATCGACCGGGCCCCGCTGCGCGAGAAGCTGCGCCGCTTCGTCGCCGACCCGGAGCAGACGGTCCTGGTCGTGGACGGCGCACCGGACAGCGGACGCTCGTACACGTACCAGCTGATCCGGCACCTGGGACAGCACTGCGGCTTCCGGCCGGTGCGGGTGACGCTGTCGCGGACCACGACGGCGGCGCGGCTGGTGGGGCGCCTCGGCGAGTTCGTGTCGGAGCCGGGCGCCGACGGAGTGCCGTTGAACCCCACACGGTTGAACGATCCCCTGCCCTCGATCGACGACGCCGTGCACCGGATCGTCAGCCGCGCCACCGCCGCCGAGGAGCGCTACTGGCTGGTCCTGGACGAGTGCGACGCCCTCGACCCGAACTCCGACGTCTGGGACTGCATCGGCAAACTGGCCCTCGCCATCTACGAGCACACCCCGGTGCGCGCCGAGACCGTGCCCCGCCTCGTGCTGCTCGGCTACTCCACAGCGCTGCGCCAACTCCCGTACGACATCCGCAAGAACGAGGTGCGGGACACCGCGCGGGCCGTCGACGCGGACGATCTGCGGGCCTTCTTCGACCAGTTCCTCCGCGAGGCGCCGGTGCCGCCTGACGAGGAGCTGCGGCCCGGACTCGTGGAGACGGCGGTCGCCGAGGTGCTCCGCGCGGCCGGGACACCCGAGGCCGCCGGGACGCCCGGAGCGGCCAGGACGCCCGAATCCGCCGGGACGCCCGAATCCGCCGGGGACAGCTACATGCGCCGTGTGTGCACGGCCGTCGAGGAGAGCGTCCGGACCTATCTCGCCGTCGCCCCCGGCCGCGACGCCACCGGCCCGCTCCGCCGCGCCCTGCGCGCCCCCGCCACGCCCGCCGTCCCGGCCGTGTCCGAGGCCCGCCGCGCCTACCGCGAGGCGGCCTGCCTGCTCGACGACTTCGACCCGGCGGAGCTCCGGCTGCCCGGCGAGCAGCGGGCCGGCGGCCGGGCCGTCGCCGAACTCGTCGACGACTGCACGGCGCTCGCGACCCCCCGGCACGCGCTGCGCTGGGTGCTCACCCCCGAGGTCCGGGAGACGGCCCTGCGCGGACTGGCCGGGCCCGTGGCGGCGCTGGCGGCCCTGGACGCCGCCGACTTCGACGCACTGCCCGAGGGCCCCCGGGTCGAGCGGACCGCGGCGGCCCTGCTGCGGGGCCTCCCCGCGACCGGCCCCGAGCCTGCTGTCGAGGAGCTGTCCGACCTGCTCCAGGCCGTGCTCTGGCTGCGCCGGGTGCCGGGCGCCGCCGGGCTGCTGCCCGACGCCGAGGACGTACAGCACCGGCTCGAACACGCCCGGCTGCTCCAGCCGATGCGGCTGCACGTCGAGGGCACCTTCCACGGGCGGATCCGCGAACTCGACGCGCTGCGCTCCTATCTCGCGCTGCCCGCCGAGCCCGCCGAGCCCCCGGTGCTCATCCACGGCATCGGCGGCATCGGCAAGAGCACCCTGCTGGCCCGGTTCCTGCTGGACAGCCTGCGGGCGTACGCGCCCGAGGGCTTCCCCTTCGCCTACATCGACTTCGAGCGGCCCACGCTCTCCGTCCACGAGCCCGCCACCGTCATCGCCGAGGCCGCCCGGCAGCTCGGCATCCAGTACCCGGACCACCGGGAGGCCTTCGACGCGCTCGCCGACCGCTGTGGCCAGACCGCCGCCGCCCAGCGCGGCGAACTCGACCAGCTCGACGACCTGTTCGAGCTGTCCGCGACCCGCGCCACCCTCGGCCGCGACTACTCGGCCGGCTTCCACGCCCGCGCCTCCGCCCACGAGCAGGAGCTGGCCCGCGAGCTCGCCGGACTCGTCGCGCGGGCCGTCACCACCCCCGCCGACGGCATGGACCCGCCGCTGCTCGTCGCGCTCGACTCCTTCGAACAGGCCCAGTACCGGGGCTCCCCCGTGATGTCCCGGATGTGGGCGGTGTGGACCGCGCTGCGCGCCGCCTACCCCCGGCTGCGGTTCGTCGTCGCCGGCCGGGCGCCCATCGACCACCCCGCCAAGGTCATGAACCCGCGCACCATGGCCCTCGGCGAGCTCGACGCACCGGCCTCCGTCGAACTGCTGATGTCCTCCGGCGTCGACGACGAGGACGTGGCCCGGAGCCTGTACGACCGGGTCGGCGGGCATCCGCTCAGCCTCAAGCTGGCCGCCCGCACGGCCGTCGTCCTCGGTGAGGAGTCCGAGTCGCTCGGCGACCTGCTCACCACGCTGCCGTCCCGGCGACGCTACTTCCACCACAAGGTCGACCAGATGCTCATCCAGGGCACCCTGTACGACCGGATCCTCAAGCACATCGCCGACGACTCGGTCCGCGCCCTGGTCCAGGCGGGCCTCGCGCTCCGCGTCATCACCCCCGACCTGGTCCGCGAGGTCCTCGCCGGACCGGCCGGGCTCACCGTGACCACGGCCTCCGAGGCGGGCCTGCTCTTCGGCCGGCTGGTCTCCCGGCTCGACCTGATGGAGTCGGCCGGGCCCCAGGCCATCCGGCACCGCGCCGACCTGCGCACCATCATGCTGCGGCTCTCCGACAGCGCCCGCACCGACCTCATGCGGGCCGTGGACACCCGCGCGGTCGCCTACTACGCGGCCCGCGAGGGGCCCTCGGCGCGCGCCGAGGAGATCTACCACCGGCTGCGGCTCGGCGAGAACCCGCGCACCGTGGAGACCCGCTGGGAGCCCGGCGTCGAGAGCTTCCTCGTCGGCGCCGACCACGACATGTCGGCCCGCTCGGCCGCCTTCCTCCTCGGCCGGATCGGCGGCCACGTGCCTGACCAGATCATGGCCGAGGCCGACCAGGAGGACTGGGAGCGGATCGCCGCCCGCGAGGTCGAGGACCTGCTCACCCAGGGGTACGTGGAGGCCGCCGCCGAACGGCTCGCCGAGCGCCGCCCGTGGACCCCGTGCAGCCGCCTGCACGCCCTCCTCGTGGAGACCCTGGCCCGCTCCGAGCGGCCCGGCGAGGCGCGCGAGACCGCCGACCTGGCCGTGGACCGCGCCGAGGAGGCCGGCTGCGCCGAGACCCGCCTGGAGCTGCTCCAGCTCTCCGCGCGGCTCGCCCAGGACGCGGGCGACTTCACCGACGCCGACCGGGCGCTCCAGGAGGCCGAGTCGATCGCGGCGGGCCTCGGCCTGCCGTACGAGTCGATGGGCGTCCTGGTGGCCCGCTCCCGGCTCGCCGCCGTGGCCGACGAGGGCTCCGAGGAGACCGACCGCAAGCTCGCCCGGACGCTGCGCGGGATCCCCGACGAGGCGCTGGCCCAGCAGCCCGCCCTGGCGCGGGCCGCCGCCGCCTCCGCCGGGCGCGTCGACCCGCACGTCCTGGAGCACACCCTGCGGCTGGTCGGGCTGCCCGGCGACGACGAGGCCGTGGTGGCCGCGCTGGCCCGCTGGATCGAGTCCGCCATGGCCGACGAGCCGCAGCTGCGCCGCCCGCTCACCCGCATCCTGGAGTCGGCCGCCGCCGGGGCGGGCGCGGACGACGGGCCACCGCCCGCCGCGCCCCGGGTGACCGGCGTCCACGCCGTGCCCGGGGCCCCGCCCGCCGCCGCCTCGGCCGTGCGGGCCCTGCCGTACCCGGAGGTGGCGGCGGCGCTGCGGGAGGCCCGGCGGCACGGCACCCTGGACAGCCTGGCGCGCCGGGCGCTGGCCCTGCGCGACCACAGCGGCGACCTGTTGCTCGGCGTCGCCGCCGCGATGGACGCGGGCACCCCGCCGCCCGCCCCGGGCCGCGCCCACGGCCTCACCCCGCGGGCCGGAGCCGAGGGCGCGGCCGGCCTGACCCCGCCGCCGGACTCCGCGCAGGCGGCCTGGCGGACGGTGCCGTACCTGTCCGACGAGGAGCTGCTGCGGGTGCGGAGCGCGGCCCTGGAGGCCGGGCTCGCCGACACCGGGCTGCGGCCCGCGCTGTTCGCCGGCACCACCCGGCACTTCCGGGCCGGACTGCCGCTGCGCACCACCCCGTCCGAGCAGCTCCGCTCCGACCTGCTGACCGTCAACCGCGTGGAGCGGCTCATCGACGGCACGGTCCCGCTGGAGGCCTGGCTGCGCAACGCGCTCACCCTGACCACCCAGCCGGGCCCGGTCGCCGTCTTCCAGCGCGCCCTGGACGACGTGTCCCGGGACGCCGCCGGGGAGCCCGAACTGCCGCTGGACGTGCTGCCGTCGGAGGTGAAGGAGGAGATCGTGTTCCGCGACGACACGGTTCCCTTCGAGTTCCTCCAGGGCGGCTTCCGGGCCGGCGCCGCCGTCGCCCGGATCAGCGTCCCGCCGTACCGCTCGGGGGCCCCGCTCCAGCCCGCGTACCCGCACGCGGGCACCGGCTGGCTGATCGCGCCCGGCCTCCTCGTCACCAACCACCACGTGGTCAACGCCCGTACCCGCACGCCCGGGACGCCCCGGGACGTGGTCGCCGACGCGGACCTCCAGCTCCAGGTGCGCAACTCCCGCTCGCGCTTCGACTACGGCGCCGACGAGACGGAGACCGAGGAGGCCACCGCGGGCGAACTGGTCGCCTGGGACGAGGCCCTGGACTACGCGGTCATGCGGCTGACGGCGGTCCAGCCGGGGCGTCCGGTGCTGCGGGTCTCGACGAGCCCGCTGGCCCCGGGCGGCCACGAGCCCGTCGCCGTCAACATCATCCAGCACCCGGGCGGGCGGCCGAAGCGGGTGGCGCTGCGCAACAACCTGGTCTACCAGGCGGACGACACGGACGTCGTCTACTTCACCGACACCCGAGGCGGCTCCTCCGGCTCGCCCGTCCTGGACGACGGCTGGACGGTGGTCGCCCTGCACCGGGGCACCAAACGGATCGAGGAGGTCGACTTCCAGGGCCGGGCGACGGCGTTCGTGAACGTCGGCACCCAGATGAGCCGGGTCCTCGCCCACCTGCGGGAGAACCGGCCGGAGGTGTACGAGGAGATCATGGCGGCCCAGTCCGAGCTCTTCGGCGGGCCGTGACGCCCACGGGCGGAACAGGCGGAGGTGACGGGAGATGGGCAGGGCTTCACTCGGCGCGACGGCGGTCGGCACGACGGCCGGCACGACGGCCGGCACGACGGGCGGACCGGCCGCCGGTTCGCCGGTCGGCACGCCGGTCGCGACCGGCGAGGAGCGGGTCTTCGGCGATCCGCGCGAGGTGGCCGCCCGGGTCCGGGCGGGCCTGGAGGCGGAGATCGAGTACGAGGAGTCGGCCGAGGAGCTGCCGCCGGGCCTCGCCTCGGCGGCCCAGATCGGCGTGTTCGCGCGGGAGGAGCGGTCCCGGGTCCTGGAGGCGGGCGCCTCGGGTCTGGAGAAGCTGGCCGCCGGGCGGGCCGACGAGGTCGACGACGACGAGTACTTCGGCGTGGAGGCGATCGTCCTGCTGGAAGGCCGCCCCGCGATCCTGGTGCGGGGCCGGGACTTCGCCTCCCAGCCCGGCGACTGGGCGGTGCTCGACGCGGGCCGGCCCGCGATCCGCGAGTCGCTGGACCGGGTCGGCCGGGTCGAGGTCACCGGGCACCCCAGCCTGGCGTGGATCGGCACGGCGTTCCTGGTGGGTCCCGACGCGGTGATGACCAACCGGCACGTGGCCGCCGAGTTCAGCCGCGCCGAGGGAGCGTCCTGGACCTTCCAGCAGGGCATGTCGGCCCGGGTGGACCCCGGCGAGGAGCTGCCCTCGCCCGACGCCCCCGCACCGCCGCCGGCGGCCCCGGACTCCGTCCCGTACGAGGTGACCGAGGTGATCGGGATCCACGACGAGGTGGACATGGCGCTGCTGCGGATCGCCCCGCCGGACGGCGGGGTCCTGCCGACGCCGCTGGCGGTCGCGGCCGACGCGCCGGCGAGCGTGCCGGGGCGCCCGGTGTACGTGATCGGCTACCCGGCGTGGGACGGGCGCCGCAACGAGCCGGAGTCCATGCGCCGGATCTTCATGGACGTGTACAACGTGAAGCGCCTCCAGCCGGGCATGACCACGGAGTTCGCGCCCGGCGGCCGGGTGCTCAAGCACGACTGCTCCACCCTCGGCGGCAACAGCGGCTCCCCGGTCCTCGACCTCACCGACCACCGGGTCCTCGGCCTGCACTACGGCGGGCGCTACCGGATCGGCAACGTGGCCGTGCCGCTGTGGGAGATGACAGACGACCCGCTGCTCGCGCGGGCCGGGATCAACTGGGTCTGAGCCGGGGGGCCGCGCTCAGGGCGTGCCACCCCCGCCCTGAGCGCGCCGCATGACCTCCCGCGCCGCCTCCTGCTGGATCCGGGCGGCGCGGAGCTCCTTGCGGTAGTGCGCGCCGATCTCGGCGGTGGTGTCGCCGAAGTGGCGCCAGTAGGTCTCCCCCACGGTGACGGCGTCGCCCACGTCCCGGAGCACCGCCGCGTACAGCAGGTTCTTCGCCATGTGCGCCTGGCGCTCGACGCTGGTCAGGTCGAAGACCACGAGGCGGCCGGGGGCCCGGACGATCAGGTCGGGCGTCAGGTCACCGATCAGACGCGGCTTGCCCTCCTTCAGGAACAGCGGTTTGAGCCGCTGTTCCAGCTCGGCCACCCCGGGGGTGGCCTTCACGAACTCCTCGATCGTCATGTCGAGGACCGCGGCGGGGAGCTTGGCGAAATCGCGGATCGCCGTCTCGCTGACCAGGGTGAGGCCGCTGCCGGGGAACCGGGCCGTCACCAGGCGGGAGAAGGCGGAGTGCAGTCTGCTGCCGCGCTTGGCGGCCGTGAACTCGGCGCTGCCCGGCTGCAGGCCGACCTCCGCGATCGCCTCGGCCACCAGCTCCTCCAGGACCTCCACGGTGAGCACCGCCGCGCCCGGGGCATGGCGAGGGGGCTTCCTCTTCTTCAACTGGTCGAGCATCCGGCCCAGTTCCTCGATCTCCTCCGGGGTGAAGAGGCGCTCAGCCGCCTGCCCCGCGCCGAGCTCCTTGCCGATCTCGGTGCGGGAGATCACCCAACTGCCCTTGGCCTTGGCCCCGGAGGCGAGGATGTCGTCGCCCGCGCCCACGCTGAGCAGCACCCCCTCCCGGGTGACGAGCACGGGCCGCTCGGCGAACAGGAGCCGCAGCACGTCCAGCAGCCGCAGCCCGATCCGGTCGAGGACGGCCACCCCGATCCGGTTCACCGCGAGCACCGCGCGGACCGCGCCCCGGCCGATCCGGGGCAGCGAGGCGACGGCCTCGGGCAGGGTGAGCAGCGCCATCAGGATCTGGCCCACGATCCGCCCGGCGTCGAAGAACTCCAGCTGGTCCAGCTTCTCGACGAAGGCGTCGCGCAGCGCCCGCAGCCCCTCCCGGGCGGTGACCAGCGGATGCGTGACGGCGGTGACGAGTCCGGTCCACAGCCGGTGCCGGTCCTCGGCGAGGCGGGCGGAGAACAGCGACCCGGCGAGCGTCCCCAGCAGTTCCAGCACCTGGTACTCGAACTCGCCCGCGCCCCACACGATCCCGGCGAGCACCTGCGCCCCGTCGAGCACGTTGGGCTCCCAGTGGGAGTAGACGTACGACCAGGGCACCCCCCGCTCGCGCAGAAAGGTCCGGAAGGCCCGCACCCGGACCAGGGACAGCGCCTCCCCGAGCCTGCCGAGCGCGCTCAACTCGGCGAAGCAGGACATGAGTTCCGCGTGGTCCAGGCCCTGGAGCCGGTCCTTCATGGTGGCCGCCACGACCGAGCCGGGCGCGTAGGCCAGCCCGCGCCGCAGGTCGTCGGCGACCGCCGCGGCGACCGCCCGGACGTCCGGGCGGGCGTGCCCGACGACGGTGATCTCACGGAGGGTGGTGAGGTCGGAGGTGTACGCGAGGATGCCCTCGGGCACCGGATGGGTGTCCCAGGTGATGACCCGCAGCCCGGTGTCCGCGCGCCGCCCGTCCGCGCCGACGCGGTGCACGGCGTAGCGGCCCCCGGGCAGGGTGGCGACTCTCAGCCCGCTCCGTTCGACGGGGAGCGACTCCAGGTAGAAGGCGCCGGGGCCGAGCCGGACGGCCACGGTCCGCTCGTGGTCGGTGCCGCCGGGCGCGGGCACCAGCCGCGCCCGGTGGGAGCCGACCAGCAGGTCGTCCACGGAGATCCGGCCGAGCAGCGCCTCCTGGTACTCCGGGCCCATCCGCCGTCGCAGCGCGGCGAGCCGCTGGGGCGTCCAGGGCCGCTCGGGCGCGGGCGTCGGGGGCGCCGGGGCCCCGCCGCGGGCGCCGGGGCCCAGATCGCGCCCGCCGGTGCCGGCCCGCGCCCCGAGGCCCAGCCCGCCCGCGGGCCGCCCGACGGGCCCCGCGCCTCCCCGGTCCCGGCGCAGCCGCACGGTCACCGGGCGGCCCCCGGAGGCGTAGCCGGGCACCCGGTAGCCGTCGCTCCCGGGGTCCAGCGCCTCCGGCGCCTCCGGCGGCTCCGGGCGGGCCCGCCCGGGCGGCACGGCGGGCGGGCCGGGCACGCCCGGCTCCGCGAACCGGCCGCCCGCCGCCCGCACCGCGTCGGCGACGGCCCGCCGGACGGCGTCCTCCAGCAGCCGGGCGGTCTCCGGGGCCAGCCCCTCGGGCGGGGGCGGGAAAACGGGCGGGTGGAAGCGGCGTTCGGGCGGGCCGGCGGTCATCGGACCCTCCGTCCGCCGACGATCCGGTAGACGGTGCTGACGTCGTCGGCGGTGACCTCGAAGACGAGGTCGGGGTGGCGGGCGCTCAGCCGGGCGAGCACCCCGGCGCGCGGCCCGCCGCCGAGCGCGGCGGCGCAGAGGGAGCAGACCTCCTGGTCGACCCGGATGAAGACGGTACGGCCTCGGGCGGCGGCCCGTTCGGCGTCGGTGAGGCGGGCGAGCCGGGCGTCCAGCCGCTGCCCGAGGTCCTGTTCGGCGTGGCCGTGGGCCTGCGGCACGACCACCCCGTCCGGGGGCCGGACGGGGTGCGCGGGGTCGTACGAGCCGAGGGCGCGCGGCGAGCCGCCGGTGAACAGCTCCCCGGCGAGGGCGGGGATGTCGGAGCGGGCGACGGCGACCGTGCCCTCGTACCCGGCGGCGGCCTTGGCGGTCGGCGGCACCTCCTGTGCCCCGGCCGGGGTGGCGCGCTCCTGGAATCCGGCCCGCTCGCGCGCGGACGGCGCCCGCGTTCCGGCCGCCATCCGGCGCGGCCGCTCGGCCTCGACGGCGGCGCGGGCCGCCGCCAGGTCCCCCCGGAGCAGGTCCTGTACGGCGGGGTCGCTCGGCCGCTCGGGCTGGTGCGGGCGCCGGGGTCCGCCCCAGACCTCGTCCAGGAACTCCTTGGCCACGGGGTCGTGGGCCTCGCGGGCCCGCAGTTCCTCGGGGCGGGCCCGCTCGTACCACCACCGGTCCAGGGCGGCCTCCCGGTCGGTCAGCGAGGCCCGCTTGAGCTGCGCCCAGCCGGGCCAGGCGGCGGCGGGCCCGGACCGGGCCGCCGCGTTCTCGGCGGCCTCGGCGGAGACCGGTACGGGGACGGCGACGGGACCGGAGGCGGTGCCGGGGCCGGGCGCGGAACCGGACGCGGAACCGGGCGCGGAGTGCGCGCCCGCCGCCCCCGGCTCGATCCGCGCCGGGATCCGGGAGGCCGTGCCCCGGGGCCGGGGCGAGGCGGGGGCGAGGCCCTCCGCGGCCTCGTCGGCGCGCGCGGCGAGGGCCAGGGACCAGGCCCTCGCCTCCGCCGCCGGCAGGCCCTGGCCCAGGGTGTGTTCCATCCGGCGCCGGGTCAGCGCCATGGCCTCGGCCCAGCGTTCGGCCGTGACGCCCTCGGCGCTCAGCAGCCGGGTGAGCAGGGCCGCCTTGACGAGGGTCGGGGCGGCGCGGGTGAGGAGCGCGTGCAGCAGCGGCTCGACGGTGAAGGCGCCGATCACTCCGACGACGGTGCCGAACTCCATGGTGCGGGCGTACGCCTCGACGCCCGACCAGCGCGCGTCCACGACGTCGTGGGCGAGGGCCGCCAGGGCGGCCGAGGAGGCACCGCCGACCGCGCCGGTGACGAGCTTTCCGGCGAGCCAGGAGGTGATCCGGGCGCGCAGCCCGGCGGTGCCGAGGCGGCCCGCGGCGAGGCCGCCGAGTCCGCTGCCGACCCGGTAGCCGACGGAGCCGAGGTAGCCGTCGACGGCGGCCATGGCGAAGCCGCCGAAGCCGCCGTCCTCCTCGTGGAGCAGGACCTTGGCCAGGTGGAGGGTCTCGGAGAGGCCGACGCCGACGCCCACGGCGCGCGCCCCGCCGCCGAGCCGGACGAGGGAGGCGACGACACCCGCCTCCCAGGCGAGGGCGGCGCCGCCGACGGCGACCACGGCGAAGCCCGCCCAGCGGTAGGCGGTGCCCGCCTGCCCGAGCCGCCATTCGACGAGCCGCGCCTCGAAGAGGCCGACCGGTTCGAGCAGCGGACCGGCGGCGCGCGTCCACGGCTCCGCGCCGCCCTCGCAGCGCGACACGAGCTCGAACCGCACCGCGTACGAGGGCAGGCCCTGTTCCTCGGTGGCGAGGACCTCCAGGAGCCGGATGCCGAGGGCGACCCGGATCTCCTCGAAGTCGTCGGCGGTGATCCCGGCGGCCCGCGCGGCGCGCGCGGTGGCCTCGGCCGTGAACTCCTCCTCGGTGTACTCGCGCGGGTCGCTCCCGGTGAGGACGGCCTCGACCAGCAGCCCTCGCTGGGCGAGGAGCGCGGCGCGCAGCGCCTCGGCCCGGCCGGGCCTGGGGCGCAGGACCGCCGTGGTCTTCTCGTACAGGAGGTCCACGGCGCCGAGGAGCCCTCCGGCGGGCACCGTCCCGTCCGGTCTGCGGTCCAGCCGCAGGGCGCCCTGTCCGGGACCGCCGGGCGTGTAGCCGTGGGCGGTGGTGGCCGCGCGTTCGCCGGCGAGGGCGGCGCGCAGGGCGCGGACCCGGTCGTGTCCGGCGTACGGGGTGGTCTCGCTCTGGCGGAGGAGCTCCAGCCGCAGGGCGGACCGGCCGGTGGCCTCGGCGGCGTCGAGGAAGGCGGTGAGCGCGCCGTGGCCCGCGAGGTCCTCCAGCACGTACCCGAAGAGGCCGCCGGTCCGGCCGGGCGCGTGCCGCGCGGTCTCGTCCAGCAGGGCGCGCAGGGCCTCGCCGAAGGCGTGCTCCCCGATCAGCGGCAGGATCCCGGCGGCGATCCGGCGGGCGGCGGGGCGGAAGCGCGCGGCGTCGAGGCGGTCCGGGCCGAGGTCGAGGGAGGCCCGGCAGTAGAGCACCCGTTCGCCCTCCTCGTCGGGCCATTCGAGGCCCCGGAGCGCGGCGGCGGGGACGTCGGGGAAGGCGTCCCCTTCGGCGAGGAGGAGCCGGGCGGCGGGCTCGTGGTGGGCGGGTCCCGGACCCGCGTGCCGGTCGAACAGCAGGAAGAGCGCGTCCCGTTCGATCCCGGCGGGGGTGCGCACCGGGGTGGAGGCGGCGCGGAGCACGGCGGGCTGGATCCGGACGTGGACGGTCTCGCGGCCGTACTCCTCGGCGTAGCGGCTCCAGGGCAGGCCGGTGGCGCGTTCGAAGACCAAGGGGTCGACGCAGAATCCGGCGTCGGGGACGGTCAGCGCGGTGACCAGGCCGGGGCCGAGGGCGGCGACGTCGCCGATGCCGACGCGGGGCAGCCGCATGGTGGTGAAGACGACGTGCCGGGGCGGCACGCGGGGGACCCGGGCGGCGACCGCGCCGCTGGTGTCGGCGTCGGTGAGGCGGCGCAGCGACTCGGCCGAGCCGGCGACCGCCCAGGCGGGCACGGTGGCCCCGGCGCGTTTCCGGGCGGAGCTCGCGGTGACCAGCTCCTCCCCCAGGGCGTGCGGGGCGTGGGCGCGGCCGAGCCGGACGAGCCAGACGTCCGCGTCGCGGACCTCCCCGGCGAGCGAGCGGTACAGCACGGCCTCCGGGAACTCCCGGCCCAGCACCTCCGCCACGTAGCGGAGGTAGCGTCCGACCTCGATCCGGGCGCGCGCGGTGCCGACGACGGTCCAGGGCGGCTCGGCACGCGACGGGACGGCGGTGCGGCGCCCGGCTCCGGCGTACGAGGGCGGGGCGTATCCCCCGGGGACGTCCCGGCCGGGCTCGTGGGCCTCCCGGACCGCCGCCCCGGCCGGGGCGGGCGCCGGTCCGGCGGGGCGGCGGCGGGCGGTCTCCCGTGCGGCGCGGTCGAGGCGTCCGGCGACGAGGGCGGTCAGCCGGCGGGTGAGCGCGGCGAGTTCGTCGGGGCCGGGTTCTCCGGTGAGGGTGATCCGGACCGGCACGTGGACGTGGATCTCCACGGGGCGCCGCCTCGGCTACTCGGTGACCAGGATCATCACGCGCAGCCCGGAGCCGACGAGCCGGTCCCGCTCGTCGCGCAGGCCCAGCTCGAAGGTGTGCAGGCTGCCGACCGCCGGGTCCGGGGGGAGCTGGACGGCGAGGTCGGTGTCGATCCGGTCGGGGCGGTCGGCGTCGAAGCGGAAGGGGGTGTCGAGGGCGGGGACGGGTCCGGGGGCGAGGTCGAAACGGGGCGGCTCGGTGGCGAGGGTGATGGGCACGGGTCCCCGGGAGGTGGCCAGGCTGAGCTCGCCGCGTTCGAGACCCTCCGCCGTGGCGATGACGCCGGGATGCGCGGCGAGCACGGCGAGCTGGAGGCTGTTCGGCTTGGTCGTCACCTGCTCGGCCCTGACCAGGTAGGCCTGGTCGCCGCCGGGCGGCGGATAGGTGGTGGTGGGGACCTTCTTGGGCAGGTCCGTGTTCGGCTTCGGCGCGGGCAGCAGCATGATGTTGAGCTGGCCCTGGTGCTGGTCCTGGTCGGGGTGGAGGACGGTGTCGGGACCGTCGCCCGGGGGCACCCGGCGGCCTTCCCCGCCCGGCACGCTGTCGCCCTGGTAGCAGTTGGCGAGCAGGCAGAGGTGTCCGTCGGGCGACCGCTCCAGCTCGGGCTCGCCGGGGGTCCAGTACGGGGTGAGGACGAACTGGGTGACGCCGCCGGACGGGACGGTGGCCGGCCCTTCGCTCTCGAACGTCCGGATGGCGAGGCTGGGTTTCATGGCGCCGATGCCGGGCGCGAACACCCACGCCTGGATCTCGACGCCGTTCAGGGCCCGGGGGCCCTTGTTCTTCACGGAGACCTTGACGGTGGTCTCCTTGCCGACGCGGGTGCGGTAGCCGTCGCGGGGCAGTTCGGGGTCGTCGGAGTTGAGGTGCAGCAGGATGCTGGCGTTGGCGTACCAGGCGTGCACGTCGTCGTGGGGCCAGGGCCGTGTCCCGTCGTCGGTGCCGCCGGGTCCGTCGATGGGGAGGAAGAGGTTGCCGGCCATGGGCGGGACTCCGTTCAGTCGGTGAAGTAGGTGAGCTGGACGCTGGAGATGAGGACGGTGTCGGCGTCGGTGGCCGAGCTGAGCGAGGCGGTGACGAAGTAGCGGTAGAGGGACATGTCGACCCGGTTCTTGTCCGGCGACACGTCCTGGGGGTCGCCGAAGGTGCCGGTGCAGGTGATCTGGGCCAGTGCCTCGCGGTTGGCGCTGTCGGCGAGCGGGGAGCGGAAGAGCACGATGGTGAGGGAGGCGGCGCCGCTGTTGGCGCCGAAGGCGCGGAGCCGGCCCAGCCGGGCCCCGTCGGGCGGGGTGACGAGGAGGAGACCCTGGGCCGAGGAGTCGAGCGAGGACTCCCGGGTGGCGACGCCGTTGCGGTCCAGGGCCCACGCCTTGGCGGGCGACACCGGTACGAAGGCGGGGGCGAGGCTCAGCTTGCGTTCGACCACGGGCCGTTGTCCCACCGCCTTCAGTCCGGTGTCGATCTGTCCGACGACGGACCCCAGCCGCTCCAGGTCCTTCTGGATGGCGTCGAAGCGCACGTTGAAGCCGTTCTGGCCGCTCGCGGCGACGCGGTCGCGGTTGTCGACCCAGGCGACGTGTTTGAAGGTGGGGCTGAAGACGATGTCGGTCACGGATTCCCTCCGGGCAGAAGACGGGTGACGACCTCGACGCCCAGCGGGCGCAGCGCGTCGAGGAGGCCGACGATCAGGGAGCGGGTGGCGGGGGGCAGGGTGTGGCCGGCGAGTTCGGGGCGCAGCCGGACGGTGAGGCGGTAGCCGCCGGTGCGGTCGCCCATCCGGTAGGAGGCCTGCACCCAGGCGGGGCCGCCGTGTTCGCCGCGGACGGACATGGTGCCGGGCTCGGTGGTGAGGAGGGCGGCGGCGCCGTCGCCGGTGGACCAGCCGAGGACGCCGGCGGTGCCGATCTCGGCGGGCGGGGGCGTCACGGTGAGGGGGACGGTGGTGCCGATGGGCAGCACGTCGCGGAAGAGGCCGGGGGCGGTGACCCGGACGGGGTCCTGGTGTTCCTGGGCGACCGTCACGACGCCCTGGGCGACCCGGACGTAGCTGAAGCCGGCCCGGTGGGCGAGTGCGCCGAGCGTGCCCGCGGGCAGCCCGGGGTGGCCGAGGCGCAGTTCGCGGGCCTCCCGGGCGAGGGGGCTCGCGGTCGGGGTGAGGTCGCGGCGGACGGCGAGGAGTCCGGTGGTGCCCGGGGGCAGGAGGGCGATCAGCGCGTCGAGGTGTTCGGCGAGTTCGCGGCGCATCCGGTGGTGCTCGGGTTCGGTGCCGTACTCGGCGTGGGCGGGGTCGTCGTGGCGGACGAGGAAGACGGGGTCGAGGGCCTCACCGGGGGGCATCGGGAGCGGCGGGGCGGGGTCGGGGGTGCCGTCGGCGCCGATCGCGGTGGAGTCGGCGACGGTGACGGGGCGGACGAGGAGCTCGCGGGCGGCGGAGAGGGTGAGGTCGGCGAGGCGGAGTTCGGCGACGACGACGAGCCGGCCGGGTGCGGTGCCCCGGACGTCGACGGTGGTGCCCTCGGCGGGTCCGGTGAAGGCGCAGCGGCCGGCGCCGTCGCGCAGCAGGTACCAGCGGATCAGGGAGCCGGGGGGCGGGGTGAGCGGCCGTACGGAGAGGGTGAGGGTGCCGTCGACGGTGAGGGTGCCGTCGCCGGTCTCCATGCCGAGGAGTTCGCCGGGGGCGCACTCGGCGTAGACGAGGCCGTCGGGGCGGTGGGTGACGAGGTCGAAGCCGGACCAGTGGGCGAGGGCGGCGATCCGGCTGCTGGGGATGGTGTCGTGGCTGAGCAGGACGGCGCGGCCGGTGGCGCGGGCGTCGGGGGCGGCCGGGTCGTAGCCGGCGTGGACGACGGACCGGGAGGCGAAGAGGTTGAGCCGGGCGATGGCCGCGACGACGACCTGCTGGACGACGAGGGGTTCGGGGGTGCCGGGCAGCGGGCGGGAGTCGGCGGCGTGCGGGGACAGGACGGTGAGGAGGCCGGGGTGGAAGACCTCGTCGCCGGGGGGCCGGCGGGGGTCGGTGCCGACGGTGCCGAGCAGGTCGACGCTGAGTCCGGGTGGCAGGTCGAGCGGGGCGACCCGCAACGGCATCAGGCCGCGCCGGAGTTCGGCGTCGGTGTCGTCGACGACGAGCGGGGCGGTGACCCCGTCGAGGGGGCCGACGGCGTCGTTGAGGGCGGCGGCGAGTCCGGCGGGGGTGGGCAGGGTCCAGCGGCGGGCGACGGTGAGCCGGCGCCGGTAGGACTCGTCGGTCTCGGCGGGCGCGCGGACGAGGCCGAGCCCGGCGCCGTGCCGGTCGAGCTGGACGCCCTGGGCGTGGCCGGGGAAGCGCTGGGCGGTGGTCCTGGCGAGCTGGGCGCGGAGCAGGTCGCGTTCCCAGCCGACGGCCCACAGCAGCCGGCCCATGGTGCCGAGGAGCGCGGTGAGCAGCCACCAGTCCTCCTGGCCGCCGGGGAGGGCGGACTGGACGCCGGTGAGGAGGCCGGTGCCGTCGGGCAGCGGGACGGAGGCGCCGGCGGCGAGCCCGTCGGGCAGCGGCAGGACGAGCGGCTCGGCGCCTCGGACGCCGAAGGTGACGGTGGTCCCGGCGGGAATGTCGCGGCGGGCCTGGAGGACGTACAGCGGGCGGGGGACGACGCCGAACCGGTCGGTGTGGACGCGGAAGTCGTACGGGGTGACGGCGGTGCCCCGGATGCCGAGCGGGAGCCGGTCGGCGCCGCGCGCGAAGGGCGCGGTGAGCCGGTCGGCCATGTCGGCGGCGGCGAGCCGGGGCGGGGCGCCGGGGGCCCCGACGGCACTGGCGGCACTGACGGGGTTCACCGGGCGGCCACCTCGATGCTGCTGAGGGCGGGGTCGGCGGCGAAGACGGCCATCTCGGTGGGGCCCATGGCGAGGGATTCGCCGACGGCGGCCTCGACGGTGCCGAGCTGGTAGGCGACGCCGCCGAAGCCGAAGCGGCCGAAGGCGGGCGGGCAGCGCCGCAGATGGAGCCGGCGGACGTCGTCGACGCCGGGCTGTTCGGCGAGGGCGCACATCACGCGGGCGTACAGGACGTCGTCGCCGAGCCGGAGCCGGCCGATGTCGGCGGTGAGGCGGGCCCGGAGCCGGTCGGTGACGGTGGCGCCGTCGAAGCCGGCGGCGAGGACGATCTCGGCGCGGACGGCGACGTCGATGTGGTCGGCCTCGACGATGTTCAGGTGGACGCCGATGGGCCGGACCCGTTCGACGGCGGCCTGGACGAGCTCGTACACGCCGGTGACGGAGCCGGGGGCGGGCAGGGTGCGCCAGGGGCGCAGGCCCCGGTGGGCGACGGCGACCTCGGCGAAGTAGGGCTCGCCGACGCGGCGTTCGTCGCTGAAGGTGCGTCCGCCGAAGTCGAAGCCGCCGAAGTAGGCCTGGGAGACGTCGATGCCGCCGAGCGGGTCGGTGACGCGGGCGTCGAGGACGTCGGGCACGCCGAGCGCGGCCTGCCGGACGCTCTCGACGGTCCACAGGGCGCGCGGGAGGGCGATGATCCTGGCCCGGTACGTGTCGTCGTCCTCGGGGACGAGCTCGTCGAAGGGGGCCGGGTTGGTGACGGCGAGGGTGGCGGGCGGCCAGTCGGCGAGGTACTGGGCGCGGTGCGCCGGGTGGACGTCGGCGACGGTCCCGGCGGGCACGGGGTCCTCGCCGGGGTCGACGGCGAGGACCCGGACGGTGCGGACGGGGGCGGTGGCGGTGAGTTCGACGGGGGCGGTGGTGGCGAAGGCGCGGGCGGGGTCGCCGGCGCCGAGCAGGACGGTGGCCTCGGGGACCACGTACGTCCGGCCGGGGACGCCGCCGCCGAGGGTGAGCCGGACGGTGCCGGCGCGGCGGGGGGCGTGCCGGGCGAGTCCGGCGTCGGCGCCGAGGAGTTCGAGGGCGGCGCCGTCGGCGGTGGCGGTGAACTGCCCGTAGTAGAGGGCCTCCATGCGTTTCCACAGTTCGGCGTCCTCCTGGGCGACCACTTCCAGGATCTTGCCGAGGGGGCTGGTGGGCGAGAGGTCGACGTCGGCGCCGAGGGCGGCCCGGGTGCGGGCCCGGCTCTCGGCGAGGATCACGTCGAGGCCCTTGAGGACGAAGCCGTCGGGGGTCACGCCGTACTCCATGGTCACGCCTCCACGTCGGCGGTCAGGGCGGTGGTCCGGCCGTCGAGGGCCTCGACGAGGACCCGGACGGTGAGGACCCGGCCGGCGCGGTCCTCCTCGAAGGCGACGTCGGCGACCTCCCGCACCCGGGGGTCGGCGGCGAGGGTGCGGACGATCTCCAGGCGGAGCAGGTCCCGGAGGACGCGGGTGCCGCCGGGGTGGGCGAAGGCGGCTCCGGCGCTGAGCCCGTAGCGGTGGTCGCAGCGGTCGCTGCCGTACGGGGTGAGCAGCCGCAGGGTGAGTGCCTGGACGAGGTTGGCGAGGCCGTGGACCTCGGCGAGGCCGGTGCCGCGCAGGACGAGGTCGCCGTCGTCGAGGAGCAGGCTGCGGCCCAGGGGGTCGGGCGGGGCGGGGGTGGGCATGGGCGGGCGGCTCCTCAGTCCGTTCGGAGCAGGGTCTGGCCGGGGTCCTCGACCCGCCAGGCGACGGGGAGGACGGGGCTGGCCTGGGTGGCGCCCCGGGCGGTGGCGAGGGCGACGGGGGCGCCGTCGACGGTGAGCAGGCGGCTGGCGCCGGTGCTGACGGTGGTGACCTTGACGCAGGGCGCCTGGCCCCGGGAGGCGTCGGTGTTGGGGCAGCCGGGGACGGTGGCGGCGAGCAGGTCGGTGACGAGGAGGGCGGGGGCGCCGTCGACGGTGAGCGCGTGCTGGGAGGCGGTGACGAGCAGCGCGGCGCCGTGGGCGCACGTCAGGACGGAGGCGGTGGTGAGGACTTCGGGCATCAGCTCACCTGCACGGAGGAGCCGTCGAGGGTCAGCGCGACCGTCCCGTTGGTCAGGGTGATCCCGGCGCCGGCGGTGCGGACGGTGACGGCTCCGGCGGGGTCGATCGCGATGGTGGTGCCGGTGTGGTGCTCGATGGTGACGGTGTCGTCGTCGGGCGGTTCGGGGCGGGTGCCGACCGGGGGGAGTTTCGGGGTGCCGACGAGGATGTGCAGGCCGCGGGCCTGGACGGTGCGGGCGCCGCGGGCGTCGGTGAGGTCGTTGACGCCGGGTCCGGTGGGCTGTCCGTCGGCGTCGGTGCCGGTGGGCAGGGCGAGCCAGTAGTCGCCGGGGCGGGGTTCGGGGGCCTTGGCGCCGGGGGTGCGGGGCCAGAGCCAGCCGACGACGGCGGCGTCGTTGACGAGGTTGCGGTTGTGGGCGAGCAGGGCGCGCATCCCGGGGTAGACGGGGGTCATCAGCCCGCAGGGGCCGAACGCGAAGGGCGCGGCGACGGGTTTGTCGAGCAGGACGTCGTCGCCGACGGTCCCGGTGACGCTGGGCAGGGCCTGGGAGGGCGGCGGGGACTGGCCGTAGCGGAGGGAGACCTGGTGGCCGGCCGGCCGGTAGGAGCTGACCTCGCCGACGTCGACGGCGGGGCGGGCGAGCAGGGCGCGTTCGGCGCCGGTGTCGAGGCGGTCGGCGACGGCCCGGACGCCGTCGACGGCCTCGACGGACTCCCCGGCGGCGGCCGCGACGAGCTGGACCTCGCACACGTAGCCGGTGCGGACGCCGAAGCGGTGGACGAGCCGGTTGACGCGGAGCGGTCCGGGCGGGGCATCGTCGAGGCCGAGGAGCGTGGCGGTCTGGCCGACCCGCAGGCCGGGGTGGCCGAGGACGGTGAGGTCCACCGAGTCGCGGACGGGCGGGCGTTCCTCGCCGGGGGCCACCACGAGGGTCTCCTCGCCCTGGGTGTCGCCGTAGCGGACGAGGTTGGTGCCGGGGTCGAAGGCGACCGGGGCGGGGTCGTGGGCGCCGACGGCGGGGCCGACGAGGACGGTGCCGTCGCGGATGACGACGGGGGCGCGGGCGGTGCCGGCGAGTTCGCGGAGGGCGTCGAGGGCGGTGGGGTTGCGTACGGTGTGGTCGGTGAGCTCGGTGTCGAGCGCGGAGCCGTCGGCGAGGGTGAGCCCGGCGGCGGTGACGAGCCGGCCGGCGAAGTCCAGGGCGGTGGCGGCCTCGGCGCGGTGGGCGGCGGCGCCGGTCATCCGCAGGGCGTAGCCGCCGGCGTCCTGGCCGGTGAGGCGGACCCGGCTCAGGCCGTCCTCGGCGACCCAGGAGGCCAGTCTGGTGACGCGGCCGACCATGACGGGGAGCTCGTCGGCCGCGCGGACGTCGAAGTAGCCGAGCCGGAGGGTGGCGGCGAGCGGGCGGCGGGCGAGGGTGGCCCGGAGCGCCTGGACGGTCTTGGCGGGCAGGTTGACGAGGACGGCCTCGAAGGTGCTCGCGACGGCGCCCTCGGCCATGGTGACGGTGATGTCGGCGTCGAGGACGAGGGAGCCGCCGAAGACGTCGTTGGAGACGCTGAGCGGCAGTCCGGCGAGTCCGGCGAGGGGCCCGGTCTCCGCACCGGCGGTGGTGGCGACGGCTCCGCCGGGTCCGGTGCCGGTCCCGGCGGGGGGCGGCTGCTCGGCGAGGGTGAGGCTGTAGCGGATGGCGAAGCTCACCGGGCGGTCACCTCCGCGAGGACCCGGGAGCCGTGGGCTCCGGTGCCGTTGAGGTTGCGGACGTGGACGCGGGCCTCGCGGAAGACGAGGGCGAGCCGGCCGGCCGGGCAGGGCAGGCCGCGGACGGCCTTGCGGCGCAGCAGCGGGACGAGCCCGCCGGGCTCCTCGCGGGCGACGGCGACGACGAGGAAGGGGCCGCCGTCGAGCAGGTCGAGGAAGCCGTCGTCGGCGGCCGTCGCGTCGACGGTCGGCTCGTCGGCGTTGACGTACAGCTCGATCCGGTAGACGTGCTCGCCGAAGCGCAGCCGGAAGGCCTGCGGGAAGCCTTCGTCGGCGTCGACGGGCAGGCTCGCCTGCATCGGGCTCCTCTCGGGGTCGGGGCGGTCGGGGGGCGGGGCGCCGCTCAGGGGAGCGGTGGCCCCGGGTGGCGGGGTACGGCGGCGGGGGCGGGCGCGGAGGGGACGGCGGCGCTCCCGGCGGCGAGCGCCAGGTCGGCGAGCTCGCCGGCCAGCGCGCCGAGGCTGGAGCGGGGCACGTGCTGGAGGGTCATGGACAGGTCGAAGGCGTCGCGTTTCTGGACGCTCTGGGTGAAGCGGAGGTCGGTGATCTGCATGTCGAGGCTGAGGGTGAGTCCGCAGACGACGGGGATGCCGCTGGCGGCGAGCGCCGGGCCCGCGGCGGCGAGCAGGGCCCGCGAGGTGAGCGCCAGCACCTCCAGGGCCTTCTTCGTCGCGAAGCGGTCGGGGCCGAGCAGCACCGCCTCGACGGTGAGGGTCCTGGTGGACGGCTGGGTGGCCTGGGAGAAGCGGCTGCCCAGGATGCGCTCGACCCGGTACCCCTCGGTCATGGTGATGCTCTGCACGTACAGCAGGGGGATCGCGCCGACGAGCACCTGGTCCGCCACCGGCTAGCCCCGGCTGCCGAGTTCGCGGTCGAGTTCGTCGAAGACGTGCGCCGCGATCCGGCGGACGTGGTGGTCCTGGAGGGTGCCGACCACCTCCACCTCGACGGGGAAGTGGTAGTGCACGACCTGCCCGGCATCGCTCCGGTGGGTGATCCGGGCCTCGCTCCCGGGGGCGGGCAGGATGTACTCGCCCTCGTGGACGAGGGCGATCCCGGTGCGCTCGACCCGGTCGCCGGCCGGTTCCGGCGCGTCGGGCGACAGGCCGTACGCGGAGCCGTGGGAGGGGCCGTACGAGGGTTCCTCGGGGAAGGTCATCCTCAGCCCTCCACGCCGACGTTGAGGGCCATGCAGGTGAAGGTGGCCTGCGGGACGCCGTCGACGGTGACGGTGCTGGGCTGGGCGGCGCTGACCACGCAGCGGCTGAACTTGAGCGCGGAGAACGCCCAGTCGTCGCCCCGCTTCTCGGCCACCGCGATGGCGAACTCCGTCCCGTTGACGGCGAGTTCGGTGAGATCGGCGACGGCTGAGGCGATCGCGGGGATGGTCATCGTGAAGGTGAAGGTGAAGGGCTGGCGCACGAAGCCGACGCCGTCCGCCTCCAGGCTGTGGATCACCGTGTGCGGGACGTTGAACGACGGGGAGAAGTTGGTGATCGGCGAGATCGTCCGGCCGGCGAGTTTGACTTCCAGCCGGGTGTTCCAGTCGGACATGGGGACGGCTCCTTGGTCGGAAGGCTGGTCAGTCGAACATGAGCGAGACGTCGATGCGGTGGACGGCCCCCGCGTAGTCGACCCGCACCATGGCCTCGGCGGCGCGTTCGGTCTGCGCGGCCCGCACGAGGTCGTCCTCGGCGGTGGTGCGCTGCGGCTTGTCGAGCAGGGCGAGGATGGGGACGACGATCTCGTAGTCCTCGATCACCTCGGACCTGCGCAGGGGTTCGAGCACGGTCTCCATCTCGGCGACGAGCCCGCGCAAGCCGGAGCGGCTGATGCGGAGGTTGCCGATGGTGCCGATGAGGCGGGCCTTGAGGCGGAAGGTGATGTCGTCGATGGTGCGGACGATGTCGATGTACTTCTTGCCGGCGGGAAGGCCGGTGTAGCCCTCGCCGAGGTAGACGCCGGAGCCGGGGATGAGCGGCGGGTCCACCAGCCAGTTGACGCCCCTGCCGGCCGGGCCGCGGGTGCCCGGACCCTCGGAGCCGTTCAGCCGGATGATCTCCTCCGCCGTGAACGGGTCGGAGCTCACCTTGACCTGCTTGAGCAGCATCGAGACGTGCGGCGGATAGCCGGCGATGGCCCCGGCGACGGCGGCGGCGACGTCCTCGTCGCTCTTGTGCGCCACGTACACCATGCGCTCGGTGGCGAGGTTCCCGGTCACCACGGTGGGGTCGCTGGCGCCCTTGGCGAGCATGGCGACGCCCATCCGCTCCATGCCGTCGGCGGCGGGGCCGGAGACGTGCTGGGCGAGCTTGAGGATGCCGGGGCTGGGCGCGGCCGGGCCGCCGGCCGGGGTGGTGAGGGCGAGTTCGGTGTCGGCGACCACGACGAGCTGCACGTTGAGCGTGCCCACCTTGGCGAGCGCGTCGTCGTAGGCGTTCGACTGGGACATCCGGACGCCCCAGACCTCGCTGGGGCCGGGCTGCTGCACGAGGGCGGTCGCGATGGCCTCGCCGAGCGGTCCCGTGGCGGTCCTGCGGGCCTCGTTGACGTCGGTGTAGAGACGGGGGGTGTTGGGCGGCAGGAAGTCGGGCGGGACGGACGCCGGCGGGGTGGCGACGCCGACGACGGCGACGTTGCCGTAGGCGCGGGTGGCGGGGGCGAAGGGGACGCCCTCGATCCTGACGCGCACGTAGCGGACGGGGCTGTCGGTGGTCTCGGGCATGGGACCTGCTTCCTTCCGGGACGGGGACGGTCTTCGGGGAACCGGCGGCGGGGCCGCGGGAGTACGGGCCAGGAGCCTGCGGGAGGAGGGGCCCGCGGAGCGGCGGCGGGCGGGCGGTCAGTCCAGGAACACCGCCGCCACACCCGCGTCCGCCAGCACCCGCTCGATCTGCGCGGGGCCGAGCCCCGGCCCGGCGGGCGACGGGGACGGTACGGGGGCGGGGAACGCGGCCACGAGGGCGTACGGCGCGACGCGCGTCCCGAAGGTCCCGGGCGGCAGCGGGCGGTCGCGGGCCGAGGCGGCGACCAGCCGGGCCGCCCGCACCGCCCCGGCGACGTCGTCGCCCGCGCCGACGACCACGGCGGCGTCCAGCGCGACGGTGCGCCGGTTGACGGGATCGCCCGGGTCGAAGACGGGCGGCCGGCGCAGCCGCACCTCGGTGCGCAGGTACTCGCCGGACTCGCGCAGGTCCTCGACGGTGACGAGGCCGTGGCGGCGCATGAAGGCGTCGAGGTCGAGGAAGCGGAACTGCGCGCGGAACTCGTCGAGGGTGGCGTACGCGTCGACGGCCCGGACCACGAGGGAGTCGAGGCCGCCGGGGTCGGTCTCGGCGACGACGTCGATCTCCAGCGCGGCGAGGACGTCGATCCAGACCGGCTCGGCCCGCTCGCCCTCCCAGCGGAAGTCGGCGAGGGTGATACCGGGGACGGTCTGGTTCCAGGTGCCCCGGCGGGCGGCGGGCGGGAAGAGCGGCCACTGCGCGGTGGCCGTGCGGACCCGCAGGGCGGCCACCGAGTCGATCCGCTCGTACTCCAGGTCGTGGGTGCGTTCGACGAGGAAACGGGCCCGGGGTCCGAGCAGCGCGCCGAGTGCCTCCGGGTCGGTGAGCCGGGCGAGGGCCCGGTCCTGGATGACACCCATGCACGCGTCCTTTCACGCCGCGGCGGACCCGCGGAGCGAAGGCGCTCCGGGCGGCGGCAGGAGACAGGGACGCACGTGGGCACGGGGCGCGACAAGGGCTTCTACTCCGTGCGGTGGAGAAGAGGAACCGATCGGGCGATTGCGCTCCGCCGGGTGTTTCCGGCCCTCTCCCCCGCCCCTTCGGGGGAGCGCGCGGGGTGGGCACGGGGTGGCGCGCGGGGGCGCGCGCACACCGGACCCGGGTGCCGATCTCCGCCCCGCACGGCATATCTGACGTGACGTCACATTCAGGGGCGGAGCGTCACGCGGTCAACACGAGTCCCCTCAGGCGCGGCCGGGGTCACCGAGCAGACCGAAGACCGGGCGCAGCCCCTCGGGCCGCCGGTCGACGGGGAGGTGGTCGACGAAGTGGACCCGGGCGCCGAGGGCGAGGGCGCCGCCGTCGGCGGTGCGGTCGTCACCCACCATCAGCGTCTCGGCCGGGGCGAGCCCGAGGCCGTCGCAGGCGTAGCGGAAGATGGCCGGGTCCGGCTTCTGGACGCCGACCTCGTAGGACAGCGCGTAGAGGTCGATCCACTCGTCGAGCCCGTGCGCGCGGAACACCGGCCGCAGGTCCCAGCCGATGTTGCTGACGACGGCGACGAGCACGCCGCCTCGGCTCAGCTCGCCGAGCGTCCGGGCCGTGTCGGGGTACGGCTGCCAGGCCGCCGGGCTCATGTGCCGGTCGTACAGGGCGCGGACCAGCGCGGGGTCGGTGATCCCGGCCGCTTCGATCAGACCCGAGTAGGCGGCACGGTGCCGCTCGGCGTCGAGGTCCCGCTCGTCCCACAGGCTCCGCAGCCCGTCCGGCACCCGCAGCGGGGACGGGCCGCCGGGCAGCGCCCCGTACGCGGTCAGGCGCTCGACGGCGTGGGCGAACTCGTCGCCGGAGAGCCGGACGTCCGCCTCGGCGAGGACGGCGTCCAGCCAGTGCGCGGTGGACTCGACACGCAGCAGGGTGCCGGAGAAATCGAACATCACGCCTTTGATCACCCCTCGATCCTAGGACGTGTCGTCACCCTCCCGCCGTCGCCCGGGCCGGGCCGGGAACTTCCGGAACCTCCTCCGCGTTATACCCCCCACGGGTATACCGAGCGGTGTACCGAGGAGGAGGCACGGTGCGAACAGAAGGCACGGCGCGGACCGACCGCCCGGCACGGCGGCTCGCGGCGCTCGAACCGGAGCAGGCCACGGGCAAGGCGCGCGAACTGCTCGCCGACATCGTCGAGCGGCACGGCTCGGCCGGCGAGATGGTGTCCACGATGGCCCACTCGCCCGCGCTCATCGAGGGCTATCTGAGCCTGTCCCGGGCCATGAAGCGGGTGAAGATCCCCCGGGCGCTGAGCGAGAAGCTGTCCCTCGCCGTCCAGGAGTGGATCGGCTGCGGCACCTGCCGCGAGGCCCATGTGGCGGCGGCGCGGGCCGCCGGACTGTCCGAGGCGGACATCGAGCTGGCCCGCCAGGGCACCTCCACGGACGCCCGCGAGGCGGCCCTGATCGCGGTGGCGCTGCGGGTGCTGGCCGAGCCGAGCGCCCTCGGCGACGAGGACGTGGCGGAGCTGCGGGCGCACGGGTGGAGCGACCGGATCATCGCGGAGGTGGTCGGGGTGGTGACGCTCAACCTGCTGACCGGCGCCTTCAACCTGCTCGCGGGCATCCAGCCGGCGGGGCCCGGGCATCCGGAGGGCTGAGGCGCGGGGCGGCCCGCCGGGCCCGGCACCGTCGTGCCGGGTCCGGCGGGCCGCCGGGGAGGTCAGACGCGGTCGGCCGCGATCAGGACGTACTGGAACGAGCCGTCCCGGTACGAGTTGATGAAGGCCTCCTCGATGCCCGTGACCAGGGACGAGGTGGCGCGCAGCTCCCAGTACGGCAGGGTCTCCGGGGTCAGGTCGATGACCGCCTGCGGGACCAGGCGGTTGTCCGCCATCGTCTTCAGGTACTCGCGGCGCGAGTGGATGTTGCACTCGAAGTGCGCGTTGATCTGGGAGACCCACTTCGAGGGCTGGCCGTAGCGCGGGTTCCAGCAGCCGGTGATGGTGACGTACCGGCCGCCGACCTTCAGGATCCGGGAGTGCTCGGCGAAGAGGTCGTCCAGGTCGACGTACATGCTGGACTCGTTGTTCCAGGAGCCGGCCGCCTGACCGGTCTCGAAGGGCGTGTTCAGCATGTTGCACACCCGGGCCCGGACGTGGTCGCCGATCCCCAGCTCGGCGGCGCGCCGGTTGGCGAACTCGGCCTGCTTCGCCGAGAGGGTCACGCCCTCCACCGTGGCGCCGAAGCGCTGGTGGGCCATGACCATGGAGCCGCCGCGCCCGCAGCCGGCGTCGACGAGGGTGTCGTCGCGCCCGATGGCCCCCAGGTGGTGCAGCAGCACGTCGGCCTGCGCCGACTCCAGCCGGTGCAGCTCGGCGATCAGCTTCTTCTCGTACGCGCTGTCCTCGGTGTCGCCCAGGGCGGCGTGGTCGATGTCGCCGATGCCGTAGTGGTGGTGGTAGAGCCCGTCGACGTCGCCGAGCTTCAGGTTCACCGGTCGGGCCTCCGCGTCCCAGTACCGCGCGATGTCCCCCTGGTACGGCGAGGCCGGGCCGGGGACGAACGCGGTGGGAGCGGCGCCGTTGAGGGTGGTGAACTCGGTGCTGGTCACAGATGAATCCATTCTCTTGATTACCAGAAGTCGGGCAGGCTGTATCGATAGGTGTTGGTCTGGTGCCAGTAGTGGTTGCCGTCCACCCAGACGGCCACCCCGCGCAGGAAGCGCAGCAGGGTCGGCACCGGGCAGGCGGCGGCCAGTTCGGCGCTCTCCGCCTCGAAGGCGCGCATCAGGTCGTTGTGGACCCCGATCGCCTTGAGGTAGGCGTCCTTCTCCGCGAGGCCCTCGCGTTCGGCGAGCACCACGGGCAGGTTCAGGTGCTTGCCCGGGCTGTCCAGCTCCTTGGTGTAGGAGTACAGGTCGTTCACGATGGTGCTGGCGTTCCCGGCGAGCGCGAGCACCCGTTGCATGGCCGGCTGGGCGTGCAGGTCCGCCGGCAGTTCGTAGCCGCCGACGGTGTCCGTGATGGTGGGGCAGGGGCGGAAGTTGTTGAACTGCCGCATCGCCAGGTACTCCCACACCTCGGGCAGGTGGTCCGTCTCGGCCCAGGCCGCCTCGGCGAGGTAGCCGAGGTGCAGCCGGGCCATGTCGTGCCGGAAGCGGTCGGCCTGGGAGGGGGTGGCCTGCCGGACGAAGTAGTCCATGGCGGACCGGTAGGAGCGCCGCGGCGCGTCCGCGTGGAGCGAGTCGGCCCAGGCCGGGGCGTACTCGTCCGTGGTGTGCAGCGGGTCGAGGGCGGTGTGCGCGAGGAGCAGCCGCCCGCCGAGGCCGACGGGCGAACCGCCGTGGTCCTCGCAGTAGATGTCGTCGACGGCGTTCTCGGCGACCATCAGGCGGGTCGCCACCATCAGGTGCTCGATGGTGGGGGCGTCCGGGTGGCAGGCCACCATGTAGCGCCCGACGGAGAAGCCGTCGAACTCGCCCTCCCAGTCGTCGGGGAACAGCTGGACCTCGTCGACCGCCCAGTCCTTGATCCGGCGGCTGACCTCCGCCACCCGGGCCGGGTCGGGCTCCGCCACCGGGTGGTAGTAGAGGCCCGGGATGTGCAGGGCGTCCGCCGGCGGCGCCGGTTCGGACACCGGGTCCCCGGCCGGGTCCGGCACGGGGACCGGGTCCGGGGCGAGGAGCGGTTCCGGCACGGGGGCCGGTTCCGGGCGGCGGGCCAGGGACAGCGTGCTCGTGCCGAGACCGCTGGGCCCGCGCAGGATCCGCTCGATGGCGGAGGGCTGGTCGGTGAGGGGGGAGGGCCCGGGGTCGGGCATCCGTGACTCCTTGCTGAGGTGAAGAGGCTGACCCCGGCTCCCGGGCGGGCTCGCCCGGCCCGGGCAGGTCCGGGCCGGGCCGCGGACCCCGGGCGGATCCTCCGGTCGCGCCCGCGGTCACGCGCTCGCGCCGCGCGGCTCAGTCGCGGCGGCGGGCGATCTGCACGTTCTCCAGCACGCCGAGCGCGTCGGGCACCAGGACGGCGGCGGAGTAGTAGGTGGTGACCAGGTACGAGATGATCGCCTGCTCGCTGATGCCCATGAAGCGCACGGACAGGCCGGGCTCGTACTCCTCCGGGAGGCCGGTCTGGCGCAGGCCGATGACGCCCTGGTTCTCCTCGCCGGTGCGCATGGCGATGATCGAGCTGGTGTTGTCCGGGCTGATCGGGATCTTGTTGCAGGGCAGGATCGGCACCCCGCGCCAGGCCGGGACGGACTGTCCGCCGAGGTCCACGTGGTCCGGGTAGAGCCCGCGGGCGTTGAACTCCCGCCCGATCGCGGCGATCGTGCGCGGGTGGGCGAGGAAGAGCTTGGTGCCCCGGCGGCGGGAGAGCAGCTCGTCCATGTCGTCCGGGGTGGGCGGGCCGGAGTGGGTCTGGATGCGCTGCTTGAAGGCGGCGTTGTGGAGCAGGCCGAACTCGCGGTTGTTGACCAGCTCGTGCTCCTGGCGCTCGCGCAGGGCCTCGATGGTCAGCCGGAGCTGCTCCTCGGTCTGGTTCATCGGGCCGTTGTAGAGGTCGGCGACCCGGGTGTGGACCTTGAGGACGGTCTGGGCCACGGAGAGCTCGTACTCCCGCGGGTTCAGCTCGTAGTCGACGAAGGCGCCGGGCAGGTCGTACTCGCCGACGTGGCCCGCCGACATGGCGATCTCGGCCTCGCCGTGCTTGTTCTGGCGCTGCAGCGGCAGGGAGCTGAACTCCCGGATGTGGGCGTCCAGGCTCGGCGCGGAGGCGAGGACGGCGGCGAAGTCGGCGCGGGAGAGCGTGAGCAGGGTGCCCGCGGTCTCGGCGGTCGCGGTGTAGTCCCACCTGGCGTCGGCGTCCAGGAGGGCGTTCTCACCGAACTGCTCGCCGTCCGCGAGGACCGCGACGGCGATCTCGTCGCCGTACTTGCCGGCCGAGGTCTGGCCGATCCGGCCGTGGGCGATCAGGTGGATCCTGTCGGCGGGGGTGCCCCGCTCGACCAGCACCTCTCCGGCGCGGAACTCGCGCTGCTCGCAGCGGCCGGCCAGCACGGTCAGCACGTCCACGTCGTCGAAGCCGCGCAGCAGGGCCAGTTCGCCGAGCTCCCGGGGGATGACCCGGACGGTGGCGCCGTCCTGGACGAACTCGATGCGCCCGTCACCGACGGTGTAGCTCAGTCGGCGGTTCACCCGGTAGGCGCCGCCCTTGGTCTCCACCCAGGGGAGCATCCGCAGCAGCCAGCGGGAGGTGATCTCCTGCATCTGGGGGGCGGACTTGGTCGTGGTGGCGAGATTGCGGGCAGCCGCGGTGCTCAGGCTGGACTGCGGCCGGTTCGGCTGCTCCAACTGGGCTTCCGCGCCGGTGTCAACGGTCATCGGGCGAGCTCTCCTTCGCGAAGGCGGCGATCGGCACGTTTCCGTGCCGATCGCCGGAAGAGGAAGACAGTGGTCGAAATCTCTGGGAATCGCCCCAGATCCCGGGGAACAGTAACGGCCTGGAAGGCCCGCTCACCCGGTCAGACCGGAGGCATTACCTCGAAGCGGTGATCTTGTATCGCGCGGGGTTTATCCGGGTGAACCTAGGTTTTCCGGCCACTCGCCGAGGAGGCCGGGTGATCGAGGCGATACGGCGTCCGGAAAATGCCGGAAGCACAGTACGGAGCCATGGGTCAGATCCGGCCAAGGGGCGCACAAGGAGCTTTCACCCACCCGAACGGCCGTCCCGCGCACCGAAGTTGCGCGAGAGGCCGAAGAAAGGGTCCCTCCCGGTCCGCGCGGGCCCGCCCCGGCGGCCGGCCGGCCCGGGCCCCGGCGAATGCGTGTACGCGCCATGAGACGTTTCCCGGGTCTTCACATGCGGCACCTTCCGGGTTGGCATGGACACACCTACCCTTCGGGTGCACCGCCCCCCAGCCAACCCCTCAACCGGAGGTAGCCGTGTCCGGCGCGCCCAGACAACGCCGCACCGCCCTTCTGTCCGCCCTCGGCCTCGCCGCCGCCTCGCTCGGCCTGTGGGCCGGCTTCGGCGGGACGTCCTCGGCCCAGGCGGCGGCCACCGTGCCGACCCCGGACCACGTGGTGGTCGTGGTCTTCGAGAACCACGCCTACAGCCAGGTCATCGGGAGTTCCAGCGCCCCGTACATCAACTCGCTGAAGACCGGCGGGGCCAATCTGACCCAGTCGTTCGGCGAGACGCACCCGAGCCAGCCGAACTACTTCGCGCTGTTCTCCGGCTCCACCCAGGGCATCACCGACGACAGCTGCTACACCCCCGGCTTCTCGTCGGCGCCGAACCTGGCCTCCGAGCTGATCGCCGCCGGCAAGACCTGGGCCAGCTACAACGAGACGCTTCCCAGCCAGGGTTCGACCACCTGCAGCAGCGGCAAGTACGCCCGCAAGCACAACCCGTGGTTCGGCTTCTCGAACGTGCCGACCTCCTCCGCCTACACGTTCGCGCAGTTCCCGGCCGACTACACCAAGCTGCCCCAGGTGTCGTTCGTCGTCCCGAACCTGTGCAGCGACATGCACGACTGCTCGGTCGGCACCGGCGACACCTGGCTGAAGAACAACCTCGGCGCCTACGCGACCTGGGCGAAGACCCACAACAGCCTGCTCGTCGTCACCTTCGACGAGGACAACCGGCTCGCCGGCAACAAGATCCCGACCGTGCTCTACGGCCAGCAGGTCACCCCGGGATCGACCTCCGCGACCACGTACAACCACTACAACCTGCTCCGCACGATCGAGGACATGTACGGCACCTCGCACGCCGGGCAGGCTGCGGGCGCGGCCCCGATCACGGGCATCTGGACCTCGTGACGTGTACGTAGCGGACAGTCGCAGCACCCCCGCGACGCCCGCGCCCGCCGCCCGGGGCACCCGCCCCGGGCGGCGGGCCGCCGTCGCCCCGACCGTGCTGGCCCTCGGCACGGTCAGCCTCGTCACGGACGTGTCCTCGGAGATGGTCACGGCCGTCCTCCCGCTCTACCTGGTCGCCGGACTCGGCCTCTCGCCGCTCGGCTTCGGCCTGCTCGACGGCGTCTACAACGGCTTCAGCGCGCTGGTCCGGCTCGTCGGCGGCCACCTCGCCGACCGAGGCGGACGCCACAAGACCGTGGCCGTCCTCGGCTACGGCCTGTCGGCGCTGTGCAAGCCCCTGCTCCTGGTGGCGGGTTCGCTCCCGCTGATCGGCGCCGTGCTGGCCGCCGACCGCACCGGCAAGGGACTGCGGACCGCGCCGCGCGACGCGCTGATCTCGCTGGCCTCGGCGCCGGAGTCCCGGGGCCGCGCCTTCGGCGTGCACCGGGCGATGGACACCGCGGGCGCCCTGATCGGCCCGCTCGTCGCCTTCCTGATCCTGCGTCAGGCCGTGGACGGCTACGACGCGGTGTTCACCGTGAGTTTCTGCGTGGCCGCGGCGGGCGTGCTGGTGCTCGTCCTCTTCGTGCCCTCCCGCCCCCGGCGGCCCGCCGGCGCCGCCCCGGCCGGAGCCCCCCGCGCCTCCCTGCGCGCCGCGCTCGCCCTGCTGCGGATCCACGAGGTCCGCCGGCTCGCCCTCTGCGCCCTCCTGCTGGGCCTGGCCACGGTCAGCGACTCCTTCGTCTACCTGCTGCTCCAGCGCCGCCTCGGCGTCCCGGACCAGTGGTTCGCGCTGCTGCCGCTGGGCACCGCCGCCGCCTTCCTGCTGCTGGCCGTGCCGCTCGGACGGCTCGCCGACCGGATCGGCGGCCACCGGGTCTTCCTCGGCGGCCACCTCGCCCTGCTCCTCGCGTACGCCGCCCTGCTCAGCGGCTGGCACGGCACCGCGCTCCCCTACCTGGTCCTCGTCCTGCACGGCGGTTTCTACGCGGCGACCGACGGGGTCCTGATGGCCGCGGCGGCCGGCTGCGTCCCCGCCGCGCTGCGCTCCTCGGGGCTCGCGCTGGTGCAGACCGGCCAGGCACTCGCCCGCTTCGGGTGCTCGATCGCGTTCGGCGCCGCGTGGAGCGCCTGGGGCGACCGCACCGCGCTCGGCACGGCGACGGGCGCGCTCGCCCTGTGCGCCGCGGCCGCGTTCGCCCTCCTCCCCCGGCCCGCCCGCGCCACCGCGCCCCGGGCCTCCGGCGGCCCGACCGAAGCGCTCGGGCCGAGCGGCCAGATCGACCCCAGCGACCCGGCCGACCCGAACTCCCCGAAGGACAGGCCCGCATGACCCTGCGCGTCAAACTGCTCGTGCTGCTCACCGCGCTCGCCGTGCTCGGCGGCGTGGCCGCGGCCTCGCTGCTGCACGCCTCGGACCGGGCCGCCGAGAAGGACCGGGCCCAGGCGGGCGGCCCGGCGGTGGCCGCCGGACCGGTCTCGCTGGCGCCCGGCACGGCGCGGCGGCTCGTCTTCCGCAACCTGGCCTGGGGACCGCACCGCGACGAGCTGGTCACCGTGCCCGCCGCCGCGCCGGGCGGCCCGCGCACCGCGTCCGGGGTGAAGTGCCTGCGCTTCCACTCCGCCGCGGGCACCGGGATCTGCCTCCAGGCCGAGCACGGCACCGTGGAGGACTCCTACCGGGCGGTGGTCCTGGACGCCGCTCTGAAGGAGACGGCCCGCTACCCGCTGCCGGGCATCCCCACCCGGGCCCGGGTCTCCCCCTCGGGCCGCTTCGTGGCGTGGACGGTGTTCGTCGGCGGCGACTCGTACGCGGGCACCGACTTCTCCACCCGTACCGCCGTCCTGGACACCCGCACGCGGCGGCTCACGGCCTCCCTGGAGGAGTTCGCGGTGATCAAGGACGGCAGGCCGTACCGCGCCGCCGACACCAACTTCTGGGGCGTCACCTTCTCCCGCGACGACCGGCACTTCTACGCCACCATGGCGACCGGCGGGAAGACCCACCTCGTCCGGGGCGACCTCGCCGCGCGCACGGTCACCACGCTCCACCAGAACGTCGAGTGCCCCTCGCTCTCCCCCGACGAGACCCGGATCGTCTACAAGAAGCGGGTCCCCGGCGCCCCCGCCGACGCGCCCTGGCGGCTGTACGCCCTCGATCTGGCGAGTCTGCGGGAGACCCCGCTGGCCGACCGCCGCAGCGTGGACGACCAGGCGGTCTGGCTGGACACGAGCACCGTGGCGTACTCGCTCCCCGGCGACTACGGCGCTGACCTGTACACCGTCCCGGCCGACGGCTCCGGCGCCCCGGCCCGGCTCCTGAGCGCGGGCCTCGCGCCGGTGGTGCTGGGCGACCGTCAGGAGGGCTGACCCGGACACCGCACCCGGCCGGCTTCACGCGCTGAGCCGGGCCAACCGGTCACCCATGTCGCCGAGGCCGAACGCGCCCTGTTCGAGGGCCGGTTCGCCGATCCGTCCGATCCGTCCGGGCCGTCCGGGCCGTACGGGGCGCCGGCGGCGCTCGCGGTCGCGGTGCCGGGGGTGGCGGCCGGCGTCCGCGCGACGCGGAACGCCGCCGTGTGACATGCCGTCGGACGAGAGCGACCGGCCCCGGCTGAGGTGCGACGTCTTGAGCACTGCCCTCACGACGGACGACGAGACCTGGCCGCCGCCCCGCTGCCCCCCCGGAACACCACGGAATGCCACGAGTCGCTACACAGCGCCACGAGGCGCCGAAACGGCCGAAGGGCCGTCTCAGATCGCTCTGAAACGGCCCTTCGGCTACGACTCTCTCGAGTCGGGACGACAGGATTTGAACCTGCGACCCCTTGACCCCCAGTCAAGTGCGCTACCAAGCTGCGCCACGTCCCGGTGCCCGTCTGACCTGGGGTTTCCCCGGCCGAACGCGCATGAGAACCATACCGCACTTCCCCCGGTGCCCACGAACCAGTTCGACGCTTGACCTCAAGCGCGCTTGAGGTAGCACGGTGTAGAGCATGACGAACACGACGCACACGCCGACGCCGACGCCGGACGAGGCCGTCCGGGAGCTGCACCGGCTGATGGCGCTGATGACCGGGGACGAGAAGCACTCCACCGCCGCCACCTCCACCCTGGACGCGCTCTGGGTCCTCTACGACCGGGTGCTCCGCGTCTCGCCCGAGCGCGTGGCCGACCCGGAGCGGGACCGCTTCCTGCTGTCGAAGGGGCACGGGCCCATGGCGTACTACGCCGTGCTGGCCGCCAAGGGCTTCCTCGGCGAGGAGCTGCTGCCCGGCTTCGGGGCGTACGACTCCCCGCTCGGGCACCACCCGGACCGCACGCTCGTGCCGGGCGCCGAGATCGGCAGCGGCTCGCTCGGGCACGGGCTGCCGCTCGCGGTGGGCACCGCCCTCGGGCTGCGGGCGCAGGGGCTGCCCGGGCCCCGGGTGTGGGTGCTGATCGGGGACGCCGAGCTGGACGAGGGCAGCAACCACGAGGCCATCGGCTATGCCGGGCCCGCCGGTCTGGAGCCGCTGCACACCCTGGTGATCGACAACGGCTCCGCCACCCACGGCTGGCCCGGCGGCATCGCCTCCCGCTTCGAGGCGGCCGGCTGGTCGGCCGCGACCGTGGACGGACGCGATCACGAAGCCCTGTACGCGGCCTTCACCGCCCCGCACCCCGGACGGCCGCGCGCCGTCGTCGCCCGCGTCGAGCCGAAGAGCGCCTGAGCGCCCACCTCCCGAGGAGACCCTTTCCATGGACACCATGCGTGACCGTTTCATCGCGACCACCGGCCGGCTGCTGGACGAGGACCCCCGGCTCGCGGTCGTGCTCGCCGAGATCAGCAAGGACGGCTTCCAGCAGGCCCTGGACCGGCACCCGGACCGGGTGATCAACGTCGGGATCCGGGAGCAGCTGCTCATCGGGGCCGGCGGCGGGATCGCCCTGACCGGGCTGCGTCCCCTCATGCACACCTTCGCGAGCTTCCTGGTCGAGCGCCCCTTCGAGCAGCTGAAGCTGGACTTCGGGCACCAGGGCGTGCACGGGGTGCTGGTCAGCGCGGGCGGCTCGTACGACTGGCCGGCCGGCGGCTTCACCCACATGTCGCCCGGCGACGTGGCGCTGATGGACACCCTCGACGGCTGGACGGTCCACGTGCCGGGCCACCCCGACGAGGCCGAGGCCCTGGTCCGGGAGGCGGTGGCGGCCGAGGGCTCGGTGTACGTGCGGCTGTCCGTCCACGCGAACGCCACGGCCCGGCCCCGGGCGCGGAGTGGCTTCAGCATGCTGCGCGAGGGGGCGCGGGGCGTGGTCCTCGCGGTCGGGCCGATGCTGGACAACGTGCTCGCGGCGACGGAGGGGCTCGACGTGGGGGTGCTGTACGCGACGACGGTGCGCCCCTTCGACGGCGAGACCCTGCGCCGGGCGGTCGCGGCGGCCCGGCCCGACGTGGTCCTGGTCGAGCCCTATCTCGCGGGGACCTCGACGGCGGCCGCGAACGACGCCCTCGCCGCCGTTCCCCACCGGGTCCTGGGCCTCGGCATCGGACGCCGTGAGCTGCGCCGGTACGGGACGGTCGAGGAGCACTTGGCCGGCCAGGGGCTCGACCCGGCGGCGCTGCGGGCGCGGATCGACGCGTTCCTGGGGTGACCGGGAGGTCAGCCGCCCTCCGGGGGCCGCCCCACCCCGGGATGCCGGTCGAGGAGCGCCCGCGTGGCCGCCTGCCGCCAGGAGTCGGCGAGGATCGCGCGGAGCTCCTCCTCGTCGTCGAGGGCGGCGAGCCGGACCCTGATCCACGCGTATCGGTCGTCGTGCCCTTCGCGGAGGAAGAACGTGCCGGGTTCGGCCGCGATCAGCTCCGCCCGCTCCTCCTTGGGGCACTTGACGCCCAGCACCTGGTCGTCGTCGGAGAGCGAGGCGAACATCCGGCCGCCCGGTCCGGCCCGGAAGGTGGGCATCCCCCAGGCGGGTTTCTCGACCGCCTCGGGCAGGGAGAGGGCGATCCTGCGCACGTCGTCGGAAGTGACCATGGCCCGACCGTACGGCCTGCCCGCCCGGCCCGGCGAGCGAAGGGGCCCGACACCGGCCGACCGGCCCCGAGCCGCTCCGCGCGTCCCCGACCGCCACCGCCCCGGACGGCCGATCACTGCCGACCGCTCGTCGACCGGACCGCCGACCGAGGCCGACCGGCCGACGGGCGGGTGCGATCGCCTGTGATCGGTAGCGATCAATGACGATCATCTCCGCCCCCGGCTCCACCCGGCACCGACGGCGTACGCGCCCGCGCGCACACCGTCATCCACGCCCCCTCACGCTCTGTATCGCGCCCCGGCGCCGGTGAATGCCTCTGTGCGCCCCTGATGCCGCGCGCGCACTCCGCAGCGGGGTCGTGAAGCTCCAAGAAGCCCGTGTTTCCGGGCCGTGCGCCCCTCGGAGGACCTTTCCGGAATGGCGCTCACGCGGTGTGAAAGGGGCCTCTGAGGCGACTTCGGGGGCCTCGGCGCCATATGCCTCAGAAACCGTTGCCGTTGGCATGTGGCAGAAAGATGCCCTCGGGGAATGTCCTTGCAGTCGGACTGAGCAGGCCAACATCACATCAAACACAGTCGGATACAAACGTCAACCGTTCCTGTTTCAGACAAACTTGGTGGCGATATTGATCCACCCGAGAAAGATCAACACCATGAAGTGGTCGGCCTGTTCGGGACGGGACCACTGCCGATGCACCACCTGCTCGGACCACTAGACGAGCGGGCATAAGCAGGGGAGGGACTCGGATGGACGGCTACTTCAGCAGTCGTATGCATCACCAACTCCGCGACACTGTGAGGGAGTTCGCGGAGAGTGAGGTTCGGCCACGGATACCCGAGATGGAGGCGTCGCGCTCGGTCCACCACGAACTGTCCCGGCTGATCGCCGAGCAGGGCTGGTTGGGCGCGACAATCAGCCACGAGTACGGCGGGATGGGCGCCGGACACCTCGCCAAGACCATCATCATCGAGGAGCTCGCCCGGGTCAGCGGAGCCATGGGCGCCATGGTCCAGGCCTCGCAGCTGGGCACGGCCAAGATCGTGCACTTCGGGAGCGACGAACAGCGCAAGACCTGGCTCCCCGCCATCGCCGCCGGGGAATGCCTGCCGACCATCGCGGTCACCGAACCGGAATCCGGGGGCCATGTCCTCGGGATGTCCGCGACCGCCGAGCGGGACGGCGACGACTACATCCTCAACGGCAGCAAGGTCTACGTCGGAAACAGCCATGTCGGCGACCTCCACGGGGTCGTGGTCAGGACCGGCCCGGGATCGAAGGGGCTCACCGCCTTCCTGGTCGAATCCGACCGCCCGGGCTTCCGGACCGGGCCGCAGCGCGAGGCCATGGGGCTGCACGGGTTCAGCTTCGGCGAACTCATCTTCGAGAACTGCCGGGTGCCGGCCGCCAACCGGCTCGGCGACGAGGGGGACGGCCTCGCCGTCGCGTACTCCTCCAGCGTCCTGTACGGCAGGGCCAATCTGACGGCCGTGTCGCTCGGTATCCATCAGGCCATCCTGGAAGAGACCACCAGGTTTGCCACCGAACGGATCCGCTACGGCAAGCCGATCGCGGAACTGCCCACTGTCAAGCTCAAGTTGGGCCAGATGCAGTCGCGTCTGATGACGGCCCGGCTCGCCGCCTACCATGCCGTCCATCTGCTCGACCAGGGGATGTCCTGCGACACCGAGCTCATGAACGCCAAACTGGTGAACGTCGAGTCCGCCATCGACTCCGGCCGCAACGCCATGGAGATCCACGCCGCCGCGGGCCTCTTCACGGACCGCCCCATCGAGCGGTACCTCCGCGACGCGCACCACATGTTCGCTCCCGCCGGCACCTCCGACATCCAGCTCCTGCGCCTCGCCGAGGTCGCCCTGGGACAGGACAAGGGAAGCTGGTCGGAGCGCCTGTCCGACGTCGTCCGCAGGGAACCCGCGGGCTGCTGAGGAGATGTCCACCGAAGAACCGTGCCCCGGCGTCCGGCGACGAAGCCGAACACCGGGGCACCCGTACGCGCGCGACCGGCCGTACGGAAGGGCGCCGGACGCCGTCAGATCATGCCGTCCTCGCGGCGGTGGATCTGCTCCACCAGCTCGGCGGCCATCGCCTTGATCGTCTCCAGGCCCGCCCGCCCCCAGGGACGCACGTCCGTGTCCACCACGCAGATGGTGCCGAGCGCGATCCCGGTGCGGTCGATCAGCGGGGCGCCCATGTACGAGCGGATGCCGATCTCGTCGACGACCGGGTTCCCCGCGAACCGCGGGTAGTCGCAGACGTCCTCCAGCACCAGGGCCTTGCGGCGCACCACCACGTGCGGGCAGTAGCCGTGGTCGCGGGCCATGAAGCGGCCGACGCCCCCGGCTCCGGCCGCCGCCGCGCCCAGGTCGGAGCCCGAGTGGGTGCCGGCCGGGGTGTGCAGTCCGGCGAAGAACTGCCGGTTCTCGTCGATGAAGTTGACCATCGAGAAGGGCGCGCCGGTCACCTCCGCCAGCCGCCGGGCGAACTCGTCGAAGGCCGGGTCGGGCTGCTCGCCGAGGCCCAGTTCGTGCAGTCGGCGGACCCGGGCGGGCGCCTCGTTGTCGATGGGCGTGAGCAGCAGATGACCGGTCGGGTCGTAGGTCATGTCGTGGCTCCGTAGCTCGGCACCGCGGCCGGGATGGTGGTGAGCAGATGCTGGACGAGGGTCAGCAGGGTGCGGATCCCCGAGCTGGAGATCCGGGCGTCGCAGAGCAGCACCGGCACCGTGGGCTTGAGGTCGAGGGCCGACCGCACCTCGTCGGGGTCGTAGCGGAAGGCGCCGTCGAACTCGTTCACGGCGACCACGAACTCGATGCCCCGCCGCTCGAAGAAGTCGATGGCGGAGAAGCAGTCCTGGAGGCGCCGGGTGTCGGCGAGGACGACCGCGCCGAGGGCGCCCTCGGAGAGCTCGTCCCACATGAACCAGAAGCGCTCCTGGCCGGGGGTGCCGAACAGGTAGAGCACGTTGCGCGCGTCGAGGGTGATGCGGCCGAAGTCCATGGCGACCGTGGTCGTGGTCTTGGACTCCACGCCTTCCAGGCTGTCGGTGGCCGCGCTGACCGAGGTCAGCAGCTCTTCGGTGCTCAGCGGTTCGATCTCGCTGACCGCGCCCACGAAGGTGGTCTTGCCGACGCCGAAGCCACCCGCCACCAGGATCTTCAGCGCGGTGGGAAAGGGGTCGGCGGCGAAACTGTCGTGGCGCTCAGAGCCGTTGTCGTAGGCCATCGAGCACTGCCTCCAGCAAGGAACGGTCGGTTGGGTTGGCGTGGAACCGGGGCGCCCGGGCGGTGATCGCCCCGCAGTCCACGAGATCGGAGAGCAGGACCTTGGTGACGACGGCCGGGAGCCGTAAGTGCGCCGCGATCTCCGCCACCGAGGTGGGTCCGCCACACAGCCCGAGGGCGAGGCTGTGTTCCGGACCCATGTGCGGCTGGGGACTGGCGCCGGTCGCCATCACCATGGAGAGCAGGTCGAGCGCCGCGGTCGGCTTCGTCCGGCCACCACTGACGGTGTACGGGCGGATCAGCCGGCCGGCCGCGTCGTCGAGCCAGGGTCCTTCCTGGTGGGACCCCATGGTCACTGTCCCGCACTGCCCGCCGCGCCGGCGGCCTGTCTGGCCGGGGTGACCAGATAGGGGCGGACGCTCTTGACGAGCATCGCCATCTCGTAGCCGAGCACGGCGGCGTCCGCCTCCCGGCCCGCCAGCACGGCGAGACAGGTGCCGGAGCCGGCGGTGGAGACGAAGAGCAGGGTGGAGTCCAGCTCGACCACCACCTGGCGCACCTCGCCGCCGTCGCCGAAGCGCGCGCCGGCGCTGCGCCCGAGCGAGTAGAGCCCCGAGGCCAGGGCGGCCATGTGGTCGGCCGCGTCGGGGTCGAGGCCGTGGACGGATTTCACCAGGCCGTCGGAGGAGAGCAGAACGGCGTTGCGGGTGTACGGGACCCGCTGGACCAGTCCGCTCAGCAGCCAGTCGAGATCCGAGGAATGGCCGTGCGGCCCATTGCTCGCCATGGTGCATCTACTCCTTGTGCGCGTCGCCTGGACGCAGCGGTTCACGGGGGGAGGGCTGGGATTCGGCGAGTCCGATGCCGCGCTGGAACGCGGCCATCAGACCCGGGTCGTGCAGGGCGTGCTCCTCGGGCTTGCGGGCCGCGGGCTCGTCGCGCAGCTGCGGGACGAGGTGCTCCTGGGCGCGCCGCTTGGGAAGGACGGGCCTGCTCGGCGCTCCGGTGCGCGGGGCCGGGGGGACCGCGGGCGCCGGGGCGGGGTAGGCACCGCCGGGCCCGGCGGGCTCGGCGTGGCTCGGCTGGGACGGGACACCGGACAGGCCGGCGCCGGAGACCGTCTCGGCGTAGACCGGGCGGGGCGGGGCCGGCGGCTGCTGCGCGGGCGGGGGGCCCGGCAGGTGCGCCGTCGGGTGCGCGTGCGCCGGTGCGTGCGCCGGTACGGCCGAGGGGGGCGGCGCGGACAGGTGCGCGGGGGCGGGCACGGACACGGGGGGTGCCGCGGGGGCCGGGGCCCGGACCGGGGCGGGGGCCGCGGCCGGGGCGACCGCCGGGGCCGGGGCGGGCGCGGCGACGGCCTGGGCCGCCGGGGGCGCGGGCTGGACCTGGGGAGCCTGAGGGGCCTGGGCAGCCCCGGCCGTGCCCCGGTTCTCGGTGCGGGCCAGGCCCTCGGGGTCGACGCCGAGGAGTCCCTGCGGCAGGACCAGGACGGCCTGGACGCCGCCGTAGATGTTGGACTGGAGGCGGACGGCGATGCCGTGCCGCCGGGCGAGGGCCGAGACCACGAAGAGTCCGATCCGCCCGTCCTGGAGCAGGTGGGCGACGTTGACCTGGTCGGGGTCGGCGAGCAGGGCGTTCATCTTGTTCTGCTCGGTGACGGGCATCCCCAGGCCGCGGTCCTCGACCTCGATGGCGAGGCCGGCGGTGACGTACTGGGCGCGCAGCAGCACCGTGGTGTGCGGGGCGGAGAACACGGTGGCGTTCTCGACCAGCTCGGCGAGCAGGTGGATGACGTCGGCCACGGCATGGCCCCGCAGCGTACCGTCGATCGGCGGCACCAGCTTCACGCGCGGGTACTGCTCGACCTCCGCGATGGAGGAGCGCAGCACCTCGGTCATGGTCACCGGGTTGGACCACTGGCGGCGGGAGATGGCGCCGCCGAGGACGGCGAGGTTCTCCGCGTGCCGGCGGATGCGGGTGGCGAGGTGGTCGACGGTGAACAGGCCCTTGAGCAGCTCGGGGTCCTCGACCTCGTTCTCCAGCTCGTCGAGGAGCTGGATCTCGCGGTGGACGAGGGACTGGAGCCGGCGGGCGAGGTTGACGAAGACCTCGACCTTCTGTTCGTTTCCGACGCTGCTGGAGAGCCGCGAGGCCTGGACCACGGCGCTGACGGCCGCCTCGTGAGAGCGCGTCAGTTCGTGGGCGAGCAGGTCGAATTCGTCACTCGAACCGGTGCCGGGCGGCAACGCGGGCCGGGCCTCGGGGCTCTCCCCCCTGCGCAACTGTTCGACGACCGTACGCAGTTCGCTCTGAGCCCGGGCGCTCGTGCGGCGCAGCGCGTTGGCGCGGTCCAGGACCGACTTGGCGGCCCGGTCGGCGCCGAGCGCGGCGGCGGTCACCGAGGCCACCGTGAGCGCGGCGGCGCCGGTGAGGGCGGCCCAGAGGCCCGGGGTGACCTCGGCCCCGGTGGAGCGGATGGTGAAGAGCACGGCGGCGGCTCCGCCGAGCGCGACGGCGACGGCCGGGAGCACGGAGGTGCGCAGCAGTTGGGGACGTATGCGCGCCTCGCTGGGCAGCCGCACGGGGGAGGGGGAGGAGCCGGTGCCGGCCGGACCGGCGGCGTTGCGGGCGCCCGACCGGCCGTGGCGCCCGCCCTCGCGGCGTTCGGACCGCGGGGCGGGTGCGCGAAGTTGAGACATGGGTGTCCTTGGTACGTGCCCGGAAATCGGCGTACTACGGGGGGTGCACTACAGGAGAGAACGGTCGGGCGGAACAGGGGGGAACGGGGCTGAACGAGGCTGAACGCGGCTGAACGAGGAAGGTGAATCACGTGGATGTGATGACCCTAACGATGATCACCGAGCAGCCACTGTAGTCGTCAACCGTTCATCTGCGGTGCGCAGTTGGCAAACTTACCCCGTAGGAAGCCCCGGTCTGCTAGCACCCTTCGCACGAAAGGCCGAGACCTGTCGGCCGAAACCTTTCGGACCGCACGGGGAGGGGCGAACGGAAGGGGGCGGAGGCGTGTGTACGCCTCCGCCCCACGGAGAATGCGCCCGCGAACGGAATCCCGTGCGGGGGCGCGGACTAAGGAGTCGGCGCGGTCTCCTGCGCGCTCGGGCCGCCGCTCCAGGCCCTGAGCCGGCCGCCGTGACAGGTGCGGGCGTCGCCGCCGGGGCGTACGGGTCTTCTCTGCGATACGTGAAGCGCGGTGGAACAGGGACGGCCTCAGGGAGCCAGAGCTCGTGCGGCCAGTCCGAGCCCTACGACGACGACCAGGGCGGAGGTGGCCACCGGTCCGATGCGTGAGGCGGTGCCCACGATCCGACGCAGCCGGGGGTGGTCGCCGGCTTTCTTGATGCGGTGTCCGACGTGGAGGAGGAGCAGTCCGGCGAGGGTGAGGGTGGCCGCCATGCCGAGACCGTAGGCGAGGACAAGGAGGACGCCGAAGGCGGTGCGGCCGAGTGCGACTGCTCCGAGGAGGACGACGAGGGCGGAGGGGCTGGGCACGAGACCACCGGCGATGCCCATGCCGATCAGACCCGCCTTCCCGGCAGGGCGAGAAGCATGTGTGTGCTGGGATGGCACATGCCGGTGCGTCCTGTGAGAGGCAGGTGTCGGGGCTGGCACGGTGAGGGTGCGGGTGGCGGCAGCAGCGGATTCCGGCGCGCCGGCACGGGGCTCTGTCGAGGAAGCCTGATGGTGGCCTGTCCCGTGTCCGTGCTCGTGCTCGTGCTCGTGCTCGTGCTCGTGCTCGTGCTCGTGAGAGTGGCCGTGCCCGTGGTGATGGTGGCTGTGTCCGTGGGGGTGATGGTGGTGGCCGGAGGCGGGTTCGTTGCGGAGGGCTCGGGTCAGAAGCCAGAGGCCGATGGCGGTGACGATGAGTCCGCTGGTCAGGCCGAGCCAGGCCAGGATGGTTTCGCCTGCGAGGTGGGTGGCCGTGGGGAGGGCGAGGCCGAGGACCAGGACGCCCGCGGTGTGGGTGAGGGTCACGGTCGCGCCGACGGTGACGGCGTCGCGCCGGGTTCCGCGGCGGCCGGCGAGGTAGGCAGCCATGATCGTCTTACCGTGACCGGGCAGGAGGGCGTGGGAGGCCCCCAGGACGATGGCGAGGAGGAGAGTGAGGAGGCCGACGGGGAGGGTGAGTTCGTGCCGGGAGACGAGGGCGTCGAACCAGCTCGCGACGCGGCCGGCGGATGTCCCCGCGGGGCCGGCCGCAGGCGTGGGGGTGTCGGTGGTGCCGTCGGCGGGAGCGGTCAGCAGTTCGGCGGTGCGCTGGTCCAGTGGTGTGGCGAGCGGGTCCGGCGGGTAGCGGCGGAGTTCCTGTGTGGGGGACGTGGCGGGGAGATCGGTTCCGGTGACGCGTAGTCCGATGCCCTTGGCGGTGATCTCCCGCCATCCGATGCGGGTGGTGTCGTAGTGAGTGTCGACGTTGATGGCGCCGCCGCGCTCCAGCGGGGCGGGAGCGGTGTAGGTACAGGTGAGTCGGCTGGTCTTGAGTCCTGCTTCGCCGGGCTCCCAGGTGAGCTGCGCGGCCCGGGGGCTCCATCGGGAGGGGCCCGCGGCGGTGCGCAGTGCGAGTTGGCCGGCCAGTGCCGTGCAGGTGGTGCGGGCGTACCGGGCGTTCTCAGCTTCGGTGAGGGTGTTGTCGTGGTCGGTGTCGATGAGAGGGCGCTCTTGGAGGGCGGCGATCTCGGCGCGGTCGACGATGACGGTGGCGTCGATGCGGTCTGGGTGCAGGACGAGGCCGGTGTGGTAGTTGACGGTGAAGTTGCCCAGGGGGTGGGCCGGTGCGGCTGCCGCGGCGGGGGTGGTCAGGCTGCAGAGGGCGGTGAGCAAGACGGCGGCTGTGGCGGCGGTGCGGCGTGCTGGGGTCATGGTTGGGTGCCGATTCGCTGGGACAGGGCACGCGCCTGGGCGGCGTGCAGCGGGTTGAGTGCGGGAGCCTGACCGAGTGCAGACCGCAGGTCGGCGGTGGCGGCCTGGTCGTCGCCCAGGGCGTGGTGGATCTCGGCCCGGTGGTAGTGCCACAGAGCGTTCCGGGTGCCGAGCGCGAGGGCCTGGTCGGCGTGTGCGAGGGCCTCCTCGCTGCGTCCGGCACGGTGCAGGGCCCACGCGTAGGCGTCGTGGACGGCGACGAACGGTCTTGTGCGCAGGGCCTGCTCGGCCATGGCGACGGCGCGCGTGGGGTTGCCGTGGTCGGCTTCGAAGAGGATGGCGTCGGTGTCCGGCGAGCCGCCGGCGGCGATACGCAGGGTGTCCTGGGCCCTGAGCAGGGCGTACGAGGCTTCGGCCTGTTCGTCGTGCCCGAGAGCCTGGTGCGTCTCGCCGAGGGCGAGCAGGAGGTGCGGCAGGGGCGCGATGTCCGTCGCGTGCTGCCAGTCGGCGCGTGCCTGTCTCGTCTGGCCGAGGGCGGCGCGGGCGCGTGCTCGGGCATCGAGGAGCGCGGGGTCGGCCGGTGCTTCTCGCAGCCCTTGTCCGGCTTCGCCGAGCGCCTGTCGCGCGTCGCCGTCCTCGAGTGCGAGGCCGGACAGGCAGGCGTGGGCGAAGGCACGCTCGCTGTCGGTGGTGGCCGCGGCCAGGGAACGCCGCATCAGTTCTGCCGCCCGCCCGGTGCTGCCGCGCAACTCGAAGACGTAGGAGGCGCGGGCCAGGGAGGCTGCGTCGGGGCGCAGGTCGTTCATCTTCTGCACGGCCCGCTCGGCGTCGCGGTAGTGGCCGAGCTGGGTGTGGGCGTCGGCCAGGATCCCGTACGCGGCCGGGTTGTAGGGGTCGCTGGTGATGGCCTTGTCGGCCCAGGTGCGGGCGGCGGTGAACGCGTGGCGGGCGGCGGCGAGCGCGGCCATGCCGGTCTCGGCGCCACTGTTGCCGCTCGGCTGCAGGGAAAGGGAGCGGCGCAGGGCCTTCTCGGCCGCGGCGTAAAGGGCGGGGTCGGCGGTGGTGCGGGCCTGCTCGATGCGGGCCATCCCGAGGGCCGTCCAGGTGTTCCAGTCGCCCGGCAGACGCTCCAGGCGAGCGGTGAGCGCCGCAGCCGGAGCCGCGGACCGGGCGGCCCCGCCGGGAGGTGCGGAGGCGGGGGAAGGGGGTGTGCCAGGGACGGCGGGGTGGATGAGTACGGCTCCGGCGGCGAACATCGCGATGCCCAGGGAGAGGGTGATGCCGACTTTCGTCAGCCGGTGTCGGCCGCGGGCGGGCGTGGGCGGGTCAGGGGTCATCGGAGGGTGTCTTCCTGCGTGAATGACGCGCTCCCGGGGCCAGGCCGGTCGTGGTCCGGCCCCGGGAGCCTTGATGGTGCGGTGGCGTCACATCAGGCGCGGCTGCGGCGGCGCATCCGCCATCCGGCCGCCGCGAGCAGGACGGCCCCCACGCCGCCGAGGGAGGCCGCGGACTTCTCCTTGCTCTTGGCCATGCCGGAGGGTCCGCTGTTGACGGACTTGGTGTGGGGCAGGGCCAGGTACGGGAAGGAGTTGCCGAAGGGGACTTCGTTGGCGTTGACCTTGTCGCCGTCGGCGAGGGCCGGCACCAGCTGTCCGGTCTGGGCGGCGCCTTCGACGGCCTGGAGGGAGATGTCGATGACGTCGTCGGTCAGGCGGCGTCCGTTGGGGAACCCGGCCAGGTCGCCGGCGAGCACTCCGTACCGGTTCGGGTTCGCGGCCGGGGGTACGGCCATGTTCAGGCGCAGTTCCTCCGCGGGCACGATGCGGCGGAGGTCGGCGTCACGGTTGAGGCGGTGGGCGTTGAGGTCGGCCTGGATCGGCCCGCACGCCTTGCAGATCCCGGTGAGGTAGATCTCGGCGAGGTCCTTGCGCGGGGCGGGCGGGGCGGGGACGCCGTAGACCTGCTGGATCAGCTTGGGCAGGATCGGGTCGAGGACCTTGTCGACGACCGGCTGGACGGTGCGGTCCTGGTCGGGGTTGAGGGTGTTGAAGGCGTCCTTGTACTTCAGCGGGACGACGACCTCGTTGACCAGGGGGTTACCGAGCCGGGAGACCTGCTTCCACTTGTCGCCGTGCCCGGTGCGGGAGTCGGAGACCTGCACGCCCTTGCGGTCGGTGGTGGACCAGATGCCCACGATCGGGTTGCGTGCGGGGGTGTAGTCGAGTGCCAGGAACTTCTTGGGGATCTGCAGGGCGACGGAGTTGACGTTGTAGCCGGCCAGGGTGTCCTGCCCGCGCTCGGACAGGTTGCCGCCGTACAGCAGGTCGAAGACCCTGAGGTCGGCGAAGAAGGGGTCCTCGGCCTGGCCGGCGAACGCCTTCCCGCCACCCGGCAGACCGCGTACGGCCTGGGCGCGCAGGGAGGCGTAGTCCGGCATGGAGGCGGGGCCGACGCGCGACGGGGCGGCCGGCACGTCGGACAGCAGGACCCTGCTCTTCCTGCCGCGGGTCTCGATGAGGTCGTAGACCTGGCGGAAGTTCAGGTCCGGATCGTCCAGGGTGGTCACCTGGCCGGTGTTGTAGAGGAACTGGTTCGCGTCGTCGCGGATCCGGTTCTTGAACCGCCAGGTGTAGGTGACGTCGGCGTTGCCGTCACCCGTGTTGTCGATCTTGATGTTGTAGCGGAGGTCCTCGCCGAAGGCGTAGAAGTTCGGCCCGCCGTTCGGTTCCTCGAACGGGATCCAGTTCGCCACCAGGGTGACGGTGTCGGACTTGTCGGGGCTGGTGAACGCGTAGACGTCGGTGTTGTCGGCGCGTGGATCGCCGGCGATCAGCGGAGCCTCGCGGTGGCTGGAGGCGGAACTGACGCCGGGGCCGAGAGCGAGGACGGCCATGGCGGTCGCGAGGGCGCCGGAGCCGAGGACGAGCAGGGAGTGGTCCAGCATCCGGCGTCGGCCGGACGCCGTGGGTGTTGCCTTCACGAAGAGGTGCTTCCTTCCCAGCAAGGTGCGCACCGGGCCCGGCCTGACGGGGCGGGCGGCGGTGTCGCCAGGGGCTTGTCGGGTGGCGGTCGGCACCGCGGCGAACGGGAGGTTCGCGCTGCCAGGGCAGGGTCAGGAAAGGCAACGGGGACTGACCAGGCCCGGACACACCATCGCGCAGGGCTGCGCAGGGCGAAGGAAACCACGCCCGGACATCGCCGCGCACCTGCCCGCCGTCCGCCGCCGACGCGTCCGGGCCCGTGAGACGCGCTAATTGCGCAGGTCAGAGGATTTCTGGCCCCGCCTTCGAGACGGGGACGACACGCGGTGTCACTCTTAGCCCGAATGAACCGACTTCCGCTTGTCGCAACTCGGTTGCAACAGTGCAGGGCTGATGACGAGGGTGTCCGTTCAGCTGTTGTCGCCGCGTTGATGACCCCTGGCCCACGTGGCGAAGGAGTGAAGGCGCTCGTCCGTCGTGACAGCCGCCGCGCACGCGGGCCGATCGCTGTCATCGGCCCGTCGGCAGCGTTGCGCCCAGGAGCGGGGAGTAGGCCAGGCCGAGGGGTTCTGCCGGGCCGCCGTCTTGACGCAATCCACGGAGTGGTTCGTCCCGAATCTTCTACGTGAGGTCCAGATGGGCTGCACACCGGTTCCACGCCGAGAAGGTCAAGGGAGGTGTGCATGATGGCCGGGATGTCTGCACGTGCTGAGGCTGATGGCCTCAGCGGCCCCGGTCGGGCTGCTGGCCGGCGCGACCGTGCCGGGTGTTTCCGCCACGGCGCGCGGGGGGTCGACGCTGTCCGCGACGTCCTCAGCGGTCACGAAGGGCCGGGAGCCGGTGCCACGGCTGGTGGTTCCGGTGCGGCGGCTGCGCCCGGGCGAAGAAGCGGTAGCCGTCGTGGAGCTCCGGCACTGCTTGTGCCTCACCCCCGCGCTCTCCGCCCGGGCTCCGGTCCAGGCGGCCACCCACGGCCAGGAGTGATCACAGACACCGCATTCACGTCCTGCGAGCCTCCTGTCACAGCGCACGTTGAGCTTCCGCCGGGTGTCCAGGCCACCGGGCATGCCCGCCAGATCGCCGCACGCATGCTGGCCCTGGAACCGGCCCTGTGCCCTGACCCGGTCGCTGAAGACCTCGTACTCATCGTCTCCGAACTGGTCGCCAACGCTGTCACGCACGCCCGAGGGCCCTACGCGCTCACGGTCAGCATGGAGAAGGGGCGGGTAGGCATCGCGGTCAGCGACGGATCCGTCGGCCTGCCCGGTCTGCAAGGCGAGCCGGAGGAGACCGCCGAAAGCGGGCGTGGCCTGAAGATCGTCCGAGCGTTGGGCGCGGATCTCTTCGTCAGTCCCTCGGACCGTGGCAAACAGGTCATCGCGGTCCTCACCTGGTAGCCCGCGTGGCCCTCGTAGGTGCTGCGGGTGGCTGTGCCGACAGCCACCCGCAGCAGACCCGCCCGGACCGGACGGGGAGACGGTCACCGTGTCCCGGCAGTCCGGAGGGTCACCGGTCCGCGCCGCCCCGTCTTGTCGGCGGCGGACCGGGGCTCTTGCCCTCGGCGGTCGGTCAGGCGTTGACGCAGGTGTTGCCGAAGGCCGGGTTCAGCAGGCCGATGACGCTGACGGTGTTGCCGCAGGCGTTGACCGGGATGTGGACGGGCACCTGGATGAGGTTGCCGGAGCCGACGCCGGGCGAGTACGCGGCCACGCCCTGCGCGCCCGCGTCGGCGGACGCCACCGAGCCTCCGGCCACCACGACCGCGCCGGCGGCCAGGGCAACGGCCAGACCTCGTCGCACACGCACCATGTTTTGCACCTTTCGTGAGGATGGCGGCCGCCCAGAGATCCCGTACGGCCGGTGAGGTATCCCGTGAGCTTCCTCGGGAGCCCCTCACGCATGGTGTTCGCGACTGTTCTCCCGCCGGTTTGGTGCCGGCGCTCCGCGTCCCTCGAACGGGTTACCCGCAGGTGGCGCAGGTGGCGAAGAGCCCGCCCATCCGCAAGGCCGTCCGCTACGAAGAACGGGCGACACACGAACAGATTCCCCACAGCGGACCGTCTCCGGGGACGGTCCGGCACCGTACGAGCGACGACACAAGGAGCGGCATGCGATGGACGCCCCGCCCCCCGACGGCCGGCCCAGGCCGCCGTCCCTGCGCCTTCTCCCCACGGGCGGAGCGGCGAAGGTGAACCAACCGATTCCCTTCGGCGCCGACCGCCCCACCGACACCGGCCGCAACGACCTCACCGAGGTCATGCGGCAGGTCGCCCACGGTGACAAGCAGGCGTTCTCCGCCCTCTACGACGCCCTCGCACCCCTGGTGTTCGGCATCGTGCTCAAAGTCGTACGCGACCGGTCCCAGTCGGAGGAGGTGGCCCAGGAGGTGATGATCGACCTGTGGCGGCAGGCCGCCCGCTACCGGCCCGAAGCAGGCGCCGTCAGAACCTGGGCAGCGACCATCGCCCACCGCAGGGCCGTCGACCGGGTCCGCTCCGCCCAGGCCGCCACCGACCGCGAACACGCGCGGGCGGCCCGCGAGCACACCACCGCCTTCGACGAGGTCGCCGAACAGGTCGAGACCCGCCTGGAGTCCGAACAGGTACGCCGCTGCCTGCGCGGCCTGACCGAACTCCAGCGCCAGGCCGTCACCCTCGCCTACTACCAGGGCCTGACCTACCGTGAGGTCGCCGAGAGCCTGCACACGCCGCTTCCCACCATCAAGACACGCATGCGCGACGGACTGATCCGGCTCCGCGACTGCATGGGGGTGACCACATGAACCAGCACCACTCCGACCTCCACGCCCTCGCCGCCGCCTACGCCCTGGGCGCAGTCGACGACGACGAACACAAGGACTTCGACGCCCATCTCCGGACGTGCGAGGCATGCCGGCAGGAAGCAGCCGAGTTCGAGGCCACCACGGCGCGCCTGGCCGTGGCCGTCTCCCAGACTCCCCCGGCCACGACCAAGGCACAGGTCATGGCCGCCATCGACGGTGTACGCCAGCTGCCCCCGCGTGTCCCCGCGCCCAGGGCGGTGCCCGCCCTCGGTGGCTTCCTGCGTCGTCGTGCGGTGCCTTGGGCGCTCGCCGCCAGCGTGGCCGCCGCCGTGCTGGGAGGCGTCGCGGTCTGGCAGACACAGAACGGACAGGAGCTGGAGCAGCAGGCCCGCCAGGCCCAGCAGCAGCTCGACGCGGTCAGTGCCGTCCTGGCGGCCCCCGATGCCCGCACCGCGCACGGCAAGGCGGCCAACGGCGCCGTGACCACCGTCGTCGCGTCCGAGCAGCGGAACCAGGCCGTCTTCACCGCCGCCAACCTGCCGGCGCCCGGTGCCGGGAAGACCTATCAGCTGTGGCTCGACCACGACGGCACCATGCGCCCGGCCGGACTCATCGACCACGACGGCACGGTGATCCTCGCCGGGAACCCCGCCGACGCGGGCGCCGTCGGCCTCACCCTCGAACCCGACGGCGGCTCTCCCCAGCCCACCACCGACCCCCTGCTCCTGATGGCCCTGCCCACCTGACCGGCCGCCCGCACCCGCGCAGAGACTCGACAGTCATGAAAGGCCCGCCCGCAACCGCCCGGTCTTCCAGCGCATGTGGGAGTTCTACCTCGCCTGCTCGGAAGCCGGATTCCACTCCCGCTACCTCGACGTCCGCCAGCTTCTTCTCACCGAAGGGACCCCCCGATGAGCCCCGCCGCCGACCGACTCGCGCAACTCCTCGGCCACTTCCTCCCGGGGCCGCTCCCCGTGCGCGTCCGGGCCTGGGACGGCAGCCAGACGGGCCCCGCCGACGCGCCCCTGGTGGCCCTCCGCTCGCCCGACGCGCTGCGCCGCCTTGTGTGGCAACCGGGCGAGCTCGGCCTGGCCGAGGCGTACGTCACCGGCGACCTGGACGTCGAGGGCGACCTCGCCGACGCCCTCTCCACGGCCGGCCGAAACGTCCGCGACCGGCCCGCGACCCGCCCCGGACCGGCGGGCCTGGCCGCGGCCACCGCCCTCGCCGTACGCCTCGGTGCTCTCGGACCGCCCCCGAAGCGCCCCGACGGGCGGGCCCGCCTGACCGGCGGCCTGCACAGCGTCGCGCGGGACCGCGCGGGCATCAGCCATCACTACGACCTCTCCAACGACTTCTACGCCCTCCTCCTCGACGAGACGATGGCGTACTCCTGCGCCTACTGGACCCGGCCCGACGATCCGGCCTACACGCTGGCCGACGCGCAGCGCGACAAACTCGACCTGATCTGCCGCAAACTCGGCTTGGGCCCCGGGGACAGGCTGCTCGACGTCGGCTGCGGCTGGGGCTCCCTCACCGTCCACGCGGCGCGCGCACACGAAGCCCGCGTCACCGCGGTCACCCTCTCCCGCGCCCAGCACGAGTTCGTCACCGCGCGCGCCGCGCGCGAGGGAGTGTCCGACCTCGTGGACGTCCAGCTGCGGCACTGGCGCGACATCGACGGCGGCGGCTACGACGCGGCCGCGGCCGTCGAGATGGGCGAACACGTCGGCGACGCCGAGTACCCCGCCTTCGCCTCCGCACTCCACGACGCGCTGCGCCCCGAGGGCCGCCTCCTGGTCCAGCAGATGTCCCGCGGCTCCCACGCACCCGGCGGCGGGGCGTTCATCGAGACGTACATCGCCCCCGACATGCACATGCGCCCCGTGGGCCGCACCGTGGACGTGCTGGAGACCTCCGGTCTGGAGGCCCGCTCCGTCGAATCGCTCCGCGAGCACTACGCGACCACCATCGACGCCTGGCGCTCCACCCTCGAACAGCGCTGGAGCGACATCGAGGCCCTCGTCGGAACGACCACCGCCCGCGTCTGGCGGCTCTATCTGGCCGGCGCGTCGCTCGCCTTCTCCGAACGCCGCATGGGCGTCGACCAGATCCTCGCCGTGCGGCCCGCCCGCGAGGGGGCGTCCGGCATGCCGGCGACCCCCGCAGCCTGGTACGCCGAGGCGGGGCCGGCGTGAACGGCACCGCCTGGGGCGCCCTCGGCGTCAACCTCGCCGTCTGCGCGGCCCGCAGCAGCGGCTTCCTCCCGCTGCCACCCCGGAGAACCGCTCGTGGCACACCGGAGAGGACGCGATGAGCAGATCCGAGCGAAGCAGCGCCTTCCCCGCTCTCCACCTGCCCGAGCCCCGGTTTCTGCCCGCGGCCGGTGCGGTCCTGCTCTTGCACGGCGGACGTGCCGACTCCCTCGCGCCCCCGCCGCCCCTCAACCTCCCCGACCTGAGGATGAGGGCTTTCGCCCGTGCGCTCGGCCAGGACCCCCGCCACGCCGACGTCCTCATCGGGTACGTCCGCTACCGGACGCGCGGCTGGAACGGAGAACGGGCCGACCCCGTCCACGACACGCGCCGGGCCCTGGCCGACCTTGCCGACCTGGCCGGCCCTCTGCCCGTGGTGCTGCTCGGGCACTCGATGGGCGCCCGTGCCGCGCTGCGCGCCGCCGACGATCCGCACGTCCGTGGCGTCGTGGCACTCGCTCCCTGGTGCCCTCCCGGTGAGCCGGTCACCCACCTGGCGCATCGCACCGTGATCGCCCTCCACGACCCAGCCGACCCGGTCACGTCCGCCACCGACACCTGGGCCTGCCTGCGCCGCGCTGAGGCGGCCGGAGCCCGCGTCCGAGGCATCCGCATGCCCGGCGGCCGCCACACCATGATCGGCCGCTCACGCCTCTGGCACAGCCTCGCCGCCCGCGGCACAGCCGACGTGCTCGGCCTGGCAGCCCCGCCCGGCGCCTCTGACCCGGAGACGATGTGGGGCGCCGGGCCGCTGGACGCCGTCATGTTCGTCCCGTCCGCCGGCGAGCGTCACCCGATCCGTCCGCGCCGCCGCCGCAGCTGATCGGTCTCCCGGACGCCGGCTCCTACGCCCTGCTGTCTCCTGATCGAAGGAACCCCATGTCCTCTGCTCGTTCCGCGCTTCTGCTCGCCGGTCTGATGGCCTCGGCGGGCCTCGCTCACTTCGCCGCCCCCACGCGGTTCGACTCCATCGTGCCGCGCTCTCTACCGGGCAGCCCCCGGGCCTGGACCACGGCCAGCGGCGTGGCCGAGCTGGCCCTGGCCGCCGGTCTCGCGCTGCCGGCGACCCGAAGGGCGAGCGCCCACGCGACCGCTCTGTTCCTCGCCGGAGTGTTCCCGGCGAACGTCAAGATGGCCTACGACTGGCGTGACCGCTCGGCAACGGCGAGAGCCGTTGCCTACGCGCGGCTTCCCCTCCAGGTCCCGCTGGTCCTCTGGGCCCGCCACGCCGGTATGCCGGAGGTCCGGCGTGGCCCCGTCGGCGACCACGGGTGAGAAGGAGCACTGAGGTGGCGAGAAGTGTGAGCACTTGGGCGATGACGACGCGATTCCCGTCAGTGGACCAGGCCGGTTCGTACATGAGCACGCAGTGCACGACCACGCTCCTCGCCCGAGAGGCGAGTCAACGGGGCCACGACCCTGCCCCGCTCGTCCTCACCCGACGTCACCGATCACCCGCCAGGTCGAGATCACGCTCGGACGCCTCGACAGGGATCTGCGCCGACTTCGGCCGGCGCCACGGATGAGCGATCGGCTGGGACACTCCCCGCCACCAAGCATCCGCGGGCAGCCTCCCCGCCGGCTCGAACGGCTCACCAGGACGAGGAAACGCCACCGCCTGCCCGACCTCCTCGACCGCGTCCCGCGTCCACTCCCCCGGCTCCGCCCACGGATGCGGGGCGAGGTTGAAGGTGCCCCAGTGGATCGGCAGCAGGACGCCGTGCGGGGCGCCGCCCTGGAGGTCGAGGTGGGCGCGGACGCCCTCGGCCGGGGTCATGTGGATGTCGGGCCAGTACTCGGAGTAGGCGCCGATCTGGATCATGGTGGCGTCGAAGGGACCGTGCGCGGCGCCGATCTCGGCGAAGCCGGAGAAGTACCCGGTGTCGCCGCTGTGGTAGATCCGGTGCTCCGGGCCCTCGACGACCCAGGAGGCCCAGAGGGTGTGCTGCTGGTTGCGCAGCCCACGGCCGCAGAAGTGCCGGGCCGGGGTCGCGGTCAGCCGCAGGCCGCCGACCTCGGTGGACTCGGTCCAGTCCAGCTCGCGCAGCCGCGAGGCGGGCACGCCCCAGTGCTCCAGGTGGGCGCCGACGCCGAGCGGCACCGCGAAGACGGTGCCGGTGCCCGCCAGCGCCTTGATCGTCGGCAGGTCGAGGTGGTCGTAGTGGTCGTGGGAGATCACGACGACGTCGACCGGGCCGAGCGCGGCCAGCGGTACCGGCACGGGGTGCAGGCGCCTGGGGCCGGCGAAGGCGAAGGGGGAGCAGCGGTCGCCCCAGACCGGGTCGAAGAGCACCCGGCGGCCGTCGATCTCGGCGAGGACGCTGGAGTGCCCCATCCAGGTGATCCGCAGGCCCGAGGCGGGCGGGCGGGCCAGGTCGGCGAGGGTGGTGGGGTGGACGGGGATCGTGCCGGTGGGGGCTCGGCGCGCCCGCGCCTCCTTCTCGAAGTAGATCTTCGCGAACTCGACCGTGGAACCGGACGGCCGGTGCCGGGCCCGCTCCGGGTTCTGGAAGACGCCGTCCGCGTAGTTCGGGGAGCGGCGGATGCGCGCGAGGCGCTCGCCCGTCGGGTCGGCGCCGAAGGCCTCGGGGCGCAGCGCGCGCAGCCGTGCCCGCAGGGAGTGGTCGGGGCCAGTGCCGGTCACAGGACCTCCTGAAAGTCGAGGATCTTCTCATTATGGGCGGCCCGCCGGGTCCGGCGCCCGGACGATCGGTGATACTGAACCGCCATTCAGTAGAGCCGGGAGCACCCGGGAGTACCGAGGAGTACGCCGATGAGCGCCGCCCCCTTGTTGAGCGTCGACTGGACCGACCACGTGACCGGCCGCCGCGGCCACCTGGTCGTGGACCGGCTGGTGCGCGGGGTGGCCAGCGGCGGGCTGCGGATGCGCGAGGGGTGCACGGCCGAGGAGGTCGCCGGGCTGGCGCGCGGGATGACGATGAAGGAGGCGCTGCACTACGACCCCGCCGCGCGGTACGTGCCGCTGGGCGGCGCCAAGGGCGGCATCGACTGTGATCCGCGCTCGCCCGAGGCGTACGGGGTGCTGGTCCGCTACCTGCGGGCGATGCGCCCGTACATCGAGCGCTTCTGGACCACCGGCGAGGACCTGGGACTGACCCAGGACCTGGTGGACCGGGCGGCGGCGGAGGCGGGGCTGGTCTCGTCGGTCCAGGCGGTGTACCCGCTGCTCGACGACGAGGCGGCGGCCCGCGCGCGGCTCGCCGACGCGTTCGCGCTGGAGGTGGACGGGATCGGCCTGGACGAGCTGGTCGGCGGCTGCGGCGTGGCCGAGGCGGCGCTGACGGCCCTGGACCGGGCGGGCACGCCGTACGCCGGGGCGCGGGTCTCCGTGCAGGGCTTCGGGACGATGGGCGGGGCCACCGCGCGCTTCCTGGCCCGCGCGGGGCTGCGGGTGGTCGCGGTCGCCGACGTCGGGGGCACGATCGTGAACCCGGCGGGTCTGGACGTCGAGGCGCTGCTGGCGGCGCGCGACGCGTACGGGGCGGTGGACCGGGCGGCGCTGCGGCCCGGGGACCGCGAGGAGGCCGGGGACGCGTGGCTGGGCGTGGACGCGGAGGTGCTGGTGCCGGCCGCCGTCTCGTACGCCGTGGACGCGGCGAACCAGGAGCGGGTGCGGGCGCGGCTGGTGGTGGAGGCCGCGAACATGCCGGTGCTCCCGGAGGCGGAGCGGCTGCTGGCCGCGCGCGGGGTGACGGTGCTGCCGGACGTCGTCGTCAACTCGGGCACCAACGCCTGGTGGTGGTGGACCCTCTTCGGCGATGTGGAGGCCGACGCGGACGCGGCGTTCGCGCAGGTCAGGAGAGCGATGCGGAGGCTCGTCGGGCAGGTGCTCGACCGCGCGGACGCGGACGGCGCCGGCCCGCGCGCGGCGGCGCACGCCCTGGTGGAGGAACGGCTGCCGGAGATCGCCGAGCGCTACGGCTGGTACTGACGTGGCGCGCGTGCGGCTGGACCCTGCCCGGCGGCGCGAGGCGCTGCTGCGCGCGGCCGTCGCCCGGATCGAGGCCCGGGGCGTCGCGGCGCTGCGGATCGCCGACGTGGCGGCGGACCTCGGGGTCAGCGCGGCGCTGGTGGTCTACCACTTCGCGAGCAAGGAGCAGCTGGTCGCGGCGGCCTTCGCGCACGCGGCCGAGGAGGACCTGGTCCGGCTGCGCCGGGTGCTGGACCGGCCCGCCCCGGCGCTGCGCCGGCTGCGGGCGGCGGTCCGCTGGTACGCCCCGACCGGCCGGGCGAAGGGCTGGCGCCTGTGGATCGAGGGCTGGGCGGTCTCGCTGCGCGAACCGGCGCTGCGCGAGGTCGCCGGGGCGCTGGACCGGGAGTGGAAGGCCGCGCTGGCCCGGGTGATCGCGGAGGGCGCGGCGGCCGGCGAGTTCACCTGCCGGGACCCGGCGGGCACGGCCTGGCGGCTCACCGCCTTCCTGGACGGCCTGGCCGTCCAGAGCACCGCCTACGCCGGCGCGCTTCCCCGCGCGACCCTGCTGTCCTGGGCGGACGAGGCCCTGACCCGCGAGCTGGGCCTGGCGGGCAGGGGCGGCCCGGACGCGTGTCGCCCGGACACCGCCCGGCCCGGCCCCGCCGGTGCGGGCCCGGCGGGGGCGGCCGAGGCGCCTCAGACCAGCTCGTAGACCGCCGTCACCGACACGTGCTCCTCGATCTCGCCGGGGGCGAGGGGGACGCTGTCGCCGCCGTCGGCGGGGGCGCTGGGCAGGGCGCCGGGGGTGGGGCGGACGCTGTCGCCCTCGGTGAGGGAGACCAGCCGGCCGAGGCGCCGACCGCTCAGCGCGGCGTGCTGGGCGGCCTTGTCGCGGGCGTCGCGGAAGGCCGCCTCCCGCGCCTTCGCGCGCAGCGCGGTCGGGTCGGAGACGTCGAAGGAGACGCCGTTGACCCGCCCCGCGTCGCCGGTCGCGTCGCTGACCGCGCCGATGACCTGCCCCGCCCTGTCGATGTCGCGGACCTTGACGGAGAAGCTCTGCCCGGCCTGATAGCCCGTCACCTTGCTCTCGCCCTCGGGCGTCTGGGTGTAGACGGGCGAGAGGGACAGGCTCTCGGTGCGGATGTCCCGGTCGGCGATGCCCTGGGCGCGCAGGGCGGCGAGGAGGGCCTTGGCCGCCTCGCTCTGCGCGGCCATCGCCTCCTTGGCGGTCGCCCGGGTCGCCTCCACGCCGACCGAGACCACGGCCAGGTCGGGCGCGGCGGACGCCCGCCCGCTCCCGCTGACCGTGACGGTGGTGGCGGCGGTCCGCTCGGCGGCGGTCCGGGCCGGTCCGGCGGCGGCGCTGCCCGGCCCGGCGGCGACGGCGGGGGCGGCCGCGCCGAGCAGCAGTCCGCCGAGGACGGCCCCGACGGCGAGCGCGCGCCCGGTGCGGACGGAGGAGCGGGCGGGCTGGCTTCCGGGGTGACGGGGCGTCATAGGTGGTCCCTTCGGGGATGGTGGTCGGCGCGCACATCCCACCAGCCGCCGCCCCCGGCGGCGCAGCGCCACTCCTGGCGCGCCCGCGTCCTTCACCTCAGCAGGCGAGCGCGAGCGGCGGGCGCCACACCCCGCCGTCCCCGGCGACGCCCGCCGTGGGCGTGTAGGCGAGCGGCACCAGATGGGTGGCGGCGGCGGCCTCGTTGCGGGTGCCGAGCCAGAGGTCGATGACCTGCCAGGGCCGGCCGTCGACGACGGAGACGGTTCGGGGCTGGCCGCCGCAACTGCTGGCGTCGAAGACCCGCCGCCCGTTCGCGGGCGCGCTCCAGCCGACGTTGCCCGGCGCCTCCCAGCCCGAGTAGAGCGAGGGTGCGGTGGCGTAGCCGACCGGGGTGCCCGCGCAGTAGCCGCAGGCGGGGTCGGCGTAGGTCAGCACGTACAGGCGCGCGACGGGGTCCCAGTAGCCGCCGGGCCCCTCGACCTTGCGCAGTCCGGCGACCTTGCGGACGCCGACGCCGCTGCCGCCGCTCCCCCACGGGTCGAGTTGCTCGATGTTGAGCTGCGCCGCGCCGGGCAGGGTGCAGACCAGGGCGGGGGGTTCGCCGGGGGTGCCGGAGTCGATGAAGCCGAAGTCGCCGTTGCCGGCGCAGACGCGGAGCGCGGGCTTGCGGTACCAGCCGTCGGGGGCGGCGCCGGGGCCGCAGGGTCCGGCCGCGGAGGCGCAGCCCATCGTGTTGTAGGCGTTGTTCCGCTTGTCGACGGTGTAGTGCCGGGGGCTGTTGAACCACAGCACGAACGCGCCGTCGTCGCGGCCCCAGCCGGAGCGCCGGATCATGCGCGGGTTGAAGCAGCCCTGCCCGGTGGAGCCGCAGGTGTCCTGCCAGGAGTCGTCGGTCCAGGGGTCCACCGTGGTGGGGTCGAAGAGCTGCCTGGGGGTGCTCCACGGGCCTCGGGGCGTGGGCGCGGTGGAGACGCCGAAGCCGCACCAGGGGGTGCTCCTGACCAGCCACTCGAAGCCGCAGGCGTACATCGTGCCGTACAGGTAGTACGTGTCGCCGAACTTGGCGAGCTGGCCGTCGTGGAGGTCGATGCCGGAGATCGTGAACGCGGGCGGCGCGGTGTCCCGCCCGGGTGCCGCGGCCGCCGCATGCGGCGCCGGGGAGTACAGCGCGGCCACGGCGAGCAGCAGGGTGGCGAGGGTCTGACGGACGCGCACGGGCGACCCCTCCTCCGGGTCCTGGGACCCCGGTCCTGGAACGGCGGTCCACCGATGATCCCGCCGCCGCCCCGCCGCCCCGGGCCCGCCACGCCCGTTGTCGGTGCCGCTTGGTAGAACTTCTGGAACCACCCGAAACGACGTCGTCTGGAGCGCTCATGACCATTGGGGTTCACCTGCGGGACTTCCACGGCCTGCCCGTGTTCGAGTTCCCGGCGCCAGGGGCGGCGGTCGAGCTGCCCGAGGCCGCCTCGGTGGCCTGGCGGCTGTCCGCTCCCACCTACGCCGAGCCCGGGGAGGAGAGCTGGGAGCCGCTGTTCGAGCGCTTCCTGGCGACCGTGGACACCGCCGCGGTGCGGGCCGTCGTCGTCGGCGGCTGGGAGGAGGCGTACGACACCTCGTCGGCCGCGATCGTGAAGGCGATCGTCGGGGCGAACGACCGGCTGACCGGCCTGGAGGCGGTGTTCCTCGGCGACATGACCGTCGAGGACTGCGAGATCTCCTGGATCATCCAGTCCGATGTCACCCCGCTGCTCGCCGCCTACCCGGCGCTGCGCGAGCTGGGCGTGCGCGGCGGCACCGGGCTCGCCTTCCCGCCGGTGTCGCACGGCGGGCTGCGCGCCCTGGTGCTGGAGACCGGCGGGCTGGGCGCCGAGGTGGTGCGCGGCGTCGCGGCCAGCGAGCTGCCCGCGCTGGAGCGGCTCGAACTGTGGCTGGGCACCGAAGAGTACGGGGCGGACACCACGGTCACGGACCTGGCGCCGCTGCTGTCCGGGGAGCGGCTGCCCGCGCTGCGCTCGCTGGGGCTGCGCAACAGCCACATCCAGGACGCGGTCGCCGCGGCCGTCGCGGGCGCGCCCGTGGTGGCCCGCCTGGAGGAGCTCGACCTCTCCATGGGCGTGCTCGGCAACGTGGGCGCCGAGGCGCTGCTGGCCGGGCAGCCGCTGACGCACCTGCGCCGGCTCGGCCTCTCCCACCACTACATCTCGCCGGAGGTGGCCGGGCGGCTGACCGCCGCACTGGCCCCGCACGGGGTGGTGGTGGACCTCGACGACCCGCAGACCCCGGAGGACGACGGCGACGGCGAGCTCTACCGGTACGTGGCGGTCGCCGAATGAGCTCCGCCCCGCCCCTGGTCGTCGTGGGCAACCCGGAGGGCCGCCGGGTGCGGCTCTTCGGGGACGCGGCGCTCGCCGCCGGGCTGCCCCGGCCGCGCGTGGTGCCGTGGCTCGACGTGCTGCGGGGCGGGGCCCGGCTGTACGCGGGGGAGTTCGTGCGGCTCGACTCCCCCGGCGAGGAGCCGGAGGTGGACCGGCTGCTGCGGGACGTGCCGGAGCCGACCCGCGTCGAGGGCACGGGCCGGTGGTACGCGCGCTTCACGGCGGCGGTGCGGGGGCTCGCCGACGCGGCGCGGGCGGCCGGCGCGGTGCTCCTCGACGACCCGGAGGAGCTCGCGGTCCTCTTCGACAAGCGGCTCGGGCACGCCCGGCTGCGCGCCGCCGGGGTCCCGGTGCCGCACGCGCCGACCTCCGGGGCGGCGGCCCCGCCGGTCACCGGCTGGGCGGACGTGCGGGCGCTGACGGAGGGCCCGGGGATGCGCCGGGTGTTCGTGAAGCTCGCGCACGGCTCCTCGGCCTCCGGGGTGCTCGCCCTGGAGACGGCGGCCTCCGGCCGGGTGCAGGCCACCACCTCGGTGGAGCTGCGCGCCGACGGGCGGCTGCACAATTCGCTGCGGGTCCGCCGCTACACGACCGAGCGGGAGATCGCGGCCGTCGTGGACGCCCTCGCCCCGGACGGGCTGCACGTGGAGCGCTGGCTGCCGAAGGCCGCCCTCGGCGGGCGCGCCGCCGATCTGCGGGTGGTGGTCGTCGGCGGCCGCGCCACCCACGCCGTCGTGCGCACCAGCCGCTCCCCCATGACCAATCTGCATCTGGGCGGCGCCCGGGGCGACCTGGGCGCCGCGCGGGCCGCGATCCGCGCGGCGGGGGGCCGCTTCGAGGAGGCGCTGGAGATCTGCGAGCGGGCCGCCGCGGCCTTCCCCGGCACCGGCTGCGTGGGCGTGGACCTGCTGCCCGGGGCCGGCTGGCGCCGTTTCGCGGTGGGCGAGGTGAACGCCTTCGGCGATCTGCTGCCCGGCCTCGGGGGCCTGCCGGGGAGCGGCGCGGAGGGCCTGGACACTTACGGGGCCCAGATCGCCGCGCTCCCGCGACGCGCTCCGGGGCCCGCCGGCACCCCGGCCCGTACCGCCCCCGGCGCCGCTCCCGGCCCGGCCTCCCCCGCCCTCCGCACAGGATCGAGCACGCCGTGACCTCGCCCCCCTTCCCGCCACCGCCGGACATGAACCGGATCGTCGGCAGCCACGACCTGCTGCTCGTGACCCTCGACACCCTGCGGTACGACGTGGCGGCCGAGCTGGCCGCCGAGGGCCGGATCCCGAACCTGGCCCGGCACCTGCCCGGCGGCGCCTGGGAGCTCCGGCACGCGCCGGGCAGCTTCACCTACGCCTCCCACCAGGCGATCTTCGCCGGCTTCCTGCCCACCCCGGCCGCGCCGGGGCCGCACCCGAGGCTCTTCGCGGCCTCGTTCGCGGGCAGCGAGACCACCGCCGAGGGGACCTACGTCTTCCACGAGACGCCCGACCTGGTGTCGGCGCTGGCCCACGAGGGCTACCGGACGGTGTGCGTGGGCGGCGTCGGCTTCTTCAACCGGCGCCCGCCGCTCGGCTCGGTGCTGCCCGGCCTGTTCCAGGAGAGCCACTGGGAGCCCTCGTTCGGGGTCGCCTCGCCGACCTCCTTCGCCTCCCAGGTGGAGCGCGCCGAGGAGGTCGTCGCCGCGCTCCCGCGCGAGCGGCGCCTCTTCCTGTTCGTGAACGTCTCGGCCCTGCACCAGCCCAACTGGTTCCACGCGCCGGGCGCGACCCGGGAGGCGGGCGACACCCGGGAGACCCACGCCGCCGCGCTGGAGTACGTGGACCGGCACATCGGGCGTCTGTTCGCGGCGATGAGCAGCCGCCGCGACTGCTTCGCGATCGTCTGCTCGGACCACGGGACCGCGTACGGAGACGACGGGTTCACGGGGCACCGCCTCGGCCATGAGAGCGTATGGAATGTGCCGTATGCACATTTCATCCTGCCTGGCCCGGACAGCATGGAGACCACCGCATGACCCGCACGACCCCGACGGCGACGCCGACACCGACCGCGACGCAGGCCACGGCCGTGGCGGCCCCGACGCCCCGCCCGTACCGCAGCTACGTCTACGCGTACCCGCACAAGACCGCGTACCGCCCGCTGCCCGAGCGGCCCCCGCTCGCCGCGCTCTGGGCGGACGAGCCGAAGGACGCGCTCTCGCTCTACGCGCACATACCGTTCTGCGAGGTCCGCTGCGGCTTCTGCAACCTCTTCACCCGGATCGGCGCCCCGGACGAGCTGACCACCCGCTATCTCGACGCGCTGGAGCGGCAGGCGGCGGCGGTGCGCGAGGCGCTGGGGGACGCGGCGCCGGTACGGTTCGCCACCGCCGCGTTCGGCGGGGGCACGCCGACCTATCTGACCGCCGCCGAGCTGGAGCGGCTGTGCGACATCGCCGAGCTGCGGATGGGGGCCGACCTGCGGGCGGTGCCGCTGTCGGTGGAGACCTCCCCGGGCACGGCGACCGCCGACCGGCTCGCGGTCCTCGCCGAGCGGGGCGCCACGCGCCTCAGCATCGGCGTGCAGAGCTTCGTCGAGCGCGAGGCGCGGGCGGCGGTGCGCCCCCAGCGCCGGGCGGACGTCGAGGCGGCCCTCGGGCGCATCCGGGACACCGGTGTCCCGATCCTCAACATCGACCTGATCTACGGCATCGACGGGCAGACCGAGGAGTCCTGGCGGCACTCGCTGGACGCGGCGCTCGCCTGGCGGCCCGAGGAGCTCTACCTCTACCCGCTGTACGTCCGCCCGCTCACCGGTCTGGGCCGGCTGGGCCCGGGCCAGGATGCCGACCTGGAGTGGGACGAGCAGCGGCTGCGGCTCTACCGCCAGGGCCGGGACCATCTGCTGGCCCACGGCTACGAGCAGGTGTCGATGCGCATGTTCCGGCGCGCGGACGCGCCCGCCCTCGGCCCCGAGGACCACGCCTGCCAGACGGACGGCATGATCGGCCTGGGCTGCGGCGCCCGCTCGTACACCTCGCGGCTGCACTACTCCTTCGACTACGCGGTGGGCACCCGCGAGATCCGCTCGATCATCGACGCGTACACGGAGGCGCCTGACTTCTCGCGCGCCGAGGTGGGCCGCCGCACCGACCCGGGCGAGGCCCGACGCCGCCATCTGCTGCAGTCGCTGCTCCAGGCCCGGGGCATGGAGACCGCCGACTACGCGGCCCGCTTCGGCGGCGCGCCCGAGGCCGACTTCCCGGCCGAGCTGGCCCGCTTCGAGGCGCGGGGCTGGCTGGACGCGGACGCCCCCGCCGGGCTGCTGCGGCTCTCCCCCGAGGGCCTGGCGTATTCGGACGGGCTCGGCCCCGAGCTGTTCTCTCCGGCGGTCCGGGCGGCGATGGCCGCGTACGAGGCGAAGTAGCGGGGCGCGGCGTGGATCTGACCCTGCTCTACCGGGGCCCGCTGGCCTCCTGCGACTACGACTGCCCGTACTGCCCCTTCGCCAAGCGCCGGGACAGCCGCGAGGCGCTGACGGCGGACCGGGCGGCGCTGGAGCGCTTCACGCGCTGGGCGGCGGACCGCTCCGAGGACCGGCTGCGGATCCTGTTCACCCCCTGGGGCGAGGGCCTGGTGCGGTCCTGGTACCGCCGGGCGCTGGTCGAGCTGTCCCGGCTGCCGCACGTGGAGCGGGTCGCGATCCAGACCAATCTGAGCTGCCGCACGGAGTGGCTGGACGAGGCCGACCCGGACACGGTGGCCCTGTGGTGCACCTTCCACCCGGGCCAGACCCCGTACGAGCGGTTCCTGGGCAAGTGCCGGGCGCTGGCGGAGCGGGGCGTCCGGTTCAGCGTCGGGATCGTCGGCCTGCCGGAGCACCTGGCCGCCGCGCGGCGGCTGCGGGCCGAGCTGCCGCCCGAGGTCTACCTGTGGGTGAACGCGGCGGAGGGCCACGCCTACACCGACGAGGAGGCCGGGGACTGGACGGTCCTCGACCCCCTCTTCCCGTACAGCAGGCAGCCGCACCGCTCGGCCGGGCTGCCCTGCCGCACCGGCGAGTCGGTCGTCTCGGTGGACGGCGACGGGACGGTGCGGCGCTGCCACTTCGTCAAGGCCGAGCTGGGCAATCTGTACGACGGCTCGTACCGGGCCGCGCTGCGCCCGCGCCCCTGTCCGCTCGCCGTCTGCGACTGCCACATCGGCTACGTCCACCTGGAGACGCTGCCGCTGTACGACGTGTTCGCCGGCGGGGTCCTGGAGCGGATCCCGGCCGGCCGGCCCGGGGCCCCTACAGGGGCATAAGGTCGGGGCGCTTGGCCTCGACGTGGTCGCCGGAGCTCTCGCCGCGCAGCCTGCGCCCGATCCACGGGACCAGATACTCCTTGGCCCAGTGGATGTCGTCCTTGCGGACCTCCAGGGTGCCGCGCGGCGGCCGCGGCGGCCACGACTGGTCCGGGTCGGCCGGCACCGGCAGGCCGAGCACCTGGGCGGCGCGCAGCGCGACCCGGGTGTGCCCCTCCGCCGACAGGTGGAGCCGGTCGTCGTCCCAGGCGCGCCGGTCCTGGACGGACCGGAGCGACCACAGGTCGAGCACCGGGCACTCGTAGCGGTCGGCGATGGCCCGGACGTGCGCGGTGTAGGTGGCGATCTTCCCGCGCAGGTGCTTGAGGACCGGCACGTCGCGGGTGTCGAAGCCGGTCGTCACCATCACGGTGCCCACGGCGGAGGTCAGGTCGGCGACCGCGCGCTCGAAGCGCTCGGCGACGTCGTCGGGGTCGGTGCCGGGGCGGATGATGTCGTTGCCGCCCGCGCAGAAGGTCACCAGGTCGGGGGCGAGTTCCTTCGCCCTCGGGACCTGCTCCGCGACGATCTGGTCCAGAAGGCGTCCTCGCACCGCCAGGTTGGCGTAGCGGAAGGCGTCGTGCTCCGGAAGCTGGTCCGCGAGCAGGACCGCGAACCGGTCCGCCCAGCCGACGTACGTCCCGTCGGGCCCGGGGTCGCCGACGCCCTCCGTGAAGCTGTCACCGATCGCCGCGTACGACCCGAATGCGTTCTTGTCTGGTGTTCTCGAATCGTCTGCCACGGGAGCACATCTTTCCTTCACCGATGTGACCTACGCGACCGTAAGGAGGGGTTGACGGCGGGTGACATATGCCACCACTAAAGATTCTCCCAAGTCGGAATAGCCCGGAGGCCCGGCACACGGGTGCCGGGCCTCGGGGTGGAATCCGTGGTGCGGGGCGGTTCAGACGCCGACCCCATGCTGGCGCAGGACGGCCAGCGGGTCGATGTCGGAGCCGTACTCCGGCCCGGTGCGCATCTCGAAGTGCAGGTGCGGGCCGGTGACGTTGCCGGTCGCGCCGGAGAGGCCGATCTGCTGGCCGCCGCTGACGGTCTGGCCGGCGGAGACGGACAGCGAGGAGAGGTGGCCGTACTGGGAGAAGGTGCCGTCGGTGTGCTGGATGACGACCTGATTGCCGTAGGCGCCGCCCCAGCCGGCCGAGTAGACGGTGCCGGGGCCGACCGCGCGGACGGTGGTGCCGGTGGAGGCGATGAAGTCGACGCCGGTGTGGTAGCCGGAGGACCACATGGAGCCGGAGGCGCGGTACGGGGTGGAGACGCCGCCGCCCGCGATGGGGGTGACCCAGCCGGAGGAGGAGGACTGGCCGGCCGAGGAGGAGGACGAAGACGAAGAGGACGAAGAAGCGGAGGACGAAGAGGAGGAGGACGAGGCGGCCGGGCGCTCGGTGCCGCGCGTGGCGCGGGTGCCCTCGCCGCCGCTCTTCGCGGTGCGCTCGGGGGCGGCCTTGGGCGCCGGCGCCGCCTTGGCGGTGCTCTTCGCGGGGTTCTTGGCCCCGAGGGTGAGCTTCATGCCGGGGAGGATCAGCGAGGGGTCCTCGCCGACGACCTGGCGGTTGTCGCGGTAGAGCTTCTGCCAGCCGCCGGTCAGGCGGTGCTCGGCGGCGATCTTCGACAGGTAGTCGCCTCGGACGACGGTGTACGCCTTCGGGGCGGCGGCGGGCGCGGCGGCCGGAGCCTGGGCGGGGGCCTTGGCGGCTACGGCGACGGTGACGGCCTGCGGGGCCTTCACGGCCGGGGCGGCCTGCTCGGCGGCGTGGGCGCCGGTCGCTCCGATCAGCGGCAGGGCGACGACGGCGCCGCCGGTGCCGGCGGCGACGAACCCGCGGGTGATCGGGTTGGCCTTGGGACGGCGGTGCTTACCCTTCGCGGGCATGGCGGATTCCTCTCCGTCGCCTGCGAGGTGAGCTGTCGGGTTCGGACTGGAGCTGTCCGGCCGCGCGGTCACGCGGCTTCACCCCGAGCCGTCCTTCTTCGAGGGGCCGGCGTACTACCTGGGTCCCCCGCTCCTGCCTGATACGGGTGGTATGGGGATTCCGGTCGGCGGCAGGATTAGGCGGTCCGTCCGGATTGAGCGCGACGCTAGACGAGACGGCGGCGCCCGAACAAGCCGCGGTTTTCAGGAATGTGCGTACGGGCGGCTTTTACGGCCGGAATCGCGGTCACCCTCCGTGGATGACGTTCCCTCGATTTCCCTTTCCACAAGGGAATTCGGAAAGGTTGCCCCGCCACGGTCCGTCACGTCTATGACGCTGCTCACGCACCGGAGACCATCTCCCCTGGTATCAGGGCGCGTTATGCCTTAAGTCCCAATTCGGACCAATCGTACATTTCTGTCAGAGAGGGTGCGTCGCGGGCCTCTCACCTGGATGATTGCCCCAGGAACCGATCTCACCACGACCCCTCTCACGACCAGGAGCTTCCGTGACCCACGCGACCACCGAGCCCGAGCTGACCGGCGTACGCAACTTCCGCGACCTCGGCGGGCTGCCGACGGCGGACGGCCGGAGCGTGCGCGCCGGACGCCTCTTCCGCAGCGGTCACCTGGCGCACGCCACGACGGAGGACGCGGAGTTCCTCGCGGCCCTCGGGCTGCACACCGTCTTCGACTTCCGCAACGAGGCGGACCGGCGGATGGAGGGCGCGGACGTCGAGCTGCCGGGCGTGCGGAACGTGAACATACCGCTCAACGACCCGGCCGACGGCAAGGAGTTCTGGAAGCTGGTGCGGACCGGCGACCTGGAGCAGCTGCGCGCGATCCTGGGTGACGGCAAGGCCGCGGCCCGGATGTCCGAGTCGTACCAGAAGATGATCGTGGAGCGGACGGCCGAGCACAGCCGGATCCTGCACGACATGGCCGAGGAGAGCGTCCCGGCCCTGATGCACTGCGCCGCCGGCAAGGACCGGGCCGGGCTGTCGATCGCGATCACGCTGCTCGCCCTGGGCGTGGAGCGCGAGGCGATCGAAGCCGACTACGTGAAGTCGAACGAGCCGCACCGCCGCTACAAGGTGCGGCGTGAGTCCGAGGCGGCGGACGCCATGTCCCCGGCGGTGATGGAGCTGCTGAGCCCCCTCTTCGACGCGCGCGTCGAGTACCTGCGGGCCGCCTTCGCGACCATCGAGGAGACCTGGGGCTCGGTGGAGAGCTACCTGTCCGAGGGGCTGCGGCTCGCCCCGGAGACCCGGGACCGGCTGCGCGGGCGCCTGCTCGCCGAGGCGTAGCCGCCGCCCGCTACTGGTTCTGGCCGCCCATCGCGAAGAGCAGGTAGAGGAAGCCGGCGAAGAGGTGACCGGCGATGAGGTAGGCGAACAGGCGGAGCACCAGCCCCTTGGGGAACTTGCCGTTGCCGCGCTCCTCGCCGGTGTCCGGTACGGAGTTCGCAGGAAGCTCGGACATGTCGGTCCTTTCCACGGTCGGGTACACGGGGTCAGCGCCGGTGCGGGGTGCCGTCGCCGAGGCACAGCTCGGCGACGGGACTCTGCATCAGGGTGTGGACGAAGAGCAGCTCGGCCCCGGCGCGGGTGGCGGCGCCGATCCGGTGCGGGGTGAGCGAGTCGAAGTGCGCGCTGTCCCCGGGATCGAGGACGTGCACGGCGTCGCCGAGGGCGAGGCGCACCCGGCCCTCCAGGACGTGGATCCACTCCTCACCGGGGTGGACCCGCACGATGTCGGCGCGAGTGGCGTAGGGCACATGGACCCGCAGGCACTGCAGGGCGCGCCCGGCGCCGCCGGCCTGGCGGTAGATCCAGCCGTCGGCCTCGACCGGGTCCGAGCGTCCGGCACGGACGACCGGGTCGTGTCCGGGCGGGGTCTCCCCCAGCAGCTCCGAGACCGTCGTACCGTAGATACGGGACAGCGCGAGCAGCATCGGCAGCGAGGGCTGCCGGTTCCCCGTCTCCAGGCGGGACAGGTGGGCCGGCGAGAGCCCGGCCCGCTGTGCCGCGGTCTCCAGGGTGAGTCCCCTGCGGCGGCGCAGGGCCCGCAGCTGCGGGGCGACGTCCGGCAGGATGTCGGGGGCGGCGAGGTCCGGGGAGGCTTCCCCGGGGACGTGGTCCATGCGTCCATTCCGCCAGCTTCGTGCCTCTGAGGCAAGTTTCTTGCCCCAGAGGCAAAAACCGCCGGGCCTGACCGCCCGGTTCCGGTCAGCGCTGCGCGACCGCCTGCTTGACCAGGGTCTTCCCGAAGTCCCACAGCAGCCCGCCGCCCCCGTGGGCGTCGTCCATGACCGCCGTGAAGGCGGTCACGAACCGGTCCACGTCGGCCTCGTCGATCACCAGCGGCGGAATCAGCTTGATCACCTCCAGGTGGTCCCCGGAGACCTGGGTGAGGATCCGGTGGCGCTGGAGCAGCGGGACCACGACCATCTGGGCGAAGAGTCCCTTGCGGGCCGCCTGGAGCATGGTCCAGCGGCTGCGCAGGCCCAGCGAGGACGGGCGGCCGAACTCGATGCCGATCATCAGCCCGCGGCCCCGGATCTCCTTCAGCAGCTCGTAGCGCGGGACCAGTTCGCGCAGCCGGGAGGCGAGCAGGTCGCCGGTCCGCCGTACGTGGGCGACGGTGCCCTCGCTCTCCATGACCGAGAGCACGGCGAGCCCGGCGGCCATGGCCTGCGCGTTCGAGCCGAAGCTGGCCGAGTGGACCAGCACCCGGTCCATGGACGAATAGACCTTCTTGAAGATCCAGTCCCTGCCGAGGGTCGCCCCGACCGGAACGTAGCCGCCGGAGAGCGCCTTGGCGACGCAGACCAGGTCCGGCTCGACGCCCTCCTCGTGCTGGTAGGCGTAGAAGTCGCCGGTCCGGCCGAGACCGGTCTGCACCTCGTCGGCGATCAACAGCGCACCGTGCCGGTGCAGCAGCTCCTGCGCGGCCCGCAGGAAGCCCGGCGGGGCCTCGTGCACGCCCTTGCCCTGGATCGGCTCCACCACGAAGGCGGCCACGTCGCCCTTGCGGAGCTCGCGCTCCAGGGCGTCGAGGTCGCCGAGCGCGATCGGCGTGTCGGGCAGCAGCGGGGCGAAGCCGTCCCGGAAGCCGTCCTCGCCGTTGACCGAGAGCGAGCCGGTGGTCAGCCCGTGGAAGGCGTGCGCGCAGTAGACGACCCGGGGCCGCCCGGTGGCGAAACGGGCGAACTTGAGCGCCGTCTCCACCGCCTCGGTACCGCTGTTGCCGAAGAAGACCCGGTCGAGGTGGGGGCTGTGGGCCAGCAGCCGCTCGGCGAGCAGTCCGGGCAGCGGCTGGCAGTCGAAGCGGGTGAGGTCGGCGAGCCCGGCGTCGAGCACGTCGTGCAGCGCCCGGCGGACGACCGGGTGGTGCCGGCCCAGGCCCATGACGCCGAAGCCGGCGAGCATGTCCAGGTAGTCGGCACCGTCCGCGTCCCAGAAGTGCGCCCCCTCGGCCCGCTCGTACACCTTGTCGAAGCCGATGGTGTGGAGCATCCGAGGGAGCTGGTGGTTGAGGTGGCGGGCGTGCAGCTCGTACCGCTCGCCACCGCGCTCGGCGAGCAGTGCCCGCAGATCGAAGCCGCCCGTGCCACCGGGCCCACCGGCCCCGCCCGCCCCGCCCGCCTCTGCCGTCACGACCGGCTCACCCGTTTCCGTTGACAGTCTCGCGGACCGCGCGCAGGGACTCCTTGAGCGAGCCCATGGTGGCGAGGACGGCGGTGGGTTCGTAGCCGCAGTGCGCCATGCAGTTGGCGCAGCGGGGGTCCTTTCCGCGCCCGTACGCATCCCAGTCGGTCTCTTCGATGAGCTGGCGGTACGTGGGGACGTAGCCGTCGCTCATCAGATAGCAGGGGCGCTGCCACCCGAAGAGGGAGTAGTTCGGGATCGCCCAGGCCGTGCAGGGGAAATCGGCCTTGCCTTCCAGGAAATCCAGGAAGAGCGGCGAGTGGTTGAGCCGCCAGCGGCGTCGGTTTCCGCCTGCGAAGGCCTTCTTGAAGAGCTCCCTGGTCTGCTCGACCCCGAGGAAATGCTCCTGGTCGGGCGCCTTCTCGTAGGCGTACGCGGGCGAGATCATCATTTCGTCGACCTGGAGGTCGTCGTTGAGGAAGTTCAGCACCTCGATGATCGTCTGGGGGGTGTCGGTGTTGAAGAAGGTCGAATTGGTGGTGACCCGGAAGCCGCGCCGCTTGGCCTCCTTGATGGCCGCCACCGCCTCGTCGAACACGCCCTCCTTGGCGACGGACTCGTCGTGCCGCTCGCGCAGCCCGTCGATGTGGACCGCGAAGGCGAAGTACGGGGAGGGGGTGAAGTTCTCCAGCTTCTTCCGCAGCAGCATCGCGTTGGTGCAGAGGAAGACGTACTTGCGCTTGGCCACCAACTGGCGCACGATCTCGTGGATCTGAGGGTGCATCAACGGCTCGCCGCCGGCGATGGAGACCATCGGCGCCCCGGACTCCAGGACGGCGCCGACCGCCTGGGCGACCGGCATGCGCTGCTTGAGCACCCCGGCCGGATGCTGGATCTTGCCGCAGCCCTCGCACTTGAGGTTGCAGGCGAACAGCGGCTCCAGCTCGACGATCAACGGGAACTTCTCCCGCTTGCGGAGCTTCTGTTCGAAGAGGTAGGTCCCGACCCGGATGGACTGACGGAGCGGCATGGCCATAACTCGCTCACCTCCTGGGGAGCAGCAAAGAACGGTGCCATTCGAAGAATGCGGGAAGGACGGCACGAAGAACGCGGAAAGCCGATATTCCACCGCGTACCGTGCCGATCCGGACCAGTTCATGTTCTGGAGCGTCCACGACCACCCGTACGGCCGCAACCGGGCGGGGACCGGCCGTCACCGCCGTCCGCAGGGTGGCGGCGGACTCCATGTCCACGGCGAGCGCCCCGCCGGCCCGCAGTGCGGCCCGCTCGGGGCCGCGCACCACGTGGTCGGAGCCGGTCAGCGGGCCGGTGTGCACGGTGCGCCCCGGCACCGCGCGGGCCAGCGCCTTCACCAGCAGCTCGGTGCCCGCGCAGGGGGTGACCCCGTCGGGCCCTCGGGTCTCCTCGGCGACGATCAGGTCGCCGGGGTGCATCCCGGGCTCCAGCCCCGCGCAGAAGCCGGAGGCGATGACGGCCGCGTCCCGCCACTCCGCCCGCTCCAGCGCCCGGGACACGGTCCGGCGGGCGTGCGCCGGGCCCATCCCGGTGCGCACCACGGCCACCGGCGCGGGCGCCCCGGCCCGCCCGGCGCCGCGCACGCCGCTGCGCAGCGCGAGCTGCTCGATGCCGAGCGCGCAGGCGACCAGCAGCGGCGGTACGGGCGGGCCGTCCGCCGGGTCCCGGGCCATCAGGCGCTCCCGGGGCCGAACAGCACCGGCTCCCCGTGCACGTAACGGCCGAGCGCGGTGAGCGGGAAGACCTGCCGGTACAGGTGGTAGTTGATCGAGAAGTCCCAGGGGAAGCCGGTGCCGGTGAAGTACGGCTCGTCCCAGGAGCCGTCCTCCCGCTGGGTGCCGACCAGCCAGGCGACGCCCCGCCGGACCGCCTCCGACTCCCGCTCGCCGGCCGCGAGCAGCGCGATCAGCGCCCAGGCGGTCTGCGAGGCGGTGGAGGTGCCGTGCCCGACCCACTGCCGCTCGGTGTAGGAGCGCAGGTCCTCGCCCCAGCCGCCGTCCTCGTTCTGCACCGACTCCAGCCAGGCCACCGCCCGCCGGATCGCCGGATGGGCGCCCGGCAGCCCGGCGGCGGTGAGGGCGGGCACCACGGAGCCCGTCCCGTAGACGTAGTTGACGCCCCAGCGGCCGAACCAGGCGCCGCCCGGCTCCTGTTCGGCCAGCAGCCACTCGATGCCGCGGCGGGCGCGCGGGTGCCCGGCCTTCCCCTCGTACGCCATCATCTCCACCACGTGGGCGGTGACGTCGGCGGAGGGCGGGTCGATGACCTCGCCGAAGTCGCAGAACGGCAGCCGGTTGGGGAAGGGGCTGGTGTTGTCGGCGTCGAAGGCGCCCCAGGCCCCGTTGCGCGACTGCATCCCGACCGTCCAGCGGCCGGCCCGCGCCACCGCCGCGTCCACCCGCCGGGGGTCGGGGTGCTTGACCCGGCGCAGCGCCAGGATCACCTCGGCGGTGTCGTCGATGTCCGGGTAGTTGTCGTTGTGAAACTCGAACGCCCAGCCGCCGGGCGGCAGTCCGGGCCGCCGGACCGCCCAGTCGCCGCTGCGCACGATCTCCTCGCCGAGCATCCAGTCGGCCGCCTTGACCAGCGCCGGGTGGTCCGGCGGCAGCCCTGCGTCGGCCAGCGCGATGGTGGCGAGGCAGGTGTCCCAGACCGGCGACTGACAGGCCTCGATCATCCGGGCGCCGTCCTCGCGCCAGACGGCGAAGCGGTCGAGCGACTCCAGGCCCGCCCGCATCACCGGGTGGTCCAGGTCGTAGCCGAGCAGGTGCAGGGCGATCACCGAGTAGACGGCGGGCGGCTGGATGCCGCCCCAGCAGCCGTCGTTCTCCTGGCGCTCGATGATCCAGCGGGCGGCGACGTCCATGGCGTTCTTCCGCAGCCACCGCGGGGCGACCTTGCGGTAGTGGTGCAGCCCCAGGTCGAGGCGCTGGAAGAAGCCGTCCCAACTGGCCAGCGGGGCCAGGGGTTTCGACGGGCGGGGCCGGTCCGGGTCGGCGTGCAGCTCGTCGAGCGGGAAGGGCGCGGGCCGCACCGGGCGCTTGGCGGAGACGACGGTCAGCGGCACGATCGTCTGCCGGGCCCAGCAGCCGAAGTCGTAGATGTTGAGCGGGAACCACGAGGGCAGGAAGATCAGTTCGGGCGGCAGCTCGGGCAGGTCGTCCCAGCGCCACCAGCCGAACAGCGCCAGCCAGATCCGGGTGAAGACCCGGGCCTCGGCGATGCCGCCGCGCTCACGGACCCAGGCGGCGGCGCGCGCCATGTGCGGGGCCTCGGGGAGGTCCCCGGCCAGGCGCAGGGCGACATAGGCCTCGACGGTGACGGAGAGCTCGCCGGGCCCCCCGTAGAAGCTGCTCCAGGTGCCGTCCTCGCGCTGCTCGCCCCGGATGAAGAGGGCCGCGGCGCGGGTGGTCTCCGGGTCGAGGATGCCGAGGAAGCGGCGGAGCAGGAGGTCCTCGGCGTCCATGGAGACGTTGGTCTCCAGGTCGCCCTTCCACCAGCCTTCGGCGTCCTGGCGGCCGAGGAGGTGGCGTACGGAGCGTTCCGCCGCCTCGGCGGCGGAGGCTTCGAGCCCCGTCGCGTCCGCGCGGTCGGCCGGTTCCGTGGTGTCGCTGGCCGCGGCTGCCCGGGGTCCCACGGCCCCGGCGCTTCCGTCGGTCGTCGCTGTCATGGCTTCCCCTTCGTGCAGTCGGTGTACTTCGGCGTACTTCCGCGTTGGTCTGCTTCTTCGGGTCTGCCGTCGGCCGGTGCCGGGAGGCACCGGCCGGCGACTGCGCACTCATATCAGGGTGATGGTGATCATCGCTTCCGTACGACGACGAAATCGGCCAGCGCCGTGAGCTGGGCCCGGACGTGGGCCGGCAGGTCCACCTCGTGCAGGGCCGCGAGGGCGACCGCGTGCTGGCGGCGGGCCTCCTGGGCGGTCCACTCGCGTCCGCCGGCCTCCTCGATGAGGGCGGCGCGGGTGGCGAACTCCTCCTCGGAGAAGCTGTCGAAGTCGCTGCTCTTGGCATCCGCGGCGAGCAGCTCGCCGAGCCGCTCGGAGGCCGGGCCGCCGGCCGCGAGGGCGGCGACGACGGGCAGGGACTTCTTGCGCTGGCGCAGGTCGGACCAGGTCTGCTTGCCGGTGGACTCCGGGTCGCCCCAGATGCCCAGCAGGTCGTCGACGGCCTGGAAGGCGAGGCCGAGGTGGTAGCCGTACTCCTCCAGCTTGTCGGCGGTGCGGTCGTCGGCGCCGCCGAGGACGGCACCGATGGAGACCGCGCAGGCCAGCAGGGCGCCGGTCTTGTTGCCCTCCATCTCCAGGCACTCCTCGACGGTGACCCGCTCGCGGTGCTCGTAGGAGATGTCCTGGGCCTGCCCGTCGATGAGCTTGCGGGTGGCCGTGGTCAGCCGCCGGGTGGCCCGGCCGGCCTCGACGGTGCCGAGTTCGAGGAGCAGCTCGTTGGCGAGGGCGAAGAGGGCGTCGCCGACCAGGATCGCCTGGGCGGGCCCGTGCACCTTCCACACCGTGTCGCGGTGCCTGCGCTGCTCGTCGCCGTCCATCAGGTCGTCGTGGAGGAGCGAGAAGTTGTGCACGAGCTCCACGGCGACCGCGCCGGGGACGCCGACCTCGGCGGCGGCGCCCGCGGCTTCGGCGGAGATCAGGGCCAGGGCGGGCCGGACGGCCTTGCCGCTGTCGCCGTCGGCGGGGTTGCCGTGGGCGTCGATCCAGCCGAAGTGGTAGGCGGCCACGGTGTTCATGGGCGGCGCGAGGCGGTCGACGGCCGCCCGCATGACGGGCGTGGACAGGGCGCGGCCACGCTCCAGCAGCGCGGCGACGTCCGCGGTGTCGACCGCCGGATTCCCCGGGGGCACAGTCGGCACGGTTTCTCCTCTAGTTCCGGTACTCACACTCATGCCGCCTCCTGCAGCGGATGGTCGTAGCGGCGGCCGAGGGCGGAGAGCGCGGCGCCCGCGGCGCTGAAGCCGCTGCGGACCGCACCCTCCATGGTCGCGGGCCAGCCGGTGGCGGTCCAGGCGCCGGCCAGGTACAGGCCCGGGGCGTGGGTGCGGGCGCCGGGGCGGAGCCGCCCGACGCCGGGGGTCGGGGCGAAGGTCGCGGTCCGCTCCCGGGTGACGAAGAAGTCGCGGATCCCGGCACCTCGGGCGGCGGGCAGCAGCCGCTCCAGCTCCGGCAGGTAGCGCTCGCGCAGCACGGCGACCGGCTCGTCGATGTCGTCCTGGGCGGCGGACTGGGAGACGGCGAGGTACTGGCCGCCGCCGGTCAGCCCGGAGGACCCGGTGCGGTCGAAGACCCACTGGACCGGGGAACCGAGCGCGGCGAAGAAGGGCCGGCGCAGCACCGTGCGGTCGTAGACGACGTGCAGGTTGAGGATGGGCGCGGTGCCGATGTCGAGCAGCCGGTCGGGGTCGTCCAGGGCCCCGTCGGGCAGTAGTTCGCGGGTCTCGCGCTGGGGCACGGCGAGGACGACGGCGTCGGCCTCCAGGAGCTCCCCGGCGGTGTGGACCCGCCAGCGGCCGTCCTCGGCGCGCTCGATCCGCTCGGCCTTGGCGCGCGTCTCGGTGCGCACCCCGGCGCCGTCGAGGGCCTTGCGGGCGAGGGTGTCGTGGAGGTCGCCGAGCGGGACGTGCGCCCAGCCGATGTCGGCGGCGCCGGGCTCGGAGAGGAGTCCGGTCTTGAAGACCATCGCGGCGAGCCCCATGGAGGCGTGCGGGGCGGTGGCGTTGAGGGTGGCGACGCCGACGAGGTCCCACAGCGCCTCGACGGTGCGCGGGGACTGCCCGTGCCGGCCGAGCCAGGTGGCGAAGTCGATGCCGTCGAGGGCGGGGTCGGCGGGGTCGAGCTTCTTCAGGGCGAGCGCGGCACGGCCGACGCTCGCGCGCTCGGCGAGCGAGAGGTGCGGGTAGGTGGCGAGGCTGGCGGCGAGGTGCAGGGGCACCGGCAGGTTGGCCCGCCGCAGCCGCCCGAGGCGGGGGCCCGACGGGCGCCCGACGTCGAGCACCGGCACGTCGAGCCGGGGCTGTACGGGCGCGAGGCGGGCGCCCTCGACCCGGTCGAGGAACCATCGGTAGGCGGTGCAGCAGCGCAGGTAGACGTGCTGCCCGTTGTCGACGGTGAGCTCGCCGCGCCGGAAGGAGAAGGCGAGGCCGCCGAGCCGGGGGCGGCCTTCGAGGAGGGTGACCCGGACGCCGGAGTCGGCGAGCTGGAGGGCGGTGGTGACGCCGGCCAGTCCCCCGCCGACGACGACGGCGTGCGGACGGGAGCCGCCGCCGAGGGCGGTGCCCCCGGCCGTGGCGCGGTGCTCGTCGGCGGTCATGCGGCTCCCTCCCTTGCGGACGTCATGGTCAGGGACGCGGTCCGGGCGGCTCCGGTTGTCCGGGCGGCGCCTTTGGTCCGGGCGGCCGCTCCCGCGCGCCTCACGCGGGCCGCCTGACGCCGGTCCGGCGCGAGATGTGCCGGGCGTCGAGTCCGGAGAGGCCGCGCACGGCCACGTACGCCTTCTCCCGGCCGGGCAGCGAGACCCGGCCGCGCAGCACCGCCGAGGGGTCGCGCTCGATGCGGTCGAGCAGCCTGCGGTAGATGCCGGCCATCGCGGCGACGCAGGCGCCGCTGCGCCGGTCCAGCATGGGCAGCAGCCGGTAGCCCTCGGCGAACAGCGCGCGGGCGCGGCGCACTTCGTAGTGGACGAGGCCGTCGAAGTCGCTGCCCGCGGGCGGGGTGTCGGTGCCGAAGCCCTCGGAGCAGCCGAACTTGGCGAGGTCGTCGGCGGGCAGGTAGGTGCGCCCGTTGCCGGCGTCCTCGCGGACGTCCCGGAGGATGTTGGTGAGCTGGAGGGCGAGCCCGAGGGTGTCGGCGTACTCGCCGGCCCGGTCGGCCCCGTACGCGCCGGGCTGGGTGCCGAAGACGCCGAGCGAGAGGCGTCCGATGGCCCCGGCGACGCAGCGGCAGTAGACCTTGAGGTCGTCCCAGGTCTCGTAGGTCTCGCCGCGCACGTCCATGAGGACGCCGTCGATGAGCTCGTCGAGCCCGCCGAGGGGGATGGGGAAGCGGCGGGCGGCGTCGGCGAGGGCGACGGCCACCGGGTCGGTGTCGTCGTCCTCGACCTCGCCGGCCCGGACCCGGTCGAGCAGCGCCCGGGTGGCCTCCAGGCGCCGGTCCTTCTCCTCGGGCGCGAGGGGCCCGTCGCCGATGTCGTCGACGCGGCGCGAGAAGGCGTAGAGCGCCGACATGGCCTGCCGCTTGTCCAGCGGCAGGAGTCGGATCCCGTACGCGAAGTTGCGGGCCTGCTGCCCGGTCACGGCCTCGCAGTAGCTGTACGCGGCCTGTACCGGTGCGGTCGGCTGCGGCTGTGCCTCCACGGTCCGGCTCACCCCTCTCTCCGCGCCGTGAGCAGGAGGGCGCCCGCCCGGCGCATCAGACTCGGTTTGGCGGCCTTGGGCGGCCCGGGCAGGACGTCGAAGCCGGCGGCGGCGATCGCGTCGAGCGCCGCGTACCCTCCAGCGGTGAAGCCGGCGAGGAGCACCCGCAGCCGTCCCTGGACGCTGCCGACGAGCGGCGCGCCCGCGTCGAGCAGCGAGCGGGCCCGGTCGGCCTCGAAGGCGATGAGGGCGCGGACGGAGGCGCCGGCGGTGGGCCGGGCCAGGTCGTCCTCGGTGACGTGGAAGCGCTTCATGTCCTCGGCGGGCAGGTAGATCCGGTCGCGCGCCAGGTCCTCGGCGACGTCCTGGAGGTGCTCGACGATCTGCAGCGCGGTGCAGATCTCGTCGGAGCGGCGCAGTCGCTCGGGGGTGGCGGTGCCGGTGAGGGCGAGCACGAGCCGGCCGACGGGGTTGGCGGAGAGCTCGCAGTAGGCGAGCAGGTCCTCGTAGCGCTCGTAGCGGCGGACCCGCTGGTCCTGCCGGTTGGCGGCGACGAGGCCGAGGAAGGGCTCGGGGCTGAGCCGGCGGCGTTCGACGGCGGGCACGAGGGCGCGCAGCAGCGGGTGGTGCGGCCCGCCGTCGGCGGGGTCGAACACGCGCAGCAGGTCGGTCTCGAAGGCGTCGAGCATCGCGAGCCGGTCGTCGGCCCGGTCGGGGTCCACGCCGAGGTGGCGGGCGTCGGCGCCGCCGGGCGCGAGGTCGCCGTCGCCGATGTCGTCGACGAGCCGGGCGAAGCCGTAGACGCGCATGAGGTCGTCACGCCAGGCCCGGGGCAGGAAGAAGGGGGCCACGGGGAAGTTCTCGTCCGCGGCCTTGCCGAGCGTCGTGCGCGAGGTGGTGTCGGGGTGCACCTGCCGGGTTCCCGTCACCGGCCGCTGCCCGACGCGGGGACGGCGACACCCTCGTGGAGCTGGAGATTCTGCGTCATGGCCGTCATATCTCCCGTTCTACACTGCGGATCCAATCCATCCTATTTCGGACACGCCGCCGACCTCTGCCCGTGGCTCACCGCCCGGCGGTCGGGGCGCCGAGGGGGATCACCCCAGTTGCCACGAAACAGACCGGTACAGCTTACGTCGTAAGGGACTCCGGACGGCGCGCGGGGGCCGCGCGCCCCGCCGTGACGCGGCGATCACCGCCAACCCTCGCGTACGCGGCGGTAGTTGGCGGATTCCCGACCGTCATGGGGCGCGTGTCCCGGAGACCACCATGGCGAGGGTGGATTCGACGACGTCGGCCCGGCGCTGGGCCGGCAGCCGCCGCAGCGGGCCGTCGAGCAGCAGGAGTGACAGTCCGTGCACGGCGGACCACGCGGCGGCCTCGGCGGCCGGGCGGGGCCGGCGGGGCGGCCGGGCGGTCGCCGCGAGGGCGTCGAGGGCGTCGGCGAGCAGGGTGAAGGCGCGCACCTCGGGGCAGTCGCCCCCGGCCTCGGGCCCGTCCTGGCCGGGACCGGCGGCGGAGGGCGTACGGGGGGTACTGAAGGCCGACCGGTAGAGGCCGGGCTGGTCGACGGCGAAGGCCACGTAGCCTCGGCAGAGGGCGGCGAGCCGGGACTCGGCGGCGAGCCCCGGATCGTCGGCGCCGGGGGCGCGGGCGGCGGTCCGCTCCATGGAGTCGGCGAGGACGCGGCGGGCGTGGTCGCGGACCGCCGCGAGGAGCTCGCCGCGCCCGTCGAAGTGCCGGTAGGCGGCGGTGGGCGAGACGCCGACCCGGCGGGCCGCCTCGCGCAGCACGACCGCCTCGGGGCCTCCTTCGGTGGCGAGGTCGACGGCGGCGCAGATCAGGGCGTTGCGCAGGTCGCCGTGGTGGTAGGTCTTGCCTCCCGAGATCGCTGGCATGTGCCCATCCTGCCCGATGTTGACCGCATGAACATTCCGGGCGGTCCCGCCACGCGCAAAAAGCGTCAGCCGCCGCGTACCGGTCATACCGGTACGCGGCGGCCGAGAATGCCGCGAGGGGGGCGACGGCTACTTGCCGGTCTCCTTCTCGTAGGCGGCGATGACCTCGTCGGTCGGGCCGTCCATGAGCAGCTCGCCCTTCTCCAGCCAGAGCACGCGGTCGCAGGTGTCCCTGATCGACTTGTTGCTGTGGCTGACCAGGAAGACCGTGCCGGCCTCCTTGCGCAGCTCACGGATGCGCGCCTCGGAGCGGATCTGGAACTTGCGGTCGCCGGTGGCCAGCGCCTCGTCGATCATGAGGACGTCGTGCTGTTTGGCGGCGGCGATGGCGAAGCGGAGCCGGGCGCCCATGCCGGAGGAGTAGGTCCGCATCGGGAGCGAGATGAAGTCGCCCTTCTCGTTGATCCCGGAGAAGTCGACGATGTCCTGATATCGGCTCTTCACCTCCTCGCGGCTCATGCCCATGGCGAGGCCGCCGAGGATCACGTTGCGCTCGCCGGTCAGGTCGCTCATCAGCGCCGCGTTCACGCCCAGCAGCGAGGGCTGGCCGTCGGTGTAGACCTTGCCGCTCTCGGTCGGCAGCAGGCCCGCGATGGCCCGCAGCAGCGTGGACTTGCCGGAGCCGTTGGTGCCGATGAGGCCGATGGCCTCGCCCCGGTACGCGGTGAAGGAGACGCCCCGCACCGCGTGCACCTTGCGCACCCCGCGTTCGGCGTCGCCCTTCTTCCGCTTGATGATGCGGCTGAGCGCCGCGGTGGCGCTGCCCCTGCCGCCGCCCCCGCCGTTGACGCGGTAGACGATGTGGACGTCGTCGGCGATGACGGTGGGCACCCGGCCCTCGGTGTCGTGGTCAGCCACGGCCGTACCTCTCCTCGGCCTTCCAGAAGTAGACGAAGCCCCCGATGCCGATCACCAGGGACCAGGCGAGGGTCACGAACCAGACGTGCGGCGGAAGGTTGGATCCACCGTAGCCGTCGATGAGCGCGAACCGGACCAGGTCCATGTGGAGGGCGGCCGGGTTGTACTGGAGCAGGTCGGCCAGCCACGCCGGCTTCGACTCCAGCATCACGGGGATCGAGAACATCACGCCGGACGCGTACATCCAGGTCCGCATGATGAACGGCATCAGCTGCGCCAGGTCCGGGGTCTTGGCGCCCATCCGCGCCACGATCATGGCGAGACCGGCGTTGAAGACGAACTGGAGCACCAGCGCAGGGACGAGCAGCAGCCAGGACGCCGAGGGGTAGCTGCCGAAGGCGACCGCGATGACGACCAGCACGATCATCGAGAACAGCAGCTGCTGGAGCTGCTGGAGGCAGAACGAGATCGGCAGCGAGGCCCGGGGGAAGTGCAGCGCCCGCACCAGGCCGAGGTTGCCGGAGATCGCGCGGACGCCGGCCATCACGGAGCTCTGGGTGAAGGTGAACACGAACACGCCCGTCACCAGGAACGGGATGTACACGGCCCGGGTCATGCCTCGGTCCGCGTTCAGGATCAGGCCGAAGATCAGGAAGTAGACCATGGCGTTGAGCAGGGGGGTGACCACCTGCCACACCTGGCCCAGTTTCGCCTGGCTGTACTGCGCGGTGAGCTTCGCCTGGGAGAAGGCCAGGATGAAGTGGCGGCGTCCCCACAGCTGGCGGACGTACTCCGCGAGACCCGGCCGGGCGCCGCTGACCGTGAGGCCGTGCTTGGCGGCCAGCGCGGCCGGGCTCAGGCCGTCGTCTGCGGACGGCCGGGTGCTCGTCACGACCCCACCGTCCCGGGATGTGTCACTCACAAGTCGAAACTTTCGTGTTCAGGATGCGCGGCACGTCGGGTACCACGATGTCAGACCACGGGCGGGCGACCCAGCCGGGTCAGCCGCCACACCGTACGCCACCGCATGGGGTGCCGGGGGCCGCAGGAAGCGGTCCAGCCCTCCCGGAACCCGCCGAACCAGGCCTTGAGGGCGGGCAGGGAGGGTCGCCGTGCCAGGGTGAGGAGCAGCCAGACGCCGAGGTACACCGGCACCAGAGGTGCGGGCAGATTGCGACGTGCCAGCCACACTCGGTTGCGGGCCACGTTGAAGTGGTACGTCGCGTGCCGGGACGGCGGGGTGGTGGGGTGCAGCAGCACCATGTCCGAACGGTAGTCGATCATCCAGTCGGCGTCGAGCGCCCGCCAGGCCAGATCCGTCTCCTCGTGCGCGTAGAAGAACGCGTCCGGCAGACCGCCCACCTCGGCGAAGACCTTGGTCCGCACCGCGTTGGCACCGCCGAGGAAGGTGGTGACCCGCGAGGAGCGCATCGGGTCCGAGGCCCGCAGCCTCGGCACGTGCCTGCGCTGGGTGAGCCCGGTGTCGGGATCGGCGATCCGGAAGCTGATGATGCCCAGCTTCGGGTCGGCCGTGAAGGCCTGCCGGACCAGCTCCGCGGTGTCGGAGTTGGCGAGCAGGCCGTCGTCGTCGAGGAAGAGCAGCGCGTCGACGTCGGTGCCGCCGGGACCGAAGGCCTCGATGCCGACGTTGCGCCCGGCCGGGATGCCGACGTTCTCCGGCAGCGTGACCGTGCGGACGCCCTCGGGTACGTCGGTGATCTCGACGCCCTGGCCGACGACCACGACCTCGACCGGCGGGCCGTCCTGCCCGGCGACCGAGTCGAGCAGGGCCCGCAGGTCGTCGGGCCGGTTGCCCATCGTGATGACGACGGCGCCCAGCCGCATCGGCGCGGTCACGGTGGCGGCCCTCACTTCAGCCTGCTGGAGGCCAGGATCGACACCAGGTGCAGCACGGTCTGCAGGAGCGCGATGCCGGCCAGGACGGCGACGCCGAGGCGCGAGAAGAACAGGTCGCCGCGGAGCTGGTCGGCCACCGCGAGGGCCAGGATCAGCAGCGAGGCCTCGATGCCGAGGATCAGGCGGTGGAACTTGAGCGCCCCGGCGGCCCGGCGGGCGAGCGCCATGCCGGAGGAGCGCGGCTCGGAGGCCGACTCCTTGACCGGCGGCAGTCCGCCCTGGTGCCGGGCGAGGCCGACCAGGTCGGTCTCGGCCTTGATCAGGATGGCGCCGAGCGCGGCGAGGGTGCCGAGGAAGGCCCACAGCCAGTCGATCCGGCCGCTGCCCCACAGGTCGGCGGCGCGCAGGCCGAAGCCGACCAGGACGGCCGCGTCGCACAGGTAGGCGCCGACCCGGTCCAGGTAGACGCCGGCCAGCGAGTACTGCTTCTTCCAGCGGGCCAGCTCGCCGTCCACGCAGTCGAGCAGCAGGTAGAGCTGGACCATGAGCACGCCGAGCAGCGCCCCGGGGATGCCGGGGATCAGCAGGGCGGGGGCGGCCAGCACGCCGGCCAGGGTCATCAGGTACGTCAGCTGGTTCGGCGTGACGCGGGTGTTCGCCAGCTGGCGGGTGATCCGCAGCGAGATCTCCCGCATGTAGAGGCGGCCGCCCCAGTGTTCGCCGCTCCGCCGGTCCTTGACGCCCGGGGGGTGGACGACCGGGCGGAGCTCAGCTACCGATGGCTTTTGCATAGTCGGCGTACGCGTCCCTGATCTGGTCTGTGGACAGGTCGAGGTGCTCAAGAATGGTGAACCGGCCGGGCCGGGTCTGCGGGGCGAACTCCACGGCGCGGACGAACTCGTCCACGCTGAAGCCCATCTCCTCCGGGAGCACGGGCAGGCCGTGCCGCCGCAGGGTGGCGACCATCTGCGCGGACTCCTGGGCGGCGCCGCGCAGGTGCATCGCGAAGGCCGCGCCGAGGCCGCACTGCTCGCCGTGGCTCGCGGCGCGGGCCGGGTAGAGCAGGTCGAAGGCGTGGCTGATCTCGTGGCAGGCGCCCGAGGAGGGGCGGCTGTCACCGCTGATCGACATGGCGATGCCGGACATCACCAGGCCCTCGGAGAGGGTGACCAGGAAGTCGTCGTCGCCGACGCCCCCGGGGTGCCGCAGCACCGCCTCGCCGGCGCTGCGGGCCATGGCGGCGGCCAGGCCGTCCACCTTCTCGCCGGTCTCTCGGTGGGAGAGCTCCCAGTCGGCGATGGCGGAGAGGTTGGAGATCGCGTCGCCGATGCCGGAGCGCACGAAGCGGGCCGGGGCGTCCCGGATCACGTCGAGGTCGATGACCAGCGCGATCGGGGTCGGCACGCCGTAGGAGCCCCGGCCGTTGTCGTTGTCCAGGGTCGAGATCGGCGAGCAGATCCCGTCGTGCGAGAGGTTGGTGGCGATCGCGACGAGCGGCAGGCCCACCCGGGCCGCCGCGTACTTCGTCACGTCGATGATCTTGCCGCCACCGAGGGCCACGACCGCGTCGTACCGCTTGCCGCGCATGGCGTCGGCGAGCTTGACGGCCTCGTCGATGGTGCCGCCCGCGACCGGGTACCAGTCGGCGTCCGGGAGCTCGGGGGCGAAGCGGTCACGCAGCTTCAGGCCGGAGCCGCCGCTGATGGCGACGGCGATCCGGCCGTTGCTGGAGATCCGCTGGTCCGCGAGGAGCGCGGACAGGTCGTCCAGCGCTCCACCGCGGATGTCGACGACGACCGGCGACGGGATGAGCCGGGTCAGTACTGGCACGCGATGTCACGGCCCTTCGCCAGGTCGTCGTGGTTGTCGATCTCCACCCACTTCACGTCGCCGATCGGCGCCACGTCGACGGTGAAGCCCCGGTTGACGAGCTCCTGGTAGCCGTCCTCGTAGTAGAGGTCCGGGTCGCGCTCGAAGGTGGTCTTCAGGGCGTCGGCGAGCTCCTCGGCGGCCTCGGCCTCGATGAGCGTGACGCCGATGTACTCGCCGGTCGCGTCGGCCGGGTCCATCAGCTTCGTGATCTTCTGGACGCCCTTGCCCTCGGCGGTGACGACCTTCATCTCCTCGTCGGCGAGGTTCTTCACCGTGTCGAGGGCGAGGATGATCTTCTGGCCCTGGCCGCGGGCGGCGAGCAGGGTCTTCTCGACCGAGACCGGGTGCACGGTGTCGCCGTTGGCGAGGATGGCGCCCTTCTTCAGGACGTCACGGGCGCACCACAGGGAGTAGGCGTTGTTCCACTCCTCGGCCTTGTCGTTGTCGATCAGCGTGATCGAGACGCCGTACTTCGCCTCCAGGGCCTCCTTGCGCGCGTACACGGCCTCCTTGCGGTAGCCGACGACGATCGCGACCTCGGTGAGGCCGACCTCGGCGAAGTTCTTCAGCGTGAGGTCGAGGACGGTCAGCGAACCGTCGCCCTCGCGGTCCACGGGCACGAGGGCCTTCGGAAGCGTGTCGGTGTAGGGGCGCAGACGGCGTCCGGCACCGGCTGCCAGTACGAGGCCAATCATGCTGTCTCTCCTTCGTCGTGTACGGCGGGTGCTCCGGAGGAGACCCAGAAGCGGACGGACTCCACGAGGACCACGAGGCCGACGGCGACCGCGAGTGCGGTGAGCGCCGAGGTGAAGTCGTTGCCGCGGCTCGCCAGCAGGGCGGCGAGCACGGTCACCACGAGCGTGCGTCCCTCGTGGCCGCCGACGGTGCGCACCAGCCACGCGGGCGGCGCGCCGGTGCCGCCGCGGATGCGGTACACCGTGTCGTAGTGATGGTAGGCGACCGCCGCGACCAGCCCGAATGCGGCGGGAAGCGCCTGGGCCGAGTCGGCCTTGGCGGCCAGCACGAGCACGGTGGTGTACTCGGCGGCGCGGAAGAGCGGCGGGACGAGCCAGTCGAGGGCGCCCTTGAGGGGGCGGGCGACGGCCGCGCCGGCGAACACCGCGTACAGCACGGCGGCGACGACGGTGCCGCGGTCCCCGAAGGGGCGGCCGAGGACCGCGGCGAGCAGCGTGCCGGTGCCGATGAACGCCAGGACGAGCGCGGGCATCGCCGTGAGCCCGGTGCGGCGGGCGAGCCCGCCCGCGAGCGCCGCCAGCGGGCCGGAGTCCGCGAGGTCCGCCAGCGCCCGGGCGGCGCGGTCGGTGCGGGGCGCCTTGCGGGACAGCGAGCGCAGCACGCGGCCGGCGGTGGTGTAGCAGGCGCCGAAGGCGCAGCCGGCGATCAGGGCCCAGAAGACGATCCGGGGGGTGGTGACGGCGGTGAGGACCGCGATCATCGCCCAGCGCTCGCCGATCGGCAGGATGATCATGCGCCGGGCCCAGACCGTCCAGCCGACGCCGTCCAGCTTGCTGGAGAGGGCGAGGCTGGTCTTGGCCGCGGCGCCGGTGCTCTCGGCGTTCGCCTCGTTGAAGGAGAAGTCCACGACGTGCCGGCAGGTCATCAGGACCATCGCGCCGAGCGCGAGCGCCCAGACGTCGTCGCCGTTCCGGGCCGCGCCGAGGGCGAGGCCCGCGTAGAAGGCGTACTCCTTGGCGCGGTCGAAGGTCGCGTCGAGCCAGGCGCCCATCGTCGAGTACTTCAGCGCGTAGCGGGCGAGCTGCCCGTCGGTGCAGTCCAGGACGAAGGAGACGAGCAGCAGCACGCCGGCCGCGACATAGCCGCCGCGCTCGCCGGTGGCGGCGCAGCCGGCCGCGATCAGCGCGGTGAGCAGCGAGGCGGTGGTGACCTGGTTGGGGGTCAGACCGCGGCGCGCGCACCAGCGGGCGATGTAGCGGGAGTACGGGCTGATGAAGAAGGTGGTGAAGAAGCCGTCGTGGGCCTTCACGGCGTTGCGCAGCCGGACGGCCTCCTCGTCGACGGCCTCGACGGCGGCGCGCGCCTCGTGGCGGGCGCCGGGGTCGGCGGGCACGGCGGCCACGAGGGTGCCGAGCTGCGGCCGGTGCACGGCGACGCCGTCGGCGTCGAGCGTGGCGGCGAGGGTGTCGGGGAGGTTCTCGACGACCGCGTGCGCGGTGCCGCCCGGCGGCTCGGCCGGGGCCGGGACGGCGGCCGGGGCGCCGCTCTCGGCGGCGGTCAGCGCGCGGGCGAGCGCCGGGCGGGCCTCGGGCCGCGCGGTGAGCGCGCCGGGCGCGGCGGCGGCCGGGAAGCGGGGGTCGGTGAGGGCGAGCCGGAGGGCGTGCCGGTGGCCGACGAAGCGGGGGTCCACGAGGGCGACGCGCTGTCCGGCGGGTACGGCGGCCAGCAGGCCGCTCGCCTCGTGCGGACCGGAGGCGACCTCGACGTGGAAGCCGAGGGACCGCAGATCGGCGTCGAGCGACGATCCGGGTACCGGCGGGCCGGTGAGGATGGCGGTCGACAGGACGAACTCACTCCTTGGAGCTGACGGACGGGCCGGCGGGGCCCAGGGCACGGCCCCGGGCGCGGCGGCGCGGCCCGGCACCCGGGCGCGGCACGTCGGCTGAGGCTATCGGATGAACGGAAGCGCGAGTTCACCGAGGTTTCGCGGTGCGGACTCCCCCGGGCCCACCCGCGTCCCCGCGCATGCGCCCGTCCTGCGGAGATCATCATGGGCGATCCGCCGCCCGGCCCACAAACCGTCCCCTCGCGGGGGTGGGCGCAGGTTTCGCGACACCGGTCGGCCGATATGCATAACCGCAGGTCAGAGCATATGACAACGGTGTTCAGTACCGTGTTGCACATACCCCCCACCCGTAGTTCACTTGCGAAACGGAGCAGCTGAACCGCGCTCCGCCTGAGCACCACCGACGCTGACGGACGACACGACCGGGAGGCCTTGTCATGGGGGCTGGACACGACCACGGGCACAGCCACGGCGGACCGCCGCCCACGGGCACCGCGGCCTCGGCCTACAGGAACCGACTGCGGATCGCGCTCGGCATCACGCTCTCCGTGATGGTCGTCGAGATCATCGGCGGCATCCTGTCCGACTCGCTGGCCCTGATCGCCGACGCGGCCCACATGGCCACGGACGCCCTCGGCCTCGGGATGGCGCTGCTCGCGATCCACTTCGCCAACCGGCCGCCGTCGGTCAACCGCACCTACGGCTTCGCCCGCGCCGAGATCCTGGCCGCGCTCGCCAACTGTCTGCTGCTGCTCGGCGTCGGCGGCTACGTGCTGTACGAGGCGATCCAGCGCTTCATGGAGCCGGCCGAGACCAAGGGCGGGCTGACCATCGTCTTCGCGCTGATCGGCCTGGTCGCCAACATCATCTCGCTGTCGCTGCTGATGCGCGGCCAGAAGGACAGCCTCAACGTCCGGGGCGCCTACCTGGAGGTGCTGGCCGACGCCCTCGGCTCGGTGACGGTGCTGGTCGCGGCGGGCATCATCCTGGCCACCGGCTGGTCCTACGCGGACCCGATCGCCTCGATCGTGATCGGCCTGATGATCGTGCCCCGCACCGTCAAGCTGCTGCGGGAGACGCTGGACGTGCTCCTGGAGGCCGCCCCCAAGGGCGTGGACATGGCGGAGGTGCGGGCGCACATCCTGGCCCTGCCGGGCGTCGAGGACGTGCACGACCTGCACGCCTGGACGATCACCTCGGGGATGCCGGTGCTCTCGGCGCACGTGGTGGTGAGCCAGGACACGCTGGACGCGATCGGCCACGAGAAGATGCTGCACGACCTCCAGGGCTGCCTGGGCTCCCACTTCGACGTGGAGCACTGCACCTTCCAGCTGGAGCCGGCCGGGCACGCCGAGCACGAGGCCAAGCTCTGCCTGTGACCTGCCCCCGGGGCTGTTAGCCTGGATCGGTACGAACGTGAGTGTGGAAGGAGCTGAGGTTGATGACCGTCGCGATGGAGGCTGCCCGCAGCGGCAGCGCCCGGTCGTCCCTCAGCCTCCGGGTCTCCGGCTGACCTGACCTCACCGTCGGCCGGAACCCACTCACACAAGGGTTTCCCACGTTGTCCGACAACGACATCACCACCACCGAGCTCACCGAGAGCACCGATCTCACCGCCGCCTTCTTCGCCCTGCACCACGGGCTGCCGCGGCAGGGTCCGGGCTCCGACGCCACCACCCGCCGGCTGCTGTCCCTGGCCGGTCCCCTCCCCGAGCGCCCGCGCGTGCTCGACCTGGGCTGCGGCCCCGGCCGCTCCGCGCTGCTGCTCGCCGAGGAGGCGGGGGCCGAGGTGACCGCCGTCGACCTGCACGAGCCGTTCCTGGCCGAGGTGCGCGAGACGGCCGCCGCCCGCGGTCTCGGCTCCCGGATCCACACCCTGCGCGCCGACATGGGCGCGCTCCAGGAGCTGCCCGACGGCTCCTTCGACCTCGTCTGGGCCGAGAGTTCGGCCTGGGTGCTCGGCTTCGACCGGGCGCTCGCCGAGTGGCGCCGGCTTCTCGCCCCCGGCGGCACCCTGGTGCTGACCGAGTGCGTCTGGACCACCGACGAGCCGGGCGCGGCCGCCCGCGCCTTCTGGGACGGGAGCTACCCGCTCCGCACCGTCACCGCGAACGCGGCGGCGGCCGTCGGGGCCGGCTACCACGTCCTGGCCACCTTCCTCCAGCCGGAGGAGGACTGGGACGCGTACTACGGGCCGCTGGCCGCCCGCGCCGAGGCGGCGGACCTCTCGGTGCCCGGCATGACCGAGGCGGTCGCCGGGGCCCGCGCCGAGATCGCGCTGCGCCGCGAGCACGGCGCGGACTACGGCTACGCGGGCTTCGTGCTGCGGCCCGCCGACCCGCGCTGGCGGACCCGGCCGGAGACCTCGGCCGACATCCCCCTCGTACGGGAGATCAACGCGGCGGCCTTCGCCACGCCCGACGAGGCCGCTCTGGTCGACGCGCTGCGCGAGGACCCGGCGGCGTGGCTGCCGGGCCTGAGCGTGGTGGCCGAGGCGCCGGACGGCACCGTGGCCGCCTACGCGCTGATCACCCGCTGCCACGTGGACGGCGCTCCGGCGGCGGCCCTGGCGCCGGTCTCGGTGGCACCCGCGTACCAGCGCACGGGCGCCGGGCAGGCCGTCACGCGCGCCGTGCTCGACGCGGCACGGCTGAGCGGGGAGCGGCTCGTTCTGGTGCTGGGCCATCCGGAGTACTACCCGCGGTTCGGCTTCGTACGTGCGTCCGCATATGAAATCCGGCCGACCTTCGAGGTTCCCGACGAGGCCATGATGGCGCTCGATCTGGACGGTTCCGGGGCTCTGACCAGGGGCATGATCACCTATCCGGCGGCTTTCGGCGTCTGACCCACCGGCCACCCCCGCCCCACCGGAGCGCGTCCGGTGGGGCGGGAGCGGTGATGTCGGGCTGTCGAAGTACGGACAAGCCGCTTTTGTACGGCAGACTGAGGGCGCCCCCGCGAGGGCGAGGACCGAAGCGAAGGATGGGTATGCCGACCACATCAGCCACCGTGGACCACAGCGCCTCGAACGGCGTCCAGCCGCCCGAGGCCGACGCGGCGATCATGCTCGAACTGGTCGACGAGGACGGCGTCACGATCGGTACGGCGGAGAAGCTCGCCGCCCACCAGGCCCCCGGGCAGTTGCACCGGGCGTTCTCGGTGTTCCTCTTCGACGAGTCGGGCCGGCTGCTGCTCCAGCAGCGCGCGCTGGGCAAGTACCACTCCCCCGGCGTCTGGTCGAACACCTGCTGCGGGCACCCCTACCCGGGCGAGGCGCCGTTCGCGGCGGCGGCCCGCCGCACCTTCGAGGAGCTCGGCGTCTCGCCCTCGCTGCTGGCGGAGGCGGGCACGGTCCGCTACAACCACCCGGACCCGGCCTCGGGCCTGGTGGAGCAGGAGTTCAACCACCTCTTCGTCGGCCTGGTGCAGGCCGAGACCCGGCCGGACCCGGAGGAGGTCGGCGAGACCGCCTTCGTGACCGCCGCCGAGCTGGCCGAGCGCCACGCCTCCGCGCCGTTCTCCGCCTGGTTCATGACGGTGCTCGACGCGGCGCGTCCGGCGATCAGGGAGCTGACGGGTCCGGCCGGGGGCTGGTGAACCCCGGGAGGGCGCCCGGGACCCCCTGAGCGGGTCCCGGCGCCTGGCCGGGTACGTAGGGGAGCAGCGGCAGCGCGGCCCAGATGATCTTGCCGCCGCTCGCGGTGTGCTCCACGTCGCAGGCTCCGCCCGACTCCAGGGCGATCTCGCGCACCAGCAGCAGCCCGCGCCCGCCGGTCTGGCCCCAGTCGGCCTCCAGCGCCTTGGGGCGGTAGGGGTGGTTGTCCTCGACGGACACCCGGATCCACTCCGCCCCGATCGCCACCTCCACCGCTATCTCCGGGGAGAGCAGCGCCGCGTGCTTGACCGCGTTGGTGACCAGCTCGGAAACGATGAGGAGCAGCCCCTGGAGGGTGTCCTCGTGGACCGGTACGGCCTGACGGGCCAGCAGATCGCGGACCGCGTGCCGGGCTTGCGGTACGGACACGTCGACCGCGGGAGCGGTGAAGCGCCAGACCCCTTCGTAGGACGGTGGCCGGGCGGGGACGCTCCCGCGGCTCTCCATCATCCGGTTCCCGCCCTCGTGCTCGATTGTCGCCACGGGGTCGAGTCTTGATAATCCGTAGGGGCCCACCGGTCCACTGACCAGAAGTCGACACTTATCGACCAGGTTCTGATCGGGTGAGTATGCCAACGTCAGTTGTTGGACCGCTCTTGACGCGCCGCTGACGCCTTCGGAGGGCGCGCCGGTGTGACGATACTCCCGCCCGGATAGCATCCGGCGCATGGAGCCCCAGCTGACCGTCACCGTCGCCGACCAGGTCGCCACCGTCGTCATCGCGAACCCGGCCAAGCGCAACGCCATGACCGCCGCGATGTGGCGGGCCCTGCCGGGGCTGCTCGCCCCGCTCGCCGCCGACCCGGGCGTGCGGGCGCTGGTGCTGACCGGCGCGGGCGACACCTTCTGCGCCGGGGCCGACATCGCCTCGCTCGGCGAACCGGGCGACGCCCAGCAGGACCTGGCGGTGCGGGCCGAGGAGGCGCTCGCCGCCTTCCCCAAACCGACCCTGGCCTCGGTCCGCGGCTTCTGCGTGGGCGGCGGCAGCCAGCTCGCCGCCGCCTGCGACCTGCGCTTCGCCGAGGAGGGCGCCCGCTTCGGGGTGACCCCGGCGAAGCTGGGCATCGTCTACCCCGCCTCCTCCACCCGGCGGCTCGCCTCCCTCGTCGGCCCCTCGGCCGCCAAGCACCTGCTCTTCTCCGGCGAGTTCGTCGACACCGAGCGGGCGCTGCGGACCGGGCTCGTCGACGAGGTCCACCCGGCGGGCGGACTGGACAAGCGGGTGGCCGAGTTCACCCGGACGCTCGTCTCGCGCTCGCTGCTCACCCAGGCGGCGGCCAAGGAGTTCGCGGACGGGCGGACCGGCCGGGACACGCACTGGGCGGAGCAGGCGCGCGGCAGCGGCGACACCGCCGAGGGGGTCGCCGCCTTCCTGGAACGCCGCGCGCCCCGCTTCACGTACGGGCTCTGATCACCCCCCCGGGGGGGGCTCAGGCCTGGGCGCGCCAGTGGGCGACGATCGCGGCCGGGGCCTTGTCCGGGGAGCCCGCGTCGTACGGCGGCTGCGGGTCGTACTCGGTGAGCAGCTGGATGGACTGCGCGGTCTCGTCGCCGGCGATCCTGCCGAGCAGGTGCAGCGCCATGTCGATGCCCGAGGACACCCCGGCGGCGGTGACGTACTTGCCGTCGAAGACCACCCGCTCGCCGGTGGGTTCGGCGCCGAGGGCCTTCAGTTCGTCCAGGGCGAGCCAGTGGCTGGTGGCCCGGCGGCCCGTCAGCAGCCCCGCCTCGGCGAGGATCAGCGAGCCGGTGCACACCGAGGCCGTCCAGGTGCTGGTCGCGTCGGCGTCCCGCAGCCAGGCGAGGAGCCCGGGGTCGCGACGGGCGTCGGCGTCGCCGGGGCCGCCGGGGACCAGGACGATGTCCGGGCGCGGCACCTCGGCGAGGGCCCGGTCGGCGACGACGGCGAGGCTGCCCTGGTCGTTGCGGACCGGTCCGGGCTCCTTGGCGACGAAGACGGTCTCGGCGCCGGGCAGCCGGCCCAGCAGTTCGTACGCGCCGATGGCGTCGAGGGTCGTGAAGCGGTCGTAGAGGACGACGGCGATCTGCACGGGATGTCCTTTCGGTGGCGGGTGCGGTGGGGCTTCGGTCGCGGTGGGACGTCGGTCGCGGTGGGCGGGGGCCGGTCAGCCGACCGGGGCGTGGAAGCGGCGGCGGTACTCCGCCGGGGCGGTGCCGAGGGACTTGAGGAAGGCGCGGCGCATGGCCTCGGGCGTGCCGTAGCCGGCCGCGCGGGAGACCTCCTCGACACCCTGCCCGGTGTCCTCCAGGAGCCGCCGGGCGTGTTCGAGGCGGACCCGGTCCACGTACCGCCCCGGGGTCGTGCCGGTCTCGGCCCGGAAGGCGCGGGCGAAGTGCCGGGGCGACAGCCGGGCGCGGGCGGCGAGCGCCTCGACCGACAGATCGCCGCCCGGGTGCTCGGTGATCCACTGCTGGAGCTCGCGCAACGGCTCCCGGCGCGCGGTCTGCGCGGAGAGCTGGGCGCTGAACTGCGCCTGGTTGCCCGGCCGGCGCAGGAAGACCACGAGGTGACGGGAGACGGTCAGGGCGACCTCGCGGCCCAGGTCCTCCTCCACGAGGGCGAGCGCGAGGTCGATGCCCGCCGTCACCCCGGCCGAGGTGGCGATCCGGCCGTCCCGTACGAAGATCGGGTCGGGGTCCACCTCGACGGCCGGGTAGCGGCTGGCCAGCTCCGCGCAGGCGAGCCAGTGGGTGGTGACGCGGTGCCCGTCGAGCAGCCCCGCCTCGGCCAGCGCGAGCGCCCCGGTGCACACGGAGACCAGCCGCTCGGTCCGGGCCCCGTGCGCGCGCAGCCAGCCCACGAGGGCCGGGTCGATCCGGCGGGTGCCCGCGCCGCCCGGCACGAGCAGGGTGTGCGGGAGGCCGTCGGCGACCGCCTCCGCGAGGGTGGTGTCGGGGAGCAGCCCCAGCCCGCTGTCGGTGCGGACCGGGCGGCCGTCCAGGGAGGCCGTGCGGACGGGGTAGGCGTCCGGGGCGCCCGAGGCCCGTCCGGCGCCGGAGAAGACCTCCACCGGGCCGGTGACGTCGAGGCTCTGGACGCCGTCGAACAGGACGACGAGTACGGGGCGTCGGAGCATGGCCTCATCCTTCGCCCCGGGCGGGTGCGGCCGCAATGACGGATACCCCACCTTTCCTGCCATGCGCGAGATGACCGTTCCCCGCGTTCCCCGGCGTACCGACCGGTAGGTAAGGTGCGCGGCATGACGAACCTGCCGCCCCGCGCGGGCCGACGTTGCGCCCACTCGATGAACCTGCTGCACGCGACGCTGTTCTTCTCCCCCGACCTGGACGCCGAGTTCGAGGCGCTCGGCGTCGAGGACCCGAACGCGATGCGGCTGGCCGCGCGCAGCGCCCCGCTCGGGGCCGTGGGCGCCGGGACCGTCGCCGCGACCTTCTACAACTACCACCACGAGCTGCTCGCCCGGCACCTGCCGGCCGTCTGGGAGACCGCCTCCCCCTCGGCCGTGCTCGACGCCCGGCTGCGCGCGGCCGACACCACCCTGCACCGGCTGCTGGGCGCCGAGGCCCTCGCCTCGCCCGAGATGGCGGAGGCCGCCGGGCTCGCGCTGCGGGCCGCCGAGGGCTGCGCCCGGCACGCCCGCCCGCTGTACTCCGGCAACGCCGACCTGCCCGTCCCGGACGCCCCGCACCTGCGCCTGTGGCACGCGACGGCCCTGCTGCGCGAGCACCGGGGCGACGGGCACCTGGCGGCCCTGCTGACCGCCGGGCTCGACCCGGTGGAGGCGCTGGTCAGCCACACCGCCACCGGCCGGGGCATGAGCCCTCGCTGGCTCCTCTCCACCCGCGGCTGGCGGCGCGCGGACTGGGACGCGGCCGTGGCGCGGCTGCGCGGGCGCGGGCTGCTGGACGACGGGGACGAGCTGGAGCTGTCGGACACGGGCGCGGCCCTGCGCGAGGCCCTGGAGGACGAGACGGACCGGCTGGACGCGGCCCCGTACGAGCGGCTCGGCGCGGACGGGGTGGCCCGGCTCACCGAGCTGGCGAAGGGCTTCCTGGCCTCGGCGGCGGGCGCGGGCGCCTTCCCGGCCGGCCTGACCGGCAAGGTCTGACCGGCGGGGCCGGCCGGCGGGAGTGACCGACGGGCCCGACCGACGGGCCCGACACCGCCGGCGGCGGGACGGGGCGGGTCGGTTGCCGCGTACGGGTGAGCGACCGGGCACAATGTCTGCGCAACCCAGAGGCACGAGAAGGCGGGTCGGACATCGTGACGACGTCCATCGAGGCAAGGATCGCCGAGGAGCTCGGCGTACGCGAGCGACAGGTGAAGGCGGCCGTCGAACTGCTGGACGGCGGTTCGACCGTGCCGTTCATCGCGCGCTACCGCAAGGAAGCGACCGAGATGCTCGACGACGCTCAGCTGCGCACGCTGGAGGAGCGGCTGCGGTATCTGCGCGAGCTGGAGGACCGGCGGAGCTCCGTCCTCGACTCCGTACGGGAGCAGGGCAAGCTCACCCCGGAGCTGGAGGCGCGGATCCTGGCGGCCGACACCAAGGCGCGTCTTGAGGACATCTACCTGCCCTTCAAGCCGAAGCGGCGGACCAAGGCGCAGATCGCCCGCGAGGCCGGGCTCGCGCCGCTCGCCGACGGGCTGCTCGGCGACCCGTCGGTGGACCCGCTCGCGGCCGCCGCCGCCTTCGTGGACGCGGACCGGGGCGTCGCCGACCCGGCGGCGGCCCTGGAGGGCGCCCGCGCGATCCTCACCGAGCGCTTCTCCGAGGACGCCGACCTGATCGGCGAACTGCGCGAGCGGATGTGGGGCCGGGGCCGGCTCGTCGCCAAGGTCCGCGAGGGGAACGAGGAGGCGGGCGCGAAGTTCGCCGACTACTTCGACTTCGCCGAGCCGTTCACCGCGCTGCCCTCGCACCGGATCCTCGCCATGCTGCGCGGCGAGAAGGAGGACGTGCTCAGCCTGGAGCTGGAGCCGGAGCAGCCCGCCGAGGCGCCCACCGGACCCGCCACCTCCTCCTACGAGCCGATCGTCGCCCACCGCTTCGGCGTGGCCGACCGGGGCCGGCCCGGCGACAAGTGGCTCCTCGACACGGTCCGCTGGGCCTGGCGGACCCGCATCCTGGTCCACCTCGGCATCGACCTGCGGCTGCGGCTGCGCACCGCCGCCGAGGACGAGGCGGTCCGGGTCTTCGCCGCGAACCTGCGCGACCTGCTGCTGGCCGCCCCCGCCGGCACCCGCGCCACGCTGGGCCTCGACCCCGGTTTCCGCACCGGCGTGAAGGTGGCCGTCATCGACGGGACCGGCAAGGTCGTCGCCACCGACACGGTCTACCCGCACGTCCCGGCGAACCGCTGGGACGAGTCGCTGGCGAAGCTGGCCCGGCTCGCGAAGGAGCACGCGGTCGAGCTGGTCGCCATCGGCAACGGCACCGCCTCCCGCGAGACGGACCGGCTGGCGGCCGACCTCATCGCGAAGCACCCCGAGCTGTCGCTGACCAAGGTGATGGTGTCGGAGGCGGGCGCCTCGGTGTACTCCGCGTCCGCCTTCGCCTCGCAGGAGCTCCCGGAGCTGGACGTGTCGCTGCGCGGCGCGGTGTCGATCGCGCGGCGGCTCCAGGACCCGCTGGCCGAGCTGGTGAAGATCGACCCGAAGTCGATCGGCGTCGGGCAGTACCAGCACGACCTGTCCGAGGTGAAGCTCTCGCGCTCCCTGGACGCGGTGGTGGAGGACTGTGTGAACGGCGTCGGCGTCGACGTCAACACGGCCTCCGCGCCGCTGCTCTCGCGGGTCTCCGGCATCAGCGCGGGCCTCGCCGAGAACATCGTGGCGCACCGCGACGCCAACGGCCCGTTCCGCTCCCGGCGCGCGCTGAAGGACGTGGCGCGGCTCGGCCCGAAGGCGTACGAGCAGTGCGCGGGCTTCCTGCGCATCCGAGGCGGCGACGACCCGCTGGACGCCTCGGCGGTGCACCCGGAGGCGTATCCGGTGGTGCGCCGGATGGTGAAGACGACGGGCGGCGAGGTCGGCGCGCTGATCGGCAACACGGGCGTGCTGCGCTCGCTGCGGGCCGACACGTTCGTGGACGAGACCTTCGGCCTGCCCACCGTGAACGACATCCTGCGGGAGCTGGAGAAGCCGGGCCGCGACCCGCGTCCGGCGTTCCGCACGGCCACGTTCAAGGACGGCGTCGAGAAGATCGGCGACCTGGCCTCGGGCATGGTCCTGGAGGGCGTGGTCACCAATGTGGCCGCCTTCGGCGCCTTCGTCGACGTCGGCGTCCACCAGGACGGTCTGGTGCACGTCTCCGCCATGTCGAAGAACTTCGTCAAGGACCCCCGGGACGTGGTGAAGCCGGGTGACGTGGTGCGCGTGAAGGTCCTCGACGTGGACATCCCGCGCAAGCGGATCTCGCTGACCCTCCGGCTGGACGACGAGGCGACCGCCGAGTCCGCCGCGGGCGGCCCGAAGCGGGAGCGCGGCGGAGAGCGGCGCGACCGGGGCGACCGGGGCGGCGAGCGCGGTGGGCGTCCCCCGCAGCAGCGCCGGGGCCAGCCCCAGGGGGCTCCGGCCCCGGCCCCGGCCAACGGCGCGATGGCGGACGCCCTGCGCAAGGCGGGGCTGCTGGGCGAGGGCGGCGGCAAGCGGCGCGGGCGGTGACGTGAACGCCCGACGGGGCCCGGCCGTGGTGCGGCCGGGCCCCGTCGGGCGTTCGCTGGCGGTGACGGGCGTTCGCGGGCGACCCGGACCCGGCGGGAATCGTCAGGCACCCCCTACGGCAGGAAGCGCAGCGCCCAGTCCGCCCGGTTGGCGACCGTGAGGTCCTCGTCCTCGGTCAGCGGCTGGAGCAGCCGCCGGGCCGCCGCCGGGTCGGCCTGGACGAGGCCGACGATCTCGTCGGCCAGCCCGTCCTGGTCGTCGCCCAGGTCGGCGGCGGAGGCGCGGACCAGGACCGGCAGGCGCTCGGCGCCGCCGACGGCCGCGATGACGCCGCCGAGGAGCTCGCGGCCGTAGGAGTCGCGGTCCGCCACGGCGCGGTCGAGCTCGGCCTCCAGCCGGGGGAGCAGGTCCGGGCCGCCGTCGGCCGCGAGGGCTTCGGCGAGGTCGATGGTCGCGTCGACGTCGGCCTCGGGGTCGTCGAGCATCTCGATCAGGCGCGTCAGGCGCTGGTCGTCGGTCATGGTGCCTCCTGGGATGTGCCGTCCACGGGGACGGGGACGACGGCCGGCGAGTCGGGCCCGGCCGCCGCCTCCACGTCGCGGGGACGGCCGTACGCGTACAGTTCACGGCCCGGGTCGCGGCCCCGCAAGGCGGCGGCCGGGTCCTCCGAGGCGTCCGGCGGCGTCGCCGCCCCCGTCGCCCCGGGCACCGGGGCGGGCCGGGCCCCCGGCGTCCGGGCGGCGCGCGGCCGCCCGGGGAAGGACGTCGTCAGAGCTCCGTCACCTTGCCGTCGGCGACCTCCACGCGCCGGGTGACGCGCACCGCGTCCAGCATCCGGCGGTCGTGGGTGACGAGCAGCAGGGTGCCCTCATAGGTGTCGAGGGCGGACTCCAGCTGCTCGATCGCGGGCAGGTCCAGGTGGTTGGTCGGCTCGTCCAGGACGAGCAGGTTGACCCCCCGGCCCTGGAGCAGGGCGAGCGCGGCGCGGGTGCGCTCGCCGGGCGACAGGGTGGTGGCGGGCCGCAGCACGTGGTCCGCCTTGAGGCCGAACTTGGCGAGCAGGGTGCGCACCTCGGCCGGCTCGGTGTCGGGGACGGCCGCGCAGAACGCCTCCAGGAGCGTCTCGGTGCCGTGGAACAGCTTGCGGGCCTGGTCGACCTCGCCGACCACGACGCCGGGGCCGAGGGCCGCGTCGCCCGAGTCGAGCGGCAGCCGGCCGAGCAGCGCGGCGAGCAGGGTGGACTTGCCGGCCCCGTTGGCCCCGGTGATGGCGACCTTGTCGGCCCAGTCGACCTGGAGGGAGACGGGACCGAAGGAGAAGTCGCCGCGCCGCACGGCGGCCTCGCGCAGGGTGGCGACGACGGAGCCGGAGCGCGGGGCCGCCGCGATCTCCATCCGCAGCTCCCACTCCTTGCGGGGCTCGTCGACGACGTCCAGGCGCTCGATCATGCGCTGGGTCTGGCGGGCCTTCGCGGCCTGCTTCTCGCTGGACTCGCCGCGCAGCTTGCGCCCGATCTTGTCGTTGTCGGTGGACTTGCGGCGGGCGTTGCGGACGCCCTTGTCCATCCAGTTGCGCTGCATCTGGGCGCGACCCTCCAGGGCGGCCTTCTTGTCGGCGTACTCCTCGTAGTCCTCGCGGGCGTGCCGCCGGGCGGTGTCCCGCTCCTCCAGATAGGCCTCGTAGCCGCCGCCGTAGAGGGTGATCTGCTGCTGGGCGAGGTCGAGTTCGAGGACCTTGGTGACGGTGCGGGTGAGGAACTCGCGGTCGTGGCTGATGACGACGGTGCCCGCGCGCAGCCCCTGCACGAAGGACTCCAGGCGCTCCAGGCCGTCGAGGTCGAGGTCGTTGGTGGGCTCGTCGAGGAGGAAGACGTCGTAGCGGGAGAGCAGCAGGGACGCGAGGCCGGCGCGGGCGGCCTGGCCGCCGGAGAGGCCGGTCATCGGCTGGTCGAGCCCGACGGTGAGGCCGAGGGAGGCGGCGACCTCCTCGGCCCGCTCGTCGAGGTCGGCGCCGCCGAGGTCGAGCCAGCGCTCCAGGCTCACGGCGTACGCGTCGTCGGCGCCGGGCGTGCCGTCGACCAGGCCCTGGGTGGCCTCGTCCATCGCGGTCTGCGCGGCGGCGACGCCGGTGCGGCGGGCCAGGAAGGCGCGGACGGTCTCGCCCTCGCGCCGCTCGGGCTCCTGCGGGAGGTGCCCGACGGTCGCGGTGGGCGGCGAGAGCCGAAGCTCCCCGTCCTCGGGGGTGTCGAGGCCCGCGAGGAGCCGCAGCAGGGTGGACTTCCCGGCCCCGTTGACCCCGACGAGGCCGATGACGTCCCCGGGGGCGACGACGAGGTCGAGCCCGGAGAACAGGGAGCGGTCGCCGTGGCCGGCGGCGAGGTTCTTGGCGACGAGAGTGGCAGTCATCAGGTGATGAATCCTAGGGCTTGTCGTCACAGTCCCGTCGTCGCCCGGAGGGCGGCCTCGCGGCGTCTGGTGCGTGCTCTCGGCGTGCCGGGCGCACGCACCAGGCGTCGCGAGGCAGACGGGACTGTGACGACAGGCCCTAGGTGAGGGCGGGGGTGCGGTGGGCCGGGGCGGGTGGGTACCGTCCCCGTCATGGACGGTGACCGGGGCGGGGACAGCGGTGTGATCGTGGTGGGCGGCGGGGTCGTCGGGCTGACGACGGCGGTCCGGCTCGCCGAGCGGGGGGTGCGGGTCCGGGTCTGGTCCCGGGATCCGGTGGCGGCGACGACCTCGGCGGTGGCGGGCGCCCTGTGGTGGCCGTACCGGATCGAGCCGGCGGCGGAGGTCGGCGCCTGGTCGCTGGCCTCGCTGCGGCGGTACGCGGAGCTGGCCGGCGATCCGGCGGCGACCGGGGTGCGCCTGGTGCCGGGCGTCCACGCGGACATCCTGCTGGACGGACTCGGCGCCTGGGCGAAGGAGGTCCCCGGGCTGCGGCAGCTTCCGCCCGAGGAGGTGCCGGGGCCGTACGCGGTGGGGCTGGCCGCCCGGCTGCCGCTGATCGACATGCCGGTGCACCTGGCGTGGCTGGTGGCGCGGCTGGCGGAGCTGGGCGGCTCCTTCGAGCGCCGGACGGTGACCGGGCCGGGCTTCGCGGAGGCCGCCGCCGAGGCCCGGACGGTGGTGGACTGCACCGGGCTCGCGGCCCGCGAGCTGGTCCCGGACCCCCGGCTGCGGCCGGTGCGCGGGCAGCTCGTGCTGGTGGAGGACCCGGGTGTGGAGAGCTGGTTCACGGCCGCCGACGGCGCCTCGGACGAGACGACGTACTTCTTCCCGCAGCCGGGCCGGCTGATCCTGGGCGGCACCGCGCGGGAGGACGACGAGAGCCTGACGCCCGACCCGGCGGTCGCGGCGCGGATCGTCGCGCGCTGCGCCCGGATCCGCCCCGAGATCGCGGACGCCCGGGTCCTGGGCCACCGGGTGGGCCTGCGCCCGGCGCGGGACGGCGGCGTCCGCATCGAGGCGGAGCGCCGCCCGGACGGCGGCCTGCTGGTCCACCACTACGGCCACGGCGGCGCCGGGGTCACGGTGGCCTGGGGGTGCGCGGAGCGGGCGGCGGACCTGGTGTGCGAGGGGTGAGGCGGCGGGGCGCCGACCGGGGGCCCGGGGGGGGCGGGCGACCGGCGCCCCGGTCTCAGCAGGTCTCCAGCGGCTCCCCCGGTGTCAGCGGGTACGCGGCCCTGGGGTCGAGCAGCAGGGCGGCCAGGGCGCGCTGGGGCTGGCGGAGCGGGACGAGTGCGGTGCCGTCCCCGCGCTCCCTGACGACCAGGCCGTGCAGGGCCAGTTCGTCCTTGTGCTCCGCGTACCGCTCGGCCGTCAGCCGGTAGCCGCAGGGCGGGTCGCGGAGGATCTCGGACGGTTCGGCCGGGTCGTTGTCGGCGCCGCCGAGCAGGATCGGGCCCCGGTCGGCGTAGCCGGCGGCGCGGGCCCGGGCGGTGGCCTCGGCGAGGGGGCCCCGGCGGGCGCCCGCGTAGTCGAACAGGCCCTTGAGCGCCGCCTTCTGGGTGGCCACCCGGCGGCGGTGGTTCAGCGCCGGGTCGTCCCGTTCGGCCTGGTCGCGGGCGTCCTCGCGGGTCTCCACGAGGAGGCCCACGGCGTGCTTGAGCCCGGCCGTGTTGCGCAGGATGCGCTCCTGGCCGTCGCCCGCGACCTGCTTGATCGGCTCGCCGGTGAGCGGGTCGGTCCAGATGCCGTAGAGGCCGGTGCCGAATCCCGCGCGCGCCCCGGCCGGGCGCACGTACGCCTCGGAGAGGGTGCGGGACTCGGCGTGGACGCGCGGGTCGGTGTTGAGGTTGCGCGGCCACAGGGCCAGCAGGTCCTTGTCGTAGTACGGCGGGGTGGCCCCGTACTCGTGCAGGTCGTAGACGAGTTCGGGCCGCCGGTCGCGCAGCACGGCGGCGAGCGCCCGGGTCTCGGCGGTGCGCAGGGCGAGGTGGTCGCGGTTGATGTCCACCCCGTCGGCGTTGCCCCGGGTGTCGGCCTCGCGGCCGTCGGGGTTGGCGTTGGGCACGACGAGCAGGGTCGTCCGGGCCAGGAGGCGCCGGGTCGCGGCGGACTCGTCGTACGCCAGGTCCCGCAGGGTGCTCAGGCAGGTCTCGCGGCCCGCGGGCTCGTCGCCGTGCTGGGAGCAGACGAGGAGCACGGTGGTGGGGCCGGTGCCGAGGGCGGCGAGGCGGATCGGGCGGTGCTGCCGGGTGGTGCCGATCTCACGGACCGTGAGGCGCGGCGCGGCCCGGTCCACGGCGGCGAGGAAGGCGGCCTCCTCGGCCTCGGTGGTCCAGCGGGCGCCGTCGCTGGTCTCGAAGCCGGTCCGCGGGGGCGGCGGTGGGGCCCCGCCGCCCGCCGCCTCCGTGGGGGTGGCGAGCAGCGGCAGGGCGAGGGCGGCGCCCACCGCGAGGGTGAGCGCGCGCCGGCGGGTACGGACGGTTCGGGTCATCGGGCCTCGCCGGGGATCGGGGCGCCGGTGCGCGCGGGTGCGGCGCGGCCGGCCGGGACGTCACCGGGCTGAACGCCCGCGCGGCGGGCCGGGTCACCGGCGGTGGCCCGGTCGAAGGCCCGCGCGCCGCCCACCAGCGGGACCCGCGCCCAGGTGCGGGACAGATCGAGGGTGACGGTCGGGCGGGTGGACGGCGGGTCGAGGAGGTCCTTGTCGGTGCCCGCGACGATGAGCGCGAGCCGGTGCCCGGCGGGGACGACGTGGTCGGTGGGGGCGAGCTTCAGGGTGATCTCGTACGCCCGGCCGGGGGTGAGCGGGCGGCCACGGCCCGGGTCGGCCCAGGTGCCGAGGTCGGCCCAGCCCCGGCTGACGACGGTGTAGCCGACGTCGGCGGTGCGGGCCTCGGTGTCCTTGAAGCAGGCGCTGTCGCCGGGGGTGCTCGCGCCCCAGCAGCTGCGGCCGGTGAGGGTGGTGATGCCTTCGCCGGACGCGTTGTAGGCGCGGATGGTGGCGGGGCCGAGGTCGACGAGGACGGCGCTGAGGTGGGCGGTCGACGTCGTCGGGGTGGCGGTGACGGTGACCGTGGAGGAGCCGGAGATCCGCAGGTCGCGGCCGAGCGGTCCGGTGCTGAAGCCTGCCTTGGCGGGGGTGGTGCGGTCGATGTCGGCGGCCCAGTCCAGCTCGCTGAGGGCCGGGTCGTCGGTGAAGGTCTCGGTGCTCCCGCGCGGGGCGCGGTCGCGGTCGAGGACGCCGACGCCGGGGGCGGTGCCGGCGGCGGGGCGCAGCACGGTGGCGGCGGTGCCGGGGGCGGGCCAGGCGCGGTCGGTGGTCCAGCGGTCGGGGGCGCGCTCGACGTCGGCCATGGGCTCGCGGTCGATGCCGTTGTCGTAGCCGAGGAGGTAGTGGTCGAACCAGCGGTGCAGGGTGCGGACCCAGTCGGCGCGGCGGAAGTCGAAGGGGTCGACGTGGCCGGTCTGGGAGAGCCAGATCTTGCGCTCGACGCCGTGGGCGGCGAGGGCGTCCCACCACTGGCCGAACTGGTTGGCGCGCACGTTGAGGTCCTGCTGGCCGTGCACGACGAAGACACTGGCCTTGACCTTGCGGGCGTCGGCGACGTAGTTCCGCTCGCTCCAGGCGGGGGTCCAGTCACCGGTGTACGGGGTGGCCCGGGTGATCCGGTCCTGGACGGCGGCGCAACGCGCGCTGGCGTCCGGGCTGTTGACGTAGTCGGAGAGCCAGCTGGGGTTGGCGTCGTAGAGCGGGGCGCCCTGGGAGTGGAAGTAGTCGTACCAGGAGGAGATCGCGCCGATCGGGACGATGGTGCGCAGGCCCTCGACGCCGGTGGCGGCCACGCCGTTGGCGACGGTGCCGTCCCAGCTCTTGCCGATCATGCCGACGTTCCCGGTGGACCAGCCGGTGGCGCGGGCGCGTTCGGCGCCGGTGCGGCTGGTGTAGCCGCGGGCGCGTCCGTTCAGCCAGTCGACGACGGCCTTGGCGGAGAGCACGTCGGAGCGCCCGCCGACGTCGTCGCAGCCGTCGGAGCGGCTGGTGCCGGCGAGGTCGACGGCGACGAAGGCGTAGCCGCGGGGGACGAAGTAGTTGTCGTAGTAGAGCGGGAACTGGACGGGGTTGCCGTCCGCGTCGTAGGTCTTGCGCTGGCTCTCGTTGCCCCGGCCGCAGCAGGCGTAGTACGGGCTGGCGTCCATGACGACCGGGATCTTCCGGCCGGCCGCGGCGGGTTCGCGGGGGCGGACGATGTCCACGGCGACCCGGTCGGTGCGTCCGTCGGCGTCCCCGTCGAGGCCGGTGTCGACCCAGACGGACTCGCGGACGGCGTCGGCGTAGGAGAAGACGGGCGCGGACTCCCGGACGCCGCCGCCGGGCCGGGCGGCGGCCGGGTCGGCGAGGTCGGCCGGTCCGGCGAGGTCGGCCGGTCGGGCCAGGGCCGTTCGGTCCGCCGCCCGTTGGGCACCGGCCGGCTGCGCTCCGGCGGCCGGGGCGAAGGCGGCCAGCAGGGCCGCCGTGGCGGCGACGGCCAGGGTTCCGCACGACAGACGGGCTCCGCGGGTTCTCCGCGCACGTATCGGCATGGGGCGGAACGTACCCCGGGCGCCCGCCCAGCAAAAGAGTGCCGACCGGGACATCCGGTGCGGGGGGTTCGTGTCGGCCGAATGGCGATCATGTGACAGGGGGTGCTCTGGACGTGACGGGGCGTCGGCGGGCTGAATAGTCTCGCTAAGGACCGACGACCACCCATGCGTCTTACCGTTCTCATCACTTGGGGAGCACCCGTGCACCGCAGAATCATCGTTCCCAGCGCCCTCGCGGCCGGCTTCCTGCTGGCGATCCCGGCATCGGCCGCCGCCGGGGTTCCGGGGGTATCCCCCGGGGAAAGCGGCACTCCCGGCGCCCCGGGCATCGGCGACTCCTACTACCCCGCCAGCGGCAACGGCGGTTACGACGTGTCGCACTACGACCTGCGGCTGAAGTACCAGCCCGCGACCGACCTGCTGGAGGGCACGGCGACCCTGATCGCCACCACCAAGCAGAACCTGTCCCGCTTCAACCTCGACCTCGGCCTGAAGGTCAGCGAGGTGCGGGTGAACGGCCGGGTCGCGACGTTCACCACGGCCGGCGACCACGAGCTGGTGGTGACTCCGGCCGCGCCGCTGGAGAAGAACAAGTCCGTCTCGATCGTGGTCCGTTACGCGGGCAAGCCGTCCGAGGTGAAGATAGGCGGCTGGTCGGCCTGGGCCCGTACGCCGGACGGCGGCGTCGCCGCGCAGGAGCCGGATTCGGCCGTCTGGTGGTTCCCGTCCAACGACCACCCGCTGGACAAGGCGACCTTCGACGTGTCGGTGTCGGTGCCGGACGGCCACCAGGCGATCAGCAACGGCGTGCTGCAGTCGCAGTCCTCGAAGCTGGGCTGGACGCGCTTCAACTGGCGCTCGGACAAGCCGCAGGCGACGTACCTGGCGACGCTGGCGGTCGGCAGGTTCGACATCACCACCGACAAGACGGCGAACGGCCTGCCGGTCCTGAACGCGTACAGCAAGGACCTGGGCGCGAACGCCGGGGCGGCCCGCGCCTCCATCGAGCGGACCACCGAGGTCGCGGAGTGGCTGGAGTCGGTCTTCGGCCCGTACCCGTTCAACTCCCTTGGCGGCTACGTGCCGAACGTGACCAGCGGCTTCGCGCTGGAGACGCAGACCCGGCCGTTCTACAGCCCGCGCCAGTTCGCCAACGGGGCGAACGTCTCGGTGGTCGTGCACGAGCTGGCCCACCAGTGGTACGGCGACAGCGTCTCGGTCGCCGACTGGAAGGACATCTGGATCAACGAGGGCTTCGCCCGCTACAGCCAGTGGCTGTGGTCGGAGAAGGAGGGCGAGGGCACGGCCCAGGAGCTCGCCGACTACGTGTACCAGACGCGCGCGGCGGACGACCCGTTCTGGACCGTGAAGCCGGGCGACCCGGGCCCGGACGCGCAGTTCGACATCGCCGTCTACGACCGGGGCGCGCTGGCGCTGCAGGCGCTGCGCAACGAGGTCGGCGACGAGGCGTTCTTCGCCGTCCTCAAGGGCTGGCCGCAGCAGTACGCCTACGGCAACGCGAAGGTCTCGGACTTCGTGAAGTACGCGGAGAAGGTCACGCGCAAGCCGCTGGCGGGCCTCTTCGACACCTGGCTCTACCAGCCGGTGAAGCCCGCCGCCCCGGCGGCGGCCGAGGCGGGCCTGAAGGCGCCCTCGGCGGCGCCGGCCCGTACGGCGAAGGGCGCGGCGAAGACCGCGACGGTGAAGCCGGTGGCGCCGAAGTCGTGGAAGAAGATCGCGGAGACCGACACGATCCACGAGAACGACCGGCACTGAGCCCCGGTCCCCGAGCCGCGGTCCCCGGGCAGGACACCCGGGCCGGGCCCCGGCCCGGGGACCGCACGCGACGCCCGCCGGGCCCGCCCCCTCGCCGACGGGGCGGGCCCGGCGGGCGCGTCGTACCCCGAGAGCGCTTTCCCGGGCGGCCCGCCCGGCCCCGGGCCGAGCGGTTACCCTCGTGGCGTCAGCACCGACCGCCGCGACGCCCCGAGGAGCCGGCCTTGAGCGAAACCGTGCCCGGTGGGCGCCCCACCCTGGAAGAGGTCGCCGCGCGGGCGGGCGTGTCCCGGGCGACGGTCTCGCGTGTGGTGAACGGCGGCGCGGGCGTGCGGGACGCCCTGGTGGAGAAGGTCCGCAAGGCCGTCGACGAGCTGGGCTACGTGCCGAACCACGCCGCGCGCACGCTGGTGACCCGGCGCAACGGGGCCGTCGCCGTGATCATCGCGGAGCCGGAGTTCCGGATCTTCTCGGACCCCTTCTTCGAGCGTCAGGTGCGCGGCATCAGCCGCGAACTGACCTCTTTCGACGCTCAGTTGGTGCTGCTGTGGGTGGAGGACAGCGGCGACCACGAGCGGATCGCGCGCTATCTGGGCGGCGGGCACGTGGACGGCGCGCTCGCCTTCTCGCTGCACGACGACGACGAACTGCCCGCGATCATCCGGCGCGCCGGGGTCCCCACCGTCTTCGGCGGGCGCCCCGGCTGGACCGGCCCGGACGGGCGGCCCGAGGTGCCGTACGTCGACTGCGACAACCGGGGCGGCGCACGGGCGGCGGTGCGCCATCTGCGGGCGCTCGGGCGGGAGCGGATCGCCCACATCGCGGGCCCCCGCGACCAGACCTCGGCGCTGGACCGACTCCACGGCTACTACGACGAACTCCCGGACGCGGGACGGGAGCTGGTGGTGGACGGCGACTTCACGCGCGCGAGCGGCGCGCGGGCGATGGCCGCGCTGCTCGAACGCGGCCACCGCCTCGACGCGGTCTTCGCGGCCAACGACCTGATGGCGGCGGGCGCGCTGGAGGTGCTGCGGGAGCGGGGCGCGCGGGTGCCGGACGACGTGGCGGTGGTCGGCTTCGACGACATGCCGGCGGTGGCCGAGACGACCGCGCCGCCGCTGACGACGGTCCGTCAGGACATCGAGGGAATGGGGCGCCTGATGGTGCGGCAGCTCATGCGGACGCTGGAGGGCGAGCGGGCCGGGGCCCTGATCACCCCGACGGAGCTGGTGCGGCGCGCCTCGGCGTGATCCCACGCCGGACCCCTTGACGTGAACCCGGCAAGGACGGCACGCTCCTCACGCAGGTTCTGAGAGCGCTCTCAATGGGCGATCGGCAGCCAGGAGCCAAGGGAGGCCCCTATGCGCACTGTCCGAGCCGCCGCCGCGGCCCTACTCGTCGGGGCGCTGGTCGCCGGGTGCTCGCCCGGCGGGGGCGGCGCGGGAGCCGGGGCGGCGGGCGGGAAGACCGTCGTCACCGTCGACCTCTTCGGCTCCTTCGGCTATCAGGAGGCCGGGCTCTACGCCGAGTACGAGAAGGCCCACCCCGGGATCACCGTCAAGCAGACCGACACCGAGGACGAGCAGGACTACTGGAAGTCGCTCCAGACCCGGCTCGCGGGCGGCGGCGGGCTCGCCGACGTGCAGGCGGTCGAGGTGGGCCGGATCGCCTCCGTCACCCAGCAGCAGGGCGACCGCTTCGAGGACCTGCGGAAATACGGCGCGGAGAAGCTCAAGGACGGCTTCGCGAGCGCCACCTGGGCCGCCGCGAGCGCACCGGACGGCGCGGTCCTCGGCCTCGGCACCGACATCGGCCCCGAGGCGATGTGCTACCGGAAGGACCTCTTCGCGAAGGCCGGACTGCCCACCGACCGCACCGAACTGGCCTCGCGCTGGTCCACCTGGGAGGGCTATCTGGAGCTCGGCCGGCAGTACCGGGCGAAGGCGCCCGGCAAGAGCGCCTGGATCGACAGCGTCGGCAGCCTCTACACCGTCATGGTCGGCCAGGAGAAGGAGCGTTACTACGACGCCTCCGGCACGCTGATCTACGCGGACAACCCGCCGGTGCGGCACGCCTGGGACACCGCCGTGCGGGCCGCCGGGGACGGGCTCAGCGCCAAGCTCGACCAGTGGTCGCCGCAGTGGAACCAGGCCTTCGCCGCCGGCTCCTTCGCCACCCTGCCCTGCCCCGCCTGGATGCTCGGCTACATCAAGGGGCAGGCGGGCGAGGCGGGCAAGGGCACCTGGGACATCGCCCGGCTCCCCGGCGGCGCCGGGAACTGGGGCGGCTCCTTCCTCGCCGTACCGCGCGCGGCGAAGCACAAGAAGGAGGCGTACGAGCTGGTCAGCTGGCTCACCGCACCCGCCCAGCAGGCCCGCCTCTTCCGCGAGCGGGGCAACTTCCCCTCGTCCACCGGGGCCATCGCCCAGATCGCGGACGCCACCGACCCGTACTTCTCGGGCGCCCCGATCGGCCGCATCTTCGGCGAGGCGGCGAAGGCGGCACCGGTGCAGGTGCTCGGCGTCCACGACAAGAACGTGGCCGACCAGATCACCAACGCCCTGAGCGAGGTGGAACGCAAGGGCACCGCCCCGGACGAGGCCTGGTCCCACGCCCGGAAGGGCGTCGAGAACGCGATCGGCTGACCGGGGAGGGGCGGGCGCCGGACCCGCGCCGGCACTCCCGCCCCGCTCTCCCTCTCCCTCTCCCTCTCCCTCCCCCGGCCCCACCCCTCCGAAGGGCCCGCCCCGTGAGCCTCACCCGGTTGTGGCGCACCGTGTCCCCGTACACCTTCCTCGCGCCGTTCTTCACCCTCTTCGCCGCCTTCGGGCTCTTCCCGCTGCTCTACACCGCCTTCGTCTCCCTCCACCGCGTCGAACTCCAGACGCCCGGCACGATGGAGTGGCGCGGGCTCGGCAACTACACGGCCCTGCTCACCGACGCGTTCTTCTGGGGGGCGGTGCGCAACACCGTCGTCATCGGGGTCCTGTCCACGGTCCCGCAGCTCCTGATGGCGCTCGGGCTCGCCCATCTGCTCCACTACCGGCTGCGCGGCCGGACCTTCTTCCGCACCGCGATGCTGCTGCCGTACGCGACCTCCGTCGCCGCCGCCACCCTCGTCTTCGCCCAGCTCTTCGGGCGCGACTTCGGGCTGGTCAACTACCTGCTCTCGCTGGCCGGGGTGGGCCCGGTCGACTGGCAGGACGGCACCTTCGCCTCGCAGGCGGCGGTCTCCTCGATCGTCGTCTGGCGCTGGACCGGCTACAACGCGCTCATCTACCTGGCGGGGATGCAGTCGATCCCCGACGAGCTGTACGAGGCGGCCGAGGTGGACGGGGCCTCGCGGCTGCGCCAGTTCGTCCACGTCACCCTGCCGGGGCTGCGGCCGACGATCGTGTTCACCGTGGTCGTCTCGACGATCGGCGCGACCCAGCTCTTCGGCGAACCGCTGCTCTACCAGGGCTCCGTGTCGGGCGGGATCTCGCACCAGTACCAGACGCTCGGGCTCTATCTGTACGAGCAGGGCTGGGGCTTCTTCCACCTCGGCCGGGCGGCGGCGGTGGCCTGGCTGATGTTCCTGCTGATCCTGCTGCTCGTCGGGGCGCACGCGCTCCTCACCCGGCGCCGCTCCCGGCGGGACGCGTCCGCGCGGGCCACGGGCTCGGCGGGCCCGAACGGCTCGGCGGGGGTGGCGGCGTGAGCGCCCGGACCGGCCGCCGCGCCGGCCCCGTCACGTACGCCGTGCTCGCCCTCGCCGTCCTGGTCTCGGCCTTCCCGTTCTACTGGACCCTGGTCGCCGCCACCCGCTCCAACGCCGACCTGGCGAAGGTCCCGCCCAGCCTGCTCCCGGGACCGGACCTCATCCCCAACATCCGGGCCGTCCTCGAAGAGGCCGACATCGGCAAGGCGCTGCTCAACTCGCTGCTGGTGTCCGGCTCGATCACCGTCGGCACCGTGCTCTGCTGCACCCTGGCCGGCTTCGCCTTCGCCAAGCTGCGCTTCCGGGGCCGGGGGGCACTGCTCGCGCTCACCGTGGGCACGATGATGATCCCGCCACAGCTCGGCGTGATCCCGCTCTTCATGCTGATCGCCGAGCTGGGCTGGGTGAACCGGCTCCAGTCGGTGATCCTGCCGGGGCTGGTGTCCGCCTTCGGGGTCTTCTTCATGCGCCAGTTCCTGGTGCGGGCGCTGCCGGACGAGCTGATCGAGGCGGCCCGGACGGACGGGGCCTCCTCGGCCCGGATCTTCTGGTCGATCGTGGTGCCGGTGGCCCGCCCCGGGATGGCCGTGCTCGGGCTGCTCACCTTCATGAGCGCCTGGAACGACTTCTTCTGGCCGATCGTCGCGCTCTCCTCGCAGGAGCCGACCGTGCAGGTCGCGCTGCGCCAGCTCGGCGGCGGCTACGTCCACGACCAGTCCGTCGTCATGGCGGGCACCCTGCTCGGCACCCTCCCCGTCCTGCTGGTCTTCGGGCTGCTCGGCCGGCAGATCGTCGGCGGGGTCATGCGGGGCGCCGTCAAGGGCTGAGCCGTCCGGGCCGCGCCCCGGGGCCGGTCGCGCCCGGCCCCGGGGCGACCGGGCCCGGGGCCGGACCGGTCGGACCGGCCGGCCGGACTGCGCCGCGCGGGCCGTCTTCCGTGCCCTTTCTCCGATACCGGGAGTTTTCCTCTCATGAACGCTCATTTCCCTGCCGGCTTCCGCTGGGGTTCGGCCACCGCCGCCTACCAGGTCGAGGGGGCGGCGGCCGAGGACGGCCGCACCCCGTCGATCTGGGACACCTTCAGCCGCACCCCGGGCAAGGTGCGCAACGGCGACACCGGCGACACCGCCACCGACCACTACCACCGCTCGCGCGAGGACGTCGCCCTGATGCGGGAGCTCGGCCTCACCGACTACCGCTTCTCGCTCTCCTGGTCGCGGGTGCTGCCGGGCGGCCGGGGCCCGGTGTCGCAGAAGGGCCTCGACTTCTACCGGCGGCTGGCCGACGAACTGCTCGACGCCGGGATCCGGCCGGTCGCCACGCTGTACCACTGGGACCTGCCGCAGGAGCTGGAGGACGCGGGCGGCTGGCCGGAGCGCGCGACGGCGGAGCGCTTCGCGGAGTACGCGGGGCGCGCGGCCGAGGCGCTGGGCGACCGGATCGGCACCTGGACCACGCTCAACGAGCCGTGGTGCGCGGCCTTCCTCGGCTACGGCTCCGGGGAGCACGCCCCGGGCCGGACCGACGACCGGGCCGCGCTGCGCGCCGCGCACCACCTGAATCTGGCGCACGGCCTGGGCGTGCGGGCGCTGCGGGCCGCGCTGCCCGCCTCGGCCGAGGTGTCGCTGACGCTCAACCTGCACGCGCTGCGGCCCGCGTCGGACGCGCCGGAGGACCGGGACGCGGTGCGCCGGATCGACGCGGTCGGCAACCGGATCTTCCTGGAGCCGGTCTTCCACGGGCGGCTGCCGGCCGACCTGGTGGCCGACACCGCCCCGCTCACGGACTGGTCCTTCGTCCACGACGGCGATCTCACGGCCATCGCCGCCCCGATCGACTCGCTGGGGGTGAACTACTACTCCCCCGCCGTCGTCGCCGCGGGCTCCTCGGCCGCGCCGTCCCCGTGGGCGGGCGCCGCCGGGCACGTGCGCTTCGTGCCGCTGCCGGGGCCGCGCACCGCGATGGACTGGCCGGTGGACGCGGAGGGGCTGTACGGGCTGCTGGTCCGGCTGCGGGACGAGCTGCCGGGCGTACCGCTGCTGATCACGGAGAACGGGGCCGCGTACGACGACTACGCGGACCCCGAGGGCGCGGTCCACGACCCGGAGCGGGTGGCCTACCTGGCGGCGCACCTGGAGGCGGCGGGACGGGCGCTGGCCGACGGGGTGGACCTGCGCGGCTACTTCGTGTGGTCGCTGCTCGACAACTTCGAGTGGGCCCACGGGTACGGGCGCCGGTTCGGGATCGTCCATGTGGACTTCCCGACCGGCCGCCGCACGCCGAAGGACAGCTTCCGCTGGTACCGGGAGGTCATCGCCCGGAACGGGCCGCCGTCCCGCTGACCCCGGTCCGCGCGGCGCGGCGCGCCTCGCGGGCGAGCGGCAGGTAGCGGAGCCGCTCGGGGAGGACGGGCACCACGGCCCGGACGACCCGGGCGAGCCGGCGCAGCCGCCGCTCCTGGGCCCCGGTCCACTCCAGGCCGATCGCCGCGCGCGCGTCCGGCGGCATGAGGCCGACGGTGAGGAAGGCCCGGACCCGCAGGAACGGGCGCCGCAGCAGCGGCCAGAGCGCCTTCAGGGCGAGGCGTACGGGGAGCGGGCCCCGGTCGGGGGCCGGTACGGGCTGGTCGGTGGCGAGGAGCTCGCGGACGACGACGGTGGCCTCCAGCTCCTCGGCGAGGACCCGGCGGTAGTAGGGCCAGAACTCCTCGATGGTCCCCGGCATGTCCCGGTCGTGGATGCCGAGGATCCGGCCGACCCGCAGCCACTCGGTGTAGAGGGCGCGGTCCTGGGCCTCGGTGAGGGGGCGGGCGAGGTAGCGCAGGCCGTGCCGGTAGACGGGGTAGCCGGTGGCGTGGACCCAGGCGTAGTAGGCCGGGGTCAGCGCGTGGTAGCGGCGCCCGTGGGCGTCGGTGCCCTGGATCTCCTTGTGCAGCGTCCGGAGCCTGCGGCCCTCCTCGGCGGCGGCCTCCCCGCCGTAGATCCACAGCTGGAGCGAGCGCAGGGAGCGCTCGCCGCGGCCCCAGGGGTCGGTGCGGAAGACGGAGTGGGCGTCGACGCCGGCGCCGATGGCGGGGTGGGCGACCTGCATGGTGAGCGCGGCGGGCAGCATGAGCAGGGCGCGGACGTCTCCGGCGACGCTCCACAGGACGCCGCCGACGGGCGGCGGGAGGGGGTCGGCGGGACGGGGCCGTCGCGCGGGGGTGGCGGTGTCCGGCGGAGCCGCGGGTCCCGTGGGGGCTTCCGGGCCCGGGTCGGTGCGGTCCGTCACGGGTGGTTCCTCTCGTTCTCGCTCACCCGGGCCGCCCGGCCGCGACGGGGCGGCGGCGCCGGGCGCGGCCGGGTGTCCGGATATGACGCGGGGCCGCGTCCCGGGCGGTGGGCCCGGGAGGCGGCCCCATACGGGCGGGCGCGTGGCGCGTCAGCGGTCGGCGCCGACCGGCTCGCCGACGATGCGGCCGGCCAGGGCGTGGGCCCAGGCGTCGACGTCGGCGGTGAGCTCGCGCTCGGCGGCGGCACGCTCGGCGGCGATCTTCTCGGAGCCGGCGGCCAGGATCGTCTCGCGCTCGCGCAGACCCTCGGCGCGGGCGGCGGCGATGGCGGCGGCACCCTCCTCGGTGGCCTGGGAGCGGATGCGGGCGGCGTCGTGGCGGGCCTCGGCGAGCTCGGCCTCGTACTGCTCGCGGATGGAGGCGGCCTCGGTGCGCAGGTCGTCGGCGCGCTCGGTGCCGCCGTCGATGGCGTCCTCACGCTCGGCGAGCGTGCGGTTGATCTTCGGAAGGATTCCCTTGGCGATGATGAGGAAGGTGACGCCGAAGACCACGAAGCCGATGATGAGCTCGGCCCACACCGGGTTGAGCGGACCGAGGTCCGTGTTGAAGATCTGCGAGTTCTGCGCGAGGGTCATGGGCGCATCTTACCTGGTCGCGAAAGCGACTATTCGGACAAATATCCGAGAGTTGGCATGTTCGTGCGAGCCGCGCAAGATTCGCGGCACCCAATGGCTACCGGAAGGTAACTACGGCTGCTTTGATGTGCGGCGCCGGTCCTCCAACCCCCCATCATTTCACGGGAGTTCCCAGTGCCGTTCCGCTCGCACCGCCGCGTCACGGGCGCAGCCCTCTCCGTCGTGCTCGCCGCCGCCGGTCTCGCCGCGCTCGCCCCGGCCGCCTCGGCCGCCCCCGCCGCCGACCAGGCCGCGACGACGCCGCGCCTGAAGGTGCTGACGTACAACACCTTCCTGATGTCGAAGAACCTCTACCCGAACTGGGGCCAGGACCACCGGGCCGCCGCCATCCCGGCCGCCCCCTTCTTCCAGGGCAACGACGTCGTCGTCCTCCAGGAGGCCTTCGACAACTCGTCCTCCGACGCCCTCAAGGCGAACGCCGCCGCGCGGTACCCGTACCAGACGCCCGTCGTCGGCCGCTCGAAGTCGGGCTGGGACGCCACCGGCGGGGCCTACTCCGCCACCACCCCCGAGGACGGCGGGGTGACCCTCCTCAGCAAGTGGCCGGTGATCCGCAAGGAGCAGTACGTCTACAAGGACGCGTGCGGCGCCGACTGGTGGTCGAACAAGGGATTCGTCTACGCGGTGCTCGACGTGAACGGCACCAGGGTGCACGTCGTCGGCACCCACGCGCAGTCCACCGACCCGGGCTGCTCGGCGGGCGAGGCGGCGCAGATGCGCAGCCGGCAGTTCAAGAACATCGACGCCTTCCTCGACGCGAAGAACATCCCCGCGAACGAGCAGGTCATCGTGGCCGGCGACATGAACGTGGACTCGCGCACGCCGGAGTACGCCACGATGCTCGCCGACGCGGACCTGGTCGGCGCGGACGCCCGCACCGGGCACCCGTACTCCTTCGACACGGCCCAGAACTCGATCGCGAACGACCGCTACCCGACCGACCCGCGCGAGGACCTGGACTACGTCCTCTTCCGCGCCGGCAACGCCCGCCCGGCGGGCTGGACGAACAACGTGGTCCTGGAGCGGAGCGCGCCCTGGACCGTCACGAGCTGGGGCAAGAGCTACACGTACAGCAACCTGTCCGACCACTACCCGGTGACGGCGTACGCGGCGGACTGACCCCCACCCCGGCCCCCTTATCCCCTACATCCCCTACATCCCCTACATCCCCTAGTACAGGGTCCCGAAGACGCTGTACGCCCAGAGGGCCACGACCCCGGCGACGCAGAGCAGCGCGATCCAGGAGCCGAGGCCGGTGTGCCGGCTCCGCCGGGCGCGCGGCGCCCTCGTCCGCCGGGCCGTCTTCCGGGCGGCCCGGCGGGCGGGGCGGTCCGGGCGCGCCCCTCGCGCCGGGCCGGGGTCGGCGGCCGTCTCGGCGAGCAGGCGCCGGCAGACCGCCGCCAGCTCGGACGTCCCGGCCGTCAGGTCGACGACCGCCTCCAGGCGTGCCGGGGCGGTCGTCCCGCCGTCCAGGATCCGCCCGGCCCGCACCAGGGCCTGGTCCCGTCCGCCGGTCGGGGCCAGGCTGATCCAGCGCCCGACGTGCTCGCCTCGGATCACCACCCCGCCGCCGCGCTCCCGGTAGACGGTGTGCTCCTTCCAGAGCACCGCGGCCAGCTCGGCCGCCTTCTCCCTGAGTCGCGCCTGCATACCCTTCTCCCCCTGTCGGCCACCCGCCGCATGCGAACAGGCGCCCGACTCTAGTGCCGGTCCCGTGCCGCGCCCCGCCGGGGTCCCTACCCGCCGAAGTCGTAGACCGTGACCGCGATCCCGCGCGCCACCAGGCGCCGGGCTATCAACGGCTCGACCCGCTCCCAGGAGCCGCCCGCGAGCCCGCAGCCGATCCGGGGCATGTGCACGGAGGCGCCCAGCTCCAGCGCCTTGTCGCCGAGCGGGCCGAGCGCCGTGTCGATCGCCTCGTACCGCACGGGCGCCCCGGCGCTCCGGCTCGTGCGAATCCCCCGCTGCCCCACCAGATTGGCCACCCAGAGATACGGCCCGACCTGGACGAACTGCGCCGCGCCGAGCCCGAAGCCGCTGCCCGGGCGCTCGCGGTGCCAGCGCCGGTAGGCCGCCTCCGGCTCCGGCCAGCGGGCCGAGACGGCCCGGACGAAGCCCTTGCCCCAGCCGCCCAGGTCGTTGCAGACGTGCGCGACGATCCTGACGCCCTTGCCGCCCGGCGCGGTGGCGTCCCCCCGTACGTAATCGATCCCCCTCATGCCCTCACCGTACGAGCCGCCACTGACATCGCCCTCCGACGCGTCATGATCGTCCTGGCCGCGGGTTCTCCGCGCCCGCGGCGCCCGAGCGACAGGGAGTTGTTCCCCGCCATGACGACCCACACCCCCGGCGCGACGGAAGCGCGCGCCGTCGACCGGCTGACCGCGTTCGTCGACGCGGCGGTCGCGATCGCGCTGACCCTCCTCGCGCTGGACCTCCCCGTCCCCTCGGGCGACACCACCCGCGCGATGCTCGACTCGGTCGGGGACCACGGCAAGGACTACCTGGCCTTCGGCATCAGCTTCGTGGTGATCTCCGCCCACTGGCGGGCCCACCACGAGGTCTTCCGCTCCGTCCGAGCCCTGGACAACCGCCTGGTCACCCTCACCCTGGCCTGGCTCTTCATGCAGGTCCTGATGCCCTTCGCGACCCGGGTGATCACGACCGACAGCGCCTTCGCGCCCCGCTTCAGCCTGTACGCGCTGGTCCAGGTCCTGGCGTCGGTGGCCTTCGCCCTGACCGTCCGCGAGATCCGGCGCGCCCGCCTCTACGCCCCGGACACCCCGCCCGGCGCCTTCGACGCGACCCTGGTCCGCAGCCTCTGCCTGGCGGCGGTGTTCGCGCTCTCGATCCCGGTCGCCTTCCTGGCCGGCACCACCGCCTACCTGTGCTGGCTCGCCGCCCCGGTCGTCCTCGGCCTCGCCCGCCGGGTCCGGCACGGCCGCTGAGGACATGCCGCGCCTTTTACAGAGCTGGTGAGACAGCAATACTGTTGAACCATGGAGCAGCCGAGCGGTGAGGGCCGGGGGGACGGGTCGGGCGAGGCCGTCTACACCGTCGACGAGTTGGCCGCGCGGGCCGGGGTGACCGTGCGGACCGTGCGGTTCTACGGGACGCGCGGGCTGTTGCCGCCGCCGGTGATCGGGGCGCGGCGGGTCGGGTGGTACGGGGCCGGGCATCTGTCGCGGCTCGCGCTGATCGAGGAGCTGCGGCGGCAGGGGATGACGCTCGCGGCGATCGAGCGGTATCTGGAGCAGCTGCCCGCAGATCTCAGCGCGCGGGATCTCGCCGTGCACCGGGCGCTCGTCGCCGCCTGGGCGCCGGAGTCCGCCGAGGAGATCAGCCGGCGGGAGCTGGAGCGGCGGGCCGGGCGGGTGCTCGGGGAGCGGGACGTCGAGCGGCTGGCCGCCATGGGGGTGCTGGCGGACGGGTCGGGGCCGGACGTGTTCCGGCTCGACGGGTCGCTGCTGCGGCTCGGGGTGGAGCTGCTCGACGTGCCGATCGGGCACGAGACGATCCTGGCCTCCCGGACCGTGCTGCTGGAGCACGCGCGGGAGGCCGCGCAGGAGCTGGCCCGGCTGTTCCGGGAGCAGGTGTGGAACCCGTACCGGGAGAGCGGGGAGGACCCGGATCACCTGAGCGCGATGCGGTCGCTCTCGGCGGACATGCAGCCGATGGTGATCCAGGCCCTCGTCACGGCGTTTCAGCGCTCGCTGAGCGAGGAGCTGAGGACGGCGTTCAGGACGCCCGGTCCGTGAAGACCTCGCCCCGTTCGGCCTTCTCGGTCAGGAGGGCCGGCGGGGTGAAGCGCTCGCCGTAGGTGGTGGCGAGTTCGCGCGCGCGGGCGACGAATCCGGCGACGCCGCCCTCGTAACCGTTGATGTACTGGAGCACGCCACCGGTCCACGCCGGGAAGCCGATGCCCAGGATGGAGCCGATGTTGGCGTCGGCGACCGAGGTCAGGACGCCCTCCTCGACGAGGCGGACGGTGTCCAGGGCCTCCGCGAAGAGCATCCGCTCCTGCATGTCCTTGAAGGGGATGGCCACGTCGGGCTTGGTGAAGTGCTCGCGCAGGCCCGGCCAGAGCTTTCCGCGCCTTCCGTCCTCCGCGTAGTCGTAGAAGCCCGCGCCGCCGCTGCGGCCGGTGCGGCCGAACTCGTCGACCATGCGGTCGATGACGAGCTCGCCGGGGTGCGAGGTCCAGGTGCCGCCCGCCTCCTCGACGGCCTTCCGGGTCTCGTTGCGGATCTTGCGGGGCAGGGTGAGGGTCAGTTCGTCCATGAGGGAGAGGACCTTCGCCGGGTAGCCCGCCTGGGCCGCCGCCTGCTCGACGGAGGCGGGCTCGGCGCCTTCGCCGATCATGGCGACGCCCTCGTTGATGAAGTGGCCGATGACGCGGGAGGTGAAGAAGCCGCGCGAGTCGTTGACGACGATCGGGGTCTTGTTGATCTGGCGGACGAGGTCGAAGGCGCGGGCCAGGGCCTCGTCGCCGGTCTTCTCGCCCTTGATGATCTCGACCAGCGGCATCTTGTCCACCGGCGAGAAGAAGTGCAGGCCGATGAAGTCCGCGCGGCGCTCCACGCCTTCCGCGAGGTCGGTGATGGGGAGCGTGGAGGTGTTGGAGCAGAGCAGGGCGTCGGGCGCCACCACGTGCTGGATCTCCTGGAAGACCTTGTGCTTGAGCGCGGTGTCCTCGAAGACCGCCTCGATGACGGCGTCGCAGCCCGCCAGGTCGGCGGTGTCGCCGGTGGGGGTGATGAGGGCGAGGAGGGCGTCCGCCTTCTCCCGCGTGGTGCGGCCCTTGGCCACCGCCTTGGCGCAGAGCTTCTCGGAGTACGCCTTGCCCTTGGCGGCGGATTCCGCGGAGACGTCCTTGAGGACCACCTCGATGCCCGCGCGGGCGCAGGAGTACGCGATGCCGGCGCCCATCATGCCCGCGCCGAGGACGGCGACCTTGCGGACCGCGCGCGGGGCGACGCCCTGGGGGCGGTTGGCGCCGGAGTTGACGGCCTGGAGGTCGAAGAAGAACGCCTGGATCATGTTCTTCGCGGTCTGGCCGGTGACCAGCTCGGTGAAGTACCGGCTCTCGATGGTCAGCGCGGTGTCGAAGTCGACCTGGGAGCCCTCGACGGCCGCCGCCATGATGTTGCGGGGGGCCGGGTAGGGAGCGCCGTTGAGCTGCTTGCGCAGGTTGGCCGGGAAGGCCGGCAGGTTGGCGGCGAAGCGCGGGTTGGACGGGGTGCCGCCGGGGATCTTGTAGCCGGGCACGTCCCAGGGCTGGTGCGACTCGGGGTGGGCGTCGATGAAGGCGCGGGCCTTGGCCAGCAGTTCCTCGGGGGTGGCGGCCAGCTCGTGCACCAGGCCGTTGTCGAGCGCGCGCTTCGGGTTGTACTGGGTGCCCTGGAGCAGCACCTTGAGCAGCGCGTCCGTGATGCCCATGAGGCGTACGGTGCGGGCGACGCCGCCTCCGCCGGGCAGCAGGCCCAGGGTCACCTCGGGCAGGCCGATCTTGGAGCCGGGGGCGTCGAGGGCGATCCGGTGGTGGGAGGCGAGGGCGATCTCGTAGCCGCCGCCGAGCGCGGCGCCGTTGATGGCGGCGACGACCGGCTTGCCGAGGGTCTCGATGCGGCGCAGGGCGCGCTTCATCTCCAGGCCCGCCTCGAAGATCGCCCGGGCGTCCCCCGGGCCGGCCTTGATCATGTCCTTGAGGTCGCCGCCCGCGAAGAAGGTCTTCTTCGCGGAGGTGTAGACGAAGCCCCGGATCGAGTCCTTCTCGGCCTCCGCGCGGTCGGCGATCGCCGCGATGGAGGTCCGGAAGGCCTGGTTCATGGTGTTGGCGGACTGGTTCGGGTCGTCGAGGACGAGGGTGACGACACCGGTCTCGTCCCGCTCCCAGCGGATGGTGGTGCTCTCGCTCATGGCTGCTGCTTCTCCGTAAGGGGGTTCGGACCGGGCGGTCAGACGCGCTCGACGATGGTGGCGATGCCCATGCCGCCGCCGACGCACAGGGTGGCGAGGCCGTAGCGCTTGTCCTGGCGCTCCAGCTCGTCGACGAGGCTGCCCAGGATCATGGCGCCGGTGGCGCCGAGCGGGTGGCCGAGCGCGATGGCGCCGCCGTTGACGTTGACCTTGTCGAGGGAGACGCCCATGTCCTTGACGAAGCGCAGGACGACGGCGGCGAAGGCCTCGTTGATCTCGATCAGGTCGATGTCGTCGATGGTCAGACCGGCCTTGGCGAGCGCCTTGCGGGTGGCGGGGGCGGGTCCGGTGAGCATGATGGTCGGCTCGGAGCCGGAGACGGCGGCGGCGACGATCCGGGCGCGGGGCGTCAGCCCGTAGCGCTCGCCGACCTCCTTGGAGCCGATGGCGACGAGGGAGGCGCCGTCGACGATGCCGGAGGAGTTGCCCGCGTGGTGGACGTGGTCGATCTCCTCGATCCAGTGGTACTTCTGCAGCGCGACCGCGTCGAAGCCGCCGAGCTCGCCGATGTCGGCGAAGGAGGGCTTGAGGCGGGCGAGGGAGTCGGCGGTGGTGCCGGGGCGCGGGAACTCGTCGTGGTCGAGGACGGTGAGCCCGGCCCGGTCCCTGACGGGGACGACGGAGCGGTCGAAGCGCCCGTCCTTGATGGCGGCGGCGGCGCGCTCCTGGGAGAGGGCGGCGTACTCGTCGACGTCGCGGCGGCTGAAGCCCTCGATGGTGGCGATGAGGTCGGCGCCGATGCCCTGGGGGACGAAGTTGGTGGCGAGGTTGGTCATCGGGTCGGCGAACCAGGCGCCGCCGTCGGAGGCCATCGGCACCCGGGACATGGACTCGACGCCACCGGCCAGGACGAGGTCCTCCCAGCCGGAGCGGACCTTCATCGCGGCCATGTTGACGGCTTCGAGACCGGAGGCGCAGAAGCGGTTCTCCTGGACACCGGCGACGGTGTCGGGGAGTCCGGCGGCGATGGCGGCGATCCGGGCGATGTCGGAGCCCTGGTCGCCGACCGGGCCGACGACGCCGAGGACGATGTCGTCGACGGCGGCCGGGTCGAGGCCGGGGAAGCGGGAGCGGAGCTCGTGGATGAGGCCGACGACGAGGTCGATCGGCTTGGTGCCGTGCAGGCTGCCGTTGGCCTTGCCTCGGCCGCGCGGGGTGCGGATAGCGTCGTAGACGTACGCTTCGGTGGTCACGATGTTGCCTTTCGCATGAGGGTCAGGCGAGCAGGGAACGGCCGATGATCTCCTTCATGATCTCGGTCGTCCCGCCGTAGATGGTCTGGATGCGGCCGTCCGTGAAGGCCCTGGCCACCGGGAATTCGCTCATGTAGCCGTATCCGCCGTGCAGTTGCAGGCAGCGGTCGGCGACCCGCTTCTGGAGCTCGGTGGCCCACCACTTGGCCATGGAGGCGTGCACGGCGTCGAGTCCGGGGCCGCCGGGGGCCGTGTGCTCCTCGACGCAGCGGTCGATGAAGGTGCGGGTGACGGCGCACTCGGTGGCGATCTCGGCGATCTCGAAGCGGACGTGCTGGAGCTTGGCGAGCGGGCGCCCGAAGGCCTCGCGCTCCTTGACGTACGCGGTGGTGAGCTCCAGGAGGTGTTCGGCGCCCGCGATGGCGGCGACGGCGATGGCGAGCCGCTCCTGGGCGAGGTTGGTCATCAGGTGGAGGAAGGCGCCGTTCAGCTCGCCGAGCAGGTTCTCCTTGGGGACGCGGACGTCGGTGAAGAAGAGTTCGGCGGTGTCCTGGGCCTTCTGGCCGATCTTGTCGAGGTTGCGGCCGCGCTCGAAGCCCTCGGCGCCGCGTTCGACGACGAGCAGGGAGAGTCCGTGGGCGCCGCCCTCGGGGGTGGTCTTCGCGACGACGACGACCAGGTCGGCGAGGATGCCGTTGGAGATGAAGGTCTTGGAGCCGTTGAGGATCCAGTGGTCGCCGTGGTCCTCGGCGGTGGTGCGGATGGCCTGGAGGTCGGAGCCCGCGCCGGGTTCGGTCATGGCGATGGCGGTGATCAGCCCGCCGTCGCAGAAGCCGGGCAGCCAGCGCCGCTTCTGCTCCTCGGTGGCGAGCGAGGTGAGGTAGGGGCCGATGATGTCGTTGTGCAGCCCGATGGCGAGACCGGGGGTGCCGGCCCGGGTGAACTCCTCGGCGAGCACGACGCTGTAGCGGAAGTCCGGCTCGCCGCCGCCCCCGTACTCCTCGTCGACGGCGAGGCCGAGCAGTCCCTGCCGGCCGGCGGCCCGCCATGCCTCGCGGGAGACGACGCCGTCCTTCTCCCACCGGTCGTAGTGCGGCAGCACCTCCTTGGCGAGGAAGGCACGGACGGTCTCGCGGAAGGCCTCGTGGTCGTCGGTGTAGAGCTGGCGCTTCATGCGGAGGGCTCCTTGGCGGCGGTGTCGTCGGCGTCGGGGGGCGGGGTGGCGCCGGTCAGCGCGGGTACGGCCCAGTCGCGGGCGACCTCGTCGGTGTCGGCACCGGTCCGGGCGGGGCCCGTGCGGACCGAGCCGGGGGTGGCGGAGAAGCGGGGTGCGGGGGCCGGCTGGACCAGGCCGTCGTGCTCGACGAAGGTGGCGCGGGCGGCGAGGTGGGGATGGCCGGGCGCCTCGCGCAGCGACAGCACCGGGGCCACGCAGGCGTCGGTGCCGTCGAAGACGGCGGTCCACTCGGCCCGGGTGCGGGTGCGGAAGCGGGCGGCGACGGCCTCGCGCAGCTCGGGCCAGCGGGCGGGGTCGTTTCGGGCCTCGGCGGCCGCGCCGAGGCCCAGCAGCCGGCCGAACTCCTCGTAGAAGCGCTGCTCCAGGGCGCCGACCGCCATGTGGCCGCCGTCGGAGGTGGCGTAGGTGCCGTAGAAGGGGCAGCCGCCGTCGAGCAGGTTGACACCGCGCCGGTCCTGCCAGCCGCCGGCGGCGAGCATCCCGTGGATCATCATCGCGAGGTGGGCGGCGCCGTCGACGATGGCGGCGTCCACGACCTGGCCCTCGCCGTGCTCCCGGGCGTGCCGGAGGGCGGCGAGGACGCCGACGACGAGGTAGAGGGAGCCGCCCGCGTAGTCGCCGAGCAGATTGGCCGGGACCGTCGGCGGGCCGTCCGGGTCGGGACCGATCATGCCGAGGGTGCCGGTGACGGCGAGGTAGGAGATGTCGTGGCCCGCGGTGTGGGCGAGCGGTCCGCTCTGCCCCCAGCCGGTCATCCGGCCGTAGACGAGCCGGGGGTTGCGGGCCAGGCAGGCTTCGGGGCCGACGCCGAGGCGCTCGGCGACGCCGGGCCGGTAGCCCTCGATCAGCACGTCGGCGCGGGCCACCAGGTCGAGCACGGTGTCCGGGCCGCCCTCGGCCTTGAGGTCCACGAGGACGGAGCGCTTGTTGCGGTGGGTGAGGTCGTAGGCGGGGTCGATGCCGAGTCCGGGGCCGCCGGGCCGGTCGACGCGGACGACGTCGGCGCCGAGGTCGGCCAGGAGCATGGCCGCGAAGGGGCCGGGGCCGATGCCCGCGAGCTCGACGACCCGGACGCCGGCGAGCGGTCCGCCCGGGGTGGGACGCGGTGTGGACATCGGGCCCCCAAGGGTGTGTGACAGTGATGATGTAACACCGGAGATGCTAGGAACGTGTTCCACTCGGCACAAGCCCCCGAGCCGAGCAAGCGCTTGGAAATTGCGCCCGCCGCGACTTCCGCTAGAGTCCGCCGACGACATCCGCGCCGGGGGACGGCGCGGGGCGTGGACCGAGGGGCTGGGCTGGGATGGAGACAGGGGCGGCCGGACGGCCGTACGACGTGGTCCTCTTCGGGGCGACCGGGTTCGTGGGCGGGCTCACCGCCGAGTACCTGGCCGAGCACGCCCCGGCCGGCTGCCGCTGGGCGCTCGCCGGCCGCAGCCGGGCCCGGCTCGCCGCCCTGCGCGACCGGCTCGCGGAGCGCTGGCCCCGCTGCGCCGGGCTGCCGCTGCTGGTCGCCGACTCCGGGGACCCGGACGCGCTGCGCGAACTGGCCGGATCCGCCCGGGTGGTGGCGAGCACCGTCGGCCCCTACGTCTGGTACGGCGAGGGCCTGGTGGCGGCCTGCGCGGAGGCCGGGACCGACTATCTGGACCTGACCGGCGAGGCGGAGTTCGTCGACCGGATGTACGTGCGGCACGACGCCCGCGCCCGGGAGACCGGGGCGCGCCTGGTGCACGCCTGCGGCTTCGACTCCGTCCCGCACGACCTGGGCGTCTACTACACGGTGCGGCAGCTCCCGGAGGGGGTGCCGCTGCGGATCGACGGCTTCGTGCGGGTCGGCGCGGTCTTCTCGGGCGGCACCTTCGCCTCGGCGCTGACCGCCTTCGGGCGCGGCCGGCACATCCTGGCCGCCGCCCGTGAACGGCGGCTGCACGAGCCCCGGCTGGTGACCCGGCGGGCCCACGCGCCGCTGGGCGCGCCTCGGTTCAGCCGGGAGACCGGCACCTGGGCGCTGCCGCTGCCGACCCTCGACCCCCGGGTGGTGACGCGCTCGGCGGCGGCCCTGGAGCGGTACGGGCCGGACTTCCGCTACCGCCACTACGCCTCGGTGCGGACGCTGCCGGTGGCGCTGGGCGGCTCGGCGGCGCTGGGCGCGGGCGTGCTGGCCGCCCAACTCCCCTTCGTGCGCGACTGGCTGATGGACCGTTATGAGCCGGGACGGGGTCCCGACGCGGACCGGCGGGCACGGAGCTGGTTCTCCGTGCGCTTCGTCGGCGAGGGCGGCGGGCGGCGCGTGTTCACCGAGGTGTCGGGCGGCGACCCGGGCTACGACGAGACCGCGAAGATGCTGGCCGAGGCGGCGCTCTGCCTCGCCCACGACGAGCTGCCGAAGACCGCCGGCCAGGTCACCACGGCGGTCGCGATGGGCGACGCGCTGCTCGCCCGGCTGCGCGCGGCGGGGCTGCGCTTCCGGGTGGCCCACTCGGGCTGACCGGGCCCGGCCGCCCGCCGGGTCAGTGCCGCACGGTCAGTGCCGCACCGTCAGTGCCGCACGAGGCAGAACGGGTGGCCGGCCGGGTCGGCGTAGATCCGCCAGCCCCGGTCGCCGCCGCCCGAGCCCTCGCCGCCCCCGTCGTCGGCGTCGCCCGCGTCGTCCCCGGCGCCCGCGTCGAGCCGCCAGGCGCCCAGCGCGAGCACCGCCTCGTGGGCGGCGTCCAGGTCCGTGACCCGTACGTCGAGGTGGAACTGCTGCTCGGGCGCGCCCCAGACCGGCGGCCGGTGGTCGGCCACGCCCTGGAAGGCGAGCACGGGCGCGCCGCCGGCGCCGTGGAGGGTGGCCCAGGCGTCTCCGACGGCCCACTGGGGGTCGGGGCGGTTGATCTCGCCGCCGAGCAGCGCCTGATAGAACGCGGCGAGTTCCATCACGTCGGGACAGTCGAGGACCACGCACTGCAGGGTGCCGATCGCACCGGGGCTTGTCATGCCCCACACTGTGCCGCCCGCTCCGGCGCCCCGCTATCCGTACGCGTACTCAGGCGCCCCCGGTGTCACCCGGTCCTCGGGCTCATTCCGCCGCGAGCGCGTGGGCGAGGGCCCGCCGGCACAGGGCGTCCGCGTGCCGGGTGGTCTCGGGCAGCCGGTAGCGCGGGGTGAGGCGGAGGGTGTGGGCGCAGGCGTTCGTCAGCGAGACGCGGTGGCCGGCGGAGACGAAGACCGGCTTCACCCCGGCGCGGGTGCGCAGCGCGCGGCCGACGGTCTCGCCCTCGGCGACCAGGTCGGTGGCGGCGCCCCGGGCGGTGCCGGGCTGCTCGTAGGTGAAGGTGAAGGGGTTCTTGGCGACCCCGATCGACGGCAGTCCGGTGAGCACCCCGAGGTGGCTGGCGAGGCCGAAGCGGCGCGGGTGGGCCAGCCCGTAGCCGTCGCAGACCAGCAGCCCGGGGTCGGCGCCGAGCCGGCCGAGCGCGGCCAGCACGGTCGGCACCTCGCGGAAGGCGAGCAGCCCCGGCACATAGGGGAAGGAGACCCGCCCGACGGCGGTGGCCTCGGCCACCACCTCCAGGGTGCGCCCGTCCAGGACCACCGCCGCGGCGGCGACCAGGTCCCGCTCGTCGTCGTAGGCGACGTCGACGCCGGTGACGTGGCCCGTCCCGGGCTCGGGGCCGTCCTCGGCGGTCACCAGGCGTCCGCGCAGCGCCTCCTGCGCGGCCCGGGCCGAGGCCTCGTCGGCGGGCCAGCCCTCGGGAATCTCGATGATCGTCATGACTGGGCACCCTACGGTCGGGCGGGCGGGGACGGGCGCGTAGCCTGGCGCGCATGTTCGTACTTGAACTCTCCTACACCGCCCCGGTCGAGCGGGTCGACGAGCTCCTCGACGCCCACGTCGAGTGGCTGGACGCCCAGTACGCCGCCGGGGTGTTCCTCGCCTCCGGGCGCAAGAACCCCCGCGACGGCGGCGTGATCCTGGCCGCCGGGACCGACCGCGCGCGGATCGAGGAGATCGCGGCGGCCGACCCGTTCAGCGTCGGCGGCGTCTGCGCGTACCGGATCACCGAGTTCTACGCGACGAAGACGGTCGCCGGTCTGGCGGAGTTCCGCGAGCAGCCGCCCGCGTAGCTCCCGGCGGGCGCTACCGCGCCAGGCGGGCGATCCGGCCCTGCTCGCCCGAGGCCCAGCAGCCGCCGTCGGCGGCGCAGTCGACGGTGTCGTACGAGCCGGTGTCCACCGTGCGCCAGGTGCGGCCCCCGTCGGTGCTGAGGTCGGTGCCGGTGGGGCCGACGGCCAGCGCGGCGCTCCGGGTGTGCGGGAGCCAGGCGACGCCCGAGCGGTAGGCGGGCGGCGGGGTGGCGGCGGCCGTCCAGCGGCGGCCCCCGTCGCCGGTGACGGCGGCGGCCAGGGGCGAGGGCTGGTCCTTGCGGTAGTCGCCGCCGACGGCGATGCCGTGCGCGCGGTCGCGGAAGGCGAGGCCGAAGACGCCCTTGGCGCCCTCCCCGGCCGGGATCGTGGTCTCCGTGGCGGTCCAGGTCAGGCCGCGGTCCGAGGAGTGCAGGACCCGCCCGGTGGCGCCGCCGCCGGTGGCGAGCCAGACGTCCCGGGGCCCGGCGGAGACCAGGCACTGCCCGCTCGCCGCGAACCCGGCCTCGCCGGGCAGCGCGGCCGGCATCCCCGCGCTGGGCAGCACCCGCCAGGACCGGCCGCCGTCGCGGGTGGCCAACAGGCGGTACTTCCCGTCGACCGGGTCGCTCATCGCGAGGCCGTTGTGCCGGTCGAAGAAGGTCACGCAGTCGTAGAAGGCCCGCGGGTCGGTGTTGCGGAAGGACTCGGTCCAGGTCGCGCCGCCGTCCTCGGTGCGCAGCACCCGGGACGCCTCGCCCTCGCCGATCGCGAGGACGACGGCCCGGCGGGCGTCGAAGGCCTCCACGTCGCGGAACTCCAGCTCCCCCGCCCCCGGCGGCGAGACGTCTCGCCAGCTCGCGCCGCCGTCGGTGGTGCGCAGCACCGTGCCCTTGGAGCCGGCCGCCCAGGCGACCGAGCGGCTCACCGCCGCCAGGCCCCGGAAGCGGGCTTCGGTGCCGGTACGGGTGAGCTGCCAGCCGCCGGAGCCGTGCCCCGGTGCGGCGTCGGCCGGGGCGGCGGGGGCCGCCTGGGCCGGGACCGCCAGGGCCACGGCGAGGGCCGCCCCCACGAGTCCCAGCGCCGTCGTCCGTCTCTTCTTCCCCATGAGAGTCATGGCGCCGGAAGCTAGCCCACCCCGAAGATCCCGTCCAGGGTGCGTGCCCGGCCGGGCCTTCCTAGGCTGGCCCCATGACCGAACCCACGGCCGAGGAAGCGCCCCGGATCAAGGAGTACGACGGCGCGGGCGTCACCGTCACGTACGAGCCGCGCCGCTGCCTGCACGCCGCCGAGTGCGTCAAGGGCGCGCCGGGCGTCTTCGACCTGTCCCGGCGCCCCTGGATCCATCCCGACGGGGCCGCCCCGGACGAGGTCGCCGAGGTCATCCGGCGGTGCCCCTCGGGGGCGCTCCAGTACCGCGTCGCCGCCGGCCCCGCCGAGACCGGGGACGTCCCGACGACGGTGCGGCGGCTGCCGGACGGGCGGCTCCTGGTCCGCGGCGACCTGCTGCTGGGCGAGGCGGGCGGCGGCGCCCGGAGCGAGACCCGGGCGGTGCTGTGCGGCTGCGGCGCCTCGGCGAACCAGCCGTACTGCGACCACTCCGGGCCCTGCGCGGAAGGCCCCTGGGAGCCCGCCGAGACGCCCTGACGGACCGGCACCCGGTCGCGGTCCGAATCCGGTCCGAATCCGGTCCGGCGCCCGGTCGCGGCCCGGTCGCGGCGGGGCGGTGACACAGCTCACGTACCCCCGCAGTGCACGATTCCGGCCCGCGGTTCGTCTCTTCTGGTGTCCGGGGAGACCACGAGAAACGTAGCCGCGCACCAGGAGGCTGGCCGTGTCCACCGTCATCGAGCAGGCCGTGCAGGCCCGACTGGTCGCGTCCGTCCCACGGATGGAGACCGTCTCCGCCACGCTGCGCTACGACCGCGAGGACCCGTTCGCGGTGCGCATGGCGTTCCCGCCGCCCGCGACGCTGGAAGGTGTGGAGGTCTCCTGGGCCTTCGCCCGCGAGCTGCTCGCGCAGGGCGTCGAGGGGCCGGCGGGCCTGGGCGACGTGCGGCTGCGCCCGTACGGCTACGACCGGACCGTGGTGGAGTTCCACGCCCCCGAGGGGGTGGCCATGGTGCACGTCCGCACCTCCGAGCTGCGCCGCTTCCTGCGGGCCTCCCAGCTGCTGGTGCCGAACGGCCGCGAGCGCGAGCACCTCGACTGGGACGGGGACCTCGGACGGCTGCTGGGGGAGCGCCCGTGAACCGGCGGCCGGGACGGCGCCCGTAAATCGTTTGCCGCCCTCCGTGTCCGGCCCGTAGCGTCCTGAGCGATCGTTCGATCGTCTCCGCCACCGCCCGATCGGAGTAGGCCGTTGTACGTCTGAGGTTCCGAGACACCGTGCCGCGCGTGCCGCCCCGCCGCCGCGTGTGCCGTCCTCGACCTCGGCGTACGAGCGATGCTCCGCTTCGCTCCGTGCTTCCCGCCCGCGCCCCGGTGTCTCCCGCGCAGTCCCCTGCTCGCATCTGCCACCGGGAGTCCTCATGGCGTCACACCCCACCTTCGTCACCTGCTCGTCCCTCTCCTTCTCCTGGCCCGACGGGACCCGGGTCCTGGACGACTTCCGGCTCGCCGTCGGCCCCGGCCGGACCGGTCTGGTCGGGCTGAACGGCTCCGGGAAGTCGACCCTGCTCAAGCTGGTCGCCGGGGAGCTCGCCCCGTCCGCCGGCACCGTCCGGGTGGCCGGTCGGGTCGGCCACCTGCCGCAGGACCTGGTCCTGGACACCGGGCTGCGGGTGGACCGGGCGCTCGGCATCGACCGCGCCCGGGCGGCGCTGCACGCCATCGAGGCGGGCGACACGGCGGAGGCGCACTTCGCGGCCGTCGGCGACGACTGGGACGTCGAGGAGCGGGCCCGCGCCGTGCTGGACCGGCTGGGTCTCGGGCACCTCGGGCTCGACCGCACGGTCGGCGAGGTCTCCGGCGGCGAGTCGGTGCTGCTGCGGCTGGCGGCGCTGCTGCTCGCCCGGCCGGACGTGCTGCTGCTCGACGAGCCGACGAACAACCTGGACCTGTACGCCCGCCGCAGGCTGTACGAGGCCGTGGATGCCTGGCCCGGGGTGCTGCTCGTGGTCAGCCACGACCGCGAGCTCCTGGAGCGGGTGGACCAGATCGCCGACCTGCGCGACGGGGAGGTCCGCTGGTACGGCGGCGCCTGGTCCGACTACCGGGCGGCGCTCGCCGCCGAGCAGGAGGCGGCCGAGCGGATGGTGCGGGTCGCCGAGGCTGACGTGCAGCGCCAGAAGCGGGAACTGTCCGAGGCGCACGGCAAGTTGGCGCGGCGGCGGCGGTACGCGCAGAAGAGCGCCGAGAACAAGGCGGTGCCGAAGGTCGTGGCCAACACCCGCAAGGGCCAGGCCGAGGTGTCGGCGGGCAAGCACCGCCGGCTGCACGCGGAGCGGCTCGCCGAGGCGCGCACCCGGCTCGACGCGGCGGTCGAGGCGGTCCGGGACGACGACGAGATCCGGATCGAGCTGCCGTACACCGCGGTGCCGCCGGGCCGGGAGGTGCTGCTGCTGCGGGGCCTGGAGCTGCGGTACGGGGCACGGGTCGCCGGGGAGTTCGAGCTGCGGGGTCCGGAGCGGGTCGCGCTGGTCGGCCGGAACGGGGCCGGGAAGACGACGCTGCTGCGGACGCTCGCGGGCGAGCTCGATCCGGTCGCGGGCGAGGCGGTGGCGCGGGTCCCGCTGCGCTTCCTTCCGCAGCGGCTCGATGTGCTGGACGACGGGCTGAGCGTGGTGGAGAACGTGGCGCGCCTCGCGCCCGGCGCGACGCCGAACGCGATCCGGGCCCGGCTGGCCCGGTTCCTGTTCCGGGGCGCCAAGGCCGACCGGGAGGTGGGCACGCTGTCGGGCGGCGAGCGCTTCCGCGCGACGCTGGCGGCGCTGCTGCTCGCCGAGCCGGCGCCGCAGCTCCTGCTGCTCGACGAGCCGACGAACAACCTGGACATGGCGTCGGTGGGGGGTCTGGCGGCGGCGCTCGACGCGTACGAGGGGGCGCTGGTCGTGGCCAGCCACGACGTGCCGTTCCTGGAGGCGCTGGGGATCACCCGCTGGCTGGAGCTCGACGGGGAGCTGCGGCCGACGACGGCCGAGGCCGTGCGGGAGGGGGTGGCGAAGGTCCTAACGGTGGAGTAACGCCCAGGACTTGGTGCCACCGCCGGGGGTGAGGACCGGGGCGAGGCCCCAGTCGCCGCCGTGCGCCTCGACCGCCGCGGCCAGCAGCCACATGCTGCGGCTGCGGCGGTCGCGGCATGCCTCGGCGTCGTCCGGCGCGGGATGGGCCGGGTGCTGGTCGTAGAGAACGATCCGCAGCGCGTCGAACTGCCAGCGGACCCGCAGCACCATCTCGCGGTCCGGGGTGAAGCGGTACGCGGCCGAGACGAGCTCGGAGGCGGCGAGGACGGCGGTCTCGCAGAGTTCGCCGAGGCCGTGCCGTTTGACCAGGGGGCGGACGGCCTCGCGGGCCAGTCCGGCGCAGTAGGCGCCCCCGGGGAGGAGCATCGAGTAGCTGAGGTTCTCCGTCGCGGGAGGTATGGGGCCCGCCGCGGTCGCGGACGGGAGGCAACGCAGTGCGCCCTTCATCGGTTTGCTCACATTTCCTGTGCGTGTGGGGGTGCTCACACGTCGAACACGATTGCCCCGTGTGAGACTTGCGCTACCGACCGTAGCGCACAAGCGGAGCACAGTGCTACTACTTGTCGGTAGACACACGCACACGCACCAAAACCGGGCCAACTCGCCACACCCCGGCCCGGAACCGAAGGGGGAGGAACGGCCGTGCCACCAAGGAGCACACCGACCGCGCGCCAGCAGCGCCTCGGGCACGAGCTGCGCAAACTGCGCGAACAGTCGGGCATGTCGGCCCAGCAGGCCGCCGCCCTCCTGGGGGTCGACCGCACCCGCATCCCCCACATCGAGTCGGGCCGCTTCGGCATCAGCGCCGAGCGGGTGCGCACCCTCGCCTTCAACTACGGCTGTCCGGACACCCACCTGGTCGACCTGCTCGCCGCCATGGCGCAGGAGCGGGACCGGGGCTGGTGGGAGCAGCACCGGGGGCTGCTGCCGCCCGCCCTCATCGACATCGCCGAACTGGAGTTCCACGCCTCGGAGTTGCACACCGCCGTCACCACGCACATCCCCGGCCTGCTGCAGACCGAGGAGCACGCGCGGGCGGTCTTCGACACCGCCGACCCGCCGCTGCCCGGACCCGATCTGGAGGCCCGGGTGGACCTGCGGCTGCGCCGCCAGGAGGTGCTCGACCGGGACCGGCCGGTGCGGTACGAGGCGGTGATCCACGAGGCCGCGCTGCGGATGCAGTTCGGCGGCCCGAAGGTCGCGCGGGCGCAGCTGGAGTACATCCTGGAGCGCTCGGAGCGGGACACCGTCGCCGTGCGCGTCATCCCGTTCACCGCCGGGGGTTTCCCCGGGGCGGGGCAGTCGTTCAGCTACGTGTCCGCGCCGGTGCCGCAGCTCGACACCGTGCAGCTCGACTCTTCCCACGGTTCCACACTTCTCGACACCGACATGCAACTGCGGCGCTACCGTGGCCTGTTGGAGCGGCTCCGCGGGCTGGCCCTGCCCCGGCCCGCCTCCCGCGACTTCCTCCGCGCGATCGCCCAGGACCTCTGAAGGACCCCCACCATGAACCACAGCATCCACACAGCCGGCTCCCGGGAGATCGCCTGGAACGAGGCGTTCTGCAGCGAGGGTGCCAACTGCTTCCGGTTCGGCCTCGACGACTCCGGCCGCGCCTACATCGGTTCGACCCTGGCCCCCGACGCGTACGTCAGCGACTCGGTCGATGCGCTGCGGGCGCTCATCTCCGCCGTGAAGGCGGGTGCGGCCGACCATCTGCTCTGAGTAGCCGTGCCGGCGCGCGTGGCGGGCCCGACCCCCCGTGACCTGGGTGTCCCGCCCGCCGCGGGCCCCCGGGCATGACGGAACGTGACGGCTCGTCTCCGGTACGGGCTTGGCCACCCCCTTATGAGGGCTTTAACCTACGGTCTCGTAACCTACGAGTCCGTAGGTAGTTCCGTATGCCCCCTCTCCGTCCCCAGGAGTCCCCGTGACGCTCACCTCTCCCCACCTCGGCAGCTCCGCAGGGTGGACCGACGCACGGCTCCTGTACGCCCTGGAGGAGGTCGTCGAGAAGGAGCTCAACCGGCACCTGAAGGTCACCAAGGACTGGATGCCGCACGACTACGTGCCCTGGTCCGACGCGCGCAACTTCCCGGCCTTCTTCGAGGACGGCGAGGCCTGGGACCGCTCGCAGTCCAAGGTCACCGACATCGGCCGGATCGCCCTCGTGGTCAACCTGCTCACCGAGGACAACCTGCCCAGCTACCACCACGAGATCGCCAGCCTCTTCGGCCGCGACGGCGCCTGGGGCACCTGGGTGCACCGCTGGACCGCGGAGGAGGGCCGGCACGGCATCGTGATGCGGGACTACCTGCTGGCCTCGCGCGCGGTGGACCCGGACGAGCTGGAGCGCTTCCGCATGGCGCACATGAGCGAGGGCTTCGAGTCCGACAACCGCCACTCGATGCTGCACTCGGTGGCGTACGTGGCCTTCCAGGAGCTCGCCACCCGCATCTCGCACCGCAACACCGGCCACCAGTCCGGCGACCCCGTCTGCGACCGGATGCTGGCCCGCATCGCGCTCGACGAGAACCTGCACATGGTCTTCTACCGCAACCTGCTGGGCGCGGCCTTCGAGCTCGCCCCCGACCTCACCATGCAGGCGGTGCGGGACGTCGTCGTCGGCTTCCGGATGCCCGGCCACGGGATGCCCGGCTTCGAGCGGGCCGCCGCGCAGATGGCGATCGGCGAGATCTACAACCTGCGCATCCACCACGACGACGTGCTCGAACCGGTGCTGCGCTTCCTCAAGGTCCTCCAGATCGACGGGCTCGGCCCGGAGGGGCTGAAGGCCCAGGAGGAGCTCGGGCTGTACATGAACGGGCTGGACGGTGAGGCGTCCAAGTTCGACGAGCGGCTCGCGGCGCGCAAGGCGCGGATGGCGGCGCGGGCCGCGGGCTGAGCCCTCCCCCGCACGGCGCCGGGCGCGGTCAGCCCCGGCGCCGCTTCAGGTTGATCCGCTCCTTCTCCGAGAGCCCGCCCCACACGCCGAAGCGCTCGTCGTGCGTCAGCGCGTACTCCAGGCACGCCGCACGGCCCGGACAGGCCCCGCACAGCTGCTTCGCCTCGCGGGTCGAGGACCCGGGGGCCGGGAAGAAGAACTCCGGTCCGGCCTGGGCGCACAGGGCGTCCTCCTGCCAGGAGAGGTCCGCCCCCACCAGGGTCGTCGGGGCGAAGGGCATCGTGTCGGTCTGCATGGGAAGAGACTCGCGTGGTGGCCTAAACGCACCATCAACGTCCGATCAACGCGGCGCGCCGCCTCCGATCAACGCGGCGCGCCGAGCGCGGGCAGGACCGTTTCGGCGACCCGGTACGCCTCCTCCAGGAGCGGGTTGCCGGACAGGATGAAGGTGTCCACGCCCAGCGCCCGGTACTCCCGCAGCCGGGCGACGACCTGCTCCGTGGAGCCGACCAGGGCGGTGCCGGGGCCCGGCCGGAACAGGCTCATGCCGGGCCACAGGTTGGGGTGGGTCTCCAGCTCGCGGGCCCGGGCCGGGACCCGGCCGCCGTGCTGCCGGAACTGGCGCTGCCAGCCCACCCCGTCCTCGCCGGCGCGCTCGCCGAGCTGCCGGGCGTAGGTCGCCTCGCTGGTCACGTCGAGCAGCCGGTCGGCCGCCGCCCACGCCTCCGCCTCCGTGTCCCGGACGATCACGTGGAGCCGCAGCCCGATCCGCAGGGTGCGGCCGTACGCGGCGGCCCGGGCCCGGACGTGGTCCAGCTTCTCCTTCAGCGGGCCGGGCGGCTCGCCCCAGGTCAGATACACGTCGACGTGCTCGGCGGCCATCTCGACACCCGCCGCCGAGGAGCCGCCGAACCAGAGCGGCACGTGCGGCGTCTGCACCGGCCGCAGGTCGCGCAGCGAGGCGCCGGCGTCCTTCAGCTCGTAGAAGCGGCCCTTGTGGTCGAAGACCTCGCCGGCGGTCAGCCGCTTCACGATCGACCAGTACTCGGCGCTCAGCGCGTACCGCTCGTCGTGCTCCACGTGCAGCCCGTACTCCTGGAGCGCCCGGGTCGAGCCGTTGACCACGTTGAACCGCAGCCGCCCGCCGAAGAGGTGGTCGAAGGTGAGCGCCATCTTGGCCAGCAGGGTCGGCGAGATCAGCCCGGGGTGGACCGCGAGCAGCGGCCGGAAGCCGGGCCCGGTGGCCGCGGCCAGCGCGCTGCCGAGCGGCCACACGTCGTGCAGGTCGGTGGCGAGCAGCGCGCCGCTGAAGCCGAGCCGCTCGACGGAGGCCGCCAGGTGCTGGAGGTAGCCGAGGTCGACCGGGCGGCGGCCCGCGGGCTCCCAGGGGTAGGCGCCCTCGCGCGGGATCACGTACCAGAGGACCTCGGGCGGGGCGTCGGGGCCGGTGAGGCCAGTGAGGGTGGAGGGGCTGGTGGTGGTGGTGCTCATGCGGGGCGGGCCTCTCGGGGCAGGGCGTCGGCGACGGTGACGGGGCGGCCGGTGAAGCCGGTGCGGTGGAAGATGTCGGCGGCGGTCTGCTGCTCGGCGAGGAACCCCGCCGACACCTCCTCGATCTCCCAGGGCAGGGCGCGCAGCGCGGTCTCCCAGTCCTCGGCCGAGCCGCCCAGCTCGGCGGCGGCGACCTCGGCGGCCTCGCGCGGGTGGGCGGCGGCCCAGGCGTCGGCGCGGCGCAGCGCCCTCGTGAGGGCCTCGACCAGTTCGGGGCGCCGCTCGGCCAGGTCGCGGCGGGTGAAGAAGACCGAGCGGTCGGAGATGACGTCGCCGGTGGGGATCAGCACCCGCAGTCCGCCGGTGCGGCGGGCCGCGGCGAGCCGGTCGCCCTGCGCGACCCAGGCGGTGATCGCGCCGGAGCGCAGCAGCTCCTCGCTGGTGTCGTCGGCGCGGACGGCGGTGATGTCGGTGGCGTAGGACAGGCCGGCGTCGTCCAAGGCCTTGGCCACCAGGTGGGTCTGCCAGGAGCCGACGGCGAGGTGGACGGTGCCGTCCTTCAGGTCGGCGACGGTCCGCACGGGCCCGTCCGCGGCGACGAGGAGGGCGCCGTGGCCGGGGCGGGGCGCGGAGACGGCGGTGTAGACGATGTCGTGGCCCTCGGCCTGGGCGGTGACCGGCGGGGTGGAGCCGGTGCCGCCGAAGTCGATGGTGCCGGCGGCGAGATGGGCGCCGGTGCGGACCCCGTCGGTGTACGGGTGCCAGGCCACGGTCTCGCCGAGGGCGGCCAGCTCCTCCTCGGCGTAGCCGAGCCGGGAGAGGTGGAAGAGGGTGGGGTTGCTGCTGTGGACGCCGATGGTGACGGTCATGCGGAGAGCTCCGTTTCGAGCGGGGGGAGGGCGGGGGCCGGGGCGGGGGTGCCGGCGGGGTCGGGGGCCGGGGCGGGGGTGCCGGCGGCCGGGACGCCGAGGTCGGCGAGGAGGCGGCGGCGCAGGGCGGTGAAGGCGGGGTCGCCGGGGTCGCGGGGCCGGGCGACGGTGACGGGCTCGTCGGTGACGAGCCGGCCCTCGCGCAGCACGGCCACCCGGTCGGCGAGCCGGACGGCCTCGTCGACGTCGTGGGTGACCAGCAGCACGGCGGGCCGGTGGACCCGGCACAACTCGCCGACCAGGTCCTGCATCCGCAGCCGGGTCAGCGCGTCGAGAGCGGCGAACGGCTCGTCGAGCAGGAGGAGTTCGGGTTCGCGGACCAGGGCGCGGGCGAGCGCGGCCCGCTGTGCCTCGCCGCCGGAGAGGGTGGCGGGCCAGGCGTCGGCGTGGCGGTCCAGGCCGACCTCGGCGAGCGCCCGCAGCCCGGTCTCCCGGGTCCGGGCGCCGCGCGGGAGGCCGATGGTGACGTTGGCGAGGACCCGCTTGGAGGGGATGAGCCGGGGCTCCTGGAAGACGATCGTGCGGGCGGCGGGGACGAGGGCCTCTCCCCCGTCGGCGCCGTCGAGGGCGCCGAGGATGCGCAGCAGGGTGGTCTTCCCGCTGCCGCTGGCACCGAGGAGGGCGACGAACTCGCCCCGGGCGATGTTCAGTTCGAGGCCGTCCAGGACGGCCCGGCCGCCGAAGACGCGGCGCAGGCCCCGGACGCGTACGGCGTCGCTCATCGGGGACCTCCGCCGCCCGGGCCGGCCGTGCGCCAGGGCATCAGCACCCGTTCCAGGCCGCGCACGAGGACGTCGGCGGTGAGGCCGAGGAGCCCGTAGACGAGGATGCAGACGGCGAGGATGTCGGTGCGGGCGTAGCTCTGCGCCTGGGACATCAGATAGCCGATCCCTTCGGTGGCGTTGATCTCCTCGGCGGCGATGAGCGCGATGACACTGAGGGTCATCGCGAGCCGCAGCCCGGCGAGCAGCGAGGGCAGGGCGCCGGGCAGCACGACCTGCCGGACGATGGCGAGCCGGCCGAGGCCGAAGGCGCGCATGGCCTCGACGAGCCGCTGGTCGGTGGCGCGGACGCCGCCGGCGGTGGAGACGTACATGGGGAAGGTGGTGGCGACCGCGATGAGCAGGATCTTCGCGGTCTCGTTGATCCCGAACCAGACCATGAAGAGCGGGACCAGGGAGAGGAAGGGGATGGTCCGCAGGGTCTGGAGGGAGGAGTCGAGGAGTTCGTCGCCGAGCCGGGTGAAGCCGGTGACCACGCCGAGGGCGAGTCCGGCCACGAGCCCGAGGGCGAGGCCGATGCCGGAGCGGGTGAGGGAGGTGGCCAGCGCGTCGGGCAGCTGCCCGTTGCCCCACAGCTCCCCCACCGCGTCCAGCACCTGGGCGGGCGAGGCCAGCACGTCCGGGGTGAGGGCGCCGCTCGCCGAGGCGGCCCACCACAGGGCGAGCAGGGCGACCGGGCCGAGGGCGCGGACGACGAGGGTGTACGTACGGGAGCGGGCGCGGCGCGCGGGGGGCCGGGGCCGGACCAGCGGGGGCGGGGCGGCGGGCGGCGACGCCGGGGCGGCGGTCACGAGAGCTTCTCGACGTCGAGGAGGTGGGCGGCGATGTCGACGGTGCCGGGGGTGACCTTCTGCTCGGCGTAGAAGCGGGCGACCTCCTGGAAGCGCCGGACGTCCTCGGGGCCGATGGGGTCGACGGTGCCGGCCTTGGCGGTGAAGCCGATCTGGACCTCGCGGGCGCGTCCGGTGACGGCGGTGGGGCCCGCGTCGGTGAAGACGTTGAGATAGGCGGCCGGGTCCCGGCGCTCGTCGGCGCTCCTCGTGTGCAGATAGGCGTAGAGCGCCTTCACGACCTCGGGGTGGGCGTCGGCGAAGCCCTTGCGGACGGCGTTGAGGCTGTAGTTGTCGGAGCCGATGGCGGCGCCGTCGGCGATGAAGCGGGCCTTGCCGGTGCCGATCTCGGCGACGGCGTAGGTGGACCAGACGGCCCAGGCGTCGACCTGGCCCGCGTTGAGGACGGCGGCGGTCTGATCGGGCCGGAGGTAGACGCGCTCGACCCGGTCGGCCGGGACCCCGGCCTTGGCGAGGGCCTTGAGCAGCAGGTATTCGCCGGTGCCGCCCTTGTTGACGGCGACCTTCCGCCCGGCGAGGTCGGCGACCGAGTCGATGCCGGAGCCCTCGCGGACCAGGATGCCCTCGCCGACGGGGTCGGGGTCGGTCGCGGTGAAGAAGGCGAAGCCGGGGCTCTGGGAGAGGGAGGTGATGCCGGAGGTGATGGAGCCGGTGGCGATGTCGAGCCGGTCGGCGTTCATGGCCTGCGCCGCCGGGGCGAAGGGCCCGGCGCTGCCGGTCCAGGCGACCTTGGCGTGCACCTTGGCGAGGGCCTTGTCGAGGCTGCCGTCCTTCTTGCCCCGGGCCAGGACGCCGGAGTTGCCGGGGTCCGGGATGCGGATGGTGATGGTCCCCTTCCCGGCGGCGTCGGCGGCGGGGTCACCGGAGCACGCGGCGAGCACCGGCAGGGCGACGAGGGCCGCGAGGGCGGCGAGGACACGGGGCGGGCGCGGGCGCATGGCGGGGGTCCTTCGGGGCGGGGACGGAGGGGCGGACGAGACGGACAAGGCGGACGAGGCGGACGAGGCGGGGGGAACGGGCCCGGCGGGCGCGGCGGGGGCTCCGGCGGCGGGCCGGAGGGACGCGGGGGTCACGGCCGGGGCGGGGAGGGTACGGGGGCGGGGGCGGGGTGTCCGTACGCCGGGACGGACTCGGAGGCCGGAGCGGGGACCGACCCGGGAGCCGGAGCGGGGACGGACCCGGGAGCCGGAGCGGGGACGGACCCGGAAGCCGGAGCGGGGACGGACCCGGAAGCCGGAGCGGGGACCGACCCGGAAGCCGGAGCGGGGACCGACCCGGAAGCCGGAGCGGGGACCGACCCGGGAGCCGGAGCGGGGACGGACCCGGGAGCCGTACGGGACGTCTGGGCCGTCCGGTCGGCCGGACCGGCGTGCTCGGCCCGCTCCGCCAGGAGGGCGGCGCGGCGCAGGGGTTCAGGGTCGGCCCAGCCCGTGACGTCCACGGGCTCGGGCAGGAAGCCGTGGCCGTGCAGGGCCTCGGCCTGCCGGGCGAGCAGGCCGAGCCGGGTCGCGGAGAGGTCGGGGTGCAGGGTGCGGTGGGTGCCCTCGCGGTAGGCCCCGGCGACCCCTTCGGGCCCGGCCCCGGTCTCGGCGCCGAGGATGCGGGCCACCTCCCCGGGCCGGTCCGCCGCCCAGTCGGCAGCGCGGAGCAGCACGGCGAGGAAGCGGTCCACCAGCTCCGGGGCGCGGTCCAGGAGGTCCTGGTGGACGGTGAGGGGGCGGGGGGTGCCGTTGTTGACGCGGTGCGCGGGGTCGGGCAGTTCGTCGAGCTCGACGGCGACCTCGGCTCCGGCGCGGCGGGCGGCCTCCACGGCCAGGGCGCCCTTCACGTACACGGCGTCCACTTCGCCCCGCCGCAGGGCGGCGAGTTCGGCGGCCCACTGGCCGTGATGGCCCTCGGCGTCCACGTCGACGAGGACGGCGTCCGCGAGGCCGAGCCCGGCGGAGGCGAGGGCGCCCTCGAAGCCGCGCAGGGCCATCGCCCGCCAGAAGTCGATGGCGATCGGGTGGCGGGGCAGCGCGAGCCGTCGCCCGCGCAGGCCGACGGCCGAGCGCACCGGCGAACCGGGGGCGACCAGCACCGCCTGGCGCTCCTCGATCCAGGTCAGCCCGATCAGCCGGGTGCGTTCGCCGCGCGAACGGGCCCACAGGGCGGGCACGTTGCCGCCCTCGCGGAAGAGGCCGGGGAGGGCGTGAGTGTAGTGGGCGGCGCGGTCGGCGCCGGGGTCGGCGTCCTGGAGGGAGCGCACCGCGATGCCGTCGGCGGCGAAGGCCTCGGCCAGCCAGCCTCGGTCGGCGGCGATGCCGGTGGCGGTGGGCACGGGGCAGCGGGTGAACCAGAGCGTGTCGGGCACGCGGGCAGCGGTCATGTGGGTCTTCCGTGGGACGCGGAGGGCAAGGGCGAAGGGGGCCGGGCAGGACGGGCGGTCGGAGGCGCGGGGCGCCCACGGCGTCCGGGAACGGCCGCGCCGACGGGCGCCGGACCTGACGGCACGGTGAGGTGAGGCGGGGTGCGGCGAAGGGCCGGGGCGGTCGCCGCCGGGCCTCCGGCACGGCCGGTCGGCGGTGCCGGGGCGGCGGCTTCAGGCCGAGGGCCCGGGGCCCGCGAGGCGGCCGGCCGCCCGTGCCGGGGTCAGCGACAGGCGGTGGCGGTGACGCGGGCCAGGTCTATGTGACGGCGCCGGGTGAGGGCCGCGGGAGCGGGCGGGACGACGCGACGGCGTACGGTCACGGCGGTCATGGCGCCCACGGCGGTGACGACGTTCATCGCGGTCCTGCTCCCTTCCGGCCGGTGCGCCACGGGTCCGTGGCGGTCGCCGCGGTGGATCGCGGCGGTGCTGGCCGGAACCTTGCCACGGACGCTCCGCCGCCTTCAACTCCGCTCCCACGATGTGGGATCGCACATGAACGGCATGTTTCCGACCTCGTCCGGCTGCTGCTTCGGCTCCCGCCATGTGGGAGCGTGGGAGCCCGTCCAGAGCATTCGGCGAGGGGGAGCGACCCACACATGACCACCGAGGCCGGCCCGGTCCGCGCACCGGCCGGGGCCCAGGCGGTGCGCCGGGCCCTGGACGTCCTGCACTGCTTCCACGACAACGGCCCCGATCTCAGCGCCTCGGACCTGGCACGCCGGCTCGGCCTGTCCACCTCGACCGCGCACCGGCTGGCCCGGACGCTGCTGGGGGCGGATTTCCTGGAGCAGGACGCCCGCACGGCCCGCTACCGGCTCGGCCCCGCCGTCACGGAGCTCGGCCGGCTCTCGTACCACCAGCGCGGGCTGCACCTGGCCGCGCCGGAGCTGGGCGATCTGGCGGCGCGGACCGGCGCCACGGCCGATCTGGCGCTGCGCAGCGGCGGGTACGCGGTGATCGTGGCGGGCGGTTCGGTGACGCCGAAGGTGGGGCTGCGCCGCCCGCTGCACTCGACGGCGCTCGGGAAGGTGCTGCTCGCCTGGCCCCGGGCGGGCGAGGGCGGGCCGCGGGCACTCCCTCCGCTGTACGCCTTCACCGAGCGGACCATCGTCGAACCGGGGCTGCTCGCGGGCGAGTTGGCGCGGGTGCGGGAGCAGGGGTACGCGCTCAACGACGGCGAGTCGGCGCTCGGGGTGCGCACGGTCGCGGTGCCGGTCCTGGAACGGGCCGGGCACGCGCGTTTCGCGCTCGCGGTGCGCGGGACGCCGTCGCTGATCACCGACGCGCGGCTGGATTGGTTCCTGGCGCAGGCGCGCTCGTGCGCCCGCGCGCTGGAGGTGCTGCTGCTGGCGCCAGGCGAGCGGCGCCTCCCGGAGGGATGACCGGGCGTCCGGCGACCCGCGCCGAGGAGTGTCCGCACGGTCGTGCGGACAGTACGATGGGGGCATGACCGGCACCACCAGGACCGACGGGCGCGTCGAGCGCGGCAACCAGACCCGGCGGCTCGTGCTGGGCCGCACGATGGACATCGCCTCGGTCGAGGGCCTGGAGGGCCTGTCGCTGGGGCGGATCGCGACCGAGCTCAAGCTGAGCAAGAGCGGCGTCTTCGCGCTGTTCGGCTCCAAGGAGGAGCTCCAGCTGGCGACCGTACGGGCCGCCGCCGCCGTCTTCGCCCACCGGGTGGTCGCCCCGCTCGCCGAACTGCCGCCCGGTCCCGGCCGGGTGTGGGCGCTGTGCCGCAACTGGCTCGCCTACTCCGCCGAGCGCGTCTTCGCGGGCGGCTGCTTCTTCTACGCGGTCTCCGCCGAGTTCGACGCCCGCACGGGACCGGTCCACGACGCGATCGCTCAGGCGCGCGCCGACTGGAACTCCTACGTGGAGGAGCAGATCGAGGAGGCCCGGCGGGCCGGCGGGCTGCTCGCGGACGTGGACGCCCCGCAGCTCGCGTTCGAGATCATCGCCCTGATGGAGTCGGCCAACGCCCAGTCCGTGCTGCTCGCCGACCCCTCGGCGTACGAGCGGGCCGAGCGCGGCATCGCCCGCCGCCTGCGGGCCGAGGCGACGGACGGGGCGCGGGACGAGGTGGCCGCCCCCGGGGCCTGAGGAGCCGCCGGACCGGCCGGACCCGCGGGGCGACGTGCTCAGCGCGAACCGGACGCGGCCTCGGCGACCTCGGCGGCGCCCCGGATCTCCCCGGTCTCGGCGGCCTCCCCGGCGTCCGTACCGACCGGCGCCGCCACGAACTCGGCGACCTGGGCGACGGTCTGAGGATCGGTCAGGATCTTCGTGTGGCCGAGTCCCCGGGTGACGACGAGCCGGACCCGGTCGCCGTGCGCGGCCCGGATGGCGTGCGCGTGGGCGAGCGGCACCAGCGTGTCCGCCTCGTCGTGGATCAGCAGCAGGGGCGCGCCCAGGTCCTCCGGGCGCCAGGAGGCGTCGAAGTGCGCCCAGACGCCCGGCTCCTCGGGCGCGAGCACCCGCTCCACGTGGCGGCGCATCACGCGGAGCGCACGCTCGCCGAAACCGGTCATGCCCCGGAAAGAGTCGGCGAGCAGGGCGAAGGAGCCGACGCCCGAGATGCCGACCAGCCGCTTCGCCCGGACGCCGTCGCGCAGCGCGAAGAGAGCGGCCGCGACACCGAAGGAGTGCGCGACGACGGCCTCGAAGTCGCCGTACCGGGCGTGCAGCCGTCGGATGATCTCGCGGTATTCGAGGATGTTGCTCGACCGGCCGGCCGCCTCGCCGCTCCCGGGGGTGTCGAAGGCGACGGGGCTGTAGCCGCGCGCGAGCAGCGCCTCGACAAGGGCGTGGAGCCGCGAGGCGCGCGAGGTCCAGCCGTGGATCAGCAGGACCGGCCGCTCGCCGTCGCCCCAGGCGTACACGACGGTCTCCTTGCCCCGCCCGGCCCCGGCCCCGGCCCCCGAGAGCGGGACGCGCTCCACCCGGGCGGTGGCCATCAGCGGCTCCTCGGCCGACTTGAGGCGGACCCGCGCGAGGGGGCGGACGAAGAAGTGGAAGACGGCCCGCCCGGTGGGGCCGGGGGCCACGTACGCGGTGGCGTTCAGGGTGGTGATTGTGACGCGGACCAGCAGAGCCTTGACTGACATGGCGAAATCCCGTCCCCATCGATCGTTCTCGCTCGCACTGCACTCGACCCGAAAAATGCTAGCACGATCGTTCGTACAGTTTTAGAAGCACACGAACCCGCCGCTCACCCCCCTCCCCTCTCACTCCTCTCACTCCTCCCCCTTCTCCCCCTCTTCCTTCTTCTCCTTCTTCGCCCGGCTCGGCTGGACCCGCTTCGGTTCGCCCGGCATCTTCGGGTACTCCGGCGGATAGGGCAGGTCGCCCAGCCCGTGCTCGGCCTCGTCGCGGCGGGCGAGCTCCAGCAGCGGCTCCAGGCTGAACCGCTCGTCGTCCATGTCCGCGTGCACGTCGCCCAGTTCCGCGTACCGCTCCGGCATGGTGCGGATGTCGAAGTCCCGGGGCACGGCGTCGTCGATCTCCTCCCAGCGCAGCGGCGCGGAGACCGGGGCGTGCGGGCGGGGGCGGACGGAGTAGGCGGAGGCGATGGTGCGGTCGCGGGCGGTCTGGTTGTAGTCCACGAAGATCCGCTCGCCGCGCTCCTCCTTCCACCACTTGATCGTGACCCGGTCCGGCATCCGCCGCTCCAGCTCCCTTCCGCAGGCGATGGCGGCCCGCCGGACCTGCGTGAACGTCCACTCGGGCAGGATCGGCACGAAGACGTGCAGCCCCCGCCCGCCGGAGGTCTTCGGCCAGCCGCGCAGACCGTGCTCGTCGAGGACGGCCCGCAGTTCGTGGGCGGCGCGGACCGCGTCGGCGTAGTCGGTGCCGGGCTGCGGGTCGAGGTCGATGCGCAGTTCGTCGGGGTGGTCGGTGTCCTCCCGGCGCACCGGCCAGGGGTGGAAGGTGACGGCCCCGAGGTTGGCCGCCCACAGCACGGCGGCCGGCTCGGTCGGGCACATCTCGTCGGCGGAACGCCCGCTGGGGAAGGTGATGTGGGCCGTCGGGATCCAGTCCGGGAGGTACTTGGGGGCGCGCTTCTGGAAGAACGACTCCCCGGTCACCCCGTCGGGGTAGCGCTCCAGGGTGGTGGGGCGGTCGCGCAGGGCGCGGGTGATGCCGTCGCCGACCGCGAGGTAGTAGCGGACCACGTCCAGCTTGGTGTAGCCGGGCTCGGGGAAGTACACCTTGTCCGGATGGGACACCCGTACGGTCCGGTCGCCGACCGCCAGCTCCACCGCGTCCGCCTTGCCTGCCATGGCGGTCAGCCTAGGCGGTGCGGATACAAGGCGCATATCGACCGATACCACCCCACATGCCCGCGCATCACCTCGTCACCCGGCCCATAATCGGCTCCATGGACCTGCCGGTGATGCCGCCCGTGAAGCCGATGCTGGCGAAGGCGGTGAAGAAGATCCCGCCGGGGATGCAGTACGAGGCCAAGTGGGACGGCTTCCGCGCCCTGGTACACCGGGACGGGCCCGAGCTGTTCATCGGCAGCCGCACCGGCAAGCCGCTGACCCGCTACTTCCCCGAGCTCGTCGAGGCGCTGCCCGCCCTGCTGCCCGAGCGCTGCGTGGTGGACGGGGAGATCGTCGTCGCACACGGCGGACGGCTCGACTTCGACCGGCTCAGCGAGCGGATCCACCCGGCCGCGTCGCGGGTGCGGATGCTCGCGGAGACGACGCCGGCCCTGTTCGTCGCCTTCGACCTGCTCGCCCTCGGCGACGACGCGCTCCTCGACACCCCGCTCACCGAGCGCCGGGCCCTGCTCGAACGGGCCCTCGCCGGGGCCGGCGCCCCGGTCCACCTCGCCCCGGCCACCCGGGACCCGGAGCTCGCGGCGCGCTGGTTCGAGCAATACGAGGGCGCCGGTCTGGACGGCGTGATCGCCAAACCCCTCGACCTGCCCTACCGGCCCGACGCCCGCCTGATGTACAAGATCAAGCACGAGCGGACCGCCGACGTGGTGGTGGCCGGCTACCGCCTCCACAAGAGCGGCCCGGTCGTCGGCTCCCTGCTGCTCGGCCTGTACGACGCCGGGGGCACCCTCCAGCACGTGGGGGTGTGCGCCGCGTTCACCGCGCAGCGCCGCGCGGAGCTGGTGGCGGAGCTGGAGCCGCTGCGCATGGACCCGCCGGACGGGCACCCCTGGGCGGCGTGGACCGAGGAGTCGGCGCACGAGGGGGCCAGGCTGCCGGGCGCGCCGAGCCGCTGGTCCGGCAAGAAGGACCTGTCGTGGGTGGCACTGCGCCCGGAGCGGGTCTGCGAGGTCGGTTACGACCACATGGAGGGCGACCGCTTCCGGCACACCGCCCAGTTCAAGCGCTGGCGCCCGGACCGGACCCCGGAGTCCTGCGGCTACGGGCAGCTGGAGGAACCGGTCTCGTACGACCTGGGCGCGATCCTGGGATAGCCCGCGGGCTGGGCACGCTCCGGCCCCGGGGTGAGATGCCCCACATCCCGGTGATCGACAACTCCCGCTCCCCGCAAGCCCGTTCGGTGAACCCGCGCGCGAGGGAGCCGGCACACCCGGGCGCACCTGCGAGGACGCCCGGAGGCCCGGCCGGGCGGGCCCGCGCGGCCGGGCGGAGGCGGCGCGGGGGTGTCGCCCGGCGGTGACGGACCCGTCGGCGAACCGCCACCTCGATCCGGTACGTATGGAGGGGAGAAGCACGCTCACCCGCCAGACCCCCAAGGACCGACCGTGATCGCCACGCCCTCGCCGCTCGTCCCCGTCCCGATCCCCGACCGCGTCGCCGCGCTGATCGGCTCCTGCATGCCGCTGCACGTGCTCCAGGCCGAGGTGGACGCCGACTGCGCGGCGCGCGAGGTGTACCGCTTCCGGGGGCCGCTGTGCGCGGAGGACCGGGCCGACCGCGAGCACGCGCTGGCCGCGCTCGCCCGCGCCAACAAGGTGCTGGCCAAGCACCACCCGCAGCTCCCGGTCCGCCCGGGGCACTGACGGCGCGCCGCCGCCGGCACCGCGGCTCCGGTCGGCCGGTGGGCCGGTGGGCTCGGCCGATCGGGTCGGGGCACCGGCGCCGCACCGGTTCGGACGTACTCCACATGCGGGACACCGGCGTCGGTGTGAGGCTGCGAGGGTGACCACCTCCAGCGAAGCCGCGACCGCGCCCCCGGCCGTCGAGCCGCCCGTGCTCGACCGACGTCGCCGCAACATCGTCTTCGGCACGATCATGCTCGGCGTGCTGCTGGCCGCCCTGGACCAGACGATCGTGGGCACCGCGCTGCCGACGATCGTCTCGGACCTCGGCGGCGCCGCGCACATGTCGTGGGTGGTCACCGCGTATCTGCTGGCGGAGACCGTCGCGACCGTGCTGGTCGGCAAGTTCGGCGACCTCTTCGGGCGCAAGGTGATCTTCCAGATCTCCGCGATCGTCTTCATCACGGGCTCGTTCCTGTGCGGTCTCGCCACCAACATGACGCTGCTGATCGTCTGGCGCGGCGTGCAGGGCATCGGCGCCGGCGGGCTGATGGTCACCTCCATGGCCCTGATCGCCGACGTGATCCCGCTGCGCGAGCGCGGCAAGTACCAGGGCGCCATCGGCGCCGTGTTCGGCGTCTCGACCGTCATCGGGCCGCTGCTCGGCGGGCTGTTCACCGACCATCTGAGCTGGCGCTGGGCGTTCTACGTCAACGTGCCGATCGCGATCCTCGTCGTGATCGCCGCCGCCCGCACCATCCCCTCCGTACGCTCCGCGAGCCGGCCGGTCATCGACTACGCGGGCATCGCGTTCGTCGCCGCCGGATCCAGCGCCCTGATCCTGGCCACCAGTTGGGGCGGCAACGAGTACGCGTGGAGCTCCGGTGTCATCATCGGGCTGTTCGCCGGCGGGCTGCTCGCGCTCGCCCTGTTCTGCTGGGTGGAGACCCGGGCGGCCGAACCGATGCTGCCGATGCGGCTCTTCCGCAATCCGGTCTTCACCGTCTGCTCCGTGCTCAGCTTCATCGTCGGCTTCGCCATGCTCGGCGCGATGACCTTCCTGCCGACGTACCTGCAGTACGTGGACGGGGACTCGGCGACGGTCTCCGGCTTCCGCACCCTGCCCATGGTGGTCGGCCTGCTGATCGCCTCCGTCTTCAGCGGCAACGTCGTCAGCAAGACCGGGCACTACCGGACCTTCCCGATCGTCGGCTCGCTGGTGATGGGCGTGGGCCTCTACCTGCTCTCGCTGATGGGGCCGGAGAGCAGCACCTGGCTGGAGTCGCTATACATGTTCGTGCTCGGCGTCGGCATCGGCCTGTGCATGCAGGTGCTGACCATCGCCGTGCAGAACACCGTCGACTACGCGGACCTCGGCACGGCCACCTCCGGCGTCACCTTCTTCCGTACGCTCGGCAGCTCCTTCGGCACCGCCGTCTTCGGCACCATCTACGCCAACTCCCTCAGGCCCAACCTCACCGAGGGCACCGCGGAGGCGGCGGCGCGCGCGGCGGGCCTCGGCCTGGACCCGGCGACGGTCGCGAAGGCCGCGCAGAGCCCGGCGGGGGTCCACGGGCTGCCGGACCGGGTGGCGGAGCCGATCGTGCAGGCGTACGCGGACACCCTGCACACCGTCTTCCTGTGGACCGTGCCGGTCGCGGCCCTCGGCTTCGTCGTGGCGCTCTTCCTGAAGCAGGTGGAGCTGCGGGACACCGCCCGCGCCTCGGCGCCCGACATGGGCGAGGGCTTCGCCTCCCCCACCGGCAGCGGCGACTCGGCCAAGCTCCTCGAACTGTCGGTGGGGCGGATCATCCGCAAGACCGACCTCGACACCGCGCGGCGGATCGTGTCCGGCTCCGACACCCGGCTCGACACCGCCGGCGCCTGGGCGGTCATGCAGGTGGAGCTGTTCACCCGGCTGGTCGGGCACGCGAGCCTCGGGCTGATCTCGGCGGGCCGCCGGGTCCCGCCCGAGGTGCTGCTGCCGGTGTTCCAGCGGATGGTCGAGGAGGGCTTCCTCACCCGCGACGGCAGCCTGCTCTCGCACACCGCCGCCGGGAAGCGCGAGGCGGAGGTCATCACCCGGGCCTGGGGCGACTGGCTCAGCGACCGGGTCGAGCGGGAGCGCGGCCGGCCCAGCGGCCCGGAGCTGCGGGCCGCGACGGACGCCATCGCGAAGAAGCTGATCGCGGAGGACCTGGCCCAGGGCCTGCCCCGGCACGAGCGCGAACCGGCGGGCGCGACGGCCCGCTGACGGCGGGGGGCCGGGACCAGGGCCGGACCGGGACCCGGGCCGGGCCAGGACCCGGGCCGGACCAGGACCAAGGCCGGACCGGGGCCGGACCGGGACCGGGACCGGGGCCGGACCGGGACCGGGACCGGGACCGGGGCCGGACCGGGACCGGGACCGGGGCCGGACCGGGACCGGGACCGGGGCCGGACCGGGACCGGGGCCGGGCCAAGGCCGGGCCAGGGCCAAGGCCGGGCCAGGCCCGGGGCCGGCCCGGCACCGGGCCTCAGTCCAGGAAGTCCCCGTCCACGTACACCCACACACCCTCGTGCCGCTCGAAGCGGCTGCGCTCGTGGAGTTCGCCCTCCGTGCCGCCCTGGCGGAAACGGGCCCGGAAGGTGACGGTGCCGTGCTGGTGGAAGGCGGTGCCGTCGCCGGTCGCCTCGATGCCGAGGCCGGTCCAGCGCAGGGCCGGGTCGAAGTCCACCTCTGCGGGCCGGGTCCGCGGCGCCCAGGTGAGCAGCAGGTACGGCTCGTCGCGGGCGACGAAGGCGCTGTACCGGGAGCGCATCAGCAGCTCGGCGGTGGGCGCGGTGGCGGGTCCGGCGTGGAAGCGGCCGCAGCAGGCGCCGTAAGGGGCGTCGAGGCCGCAGGGGCAGGGCGAGTCGGCGGTGAGGGCGGGGCGGGCCGGCCGGGTGCGGGCGTTGCGTCGGGACATGCGGCCATTGTCCCGTGCGGGAGGCGGGGGCGGGATCGCGCCATCCGCGGGGCGGGCCCCCGCGCGGTGCTTCCGCTGTCCGGGGGCCGCCCCTATGCTCCTGCGCCGGATCACACTGTTACCGGCGGTAAAGGGGTGGGGCATGGAGCGCACGGGCACGTCGCGGCGCGGATTCGTGGCGGGCGCGGCCGCCGTCACGGGAGCCGCGGTCGCCTCGACGGTCACCGTCGGCGCCGGACCGGCGGAGGCCGCGGAGGCCGCCGCGCCGCTCTCCGTCGCCGTGCTGGGCGGCGGGGTCGCGGGGCTGACCGCGGCCCACGAACTGGCCGAGCGCGGCTACCGCGTGACCGTCTACGAGCGCCGGGCGCTCGGCGGCAAGGCGCGCTCCATGGACGTGCCGGAGAGCGGGCGGGGCGGGCGCCGCGCGCTCCCCGCCGAGCACGGCTTCCGCTTCATCCCCGGCATCTACCACAACCTCCCCGACACCCTCCGGCGCATCCCCTTCCCGGGCAACGCCCACGGCGTGTGGGACAACCTGGTGGCCCCCGCGGAGATGTCCTTCGCCCGGACCGGCCGCGAGGACCTGCGCATCCCGCTGCCCTGGCCCGGCCACCGCCCGGCCGAGCTCACCCTCGACGAGATCCGCCGGGCGCTGACCGCGCTCCTGGAGACCGCCCGCTCCATCCCGCTGCACGAGGCGGCGTACTTCGTGGACCGCTTCCTCGTCTTCCTCACCAGCTGCCAGGAGCGGCGCGACGACACCTGGGAGCGCACCCCCTGGTGGGAGTTCCTGCGGGCCGAGCGGATGAGCTACGACTACCAGCGCATCCTCGCCGTGGGGCTCACCCGCAACATCGTGGCCACCAAGGCCGAGGAGGCCAGCACCCGCACGGTCGCCACCCTGCTGGAGGCCTTCGCCTTCAACGCGCTGGGGCGGGGCGCCGACGGGCCCCTGGACCGGATCCTGAACCTGCCCACCAATGAGGCGTGGATCGACCCCTGGGTGACCCATCTGACCGGCCTCGGCGTGGAGTTCCGGGTCGGCTGGACCGTGCGGGAGCTGGACTACGACGCCGGGGCCGGGCGGATCGCGGCGGTACTGGCCGAGGACCCGCAGGGGGTCCGGCGCCGGGTGACCGCGGACCACTACGTGTCCGCGATGCCGGTCGAGCACGCCCGCCGGACCTGGAGCGCCGCGCTCCGCGCCGCCGACCCGCAGCTCGCCCGCTGCGACGCGCTGGAGACGGACTGGATGACCGGCATCCAGTTCTATCTGACGGAGAGCGCCCCGCTGCTCGCCGGGCACGCCAACTGCATCGACTCGCCCTGGTCGCTGACCGCGATCCAGCAGGCCCGGCACTGGCCGGCCCGGGACTTCGCCGCCGACTACGGCGACGGGGCGGTCGTCGACTGCCTGTCCGTGGACATCTCCGAGTGGGACCGGCCGGGCGTCCTGTACGGGAAGACCGCCAAGCAGTGCACCCGCGCGGAGGTCGCGAAGGAGGTGTGGGCCCAGCTGAAGGCCTCGTTCAACGACACGGGCCGCACGGTGCTGAAGGACAGCGCGCTGCACTCCTGGTTCCTGGACCCCGGGGTGGACGGCCTCGGCACCCCGAACCCGACCAACGAGGACCAGCTCCTCGTCCACCCCGTGGGCACCTTCCACAACCGCCCGAAGGCGGCCACCCGGGTCCCGAACCTGTACCTGGCGGGCGACTACGTGGCCGTCGACATCGACCTGGCCACCATGGAGGGCGCCAACGCCTCCGCCCGCCAGGCCGTGAACGCGCTGCTCGACCGCACGGGCTCGGCCGCCGCCCGCTGCACGGTGCGGCCGCTGTTCAGCCCGCCGGAGCTGGAGGGCCTCAAGCGGCACGACCGGCTGCGCTACCGCCTGGGCCTGGGCAACGCCCTCGACCTGGGCTGAGGCACCCGGCCCGCGCGGGCCGGCCCCGCGCGGGCGTCCACGGACTGGTCACGGAAACGGACGGGCGCGGGCGAATCCCGTGGCCGCCGTGTCCGGCCGAGTAGCGTACGGCCATGAAACTGACGATTCTCGGAGGCGGCGGATTCCGGGTGCCGCTGGTGTACGGCGCCCTGCTCGGCGACCACGCCGAGGGGCGGGTCACCCACGTCACCCTGTACGACCTGGACCCCGGGCGCCTGTCCGCGATCGCCCGGGTCCTCGCCGAGCAGGGCGCGGGCGTGCCCGACGCACCGGTGGTGACCGCGACCACGGAGCTCGACGAGGCGCTGCGCGGCGCGGACTTCGTCTTCTCGGCGATCCGCGTGGGCGGGCTCGCGGGACGGGCCGCCGACGAGCGGATCGCGCTGGCCGAGGGCGTGCTGGGCCAGGAGACGGTGGGCGCGGGCGGCATCGCGTACGGGCTGCGGACCCTGCCGGTGGTGACGCACATCGCGCGCCGGGTCGCCGAACTCGCCCCGGACGCCTGGGTCATCAACTTCACCAACCCGGCGGGCATGGTCACCGAGGCGATGTCCCGGATCCTCGGCGACCGGGTGATCGGCATCTGCGACTCCCCCGTGGGCCTGGGCCGCCGGGTCGCGCGGGTGCTCGGCGCGCGTCCCGGCGAGGCGTGGGTCGACTACGTGGGCCTCAACCACCTGGGGTGGCTGCGCGGGCTGCGGGTCGGCGGGGAGGACCTGCTGCCGCGCCTGTTCGAGGACGAGGGGCTGCTGGGCTCCTTCGAGGAGGGCAAGCTCTTCGGCACGGAGTGGCTGCGCTCGCTGGGCGCGGTGCCCAACGAGTACCTGCACTACTACTACTTCAACCGGGAGGCGGTCCGCGCCTACCGGGAGGCGGAGCGGACCCGGGGCGCCTACCTGCTGGACCAGCAGTCCGGCTTCTACGACGAGATGGGCCGGCCCGACGCGCCCGCCCTGCCCGCCTGGCACCGCACCCTCGCCGAGCGCGAGGCGACCTACATGGCGCACAACCGGGAGGCGGCCGGGGTCGGCGAGCGGGACGAGGAGGACCTGGAGTCGGGCGGCTACGAGAAGGTGGCGCTGGCGCTGATGCGGGCGATCGCGCGCAACGAGCGGGCCACCCTCATCCTCAACGTGCGCAACCGGCACACCCTGTCGGTGCTGGACGCGGACGCGGTGATCGAGGTGCCCTGCTTCGTCGACGCGGCGGGCGCCCACCCGGTGTCGGTGGACCCGCTGCCGTATCACGCGGTGGGTCTGGTGACGGCCGTGAAGGCGGTCGAGCGGGAGGTCCTCGCGGCGGCGGAGAGCGGTTCGCGGGCGACGGCGGTGAAGGCCTTCGCGCTGCACCCGCTGGTCGACTCGGTGACGGTGGCCCGGCGGCTGGTCGAGGGCTACACCGCCGAGCACGCGGGGCTGGCCTACCTGCGTCACTGAGGCGGCTCTGATACGGCACCGCGCCGGCACCGAGGCGGCACCGGCGCGTCGCCGGGGCGGACGGCCGACGAACATCTTTACGCGGTTCGGGGGCGCGGCCTAGGCTCGCGCCCCATGACTTCACAGCGACGCAGGGGTGTTCGAAGAGGAGTGGCCCGGCTCGCCGCGGGCTGTCTGCTGGCCGCGGGCCTGGTGGGCACCGGGTCCGCCGGCGGCGGCAGCCCGGCCGCCGCGCGGGCCGCGGAGGCGGGCGGCGCGGTGGTGGTGCCGGTGCAGACCACCGGTCCGGCCGACAAGCGGTTCAACCTCGTGGTGATGGGCGACGGGTACACGGCGGCCGAACTGCCCACGTTCCGGGCGGACCTGGAGCGGCACCTGAGCACGCTGTGGAGCGTCGAGCCGTTCGCCTCCTACCGCTCGTACATCAACGTGTGGGCGGTGGAGGCGGCGTCGAAGGACTCCGGCGTCGACTGCGACCCGGGGCTCGGCGCCCCGGCCCGCGACACCGTGCTCGACATGGGGTTCTGGGGCGGCTGCAACCCCGGCAGCGTGCAGCGGCTGCTGACCGTGGACAGCGCGAAGGCGGCCGGGCTCGCCGATCTGGTGCCTGGCACGAGCCGGGCCAACCGGCAGATCGTGGCGCTCGCGAACAGCTCCACCTACGGCGGCGCGGGCGGGTCCTACGCCACCGCGTCCGGCGGCAACGCGCTCTCCGCGCTCATCACCCCGCACGAGATAGGGCATTCGCTGGGCGGGCTCCAGGACGAGTACGACTACTACGCGCGCGGGGTCCCCGGCGGCGCGTACACCGACGGCGAGCCGGACTCGGTCCACCACACCCTGCTGACCGAGCGGCAGTTGCGGGAGCAGCGGGCCAAGTGGTGGCGCTGGCTGGGCGAGGAGAGCGAGTCCGGCGGGGTCATCGGGCGGTACGAGGGCGGGATGTACAGCACCTCGGGGGTGTGGCGGCCCAGCCGGCACTCCATGATGAAGACCCTCGGCTACGCCTTCGACCAGGTGGAGCGCGAGGTGATGGTGCGGGCGATCTCCGCCAAGGTGGACCTGGTCCAGGGCCACACCCCGAACGCGGCGCCGGTCGGGGCCGACCGGACGCTGTGGGTGGACACCCTGCACCCGGTCGGCGGCGAGCTGGCCGTCCAGTGGCGGGTCGACGGGCGCCCGCTGCGCACCGGCGGCGCCCGCTCGCTGGACCTGCGCGGCCTGGACCTGGCCCCGGGCCGTACGTACGCGCTGACGGCGACGGTCACCGACCCGACCCCGTTCGTGCGCGACCCGGCGGTGCGCGGCTCGGCGGCGCTGACCCGCACGGTGACGTGGACGGTGGACCCGGCGCTGCGCACGCCGAAGGACACCGCGCGCGCCGCCTTCGCCGGGCACACGGCGACCGGCCCGGCGGTGGGCGCGCGGTCGGTCGTGTACGCGGACACGACGCACCCGGCGCGCGGCGTCCCGGCCGTGCGGTGGACGCTCGACGGGCGGACGGTGCCGAACCCGGGCAACGACCGCGACCTCGACCTGGGCGCGCTGCGGCTGTCCCCGGGCACGCACACGCTGACGGCCCGGATCCCGGGCACGGCCGAGGCGCTGAGCTGGACGGTGGACGCGACGCCCGCCGCCGCCCGCTACGAGCTGTCGCCGCCGCTGCGGACGGTGAAGCGGCCGGGGCGGCCCGTCGAGTACGTCTACGACGACGCGTTCACGATGCGGCTGACCGCGGGCGACGACCGGGAGGGGGCGGTGGTGAGCCAGTTCCGGGTGGACGGGGACGGCTGGTACACGTACTACGGCTGGCCGACGGACGCCTCGGCGCCGTTCCGCTTCTCCCCCTCGGGCACCGTCATCGACGACCTGGTCTACGGCAAGCTGGGCCGCGGCCGGGTGGTGCCCTGGGACGACGCCACGCCGGACTACGGCACCCACACGGTGGAGTACCGGACGGTGGACGCGGCGGGGAACGTGGGCCCGGCCCGGAGCTTCCTGGTGACACTGGTGCGGAAGTAGCCCCGTGAAACGGGAGAAGGCCCGCCGGATGCCGGCGGGCCTTCTCCCGTTGTCGAGCGTGGGGCGGGTCAGCGCTTGCGGCCGACGGCGGCCCAGCCCGGGATGGGGTCGTCGCCCTGCACCTGGACGGGCTCGCCCAGTTCCGGGTGCCACTCGGCGGTGAGCGAGACGCCCGGCTCGACCAGGTCGAGGCCGTCGAAGAAGGCGGCGAGCTCGTCGCGCGAGCGCGGGCGCAGGGTCAGTCCGCGCGCCTTGTACATGGCGGCGGCCTTCGCGGCGCCCTCGGGGTCGAAGTCCCCGGTGACGTGCGAGAGGACGAGATAGCTGCCCGGGGCGAGCTTCTCGACCAGCTTGCCGACCAGGTCGTAGGCCCCGTCCTCGTCCCCCACGAAGTGCAGCAGGGCGAGCATCGACAGGGCGATGGGCTGGTCGAAGTCAAGGACCTTTCCGGCCCTTTCGAGGATCAGTTCGGGGTCGCGGGCGTCCGCCTGGATGTACTCGGTGGCCCCCTCGGGGGTCGAGCGCAGCAGGGCGGCCGCGTGCGCGAGCACGATCGGGTCGTTGTCGCAGTAGACGATCCGGGAGTCCGGCGCGGCCCCCTGCGCGATCTGGTGCAGGTTGGGCTCGGTGGGGATGCCGGTGCCGACGTCCAGGTACTGGCGGACGCCGGCGGCGCTGAGCCAGCGGGTGGCGCGGTGCATGAAGGCGCGGTTGACCCGGGCCATGTCGCGGCCCCGGGCGTCGACGGTGAGGAGCTGGCGGGCCATCTCCTCGTCGACGGGGTAGTTGTCCTTGCCGCCCAGGAACCAGTCGTACATCCGCGCCGGGTGCGGCTTGCTGGTGTCGATCCTCACGGATGCGGCGGGGTCCTGGGTCATCGGCTCTCTCCTCGGCGGGTCCAACGGTGGTGCTCACTGCAAGAGTTACGCGACGTGCGGGGTGTGGCGGAAGGGGTCAGGTGAGCAGAAAGTCAGCCTGACCTGATTTGGCCCCCTGGATGAAGGCGGCGATCTCCCCGTGGGTGTAGATGAGGGCGGGTCCTTCAGGGTCTGCGGACTGTCGCACGGCGACTCTGCCGTCGGCCAGCTTCATGGCCTCCACGCAGTTGCCCCCGTTCCCGCCGCTCCACGGCTTGTGCCAGCCTTCGGCACCGAGCTCAGCGGCGGGCATACCGTTGTATATGCGATCCATTCACAGCTCCTTGCGGAGGTTCCGCAGAACCTCCTTCGTGCGTTGTGCAGTCGCGGCCTGAGCCGCCATGCGGTCCATGACCTCAAGGTGGGAGGCCACCTCGGGGCGCGCGTCGAGATAGACGGCGCCGGTCAGGTACTCGCTGTAGACCATGTCCGGGAGTTCGGGCATGGCGAAGCGGAAGAGGACGAACGGCCCGTAGGTGCCCGGATGATGGCCGGAGCCGAACTCCGCGATCTGCAGGGTGACGTTCGGCAGCTCGGACGCTTCGAGCAGCCGGTCGAGCTGGGCGCGCATCACTTCGGGCCCGTCACCGACCGGTCGGCGGAAGACCGTCTCGTCCATGATCACCCAGAACTTGGGCGCGTCCTCCCTGGTGAGCAGGGACTGGCGCTCCATGCGGAGGGCTACATGGCGGTCGATCTCCTCGGCATCGCTGCCGCCGACCGCCCCGCTGCGCAGGATGGCACGGGCGTAGTCCTCGGTCTGCAGCAGGCCGGGGACGAACTGGGGCTCGTAGGCCCGGATGAGGCTGGCGGCCCCCTCCAGGCTGACGTACATGGAGAACCAGCCGGGCAGCACGTCGTGGAACCGCTGCCACCAGCCGGGGAGGTTGGCCTCCTCCGCGAGGGCGACGAAGCCCTCCGCCTCGGAGTCCGTGATGCCGTACGCCTTGAGCAGGAGCTGGACGTACGGGATCTTCAGCGCGACCTCGGCCGTCTCCATGCGCCGGATCGTGGCCGGAGCCACCCGGAGGATCTTGGCGGCCTCTTCCCTCTTCAGGCCGGCACGCTCCCGCAGATCCTGCAGACGCTTGCCGAGTACGACCTGTCCCACCGTGGGGGCGGACCGCGGCTCGCTCACTCTCAAGACCTCCCCGACGCGCTGTTTGGACGAGTGTGCCACGAAGCCCCGCCAGAGAGAACACGGCACTCTGCAATTTTCAGAGTGCCACTTGCCAAGTGTCGGAGTCAGGAGCACAGTATTCCGGTGAACCAGTACGCACTTCCGCCGTGCGCTCCACGGAGGACATGCGTACGGCATCCTGCCCACAGTTGTGAGGATCCGGTCGTGGCTTCTGGTAACGCGCACTCCTCAGGTCTCATGAGCCCCCGCGTCATGCCCCAGCGCCCGCGCCCCCACTCCGACGTCCGCAGGTTCGCCTTCGAGCTGCCCGCCCGCACCGAGTCCGTGGCCCGGGCCCGGCGGCTCGCCGAGGAGCGCCTCGTCCTGTGGGGCTGCGACCCGGAGATCCGCGACACCGTCGCCCTCGTCGTCTCCGAGCTGGTCACCAACGCCGTCGTCCACACCGCGAGCGCCCGGGTCGTGTGCGAGCTGCGCGAGGGCGAGGAGCGGCTGCGCATAGCCGTGCGCGACGAGGGTGGTCCCGCCGGGCCCCGCATACGCGAGTGCGGCGAGGACGAGCGGGGCCGCGGCCTCATCCTCGTCGACGCGCTCTGCGCGGCCTGGGGCGCCGACCGCACCGGACACGGCACCGCGCAGGTCGTCTGGGCGGAGCTCGCGCACGGCATGGCGGAGCCGTGCTGAGGACCATGGCGACGCTGCTCGTCCCGCGCGCCCGCAAGAGCCCCGAGAACACCCCCGCCCGCGCCCACGTCGGCGTGACCCGCCTCGCCGTCCCGCCGGACCTGCCGGCCACCCTCGGTTCCGACGCGATCGGCGTCCCCGCCCGCTACGGCTTCCGCATCCTGTCCCGGCTCCCCGCCAAGGGCTGCGTGTACGCGGACGCCGACTGGTGGTGGTGGCTGGTCCCGGCCGGTTCCGACCAGGACCTGACCTGGCCGCTGCCCTCCTGCTACGCCCCCGGTGCCGTGGTCCCCGACCGGCGCCCTCGGCTGATCCACCACCCGGACGGCGGCTCTCCCTACACCCCGCCGATCCCGCTCTACCTGCTGATCTGCCAGCTGACGGGGATCGCCCCGGCCTGGAGCGTCCCCCCGCAGGTACGCAGCACCCTGTGAGCGGCGGGCGACCGCGCCCGGGCACGCCCTAGGCTCGGCACCATGTTCTCCCCCGAGGGCCCCACCCTCCGTGAGCTGACCGTGCAGGCACTCTCCTCCGTCGAGCGGGGCTACGACCTGCTGGCCGCCCGTTTCGACACGACCCCGTTCCGCACCTCCGACCGGCTGCTCGGCGCGGTCGCCGAGACCCTGGAGCCGCTCGGCCCCTTCGGCCCCGGCCTCGATGTCTGCTGCGGCACCGGAGCCGGGCTGTCGGTGCTGCGCTCGGTGTGCGCGGGCCCGGTCACCGGCGTGGACTTCAGCGCCGGGATGCTCTCCGGGGCCCGGGCGGCGCACCCGGAGGCGGCCCTGGTCCGCGCCGACGCCCGCGCGCTGCCCTTCACCGCCGCCTTCGACCTCGCGGTCAGCTTCGGCGCCTTCGGCCACTTCCTCCCCGCCGAGCAGCGGACCCTGTTCCGGGAGGTCCACCGCTCGCTGCGCCCCGGCGGCACCTTCGCCTTCCCGCTGCCCGCCCCGCCCCCGGTCGGCTCGGTCCCCTACTGGACGCTGTGCGGCTTCGACGCGGCGATGCGGCTGCGCAACGCGGTGTGGCGGCCCCCGTTCGTCATGTACTACCGCACCTTCCGCCTGGCGGACGTCCGCCACCGCCTGAAGACCGCGGGCTTCCGCACGGAGCTCCTGCCGGTCCGGTCCCTCGGCTTCCGCGAGGACGGCGCCCCGCGCTGCCGGCTGGTGGTGGCGCGCAAGGGCGAGACGCACGGGGGAAGCGGGGCGGGCGGGGCGTAGAAACGCCGAAGGACCCCGGCGTGAGCCGGGGTCCTTCGTCTTGTGTCCGAGGGGGGACTTGAACCCCCACGCCCGATAAAGGGCACTAGCACCTCAAGCTAGCGCGTCTGCCATTCCGCCACCCGGACGGGTGTTTCGCCACCCCGGTGTTCCCCGCGGCGACAAAGACAACTCTACCAGGGGTTCGGGGTGGCTTTCACCAGCGTTTTCCGTGGTCAGTGGGGTGCGGACGCCTTGTTGTCCTTGATCCAGTCCTGGTTGTCCTGCCAGCCGTACAGCGTGTGTCCGTCCAGGTACGCGTAGTACAGGCCGCAGCGGGCGGTGGCCTTCGCCTTCGCGTCCTTCGGGAGCCAGTCGGGGGTCAGGACCGGGTCGGGGCGGGAGGCGTCGGCGGCGAGGGGGGCGCAGCCGGCGGGGAGCTCGGCCGACGGGAGGGCGGCCTTCAGGGCGCGGTCGCCGCCGGTGGTCTTCATGGCGTACTCGACGGAGCCCGCCTGGTCCGGCAGCCAGCGCGGGACCGAGGGGCGGTCGGACTTGGCGGCGGCACCGGTCGCGTAGGAGGAGTACTCGTCGTGGCGGCCGTCCCACCAGTCGGCGGCGGCGGGAACGGCGACGGCTCCGGCGAAGACGAGGGCGCCGAGGGCGGCGGTGGAGGCGAGGGCGATGGCGGTGCGGTTCATGTGTTCCATCGTGGGCGCCGTCCGGGCCCGTTCTCGTACGTCCGGAGGACCGTTCCGGGTACGACTCGGGGCGCACGGGGCGTCGCCGCACCCTAGGGGACGGCGGCGCCTACCCTGCCCCGGGTGGACCCTCATGCGCCCTCCGTCCCGTACCGCAGGCCCCGGATGCTCTCCCCGCTGCGCGAGCACCTGCGGGACACCTTCTGGTTCGCGCCCGTCGCCTCGATGGTGCTGGTCGCCCTGCTGTGGTGGGGCTGCTCCGCGCTGGACACGGCGATCGTCGAGACGCTCCAGGAGGCCGGGGAGTACGAGACGGTCACGGACCTCGTGGGGATCGCCGACGACGCGAAGACGATCGTGACGACGATCAGCTCGGCGATGATGACCTTCATCGGTGTGGTCTTCTCGATCTCGCTGGTCGCCGTGCAGATGGCGAGCGGGCAGTTCAGCCCCCGGATCGTGCGGATCTTCATCCGCAGCCGGATCACCAAGGCGGCGTTCTCCGTCTTCCTCGCCACCTTCCTGCTGTCGCTGCTGGTGCTCTCCTCGTACGAGAGCGAGACCGACCCTCGGCTGGTGCAGACGGTGCCGCTGGTGCAGTCGATCCTCACGCTGGTGATGGTCGGGCTGAGCCTGCTGCTCTTCGTGGCGTACGTGAACTCCACGCTGCGCCTGATGCGGGTGGGCCACGTGGTGGACCGGATCACCTGGGAGGCGTTCCGGGTACTGGAGAAGACCCCGGCGTACGCGGTGGGGGCCGGGGCGCTCGGCCCGGCGACCGACGAGCTGCTGCACCGGGGCAGGGCCGGGGTGCTGCGGGACGTGAACGTGGCCCTGCTCGTCGCGTCGGCGCGGCGGCACGGGGTGGTGCTGCGGCTGCTGCCGAGGATCGGCGACTTCGTGGTGCCGGGCACGCCGATCCTGGCCGTGCACGGCGGCACGGTGCCGCGCCGGGTGGCGGGCGCGGTGTCGGTGGGCATCGAGCGGACCTTCCACCAGGACCTGGGCTTCGGGCTGCGGCAGCTCTCCGACATCGCGCTGCGGGCCCTCTCCCCCGCCGTGAACGACCCGACGACGGCCGTGCAGTGCCTGGACCGGATCACACAGTTCCTGGCGGCCCTCGCCCACCGGCCGCTGGGCGCGGTGGAGTACCGGGACCGGCGGCGCGGCGGCGGGACGGTGCGGTTCGTGCAGGACGGGCCGGACTGGACGGATCTGGTGGACCTGGGCTTCGCCGAGATCCGCGGCTGCGCCGGGGACAGCCCGCAGGTCTCCCGGCGGATGCTCGCCGGGCTCGACGACCTGCTGGCGCGGGTCCCGCCGGAGCGGGCGGCTCCGCTGCTGCGGCACCGCACGCTCCTGGTGCAGCTGGTGGAGCGCACGGTGCCGGAGGCGGCCGACCGGTCCTTCGCGCTGGAGCCGGACCGTCAGGGCATCGGCTGAGCGGTGCGGTGACCGCGGGGGCCCGGCGCCCCCCGACGCCTGCTCCCGGACTCACCTTCCGCCACCACCCCCGGTCCCGGTCCACTCCCGGCCCGGAGTCCGTCAGGTCGGCGGGGCCGGCCGGACCTCGGCGAGCCGGGCGGAGACCACCACGTTGCCGGTGTAGCCGGTGTCCCGCGCGTACCGTCCGCCGCAGGTGATCAGGCGCAGCTCGGGGCGGCCGGTGGAGCCGTAGACCCGTGCGGCGGGGAAGCCCTCCTTGGGGACGAGCTCGACGCCGTACACGGTGAAGACGGCGGTGCGCCCGTCGGCGCGGACGATCTCGACGCGCCGGTCCCGCGCGAGCGCGCCGAGGCCGTAGAAGACCCCGCGGCCCTCCGGGGTGTCGACGTGTCCGACCAGGACGGCGGTGCCCCGTTCGCCGGGGGTGACCGCGCCGGTGAACCAGCCGGCGAGCTCGGGCCGGTCCGGGGGCGGGGCGTCGATCCAGCCCTCGGTGTCCAGGCCCACGGCCGCGAGCGGCGCGTCGACGCGGACGGAGGGCACCCGGACCCGTACGGGCCGGGCGGCGGGCAGCGGTCCGGGGGCCGCCGCCGGGGCGGCCGCGGCGGTGCCGGGCGCGGCGGCGGCCCGAGGCAGCGGGGGGCCCTCGGCGCGGAGCGCGTCGGTGCCGCCGCGCAGCAGGTGCACCCCGACGAGGAGGACGACGGCGACGACGCCCCAGGCGCCGGGCCGTCCCGGTCCGTTCGAGCCGTGCACCGTGCTGCCTCGCCCTCTCCTGGTGTCCCCGCGCGCGGGGGACTGGCGCCCCCTCGCCCCGGACCTCGTCACTCCGGGGCGAAGGGGCCGTTTCGGGTGCCCCGGGGGCCGGTTCAGGTGCCGGAGCCGCCGCGCCGGGCGAGGACCACGGCGGCGCCGAGCGCGCCGACGATGAGGACGCCGCCGGTGACCGCCTCGACGAGGCCGATGCCGCCGGAGTCCTCGGCGCCCGCGGCCGTGCCGAAGCCCGCTTTGACGCCCTTGTGGGCGCCGGTCGTGCCGCCGTCGTGGCCGCTCTCGTGGCCCCCGCCGCCGGAGACGGTGAGCGGGGCGGTGCCGCGTTCGCCCTTGCAGTCGAAGGTGATCTCGTACCGGGCGCCCGCCTTGGCGTCGACGTCGACGGTGGCGGTGCCCTCGCGGCCCTCGGTGAGGGTGACCGTGTCGAAGATCCCGGACTCGACGGTCACGGTGGGCACCTGGCAGCCGTCCGCCTTGAGGGTGACGGTGCCGCCGGGGGCGACGGTCTCGGGCGTGACGGAGAAGCCGAAGGAGGTGATGCCGTGCCCGGTGCCGTCCTGGGGGCCGCCGCCGTCCTCCGCGAGGGCGGCGGGTGCGGCGGGACCGCCGAGGACGAGGACGGCCGTGGCGAGCGGGCCGGCGAGCAGGGCTGCGGCAGCGGCGCGTATCGCACGCATGGCGGTCCTCCAGATCACGCGAGGGGCGGTCGCGGAGGTTTCCGCGGACGGGCCGTCGAAAGACCCTCGCCGCGATCGAAGCTAGGCGCGCGCCCGGTGCCCCGCCACCGGGCTCCGCCGAACGGGGCACCGGGCGCGCCCGCGCCTCAGGGGATCCGGACGACCTGTCCGGCGTAGGAGAGGTTGCCGCCGAAGCCGAAGAGCAGGACAGGGGCGCCGGAGGGCAGTTCGCCGCGCTCGACCAGCTTGGACAGGGCGAGCGGTACGGAGGCGGCGGAGGTGTTGCCGGAGTCGACGACGTCGCGGGCGACGACCGCGTTGACGGCGCCGATCTTCGCGGCGAGCGGCTCGACGATCCGCAGGTTGGCCTGGTGGAGGACCACGCCGGCCAGCTCCTCGGGGGCGACGCCGGAGCGTTCGCAGGCCTTGCGGGCGAGGGCGGGGAGCTGCTGGGTGGCCCAGCGGTAGACGGACTGGCCCTCCTGGGCGAAGCGCGGCGGGGTGCCCTCGATGCGGACGGCGTGGCCCATCTCGGGGACCGAGCCCCACAGCACGGGGCCGATGGCGCCGGTGTCGGTCTCGGTGGCCTCGACGATCGCGGCGCCGGCCCCGTCGCCGACGAGGACGCAGGTGGTGCGGTCGGTCCAGTCGGTGACGTCGGTCATCTTGTCGGCGCCGATGACCAGGGCGCGGCGGGCGGCGCCGGCGCGGACGGCGTGGTCGGCGGTGGCCAGCGCGTGGGTGAAGCCGGCGCAGACCACGTTGAGGTCCATGGTGGCGGGCGAGGCCATGCCGAGCCGGGCGGCGACCCGGGCGGCGGTGTTGGGCGAGCGGTCGATGGCGGTGGAGGTGGCGACCAGCACCAGGTCGATGTCGGCGGCGGTCAGGCCGGCGGCGGCGAGCGCCTTGCCCGCGGCGTGCGCGGCGAGTTCGTCGACCGGCTCCTCCGGTCCGGCGATGTGCCGGGTGCGGATGCCGACCCGGCTGGTGATCCAGTCGTCGCTCGTCTCCACGAGGGCGGCCAGGTCGTCGTTGGTGAGCACCTTGGCGGGCTGGTAGTGCCCGAGCGCGGCGATTCGAGTGCCCGTCATGCCCGGGACCCCCTCGGTGGTTCGTTCGTCGGCAGGACCACCCAGTCTCGTGAGCGACTGATGGGTAACAGGTGACGTAAACCACCAAGATTCACCCGAAGTGCCTGTGCGACCGTGACAAGAGGAGAATGGGGCGGTCGGGCCCCCGGGGGGTCATCGCGCGGACGGAATCGAGTGCAGCCAATGGGACGGGTCACCGAGCGACGGCGTGTCGTGCGCATCCGGGGCGGGGCGGTGAACGAGCGCCCGGACACGCTGGTGGCGGAGGAGCCGCTGGAGATCCGGCTGAACGGGCGGCCGATCGCGATCACCATGCGCACGCCGGGTGACGACTTCGCGCTGGCGGCGGGCTTCCTGGTCAGCGAGGGGGTGCTGGCGGCCGCGGCGGACGTGCGGTCCATCGTGTACTGCGCGGGGGCGAAGGACGACGGCTCGAACACGTACAACGTGGTGGACGTGCGGCTCGCGCCGGGTGTGCCGGTCCCGGACATCTCGCTGGAGCGGAACGTCTACACGACCTCGTCGTGCGGACTGTGCGGCAAGGCGAGCCTGGACGCGGTGCGGACCACGGCGCGGTTCCCGATCGCGGACGAGCCGCCGGTGCGGGTGTCGCCCGCGCTGCTGTCCGTCCTGCCGGAGCGGCTGCGGGCGGCGCAGCGGGTCTTCGACCGGACCGGGGGGCTGCACGCGGCGGCGCTGTTCTCGGAGGACGGCGAGCTGCTGGACGTGCGGGAGGACGTGGGCCGGCACAACGCGGTGGACAAGCTGGTGGGCCGGGCGCTGCGCGCGGGGCTGCTGCCGCTGTCGCGGGCGGTGCTGCTGGTGTCGGGGCGGGCCTCGTTCGAGCTGGCGCAGAAGGCGGTGATGGCGGGCCTCCCGGTCCTCGCGGCCGTGTCGGCGCCGTCGTCGCTGGCGGTCGACCTGGCCGCGGAGACGGGCCTGACGCTGGTGGGCTTCCTGCGCGGGGAGGACATGAACGTGTACGCGGGCGAGCACCGGATCGCGCTGGAGCGGGTCCCGTAGCGGCTCCGTCCGTCGCGTCGGGTCACGGCCCGCCGGGGCCGTCCCCGGCGGGCCGGGCGGGACCCTCCGGATCCGCCCGGCGGGGAGCGTCGGACACCCTAGTTCTTGGGCGGGTCGATCATCTGGAGGGCGAGGGTGGCCGGGGGCGGGGCGACGCCGGGGCCGCCGGCCGCCGTCCAGGCGAGTATCTCGTCGAGGCAGTCCCGGTCGGCGCTCCAGCCGATCCAGGCCGCCCGGCCGCCGCGGCGGCGGCCCTCGGTGGAGGGCTGGACGACGAGGACGTTGGCCTGGGCGCAGGGGCCGAGGCAGTCGCTGGTGCGGACGAGGAGCCGGCCGCCGGAGGCCGCGGCGGCCTCGCGGAGCCGGGCGAGCTGTCCGGCGTGGTCCATGCCGGGGTTCTTGCGGGCGTCGCCGCAGCAGCAGCCTCGGCAGACGACGAGCGAGCAGGGGCGGGCCCCGTACCGTATCGGCACCCGGTTCACGCGGCGCCGTCCAGGGTGATCGCCGCGACGGCGGCGACGGTGCCCAGGCGGGGGAAGTCGAGCCGGACGGAGGCATGGTGCTCGTCGGCGGTGAGGGCGGTCATGGCGTCCTCGGCGAAGACGAGTTCGTAGCCGAGGTCGGCGGCGGCGCGGGCGGTGGACTCGACGCCGAGGTTGGTGGCGATCCCGCCGAAGACGAGGGTGGAGACGCCGTGTCCGCCGAGCACCTCGTGCAGGCCGGTGCCCTGGAAGCCGCCGATGGTGCGCTTGACGACGACGGTGTCGCCGTCGTCGACGAGGGCGGGGACGAGCTCGCTGCCGGGTGGCTGGAACTCGACGCCCGGGCGTTCGACCCGGAGGTGGACCACGGGCGCGCCGGCCGCGCGGAAGCCGTGGGCCAGGCGGTCGGCGGCGGCCAGGACGTCGGTGCCGGAGCGGGGGGCGAGGGGCAGCGCGACGATGCGTTCCATCAGGTCGACGAGGACGAGCGCGCTGCGGCCGGGATCGAGTGCGGGCATGGGAGCACCGTAGCGGCCCCGATGATCACCGCGGGACGGCCGGGGATGTGATCCCGCCAACGGGGGCGGCGTCCGGGGCGGGCTCCTCCGGGGCCCCTGCGGGCTCCTCCGGGTCGCGCGAGCGGCGCTTGGCGAGGACGGCGCAGACCATGAGCTGCATCTGGTGGAAGAGCATCAGCGGCAGCACCGCAAGGGAGGCCTGGGCGCCGAACAGGACGCTCGCCATGGGGAGTCCGGCCGCCAGGCTCTTCTTGGAGCCGGCGAACTGGATCGCGATCCGGTCCGCCCGGCCGAAGCCGAGCCGCTTGGCCCCGTACCAGCTCAGCGCCAGCATCGCGGCGAGCAGCACGGCCTCCACGGCGATCAGCGCGGCGAGCCGGGCGGGGGTGACGAGCCGCCAGACACCCTGGGTCATGCCCGCGCTGAACGCCGTGTAGACGACGAGGAGGATCGAGCCCCGGTCGACATAGCCGAGCACCTTCTTGTGCCGGGTCAGGAAGCCGCCGACCCAGCGGCGCAGCAGCTGTCCGGCGAGGAAGGGCACGAGGAGCTGGAGCACGATCGCGACCAGGGAGTCCGCCGAGAACCCGCCCGCGCCGTTGCCCAGGAGGGCGGCGGCGAGCAGCGGGGTGAGCACGATCCCGGCGAGCGAGGAGAAGGAGCCCGCGCAGATCGCGGCGGGCACGTTGCCGCGCGCGATGGAGGTGAAGGCGATCGAGGACTGGATGGTGGAGGGCACCAGGCAGAGGAAGAGCAGTCCGCCGTAGAGCGAGGGGGTGAGCACGGTCGGCACCAGTCCGCGCGCGGCGAGCCCGAGCAGCGGGAAGAGGACGAAGGTGCAGGCCAGGACGGTGACGTGGAGCCGCCAGTGCCTGAGCCCGTCGAGCGCCTCGCGGGTGGACAGGCGCGCGCCGTAGAGGAAGAACAGCAGCGCGACGGCCGCCTTGGCGGTGCCGTCCGCCACCGTCGCGGCCGTCCCGGAGGCGGGCAGCAGGGCGGCCAGGCCGACCGTGCCGAGCAGCGCCAGTATGTACGGGTCGACCGGCAGCCAGGACGGCAGCAGGGGTCTGCGGGAGGTGCGGGGCGGACGGGAGCTCATCCCTCCATCCTGGGGGACGCCCCGCCGATCGGGAATCCCGTACAGCACACTGACTGTCATCACGAAACATGATGACCGGCGCCGGGCGGGGTACGGTCGGGGCGTGACCGCCACCGTGTACGAGCCGGCCCAGCTGCGCACCTTCCTCGCGGTCGCGCAGACCCTCAGCTTCACGCAGGCGGCGCGGCGGCTCGGGGTGCGCCAGTCGACCGTGAGCCAGCACGTGCGGCGCCTGGAGGAGGCGACCGGCCGGCCGCTGTTCGTCCGGGACACCCACGGCGTGGAGCTGACCGAGGACGGCGAGGCGATGCTGGGCTTCGCGCGCGCGATCCTGGAGGCGCACGAGCGCGCGGCGGCCTTCTTCACCGGGACCCGGCTGCGCGGGCGGCTGCGCTTCGGGGCCTCGGAGGACTTCGTGACGACCCGGCTGCCGGAGATCCTGGAGGCCTTCCGCCGCGAGCACCCGGAGGTGGACCTGGAGCTGACGGTGGAGCTGTCGGGGACCCTCCAGGCGCGGCTGGCGGCCGGGCGGCTCGATCTGATCCTGGCCAAGCGGCGCGGCGACGAGACCGGCGGGGAGCTGGTCTGGCAGGACACGCTGGTGTGGATCGGCTCGCCCCGGCTGCGGCTGGATCCGGAACGCCCGGTGCCGCTGATCGTCTTCCCGCCGCCGGGGATCACCCGGGCCCGGGCCCTGGAGGCGCTGCGGGAGCAGGGGCGGCCGTGGCGGATCGCGTGCACCAGCAGCAGCCTGAGCGCGAACGTGGCGGCGGCCCGCGCGGGGCTCGGGGTGATGGCCCACACCCGGGGCCTGGTCCCGCCGGGCCTGACGGAGGTCCCGGTCCGCGCGGGCCTCCCGGAGCTGGGCGCGGTGGACTTCGTGCTGCTCAAGGGGGGCCGGGGCGGCGCCACGCAGGACGCGGCGGACGCGCTGGCGGCGGCGATCCTCGCGGGCGGCGACCGGCTCCACCGGCCCCGCTGAGGCGCGGGGCGGGGCGCCGGGCGGGCGCGTGCGGCCGAGGCCAGCGGGGTGGGGCGCCGGGCGGGCGCGGCCGTCGGTGAGAACGGCCGAGTTCCCTCTTGCGCCCCCGGGCCCAGGGATGGTCGGTGAGTGCTCCGTACAGATTCCGTGGAGATTCCGGCCGCCCCGGCTTACCGCCGGTCACACAACGGGGCCCCGGCTCCCTCCAGTTGCCCGGTTCTCCGGGCCTGACCTGTGGATACGGTCAAGGTCGCGGCTTGGTGAAGGCCCTCCCGCCCGTGCGCCCGTTGGGGTACCGTCACCGGCGCCGTACGGATCGCTACATCGAGCGGGCGAGGAGCAGGTCAGTGCGCGAGTTCACCGTGCCGCCCGTCGAAGCGGCGCCTCAGGTCGGCGGTCTGGCGGACGCCGTGTTCGATCATGCCGAGCGGGAGCCGGACCGGGTCGCCCTCGGCCGCAAGGACGCGGAGGGGATCTGGCGGGATGTGACCGCCGCCGCGTTCCGGGACGAGGTGCTGGCCCTGGCGAAGGGGCTGATCGCGCACGGGGTGCGGTTCGGCGACCGGGTCGCGATCATGTCGCGGACCCGCTACGAGTGGACGCTCTTCGACTTCGCGCTGTGGACGCTGGGCGCGCAGCCGGTCCCGGTCTATCCGACCTCCTCCGCCGAGCAGGTCCTCTGGATGCTGCACGACGCCGAGGTGACCGCCTGCGTGGTGGAGCACGAGGACCACGCGATGACCGTCGGCTCGGTGATCGACCGGCTGCCCCGGCTGCAGCGCCTGTGGCAGCTCGACGCGGGCCGGGGCGCGGTCGCGGAGCTGGTCGAGGCGGGTGCCGACATCGACGAGGACGTGGTGCACCGGCACCGGCGGGCGGTGACCCCGGACTCGGTGGCGACCGTCATCTACACCTCGGGGACGACCGGCCGTCCCAAGGGCTGCGTGATCACCCACGCCAACTTCATGTTCGAGACGGACATGCTGGTCGGGCGCTGGGAGCCGGTCTTCCGCTCCCGCCCGGGGGACGCCGCGGCCACGCTGCTCTTCCTGCCGCTGGCGCATGTCTTCGGGCGGATGGTGCAGGTGGCGGCGGTGCGGGCCGGGGTGAAGCTGGGCCACCAGCCGGTGATGGGGGCGTCGGAGCTGCTGCCGGACCTGGCCGCGTTCCGGCCGAGCTTCGTGCTGGCGGTGCCGTACGTGTTCGAGAAGGTCTTCCGGGCCGCCCGGCGGCGGGCCGAGGCGGAGGGGAAGCGGGGCCCGTTCGACAAGGCGGTGGACGTCGCGGTCCGCTACGCGGAGGCGCTGGAGCACCGGGCCTTCGGCATCGGTCCGGGCCCCTCGGCGGCGCTGCGGATGCAGCACCAGTTCTTCGAGAAGACCGTGTACGGGAAGGTCCGCGAGGCGCTGGGCGGGCGGGTGCGGCACGCGATGTCGGGCGGCTCGGCCATGGACCGGCGGCTGGGGCTCTTCTTCGAGGGCGCCGGCGTCACGGTCTTCGAGGGGTACGGCCTGACGGAGTCGTCGGCGGCGGCGACGGCGAATCCGCCGGAGCGCACCAAGTACGGCACGGTGGGGCAGCCGGTGCCGGGGACGACGGTGCACATCGCGGAGGACGGCGAGGTCTGGCTGCACGGCGGGCAGGTCTTCTCCGGCTATCTCAACGACCCGCGCGCGACGGCCTCGGTCCTCAACGACGGCTGGCTGGCCACCGGCGACCTCGGCGTCCTGGACGAGGACGGCTATCTGACGATCACCGGGCGGAAGAAGGAGATCCTGGTGACCTCGGGCGGCAAGAGCGTCGCCCCCTCCGGCCTGGAGGAGCGGGTGCGCAACCATCCACTGGTCGCCCAGTGCCTCGTCGTCGGCAACGACCGCCCGTACATCGCGGCCCTGGTGACCCTGGACCAGGAGGCGGTGGACCACTGGCTCTCGATGCGGAACCTGGCGCCGCTGCCGGCGGCCGAGCTGGTGCGGGACCCGGTCCTGGAGGCGGAGATCCGGCGCGCGGTGGTGACGGCGAACACGGCGGTCTCGCAGGCGGAGTCGATCCGCACCTTCCGCATCCTGGGCCATCCCTTCAGCGAGGAGCACGGGCTGCTCACGCCCTCGCTGAAACTGAAGCGCAAGGCGATCGAGAAGGCGTACGCGGTGGAGGTCGAGGCACTCTACGGCTGAGCCGCAGCCGGTAATTGACGATGCATCAGTTATTGACGGTTCATCAGGTCACTCACAGAATGCGGTCACCCGACGGAGGGATGACCGACCGTGTCCAGAACGATCCGCACCCTCGCCACCGCGGCGGCGGCCCTGCTCCTGGCCACCGCCTGCAACTCCGCCTCCACCGGCGGCGATCCGGCGAAGCCCGGGGACGCCAAGGGGACCGTACGCGGAGTGACCGCCGACTCGATCAAGGTCGGCGGGATCGTCTCCATGACCAGCGCCAGCGGCTACTCCAAGAAGGACACCGACCTCGGCGCCCGCGCCCGCTACGCCCGCGCCAACGCCGAGGGCGGCGTGGGCGGGCGCCGGATCGAGTACCTGGGCGCCGAGGACGACGGCCAGGACCCGGCGCGCAACCTCGCCGCCGCCCGCAAACTGGTCCAGTCGGAGAAGGTGTTCGCGGTCGCGCCGATGAGCTCGGTGACCTTCGCCGGGGCCGACTTCCTCGACGACCAGGCCGTCCCCACCGTCGGCTGGGGCACCCTGCCCTCCTTCTGCGGCCCGAAGCACATCTACGGCTTCAACGGCTGCCTCGTCCCCACCCCCGGCGGCACCCTCAACCAGACCTGGCCCGAGGGCCTCGCCCAGGTCCTCGGTGGCGCGAAGGGCCGCTCGGTCGCCCTGATCGGCGGGGACAGCGACGCCGGACGCTTCGGCATCCGCACCTTCACCCAGGGCTTCAAGGCGGCCGGCTTCACCCTCGCCTACGCCAAGGCGTCGGTGCCCGCCACCTCGCTGCCGAGCGACTGGTCCGCGTACACCAAGGAGATCCTGCGCTCCGGACCCGGCGGCAAGGCGCCCGACGCCGTGGTGTCGGTGATGCAGACCCCCTACAACATCGGCCTGTTCACCGCGCTCAAGCGGGCCGGCTACCGGGGCCTGCTCACCGATCCGACCGACTACGACCCGGGGCTGCTCGCCAAGGACGCCACCCGGCAGGCCCTCGACGGGGTCCTCGTACTGCTGCAGTTCCAGCCCTTCGAGTCCGACAGCCCCGCGATGAGCCGCTTCAAGGCGGACATCCGGCAGGCGGCGGGCGGCAAGGACGTGCCGCTCAACATGCACATGCTCACCGGCTACATGAGCGCCGACCTCTTCCTCGCCATCGCCGCCAAGGCGGGCAAGGACCTCAGCGTCGAGTCCTTCCAGAAGGCGGCGGCCGGCTTCTCCGACACCGGCACCCTCGTCGGCGACCGGGCCGAGCCCAAGGGGCAGAAGGAGAGCTTCGGCTGCGGCGCGCTGGTGCGCCTGAAGGACGGACGCTACGAGGTGGCCGTGCCGTTCCGCTGCTACCCGCCGATCCCCTTCGGCTAGGGGCGCGGTCACGTGGGCGACCTCCTGGGCTTCGTGCTGAGCGGGCTGGTCTCCGGGGCGCTGTACGCGCTGCTCGCGACCGGCCTCGTGCTCTCCTCCGCCGCCTCCGGCCTCTTCAACTTCGCGCACGGCGCCACCGCCTACCTGTGCGCGCTGGCCTTCTACGAGCTCCACTCCGGCTTCGGCTGGCCCGCCGTCCCCACCGCCCTGCTGCTCGTCCTCGGTGTCGCGCCCGCGCTCGGCTGGGCGCTGGACCGGCTGATGTTCCGCAAGCTCGCCACGGTCGGCGAAACCGCGCGGATCACGGCGACCATCGGCCTGCTGGTCGCGCTCCCCGCCGCCGGACTGTGGGCGGTGGAGCTGCTGGAGCGGGCCGGGGCACCCGTCAGACCGGCCGAGAACCAGTTCGGGCTGCCCGGCGTCGGCCCCAGCCCGGCCGTCTCCTGGCAGCCCTTCGCGGGCCTCGGCGTCGACGGGGTCGGCGTCGACTCCGACCAGCTGATCACCTGGCTGGTGACGGCGGCGGTCGCGGCCGGACTGTGGGTGCTGCTGCGCCGCACCCGGCTCGGGCTGCGGCTGCGCGCCACCGTCGACAACCGCTCCCTCGCCGAGCTGCGGGGCGTGGACGCCGACCGGCTCTCCTCCGTCGCCTGGATGCTCTCCTCCGCCCTCGCCGGGCTCGCCGGGGTGCTCGCCACCCCGCTGCTCGGGCTCTCCGCGCACGACTACACCCTCTTCCTCTTCGTCTCGGCGACCGCGGCGGTCCTCGGCCGCTTCACCTCCGTACCGCTCGCGTTCGCGGGCGGGCTGGCGCTGGGCGTGGTGCAGAACCTGGTGGCCGGGTACGCGAGTTTCGCCGAGGGACTGACCGGCTTCCGCACGGCGGTGCCGTTCCTCATCCTGTTCGCCGGACTCGTGCTGCTGGCCCGCCGGGAGCGGGCCGCCGGCACCGCCGCCGCCGACCCGCCGCCCGACGACCGGCTCGCGGGGCTCGGCCCGCTGCGCCGCTGGGGGCCGTGGGCGCTCGCCGGGGCGCTGCTGTGCACGGCCTTCTACACCGTCACCACCCCGTTCTGGAGCGGGATCCTCGCCCAGGGCCTCGCCGTCGGCCTGGTCTTCCTCTCCTTCACCGTCGTCACCGGGCTCGGCGCGATGGTCTCGCTCGCCCAGGCCACGTTCGTCACCGGAGCCGCGCTCGTCGCCGGGCTGCTGATGAGCCGAGGCTGGCCGTTCGCCGCCGCCGCGCTCGCGGGCACGGCGGTCGCCGCCCTGCTCGGCGCCGTGGTGGCGCTGCCCGCGCTGCGCCTCGGCGGACGCTCGCTGGCCCTGGCCACGCTCGCCCTCGCCTTCCTCGCCGACCAGGTCCTCTTCCAGTTCGGGTGGCTGCGCAACGGCGACACCGGCTGGGAGATCCCGCGCCCGGTCCTCGGCCCGCTCGACCTGACCGACGACCGGGCGATGGGCGTCGCCCTGGTGGTGCTGAGCGCCCTCGGCGTCGCCGGGCTCACCCGGCTGCGGAACTCCCGCCGCGGCCGGGCCATGCTCGCGGTCCGCTCCGCCCCGGCCGCCGCCGCGGCCTCGGGGGTGTCGGTGGTGCGTACCAAACTGCTGGTGTTCACGGTCTCGGCGGCCCTCGCCGGCTTCGGCGGCGTGCTCTACGCCTCGTACAACACCCGGATCACCGCCACCGACTTCCCGGCCATGACGGGCCTGGTGTGGCTGGCGGTGGCGGTCGCCGCCGGGGTGCGGCGCCCGCAGTACGCGGTGCTCGCGGGCCTGGTGTACGCGGTGGCCCCGCAGTTCCTCGCCGGGTACGTGACCGAGTCGGCCCACCTCCCCGTCGTGCTGTTCGGCCTCGCCGGTCTCGCCCTCGCCAACGACCCCGACGGCTACGCGGCGGCCCTCCCCGCCCGCTGGGCCGCCCGCCGGGCGAAGGCCGCCGCGCGGGCCTCGGCCACGACCGGCCCCGCCCCGGTCCCGCCGCCCCGGCCCGCCGCCCTGGAGCTCACCGCCGTACACGCCGGCCACGGCGGCGGCGCGGACGTGCTGCACGGGGTGGACCTGCTGGTGCGCCCCGGCGAGATCGTCGCCGTGCTCGGGGCCAACGGCGCCGGGAAGTCCACCCTGTGCCGGGTCGCCGGGGGCCTCCTCGCGGCCCGGAGCGGTGCCGTCCGGATCGACGGCGCCGAGGCGGGCGGGGACGGCGCCGTCGCCCGCGCCCGGCGCGGGGTGCGGCTCGCGCCCGAGGGGCGGGGCATCTTCGCGGGCCTGTCCATCGAGGAGAACCTGGCCCTCCAGCTCCCCGAGGCGGCCGACCGCGAGGCCGTCTACACCCGCTTCCCCGGGCTGGCCGCCCGCCGCACCGTGCCCGCCGGCTCGCTCTCCGGCGGCGAGCAGCAACTGCTGGCCCTCGCCCCGCTGCTCCAGCGGCCGCCCGCCGTCCTCGTCGCCGACGAACCCTCCCTCGGGCTCGCGCCCCGGATCGTCGACGAGGTCTTCCAGCTCCTCGCCGAACTCCGCTCCCGGGGCACCGCGCTGCTCCTCGTCGAGGAGAAGGCCGCCGAGGCGCTGGGCCTCGCGGACACCGTCGCCTATCTGGCCGAGGGCCGGATCGTGTGGTGCGGGCCGCGCGCCGAGGCCGACGCCGACCGGCTCGCCGACGCCTACCTGGGAATGGGGGCCCGCGCATGAGCGGGAACGCGCTGCTCGACGCCCGGGGCATCGGGGTCCGCTTCGGCGGGGTCCGCGCGCTCGACGACGTGGCCGTCACCGTCCGCCCCGGCGAGATCTGCGGCCTCATCGGCCCCAACGGGGCGGGCAAGACCACCCTCTTCGACGTGCTGTCGGGCATCCGCCGCCCGGACCGCGGCCGGATCCTCCTCGACGGTACGGACATCTCGCGCCGCTCCCCCGTGTGGCGGGCCCGGCACGGGGTGCGGCGCACCTTCCAGCGCCAGCAGCTCTTCGGCCAGCTGACGGTGACGGACAACCTGGTGGTCGCCCAGGAGTGGCGCCGGGGCCCGCTGCCGGCCCGCCGCTCGCGCGCCGCCGAGGTGCTGCGCTCCTGCGGCCTCGACGCGCTGGCCGGGGCGTACGCGGGCGCGCTGCCGGTCGGGCAGGCCCGGATGGCCGAGCTGGCGCGGGCGCTGGCCGACCCGCCCCGGCTGCTCCTGCTGGACGAGCCCGCCTCCGGCATGTCCGCCGGGGAACGCGGCCGGCTCGCCGCCGTGGTGCGGCACATGGCCGAGGAGGAGGGGTGCGCGGTGCTGCTCGTGGAGCACCACGTCTCCTTCGTGATGGAGCTGTGCGCCCGGGTCGTGGTCCTCGACCTCGGGCGGGTCCTCGCCGAGGGTCCGGCCGAGCGGGTGCGGGCGGACCCCCGGGTGCGGGCCGCCTATCTGGGGACGGCCGGGGAGGGCCCCGGCACTGCGGAATGAGATCGGCGCGCGGATCGTTGAAGCTGACACCGGAAATGTGACGCCGGGGACGCGGCACCGGACATGCGACACCGGCGGCGCGCCACCGGCAACGGACCACAACGTAAGGATCGACCGCTCGTGAGCACGGACAGCAAGGTCCCCTTCCTCACCCTCAACAACGGCGTGCGGATGCCGCAGCTCGGCTTCGGCGTCTGGCAGGTGCCGGACGCGGAGGCCGAGCAGGCCGTCGGCACGGCCCTGGAGGCGGGCTACCGCTCCATCGACACCGCCGCCATCTACGGCAACGAGGCCGGCACCGGCAAGGCCCTCGCCGCCTCGGGGCTCCCCCGCGAGGAGCTCTTCGTCACCACCAAGCTGTGGAACAGCGAGCAGGGCTACGACTCCACCCTGCGCGCCTTCGACGACTCCCTGGCCAAGCTGGGCCTGGACCACGTCGACCTGTACCTGATCCACTGGCCGGTGCCGAACAAGGACGCGTACGTCGACACGTACCGCGCCTTCGAGAAGATCCTGGCCGACGGGCGCGCCCGCGCCATCGGCGTCTCCAACTTCCACGCCGAGCACCTGGAGCGCCTGATCGGCGAGACCTCGGTGGTGCCGGCGGTCAACCAGGTCGAGCTGCACCCGCAGCTCCAGCAGACCGCGCTGCGCGCCGTGCACGAGCGGTACGGCATCGCGACCGAGGCGTGGTCCCCGCTGGGCCAGGGCCGGGGGCTGCTCGACGTCCCGGCGATCGTGGCCATCGCCCGCAAGCACGCCCGTACGCCCGCCCAGGTGGTGCTGCGCTGGCACATCCAGGTGGGCAACGTGGTGATCCCGAAGTCGGTGACCCCGTCCCGCATCGCCGAGAACATCGACGTCTTCGGCTTCGAGCTCGACGCCGAGGACCTCGCGGGCCTCGCCGCCCTCGACGAGGGCCGCCGACTGGGCCCGGACCCGGCCGAGTTCCACGTCGGAGCCTGACCGGATGCGGGTCGCGGAGGGGGTCTACCGGGTGCGGAACGTGGCCAGCGGGCTGCTCCTGGAGGTGTTCGAGGGCTCGACGCGCGGCGGGGCGCCGGTGCGGCAGGGCCTGGACCGGGGAGGTCCGGGCCAGCACTGGCACATCGCGCCGGTCCCGAACGGCGGCGGCCTGTACCACCTGGTGAACGTGGCCGGGGGCAAGCGCCTGGACGTGAAGGGCGCCTCGACCGAGAACGGCGCGGCGATCCAGCAGTGGAAGCCGAACAACTTCGGTGCCCAGGAGTGGACCATCGAGGAGGACCTCCAGTCGCCGGGCACGGTGGCGCTGGTCAGCTTCGTCAGCGGGCTGCTCCTGGAGGTGGCGGAGGGCTCGACGGAGGACGGCGCCGCCGTCCGGCAGTGGGAGGACACCGACTCCCCGGCGCAGTGGTGGCGCCTGGAGCCGGTGTCCTGAGCGCTCCCGGGCCCGTGCGGCCCGGGACGCTCAGCCGTCCTTGCGTCCGGTGTGGACGGTACGGGCGGAGAGCAGGAACAGGTCGGCCCGGCGGTGCAGCGAGAGCGGGTCGGCCGGGTCGAGGAGCCGGTCGAGGGCCGCGCGGTCGTCGTCGGCGAGGCTCCCGGCCAGCCCCTCGCGCTGCCGCTCGTAGTGCGCGACGATCTGGCCGCGTACGGCGTCCGGCAGCGGCGCGGGGATGTCGGAGAGGAAGCTGCGGGTGCCGCTCGGGGTCAGGCCCGCGCCGGTGAGCAGCGCGTTCCAGTCGTCCCTCTCGTCCTTGGCGTCGGGCAGCGAGGCCCGCATGGCGCCGAACCAGTCGGCCGCGGCGGCGTCGATCCGGGCCTCCAGGCCCGGCCGGCCGACCCCCGCGTTCCACGGCAGGTGGCGGGCCGGCAGCCCGCCCTCGGCGAGGGCGATGAGCCCGCCGGGGTTCAGCACCTTGGCGAAGGCGGTGAGCGCGGCCTGCTGGTCGCCGATGTGGTGCAGGGAGTGGCTGGCCCAGATCAGGTCGGCGGTGCCGAGGCTGTCGAAGTCGGCGGGGAGTTCGGCGCGCAGGGTGCTGACCCGGCCGCCGAGCCCTCGGGCCTCGGCGCGCTCGGCGGCCAGGGCGAGGAGCGCGGGGGTCGCGTCGACGGCGACGACCTCCGCCTCCGGGAAGGCCTCGGCGAGCAGGGCGGTGACGACGCCGGGGCCGCTGCCGAAGTCCAGGACCCGGCGGACCCGCCCGGCGGGGGCGAGCCCGGCGAGCCAGGCGGCGGCCTCGGTGTAGAGGGGGCTCGCGGTCTCGGCCTGCACGGTGAGGAGCGGGGCGAGCTCGGCCCAGTCGAGGTCGGTGTGGTCGTGGGAGTGGGCGTGGCCGGTGCCGGTGCCGTGGGCGTGGCCGGTGCCGTGGGCGTGGGCGTCGGTCCCGCCGGGGGCCTCGCCGTGCGCCGCGCCGTGGCCGTGCCGGTGTCCGTCGTGGAGGTCGTGTGCGCTCATGGGGACAGCGTGCGCCGCCGCTGCCGGAAGCGCGAGGAAACTTGCCGTTCCGGCAAGCGCAGGTTTCAGTCCCGGGCGTTCCGGTACTCCTGCGGGCTCATGCCCCGGGCCCGTTTGAAGGCGGCGCTCAGCGCGAAGGCACCGCCGTAGCCGACCTGGCGGGCGACGGCCTCGACGGTCGCGTCGGTGCGCCGCAGCAGGTCGGCGGCGAGGTCGATGCGGCGGCCGGTGAGGTACGCCATCGGCGGCTTCCCCACCAGCTCGGTGAAGCGGCGGGCGAGCGCGGCGCGGGAGACGCCGGCCTTCTCGGCGAGCGAGGCGACGGTCCAGGGGTGGGCCGGGTCCCGCTGGAGCAGCCGCAGCGCGCGCCCGACCACCGGGTCGCCCATCGCCCGGTACCAGCCGGGCGCCTCGGCGCCGGGCCGGGCGAACCAGGCGCGGACGGCGGCGATCAGGAGCAGGTCGAGGACCCGGTCGAGGACGACGCTCTGGCCGGGTTCGTCGCGGGAGACCTCCTCCTCCAGGAAGGGCGTGAGCGGGCAGTTCCAGACCTCGGCGGGCAGGTGGAGCAGGCCCGGCAGCGCGTCGAGGAGCCGGCGGTCGACCTCGCCGGCGAGCTGGTAGGTGCCGACGAGCACGCCGGTGCCGCCGTCGCGGGCGTTGCCCCAGGTCCGGACGCCCAGGCTCATCGACTCGGCGAGCGGCTCGCCGCCGAGGGTGGCGCAGGCGCCGCCGGGGCCGATGACGGCGGTCGGCGGGGCGTCGGGGGCGTGGGCGACGGTGTACGGGACGGGGCCTCGGGCGACGGCGATGTCGCCGGGGCGCAGCAGCACGGGCGGGCCGCCGTCGGGCACGATCCACGCCTCGCCGGAGGTGACGCACATCAGGCAGAGCGGGGCCCGGTCCTCGATCCGTACGGACCAGGGCGGGTCCATCACCATGCGCAGGATGAAGGCGCCCCGGGCCCTCGGCCCGTCGAGCAGTCCGGCGAGTGCGTCCATGGCGGCCAGCGTAGACGCACGCGTATGCGGGCGAGCCGATGGAGCATGGGAACGCGGCGGCCGGGGCGCGAGGGTGGAGCCATGACGAACTCATCGAACGACACGCGGGAATCGACGCCGGCCACGACCTCCGGGGCCCCGGCCCCGACCGTCCTGGTGACGGCCGCGACCGGGAAGACCGGGAGCCGGGTGGCGCGGCGGCTGGCGGAGCACGGGGCGGCGGTGCGCGCCGGCTCGCGGGCGGGGACCACCCGCTTCGACTGGGCGGACCCGGCGACCTGGGGCCCCGCCCTGGAAGGCGCGGACGCCGCGTACGTGAACTACTACCCGGACCTCGCCGCGCCGGGCGCCGCCGAGGCGCTGCGGGAGTTCGGCGAGCTGGCGGTGGCGCGCGGGGTGCGGCGGGTGACGCTGCTGTCCGGGCGGGGCGAGCCCGAGGCGGTGGCGGCGGAGGAGGCGCTGCGGGCCTCGGGGATCGAACTGGGCGTGGTGCGCGCCGCGTTCTTCACGCAGAACTTCGACGAGGGGCTGTTCGCGGAGGGGGTCGCGGCGGGCACGCTCGCGTTCCCGGCGGGCGGTACGGCGGAGCCGTTCGTGGACGCGGACGACCTCGCGGACGTGATCGTGGCGACGCTGCTGCGGGACGAGCACGCGGGCCGGGTCCACGACGTGACCGGGCCGAGGGCGCTGACCTTCGCCGAGGTGGCGGCGGAGCTCTCCCGGGCCGCCGGGCACGAGGTGGTGTACGTGCCGGTGAGCGAGCGGGAGTACGCGGAGCTGCTGACCGGGTTCGGGCTGCCGGAGCCGGAGGCGGTGTGGCTGTCGGGCCTGTTCACGGCCCTGCTCGACGGGCGCAACACGGCGGTGACGGACGGGGTGAAGCGCGTCCTCGGGCGGGACCCGGTCGACTTCACGGCGTACGCGGAGGGGGCGTTCGGGAAGCGGGCGTGAGGGGCGGCGCGGGCGGCGGCCCCGTGTCACGTCCCGTAGCGCGCCGCCAGCGTCCGTACCGTCGCCGCGATCCGGTCCCGGAGCTCCTCAGGGCCGAGGACCTCCACCTCCTCGCCGAGGGCGAGCAGGAGGCCGAGGGCGTGGTCGGGGGACTCCACGGGCAGGGCGGCGCGGGTCCAGCCGTCGGGCTCGGGAGAGCCGGTCGCGGCGAGCGCCCGGGCGGCGGCCCCGGTGAGGCGGGCGGCACCGCGCGGGGAGATCCGCACGAGCGCCTCGCCCCGGTGCAGCCGGGCGTGGAAGTCCGCCTGGCTGGCCCGCCAGTGGGCGGCCAGGTCGAAGCCCTCGGGGACGACGGCCTCCTCGTCGGTGGCGGTGAGGGAGAGGATCTGGTCCACCCGGTAGGTGCGCGGGCCGGGCCCGGCGACCAGGTACCAGCGGCCCGCCTTCAGCACCAGGCCGTACGGGGCGAGCCGCCGGTCCACCTCGCTGGGCTCCCGCCAGCGCCGGTAGCGGACGGCGAGCACCCGTCCGGTGCGCAGGGCCTCGGCGACCTCGGGCAGGAACGGGGCCTCGGTCTCCTCCGCGTACCAGCCGGCGGCGTCGATGTGGAAGCGGGTCCGCAGCCGGTCGACGTGCTCGCGCAGCGGTGCCGGAAGGGCGGCGCGCAGCTTCAGGTGGGCGTCGGCGAAGTGCCCGCCGAGGCCCAGGCCGTCGGCGGCGACGGGCAGTCCGGCGAGGACGAGGGCCTCGGCCTCGCGGGCGAACAGGCCGGTGAGCCGGGAGCGGTGCCCTTCGAGCAGCCGGTAGCCGCCGCGGTGCCCGGCGTCCCCGTACAGCGGGACCCCGGCGGCGGCCAGGGCCTCGACGTCCCGGTAGACGGTGCGGACCGAGACCTCCAGCTCCTCGGCGAGGCGGGCGGCCGTCAGGGTGCCCCGGGTCTGGAGCAGCAGGAGGATCGACAAGAGCCGGCTGGACTTCACTGACACAAGGTGTCAGTGAAGTCCTCGTACGGTCCAGCCATGGCTTTCGAGGAGAAGTACCTGTTCGCCCTGGAGCCGGTCGAGATCGCCGGCCGGCACGTCAAGCGCTACCACGTGACGGCCGATCCGGCCGGGATCGAACCGGAGGTGGCCCGGGCGGCGTACGCGCTGCTGCCGGAGCTGCTGCCGGAGCCGGACGGCACCCCCGCGGCGGCGTTCACGGTGCTGCACCGGGGCGGCGACACGGGCGCGTACCTGAACGCGTACAGCTGGGTGTGGGACAACGTGCTGCACTTCGGCGGGGCGGCGGCGGGCCAGCCCGCGCTGGACTGCCCGGACACCGACCCGGCGCACTTCGTGCGGCTGGCGCCGGGGGCGCGGAACTGGATCGGCTGCGTGTGGGAGCTGCCGCCGATCGGGCACGAACGGGACGCCTGGGTGCGGCACATGCTGGCCCCCGACCGCCCGGACCTGGCGGGCTACCTGGCGGACGCGCTGCCTTCGGGGACGACGGGGCTCGGCCCGGCCGGGCGCTTCACGAAGGAGGCCAGCCGGTAGGAGGGTTCGGGGCGGGGGCGGTCCTGGCCGGGAAGGGCGGCGAGGGCCGCCGCGAGCAGGTCCACGGTCGCGGGGGTGCCGTGGAACCAGGAGGCGTAGTAGCCCCGCCGCAGCTTCCCGGCGGTCCCGCGCGGGGTGGCGCCCTGCCCGTGGCCGGTGAAGCGGGTGACGGGCCCGGGGGCCAGGCCGTGGGCGGCGGCGTGCCCGGTCACGGCGCCCGCCGCGTCGCGGGCCGCCTCGGGGGCGGCGCGGTGCGGGCGCAGCAGGGCGTCGACGTCGCTGCCGACGTCGTGGGCGGCGTCCTTGTCGACGGTGGTGACGAACACGCCGCCGGGGCGCAGCACCCGGGCCGCCTCGGCGATGATCTCCGCCGCGAAGGGCACCAGGTGGAGCAGCCAGACCGCGCTGACGGCGTCCACGGAGGCGTCCGGCAGCGGCAGCGCGCGGGCGTCGGCGCGCACCGCGCGGCCCGGCAGGCGTCCGGCGGCGGTGCGCAGCATGGCGTGCGCGGTGTCGGCCCCGTACACGGCGAGGCCGGGCCGGGCCAGGCGGGCGGTGACGAGGCCGGTGCCGCAGGCGACGTCGACGAGCGTGCGGGTGCCGGGCGGCAGGAGCCGCAGCACGGCGGCCGAGGCGGCCTCCGCGCGCGGCACCCCGCCGCGGGTCTCGTCGTAACGCGCGGCCTCGGCCTCGTAGTCGAGCACGGTATCCCCCATGGGCCCGATCGTACGGGCGGGTGCCGGCCCGGGGCTCAGCGGGCGCCGTGCCCCGGGGCCACCGCCTCGACGCGGTCGGCGAGGGCGAAGTCCTTCTCGGTGACGCCGCCCGCGGTGTGGGTGTGCACGGTCAGCGCGACGCTGTCGTAACCGAGCGTCAGATCGCTGTGATGGTCGAGCTCCTGCTGGATCGAGGCCACGTGGACGACGAGGGCGGTGGCGGCGAAGTGGTCGGCGAGCCGGTAGGTGCGGGTGATCCGGTCGCCGGCGAGGGACCAGCCGGGAAGCTCCCGCAGGCGGTCCTCGATCTCCTTCTGCGACAGGGGCTGTGTGGGCATGTGCTGCTCCCTCCGGTCGGGTTCCGCGGTGACCGGGCGGTCACCGGGAGAAGGTACCCGGGTCGACCTCTGGGATACCGTCTGGGCATGACGACTGTCGCGAGCGACACGGGTGTGGGACCGCTGCTGCGCGGCTGGCGCGAGCGCCGGCGGCTGAGCCAGCTGGAGCTGGCGCTGCGGGCGGATTCGTCGGCGCGGCACATCTCCTTCGTGGAGACCGGGCGTTCGCGGCCGAGCGAGGAGATGGTCCTGCGCCTCGCCGAGCACCTGGAGGTGCCGGTCCGGGACCGCAACGCCCTGCTGCTCGCGGCGGGTTACGCGCCGAGGTTCACCGAGTCGACGATGGACGCGCCGCTCCTGGACACGCTGCGCGAGGGCATCGGGGCGCTGCTGACGGGCTACGAGCCGTATCCGGCGCTGGTCGTGGACGGCTCGTACACGGTGGTGGCGGCCAACGAGGGCATCGGGATGCTGCTGGCGGGGCTGCCGGAGCACCTGCTGACGCCGCCGCTGAACGCCATGCGGATCACCCTGCACCCGGAGGGGCTGGCCCCGCGCATCCGCAATCTGCGCGAGTGGCGGGGGCACCTGCTGCACCAGATGGAGCGTCAGATCGCGCTGGTGCGCTCGGAGTCGCTGCGGGCGCTGTACGAGGAGGTGGCCGCCTATCCGGTGCCGGAGGGCACGGGCGATCCGGAGGACCGGGAGGACCCGGAGCCGTACCCGTACTTCGCGCTGCCGCTGCGGATCGAGCACGACGGGCGGGTGCTGTCGTTCGTGTCGTCGATCTCGACGTTCAACACGCCGCTGGACGTGACCGTCGCCGAGCTGGCCATCGAGACCTTCCTCCCGGCCGACCCGGAGACGGTCGCCTACCTCCGGTCGCTCAAGGGGTAGCGGTCGCCCGCAGCGCGCCCCACTGGAGGGCCGCGAAACCGGCCACGGTGCCCGCCTGCACGAGGGTCCAGACCGCGCCCGCGGTGGTGGGCTCCAGCCAGGCGAGCAGCGCGACGACACTGAGCGCGCTCCACAGCAGGTTGGCGTCGACGACGGCCTTCACGCCGGGCACCGGCGGCTGCGGGCGGCTCGCCAGCCAGGCCACCCCGCCCGCGTACGCGGTGAGGAACGCCCCGAGCCCGAGGAGCAGACCTCGGCCGACGCCGAGGAGCTCCGCCAGCGGCCCGGAGGCGGCGAGGTAGGCGATCCCGTTGGCGCCGGTGACGAGGGCGTCGAGGCCGAGGAAGCGGCGCACCATGGACCTCGGCTGGGTGGTGCGGGAGAGTCCGGCGAGCAGGGTCTGGGACATGGCGGATCACGCTCCTGGAAAGGCGTCTCGTACGGGATCGGGGCCGGCCCCCGGACGGAGTGCGCCGCCCGGGACCCGGTGCTCACGAGCATCGCGGAGGCGGCGGTGGGGGTCGATTACGCGCGAGGTAATGCCGGACGCTGTAAGGTGCCCGCCTGGACGGCCGATGGCCGAAATCATGTGCTACGCAAGGGGGATGCGGTGGCCGGCAGAGAACGGGCGCGCATGGTCGCGGCCGGGGACGATCACAAGGTGACACCAGCCGAGCTCTTCTTCGACCTGGTCTTCGTCTACGCCATCACGCAGGTGACGGCCCTGATGGCGGCCCAGCCGACGCCGGTGCGGGTGGTCGGCGCGATGGCGGTGCTGGCGCTGCTGTGGTGGTGCTGGTCGGCCTTCGCCTGGCTGGGCAATGTCGTACGGGCCGACTCCGGTGCCCTGTTCGCGGTGCTGGTCACCGTGATGACCGTGGTGTTCGTGGTCTCGCTCGCGGTCCCGGAGGTCTTCGCGGACGCCCCGGGCGGGCTGCCCGCGCCGCTGGTGTTCGTGGTCTGCTACGGCCTGGTGCGGGTGCTGCACCTGGTCTCGTACTGGGTGTCGAGCCCCGGCGACACGGCGCTGCGGGCCACCCTGCGGCGGACGGCGCTGCTGTCGGTGGCGCCGCCGTCCGTGCTGCTGCTCGCCGGCTGCGCGTACGACGGGACGCCGAGGCTGGTGCTGTGGCTGAGCGCGGTCGCCGTGGACTACGGCGGGATCTACGTCACCGGCTCCTCCGGCTGGCGGGTCAACTCCCCCGGGCACTTCGCCGAGCGGCACGGCCTGATCGTGATCATCGCGCTCGGCGAGTCGATCGTGGCGATGGGCGTCGGCATGGCCGGTTTCCCGCTGACGGTCACGGTCGTCGGGGCCTCGGCGGCGGGGCTGCTGCTCGCCGCCGCGCTGTGGGCGCTGTACTTCCGGCGCTTCGGCGAGCCCGCCGAGCACCGGCTCGGGACGCTCGACGGGGACGAGCGCACCCGCTTCGCCCGGGACGTCTACACCTTCCTGCACCTGCCGCTGGTGGCGGGCGTGGTGCTGACGGCGCTCGGCATGAAGAAGGTGCTCACCCAGATCGCCGACACCGGCCACCACGGCCTCGGCGAGCCGCTGCACGGCACCGTGGCCTGGTCGCTGACGGGCGGCGTCGGCGTCTTCCTGCTCGGCGCCTCGGCGATCACGCTGCGCTCCTCGGGCCGCCGCCCGACGGCCCTGCTCGTCGGCGGCGTCTGCTGCCTGGCGGCGGGCCCCCTGGTCGCCCTGCTCCCGGCGCTGCTGGCGCTGGCGCTGCTCACGGCCGGGGTGACGGGCCTCGCGGCGGCCGGCGGACGGCGCCCGGCGCTGTCCGGCCCGGCCCCGGAACCGGCGGGCGGAACACCCGCCGAGGGGACACCGGCGGCGGCATAGCGGCGTCGGCCGCCCGCGTGGAGGAACCGTGGCGCGGGGCGGCCGGTGGGCGGAGCGATCGCCCAAGGACCCGCGGGCCCACGGGTGGCCGGGGCCGGGCGTCGGCACACTGACCCCATGTCACCCACAGCCACCAAGACCACCAAGGCCGCCGGCACGCCCACCCTCATAGGCTCGGTCCGGCGCGCGCTCCGGCTGCTCCAGGCGGTCGCCGAGCACGGCGAGGTCACCGCCAAGCGCCTGTCCCGGATGACGGACCTGCCGCTGCCGACCACGTACCACCTGCTGCGGACCCTGGTCCACGACGGCTATCTGCACCACGAGCACGGGGCGTTCCGGCTCGGTCCGGCCGCGCCGGGGCTCTCGGGGCGGCCGGACGGCCCCGGGCCGCTGCTGCCCGAGTGGCTGCGGCTGCTCCGCGACGAGCTGGACGCGCCGGTGTACTGCGGGGCCCTGGAGGGCGGCGAGGTGCGGCTGGTGGCGTTCGCGGACAGCCCGGAGCGGCCCGCCGCCGAGGAGTGGACCGCCTTCCGGGTCAGTGCCCACGCCCACGCGCTGGGCCAGTGCCTGCTCGCCCAGCTCGACGCGCCGGCCCGCCGGGAGTACCTGGCGCGGCGGCCGGTGACCCGGCTGACCCCGCGCACGGTCCGCGACGAGGACGCGCTGATGCGGCGGCTCGCGCGGATCCGGCGGGGCGCGGCGGTGCACGAGGTGGAGGAGTACGCGCTGGGCACGGTCTGCGCGGCGGTGCCGGTCTCGGTCGGCGGGGCGGTGGCCGCGGTGGGCTTCTCGCTGCCGGTGGCCGAGGCGGAGCGGCTGCGGCCGACCGCGGCCCGGCTCCAGGAGCGGCTGGAACGGGCCCTGGCCGCCCAGTCGTTCACGGTCGGGCCGTAGCTCAGTAGGCGGCCCCGCGCTGTCCGATGTGGGCGCGCAGCCGGTCGGTGTCGGCCTCCGTCCAGCCCGGGGGCGGGACGACGGCCGCCCAGCCGTCGACCGCTCCGGTGCCGTAGCGGTGGCCGTGCGGGGCCTGTACCCCGTAGGAGACGGCCATGTCGACGGAGGTCTGCCAGAAGGCGACGAAGGGGAACCAGTCGATCTCCGGGGTGATGTCGGGGCCGAGGGGTTCGTCGAGCCAGGCGGGCCGTTCCAGGAGGAGGTCGGGCGACCACCAGACGACCGGGTCGGAGGCGTTCTGGAGGTAGACGGCGCGCGGGAACTCCCAGCGGGCCGGCGGCCGCTCCAGGTCGGTGCCGGGGAACTGGGCGAAGCGGTAGTGCGCCCCGTCCTCGTACTGGGGGCGCCAGACCGGACTGCCGGGGTCGCGGTCACGGCGGATCTCGCGGGAGACCGGGGAGAAGTTCGGCGCGCCGAGCAGCAGGGCGCCGTCGGTGCCGTCGAGCAGGGCCTCGGCGTTGCCGAAGGACGCCTCTACGGCGTAGGCGCCGAGGCTCTCGCCGGTGACGACGAGCTTGGGGCGCCGGTCGGCGGGGAGCTCGTCGATCCGGGCGCGGACGGCGTCGAGCAGGGCCCGGGTGGCCTGGCCGGCCTTCTCCTTGTCGACCAGGAAGGAGACCCAGCTGGGCAGGTAGGAGTACTGGACGGCGACGATCGCGGTGTCGCCGCCGTACATGTACTCCAGGGGTTCGGTGACGTTGGGGTTGACCCAGCCGGTGCCGGTGGTGCCGGCGACGGCGAGGACCCGGCGGCCGAAGGCGCCGGCCCGGTCGAGCTCACGGACGGCGAGGCGGGCCTGGGCGTCGAAGGGCCCGGCGTCCTGGAAGGCGGGCGGCGGCATGGAGGGGACGTAGACGCGCACGGGGTCGCGGGCGGGCCGCCCGCTCCAGGCGGCGATGCGCTCGCGGGTGGGCACCGAGCCGGTGAAGTTGCGCCCCTGGTAGCCGAGGTCCCCCCAGCGGATCAGCGAGCCGGGGCCGCCGGAGACATGGCGGGAGGCGGGGCGGTGGATGCCCTCGTGGGTGTCGCCGTTGGTGCTCGCGGCGATCCGGTCGGCGAGGTCGACGACGCCCCGGTCGAAGACGACGTCGCGGACGCCGACGAGGACGGCGAGGGCGGTGAGCAGGGCGCCGAGGGCGTACGCGACGGGCCGGGGCAGCAGTCTGCCGAGCAGCCGGATCAGCTTGCGGGCGCCGAGCCGGACGGCGCGGGCGAGCAGCAGCAGCGCCAGCCAGAGGAGGATCGCGATGAGCGCGATCACGGGGGTGTGCCAGGTCAGCGAGGGCGGGAGTTCCTGGAGCACGCGGAGCCGGCGCTGCGTCCGGGCGCTCTCGGCGACGAGCCAGAGGGTGAGGAGCGGGAGGAGCAGCCAGTACGCCTGCCAGAGCCGGGCCCGGGTCCGCTCGGCGGGGCGCCAGGGTATGAGGGCGCGGGCGAGCCAGGAGACGGCGGCGCCGAGCGCGTAGCCGATGGCGGCGGTGATGCCGCCGACGACGCCCTGGAGGTACCAGGGGCGGGGCACCAGGGAGGGGCTGAGGGAGGCCCAGAAGAAGAAGGTCGCCCAGCAGAGCGCGATGAGGTCGGGCCAGTGCCGGGCGGTGTAGGGGCGGCGGACGGCGGCACGGAGCCGGGCGGGTCCGGCGGACCGATCGGATGCGGTGGGCTGCCGGTCGGTCGAGGTCATCGGTTCAGCCTCGTACACCGTACGGCCATCCGCAAATCGGCCCGCCGGGGCGGATTCCGGGCCGGGTCCTGGGAGGGCCCGGAGGCGGCCCGGGAGCAGCCCGGGCCCGGCCCGGGGAGGGCCCTGGGAGGGCCCGGGGAGGGCCCTGGGAGGGCCCGGGGAGGGCCCGGGGAGGGCCGGAAGCGGCCCGGGGAGGGGTCAGTCCGCCTGGCGTTCCGGTTCGACGGCCGGCTCCTGGGCGGCGCGGAGCGGGCGGCCTTCCGGTTCGCGTTCCGGTTCGGGGCGGTGGCGGTCGTAGCGCTCCTGGCGGGCGGCCTCGGCGCGCAGCAGCGCGTTGAGCACGGCGAAGGGGTCGACGGGCATGACGGAGCTCCTTGCGGTGGGGTGAGGGGTGCGGAGAGGCCGGGCCTCTCAGCACCGCATCACCGCCGACCGGGGCGCGTCGTCACGGGGGTGCGGTACGGCGACGGGGGCGGGCGCGGGCGCGGCGGCGGGCACCGCCCGGCGCACGGCGCGGGGCGGGGCCGGGCGGCGTGCGCCTCGGGCGGGGGTGCTCGCCTCCTGCTCGGCGAGGTCGTGGACCTCGGCGGCGGGTTCGGCGGAGGTGCCGACCGCGCGCTGTTCCGCTCCGGCCGTCCCGGCGAGGGCTCCTCCGGTCCCGAGCAGCGCGGCGAGCACGAGCAGCACCGCGACGGCGAACCGCCGGGCCCGCCCGGCGGGAACGCCGGGGTGCGCGGGGAGGGACCTCATGGAGATCCGTCCTGCCCCGTCGGGGCGGCCCCGAGCCGTCCGGGGCGGCACGATCCCCCGGTCGGCCTACGCCCGGGAGCCGGAATTCACCGCACCGGCGGGCGCGCGCCGGGGCGCGTCGGCGCGTGCGGTCAGGATCCGGCGGGCCGGTCGGCTCCGGCGCGCGCGGCGCGGCCACGGCGCGCGGCCATCACCGCGTACACGAGGACGCCCACGAAGAGGAAGAGGACGCCCTGGTAGACGGCAGCGTAGCCGGAGCCCGCGACCAGCCAGAGGGAGAAGCCGAAGGCGGCGACGGCGAGGACGGCGTCGCGGACGAGGCGCGGTCGGGAGACCTTCTCGCCCTGCCCGGAGAGCAGGAAGTAGATCTGGGCGGCGGTGGAGAGGAGGTAGGGGACGGTGGCGGTGAAGGTGGTGACGAGCACCAGGACCTCGAAGACGCCCTGGGTGCCGGCCGTGTAGTTGTAGACGGTCAGCAGCGAGGCGAGGACGACGGCCACGAGGACGCCGACGGTGGGCACCCCGCGCCGCTTGACGGCGAAGGCCTTCGGGAAGAGACCGTCGCGGGCGGCGGCGTAGGGCGCCTGGGCGCTGAGCAGGGTCCAGCCGTTGAGCGCGCCGGCCATGGAGACCAGGGCCATGCAGGCGACGGCGGCGCCGCCCCAGGAGCCGCCGAACATGACGTCCACGGCGTCGGAGAAGGGCGCGGTGGAGGTGATCAGCTTGTCGTGGGCGACGGTGCCGAAGACGGCGACGGTGCCGAGCAGGTAGAGGGCGGCGGCGCCGAGGGTGCCGAGGACGGTGGCGCGGCCGACGTTGCGGCGCGGGTCGCGGACCTCGCCGGCGCTGACGGCGGCGGACTCGACGCCGAGGTAGCTGAAGAGCAGGATCGCGGCGGAGGCGGAGACCGCGCCGAGGGCGCTGGAGTCGCCGGCGTGGAAGGGGCCGAGCCTGGAGCTGTCGAAGAAGAAGAGTCCGCCGACGGCGACCAGCAGCAGCGGGACGAACTTGAGCACGGTCGCGACGAGCTGCACGGCGCCGACGTACCGGGTGCCGGCCAGGTTGGCCAGCGCGGGCAGCCACTGCAGGAGCAGCGCGGCGGCGATGGTGGCGGCGGTGGACTCGTGGATCGGCACGAGGTGGTCGAGGTAGCCGACGGCGGCGACGGCCAGGGCGGCGTTGGAGACCCAGGTGGTGATCCAGTACGACCAGGCGGCGAGGAAGCCGGCGAAGTCGCCGAACGCGGCGCGGGCGTAGACGTAGGGGCCGCCGGTCTGCGGGTGGCGGTGGGCGAGCCGGCCGAAGACCAGGGCGAGGGCGAGGGCGCCCAGGGTGAGGATGCCGAAGGCGACCAGGCTGATGGTGCCGTACGGGGCCACGGAGGCGGGGAGCAGGAAGATGCCGCCGCCGATGATGTTGCCCGCGACGAGGGCGGTGGCGACCGGGAGGCCGAAGCCGCGGGCGGGCTTGCCGGGAGCCGGCTCGCCGGGGGCGGGCTGCGCGGGCGCGCCGGGGGCCTCCCCCTCGGGCCGGTGCGCGGGCCGGGGCTCCGGGTCGGCGGTGTCGCGGCGGGTGTGGGGGGTGGCCGTGCTCATGGGGGGTGGTGCGCCTCTCGTCGTGCAAACGCGTCCATCGTCCGCCTGCCGAGACGCCGTTCCAAATCACCCGCTTTTGTCCTGTACGGCCGGGCCATCGACCGGAAGAAACGCTTCCGCATCGCCGCCGGGCGGCGAAATCTCCAGCGGCACCTGCGGCCCCCGCGACCCCTCGCTCTCCCGCAGCCAGCCCCGCAGCACCCGGTGCACCCGCTCGGCGCCCACGATCTCCCCGGGCGGATCGGTCAGCTCACGCGGCCACAGCAGGAAGGGGCGCCCCTGCTCGCCGCCGAGCCCGCCGTGGGAGCCGATCTGCTCCTCGAAGGCGTGCACGGTGCCCGTCGCCGGGTCGTACATCGAGTTGACCATGATGTCGGCGACGTGCGGGAAGCCGTCCGTGCGCCGCACCGCGTCCGCCGCGCCGGGACCGAAGACCGCGAGCGGCCCGGCGTCGGCGTCGCTCAGCTCCGCCAGCGGGACCTCGACGCCGCCCCGGGCCAGCACCACCGAGCCGTGCTCCTCGCTCGCCACCAGCAGGAAGCCGATCCCGGGGTGCTCGGCCAGGGTGCGCAGCAGCGCCGGGTGGAGGCGGTCGATCTCCTCGCGGGTCATCCGGTGCGGCACGCCCGGGAACGAGACCAGGCCCAGGTTCCCCGAGGCCAGCACCACCGGCTCGGAGGCGCGGGCGGCCGCGGCGGCGGCCGCCTCCGCCGCCTCCCGGCCCCACTCGGCCGTCTCGTCCGGGGAGCGGTGCAGGGCGCCGCGCAGCGCGTCGCGGGCCGCGTCCCGGGCCTCCGAGCCGCCGGACTCCGGCTCCGGGTGGCCCCAGCGGGTCCGCCGCACCCGGCGCGGCACCGGCAGCCCGCAGCCGGCCCGGACCAGCTCGCGCAGGCTCAGCCCGTACGCGCCCGCGAAGGTCTCCCCCGGGCTCTGCCCGTGGTCGGAGAGCAGCACGATCCGGTACGGGCGGGGCGCGTGCTCGGCGACCCGGGCGATCAGCGCCAGCGCGCGGTCCAGCCGCCGGAGCACCTGGTCGGTGTCGGGGCCGTGCGGCCCCGAGTGGTGGGCGACCTCGTCGTAGGCGACCAGGTCGGCGTAGACCGCGGTCCGGCCGGCCAGCATGTCGCCCATCACGGCGGCGACCACCACGTCCCGCTCGATCACCGTGGCGAAGGCGCGCACCAGGGGGTAGAGGCCGCCCCGGGAGACCCGGGGGGTGCGGCGGCGCAGCCGGGCCCGGGTCGACTGGGCGATCTCGCGGAACGCCTCGGTGACGAAGGAGCCGGCGGTGCGGACGGCGTTGGCGGGGTCGGAGAAGTAGGCGAAGTAGCCGGACCGCGAGCGGTTGCGGCGGCCCCGGCGGGCGGCCACCGACAGGACCAGGGCGAGCTGGTCGGCGCCGCCGCTGAACAGGTTGCCCCGGGAGGCCCCGTCGTAGGTGAGCAGCCCGCCGTCGCCGGTGCGCTCGACCGCGCGGCGCTGGAGTTCGACGGCGCTGGCGGGCCGGTTGGAGACCATCAGCCGGCCGGTGTCCTTCTCGTACCAGCGGAAGGCGGGCACGTCCTCGTTGGAGCCGTGCAGGATGCCGAGCTGGCTGGCGCCGGTCTGGCTGGACCAGTCGGTGCGCCAGGCGGCGACCCGGTGGCTGGTGGCGAGCCACTCGCCGACGGTGGGCATCAGCCCGTCGGCGACGGCGTCCTTCAGGACCCGGTGGCCGACGCCGTCGAGCTGGAGGAAGACGGTGCCGGGCACCGGCTCGGGCCCCCGGGCGAGCCTCGGCCGCTTGCGGTCGGCGAGCCGGTGGAGGCGCCGCCGGTAGGCGTCGTCGTCGCGCACGGCGAGCGCGGTGGAGGTGGCCGAGGCGACCGCCGACATCACCGCGGCGACCAGGACGGCGGTCTGGGGCGCCACGGTGCCGCGCCCGTCGGGCGTCAGCCACAGCGCGACGAGCAGCAGCGAGCCGTTGAGGAAGAACACCAGCAGGCCGAGGACCAGCGCCGGTACGAGCAGCAGCGCCCGCACGATGACCGGCCACACCAGGGCGCCGAGCACACCGAAGGCCCCGGCGCCGAGGGCGGCGGTGTACGCGATGGTGGTGAGGCTGTCGCCGTCGCGGGACTGGAGCTGGAAGTCGGGCAGCGCGGCGGCGAGCACGAGCAGGGTGAGCGTGGAGACCGCCCACACCGTGACCACCCGCATCACGGTCCGGCCCGCGCTCCGCCAGCGGACGGGGGACTGCGCTCGCCGTTCGCCCACGCCTGGTACACCTTTCGCCCGTTTCCTGCCCCAAGCGTGGCACAACGGCCACCGCGCGCGGGTCGGCCGGGAAGGAGCTTGTGTGTCAGGTCCGGGCCCGGCGCCGCGCGGCGGCGGCGCCCGCACAGCCCTTCAGCAGCCGTCGTACCCGGCGGTGGGCATGGACATCCGCCGGTGCACCCAGGCCTTCATCGACGCGTCGTAGGACGGTTCGTCGAGCCCCGCCGTCTCCAGGCGCACCCCGCGCCGCTCGCACTCGGCGAAGAACGCCGGCACGTCGGTCAGGGCGCGGGCCAGCACGCGCTCGTTCGGCGCGACGAAGAGGTCCACGGTCCCCGCGTCCACGTCCGCCCACAGCGCCTCGTGGTCGGGCCGGATGCCGTAGAACAGCAGCCGCCTCGCCACCACGTACCCCTTGTCGACGGCCCAGCGCGCGCACATCGCGTGCTGGCTGCGGGTGTCGACCAGGAAGGGATCTTCGTCGAGCTCTTCGAGCGGGGTGAGGCTGGCGATCGCCGCCACCCGAACGTCGTCCATGGGGCGACCCTACTGCGTCCCCGGACCCCCGAGGAGATCTTCCGCGCGCCCGCGCCGCGCGGCCCGCCGCGGACCGGTCACACCGGCGGCACCGGACATCTACCCTCGTTACGGAAGGACGGAAGGCCCGAAGGACGGAAGGCCCGGCGGCGAGCGGCGGCCGGGGGCGGGAGCGGGAGCGGACGAGGAAGGACGGGGTGCCGGTGGAGGTCACCTGGTGGGGTCATGCCACCTGCACGGTCGAGGACTCCGGAGTGCGGTTCCTGACGGACCCGGTCTTCACCCGCCGCCTCGCCCACCTGCGCCGGCGGCGCGGCGCGCTCCCCCCGCCGGAGGCCGCCCGTGCCGAGGCGGTGCTCGTCTCGCACCTGCACGCCGACCACCTCCACCTGCCCTCGCTGGCCCTGCTCGCCCCCGGCACCCGGGTGCTGGTGCCCATGGGCGCGCCCCGCGCGGTGCCCGCGCTGCGGCGGCTCGACGCGCGCGGGCTGCGGCTCACCGAGCTGGCGCCCGGCGACGCGGTGGACGTCGAGGGCGTGACCGTACGGGCCGTCCCGGCACTGCACGACGGGCGGCGGCTGCCGGTCGGCCCGCACCGCTCCCCCGCGCTCGGTTACGTGGTCGAGGGCGAGGCCCGCACCTACTTCGCCGGGGACACCGGACTGTTCGACGCGATGGCGGAGGCCGTCGGGCCCGTGGACGTGGCGCTGCTGCCCGTCGGCGGCTGGGGCCCGTACCTCGGCCACGGACACCTGGACGCGGGCCGGGCCGCCGAGGCGCTCGCCGCGCTGTCGCCCGCCGCGGCGGTGCCGGTGCACTACGGCACGTACTGGCCGATCGGCATGGACGCGGTCCGCCCGCACGAGTTCCACGCGCCGGGCGGCGAGTTCGTCCGGCACGCGGCCCGGCTGGCGCCCAAGGTGGCGGTGCACCTGCTCGGGCACGGCGAGCGGGTCCGCCCGGAGGTCGCCCGGTGATCGACCGGATCCTGACGGCGGTGCGCGAGCTGCCGCCGGAGTCGACCCAGCAGGCCGTCGGCTACCCCTCGCTGTTCCTGCTGGTGGCGCTCGGCGCGCTGGTGCCCGTGGTGCCGACCGGGGCGATCGTGAGCTCGGCGGCGGTGGTCGCCTTCCACCAGACCGCGCCGCTCGCCCTGCTGTACGTCTTCCTGGTGGCGGCGGGCGCCGCCTTCCTCGGCGACCTCGCCCTGTACTGGCTCGGGCAGCGCGGGGTGCGCTCCCGCAACGGCTCGCGGTGGCTGGCGGCGCTGCGCGGCCGGGTGACCCCGGAGCGGCTGGCGCAGGCGCAGGAGCGGCTGGAGACCCACCAGGTGCCGGTGCTGGTGCTGTCGCGGCTGGTGCCGGCCGGCCGGATCCCGGTGATGCTGGCCTGCCTGCTCGCCGGGATGCCGCTGCGCCGCTTCGCCCGGGGCGACCTGCCGGCCTGTCTGGCGTGGGCGGCGACGTACCAGCTCATCGGCATCCTGGGCGGCTCGCTCTTCCCCGAACCGTGGGAGGGCGTGGTGGCGGCGGTCGCCCTGACGGTGCTGCTCGGCGCGGCGCCCGCGCTGTGGCGGCGGCTGCGGGGGCGGGGCGGGGGCGACGGGAAGCCGTCGACGCCCGGCGGGACACCCGCCCCGAAGGGCTGACCGCCCGGGAGGGGGCGGCGGCGGGCCTCGGTCACAGGCCGTTCAGGAGCCGCTTGCTCAGGGGGGAGCGGTCCTCGTGCACCGCCCGCAGGTCGGCTCGGGCCCGGCGTATCAGTTCCGTGCGGTACGCCTGCCACGCGGGGGTCGTCTCGACCCGCGCCCCGGCGTCCAGCTCGCCGAGGAGGGCGCGCCACGCGGCGTTGCCGATGAAGCCGGGTCGGCGTGCGTCGGGTCGGCGGGGTTCTCGCCAGTCGGCCAGGGTCTCCTCGACGAGCGCACGGTGGTCGCCGCCCGGTGCCAGCGCCCCCAGCCCGGGTGCGCGACGCTCGATCTCGCGCCACGTCTCCTCCGGCCACGGGCCCAGGCCGTACGTGGCGGCCAGCACGGCCCGCTGCCGCTCGGTCTGGGCCTGCTGGATCGCCGCCGCCATGACATGCGCGAGGCGCGGCGAGTGCCGGCCGCGGGAGGTCTTCTGGATGTCGAAGGGCCGCCAGCACCAGAACCGGTAGGGCCGGGTCCGCCGGGTGGACTCCACGACGAAGCGGTAACCCAGCGGGCCTTCGTGATCGTGGTCGGGGCTCTGCGCGGCGACATGGACGAGCTCCGCCAGCCGGAAGCGGCGCACCCGCGGGCCGGGCACGGGGCACCACCAGCGCGTCACGACGAGGAACCGGCCGTCGAACACCAGCTTCACCCCCGTCCGCCGAAGCCGGAGGCCCGGGTACGGGGTCACGGGCCGACCGACCGGGAGGCGCCGACCGGGAGGTCCCAGAGGTCCTCGCGGGGCAGCCCGGCGCGGTCCCAGGCGGCGCGCAGGCGGGTGAGGGGTTCGAGGACGGGCTCGGAGGAGAGCACGAAGGTGGCCCAGTGCATGGGGGCCATCCGGCGGGCGCCGAGGTCCTGGTAGGCCCGCACCGCCTCCTCGGGGTCGGTGTGGACGTCGCTGAGCCACCAGCGCGGGTCGTAGGCGCCGATCGGCAGCAGGGCGAGGTCGAGGTCCGGGTGGCGGCGGCCGATCTCGCCGAACCAGTGCCCGTAGCCGGTGTCCCCGGCGAAGTAGACCCGCCGCCCGTCCCGCTCGCCGAGCACCCAGCCGCCCCACAGCGAGCGGCAGGTGTCCAGGAGGGTCCGCTTGGACCAGTGGTGGGCGGGGACGAACTCGAAACGGACGCCGTCGAGTTCGGCCGCCTCCCACCAGTCGAGCTCGGTCACCCGGGCGAACCGGCGGCGGGTGAACCAGCGGCCGAGCCCGGCGGGCACGAAGACCGGGGTGCGGCGCGGGAGGCGCTTGAGGGTGGGGGCGTCGAGGTGGTCGAAGTGGTTGTGGCTGATGACGACGGCGTCGACCGGCGGCAGGTCCTCCCAGCGGACCCCGACGGGGGTGAGCCGGGCCGTGGTGCCGAGGACGCGGCGCGACCAGACGGGGTCGGTGAGCACGGTCAGGCCGCCGATCCGCACCACCCAGGAGGCGTGCCCGGCCCAGGTGACGGCGAGGGTGCCGGGGCCCGCGTCGGGCAGCGGTCCGGGGGCGAAGGGCAGCAGCGGGATGTCCCGCAGCCCCTCGGGCCCGGGGCGGACGGCGCCCTCGCGGGCGAGCCGGGCCAGGGCGCGCACGCCCGGCAGCGGCGCGGTGAGGCGGTCGGCGAAGGAGCGCGGCCAGTCGTGGCGCAGCCGGCCCAGGGGCTGGAGCGCGGGGGCGGGCGGCGCGGGAGGCGCGGGGTGCGGGGCGGGCCGGGTGGGCCGGGCGGTCTGTTCCGTCATGGCTGGGACCTCCGTCACGGGCGGGCCAGTTCGTCGAGTGCGGTGGCGAACGTGTTCAACGCCCGGGCCACGTTGGGGGATTCCTCGGGGCGGGCGGCGGCGAGGGTCTCCTCGCGTTCCGCCGGTCCGGCCCCCAGGAAGGCCGCGGTGTCGAACCGGACGCGCAGCGCGCCGAGTTCGTCGCCGAAGCGGTGTCCGCCGGCGACGGGGGTGCCGAGCCGCCGGGTGAGGTGGTTCTCCAGCTCCAGCGAGTCGGTGACCCCCCGGGCGGCGAGCCCGGCGCGCAACGGCCCGAGGTCGGCGTAGAGATGGCGGCCGGCCTGCGGCGGCCGGGCGAACGCCCCGGCGTCGAGGACGGCGCGGTGGGCCGCCGAGGCGAGGGCGCCGTGCAGGGCGGCGGTGGTCGCGGTCCGTACGGTGACGTCCTCGGGTTCGTCGAGGGCGTGGGCGGCGGCGGGGGCGACCGGGCCGGCGACGAGCGCGCCGAGCGCGGTGAGGATATCGAGGGTGCGGGCCCCCCGGTCGGTGTAGCGGTCGGCGCGGGTGGGGGCGGTGGGCGGCAGGCGGGCGACGGCGCAGGGCCAGGCGGCGGGGGTGAGGGCGCCGGACAGGTCGGTGAGGACGGTGACGTCGTCGGGGCACATCTCGGCGGGGCTGAGCAGCACCGTCTCCCGGGGGTGGTGCAGGGTGTCGCGCCAGGTCTCGTCGCTGATGATGTGCAGCCCTTCGGCGACGGCCGCCTCGCAGGCCTCGCGGACGAGTTCGGGCGGGGCGACGGTGGCGGTGGGGTCGTCGGCGACGGAGAGCAGCAGCAGGCGGGGGCTGCCGCCCTCGGCCCGGATCCGCCGCACGGTCTCCAGGAGGGCGTACGGGTCGGGGACGCCGCCGCACTCGGCGGGCGTGGGCACGTGATAGGCGGGCCGGCCGAGCAGCCGGGCCTGCGCGGTCCACCAGGCGGGGCGGGGCCGGGGCATCAGCAGGTCGCCGCCGTGGGCGGCGATGAGGGCGAGCAGCAGCGGGGCGGCGCCGGGCGCGGCGACGACGTCCTCGGCGTGGGTGCGCAGGCCGCGGCGCCACCAGTGGCCGGCGGCGGCCTGGCGGAGCACCGGCCCGCCGCCGGGCGGTTCGGGCGCGGTGCGGTCGGCCGCGGCGGCGAGCAGCGCGGCGAGGCCGGGCAGCACGGGGAGGCCGGACTCCGGGGCGGGTGGTCCGTAGCGCACCGGCCCGCGGCCTTCCGGAGCTGTCTGCCGCATCGCCCTGTCCTCCCTGGCCTCCCGGACCTCCTTTATACGAAGGTTCGGGACATTCCGCCGCTCGGCCGGGGTCAGGCGAGGGTGACGGGGTGCCGGACGATCGCGTCGAAGAGGTAGCCCTGGGTGTTGGGGACCGCCCGCTCGGGCTGGACGTTCCCGGCCGCGTCGGTGACCCGGGACAGCAGCGTGGCCGGTCCGGTGGCGCGCGGGCGCCAGGAGGCGGTCCAGCGGACCCAGCCGGCCCGGCGGGGCGAGTCGAGCAGCCGGGCGGGCCGCCAGTGGGCGCCGCCGTCGGTGGAGACGTCCACCCGGCGCACGGGCGCGTGGGCGGACCAGGCGCGGCCGGAGAGGAGGTGGGTCCTGTGCGCCTCCAGGGTGGCGCCGAAGGGCAGTTCGTAGGCGCTCTTGAGGGTCTGGCGGGTGAGCGGGACGCTGCCGCCGGGCGGGTGTGCGGCCCCGAACAGGCGGTAGTAGTCGGTGGACCAGGGCGAGGCGAGCGGGGCCCGGGAGACCTCGATGTCGCCGAGCCACTTGATGGAGGCGATGCCGATCCAGGAGGGCACGATGAGCCGGACCGGGTACCCGTGGTCGTACGGGAGGGGCTCGCCGTTCATCTCGTACGCGAGGAGGACGTCGTCCAGGGCCTTGGCGACGGGCAGCGGGCGGCGGACCCGGCCGAGGTCGACGCCGCCGGTGACATAGGGGGCGTCGAGGCCGCGGGGCTGCACGGACACCGCGTCGGAGGCAATCCCGGCGCGCCGGAGCACGTCGGAGAGCCGGGCGCCGCGCCAGCGGGCGGCACTGATCGCGCCGAGCGTCCAGGGGGTGCCGGTGACGGTCTCGCCCTGCTGGGTGGCGTAGAGGCTGCGGCCGTTCCCGGCGCACTCGACCAGGACCGTCCGGGTGACGGCGGGCAGGTCCCGGAGCTGCCCGTAGCCGAAGCGGACGGGGCCGCGGCCGTGCAGTCCGTCGCCCCACACGGTCAGGCTCCAGGTGTCCGCGTCGAGGACGGGCGTGGAGGTGTGGTTGCGGACGAAGAAACGGTCCACCGGGGTGAGCGGACCGGTACCGGCGAAGGTCTCGTAGCGGGCCTCGGCGTTGGTGCCGCGCAGGGTGAAGTACGCGTCGGGCGTCGGCTTCACGATGCCGGGGGCGGTCGCGGCGGGCACGGCGGCGGCGGGCGCCCCGCCCAGAAGCGGCAGGGCGGGGGCGCCGGCGAGGGCCTTCAGCAGGGTGCGGCGGGCGGGCACGGACGGTCTCCTCGGCACGTCGGGGGCGGGGGTCCGCCACACCATAGGGGCGGACCGGGTGCCGGGACGGGCCGTTCACGGAGCCGTCATATGAACATCCGTCAGGTCAGGTGGACGGGCATCCGCGCGGGACGGTCGGGACGGTCGGGACGGGCCACGGCACAGGACTGACCGACGGCGGGTGGGGCACGTCTTCCGACGTGCCCCACCCTTCGCCGCGTGCGCCTGTCAGCAGGAGGCGGAGCTGGAGATCCGCACCCCGGTCAGCGTTCCACCGGACACGGTGAAGCTGCTCTTCGGGGGAACGCACGCCGTGGCACCGCCGGACCAGCGGATGTAGGCGACGTCGTCGTTGCGGGTGTTCTGAACCACCAGCCCGGGCCCGGACGGGCTGGACGGCAGCGTCTGCCAGGTGGAGGTGACGTCCTGGAACTGACCGATCTTCACGCCGTTCTTGAAGAAACACACATACGGGTAGGCACAGGTGGCCGCCACCTGCCCGGCGGCGGGTCCACTATCGGCCACGGCGGCCGCCTGGGCCGTCACAGAAAGACCGCCGACCAACGCCACCGCCATTGCCGCACTGCCGAGAACGCGTCCTATCACCTTCACGATGATCCCTTTCGCCTCAGAGGTCCAGAGTTCATGGATGCGCTCCGCACCCTCTCGCAGCGAAACGGGACGTTCAACAGCAGTACCGGCCAACCGGGAACAGTCACGAACCGGCCAATCGAAATGATCGATCAAACATAGGTAAAGAACCTCTCCCACCAGGTGTAACCACTTGGCTGATGGGGCGTTGAATGGCGCCCGTCATACGCGCCCGTGCAGTACTTCTTCGGAATGGAAACAAAGCCGTGCGACTGGAGCGAGGTCTCGATGCATTCCTTCTCGGCAGGCGACAGGGCGCCACCTTCGACTGCATGATCGAGGTCATCCCAGACTCCGGGATCCAGTTTCGCGGAGCCAATCACGACAGAGACCATGTCCCCAAAATTACTAAACCACACAACGAACCCGGATCCGGACTCCATGAATTCCGGCAGCACGCTCAGCTGCCAGGTCGCCGCAGAATCCTCCTGGATAAGACCGTGACACTCCCCGAAATATTCGGCAAAGTCCTTCTCGACCAGCCCGATCCTCTGCTCCAGAGGTTCCCAAGCGGATTCCAAAGGATACTGAAGCACCCCCGGCAGGTCGTCCAGCGCAGCAAACAGCGACGTGCATTCATCGAGGGTTTTCATCTTGATACCACTTCCCGGTGACGCGGTTCGCGGAGGTAGGCGGCCTTGATTTTGCCATCCGGCATGAAGGCCACCTTCAGGACCGTCCCGCCATTCTCCCCGATGGGCGGATGCCCCATCGGCAACGGCGCCTCCGGGGCGGACCGGGGCCCGGGAGACACTGGTCGCATGGACTCCTCCCCCGTGACCGCCGTCCCCCTGCGCACCGCTCGTCTGGATCTGGAGCCGCTGCGGCTCGGCCACGCGCCCGAGATGGCCGGGGTGCTGGCCGATCCGGCGCTGCACGTCTTCATCGGCGGGGCGCCGCTCGCGGAGCCGGAGTTGCGGGCCCGGTACGCGCGGATGCTGGCGGGCCCGGCGGAGCCGGGGACGGCCTGGTGCAACTGGGTGCTGCGGCTGCGGGAGCAGGGCGCCGCGGTCGGCACCGTGCAGGCCACCGTGACCGGGGCGGGGGCCGAGATCGCGTGGGTGACGGGCACCGGCTGGCAGGGCCGGGGGCTGGCGAAGGAGGCGGCGGGCGCGCTGGCCGACTGGCTGCGCGGGCGGGGCGTACCGGTGCTGGTGGCGCACGTCCACCCGGACCACCTGGCCTCGGCGGCGGTGGCCGATGCGGCGGGCCTGGCGCCGACGGAGGTGTTCGTGGACGGGGAGCGCCGCTGGGAGTGGCGGGCCTGAGATCCGGGGGCGATGCCGGGCGGGACCCCCGCTGCCGGGGGTCCCGCTCTGCGCCGCCGTGGGTCAGCAGCCGCTGGTCAGCCAGCGGCAGGCGGTGATGAGGGCGGCGGCGTGCTCCTCGCCGCGGGCGTCCTCGGTGCGGACCTCCTGGGGCAGCACCTGCAGGGCGTCGATGTCGTGCTCCATCATGGCGTTCTCCTTCGTGTGTCGCGGTGGGCGCCGGTCCGTGCGGGACCGGCCTCCACGGACCGGCGGCCCGTGGAAGTCTGGGGAGGGGCGAGGCCCGTCAGCCCTCGGGAAGCCAGGCGCGGGGGCCGCCGCAGCGCAGGCGCAGCAGCAGGGAGAGGCTGCCGGCGAGGCCGGTGGCGTACTCGGCGAGCACGGTCCTGCGGTTCTCGTCGGGGACGAGGAGCCGGCCGTCGCGCAGGACGGCCTGGGCGGCGAGGTGTTCGACGAGCAGCTCCGCGTCGGCGCGGTGGTGGGCCCGGCCGGTGAGCTCGGCGGCGTCGAGGAGGAACTCGGCGTTGCCCGCGAGTCCGTGGCAGGTGGCGGGCGAGTCGGTGACCCGGCCCGCCCGGACGGCGCGGGCCGCGCCGTCCACCAGGGCCGGCAGCCCGTCGGCGGCGCCGTCGCCGGCCGCCCAGAGACGGGCCAGGAAGGTGCCGACCCCGGAGGAGCCGCTGCACCAGTGCCGGGCGAGCTCCGGGGAGTCGGCGAGGTGCCGGGCCCGGTCCACGGGCCAGAGCACCCCGGCTGCCCCGACCCGGGCGGCGGTGGCGAGGGTGCCGCCGGCCTCGGTGGCGGCGGCGCGGAAGCGGTCGTCCCCGGTGGCCCCGGCGGCCAGCAGCAGGAAGGTGCCGACTCCGGCCACGCCGTGCGCGAAGCCGTAGTGCCAGGCCCCGGCGAGCGCGGAGCCGAAGTCCTCGGGCACCGGCCAGAACAGGCCCTCGGGAGTGCGCCGGCCGGCCGCGAGGAGCCCTTCGGCAGCCTCGGCGGCCCGGTCCAGGAAGCGCGGGTCGCCGGTGGCGTTCCAGAAGTGCAGCTGGGCCAGGCCGGAGCCGGCCGCGCCGTGGCAGACGTCCGGGTTGGGCCAGCGGACGGGCAGCGCGAGCGCGAGGTCGGTGGCCCGCCCTGCCAGGTCGGGGTCGTCCAGCGCGTGGGCGGCGTCGAGGAGCGCCCAGGCGGTGCCGGAGCGCCCGAAGTGGAGTCCGGGCAGGTGGCCGGGGAGGTCGCCCACCCGGTCGGCGGTCCAGCGGGCGGCGGTCGCGAGGCCCGCGCGCAGGGCGCCGCGGTCCAGCTGCACCCCGGCGGCGTCCAGGGCGTCGGCGTGGGTGAGCGCGCGGGCCAGCAGCGCGACCCCGCCCGCGGAGCCGTGCTGCACGGCGACCGGGTCACAGGTCTCGCCGAAGGAGTCGGAGGGCCAGAGGCGTTCGGGTTCGTCCGGGCGCAGGGTGGCCAGCAGGTGCGCGATGCCGTCGCCGAGCAGCCGGTCGCGGACGGCGGCCGGATCCGGCGGTTCGGCGGCGACGGCCACGGCGACGGCGGTGGGCGTGGCGGCGAGGGCGGGTGCGGGGACTCGGGCCTCGGGTCCGGCATCGGCTCCGCCCCTGCCTCCGCCGTCGCCGTCCCGCCCGCCCCCGCCCGCCGCCGGGCGCCCGTCCGCGCGGAGTCCCGTGACGAACGTACGGGCCTGGTCGAGGCTCCAGCGGTCCTCGGCGGCGTCGCGCGTCAGGCCGCGGATCAGCGGGGCGTAGGCGCGGACGAGCGGCTGGTCGCGGGCGAGCAGGGCGACGAGGGCGGCCAGCCGCTCCTCGTCGGGTCGGGCGTCGGCGGCGGGCCGGTCGGCGGCGAACAGCGGGTCGGCGCCGCTCAGCGCGTGCAGCACGGTGGCGCCGAGGGCGTACAGGTCGACGGCGGGCGGGAAGGCGGGGGCCACCTGGTCGGCGGCGCGCAGTTCGGGCGCGGTGTAGCCGGGGGTGGCGCCGAGCACCCAGCGCTCGCCGGGGGCGGCGGCCATCTCCAGGTCGATGAGGAGGAGCCGCCCGTCGGGGGTGACCATGACGTTGTTGGGGTTGAAGTCGTGCAGGGTGACGCCGAGTCCGTGGGCGGTGGCGACGAGCTCGATGAGCTGCCAGACCAGGGAGCCGGCGGTGCGGGCGTCGGGGCAGGCGGCGCCCTCGGCGGCGAGGCGTTCGGCGACGGTGCGGCGCAGGGTCGCCCCGGGCACCGCCTCGACGGCCAGGAAGACACTGCCCTGCTGCTCGAAGACCTCGACCGGGCGCGGCACGAGGTCGGCTCCGGCGGTGGCGAAGCGGGCGAGCAGGGTGGCCTCGCGGCGCAGCAGGTCGCGGACGTCGAGCCCTTCGAGTCCGGCGCCGACGTGCGGGCGGGCCTGCTTGACGACGACCTGGTCGCCGTGGCGGGTGTCCTCGGCGCGGAAGACGCCGCCCTTGTTGGAGTGCTGGATGGCGCCGCGCACGACGTACCGCCCGGCGAGCAGGACGGGCTTGGCGGCGGCGGTGCTGCGGGGCGGGGCCGCCGGGCGGTCCGGGAAGGGCTCGCCGGCCCAGGCGGGCGGGCTGAACCAGGCGTTGCGCTCGTCGGCGACGGGACGGCCCTCGGGGTCGGTGAGCCGGGCGGCGAAGCCGCCGTCCTCGGTGAGCTCCCACACGCCGGTGAACACCCCGTAGCGGTAGGAGACCTGGCTGTCGGGGAGATAGCGCCGGTCGGAGAGGACGGCGGGGCCGGGCAGTCCGGCGGTGGCCTGGTGCAGTTCCTCGGCGAGCAGCCGGAAGCTCGTGTCGTCGGCCGGGTAGACGGTGAGGAACTTGCCGCCCCCGCCGCGCGCGGAGCGCCCGGAGACGAGGGCGGCGACCCGGCCCGGGCTGCCGGCGAACTTGAAGGTGGCGCCGTGCGCGACGAGCACGTCGGCGGCGCGGGCCAGGACGAGCGGGGCGGACAGCGGGGTGGCGGAGACGTGCAGCTTCCAGCCCTGGGCGCGGCGGACCGGTGCGGCGGGCCGCACGTGGCACCAGAAGGGTCCGGGGGCCACGGTCCAGCCGGCCGCGTCGCCGGAGCGGGCGACGGCGGCGCGCACCAGGTCGGGCAGGAGCGCCAGGTCGGCGGGGCACTCGGCGCGGGCCCGGCGGGGGCCGGGGCCGGTGGCGGAGCCGGGGCCGGTGGCGGGGCCGGTGGCGGGCGAGGAGGAGGTCGACACGTTCCGTACCCCGTCCCTACTGCTGCGGGCGGACGTAGTGGTCGCCCCAGCTGGTGTCCATCGGATCGGCGGCGACCGTGCGCGCCGCGCCCCCGTCCCGTCCTTCGGCCGTCGCGGCGACGGCACCGGTGAGTCCGGTGAGTCCGGTGAGCAGGACGGTGAGGGCGAGGAGACAGCGGACGGCTGCGGACATGCGAGGGCTCCTGGTTCGGGAGGCATGGGGTGCCGGCATGACCCGTGTTCGACGGGTTCACGCAGGATGTCGTCCTCGCGGGGTTTGCCCCCGTCGGACCCCCTCAGTCCATCCCGGCGGGCCCGCTGGGTCCAGGGCCGCGACCCGGCAATACCCTGCATGGCACGGAAGTAGCAGGGCCGCGAACCGGGGGGAACGGATGCGGATGGGGACACATCACGATGAGATGCCACGGCTGGACGCGCGGGCGGTCGCCGTCTTCGAGTACGTACTGGCGCGCGGCAGTCTGACCCGCTGGCCGCCCGACGTCGTACCGGCGCTCGGCCTGAGCCAGGAGGAGGTGGAGGCCGCGTCCCGCACGCTGCTGCGGCTGCGGCTGCTGCGCCCGGCCCCCGGCCGACCGGAGGAGCTGATACCGGTGAGCCCGGACGCCGCGGCGGCGGAGGTGGTCGGCCCGCTGGAGGCGGAGCTGGCCCAGGCCGCCGCGCACGCCCAGGCGGTACGGGACGAACTGCACGCGCTGATGCCGCAGTACCGGGCGGCGCGGCGCGAGCAGGCCCGACGGACGGGGGTGGACCTGCTGCCGGACATCGCGTCCGCGTCGGCGATGCTGACGGAGGAGTCGGCGCGCTGCCGCGAGGAGGTATTCAGCATCCAGCCGGGCGGCGGGCGGGCGCCGGGGCGGCTCGGCGCGGCGATCGACCGGGACCTGGCGATGCTGGACCGGGGGGTGCGGATGCGCACCCTGTACCAGCACTCGGCGCGCGCCAGCCTCTCGACGCAGGGGTACGTGGAGCGGCTCACGGAGGCCGGTGCCGAGTACCGCACGGCGGCCGAACTCCCGGACCGGGCCGTGGTGTTCGACCGTTCGGTGGCCTTCCTGCCACGCCGCGCCGACGGGGGTACGGGCGAGGGCGCGGTGCTGGTCAGGGACCCGGACGTGGTGGCGTACCTGTGCCGGGTCTTCGAGCAGCACTGGTCGGGCGCCGTCCCCTTCCACGGCACGAGCGAGGCCGCGTACAAGGACGTCGGGCCGAGCCTGCGCCGGGCGCTGGCGGGGCTGCTGGCCGAGGGCGCCAAGGACGAGGTGATCGCCCGTCGGATGGGCATGTCGCTGCGCACCTGCCGCCGCCACATCGCCGAACTCCTGGAGGAGCTGGGCGCGGAGAGCCGTTTCCAGGGCGGCGCGCTGGCCGAGCGCGCGGGGCTGACCGACCCGTCGCCGGCCGCCCCAGCACCGGAGGACCCGACACCGGCCGACCAGAGCCCGGAGGACCCGACACCGACCGGCCCGGCACCGGCCGACCCGAGACCGGCCGGCCCGAGACCGGCCGACCCGGCACCCGGGGAGTTCGCGTGACGGCCCGGGCCCGGGCGACGGTCCGGGTGGCGACGGCCGACGACGCCGCCGCCCTCGCCGACGTGCACGTCCGCTCCTGGCGCGCCGCCTACCGGGGGCTGGTGCCGGACGCGTACCTCGACGGTCTCGACGCCGGGGAGCGGGCGGAGCGGTGGCGGGAGCGCCTCGGCGGGCCGGAGGCGCCGACCGTGCTGCTGGCGGAGCGGGCGGGCCCGGTGGCGTTCGCGTGCTTCCGCCCCTGCGGGGACGCGGACGCGGACCCGGCGGCGACGGCGGAGCTGGCGGCGCTGTACGCGGTGCCGGAGGTGTGGGGTCTCGGCGTGGGGCGGACGCTGATGGCGGCGACGTTCGAGGCGATGACGGCGGCCGGTCTCCGCGCGGCCCGGCTCTGGGTCCTGGAGCGCAATCCTCGGGCGCGGGCCTTCTACGAGGCGGCCGGGTGGCGGCCGGACGGGACCGCCGTGACGGAGGGGACGGGCGGCCGGCCGCTCACCGAACTGCGCTATCGGATCGGCCCGTTCGACTGACACGTCCACATGGTGAGAACTGGGTCTCACTATACGGCCGGGCGGCGTACGGTTGCGCCATCGACCCATACGAGGGAGTCCGGCCATGACGTCTGCCCAGGAACAGCCCGCCGCGCGCGAGACCGCCGTCTACACCCACGGACACCACGAGTCGGTGCTGCGCTCGCACGCCTGGCGCACGGTGGAGAACTCCGCCGCCTATCTGATCCCCGCGCTGCGCGCCGGGCTGGACGTCCTGGACGTCGGCTGCGGGCCCGGCACGATCACCGCCGATCTGGCCGGGCGGGTCGCGCCGGGCCGGGTCGTCGCGGTGGACGCCGCCGAGGACGTGCTGGCGGCGGCGCGCGCCGCGGCGGCCGAACGGGGCGTGACCAACGTGGAGTTCGCCGTCGCCGACGTCCACGCCCTGGACTTCCCCGACGACTCCTTCGACGTCGTCCACGCCCACCAGGTGCTGCAGCACGTGGGCGACCCGGTCCAGGCGCTGCGGGAGATGCGCCGGGTGTGCCGCCCCGGCGGCGTGGTCGCCGCCCGGGACAGCGACTACGGGGCCTTCACCTGGTTCCCCGAACACCCGGGCCTGGACCGCTGGTCCGCGCTGTACCGGGAGGTCGCCCGCGCCAACGGCGGCGAACCGGACGCGGGCCGACGGCTGTTCTCCTGGGCCCGCGAGGCCGGCTTCACCGAGGTCGCCGCGGGCGCCGGGACCTGGTGCTTCGCCACACCCGACGAGCGGGCCTGGTGGAGCGGCCTGTGGGCGGACCGCACCACGCGGTCGGGCTACGCCGATCTGACCGTGGGCGGCGGCCACGCGACCCGGGACGACCTGACCGGCATCGCCGAGGCGTGGCGCGCCTGGGGCGCCCACGAGGACGCCTGGTTCATGGTGCCGCACGGCGAGATCCTGTGCCGGGCGTGACCGGGCGGGCCCGGCCATGACCCGCCGGGCGCGCCCGGACATCACCCGGCGGGCCCGGCGAGTGGACCCTGCCATGGCCCGGCGGGCCCGGACATGAGCCGGTGGGCCCGGCGAGCGGACCCGGACATGACCCGGCGGGCCCGGCGGGGGGCGTACGGGGCCGGCGGGGCGTACGAGGCCGGGGCCCGCCCCTCCCTCTCTCCCCCCGGGCCCGCCCGGCTCAGCTCGGCCGCATCCTGAACTCGTACGCGTCCGGGAGCGGTTCGTCCGTGAGGCGGGCCCACACCTCGCCCAAGATCTCCGCCCCCTCCCGCAGGTCGGCCACCTCGAAGCCCGCGTCGAAGACGGCGCGGGCCTCGGCCCGCCGCCCCTCGGCCAGCAGCAGCCGCGCCTCCAGGAAGCGGAACGCCCCCCGGGCGCGTGCCTCTTCGGGCAGCCGCTCCAGGACCGCGCGGGCCCGCACCGCGCCGCCCGTCTCCAGGAGGGCGTCGATCGTCTCGCGCCCGAGGGCCGCGGTGACCAGCGGGTCGCCGCCGCACTGTTCGTCGAAGGCCTCCGCGTACCGCTCGGCCGCCCGGCGCGGATGGCCGCACTCGTGGTCGGCGACGGCCAGGCAGCGGAGCAGCGGCCAGCGCACGGAGGCGTTCTTCAGGCCCCGCTCCCAGCTCCGTACCGCCTGGGCGAGGTCGCCGCCGGCCCACTGGGCGATACCGAGGTGGTATTCGGTGGCCGGGTCGGCCGGGGCCGTCTCCAGCATGTCGCGCCAGGCGTCGGACACCGGGGTGCGCCCGGGGCGCGTCTCCTCCGCGTCCGGCAGCGCGCCCGTCCGCAGCAGGTGCGCCCACGGCCGCTGCTCCTCGCCCAGCTGCTCCTCGCCGAAGGGGGTGCCGGGCAGCGCGTACCCCGCGCGGAGCACTTCGAGCGCGCCCCAGCCCGAGCCCTCGGCCAGCCGCTCCCCCGGCTCGGCGTCGGCGCCCCGCGTCCGCCAGAGCGCGTACGCCTCCTCGACCTCCGCCCGGGGCACGGCCCGGTCCAGGGCCTCCTCGACGGTGCCGGTGGCCGCCGCCCAGTCGGCGCCGTGGACGGCCGCAGGGTCGGCGGCCAGCGGCCCGTACACCTCCATCCAGGAGATCTCGCTCTCCGGCTCCAGGGTGGGGTGCTCCAGCTGGGTGCGGGCGAGTCCCGCCTGGATCTCGGCGTAGCCGGGGGTGCCGGGCTCGGTCAGCCACTCCTGCCAGCGGCGTCCGCCGCGCCCGGAGCCCCACAGGAACAGCTTGCGCCCGCGCAGCGGGTCCGTGGAGGTCTGGACGAGCCCCGCGCCGGTCTCGTCCAGGGCGGCGATCCAGCGCCGCCGCCCGTCCGGCACCTCGTAGAAGTAGTCGGCGGCGTGGCTGCCGCGCAGCGGGTACGTGCGGTCGGTGCCGTCCGGGGTGACGGGCACCGGGACCCGGCGCAGGGCCCGCTCGTAGCCGTAGTGCCAGGCCTGGTCGGCGGGGGCGAGGATCCGGCGGTCCTCCGGCACGGCCGTGTTGGACCACCAGTACGTGGGCACCGGCCGCTCGTGCGGGTTGCGGATCCGGACCGCGACCCGCAGGTGCGCGGCCCCGGCGGGCAGCCACAGGTCCACCTGGAAGGGCAGGTCGCGCAGCGGCTCCCACTCCCACAGCCGGAGCATCTCGCCGCCGCCGTCGGGGGCGGGGACGGCCGCCGCGTGCAGCGGGGCGCAGGAGAGCGTGGTGTGGCCGCGCGCGCCGATGTTCCACTCGATGCCGCCGGAGAACCAGGCCCCGTTGAGCGCGAAGGCAGCGGGCTGGAACACCGGGTTGCGGTAGAGGAGTTCGCGGTCCGCCGTCTTGTCGTACAGGGAGTGGACCCGGCCGCCGAGTCCGGGCAGCACGGTGGCCCGCAGCCGCTCGTTCTCGATCACGAGCGCGTCGAGGTCCCGGGGCGTCCGGGTGCGCCCGTAGCCGTCCCGGACCCGGGCGGGCAGCAGGGTGCGCAGCGGGGCGTGCCCGAGCTGCCGGGCCATGTCGCGCGGGAGCGCGGCCCGGCCGTCGACCGCGGGGGCGGCGGCCCCGTCGAGGAGGTGCAGGGCCGGGAGCGGGTTGTCCGGGCCCAACGGCGCCGCGGGCAGGGTGAGTACGGCACGTCGTACGGTCGTCATGACGCCATGGAACACGCCGGAACCACCGCTGGCCAGAGGGTGGACAACACCCTCGGGGGTACGCCGGAAATTCCGTTGCGGAGTACACCGGTCGCCGTAGGGTTGTTGCTTTGCGGTGAGGGTTCCGAGGAGGCAGGGCATGGGCACGCAGCACACCTACCGGGTGATCGTGCGCGGTACGTTCGACGGGCTGGGCGACGAGAGCCGTGCGCGGCTGCTCGCGGAGGTCGAGGAGCACGGCATGTCGGCCATGCGCTTCACCGACGAGGGCTCGCTCGCCTACGACCGGACCCTGAAGCACTTCTCGTACCGCCTGATCGTGCTCTCCGACGCGGCGGACGGCGACGAGATGGCGGGGGCGATCGCCGAGGACCGGGTGGAGGCCGCCCTGAAGGAGCTGGGGCACGGCTTCCGCGACCTGAAGTCCAAGGTCACCGACATGGACACGATGAAGATCAACTACAAGCGCTGACGGGGGTGGGTCGGGGGGTACGGGGGACGGGGGGGACGGGGTACGGGGGTCCCGCCCCGGCTCCGACCCTCACGGCACGGTCCTGCCGGCGCGGCGGCGCCCGGCGCGGCGGCGCCCGGCGCGGCACGGCCCGGCCCGGCCCGGCAGCGCCCGGCATGGCGCTGCCCGGCACGGCCCGGCGCGGCCCGGCTCAGCCCCGCGCGCTGTTCAGCGGCGGGCCGACGTGACGCGGGCCGGGCAGGGCTCGCCCTTCTTCAGGACGCCCACCACGACCCGCCCCCGCGCTCCGCGCGGGACGCCGGGCGCGGGATGCTGGGTGCAGACGCGCCAGTTCGGCGGCCAGAGCACCCGCCGGTCGCCGCCCGCCACGTCGTGGACGTCGAGCCGGGTGCGCGGGTCCAGCGCGGTGAAGACCCGCCACAGCCCCTGGCCCAGGAAGTCCGGCATGGGCTGCCCGTCGGCGGGACGGCCCGGCGGCGCGCCGCCCTCGGCACCCGGACCGGTTCCGCGACGCGGACCGGCACCGGCACCGGCACCGGGCTCCGCCCCGGACCCGGCCATGGGCCCGGCCCCGGCCCCGGCCCCGGCCTCAGACCCATGTCCGGCCCCGGCCTCCGCTTCCGTCCGGGTCTCCGCCGAGCTCACCGCCATCGCCGCGAGCGCGAGCACCGTGCCGGCGGCCACCACCGTCGCCCGCCTCACTTGCGCCTCCGGGCCGCCGCGTAATAGCCGCAGACCGCACCGAGCACGGCCGTGATCAGCAGGGCGAGGTAGAGCGGCATGGAGACCTCGGGGATCAGCAGCCGGATCCGCACCTGCCGGGTGTTCTCGAAGATGAAGACCAGCAGCAGCACCAGCACCGCCGCGATCGCGATCCGGCCGGGCGTGAAGACCCCGCCGGAGCGGGCCGCCCTGCCCGTGCTCGACGTCTCCTTGGCACTCATCGCCGGCCCTCTCCTCCGTCGTCCGTCCCACCAGGATGAGCCGATTCGCACCCCGTGGCGGCGGTGAACACGCCCGTCCGAGTGACTTGTCAGACAACACGGGCCCGCCACCGGCCCGCTACCGTAAGAGCATCGGGGGCCGGCCGGGCCGGCCCGAAGGCACAAGGAGGATCCGTGGCAGCCGGCGGACAGCAGCGGCGACCGGTCGTCGCGCTCTACGAGCGGATCGCGGACGCCGTCCACGAGGGCACCTACCCCCCGGGCTCCACGCTGCCCTCGGAGCCCAAGCTGGCGGCCGAGCTCGGCGTGAGCCGCCCCGCGCTGCGCGAGGCACTGCTGCTGCTCCAGGAGGACGGGCTGCTCAGCGTCCGCCGCGGGGTCGGCCGCACGGTCAACGCCCACCCGCCCCGGCGCGGCTTCGAACACCTCCAGCCGCTCGAAGAGCTGCTCGGCGGCGGCGCCCAGGCGCGGGTGCGCGGCCTGCTGCGCTCCACCGAGGAGCCGACCGACTTCACCACCCAGCACCTGCTCGCCCCGGCCGGCGCCGAGCTGCGGTTCTGGGAGTCGGTGCTCACCGGCGAGGCGGGTCCTGCGGCGCTGAGCCACGAGTGGGCGGCGCCCGACGAGGTCCTGGAACGCGCCCATCCGGCCTTCGCCGAGGCGCTGCGGACGGCGCCCGCCCCGGACCGCGTCTCGATGCTGGCCGTGCTCGCCGGAGCCTCGCGCGGGGTGCAGCTCGCGGGCCACGGCGCCGTCAGCGCGACCCTGCTCGGGCGCCGCAGGGGCGAGCAGCTGGGACGTTCGGCGGACACCCCGGCGGTGCTCGTCACCCAGGTCGTACGGGTCGACGGGACCCCGGTCCTGGCGGCCAAGCACATGCTGCCGACCGGGGCCCCCGCGCTGCCCGTGCTCCAGTCGAACTGAGCGGTGTCACCGGCGTCACATCCCGCATCCCGCGCGATGACGTACACTTCCCGGCCATGCACTTGTCTGACAACCCTGCCGCCCCCACCTCCGCCGCCTTCTCCGCGCCCTCCGCCGCGTCCTCCTCGGCGCCCGCTCCCGCCGGGTCCGCGTCCACCGTCGCCGACTGGATCCGCGAGGCCCCGAAGGCCGTCCTGCACGACCACCTCGACGGCGGCCTGCGCCCCGCGACCATCGTCGAACTGGCCCGTTCCCGCGGCTACACCGCGCTGCCCACCGAGGACCCGGCGGAGCTCGCCGCGTGGTTCCGGGACGCCGCCGACTCCGGCTCCCTGGAGCGGTACCTGGAGACCTTCGCCCACACCTGCGCGGTCATGCAGACCCGCGAGGCGCTGGAGCGGATCGCGGCCGAGTGCGCCGAGGACCTGGCCGCCGACGGGGTCGTCTACGCCGAGATCCGCTACGCCCCCGAGCAGCACCTGGAGGGCGGGCTGAGCCTCGACGAGGTCGTCGAGGCCGTCAACGCGGGCTTCCGCGAGGGCGAGCGCCGCTCCGGCGGCCGGATCACCGTCCGCACCCTGCTCACCGGGATGCGGCACACCGACCGCTCGCTGGAGATCGCCGAGCTCACCGTCGCGCACCGCGACAAGGGCGTGGCGGGCTTCGACATCGCGGGCGGCGAGATCGGCAACCCGCCGGCCCGCCACCTCCCCGCCTTCCAGCACCTGAAGCGGGAGAACTGCCACTTCACCATCCACGCCGGCGAGGCCGTCGGCGCCGAGTCGATCCACGAGGCCGTGCAGGTCTGCGGCAGCGAGCGGATCGGCCACGGCGTGCGCATCACCGACGACATCGCCGAGGACGGCACCCTCGGCCGGCTCGCCTCGTACGTGCGGGACAACCGGATCGCCCTGGAGGTCTGCCCGACCTCCAACCTCCAGACCGGCGCCGCGAAGGACTACGCCTCGCACCCGATCGACGAACTGCGCCGGCTGGGCTTCCGGATCACCCTGAACACGGACAACCGGCTGGTCTCCGGCACCACCATGAGCGAGGAGTTCCAGCACATGGCGGACGCCTTCGGTTACGGTCCCGAGGTCTTCGAGGAGTTCACGGTCGCCGCCCTGGAGGCCGCGTTCCTGCCGCTGCCGGAGCGCCGCCGCCTGATCGACGAGCTCGTCCGCCCCGGCTACGCGGCGCTCGCGGCACGCTAGGACCTGTCGCGGCCACCGGGGTGCCGCCCCGGCCGACGGCTACCCGACCCGCCCCCGCACCACAGGCAGCTCCAGCGTCCCCGTCTCCCCGGGGGCGCTGGAGACGGTCACGAGCTTCATCCCCCGGTTGCCGAAGTAGGCCGTGTCGCTCGCCGCGATGACGAACTCCAGCCGGTGACCCGCCTCGTAGCGGTGCACGATGGCGGGGAGCTCGACGGTGAAGGGCCGGGTGACGTCCGGGACGCGGACCGGCGCGACCAGCCGGTGGACCAGGGTCCGGCCGCCGTCGGGGGCGAGGTCGTAGAGCTTGGCGAAGAGGACGAGCTTGTCGGCGGCGTCGCCGGAGCCCTGGACCCGCTCGGCGGCCGGCGAGGAGACCCGCAGCGTCGCGCGGGGCGCGCCGACCAGCTCGACGGGACCGGTGAGCGGGGCGCCGCGCCAGGAGAGGAAGGTGCCCGGGAGGTCGTACGGGGCGGGGTCGGGCAGCCCGAGGAACCGGGCGGCCGCCGACTCCGAATGGCTGGTCGGCAGCGGCCAGTTGAGGTACGCCCGGGTGCCCCGGACGACCTGGGCGGCGCTGCCGGTCAGGGTGCCGTCGCCGGAGAGGTAGAGCTTCCGGCTGAGGGCGGGCACGGCGTCCGCCGTGGCGTAGCCGCTCCCCCAGTCGCGGTAGTAGGCGAACGCGGGGCCGGTGTCGGCTCCGAGATCGCGGCGGAGGTACCGGTCGAACCAGCCGAGGATCCGCCGCCCTACATAACTGACCGTCAGATCTCCTTGTGCGAGGTCGAGTTCGCCGGGCACCTGCCCGCCGCTGTGGCCCCAGGACTGCCAGATCATCCTGGTCTCCACGCCCCGGCCCGCGAGCCGCTCGTAGGTGGCACGCGCCTCGTTGAGGGTGAACAGGCTGTCGGCCTGGCCCTGGACGAGCAGGGTGGGGGCCGTGACCCGGTCCAGGTAGGAGACCGGGGAGACGCTCCGGGCGTAGTCGAGGACCTTCCGGGTGGCCGCGTCGGGGTACGAGCCGGAGTTGAGCAGGCGGACGGTGGCGCAGGCGTCGGTGACGAAGTGCAGGCAGCCCAGGGAGTTGATCCGGCTGGGGTCGAGCGAGGGCACGAGCAGCGGCTGCCCCTCCCCCATCAGGTAGAAGCCGTTGGCCCACTGCCACTTGAAGACGCCGGGGGTGGCCGGGTCGGCGGCGTTCGGCGCGAGGGAGTGGGCGAGGTCGTGCCAGGTGATCAGGGGGACGAGGGCGTCGAGCCGGGGGTCCACGGAGGCCGTCGCGAGCTGGACGGCACCGCCGTAGGAGCCGCCGACCATGCCGACGCGCGGGTCGCCCGCGCCGTCGCGGATGACGAAGTCGGCGCGGGTGCCGTCGTCGGCGGCGCGGGTGCCGGCCAGGAAGTCGACGAGCCGCGAGGCGGCGGCGCCGTCGAGGCGCGGGTCGTCCAGCGAGATCAGGCAGCCGCTGCGGCCGAAGCCGAGGCCGGAGTAGACGAGGGCGACATAGCCGCGCGAGGCGAGGGCCCGGCCGATGGCGTCGGTGGTGCCGTCGGACTTGCTCCCGCCGAAGCCGTTGGTGGCGAGCACGGCCGGGGTGGGGTGCGCGGCGTCCACCGCGACGGGCCGGTAGAGGTCGGCGTCGACGGCGCAACGGCGCCCGGCCGCCTCGACGGTGAAGCGCAGCGGGACGACCCGGTACGCGCCGGGCACGCCCCCGGCCCCCGCCCCGGCGGCCGGCACCGCCCCGCCGGTCAGCGCGGCCCCGGCGGCCCCGACGGTCAGCGCGAGCAGCGCGCAGAGCCGGGCCCGTAAGCCGGCCCGCGCACGGGCGCGGCGAGGAAGGACACGGACGGGCTCACGGACGGGCACGCCATCGGGGAGACGAGCGGGGCGAAGCCCGAACTCTCGGCAGGGAACGGGGGCGGGGTCGGGGTCACAGTCGGAGTCACGGTCGGGGGACGGTACGGGAAGGGGCACGGGGGACCTCCACACCGGGGGCGCTTGAGGGCGGCCCGACTCCCGGCGGGCCCGCCGATCCGCGCCCATGGTCCGGCGCGCCTCACCGGGCCGTCAACGCGCCCGTCGGGGCTCGTCGGGGGGAGATCCGGTCGGCGCCGCGCGCCCCCGCGCGCCGGTCAGGCCAGCGCCGGCACCTCCAGGGTGAGCGTCCCGGCCTCGGCGTCGAGCACGCCGGGGAGGCCGAACGGCACGGTCGGCGCGCTCGCCTGGTGCCCGAAGCCCATCCGCTCGACGACCGGGACGCCGAGGCCGCCGAGCCGGTCGGCGAGGACCGCGCGGACCTCCTCGTGGGGCCCGCACTCCTCCCAGGAGCCGAGGCCGATCCCGGCGACCCCGTCCAGCCAGCCGGAGCGCAGCAGTTGGGTGAGGATTCGGTCCAGGCGGTACGGATCCTCACCCACGTCCTCCAGGAGGAGCAGCCCGCCCCGGGCGGAGGGCCGGGCGTGCGGAGTGCCGAGCTCGGCGGCGAGCAGGCTGACACAGCCGCCGAGGGTGACCCCCCGGGCCCGGCCGGGCACCAGGGCCCCGGCCGTCGCCGTGGCGATCGTGCGCACCGACTCCGGCTCGAAGAGGGTGGCGCGCAGGGAGGCGCGGGTGTCCGGGTCCTGGAGGAAGGGGGCCGCCGCGACCATGGGGCCGTGGAGGGTGGCGAGGCCGAGCCGGGTGGCGAAGGCCTCGTGGAGGGCGGTGATGTCGCTGTAGCCGACGAAGACCTTGGGCCCGGCGGCCCGCAGCGCCGCCCAGTCGACGAGGTCGGCCATGCGCTGGGCTCCGTAACCGCCGCGCGCGCAGAGCACGGCCGAGACGCGCGGGTCGCACCAGGCCTCGGTGAGGTCGCGGGCGCGGGCCTCGTCGGCCCCGGCGAGGTAGCCGAGCGCGGGGTGGGTGTCGAGGACGTGCGGGGCGACGACCGGGTCGAGGTCCCAGCCGCGCAGGATGTCGAGCCCGGCCGCCAGGCGGTCCTCGGGGATCGGGCCGCTGGGCGCGACGACGGCCACCCGGTCGCCTGGGCGCAGCCGGGGCGGCCGGGTGAGCGCGGGCACGTGCACGGACCGCCCGGCCCCCGCCGCCCTCGCCCCCGCCCCCGTTCCCGTCCCTGCTCCTGCTCCTGCTCCTGCTCCTGCTCCTGCTCCTGCCATGGCGTTCACGCGCGGAACTCCAGGTCGGGGACGTCCGTCCGGTCGAGACCGAAGGTCCTTACGTAGAGGGCGAGTTCGGCTTCGAGGGCGCGGATCATGGTGTCGGCGCGGCGGAAGCCGTGGCCCTCGCCCGTGAAGGCGAGGTAGGCGTGCGGGACACCCCGGCCGGCCATCCGGGCCAGCAGGCGCTCGGCCTGCGCGGGCGGGCAGATGGGGTCGTCGAGGCCCTGGAGCAGCAGGAACGGAGCGGTGATCCGGTCGGCGTGCTCCAGCGGCGAGCGCTCCCGGTAGCGGCCGGGCACCTTGTCGAGGGGGCCGATCAGCGAGTGCAGGTACTGGGACTCGAAGTCGTGGGTCTCGTCGGTGGCCCAGCCGGTGAGGTCCAGCACGGGGTAGATGACGGTGCCGCAGGCGTACACGTCGGTGAGGGCGAGCGAGGCGGCGCTGGTCCAGCCGCCGGCGCTGCCGCCTCGGACGGCGAGCCGGGCGGGGTCGGCGGTGCCCTCGTCGGCGAGCGCGCGGGCGACGGCGGCGCAGTCCTCGACGTCCACCACGCCCCACTGCTCGCGCAGCCGTTCGCGGTACTCCCTGCCGTAGCCGGTGGAACCGCCGTAGTTGACCTCGACGACGCCGATGCCTCGGGAGGTGAAGTAGGCGAGCTCCAGGTCGAGCACGAGCGGGGCGTGGCCGGTAGGCCCGCCGTGGGCCCACACCACGTAGGGCGGGAGCTCGGTGCCGGGGGCGGTCCGGTCGGGGCTGTGCGGCGGGTACACGTGGGCGTGGATGTCCCGGCCGCCGGGTCCGGTGAAGGTGCGGACCACGGGCTCGGGGTAGTAGGCGGGGTCGACCGGGTCCTCGTGGGCGGCGCCGATGACCCGGGTCCGGCCGGTGCGGGTGTCGAGCTCGACGACCTCGGCGCCGCTGCGGGGCCCGGCGGCGATGCCGACGACCCGGGTGCCGTGGACGGCGAGGGAGGAGGACCACTGGGTCCAGGGTCCCGCGGCGTCGACGAGCTCGCCGCTGTCGGGGTCGAGTATGCCGAGGCGGGTGGCTCCCGTGCCGTGCACGACGGCGATCAGCCCGTTCTCCAGGGGCTCGAACCAGCGCTGGCCCAGGGTCCAGAGCGGTCCGCCGAACTCCTCCGCGCGGGGGCAGAGGGCGACGGGCGTGCCGTCCTCGCCGGTGCGGTACAGGTTCCACCAGCCGGTGCGGTCGCTGAGGTGGAGGAGCCGTCCGTCGGCGGTCCAGCCGACCTGGGGCACCGACTCCTCGGGGCCGCCCGCGACGGTGCGGGCGTCCTGGAAGGTGCCGTCCGGGGCGATCCGGGCGAGCTGGACCTCGGTGCCGTCCCAGGGCATCCGGGGGTGGTCCCAGCCGATCCAGGCGGCCTGCCGGCCGTCCGGCGAGAGCCGGGGCCCGGTGACGAACCGGTGGCGGCCGTCGGAGAGCTCGCGGATCCGGCCTCGGTCCTCGGCGGCGGAGCCGTCCAGCGGCACGGCCGCGATCACCCGGCGCACATCGGTCGGGGCGGGCCCGGTGAACTCCTCCAGGACGCACCAGACCTCGTCCCGCCCGGGGAGCACGACGGGGTCCGCCCAGCGCAGCCCGCCGCCGGTCGCCGAGACCGGGGTGAGCGGCCGGGGCGCGGCGCCGGGCCCGGCGTCCGGCTCGTACGCGTAGAGCCGCTGGTCGGGGAAGTGGCAGAAGACGAGGAGCGGGGAGCCGTCGGGCCGCAGGGTGCCGGCCCAGGGCGTGCCGCCGTACTCGATGACCCGGCTGCGCACGTTCCACGGTGCGGGCAGCACGGATTCCTCGGTGCCGTCGGGCCGGCGGCGCACCAGGGCGCGTCGGCCGCCCTCGGTGGGCCGCGGGGCGGTCCACCAGACCTCGTCGCCGAGCACCCCGACGTGGTCGGGACGCCCGTCGTGTGCGGCGGCGAGCGCGGCGTCGATGGGTGACGGCCAGCTGCCGTAGGCGGCCGTGGTTGCCATCTCGATCCCCCCTGGGTGGAGCGTGTGGACGGTGGAAGTGGACGTGACGTGCGGAGCGCGGTGGGCGGCCGGATGTGGTGTCAGGCCGTCCGCAGATAGCGGTCGAGGACCCGGACGCCGAAGTGCAGCGCGTCGACGGGGACGCGTTCGTCGACGCCGTGGAAGAGCGCCCCGTAGTCGAGCTCGGGGGGCAGCTTCAGGGGCGAGAAGCCGTAGCCGGTGATGCCGAGGCGGGAGAACTGCTTGGCGTCGGTGCCACCCGACATGGAGAAGGGGACGACGTGCCCGGCCGGATCGACGTGCTCGACGGCGGCCCGCAGCTTGGCGAAGGTCGGCGAGTCCACCGGCGCCTGCAGCGGCACCTCGCGGTGGTGGAACTCCCAGGAGACGTCGGGGCCGGTGAGCCGGTCCATGGTCTCGATGAACTCCTCCTCGCCGCCGGGCACGGTCCGCCCGTCGACGAAGGCCACGGCCTGGCCCGGGATCACGTTCACCTTGTAGCCGGCGTCCAGCATCGTCGGGTTGGCGCTGTTGCGGACGGTGGGCTCCACCAGGGCGGCGGCCGGGCCCAGCTTCTCCAGGAGCAGGTCGGTGTCGAAGTCGCGGGCGTCGACGTCCACCTCGATCCCGTACAGCGCGGCGAGCTCCCGCAGCGCGGCGCGGACGGTGGGGCTGAGCCGGACGGGCCAGGAATGGGCGCCGACGCGGGCGACGGCCGCGGCGAGGCGGGTCACCGCGTTGGCCGTGTTGACCTTGGAGCCGTGGCCCGCGCGGCCGTGGGCGGTGAGCTTGATCCAGGCGGTGCCGCGCTCGCCCGCCGCGATCGGGTAGAGGGTGGTCCGCGGGTCCGGGTGGAAGCTGAAGGCGCCCGACTCGCTGATGCCCTCCGTGCAGCCCTCGAAGAGGCCGGGGTGCCGGTCGGCGAGGAAGCCGGAGCCGTCCTCGGCGCTGGCCTCCTCGTCGGCGGTGTAGGCGAGGACGATGTCCCGGCGCGGGCGGAAGCCCTCGCGGGCCCAGGAGCGGACCACGGACAGGACCATCGCGTCCATGTTCTTCATGTCCACGGCGCCTCGGCCCCAGACCACGCCGTCGCGGACCTCCCCGGAGAAGGGGTGCACGGTCCAGTCGGCGGGCTCGGCGGGGACGACGTCCAGGTGCCCGTGGACCAGCAGGGCCTCGGCGGCCGGGTCGGTGCCGGCGAGGCGGGCCACGACGTTGGTGCGGCCGGGGGTGCGCTCCAGCAGCACCGGTTCGAGTCCGGCGCCGGCGAGGCGCTCGGCCACGTACTCGGCGGCGGGCCGCTCGCGGCAGTCGCCGCCGCCCCGGTTGGTGGTGTCGATCGCGATCAGCTCGGAGGTGAACGCGACCACCTCGTCGAGCGCCCGCGCGTCCGGTCCCGGGACCTCCCGGGCCGGGCCGGTGCCCCGCTCCTGCTCAGCCATACTGTTCCTCCACCGCGGCGGAGACGATGGTCGTGACCGCCTTGAACGTGCGAATCGCCTCGTACATCGTCTCGCTGGTGTACGCGACCTTGCGTTCGCCACTCCGCCCGGCGCCGGGGACCACCGTCGCGGCGGCGGCCAGGTGCTCGGCGTCGAACTCCAGCTCCACCGTGAACGGCCCGGCGGCGACCGGCTCGTGCCGCACCGCGAGCGAGGCGGCCGCCTTGGCCGCCGCGCGGATGTCGGCGGCCGTCCGGGCCGGGGTCCGGCACACCGCCGCGTACCGCGAGACGTGGTCCTTGACGGCGACCTTGTGCGCCTCCGGCGCGTAGCCCAGGGCGTCCTCGCAGGTGAGGTCGTCGCCGGTGACGAGGACGACGGGCACCCCGAACTCGGCGACCACGTGCGCGTTGAGCAGGCCCTCGCTCGCGCGGACCCCGTTGAGCCAGACGCCGGTGATGGAGTTGGCGAGGTAGGTGTGCGCGAGGACGCCTTCGGCGCCCGCGCCCGTGTGATAGCCGAGGAACGCGATGCCGTCGACGTCCCCGTGCTGGACGCCCTCGACCATGGAGAGCGACTTGTGCCGCCCGGTGAGCATCTCGGCCCGCTCGTCGAGCCGCTCCAGGAGCAGATTGCGCATGGTCCAGTGCGCCTCGTTGATCAGCACCTCGTCGGCGCCGCCGTCGAAGAAGCCGAGCACCGCCGCGTTCACGTCCGAGGTGAACAGGGACCGGCACCGCTCCCACTGGGGGGTGCCGGGCAGCACGTCGGCGGGCCAGGTCACGCCGGTGGCGCCTTCCATGTCGGCGCTGATCAGGATCTTCATGCCTGGCACCGTACGCGCCGAGCGGCGGACCCGACCACCCCTGTGGAAAAGTGTCGGAGGCGTGGACCAGTGGCGGTCTCCCGCGACACCGGCGGGGACACTCGCGGGACACCTGCGGGGCGCGGACGGGACACCGGCGGGGCGCGGGCAGCGGGCGGGCGCGGCGGTGATTCGGGGCGAATCCTTTCATCTCGTACGTATAGGCTGACGGGCGCAGTTTTCCCGCCCCCGCGACTCCAGGAGCCCCTCGGTGACCACCTCGCTCGCCCCGTCCGAGACCCCCGCCGACACCGACGCCGCCGTCGAGGCCGGCGTCGGGACCCCTGCCGGGACCCCTGCCGGGACCCCTGCCGGGACCGCCGTCGAGGCCGGGTCCGAGGCCCCCTTCGTACTCGACACCGGCGAGTGGGTCGAGCCCGCCGCGCAGGCCGTCGCCGAGAGCGTCGTCCGCGACGCGCGCGACTTCGGCGTGTACGCGCGCACCGGCGGCTGGGCGTTCGCGCTCAAGGTGGCGCGGAGCGTGCGGCCGGGCGGGCAGCCCGCCGAGGGCACGGAGAAGGTGTCGGCGAAGGCGTTCGCGGAGCTCGCCGGCTGCTCCCCCGAGCGGGTCATGCGCTACTACAAGGCCTGGGACATGGCCGCCGACGACGCGCTGGTGCCGCAGTTCGAGGCGCTGGTCCCCGGCGAGGACGTGGAGCTGCCCGAGGCCGACGTCTGGCTGTCGTACTACTCCTCCCGCTCCAGCGCGACCTCCGTGCGCGGCCACGCGATCAGCGCGGCGGCCGAGGCCGAGGGCATCAAGCCGACCAAGGCGCTGGAGGTGGCCGAGAACCCGACCGCGCTGCGCGCCGCGATCCTCGCCGACCCGGGCACGGCCGAGGCGGCGCGCGGGGCGCTGCTCGACCGGATGAAGGAGGACCCGGCGCTGCAGACCGAGATGGCCCGCGCGATCGCCCGCACCGGCGGCCTCAAGAAGGCGGTGGCGCAGGAGGCGAAGGCGGCGGACCGGATCGAGTACGTACGGCAGATCGCCGAGGGCGGCCAGATCCGGACGCCCGCGGGGCAGACGGTGGCGGCCCCGGCCGAGCTGCGCGCGGAGGCCGAGCGGCACCTGTCGCTCATCGACGAGCTCGACGACTCCGAGGAGGCGGGCGAGTGGGCCGGTGAGGCCTACGACACGGTGAAGACGCTGGTGGCGCGGGCCGTGGAGGCGGACCCGGAGCTGCGGGTGCGGGAGCGGCGGACGAAGTTCTACAGCAGCCTGCAGAAGGCGACGAAGGTCTTCGAGGAGCTGACCCTGGACGAGGTCCTGGAAGAGGACGTCGTGGAGGAGGACATGCTCCAGCGGCTGGAGGCCCTCCAGGAGGCGATCGGCGCCTGCATCAGCGCGATCCGCAAGGCGACGACCGCCTCCTGACCGGGGCGCGGACGGAGGGCCGGCCCGGGCGCACCGGGCCGGCCCTCCGTCGTCCGCGTCGTCCGCTTCGTCCGCGACGACGGCCGCGCGTGCCGCTTCCGTCGCGTCCGTCGCTTCCGCCGCGTCCGGTCAGTCCTCGTGGCCGAGCTGGAGGTCCCGCTCGGTGCGCCCGCCGCCCGCGACCTGGAGGACGGTGGCGACCGGCGGGTAGCCGGCGGCGATGACGGTGTACTCGCCGGAGGACAGGTCCACGAAGCGGAAGGTGCCGTCGGGCCCGGTGGTGAGGGTGTCGACGACGTTGCCGGCGGCGTCGAGCAGGGTGACGCGGGCGTCCTCGACGGGGCGTCCGCCGCCCGCGCGCACGGTGCCCCGGAGCACGGCGCCGCCGGCGAGCTCGATGTCCTGGCGGGTCTCCCGCGCGGACTGCACGCTGACCGGGACGGCGGCGGGCCGGAAGGCGGGGGCGCTGGCGGCCAGCGTGTACTCGCCGGCCACCAGCTCCCCCATGGTGTACGTCCCCTCGCGCCCGCTGCGGGTGCTGGCGACGACCTCGCCGCGTACGTCGGTGAGGGTGACGGCGGCGTCCCGGACGGGGGTGCCGTCGGCGGTGAGCACGCTGCCCGCGAGGCGCCCGGCGCCGCCGAGGACGACGTCCAGGTCGACGGGGCGCTCGCCGACGGTCACGGACACCGCCTGCGGCTGGTGCCCGCCGGCCGCCGCGATCAGCACGTACGAGCCGGGGCCTGGCACGGCCAGCGCGTAGCGCCCGTCCTCACCGCTGGCCCCGCGCCCGATCTGGCGTCCGGCGACGTCGATGAGGGTGAGGGCGGCGCGCGGGACGCAGCTGCCGTCGGGGTGCTGCACGTGGCCGCAGACCGGCACTCCGGAGGCGAGCGCCGCCCGGGCCGGGGGGATCGGGGCGAAGGCTTCGGTGGCGAAGGCTTCGGCGGCGGGGGCCTCGGTGGCGGGGGTGTGGTGGGACACCAGCGGTTTCTCCTTGAGGAAGAAGGCGAGGACGAGGCCGAGCACGAGGACCGGCACGAGGTAGAGGAAGATCCGCGGCATCGCGTCCGCGTACGCCTGGACGAAGGCGTCGCGCAGGGCGGGCGGCAGGGTGTGGACGGCTCCCGGGGTGATCGAGTCGGCGGCCGGGAGCGCGGCGCCCGTGTCGGCGGGGAGCCGGGCGGCGAGGGCGTCGTCGAGGCGGGAGGCGAAGAGGGTGCCGAAGATCGCGGCGCCGACGCTGCCGCCGATCTGCCGGAAGTAGTTGTGGGCGCTGGTGGCGGTGCCGAGGTCGGCGGGGCGCACGGAGTTCTGCACGGCGAGCACCAGGACCGGCATGACCAGGCCGATGCCGAGGCCGAGGACGGCCTGCCAGAGGCTCTGCTGGAGGCGCGGGGTGTCGGTGCCGAGGCGGGAGAGCAGCCACATGCCGAGGGTGGCGACGGCGCCGCCGAGCACCGGGTAGACCTTGTAGTGGCCGGTGCGGCTGATGAGCTGTCCTGAGACCACGGAGGCGACCACGATGCCGCCCATCAGGGGCAGCATGAGCAGGCCCGACTCGGTGGCGGTGGCGCCCTCGACCATCTGCAGGAAGGTGGGCAGGTAGCTGGCGGCGCCGAAGAGGGCGATGCCGACGACCATGCCGACCAGGCTGGTGACGGTGAACACGGAGTCGCGGAACAGGCGCAGCGGGATGAGGGGTTCGCGGGCGAAGCGCTCGACGACCAGGAAGAGGACGGCGGCCACGACGGCGCCGCAGCCGAGGCCGAGGACGACCCGGGAGTCCCAGGCGTAGCGGGTGCCGCCCCAACTGGTCAGCAGCACCAGGCAGGTGGAGGCGGCGGCGAGCAGCAGGGCGCCGAGGACGTCGAAGCGGGCCCGGGCGGCGGGCTTGGGGAGCTTGAGGACGACGGCCACGACGGCGAGGGTGACGAGCCCGAAGGGCACGTTGAAGTAGAAGCACCAGCGCCAGGAGACGTGGTCGGTGAAGAAGCCGCCGAGCAGCGGTCCGGCGACGGAGGCGAGGCCGAAGGCGGCGCCGATGAGGCCCATGTAGCGGCCGCGTTCCCGGGGCGGGACGATGTCCGCGATGATCGCCTGGACGCCGATCATCAGCCCGCCGGCCCCGGCGCCCTGGAGCGCGCGGAAGGCGATGAGCTGGTCCATGCTGCGGGACCAGCCGGCCAGGGCGGAGCCGATCACGAAGACGACGATGGCGAAGAGGAAGACGCCCTTGCGGCCGAGGAGGTCGCCGAGCTTCCCGTAGACGGGCAGGCCGATGGTGGCGGTGAGCAGGTAGGCGGTGATCGCCCAGGACATCCGGTCCAGGCCCTGGAGTTCGCCGACGATCTTCGGCAGGGCGGTGGCGACGATCATCTGCTCCAGCGCGGCGAGGAGCAGCGCGAGCATCAGCCCGACGAAGACGAGCCGGACCCGCCGGGGGTCGAGGGCGTCCGGCGCCCCGGGGGGCGGCGGCGCCTCTCCGGCGGGCGGTCCCGCCACCGGGAGCGGGACCGTTTCACCGCTCTCCGGGGCCGGCTGGGCGGTATCGGTCGCCCGGGTGTGTTTGGCCAGCGTGATCGCACCCACGTGCTGCTCCCCTCGTCACGGCGTCTGCGCGCGCCATTCTTCGCATTGCGCGCGAAGCGGGAGCAAGTCGGGCGGGACGCGAGGGAGGTGGCCGAGGGGGCCGCGAACACCCCCCGGGGAGCGCGCACTTGGGGCGCTCATCAGGGCGTTTACGGGGCGCACCGCGACCCCTGGGCGCGCCGGGCGCTCGTACAGGGGTCGCGGGGAAACCACTCGAATCGGTGACGGACCGGGGCGTTACTTCTCCCCGACCGTTTCCCGAGGCTACTTCCCCGACCGGGCCGGGGGGCGCTCCCCCGGCCGGACCGGATGCTACTTCTCGACCTCGGTGGCGAGCTTGGCGAGCACCGCGTCGTAGATGCGGCCGAGGCCCTTGGGGGCGAAGGTCCGCTCGAAGAAGCCGCCGATGCCGCCGGCGCCGTTCCAGACGGTGCTGACGACGACCTTCGCGCCGCCCTCACCGGCGGGGGTGACGGTCCAGGTGGTGACCATGGAGGAGTTGCGGTCCTTCTCGACGAGCTGCCCGTCGGTCGGCTCGGCGACCTCCAGCAGACAGTCGCGGACGCGCTTGCTGGTGGCCTGGAGCTTCCAGTGGACGAGGGTGCCCTCACCGTCGCCGCCCTCGCGCACCTCGTACTCGCTGAAGTGCTCGGGGAGCAGCTTCGCGCGCGTGCCGCTGTAGTCGGCCAGGGCGTCGAACACCGTCTCCGCGTCGGCGGCGATGATCCGCTCCGTCGTGGCCTCGACCTGCGCCATGGGGGTCCTCCAGCTGATCTCTCGGGGATGTGGGCCAAGCCAACCACCTGGGCGCCGGGGCGCGAAATCCGGGTTGCGACGATCAAGGGAACAGGTGTTCTATTCTGGTTCCCCTCTCGCCCCGCCGAACCGGCCACCCCGCCCGGACCCGACCCGACCGACCCGACCCACACCGACCAGACCCGACCGACCCGACCCGACCCGCACCGAGGAGCCGCCATGCGCTGGGACCGGCTGGCCGACAGCCCCGTCACCGCCGCCACGCCGGCCGCGCCCGCCGACGCCGCCCTGTTCGGCACGGACGCGGTCACCACCCGCACGTTCGACACGCCCGAGTTCCGCGGCGTCACCTTCCACGAGATCCGGGCCCGGTCGATCGTCAACCGGGTGCCCGGCGCCTCCCGGATGCCGTTCGAGTGGACGGTCAACCCGTACCGCGGCTGCACCCACGCCTGCGTGTACTGCTTCGCCCGCCGCAGCCATGCCTATCTGGACCTCGACACCGGCGTCGGCTTCGACTCCCAGATCGTGGTCAAGGTCAACGCCCCGGAGCTGCTGCGCGCGCGGCTGGCCTCCCGGAGCTGGCAGGGGGCGCACATCGCGATGGGCACCAACGTGGACTGCTACCAGCGCGCGGAGGGCCGCTACCGGCTGATGCCCGGGATCATCGAGGCGCTGCGGGACCGCGCCAACCCGTTCTCGATCCTCACCAAGGGCACCCTGATCCTGCGCGACCAGGAGCTGATCCGGCAGGCCGCCGAGGTCACCGAGGTCGGCGTGTCCGTCTCCGTCGGCTTCACCGACCGGGAGCTGTGGCGCACGGTCGAACCCGGCACCCCCTCCCCCGAGCGGCGCCTGGACGTGGTGCGCGCCTTCGCCGGGCACGGCATCGACTGCGGGGTCCTGATGGCCCCCGTGGTGCCCTTCCTCGGCGACCGGCCCGAGCAGCTGCGCGACACGGTCCGCGCGATCGCCGGGGCCGGCGCCTCCTCGGTCACCCCGCTCGTGCTGCACCTGCGGCCCGGCGCGCGCGAGTGGTTCTTCGCCTGGCTGCACCGACACCACCCGGAGCTGGTGGGGCGGTACGAGCGGCTGTACGGGGCCGGGGCCTACGCGCCGACCTGGTACCAGCGCCGGATCACCCGTCAGGTGCACGAACTGGCCGCCGAGTTCGGTATCGGCCCCGCCCACCGGGGCGCCGCGCGCCGGATCCCGCTGCCCGACCACCACGCGGGCCCGCCCGCCGCCGAACAGCTCACCCTGCTCTGAGAGCACCGCAACACCACGCGGGAGCGCCCCGGATGTCCTCTGAACGGGTCAACTCTGGCCGGAATCGGTCCTTCCGGACCTTCTTCCGGGCACGGACGCCGTATGACCCCACGCGCAGGAACGCTGATCGCCGCTGGGGCGCTGGTCGCCGGGACGGTCACCGTCCTGCCCGCGTCCGCCGCCACCGGCACCCCCGACGGGACCGCCCCGGCCGCCCGTCCCACCGCCCCGCTGATCTGGACCGGCTGCGGCACCAAGGCGTACCCGAAGCTCCAGTGCGCCACCCTCAAGGTGCCGCTGAACCACGCCGCTCCCGGCGGCCGGACCATCCGGCTCGCCCTCACCCGGGTCCCGCACACCGCCAGGGCCTACCAGGGGCCGCTGCTCGTCAACCCGGGCGGACCGGGCGGCAGCGGGCGCGGCATGGCCGGGTACGTGGCCGCTTCGCTGAAGCCGGAGGTGGCCGCGCAGTACGACGTGATCGGCTTCGACCCGCGCGGAGTCGGCAAGAGCGAGCCCGCCCTGGACTGCGCGCCCGGCCACTTCAAGCCCGTACGCCCGGACTCCGTCCCGCGCGGGGCCGAGGAGGAGGCAGCCGGCCTGGCGCGCGCCAAGTCCTTCGCCAAGGCGTGCGGCGACAAGTACGCCGACGTCCTGCCGTACATCGACACCGTCTCCACCGCGCGGGACCTCGACGCCATGCGCGCGGCGCTCGGCTCGACGAAGATCAACTACCTCGGCTACTCCTACGGCACCTACCTGGGCGCGGTGTACGCCAAGCTGTTCCCCGAGCGGGTCCGGCGCATGGCCCTGGACTCCGTCGTCAACCCGCACGGCGTCTGGTACGAGGACAACCTCGCGCAGGACTACGCCTTCGACACCCGGCACAAGGACTTCGACGCCTGGGTGGCCCGCAACGACGCCACCTACCGGCTCGGCGGCGACCCGGCGGAGGTCGACGCGGCCTGGTACCGGATGCGGGAGGCGCTGCGCACCGCGCCCGCGGGCGGCAAGGTCGGTCCGGGCGAGCTGGAGGACACCTTCCTGCCCGGCGGCTACTACGACGGCTACTGGCCGCGGCTCGCGGCGGCGTTCAGCGCCTACGTGAACGACGCCGACCCGGCGCCGCTGGTGAAGGCGTACGAGACCCTCGGCGCCGCCGACGCGGCCGCCGACAACGGCTACTCGGTCTACACGAGCGTGCAGTGCCGCGACGCCGTCTGGCCGCGCGACTGGAACGTGTGGCGCAAGGACAACTGGGAGGCGCACACCAAGGCGCCGTTCTCCACCTGGAACAACGCCTGGTACAACGCGCCCTGCGCCTTCTGGCCGGTGGCGTCGCTGACCCCGCCGGACGTCACCAACGACCGGGTGGCGCCGGTGCTGATCCTCCAGGCGACCGAGGACGCCGCCACCCCGTACGAGGGCGGGCTCGCCCTGCACCGGATGCTGGCCGACTCCAGCCTGGTCGTCGAGCAGGGCGGCGGGAACCACGGGGTGACGCTGGCCGGGAACGACTGCCTGGACGGCCACCTCGACGCCTACCTGGCCGACGGGACGGTGCCGCGCGGCGCGGCCGGCTCGGACGCCGACGCCACCTGCGAGGCACTGCCCGAGCCCCGGCCCGCGAAGGCCGCGAAGGCCGCGAAGGCCGAGACGGCCCGCGAGGGTGCCCCGTCGTCGGGCACGGCCCTGCACGGGCTGCTCGGCCACGAGCAGTGAGCCCGGGCGACTGAGCGAGCCCGGGGCGGGGGGCCGGCCCGGGGCGGGCTCGGGGTCGGCTCCGGGCGGCTCCGGGCGGCTGCGGCCGGGCGCGGGGACGGGACTGTCAGTGGGGTGCGTCAGGATGTGACGCATGACCACGCACCTGACCCATGTGACCGCGCCCGAGGGCCTCGCCCCGAGCCCTCAGTACAGCCATGTCGTGTGGGGCACCGGCCGGTTCGTGGCCGTGTCCGGGCAGTGCGCCCTCGACGCCTCGGGCGCGGTCGTCGGCCCCGGCGACCCGGTGGCCCAGGCCCACCAGGTCTTCGACAACCTGCGCCGCTGCCTGGCCTCGGCCGGCGCGGGCTTCGAGGACGTCGTGAAGCTGACCTACTTCGTGACGGACGTGGCGCACCTGCCCGCCGTCCGCGCCGCCCGGGACGCCGCCTTCGGCGCCGCCCCGCTCCCGGCGAGCTCGGCGGTCCAGGTGAGCGCCCTGGTCCGGCCCGAACTCCTCGTCGAGATCGAGGCGTTCGCGCTGATACCGGAGGAGCGCCGGGACCCGTCCGGCGACCGCCTCCGGGGACCGTCCGGCACCTGAGCGGGCGGCGGCGGTCCGAGACCGGCGCGCGCGGACGTGCTGTGGTTGTCGATGCCCTTCACACGGCTGCTCACCGGCGCGAGGTGGCGTCGTCCAGGCCCCTGGGAGAGCCCGGCGTGCCCGTGGGCCGGGGCGGCCTCGGGCAGGAGACGGCGCCGCGCCGCACGGACAGGCTCAGCCTCGGGGTGGTCAGCAGCCCGGGGAGCTGCATGTCCTGTGCGGTGCCGGTGATGGCGTCGAACTTGGCGTACCGGGCCTGGATCCCGAAGCGGTCCGGCGGGCTGTCCAGCGGGTTGACGACATAGGCGCCGGAGGCGTCCTTCACGGTCCGCACGTCGGTGCCGGTGACGTTCAGGTCGACGACGCCGTCCATGTCGAGGGTGCCGGTGGCGGTCCGCAGGTCGAGGACGGTGTTCCTGGTCCTGATCTCCCAGGTCCCGGGATCGTCGTCGCCGAGGGTCAGCAGCAGGGTGTACGTGAGTCCGGCGATCCGCTGCCGCTGGCTCAGGCACAGCCCGTTGAGGACCCCGTCGGCGAAGCCCATCCGCAGCACCCGCACCGTCCCGGTGCCCCCGTCGGGCCGGGCGACGGCCTGGTCGACGACGGCGGCGCCGTACTGGGTGCCGTACAGGCTGCTGGTGGTGAAGTCGACGGGCCGGTCCTGCATCCGCAGCCCGACGGCGAGCGCGCCCCGGGCCATCGCGCCCCCGAGGAGGCCCGCGAGGAGCAGCGCGGGCAGCGCGACGGCGAGCGACCGGCGCCAGTGGGTGCGGCCCTCGGCGGGGACGGGGACGCCGCTCACGAGCCGGTCACCGTGATCGTGCCGGGCAGGTGGACGGGGTTGTCGGTGCCGCCGAGGGCGGCGTGGTCGTCGGTGGTGCGGATCGCGTAGATCGTCCCGGCGAACTCGGTGGCCCCGGCGGTGAGGGGGATGAACTGGCCGAACCAGTCGAGCAGTCCCTGCACGTCGCAGGCGACGAGCAGGACGCAGATGCGGTCGATGCGGCCCCACATCACCGTCGTCTCGGGCCTGCCCGCGCTGTCGTGGCCGCCCAGCGAGCCCTCGTCGGGGACGTCGATGGTGAGGGTGTGGCCGGGCGCGCGCTGGGTCACGCTCATGTGCCGGCGGATCTTCAGCTTGCTGAAGGTGTACTTGTTGGTGCGCACCTCGGTGCCGTCGGAGAGCCGGATCGTGACGTCCCTCTCGACCGTCAGGGAGACCGCGAGCAGGCTGTCGATCCGCACGTCCAGCGGGTCCGGCGAGGGCAGGAACGGCACCCCGAGCGGCAGGGGCGCGGCGGCGGGCCGGGGGGCGGCGCCGCTGAGCCGCGCCGGGCCGAGCGCCGTCGCGACGGCCGCCAGCAGGACGGCCCCCACGGCGAGGACCCGGCGTCCGGCCCGGACGGCCCGAAAGGTGCGGCCGGCCCGGACGCGCAGGACGCCCCGTGCGGCCTGGTCGCCGCTCATCGCGCCTCCTCCGGCACCCCGGGGCGCTCGCTCCGCCCTTCGCTTCGCCGTACGCTTCGCCCCTCGTCCCGCCGTTCGCTCCGCCCCTCGTCCCGCCGTTCGCTCCGGCGGGGCCCGCGTGGCCCCCAGCCGACCAGCATCGCGCCGCCGAGGACGCCGAGGGCCATGCCGAGGAGGAAGCCGCCCAGGTTGGAGACGACGAGCGAGACGACGGCGAGGACACTGCCGATCAGGCCGAAGGTGTAGCGCTGCCGGGGCGCCACCAGCGGGATGAGGCCGCAGAGAATCATCCCGCCGCCGGTGAGGTAGCCGGCCAGCGCCCCGAAGCCGGTGCTGACGATCAGCTGGACCGAGCTGAGCGAGAAGCGGAGCACCGTCCAGCCGCCCGCCACCAGCCACACCGCGCCCCAGAAGGGCCGGGTCCGCCGGAAGGCCCGGAACCAGCGGCGGGCCCGGCCCGCCGTCGCCGTCGCCGTCGCCCTCGCCTTCCCGCTCGCCTTCGCCGCGCTCAGCATGTCGTCGCCGATCCGCCGACGATCCTGATGTCGAGCCGAGGCAGCACCAGCGCACCCGCGATCTCGGCGTCGTAGGCGGTCGCGTCGAGGCCGTGGAGCGTCACCGAACTGCCGCCCGGGCCGCCCGCCGAGCCGAGCCCGAAGCCGCCGGGGACGGCGCCGGTGAGCGGCTTGCCGTCCACGAGGACCTGGTCGGCGGACTGGCCGATGACCGCGTTCTGGAGGGTGGCGGGGCCGTACGACCTGAGCTCGGTGGCCTGGATGAAGAGGTTCGAGGCGTCGATGTCGGTGGTGAAGGAGGCGGGCGGGGACGGCGTCACCTTCTGGCCCGCCGTCAGCAGCAGGGAGTACGGCACTCCGGCGATCGACTGGTGGACGATCCCGCACAGCCCGGCCAGCCCCGCGCTGGCGAAGCCGACCCGGGCCATGCCGGTGTCGGTGGTCGAGCCGCCGTCCGGGCGCCCGACCGGCGGGGTGTTCACGATCGCCCCGAAACCGGTGCCCGAGATGCCGTTGGAGGTGAGCGAGAAGGGCTGGCCCGTGACGCTGAAGTTCGCGGCGAGGGCACCCTGGGCCAGGGCGGCGCCGAGCGCTCCGGCGGCCAGCGCGGAGGGGACGAAGGTGAGTGCGCCGCGCCCCCAGCGGGTGCCGCGCCGGGTGCCGTCGGCGGCCTCGGCGAGCATGGCGGCGTTCCAGTCGGCGGCGGCGCGGGCGAGGGAGCGGGCCGCCTCGCGCGGGCGGGGCAGCGGGCTCACGCGGCGGCGCTCCCCTCGTACGCCCGGCGCCGCCGGGTCCGCCTCGGCGGCCTCCCGGGCAGCCAGGAGAAGGCCATCGAGCCGCCGAGCACGGCGAGGAACATGCCGAGGAACAGGCCGCCGAGGTTGGACAGCGGAAAAGAGGCGACGCCCGCGATCACGGCCATCACCCCAGCGGTATACCGCTGGCCCGGCAGCAGCAGGATCAGCAGCGCCAGGGCCATCAGGACGACCCCGCCGGCCATCCCCGCGACGCCGCCGACGCCGATCTGGAGGATCTTGCCGAGCGGGGCCAGCGGCAGGAAGAAGATCACGAAGCCGCCGAGGCCGGTCCACAGCCCCGCCCAGAAGGGCCGGGTGCGGCGCCAGCGCCGGAAGGCGAGCCTGGCCCGGTACGGGAGGGCGGCGCGCGGGATGGGCGCGGACCCGGGCGGTGCGGTTGCCGGTTCTGGGGTCATGGGGAGCCTCGCAGCGGTCTGGTCAGGGGGAGGGGAGACGTACGGGGTGATCCGGGAGGGGGGACGTACGGGGTGATCCGGGAGGGGGCAGCCCGGGAGCCGGGAGCCGGGAGGGGGGACGGTCCGGAGCGCCGCGCGCGACGCGGCACCCCGGACCGCCGGTGACCCGGACCGCCGGTGGCCCGGACCGCCGGTGGCCCGGACCGCCGGTGGCCCGGACGGCCGGTGGCGGGGCGGACGGGTGATGCGGGAGCCCGGTCAGCAGCTCGTGGTGCCGTGGGCGATGGCGATGGTGAGGTCGGGCAGGGTGATCGCGCCCGCGATGGTCGCCCCGTTCGCGTCGGCCCTGAGGCCCTCGATCGTGGTGCGCCCGCCGGTGGCGTCCAGGCCGAACTGGCCCGGGGTGCCGTCGGTGATCCCGCTGCCCTTGATGCCGCTGCCGTCGGCGGCGGCGCCGATCACGTTGGGAGTGGTCTCGCTCGCGGTGAGGATCGCCTTGGAGGTCTTGAGCGCCTGGGCGTCGAGGATCAGCTTGCGGGCCTGGAGCCCCGCGCCCCCGGCGAGCTGGTCGGGGGTGAGCGGGGTGGCCGCGGCCGGTGAGGAGATGTTGAGCGACCAGGTGCCGAGGCTGCCGATCACCGGCAGGTCGACGGACTGGGTGGCGTGCACGCACAGCCCGTCGAGACCGGCCTGGGCAATGCCGACCTCGGCCGCGCCCCTGGCGCCTCCGGCGTCGACGGTGTGCATGACGGCGCCGATGCCGGTGGGCGCGGCGACCGTGCGGGAGCTGAGGGTGAAGGGGACGCTGGTGAGCGAGAGGTTGGCGGCGAGGGCGCCCTGCACCATCGCCGTGGCCATCCCGGCTACGGCGATGGTGGCCGGAAGGGCCAGGAACAGGGACCTGCGCCAGCGGGTGACCCCGCGCGGCCCGGCGGCCGTGGGGCTCGTCTCTTCGGTCATGTGCCTTCTCCAACTGTCGTGGGGTGTCGCGGGGTTCGCGGGGCTATGACAGTGCGTGGCCACTCGTTCGAGAATTGGACACTATTAGAGAACGTGTCAACAGTCTGGACGGTCTCGTCTGAAATTCCCGCTGGACTAGGCTGAGCCGATGGCCAGGTTCAGGGAGACGGTGCGCACGCTGCTGCGCGAGCGCCTGTTGGACGCCGCGTACGAACTCGTCGCGGAGCGCGGCTTCGAGAAGCTGCGCATGGCGCACGTCGCCGCCGCCGTGGGCGTGAGCCGGCAGACGCTGTACTCGGAGTTCGCCTCCAAGGAGGCGATCGGCCGGGCCCTGCTCCAACGCGAGCTGGAGCGCTGCCTGGTGGGGGTGCAGGCGGCGCTCGACGAGCACCGCGAGGACCTGCGCGAGGCCGTGTCGGCGGCCGTCCGCTTCACGCTGACGCTGGCCGCGCGCAACCCGCTGGTGAAGGCGGCGCTCACCAGCGCCGGGGACGACGGGCTGCTGCCCTACCTCACCACCCGGGCCGGCTCGGCCTTCGCCACGGCGACGGAGATGGCCGACGCGTACGTGGCCGAGGCCTGGCCCGCCGTCGACCCGGCCGCGCGGGACCTGGCCGTGGACGCGGCCGTGCGGCTGACCACCAGTCACATGGTGCAGGCGGCGGGTCCCCCCGAGGAGGCGGCCCGGCGCGTCGCGGACACCTTCCTGCGGATCGCGCTCAGCACCGGGGAGCCGCGACCGCCTGCACCCGGCACGCCAGCCGCACCCACCGCACCCACCGCACCCACCGCGGACTGACTCCGGCCGGGCGCGGACCGGCTCCCACCCGTACTCACGGCAGCGGACCCGGCTCCGCCACCAGGGCCGGCCGCCCGCCCGGTCCCGCGGTGAGCGGCAGCGGGCTGCCGGTCAGCCCCACCCGGCCCGCCACCCGGGCGATCTCGCCCCAGCCGTACGTCCGGGAGTCGTCGGAGCGGTCGGGGTCGTCCCCCAGGTAGAAGAAGAGCCCCGCCGGGACGGTCCGCAGCACCGGGCGGGCCGAGCGGGTGCCGTCCGGGGCGCAGCAGTTGCCGGTGCGCCGCACCCGGCCGGTCCACTGCGGGGCCGTCACCCGGCGCACCGGGCCGGCGCCGTGCTCCTGGAGCAGGACCCGGAAGGGGTCGTCCGGGGTGGACACGATCGCGATCCGGTCGCCCGGCACCGCGATCACCCGCTTCACCAGCAGGGCATCCTGGTGCCGCGAGCGCAGCAGGACCACGTCGAAGCGGCGCACTTCGCCCGCCGAGCCGGGCACCGCGAGCAGCCGGTCGCCGTCGCGCAGGGTCGGGGTCATGCTCGCCCCCTCGACCCGCACGCCCAGCGCCGTCAGCGCGACGCCCGCGAGGAGCGCCGGGGCGACGAGGGCGGCAAGGGCTGCGGCCACCACCCGGGGCAGTCTGCGGGGCCGGGGTATCGCTTCCATGGCCGGGACGGTAGGACCGGGGGCAGGGCCTTGGCCGTGACCGTACCGCTCAGCCTCCGTACCGCTCAGCCTCCGTACCGCTCAGCCTCCGTGCCGCTGGTACGCCCCCGGGGTCACCCCGGTCCAGCGCCGGAACGCCCGGTGGAACGCGCTGGGTTCGGAGAAGCCGAGCCGCCGCGAGAGGCCCTCGATCGACAGCGCGCCGCGCGCCAGGGCCGCGAGCGCGTGCTCGCGGCGGACCTGGTCGCGCAGCAGCCGGTACGTGGTCCCCTCGGCGGCCAGCCGGCGCCGCAGGGTCTGCGGGCTGACGGCCAGGAGCCGGGCGATGTCCTCGGGCGAGGGGACGGGCCCGTCGGGCAGGGCGGCCCCGATCATCCGCCGCACCCGCCGGGCGCTGACGGCGGGGCCCGCCCCTCGGGTCCTGCCGGCCGTCTCCGTCGGGCCCCCAGGGGGCATGGCGGGCCTCCGCTTCCCCGGCGTGACGGCTGGCGTGGCGACGCGCCGGACAGAATTCACACGAGCGACTGACATCAGACACTCTAATGAGAACTGTCAAGCAGGCACGAGATCCCGCCCCCCGGGAACCCTCTCGGCCCTACACGCCGCCCGGCCGCCCCAGCCGCCTCAGCGCCTCCCGCGCCGCACCCGCCAGCCTCGGGTGCGGCAGCGCCGCCTCCAGGACCTCCCGCGCGCGGGCGTCGGCGAGCGCACCGAGCCCCTCCACGCACGCGAGCCCCACCCGCCAGTGCGGGTCGCCGGGCACCAGCCGCCGCTCCAGCACCGTCACCAGGGCGGGCACGCTCTCGGGGGCGCGGAGCCCGGCGAGCAGCCGGACCGGCGACAGGGCGTAGGCGACGCGCAGTTCGTTGGTGGCGAGCGCGGCGGCGGCGCGGGCGGTGCGGGGGTCGCCGAGCCGACTCAGGGCGTGGGCGGCACTGACGCACCGCTCGGGGTCTCGGTGGTTCAGGAGCAGCACCAGCGCCTCGAACGCCCGCCGGTCGCCCGCGAGTCCGAGCCGGAAGGCGGCGATCTCCCGGGCCCAGAGCGGGCGTCCGGGGGCGGTGAGGGCGGCGTGCAGCTCCTCCGCTCCGAGCGGCCCCGCGAGTTCCTCGAATGCCGCGGGTATCGCCTCTCCCCCCTTTCCGATCTCTTCCCGCAAACGATCGATCATCGAGCAGAATTCGGGGTCTTCAGCGGAATTCATATTCCGCAGCCTATCCGCGACCCAGATCACACTTCCCCCAACTCACGAGGACTGGCGCGCTCGTTACCCGGCGGTTAATCTCAGGTGAGCGGGTCACCCCCCGCATTTCACAACGGCCTGGTGACGCAGCCGTTGTGCGTGGTCTTTCGGTTCGGCAGTTCTCGACGTGACTCCGGGACAGAGTCCGTCACCCCTTTTCCCGCGCCCCTCCCGCGCCCCGCGCGTCCTTCCCAGCGCTTCGCGCGCTCTTCAAGGCGCCCCGCGCTCCCTCTCCGCGCACTGCCTTCAGTCGTCACTTCTTCCTCCCAGGAGTCCCCTGATGGACACCCCTCTCTCCACCATCGCCGTCGTCGGCCTCGGCACCATGGGCACCGGAATCGCCGACGTCCTGGCCCGGGCCGGCCGCGAGGTCATCGGCATCGACATCAGCGAGAACGCCGCCGCCAAGGCCGTCGCCGCCCTGGAGGCCTCCACCGCCCGCGCGGTGGGCCGCGGCCGGATCACCGAGGAGGAGCGGCAGGACGTCCTGGCCCGCTTCCGCACCTACTCCGACCTGCACGCGGCGGCCGAGGCCGACCTCGTCATCGAGGTCGTGCCCGAGTCGTACGAGACGAAGCAGGAGGTCTTCCGGGCGCTGGACGGCATCGTCCGCCCCGACACCATCCTGGCCACCGGCACCAACGCGCTCTCCGTGACCCGGCTCGCCGCCGAGTCGGCGCACCCCGAGCGGGTCCTGGGGCTGCACTTCTTCACCCCGGTCCAGGCGATGAAGCTGGTCGAGGTGGTCTCCTCGGTGCTGACCTCCCCGGTCGCCGTGGACGCCGTGACCGTCCTCGCGCAGGAGCTCGGCAAGGAGCCCGTGGCGGTCGGCGACCGGCCGGGCTTCGTCGCCGACGGGCTGCTCTTCGGCTACCTCAACCAGGCCGCCGCGATGTACGAGGCCAAGTACGCCTCCCGGGAGGACATCGACGCGGCCATGCGGCTCGGCTGCGGGCTGCCGATGGGCCCGCTGGCGCTGCTCGACCTGATCGGCGTCGACACGGCCCGTACGGTCCTGGAGGCCATGTACGCCTCCTCCCAGGACCGGCTGCACGCCCCCGCGCCGGTCCTCAGGCAGCTCAGCGAGGCGGGCCTGACCGGCCGCAAGTCGGGCCGCGGCTTCTACACGTACGCCGCCCCCGGCTCCGCCGAGGTGGTCCCGGACGCGCTGACCCCGGCGGAGGCCGCCGCCGGCGGCGAGAGCCGCGCGGTGCGCTCGGTGGGCGTCGCCGGCTCCGGGACGATGGCCTCCGGCATCGCCGAGGTCTTCGCCAAGGCCGGTTACGACGTGGTCCTCGCCGCCCGCTCGCGGGAGAAGGCGGACACCGCCAAGGCGCGGATCGCGAAGTCCCTGGCCCGCTCCGTCGACAAGGGCCGGATGACGGCCGAGGCGCGCGACGAGACGCTGGCCCGGATCGCCCCGGCCGGCTCGCTGGACGCCTTCGCCGAGGTCGACCTGGCGGTCGAGGCGGTCGCCGAGGACCTGGCGGTCAAGCAGGAGCTGTTCGCCCGCCTGGACAAGATCTGCAAGCCGGGCGCGGTGCTCGCCACCACCACCTCCTCGCTGCCGGTCGTCGCCTGCGCGAAGGCGACGAGCCGCCCGCAGGACGTCATCGGGATGCACTTCTTCAACCCGGCGCCCGCGATGAAGCTGGTCGAGGTCGTCCGTACGGTGCTGACCGCCGACGACGTCCACGCCACCGTCCGCGAGGTCACCGCGAAGATCCGCAAGCACCCGGTGGACTGCGGCGACCGGGCCGGCTTCATCGTGAACGCGCTGCTCTTCCCGTACCTCAACAACGCGATCAAGATGGTCGAGGAGCACTACGCCAGCCTGGACGACATCGACGCCGCGATGAAGCTGGGCGGCGGCTACCCGATGGGGCCCTTCGAGCTCCTCGACGTGGTCGGCCTGGACGTCTCGCTCGCCATCGAGCGGGTGCTGCACCGCGAGTTCCGCGACCCCGGCCTGGCCCCCGCCCCGCTCCTGGAGCACCTGGTGGCCGCGGGCTGCCTGGGCCGCAAGACCGGGCGCGGCTTCCGCGAATATGCCCGCCGCTGAGCCCTCCGCCGAGCCGTACGGGCAGTGGGGAGGGCTGCTGAGCCCCTCGGGCACCCCGGGCGCGGGGCCCGGCTCCCCTCCCCCACCTGGGCACACTCCCGCTCCGATGCAGTACGTTCGGTCCATGTCCAAGGCCGCGAAGACACCCCGTGCCACGTCCACGCCCGACGCTCAGGAGAGCGCGGCGGGGACCCGCGCCGCCGCGCAGCGGCTCAAGATGCGCCGGGAGCTCGCCGCCGCGGCCATGGAGCTCTTCGCGACGAAGGGGTACGAGGCCACCACGGTCGACGAGATCGCCGCGACGGCCGGGGTGGCCCGGCGCACCTTCTTCCGCCACTTCCGCTCCAAGGAAGAGGCGATCTTCCCGGACCACGACGACACCCTGGTGCGCGCCGAGGCCGTGCTGAACGCGGCCCCGCCGCACGAGCACCCGCTGGACACGGTGTGCCGGGGCATCAAGGAAGTCATGAAGATGTACGCCGGCTCGCCCGCGGTCTCCGTGGAGCGCTACCGGCTGACCCGCGAGGTGCCGACCCTGCGGGAGCGCGAGATCGCCTCGGTGGCCCGCTACGAGCGTCTCTTCACGCGCTATCTGCTGGGCCACTTCGACGAGCGCGACCACCACGACGGCAACGACGACCCGCTGCTCGCCGAGGTGGCCGCCTCCGCGGTGGTCACCGCCCACAACCACGTGCTGCGGCGATGGCTGCGGGCGGGCGGCCAGGGGGACGTGGAGGCGCAGCTGGACCACGCCTTCGCCATCGTGCGGGAGACCTTCGGCACCGGCATAGGCGCGGGCCGCCCCGCGACCCCGGCGGGGGCCGCGACGGCCCTCCCGGCGGCCGCCGCCGCGGAGGGGCCGGCGCCGGTGGCGACCGCCTCCGCGGCGGGTGACGTGGTCATCGCCGTCGCCCGTACGGACGCACCGCTCGACGAGGTCATGCGGACCATCCAGCAGGCCCTCACGCGGGGCTGAACCCCGCTCCATCGCTCTCACCCATGGGTCGTTCCCGGTTTTCCGGGGGCGGCCCATGTCGCGTTTGCGCAGCTCAGCCGGGTTCTCGATCGATCATCGCTCATCTGCGGGCACCAGATCGCATCTGAGAGAAATTGTTGGCACGCAGTGCCTTGTCACGTGACACGGCGTGCCATACGTTGAAGTCGTCCGGGCGGCCGGCCCGCGGAGAATCTCCTCGCGCGCCGGCTGTCCCCACAAGCGATCCTGCTCGTGCGCCCGGACGCCTGCGTCACAGGCACCCCTCGCGCCCCACACCGGCGCCGCCACCGCACCACCGGCCGAACCGACGGCACACCTCCACAGCACCCACCCCGACGTAACCCTCAGCGCGTCCCCCGGGGACGCCGCACCGCCGGAGGCATCCCGTGAAGGACATCCTGGACGCGATCCAGTCGCCCGACTCCACGTCGGCCGACTTCGCCAGCATCAAGCTCCCCGAGTCGTACCGCGCCATCACCGTCCACAAGGACGAGGCGGAGATGTTCGCCGGGCTGGAGAGCCGCGACAAGGACCCGCGCAAGTCGCTGCACCTCGACGACGTGGCGCTGCCCGAGCTCGGCCCGGGCGAGGCCCTGGTCGCCGTCATGGCCAGCTCGGTCAACTACAACTCGGTCTGGACCTCGATCTTCGAGCCGGTCTCCACCTTCGGCTTCCTGGAGCGCTACGGGCGCCTGTCCGAGCTCACCAAGCGCCACGACCTGCCGTACCACGTCATCGGCTCCGACCTGGCCGGCGTCGTGCTGCGCACCGGCCCGGGCGTCAACTCCTGGAAGCCCGGCGACGAGGTCGTCGCGCACTGCCTGAGCGTCGAGCTGGAGTCCTCCGACGGGCACAACGACACGATGCTCGACCCCGAGCAGCGCATCTGGGGCTTCGAGACCAACTTCGGCGGCCTCGCCGAGATCGCCCTGGTCAAGTCGAACCAGCTGATGCCCAAGCCCGGCCACCTCAGCTGGGAGGAGGCGGCCTCCCCCGGCCTCGTCAACTCGACCGCGTACCGCCAGCTCGTCTCCCGCAACGGCGCCGGGATGAAGCAGGGCGACAACGTCCTCATCTGGGGCGCGAGCGGCGGCCTCGGCTCGTACGCCACCCAGTTCGCGCTGGCCGGCGGCGCCAACCCGATCTGCGTCGTCTCCTCCCCGGAGAAGGCCGACATCTGCCGCTCCATGGGCGCCGACGCGGTCATCGACCGCAACGCCGAGGGCTACAGGTTCTGGAAGGACGAGAACACCCAGGACCCGCGCGAGTGGAAGCGCTTCGGCTCCAGGATCCGCGAGCTGACCGGCGGCGAGGACATCGACATCGTCTTCGAGCACCCGGGCCGTGAGACCTTCGGCGCCTCCGTCTACGTCACCCGCAAGGGCGGCACCATCACCACCTGCGCCTCCACCTCGGGCTACATGCACCAGTACGACAACCGCTACCTGTGGATGTCGCTGAAGCGGATCATCGGCTCGCACTTCGCCAACTACCGCGAGGCGTGGGAGGCCAACCGCCTGATCGCCAAGGGCAAGATCCACCCCACCCTCTCCAAGGTCTACTCCCTGGAGGACACCGGCCAGGCCGCGTACGACGTCCACCGCAACCTGCACCAGGGCAAGGTCGGCGTGCTCGCCCTCGCCCCCGAGGAGGGCCTCGGCGTCCGCGACCCGGAGCTGCGCGCCCAGCACATCGACGCCATCAACCGCTTCCGTAACGTCTGACCCCGGGACCAGAGATGACAGAGCGTCAGAAGGACCGGCCGTGGCTCATGCGGACCTACGCCGGCCACTCGACCGCCGAGGCGTCGAACGAGCTCTACCGGCGGAACCTCGCCAAGGGCCAGACCGGCCTCTCGGTCGCGTTCGACCTGCCCACGCAGACCGGCTACGACCCCGACCACGTCCTCGCCCGAGGCGAGGTCGGCCGGGTCGGGGTGCCCGTCTCGCACCTCGGTGACATGCGGCGGCTGTTCCAGGACATCCCCCTGGAGCAGATGAACACCTCCATGACCATCAACGCCACCGCGATGTGGCTGCTGGCGCTCTACCAGGTGGTGGCCGAGGAGCAGGGGGCGGACGTCACCCGGCTCCAGGGCACCACCCAGAACGACATCGTGAAGGAGTACCTGTCGCGCGGGACGCACGTCTTCCCGCCCGGCCCCTCGCTCCGGCTCACGACGGACATGATCGCGTACACGGTCAACCACATCCCGAAGTGGAACCCGATCAACATCTGCAGCTACCACCTGCAGGAGGCGGGCGCCACGCCGGTCCAGGAGATCGCGTACGCGATGTCCACGGCCATCGCCGTCCTCGACGCCGTCCGCGACTCCGGACAGGTCCCCGAGGAGCGCTTCGGCGAGGTCGTCGCCCGCATCTCCTTCTTCGTGAACGCGGGCGTCCGCTTCATCGAGGAGATGTGCAAGATGCGCGCCTTCGGCCGCATCTGGGACACCGTCACCCGGGAGCGGTACGGCATCGAGGACGCCAAGCAGCGCCGCTTCCGCTACGGCGTCCAGGTCAACTCGCTCGGCCTGACCGAGGCCCAGCCGGAGAACAACGTCCAGCGGATCGTCCTGGAGATGCTGGCCGTCACCCTCTCCAAGGACGCCCGCGCCCGCGCGGTGCAGCTGCCCGCCTGGAACGAGGCGCTCGGCCTGCCGCGCCCCTGGGACCAGCAGTGGTCGCTGCGCATCCAGCAGGTCCTCGCCCACGAGTCCGACCTGCTGGAGTACGAGGACATCTTCGCCGGCTCGCACGTGATCGAGGCCAAGGTGGAGGCGCTGGTCGCCGAGTGCCTGGCCGAGATCGAGCGGATCCAGGAGATGGGCGGCGCCATGGCCGCCGTCGAGTCCGGCTACCTCAAGGCGCAGCTCGTCTCCTCGCACGCCGAGCGGCGCGCCCGCATCGAGTCGGGCGACGACAAGATCATCGGCGTCAACATCTTCGAGACGACCGAGCCCAACCCGCTCACCGCCGACCTGGACACCGCGATCCAGACCGTCGACCCGGCCGTCGAGGCCCGGGTGGTCGCCGCCGTCGGGCGCTGGCGCGCCGAGCGCCAGGAGTCCACGGACCGGCAGGGCGGCGGCGACCCGTTCGTCTTCCCCACCACCCAGCAGGCCCTGGAGCAGCTCAAGGAGGCCGCGAAGGGCACCGCGAACCTGATGGAGGCCACCCTGGAGTGCGCCAGGGCCGGCGTCACCACGGGCGAGTGGTCCGAGGCGCTGCGCGAGGTCTTCGGCGAGTTCCGCGCGCCCACCGGCGTCTCCTCCGCCCCCGTGGCCGTCCCCGCCGAGCCGGGCTCCCCGATGGCCGAGGTCCGCGGCAAGGTGGACCGCACCGCCCGGGACATGGGCGTGGGCAAGCTGCGCTTCCTGGTCGGCAAGCCGGGCCTGGACGGGCACTCCAACGGCGCCGAGCAGATCGCCGTACGGGCCCGCGACGCCGGGTTCGAGGTGGTCTACCAGGGCATCCGGCTCACGCCCGAGCAGATCGTGGACGCGGCCCTGGAGGAGGACGTGCACGCCGTCGGGCTGTCGATCCTCTCCGGCTCGCACGCCCAGCTCGTGCCCGACGTGCTGGAGCGGCTGCGGACGGCCGGCGCGGCCGACATCCCGGTGGTCGTCGGCGGGATCATCCCGAACGCCGACGCCGAGGAGCTCCGGGCCGCGGGCGTGGCCGCCGTCTTCACCCCGAAGGACTTCGGCATCACCGGGATCATCGGCCGTATCGTCGACGAGATCCGCAAAGCCAACCAGCTCAGCCCCCTTGAATGTACGGAGGTCCCCGCATGACCAGCCCTGTCTCCCCGGTGAACCGGCTGCGCCCGCGCCGCTCCTGCCTCGCGGTGCCCGGCTCCAACCCGCGCTTCCTGGAGAAGGCCCAGGGCCTCGCCGCCGACCAGGTCTTCCTGGACCTGGAGGACGCCTGCGCGCCGCTGGCCAAGCCGGACGCCCGGCACACCATCGTGAAGTTCCTCAACGAGGGCGACTGGACCGGCAAGACCCGCGTGGTCCGCGTCAACGACTGGACGACCCACTGGACGTACCGCGACGTCGTCACCGTCGTCGAGGGCGCCGGCCAGAACCTCGACTGCATCATGCTGCCGAAGGTGCAGAACGCCGAGCAGATCGTCGCGCTCGACCTGCTGCTCACCCAGATCGAGAAGACCATGGGCTTCGAGGTCGGCAAGATCGGCATCGAGGCGCAGATCGAGAACGCCCAGGGCCTGAACAACGTCAACGCCATCGCGCGGGCCTCGCAGCGCGTGGAGACCATCATCTTCGGCCCGGCCGACTTCATGGCCTCCATCAACATGAAGTCGCTGGTCGTCGGCGAGCAGCCGCCCGGCTACCCGGCGGACGCCTACCACCACATCCTGATGAGCATCCTGATGGCCGCCCGCGCCAACAACCTCCAGGCGATCGACGGCCCCTACCTCCAGATCCGCAACCAGGAGGGCTACCGCGCGGTCGCGCGGCGCGCCGCCGCGCTCGGCTTCGACGGCAAGTGGGTGCTGCACCCGGACCAGGTCGCCGCGGCGAACGAGATCTTCTCGCCCTCCCAGGAGGACTTCGACCACGCCGAGCTGATCCTCGACGCGTACGACTACTACACGTCCGAGGCCGGCGGGAAGAAGGGCTCGGCGATGCTCGGCGACGAGATGATCGACGAGGCCTCCCGCAAGATGGCCCTGGTCATCTCGGGCAAGGGCCGTGCCGCCGGCATGAAGCGCACCACCGAGTTCGAGATCCCGGAGGCCTGAGTCCATGCAGTTCGGCCGCACCTACGAAGAGTTCGAGATCGGCGCCGTCTACAAGCACTGGCCCGGGAAGACGGTCACCGAGTACGACGACCATCTCTTCTGTCTGCTGACGATGAACCACCATCCGCTGCACATGGACGCGAACTTCGCCGAGAACACCACCGACTTCAAGCGGAACGTGGTCGTCGGCAACTACGTCTACTCGCTGCTGCTCGGCATGTCCGTCCCGGACGTCTCGGGCAAGGCGATCGCCAACTTGGAGATCGAGTCGCTGCGGCACGTGGCACCGACCTTCCACGGCGACACGATCTACGGCGAGACGACCGTCCTGGACAAGACGCCGTCGAGGTCGAAGAGCGACCGCGGCATCGTCCACGTCGAGACCAAGGGCTACAAGCAGGACGGCACCCTGGTGTGCGTCTTCCGCCGCAAGGTGATGGTCCCGACCGCCGAGTACATCGAAGCGCGCGGCGGCGAGCAGCCCGGCCGCCCCCAGCTCAAGGAACAGGGGAAGTAGTCATGGCGCGACTCGCCCAGACCCACGGTCTGACCGACGTCCAGCGGGAGATCCTCGCCACGGTCCGGGACTTCGTCGACAAGGAGATCATCCCGGTCGCCACGGAGCTGGAGCACCGTGACGAGTACCCCCAGCAGATCGTCGACGGCCTCAAGGAGCTCGGCGTCTTCGGTCTGATGATCCCCGAGGAGTACGGGGGTCTCGGTGAGTCGCTGCTCACCTACGCGCTGTGCGTGGAGGAGATCGCGCGCGGCTGGATGTCGGTCTCCGGCATCATCAACACGCACTTCATCGTGGCGTACATGCTGAAGCAGCACGGCACCCAGGAGCAGAAGGAGTACTTCCTGCCCCGGATGGCGGCCGGCGAGACGCGCGGCGCGTTCTCCATGTCGGAGCCGGGGCTCGGCTCGGACGTGTCGGCCATCACCTCCAAGGCGGTGAAGGACGGCGACGCGTACGTCCTCAACGGCCAGAAGATGTGGCTGACCAACGGCGGCACGTCAACGCTGGTCGCGGTGCTCGTCCGAAGTGACGAAGGACACCCCGAGGGCACCGCCCCGCACAAGTCGATGACGACCTTCCTCGTCGAGAAGGAGCCCGGCTTCGGCGAGGTGCGTCCCGGTCTCACCATTCCCGGCAAGATCGAGAAGATGGGCTACAAGGGCGTCGACACGACCGAGCTCATCATGGACGGACTGCGCATTCCGGCCGATCGGGTCCTCGGCGGCCAGACCGGGCGAGGGTTTTACCAAATGATGGACGGCGTCGAGGTCGGCCGCGTGAACGTGGCGGCCCGTGGCTGCGGCGTCGCACAGCGTGCTTTCGAACTCGGCGTCCAGTATGCCCAGCAGCGTCACACTTTCGGTAAGCCGATCGCCCAGCACCAGGCGATCCAGTTCAAGCTGGCCGAGATGGCTACCAAGGTCGAGGCCGCCCATGCGATGATGGTCAATGCAGCACGCAAAAAGGACTCCGGGGAACGAAACGACCTCGAAGCCGGGATGGCGAAGTACCTCGCCTCCGAATACTGCAAGGAGGTCGTCGAGGATGCGTTCCGCATTCACGGTGGCTACGGCTTCTCCAAGGAGTACGAGATCGAGCGCCTCTACCGCGAGGCACCGATGCTGCTCATCGGTGAAGGTACCGCCGAGATCCAGAAAATGATCATTGGCCGCCGCCTCCTGGAGGAATACCGATTCCAGGGCTGATTGTCGCTTTTGAGTTGGTTCGGCCGCGAAGAAGATCACACCCCGTGTTCGTCTTCCGGCCGCCGACTCGGTTCCTGGCTTGCCCAGTTGCGCCCCGCAACCGATAGCATCGCCGGAAAGCCGCCGTCCCCCTGTTGCCAGCGCGGCATCATCCGCTACGAAGGTCATCCATGCCCGACAGTCGAACCTCCGCACATCGCGACACCCTCAAGGGCGCCCGCATCGCACGGGGAGCGTCCCCGTGGCTCCTGCCGACCGTCGCCACCGCGGCGCTCAGCCTCGCGCGCTCCCGCAAGTCGAGGCGCGCCGCGGCCATCGCCGTGCCGACCACGGCGCTCGCGGCCGGAATGCTGTGGTTCTTCCGCGACCCCGAGCGCGAGATCGCTCAGGGCCGGGTCATCTCGCCCGCCGACGGCGTGGTGCAGAGCATCATGCCGTGGAAGGACGGACGCACCCGCGTCGCCATCTTCATGAGCCCGTTGAACGTGCACGTCAACCGCGCGCCGCTGGCCGGCACCGTGACGTCCGTGGAGCATGTCCCCGGTGGCTTCGTGCCGGCGTTCAACAAGGAGAGCGAGAACAACGAGCGTGTCGTCTGGCACTTCGACACCGAGCTCGGTGACATCGAGATGATCCAGATCGCGGGTGCCGTCGCCCGGCGCATCGTGCCGTACATCCCGCAGGGGACGAAGGTCGAGCAGGGAGACCGCATCGGTCTGATCCGCTTCGGTTCGCGCGTCGACATCTACCTCCCGGAAGGTGTCGAGGTCGCCGTCGAGGTCGGTCAGACCACGACCGCGGGGGTGACTCGCATTGACCGTGATTGATCCCGACACACGGGCGGCCGACTGGGTCGCCGACGGTGACCAGGAGGCCGCCGACGAGGCCGAGGAGATGCCGCTGTCGCTGAGGCTGTCCATAGCGGACGCCCTCACGCTCGGTAACGCCACGTGCGGCTTCATGGCGGTCTACTTCACGACGACCGGCATCCTGATCCCGCACCTCACCGGCAGCAGCGAGACCGGCATGGCGCGCAACAGCGCCGCCACCGCCGTGATCCTGATGCTGGCCGCGGCGATCTTCGACCTCTTCGACGGCATCGTGGCGCGCAAGCTCCGCAGCTCGCCGATGGGCGCCGAGCTCGACAACCTCTCGGACCTGATCAGCTTCGGCCTCGCCCCGGCGTACTTCGTGCTGGTCTACGGCATGGTCGCGGACGACGCGCAGCAGAAGGTCTCGGCGCTGGCCGCGATCGTGGTGCTGCTCGCGGTGGTGCTGAGACTCGCGCGCTTCTCGTGCGTGACGATGAAGGACGGGATGTTCCAGGGCATGCCGAGCCCCTTCGGCGCCCTGACCGTCGTGTCGATCATCCTGCTGGAGCTGCCGTTCATCCCGACGCTCCTCGCGATCATCGGCGTCGCCTGGCTGATGGTGAGCCGGGTCGAGTACCCGAAGCCGCGGGGCATCCTCGCGGTGGCGATGCTCAGCTGGATCGTCGGCGCGATGGCGATGCTCGCGGCGTGGGCGTTCGACGCGCCGGGCGGAGCGTTCCTGCTCCAGACCGGTTGCGCGCTCCAGGTGGTGCTGGGCGCCGTGATCCCCCTCTTCGCGACGGCCCGGCGGGTGAACACCTTCCGCGGCAACCGGCGCGAGAGCCGGGAGGCGCGGCAGGCGCAGGCGGCTCAGCTCCCGTAGCGGGGGCGGAGCGACAACGGCGAAGGGCCCCGGACGCGCGAGCGTCCGGGGCCCTTCGGCATGTCCGGGGAGGTTTCAGGCGAGGCGCTTGTAGAAGAGCGTGGTGGCCCTCAGGGTGCCGCCGGGGTCGGCCGCGAAGTCCGGTATCGACCCCGCCTCGGTCCAGCCGGCCGCGCGGTAGAGGCGCTCGGCGGGGCTGCCGGTCTCGGTGTCCAGGACGAGCAGGCTGAGCCCGGTGGCGGCGGCGTGGGCCTCGGCGGCGGCCAGCAGGCGGGGGCCGAGGCCCCGGCCTCGGGCGGCCCGGTGGACGACCAGCTTGGCGATCTCGCCCCGGTGCCGCCCGTTGGCCTTGCCGTCCCGGACCAGGGTGACGGCGCCGAGGACCTCGTCCCCGGGCCCGTACGCCGCCCAGACCTCGCGGTCCCCGGCGGCCCCGGCCCACCAGGCGGCGGCCTCGGCGGGCTCCAGGGGGTCCAGGAAGCCGATGGAGGCACCGGAGGCCACGGCGTCCACGAGGAGGTCCCCGAGGCCGTCAGCGGCCCGCCGACGGACCTCCTCGGGGGTGAGCGGGCGGACGGTGTCGGTGTGCGCGTTCATACCGGGGAGCCTCACACGCCCGTGTTACGCGGGCGTGTCCCGCGCGGCCGCGCGGGACACCGGGCGCCCCTACGCGAGGAAGTCCCGCGCGATGTTCGCCGCGGCGCGCTCCAGGAGCGGGCCCGCGTTCGCCATGGACAGGGCCGGGTCGGGCTCCAGCTCGGCCAGCGGGTAGGCGCGCCGGATGCCGGCGGCGCCCAGGGCCTCCGGCGGCAGGGCGAGCCGTCCGCAGACCGCGACGACCTCCTTGCCGGCCGCGCGGGCCGCCGCGGCGACGCCCGCCGGGGCCTTGCCGTGCAGGGTCTGCTCGTCCAGCGAGCCCTCGCCCGTGATGACCAGGGTGGCGCGCTCCAGGGCCGGGGCGAAGCCCAGCACCTCCAGCATCAGCTCGATGCCGGGGCGGAAGCTCGCGTCGAGCAGCAGGGCCCCGTAGCCGATGCCGCCCGCGCCGCCCGCGCCCGGGGAGGCGGCCAGCTCGGCGGCCTTGGGGCCGATGGCCTTCTCCAGGATCCGCGCGTAGTGCGCGAGGGCCGCGTCGAGGGCGGCCACGTCCTCGGGGGTGGCGCCCTTCTGCGGGCCGTACACGGCGGCGCAGCCCTTGGGGCCGGTCAGCGGGTTGTCCACGTCGCTGGCGAGGACCAGGTCCACGGCGGCGAAGCGGGGGTCGACGCCGGACAGGTCGGCGGAGGCCAGGCCCGCGAGGGCGCCGCCGCCGGGACCGACCGGGGCGCCGTCCGCGTCCAGGAAGACCGCGCCGAGCGCGGCGAGCATCCCGGCGCCGCCGTCGGTGGTGGCGCTGCCGCCGACCCCGAAGACGATCGTGGTGGCACCGGCGTCGAGGGCCGCGCGCAGCAGCTCGCCGGAGCCGTAGGTGGTGGCGGTCAGCGGCGCGAAGACCCCGGCCGGCAGCAGCTGGAGACCGGAGGCCTCCGCCATCTCCACCACGGCGGTGCTCCCGCGCAGCGCGAACGCCGCGGTGACGGGCGCGCCGAGCGGCCCGGTCACGGTGACCTCGTGGCGCTCGAATCCGGCCGCGACGGCCGCCGCGACGGTGCCGTCGCCGCCGTCGGCGACGGGCAGGGTCTCCACTTCGAGCTCCGGGACGACCTGTCGCAGGCCGGCCGTGACCCGCTCCGCGACCTGTACGGCCGTGAGCGAGCCCTTGAACTTGTCGGCCGCGACCAGTACGCGCGCAGCCTCAGTTACTGCTCCGTCCGTCACCTTGCATCCCTTGCTTTCGAACGTGCAGTCGCGCCGAGGCCGACCTTATCCGCACGGCAAGACGGCGTGCCACCCCCGGATAAAGCGAAATTCCACATCATAGTGGGCCATCATGAGTACCGAACCGATCGATCAGACATCACAAGAAGGCCCTGGTCCCGCCCCCTCCTCCGGCCCCGACGCGAAGGTCATCGCCATCGGGATGGCGGTCGTGGTCGGCGTGGTCGGCTGGGCGGCGCTCGGCAAGCACTCCTTCGACAGCGCCTCCTCCTCGGCCCTGAACTGGGTCCTGTCGAATTTCGCCTGGCTCTTCGTCACCGCCGCCGACGTCTTCCTGGTGCTGTGCGTGGTGATCGCACTGAGCCGCTACGGCCGGATCCGGCTGGGCGCCGACGACTCGGAGCCGGAGTTCACCAACCTCGCGTGGATCGCGATGATGTTCAGCGCGGGCATGGGCATCGGCCTGATGTTCTACGGGGTGGGCGAACCGCTCCAGCACTTCCTCAGCCCGCCCCCGGCGAGCGGGGTGCCGCCCCAGTCCGGCGAGGCGGCCCGTACCGCCCTGGAGTACTCGTTCTTCCACTGGACGCTCACCCCGTGGGCGATCTACGGCATCGCGGGCCTCGCGCTGGCGTACGCGGGCTTCCGCAAGGGGCGTGGCAACACGCTGAGCGCCGCCTTCGTGCCGCTCATGGGCGAGCGCAGGGCCCGGTCCTGGCCGGGGAAGGCGATCGACCTGCTGGCGGTCTTCGCGACGGTCTTCGGCACCGCGACCAGCCTCGGGCTCGGCGCGCTCCAGGTCGCCGAGGGGCTGAACCTGACGGTGGGCGTGAAGGACTCCACGGCCACCGAGCTGATCATCATCGTGTCGCTGTCGGCGGCCTTCGTCCTGTCGGCCTTCTCGGGCCTGCACAAGGGGGTGAAGTGGCTGTCGACGCTGAACATCGTGCTGGCGGGCTGCATGGCGCTGTTCGTCTTCCTGATCGGCCCGACGGTCTACATCCTCGACACCATCCCGGCCTCGGTCGGCGGCTACCTGCACCAGCTGCTGCCGATGGCGAGCCGCACCGGGGCGTTCACGGACCGGGCCTGGCTGGGCGCCTGGACGATCTTCTACTGGGCGTGGTGGCTGTCCTGGGCCCCCTTCGTCGGCACCTTCATCGCCCGGATCTCGCGCGGCCGGACGGTGCGGGAGTTCCTGTTCGGGGTGCTGCTGGTGCCCTCGGGGGCGACGGTCATCTGGTTCTGCGTGATGGGCGGCACCGCGATCCGGCTCCAGTCCACCGGCGAGGCGGACCTGGCGACGGCGGTCAAGGACGGCCCGGAGGCCTCGCTGTTCGCGATGCTCGACGCGCTGCCGATCGGCACGGTCACCTCGTACCTGGCGATGCTCCTGGTGATGACGTACTTCGTCACCAGCGCCGACTCGGCGTCCCTGGTGATGGGCTCGCTGACCAGCCGGGGCGCGCTACACCCGCCGACCTGGCTCGTGGTGGCCTGGGGCGTGCTGATGGCGGCGGTCGCGGCGGTGCTGCTGGTGGCGGGCGGGCTCAGCTCGCTGCAGACGGCGACGATCCTGGTCGCGCTGCCGTTCGTGCTGGTGATGCTGGGCCTGTGCTGGGCGCTGCTGAAGGAGCTCCGCGAGGACCCGGGCGCGGGTCCGGCCCGGCACCAGGCGCTGCACGGGGTGCGGGACGCGGTGCGCGCGGCGGTCGGCGAGGCGATCACCGAGCAGGGCGCCTCGCGCCACCACCGGCTGCGCCGGGCGGCGAAGTCCAAGTCGGGGGGCGAGGAGGAGTAGGGGGCCGAGGGGGCGACCCGCGCGGGGCGTCGGCGGGCGGCCCGGCGGTGTTCCCGGTACACCGGTCGCATGGGCCTCCTCACGCACGCCGAGCTCGCCGACCGGATCCTGGGCGGCTGGACGGGACGGATCGCCGGGAACATGCTCGGCAAGCCGGTCGAGCGGGGCGACCACTGGACGCCCGAGCGGATCGACGCCTATCTGCGCCTGACCGACGCCCTCCCGCTCACCGACTACCTGCCGGCGCCGCCCGCCGCCGGGGCCGACGGCTTCGAGCTGCGGCCGGAGTGGCCGCAGTGCGTGCGCGGCCGGATCCGCGGCAGCTGCCGGGACGACGACATCGACTACTCGATCCTGGTCCTGCACCTGCTGGAGACCCGGGGCTTCGCCTTCACCACCGAGCAGGTCGGTGAGGTGTGGCTGCTGCGGCTGCCCTATCTGCGGACCTTCACGGCGGAGCGGGTGGCGTACCGCAACCTCGCCAACGGGCTGAAGCCGCCGCTGACGGCCACGTACGACAATCCGCACCAGGAGTGGATCGGCGCGCTGATCCGGGCGGACGTCTACGGCTGGACCTCGCCCGGCGATCCGCGCCGGGCCGCCTCGCTGGCGCGCCGCGACGCGGTCCTCTCGCACACGGGCAACGGGGTGTACGGGGCGATGTGGGCGGCGGCGCTGGTCGCCGCCGCGTTCACGGCGCCGGGTCCGCGCGCGGCGCTGGAGACGGCGCTGGAGCGGGTGCCCGCGAGCAGCCGGCTGGCCCGGGCGGTGCGGCACACGATGGCCCTGCACGAGGCGGGGCTCGCCTGGTCGGAGACCCTCGCCGAGCTGCGGCGGGAGAACGGCGGCCTCGGCTGGATCCACGCGGTGCCGAACGCGGCGGTGCTGACCGCCGGACTGCTGTACGGGGAGGGGGACTTCACCCGGACGATCACGCTGACCGTGCGCGGCGGTCTGGACACCGACTCCAACGGGGCGACGGCGGGCTCGGTGGCGGGGGTGCTGTGCGGGGCGGCGGCCATTCCGCCGCAGTGGTCGGAGCCGCTGCGCGACCGGGTGCGCAGCGCGGTGTCCGGTTTCGACGGGGTGCGGATCGGCGAACTCGCCGAACGGACGCTGCGGCTGGCTACGCTGACGGGATGACACAGCCCGCTCAGCCCGCACAGCCCACGTCGTCCGCCTATGCCGCGTACATCGCCGGCCTGCCCCGGGTCCTGGCCGCCGCGGCGGTCCTGTTCCGGGACGAGGACGGCCGGATCCTGATCGTCGAGCCGAACTACCGGGAGGGCTGGGCGCTGCCGGGCGGCACGGTGGAGTCCGACGCGGGCGAGACGCCCCGCCAGGCGGCCCGCCGGGAGACGGCGGAGGAGATCGGCCTGGACGTGGCGGTCGGCGGGCTGCTCGTGGTGGACTGGGCGCACGGGACGGGACGGCCGCCGATCGTGGCGTACCTGTACGACGGCGGGGTGCTGTCGGAGGCGCGGTTCGCGGCGATCCGGCTCCAGAGGGAGGAGCTGGTGTCCTGGAAGCTGATCGACCCGGCGGAGACCACGGCGTACCTGCCGGGCAGCCTGGGCCCGCGGGTGCTCGCCGCGCTCGGCGCGCTGGCGGACGGCCGAGGCCCGGTGGAGCTGGAGAACGGGCGCCCGGCGGCGCGGTAATCGGCTCGCGGGGCCTTCCCGGCACGCCCTAGGCTCGCGGGATGACCATGATCGCGATCCTCACCGGGGCCGGCGTCTCCACCGATTCGGGCATCCCCGACTACCGGGGCCCGCGGGGCGTGTGGCGGACCGACCCGGAGGCCGAGCGGCTCGTCACCTACGGGCCGTACATGGCCGATCCGGAGATCCGCCGCCGCTCCTGGCGGATGCGGCTGGACGGCCCGGTGCTGGAGGCGGAGCCGAACGCGGCGCACCACGCGATCGCCGCGTTCGAGCGGAGCGGGCACGCGCTGCGGGTGCTCACGCAGAACGTGGACGGGCTGCACCAGGCGGCCGGGGTCCCGGAGCGCAAGGTCCTCGAACTGCACGGCTCGGCGCGCGCGGTGGTCTGCACGGCCTGCCACGCGCGCTCGTCGGCGGCGGAGGCGCTGGACCGGGTGCGGGCGGGCGAGGCCGATCCGGCGTGCCGCGTCTGCGGCGGGATCCTGAAGCCGGCGACGGTGATGTTCGGGCAGCGGCTGGACCCGGTGGTGCTGGCGAACGCCATGGCGATCGCCAAGGCGGCCGAGGTGTTCCTGGCCGTCGGCTCCTCCCTCCAGGTCCAGCCGGCCGCCTCCCTGGCGGGCATCGCGGCGGAACACGGCGCCCGACTGATCGTCGTGAACGCCGAGCCGACCCCGTACGACCCGCTCGCCGCCGAAGTGATCCGCGAACCGATCGGCACGGCCCTCCCGGCGCTGCTGGAGCGGCTGGGCTAGAACAGCGTCTCCTCCCGCCCCGATTCTCCCGATTCGAAGGCGAGGAGGCGCTTCTTGCGGGCAAGGCCGCCGCCGTAGCCGGTGAGGGAGCCGCCGGAGCCGATGACGCGGTGGCAGGGGACGATGATCGAGACCGGGTTCCTGCCGTTGGCGAGGCCGACCGCGCGGGAGGCGCCGGGGCTGCCGAGGGCCTCGGCGAGTTCGCCGTACGTCCGGGTCTCCCCGTACGGGATGAGGCGGAGCTGTTCCCAGACGCGGAGCTGGAACGGGGTGCCGATGAGGCGGAGTTCCAGGTCGAAGTCGGTGAGCTCGCCGGCGAAGTAGGCGTCGAGCTGGCGGACGGTCTCGGTGAAGGGGCGGGGGTCGGGGGTGCCGAAGGACTCCTCGGGCGGGCGGTGGCGCTGGTCGGTCATGTGGACGCGGCTGAGCACGCCGTCGACGGCGACCAGGGTCAGCGCGTCGTAGGGGCTGTCCACGACGGTGTGCTGGACGGTGGGCATGACGGGCTTTCCTTAGGCGGGGAGGTGGTTGATCGGATGGCTGTCGGTGGCCCAGAGGTACTGGACGGCATAGGCCCGCCAGGGGCGCCAGGCGGCGGCGCGGGAGGTGAGCGCGGCGGGGGTGGCGGGCAGGCCGAGGCCCTGGGCGGCGCGGCGGACGCCGAGGTCGCCGGGGAGGAAGGCGTCGGGGTCGCCGAGCGCCCGCATGGCGATGACCTCGGTGGTCCAGGGGCCGAAGCCGGGGAGGGCGAGGAGCCGGGCGCGGGCCTCCGTCCAGTCGCTCTCGGGGCCGAGGGAGAGGCCGCCGTCGGCGAGCGCGGTGACGAGGGTGAGCAGGGTGGCGCGGCGGCTGCGGGGCAGGGCAAGGGTCTCGGGGTCGAGTCCGGCGAGCGCCTCGGGGGTCGGGAAGAGGTGGGTGAGGCCGCCCTCCGGGTCGTCGACGGGGACGCCGTGCGCGGTGACCAGGCGGGCGGCGTGGGTGCGGGCGGCGGCGGTGGAGACCTGCTGGCCGAGCACGGCCCGGACGGCGAACTCGGCGGCGTCCACGGTGCGCGGGACCCGGCGGCCGGGCGCCGCGTCGACCAGGGGCGCGAGCAGCGGGTCGGTGCGCAGCTGTCCGTCGACGGCGACGGGGTCGGCGTCGAGGTCGAGCAGCCGGCGGCAGCGGCTGATGGCGTGGGTGAGGTCGCGCGGGTCGGTGAGGGAGAGCCGGCACAGCACGTGGTCGGCGCGGGGCGCGAGGGCGACGATGCCGTGCCCGTACGGGAGGGCGAGGGTCCTGCGGTAGGCGCCGTCGCGCCATTCCTCGACGCCGGGGACGGCGGTCGCGGCGAGGTGGCCGAAGAGGTTGGAGGGCTCCAGCGGGGCGCGGAACGGCAGCCGGAGGGCGAGCACCGTGCCGGTGGCGGCGGCGGGGGCGGCGGGGGCCGCGCGCGAGCGCAGTTCGCCGGGGGTGAGGGCGAAGACCTCGCGGACGGTGTCGTTGAAGGTGCGGACGGAGGAGAAGCCGGCCGCGAAGGCGATCTGGGCCATCGGCAGCGCGGTGCTCTCGATGAGCAGCCGGGCGGTCTGGGCGCGCTGGGCGCGAGCGAGGGCGAGGGGGCCGGCGCCGAGTTCGGCGAGGAGCTGGCGTTCGATCTGGCGGGCGGAGTAGCCGAGCCGGGCGGCGAGTCCGGGGACGCCCTCGCGGTCCACGACGCCGTCGCGGATGAGCCGTACGGCGCGGGCGACGGTGTCGGCGCGGGCGTCCCACGCGGGCGAGCCGGGGCTGGTGTCGGGGCGGCAGCGCTTGCAGGCGCGGAAGCCGGCCCGCTGGCAGGAGGCGGCGCTGGGGTGGAACTCCATGTTCTCGGCCTTGGGCGGGACGGCCGGGCAGCTGGGGCGGCAGTAGATCCGAGTGGTGCGGACGGCGGTGAAGAAGACGCCGTCGAAGCGGGCGTCCTTCGACCGGACGGCCCGCACGCAGCGCTCGGTGTCGGTGTGCATGTCTCAAGGATCGGCGATGGACGGGCGCCTGGCTGGCGGGAAAACGACATCAACGTCCGGTGGCGTCAGCCTCGGCGAGGGCCGTGACGAAGACCTCGTAGGCGTCCTCGTCGTAGAGCACGAAGCGGATCTCCCGGAGCGGCGGGGCGGTCTCGGCGTGGACGGCGTGCACGGCGCGGATCGCGAGGCGCGCGGCGGCGGCCATGGGCCAGCGGAAGATGCCGGTGGAGACGGCCGGGAAGGCGATCGTCTCGGCGCCGAGCGCGGCGGCGACCCGGAGGGATTCGGTGTAGCAGGAGGTGAGGAGCGCCGAGCGGTCCTCCGCCCCGTCGTACACGGGTCCCACGGTGTGCACGACCCAGCGGGCGGCCAGGTTCCCCGCGGTGGTGGCGACGGCGCGGCCGGTGGGCAGGCCCCGGCCGTAGTGGCCGGCGCGCAGGGCGCGGCACTCGGCGAGGATGGCGGGGCCGCCCGCGCGGTGGATGGCGCCGTCGACTCCGCCGCCGCCGAGCAGCGAGGAGTTGGCGGCGTTGACGATGACGTCGGCGTGCTGGCGGGTGATGTCACCGAGGACGAGGAGGATGCGGGGACGGCTGCTCATGCCCCCATCCTCGCTCCGCCCGCCGCCTGCCCGCGCGGGGTTTACCGGACGGGTGCGCGCAGGCGGCGCCAGACCGCCTTGGCGGCGTTGTGCCCGGACATGCCGTGGACGCCGGGGCCGGGCGGGGTGGCGGAGGAGCAGAGGAAGACCGCCGGGTGCGGGGTGTTGTAGGGGTGCGGCGACAGCTTGGGGCGCAGCAGCAGCTGGAGGCCTCGGGCGGCGCCGCAGGCGATGTCGCCGCCGATGTAGTTGGCGTTGCGCTCGGCGAGCTCGGGCGGGCCCGCGGTGGCGCGGGCGAGGACGAGGTCGCGGAAGCCGGGGGCGAAGCGCTCGATCTGCCGCTCGATGGCGTCGGTGAGGTCGCCCCGCCAGCCGTTGGGGACGTGGCCGTAGACCCAGAAGACGTGCTTGCCGTCGGGGGCGCGGCCGGGGTCGACGAGGGTGGGCTGGGCGGCGATGAGGAAGGGGGTGTCGGGGGCGGTGCCGGAGGAGGCCTGGGTGAGGGCGGTGCCGATCTCCCCGGCGGTGGGTCCGATCTGGACGGTGCCCGCGCGGCGGGCCTCGGCGGCGGTCCAGGGCACGGGGCCCGAGAGCGCGTAGTCGATCTTGAAGGCGCTGGCGCCGTAGCGGTAGGAGTCGTAGTGGCCGCCGAGTCCGGCGATCCGGGCGAGGGCGGTGGGCGAGGTGTCGAAGACGTAGGCCCGCGCGGGCGGCAGGTCGTCGAGCCGCTTGACCTCGTAGTCGGTGTGGACGGTGCCGCCGAGCTCCGTGAGGTACGAGGTGAGGGCGTCGGAGATGGACTGGGAGCCGCCCTTGGGGATCGGCCAGCCGCCCGCGTGCGCGGCGAGCGCGAAGACCAGGCCGACGGCGCCGGTGGCGATGCCGCCGAGCGGGGCGATGACGTGGCCGACGAGGCCGGCGAAGAGGGCGGGCGCCTTCTCGTCGCGGAAGCGGCGCAGCAGCCAGGTGGACGGCGGGAGCCCGGCGAGGCCGAAGCGGGCGAGGGTGACCGGGTCGCGGGGCAGCGCGGTGAGCGGGAGCCGCATGAAGTCACCGGCGAGGGTGTCCCACTTGCCGAGGAAGGGCGCGACGAGCCGCCGGTAGGCGCCGGCGTCTCGGGGGCCGAAGGAGGCGGCGGTCTCGGCGACCGAGCGGGAGAGGACGGCCGCGGTGCCGTCGTCCCAGGGGTGGGCCATCGGGAGCTCGGGGTGCAGCCACTCCAGGCCGTGCCGGGCCAGCGGCATGGTCTTGAAGACCGGCGACCCGGCGCCCAGCGGGTGGACCGCCGAGCACGGGTCGTGGCGGAAGCCGGGGAGGGTGAGCTCCTCGGTGCGGGCGCCGCCGCCGACGGTGGACTTCGCCTCGAAGACCGCGACGGAGAAGCCGCGCCGGGCCAGCTCCACGGCGGCGGTCAGCCCGTTGGGTCCCGCCCCCACGATGACGGCATCGAGCATCGACGGCACCTTCGGACTCCTTCGTCAGCCGATGGCCAGGGGCCAGGGATTCCAGCATAGGCCGGGCCCCGCAAGGGACTTACGGGGCCCCGAGCAGCGCGCGGACGCGCTGTGCGGTGGCGGCGTCGCGGGCGGCGGTGAACGGCAGCGCGTTGCCCCCGGTGACGCGGAAGCGCTCGCCGGTGAGGGTCAGGTCCGTGCCGCCGGCCTCCTCGACCAGGAGCAGTCCCGCGGCGTGGTCCCAGGCGTACTCCCAGGAGAAGGCGACCGCGTCGAGCTCGCCCTTGGCGACCGCCAGGTACTCCAGGCCGGCGGAGCCGCAGGGCCGGGGACGGACGCCCTCGACGCGCAGGCCGAGCAGGGCGCGCTTCTGGTCCGGGGTGGTGTAGTCGGGGTGCGAGGTGGCGACGGCCAGGTCCGCTCCCGGGGCGGGCGCCCCCGACCGTATGACCCGTCCGTCGACGGTGGCGCCGCGGCCCCGCACCGCGACGGCCAGCTCCTCCAGGGCGGGGGCGTAGGTCCAGGAGGCGAGGAGCTCGCCGCGCACGGCCAGGGCGACCAGGGTGCAGAAGCCGTCCTCGCCGCGCACGAACTGGCGGGTGCCGTCGACCGGGTCGACGATCCAGACGGGGGCGTCGCCCCCGAGCGCGTCGTACACCGAGGGGTCGGCGTGCACGGCCTCCTCGCCGACGACGACGGAGCCGGGCAGCAGGGCGGTGAGCGAGGCGGTCAGATGGGCCTCGGCGGCCCGGTCGGCGACGGTGACCAGGTCGTGCGGGCCGTTCTTCTCGACGATCTCCTCGGCGCCGAGCCGGCGGAAGCGCGGCATGATCTCGGCGGCGGCGGCCTTGCGGACGGCCTCCTCCACCTCGGTCGTCCCTCCGGCGAGGAGGTGCTCCAGGAACGCTGCGGCTGTGGTCTGGTCGTCTCGGCTCATGTGACCAGCCAAACACACCGCGCTGACATTCCGGAGACCCCGTGACGGCCTGGGGGCGACCCCGTGACGACCTGGGGGCGACCGCCTGTGGACAACCGGCGGACCTCCGCCGCTCCGCGAGTACGCTTTGATCGAGTTCACCCCTTTGTCTCTTTCTCTGCAGGTCCATCCCCCTGCAGGTCCATCTCCGGGGAGGGTCCCGTGCACGGCGAGTACAAGGTTCCGGGCGGCAAGCTGGTCGTCGTCGACCTCGACGTGGAGGACGGCGCGCTGCGCCGGGTCCGGGTCGCGGGCGACTTCTTCCTGGAGCCCGACGAGGCGATCCTGGCGATCGACGGGGCCCTGGAGGGCGCCCCGGCGGACACCGACGCGGCCGGTCTGGCCGCCCGGATCGACGCGGCGCTGCCGCCGGGCACCCAGATGTACGGGCTGACCACGGAGGGCGTCGGCGTGGCGGTCCGCCGCGCCCTGGCGCACGCCACCGACTGGACCGACTACGACTGGCAGCTCGTCCACGAGCCGCCGCAGTCCCCGGCGCTGCACATGGCCCTGGACGAGGTGCTGACCGCCGAGGTCGCGGCGGGCCGCCGGCCGCCGACGCTGCGGGTCTGGGAGTGGGGCGCGCCCGCCGTCGTGATCGGCAGCTTCCAGTCGCTGCGCAACGAGGTGGACCCGGAGGCGGCGGAGCGGCACGGCATCGAGGTGGTGCGCCGGATCAGCGGCGGCGGGGCGATGTTCATCGAGCCGGGCAACACCATCACGTACTCGCTGTCGGTCCCGGACGCCCTGGTGCAGGGCCTGTCCTTCACCGACAGCTACGCGTACCTGGACGACTGGGTGCTGGGCGCGCTCGGCGACATGGGCGTGAAGGCCTGGTACCAGCCGCTCAACGACATCGCCACCGAGGCGGGCAAGATCGCGGGCGCCGCGCAGAAGCGGATGGCCTCCGGGGACGGCGCCGTGCTGCACCACGTGACGATGGCGTACGACATCGACGCCGACAAGATGACCGAGGTGCTGCGCATCGGCCGGGAGAAGCTGTCCGACAAGGGCACCAAGAGCGCGAAGAAGCGGGTGGACCCGCTGCGCCGCCAGACCGGGCTGCCCCGGGAGGCGGTCATCGAGCGGATGACCGCCTCCTTCCGCTCCCGCTACGGCCTGTCGGAGGGCCGGGTCACGGAGGAGGAGCTGGCCCGGGCGAAGGAGCTCGCGGAGACGAAGTTCGCGACTCCGGAGTGGACCGCCCGGGTGCCCTGATGCGGACGGGTCCCGGTGGCCCGGGTCAGGTGCGGGCCACCAGGATGAACTCGTTGTACGGGAAGGCCTTGCCGACCGACCGGGCGAAGGGGAACGAGTACGTCCGGTCGACGGTCAGGCCGAGCTTCTCGGCGTGGCCGCGCAGGCCGTCGAAGTCGACGAAGCGGACGTGCGTGGCGTCCGTCTTGTAGCCGGCCTCCTGGGGACAGATCAGCACGACCTGACCGCCCGGCTTCACCAGCGACAGGTACTGCTCCAGGACCGAGTTCCCCAGGGCCTCGTCCATGTGCTCCAGGACGTGCGCGCACAGCAGCGAGTCGAAGGAGCCGGGACCGCAGTCCGGCGCGGCGGCGAGCTCGTCGGGCGTGTACGCGGTCAGGCCCCGCTCACGGCAGACGGCGACCGAGTCGGCGTTGTGGTCGACGCCGACGCTGTCGGGACCGCAGTTCAGCAGGTTGCGCCCCAGACCGCAGCCCACGTCCAGCACCCGGCCGAGGCCCAGTCTCTTCAGGTTCCACCGGTACGGCGCCTGCGTCGGCAACAGCCGCTTGATACCCGAGGTCTCAAGCCGCGCGAGGCGCTGGGTGTAGTCGGAGGACTCCGTGCCGGACATTGATGACCGCCTTCGTTGCGTCGTGTGGACGCATAACGACACCGTGGGAAACGAGTCACGACGGCGGCTGCGGGTCCGGAGCCGCATACGGCTCGGACCGGGGCACGCCCAGTCGTGTCTCGGTAGGGCGAGGCTATGACACCAGGGAGGCCCTGGTCCAGGGTTCTCGGACACCTCGTCACATGTCAGAGGCATCCCGCGCCCGCCGGGGCAACTCGACGCGGACGGTCAGGCCGCCGCCGGGGCGGGGTACGGCGGTGATCTCGCCGTGGTGGTTGGCGGTGATCGCGCGGACCACGGCGAGCCCGAGGCCGCTGCCCTCCGCCCGGCGTCCCGCGCCCCGCCGGAACGGCTCGAAGAGCTCGGGCAGCTCCGCCGGGTCCACCACCGGCCCGGTGTTGCCGACCTCCAGGAAGGCCCGGTCGCCCGAGGTGCCGGTGGTGAGCGTCGCGGTGCCGCCCGGCCGGTTGTGCCGGACCGCGTTGGCCAGCAGGTTCAGGGCGACCTGGCGCAGCAGCGCGGGTTCGCCGGTGACCGGCGCGGGCGCGGTGCCCGCGTCGATCCGCACCCCTGCCGTACGGGCCTCCCCCGCGAGGTCGGCGAGCGCGGCGCCGGCCGCGTCCGCGAGGTCGTCCGGGTGCCGGGCCGGCGGCTCGCTCTCGCCGCGCGCCAGGGTGAGCAGCGCCGCGATCAAGCGCTCGGTGCGCGCGTTGGCGTCCAGGGCGCGGCGCAGGTCGGGGCGGAGGTCGGCGGGGACCCGGCCCTGGGCCAGCGGGATCTCCAGGGCGGTGCGCTGGAGGGTGAGCGGGGTGCGCAGCTCGTGGGAGGCGTGGGCGGTGAAGCGGCGCTGGGCGGTGAAGCTGCGGTCCAGCCGGTCGAGCATCGCATCGAAGGTGTCGCCGAGCTCCCGCACCTCGTCGTGCGGGCCGGTGAGGGCGAGCCGCTCGTCGAGGGCGCTGCCCGCGCCGATCCGGCGGGCGGCGGCGGTGACCCGGTGCAGCCGGGCCAGCGAGCGGCGGCCGGCCCACCAGGCGAGCAGCGCGGCGAGCGCGGTGAAGACGAGAAGGAGGAGCAGGGAGCGGGCGAGCAGCTCGCCGAGGACGCTGTGCTGGAACTCCCGGAAGCCCTCGGCGGCGGTCGCGGGGGTGAGGGTCTGGGCGGGGAGCGACGGCGGGGCGGTCGCGGTCGGCATGGGCGTGGGGGTGCCGGGCGGCATCGGCTCGACGGGCAGGGTGTCGACGGCGGGGACGACCAGGTAGCGGTTGTCCTCGATGAGCTGCCGGGAGCTGAGCCAGTTGAGGACGAGCAGTCCGCAGCCGAGGAGCGCGAACACGACGGTGGTGACCAGGGTCAGCCGGCCGCGCAGCGGCAGCCGGGGGCGCGGGGGCCGCCGGCCGGTGCGGGCGCCGCTCACAGCCGGTACCCGAAACCGGGCTCGTGGGTGATCAACGGGGGGTCGCCGAGTTTGCGGCGCAGGGAGTGGACGGTGACCCGGACGGCGGTGGTGGCCGGGTCGAGCGCCGGGTCCCAGAGGCAGGCGCGCAGCTCCTCGGTGCTGACGGGGGCGCCGTCCGCGGCGAGCAGCAGTTCCAGCACGCCGAGCTCGCGGGGGGTCAGCCGCAGCGGCCGGCCGTCGCGCTCGGCGGCCCGGCGCGCGGTGTCCAGGCTCAGTCCGCGCCGGCTCAGCACGGTGGGGAGCGCGCCGCCCGGGGTGCGGCGGCCGAGCGCGCGCAGCCGGGCCACCAGCTCCAGGTAGGAGAAGGGCTTGCCCATGTAGTCGTCGGCGCCCTGGCCGAGGCCGTCGACCAGGTCGGAGAGGGTGCCGGCGGCGGTGAGCATGAGGATCCTGGCCGGATAGCCGGCGGCGGTCAGCGCCCGGCACACGGCGTCGCCGCTCAGTCCCGGCAGGTCCCGGTCGAGCACGAGGACGTCGTACGCGTGGGCGGCGGTGAGCTCCAGCGCGCGGGCGCCGTCGTGGGCGACCTCGGGGACCATGCCCTCGCCGCGCAGTCCGTCGGCGAGCATCGCCGCCAGTTCCGGCTCGTCCTCGACGATGAGCACCCGCATCCGTCCCACTCCCTCCGGCTCCTTCGGGCGCCGTCGCCGTCGCGGTCCTCGCCGCCGCACGTCAAGGATGCCCCGGCCGCCGTTAGCCACCGGTTAGGCACACGCTCACGGGTGGCTCACCGGGCCCTCCGTAGAACTGCGGACGTCACACGAGACGACCGGCGGGGAGAGGCCCATGCGGGAGAAGACACGACGGATGCTGCTGGCGGCGACCGCCGTCGCGGCCGTACTGGCGGCGGGCGGCTGCGCGTCCGCCGAGGACACGGCGCCGAGGGTGGCGGGCGCCGGGGACGGCGCCGGGAAGAAGGCGCCGCAGGACGACGACGCGGTCCGCAGGGCCTGGGTGGACTGTATGCACGCCCAGGGACAGAGCGAGGTCACCCAGGACAAGGACGGCAACATCGGCGTCCCGGCGGCGGGCGTCGGCGGCGGGTCGGTCGAGGGGTACGAGACCGCCGCGAAGGTGTGCGACGCCAAGGTGCCCGGGATCCACCAGGTCAAGGCGAAGAACGACGCGAAGTTCGTGGAGATGGGCCGCGCCTTCGTGGCCTGCGCGCGGAAGAACGGCTATCCGGACCTGCCCGACCCCGAGCCGAAGCAGGGAATCCTGGTGATCCCCACGGCCGTCTTCGACGCGGCCAAGTGGGACGCGATCCAGCCCGCCTGCGGCAAGCTGCCGATGCCCGGCTACCGGATCGGCGAGTGAGCGTGGACGAGACCGGTACGGCGCGGCGCCGAGGGCGCCGCCGGATCGTGGTGCCGCTCGCCCTGGTCGCCGTCCTCGGCGGCTCCGGCGCGCTGGCCGTGGCCCGCCCCTGGGAGTCGCCCGGCACCACCGACGCGCGGCCCGCCGTCGAGCACGGCACGGTGGTGGTGGAGAAGGGCTCGCTGTCCAGCGGCATCCAGGTCGCGGGCGCGCTCGCCTTCGACGCGCCCACGCCGGTCGTCGCCGCCGGGCAGGGCACGCTGACGGCGCTGCCGTCCGTCGGCGCCGAAGTCCGGGCCGGTGAGCGGCTGTACGAGGTGGACGGGCGGCCGGTGGTCCTGATGACGGGCAGGCGTCCGCTCTGGCGCGACCTCGGCCCCGGGGTCCCGGACGGGCCGGACGTGGAGCAGCTCAAGCGCACGCTGCTGCGCCTCGGTCACGCCGACGGGCTCGGTCTGAGCGTGGACGGGAAGTTCACCAAGGCCACGGCGGTCGCGGTGAAGCGCTGGCAGAAGGCGCTCGGCGTCCGCCAGACGGGGACGGTCGGCCGCGGCGACGTCGTCATGCTGCCGCAGGGCTCGGTCCGGGTGGAGCGGGTCTCGGCCCAGCTCGGCGCGGCCGTGGGCACCGGCCCGGTGCTGACGGTCACCGACACGGCCCTGGTGGCGGTGGTGCGGCCGGCGGAGAACCAGCTCTCCCGGTTCAAGCCGAACGGGCGGGTCACGGTGCGGCTGGCCGACGGGGGCACGGTCGAGGGGCGGATCCGTTCCCTGATCCGCGGCGGCGCCGGGGGCGGCTCGGACGGCGGGGACGGCGGGGACGGCGGTTCGGGCGGCGGCGCGGAGAAGACCACCGTCACCGTCGTCCTGGCCGACCAGGCCAAGGCCCGGCAGGCCGGTCCCTCCGGCGTGACCGTGACGATCGTCGGCGACACCGCGCGGGACGCCCTGATCGTCCCCGTCACCGCGCTCCTCGCGCTGGACGGCGGCGGCTACGGCGTGCGGGTCGAGCGGGGCGGCGCAGCGGCGCGGCTCGTCCCGGTCCGGCTGGGGCTGGTCGCCGACGCGAAGGCCCAGATCGACGGGGACGTCCGCGCGGGCGACCGGGTGGTGGTGCCGCGGTGACGGCCCCGTCCGCCCCGTCCGCCCTGTCCGCCCCGTCCGCCCCGTCCGCCCCGTCCGCCCCCGTGCTGGAGCTCACCGGAGTCGTCAAGGAGTACCCGGGGGAGCCCCCGCTGCGGATCCTGCACGGCATCGACCTGACCGTGACGGCCGGGGAGCTGCTCGCCGTCGTCGGGCCCTCGGGCTCCGGCAAGTCGACCCTGCTGGCGCTGCTCGGCTCGCTCGACCGGCCCACCGCCGGGCGGCTGCGCTTCGAGGGGCGCGACCTGGACGGCCTCCCGGACCGCGAGCTGGCCGCGCTGCGCGCCCGGCGGATCGGCTTCGTCTTCCAGCAGTTCTTCCTGCTGGCCGGGCTCAGCACGGTGGAGAACGTGGCCACCGGACTGCTCTACAGCGGCGTGCCCGCACCGCGCCGGCGCGCCGCCGCCGTGGAGGCGCTGCGCGAGGTGGGGCTCGGCCACCGGCTGGACCACCGCCCCGACCAGCTGTCCGGCGGCGAGAAGCAGCGGGTGGCGATCGCCCGCGCGCTCGTCGGGCGGCCGGCCCTGCTGCTGGCCGACGAGCCCACGGGCGCCCTGGACAGCGTCTCCGGCGCGGCCGTCGTCGGGCTGCTGCGGGAGCTGAACGAACGGGGCACGACCGTCGTCGTGATCACCCATGACCGCGAGCTGGCCGCCTCCTTCCCCCGGCGTGTCGGCATCCACGACGGCCGCGTCGACTTCGACGAACGCGGCCCCCACCCGGCAGGAGCCCTCCCGTGACGCGAGCACCGCGCCGCACCCGGCTGCGCCCGGCGGACCTGCTCCGCCTGGGCACGATCGGCCCGCGCACCCGCAGGACCCGGTCCGCGCTCTCGGCGCTCGGCATCGCGCTGGGCATCGCCGCCGTCATCGCGGTGACCGGGATCTCCCTGTCCAACCAGGCGCACCTGCTGGCGCGCCTGGACGCGCTGGGCTCGAACCTGATCACCGTGGGCCCCGGCAAGGACGCCGAGCAGCGCCCGGTGCCGCTGCCCGCCACGGCGGAGAAGATGCTCGCGGACATCGGCCCGGTCCAGCGGGTGACCGCGACCGGGGCCACCGAGGCCGAGGTGTACCGCAACGACCTGGTGCCGAAGCAGCAGACGGGCAGCCTGACGGTGCTGGCGGCCCGGCTCGACCTGCTGGAGGTGCTGCGCGCCCGGATGGCGAGCGGGCGCTGGCTGGACCGGGCGAGCGAGCGGCTCCCGGTGACCGTGCTCGGCGACGTGGCCGCCGGCCGCCTCGGGGTCACCGCCCCGGGCGAGCGGGTCTGGCTGGGCGGCGAGTGGTACGTGGTCTCCGGCATCCTGGCGCCGAACGAGCTGGCGCCCGAGCTGGGCACCGCCGCCCTCGTCGGCTGGCCGAGGGCGACGGCCCGGCTCGGCGCGGACGGCACGGCCGCCACCGTCTATCTGCGCGCGCATCCGGAGCGGGTGCCCGACGTGCAGGCGGTGGCCGGGGCGACCGCCAATCCGGCGAGCCCGAGCGGGGTGGCCGTCAGCCGCCCGTCCGATCTGCTGGCGGCGCGCGACGAGGCGGAGGACGCGCTCACCGGGCTGGTGCTGTCGCTGGCCGCGGTCGCGCTGCTGGTGGGCGGGGTCGGCATCGCCAACACGATGGTGGTGGGGGTGATGGAGCGCCGGGGCGAGATCGGGCTGCGCCGGGCGCTGGGCGCGCGGGGCGGGCAGATCGCCGTCCAGTTCCTGCTGGAGGCGGTGCTGATGGGCTTCGTGGGCGGGGTCGCCGGGCTGGTGCTGGGCGGGCTCACGGTGTACGGCTACGCCTTCGCCCAGGGCTGGCCGGCGGCTGTGCCGCTCTCCCTGGTGGCGGCGGGCCCGGCGGTGTCGGTGCTGGTCGCCGCGCTCGCCGGGATCTATCCGGCGCTGCGCGCGGCGCGCTCCTCCCCGACGGACGCCCTGCGCTCGGCCTGAGGGCGGGGACCGACGGCCGACGGCCACCTGTACGAGGGCCCCTGCCGGCGCGCGCCGGCAGGGGCCCTCGTACAGGTGCGTCAGCTCACGGGCTGCTGCTGGGTGACGCAGTGGATTCCGCCGCCGCCGGTGCCGAGGCGGTCGATGTTGAGCTGCTCGATCACCCGGCCCGGGTAGAGCCGGGCGAGGGTGGCCTTGGCGGAGGTGTCGGCGGAGGTGTCGCCGAACTGCCCGGAGATGATCGCCCCGTTGCAGACGTAGTAGTTGGCGTAGGAGGCGAGGAAGTCGGCGTTGGTGGAGCGGATCTTGTAGTAGTCGGGGCCCTGGAGCCTGCTCGCCGCCATGGCGGCGCCGGTCGCGGTGGTGGCCGCGGACAGCACGGCGTACTGCTGGCGGGCGTCCTTGGCGTAGACGTCGTTGTCGGTGGAGAGCGGCATCTGCACCAGGGCCTTGCCGGGGGCGAGGAAGCGCGAGGTGGCGTCGACGTGGTCGTCGGTGATGTCCTGGTTGCGGACGCCGTCGAACCAGATGACCTTGGAGGCGCCGTAGGCGGCGCACATCGCCGCCTCGATCTGGCGCTCGGTCATGCCCGGGTTGCGGTTGTTGTTGACGAGGCTGCTGCGGGTGGCCATCAGCGTGCCGGCGCCGTCCTGTTCGATGGCGCCGCCCTCGCCGATGAGCCCGGCGGAGGTGTACGGGACGCCGACGTAGGCGGCGATCCGGCCCGCGACGAGGTTGTCCTTGGCGTGGGTCTGCCGGTTGCCCCAGCCGTTGAAGTTGAGGCCGATCGCGTCGAGGCCGCCGGCTCCGTTGGTGCGGAAGACCGGACCGGTGTCGCGCATCCAGCAGTCGTCGACGGGGATCGAGCTGATCACGGTGACCGTGGAGCCGCACAGCGAGCGGGCCTTGGCGGCGCTGCCCGAGTTGGCGCACATGACGACCGGCTCGTACTTCGCGATGGTGCGGGCGATGAGCGCGATGTCCGCCTGGACGCCGCTGAGCTTGCTGCCCCAGATCGAGGTGGAGTCCGGGAAGGCCATCCAGGTGCGGGTGTGCCGGACGTCCTCGATCGGTACGGAGAACCCGCCGGCCGCGGCGCTGCGGCCCACCAGCGAACGGACGGCCGCCTGGGCCTCCGTGGCCGCCAGGGCGGTGCCGACGGCCGCGATTCCGGCGGCCTTCAGGAACCGGCGTCTGCCCAGGCCCCCGCCGCCCGGTGCGCGCTCTGCGTGCTCGTTCATTGCTGCCTCCAGCTCTCAACTCCCCACGGAACACCCGTGGTTGATTCGGAAACGTAGAACTGACCGAGCGCTCGGTCAATATTTTCGACCAGGATTGTGGCGGCTGGTTAGAGTGAGCCCATGGCCGCACCCGCGAAGGACTCCCGGACCCCCAGCGCTCCCCCGCCCGCGGGGCCGCCGGCCCCGCGCTCCCGGGCGTCGGCGAAGGGCGAGCAGACCCGCGCGCGCCTGATCGCGGCCGCCCGGACACTGCTCGCCGGGGAACAGGGCGAACGGTTCACCACCCGCAACGTGGCCGCGCTCTGCGGGGTCTCGCACGGGATGTGCCACTACCACTTCCAGGACCGCACCGACCTCGTGCTGGCCGTCGTCGAGGACATCCGCCCCGAGTGGATCCTGCCGCTGGAGGAGGCGGTCGCCGCCCCCGGCACCTTCGCCGAGCGCGCCGAGCGCGTGCTGGCCCTGCTCGACGGGCCCGAGAGCCCCGACCTCGCCCACCTCCACTCCGCGCTGCACTGGCACGCCCTCAACGACGAGCGGGTACGGGCCTCCCTGGAGGCGGAGTACCGGCGCTGGCGCGCCTGCTTCGTCGCCCTGTTCCAGGTGCTGGCCGACGAGCGCGGCGGCGGGCTCGACCCGCGCCCGCTCGGCGAGGCGGTCGCCGCCGCCGTGGACGGACTGGCGGCCGTCGCCTCGCTGGACCCCGGGCTCGACGGCGGAGCGGTGCTGCGGACCCTCGTCGGCACGCTCGCGGCCGGCGTCTGAACCGGCCGGCGCCCGGGCCGCCGCCCCTACAGCGCCCGGCGGGCCGCCGCGATCCGCTCCGGGTTCCAGCCCGGCCGGGGCACCGACTCCAGCAGGAGCCGGGTGTACGGATGCTCCGGGGCCGCCAGCACCTCGGCGGTGCGGCCCGCCTCCACGACGGCGCCGTGCCGCATCACGATGACCTCGTCGGTGACGCACCGGACCACGCCGAGGTCGTGGGTGATGAACAGATAGCCGATCGAGGTCTCCTCGCGGATGTCGGCGAGCAGGTTGAGGATCTGCGCCTGTACCGACACGTCCAGCGCCGCGACCGCCTCGTCCAGCACCAGCACGGCCGGCTCCACGGCCAGCGCCCGCGCGATGGCGACCCGCTGCCGCTGCCCGCCGGAGAGGTGCTTCGGCAGGGCGTCGGCCGCCCGGGTGCCGAGCCCGACCTGGTCGAGCAGCTCCCGCACCCGCCGGGCGTGGTCCCGCTCCGGGAAGTGCAGCCTCAGCGTCTCGCGCAGCGCCGCCTCCACGCTGGTGCGCGGATCGAGCGAGGAGTACGGGTCCTGGAAGACCATCTGGACCTCGCGGGCCCGCGCCAGCCGCCCGGCCCGGCCGCGCGCCCGCTCGGTCCTGGACCGGCCGAGGACATGGACCTCGCCCTCGTCCGCGTACTCCAGGCCGACGACGATCCGCGCCGTGGTGGTCTTGCCGGAGCCCGACTCCCCCACGATGCCCAGCGATCCGCCGCGCGGCAGGACGAACGACACGTCGTCCACCGCCCGTACGGCTCCGTAGCTGCGTCGCAGCCCCTCGACGACCAGCACGTGCTCGGCGTTCTCAGACATCGGCGGCGCTCCCTTCGAGCCGGTCGCTGTGGTGGCAGGCGGCCCGGTGGCCGGGCCGGCCGGGGGCGCCGAGCATCTCGGGCGCCCGCAGGTCGCAGGCCTCCGTGGCCAGCGGGCAGCGGGCGGCGAAGGCGCAGCCCGGCAGCTCGGTCCGCAGGTCCGGCGGCTGTCCCTCGATGGCGGCGAGACGGCCGCCGGCGCCCTCCATCCGGGGTGTGGAGGCCAGCAGCGCCGCCGTGTACGGGTGCCGGGGGCGGGCGAACAGCTCCGTCGCGGGCCCGCTCTCGGCGATCCGCCCGGCGTACATCACGTACACCCGGTCGCTGATGGCGGCGGCGAGGTCCAGGTCGTGGGTGACGAACAGCAGCCCGGTGCCGAAGCGTTCGCGCAGCCGCCCGAGGAGGGCGACGACCTCGGCCTGGGTGGTGACGTCCAGGGCGGTCGTCGGCTCGTCGGCGAGGAGCAGGGCCGGATCGCCCATCAGGGCCGCGGCGATCATCACGCGCTGGAGCATCCCGCCGGACACCTGGCCGGGGTACTTGTCCAGGGCGGTCGCGTCCAGGCCGACGGCCTCCAGGAGTTCGACGGCGCGGGCCCGGGCCCGGTCCGCCGTCATCGTCCTCGTCAGCCGCACGCTCTCGGTGAGGAAGTCGCCGATCCGCCGCAGCGGGTTGACGGCCGCCCTCGGGTCCTGGAAGACCATGGCCACGGTGCCGGTGCGCAGCGCGCGCAGCCGCTCCGCGTCGAGGGCGAGGACGTCCTGCCCGTCGACGAGGACGGCGCCCTCGGTGACGGCGCCGGACGGCAGCAGCCGCAGCGCGCTGCGGGAGGTGAGGCTCTTGCCGGAGCCGGACTCGCCGACGAGGGCGACGGTCTCGCCGCGCCCGACGGTGAGGTCGACGCCGTCGAGGACGGGGCGGGCCGTGCCCGGCAGGGTGATCCGCAGCCCCCGGACGTCGAGGGCGGGCCGGTCGGTCGGGTTCATCGGTCTCTCCTGGCGACACGGTCGGCCCAGCGCTCGCCGACCACGTTGAAGGCGACCACCGTCAGCACGATGAGGGCGCAGGGCAGGATCGCGGACAGCGGATAGCCGTGCTGGACGGCGGTCTGGCCGTCGAAGACCATGCGGCCCCAGTCGGGCGTGAGCGCCGGGACGCCGAGCCCGAGGAAGGACAGGCCGGCGAGGTCCATGAGGGCGTAGCCGAAGTTGATGGTGGACTGGGCGAGGACGACGGGCGCGATGTTGGGCAGTACGTGGCGCAGGCAGATCTGGAGCGCCGAGTGCCCCTGCACCTGGTAGGCGCTGACGTACGGCCTGGCCCGTTCGGCGAGGACCAGGGAGCGGGTCAGCCGGCTGACGTAGGGCAGGTAGGCGATCGCGAGGGCGATGACCGGGGCGGTCAGCCCCTCCCCGTACATGGAGATGATGAGGATCGCCAGCAGCATCCCGGGGAAGGCGAAGACCAGTTCGGTGGAGCGGGAGAGCAGCGAGTCGAGCCAGCCGCCGCGCCAGGCGGCGGCCATCCCGACGGCGACGCCCGCGACGGTGGAGAAGAGGACCACGCCGAGCGGGCCGAGCAGCGAGGTGCGGGCGCCGAGGAGCAGCCGGGAGAGGGTGTCGCGGCCGGCCGCGTCCACGCCGAGCGGGTGCGCGGCCGAGGGTCCGGCGAGCGCGTCGCCCAGGTCCACGGCGTTCGGGTCGTGCGGTACGAGGAGCGGGGCGAGCAGCGCGGCGGCCACGACCAGGAGCACGAAGCCGAGGCAGCAGAGGTGGAGCGGTGAGCCGGCCGTACGGATCCGGGCGAGGCCGGGGCGGCGGGTGAGGACCGCGGTCATGCGGTGGACCTCCTCGATCCGAGGGTGATCCGCGGGTCGACCAGCGGGAGCAGCAGGTCGACGATGAGGTTCACGGTCATGAACAGGGCGACGATGATGAGGGAGATGGCCTGGACGGTCGGGAAGTCCTTGGTGGAGGTGGACAGTTCCAGGAGCTGGCCGATGCCGCCGATGCTGAACGCGGTCTCGACGAGGATCGTGCAGACCAGCAGGGTCGAGACGATCAGCCCGCCGGTGGTCAGGACGGTGCCCAGGGAGTTGCGGAAGACGTGCCGGCGGATGACCTGGCGCTCGGGCACGCCCCGGCTGCGGGCGACGGTGACGTGCTCGCTGTCGAGGGCTTCGAGCATGGCGGAGCGGGTGACCCGGGCGAGCATCCCGATCAGGTAGAGGGCGAGCGCGACGGCCGGGAGGGTGAGGTGCCAGACCTTGTCCAGGAAGCCCTCGCCCGCGCCGCCGCTGGGGAACCAGCCGAGCTTGACGGCGAACAGCGCCTGGAGCAGGACGGCGGCGACGAAGGACGGGGTGCCGACGGCGAAGGTGGTGGTGACCAGGACGGCGGAGTCGGTGGCGCCGCCGCGCACTGCGGCCACCCGGCCGAGCACGAGGCCGACGACCACGACCACGGCGAGCGCCATCACGACCAGCAGCAGGGTGGTGGGGAGGCGGTCGGCGAGCAGCCGGGAGACGTCGGTGCGGTAGGTGATGGACCGTCCGAAGTCGCCGTGGAGCAGGTCGCCGAGCCAGCGCAGGTAGCGGACGAGGAAGGGGTCGTCCAGGTGGTACTGGGCGTTGATGGCGGCGAGCGCCTCGGGCGAGGCGGAGCGGCCGGAGAGCAGGAAGCTGGCGGGGCTGCCGGGCGCCAGGTACATCGCGCCGAAGACGACGAAGGAGGCGCACAGCAGGGTGGCGGCCATCTCGGCGAGGCGCCGGGCGGCGAAGCGGGCGAAGCTCACCGTGCGGCCCCCACATCGGCGGCCCACGGGTAGTACATGTAGGAGATGGTGGTGGGGGCGCCGGTGATCCGCTTGTTGAGGAAGACGGAGGTGGGCCACTCGGCGACCGGGATCCACAGCAGCTGCTCGGCGGCGTGCTTCTGGAGCTCGGTCTCGATCAGCAGGCGCTTGTCGGGGTCGTACTCGGCGGTCGCCCGCTCGACGCCCTGGTCGTACGTCTTGTCGCTGTAGCCCGCGAAGTTGAGGTACGCGCCGGTCTTGAAGCTGGTGAGCAGGTCCAGCGGGTCGGTGATCGAGTCGTAGTAGGTGAGCGGGAACATGTCGATGCCCTCGCGCGCCTTGGGGTCGGTGAACAGCGCGGTGAAGGCGTTCGGGGCGATGGTCTTGAGCCGGATGTCGAGCCCGATCCGCGCGCCGGCGGACTGCACGGCGGTGGCGAGCAGGGAGACGTCCTGGCCGATGGAGCTGGTGGCGACGGTGAGGGTCTTGCCGTCGGCGCCGGCCTCCTTGACGAGCGCCTTGGCCTTCTCGATGTCGGGTCCGCCGGTGGGCAGCCAGTCGAGGGCCGTCTTGCGGGTCCGCTCCGAGCCGGCGGCCCAGGCGGCGCGCGTGGTGAGGGAGTGGGTGGCGGTGCCGGCGCCGCCGAGGCCGGCCTTGACGAAGCCGGTGCGGTCGAGGGCGAGGGAGAGCGCGCGGCGGACGCGGACGTCGCCGAGCGGGCCCTTCATGTTGGTGATGTTGACGTTGACCGTGCTGAGGCCCTCGCCGAAGTAGAGGGTGCCGACGCCGCTGTCCTTGAGCCGTCCGTAGCTCTCGGTGGGGATCAGGTAGCCGCCGTCGGCCTCGCCGCTGAGCAGGGCGTTGGTGCGGGCCGAGGGGTCGGTCATGAAGCGGAAGACGACCTTGCCGGACGTGGCCTTGCGGCCCCAGTAGCCGTCGAAGCGGTCGAGCTCGACGGACTGGCCCTTGTTCCAGGTGCCGAGGGTGAAGGGGCCGGTGCAGGCGAGGCCGCCGGTGGTGCCGTAGTCCTTGCCTGCCTTCTCGACACCCGCCTTGGAGGCGACGACTCCGGCGGCGGTGGCCATGTACTGGGGGAACTGCGAGTCGGGCTTCTTGAGGGTGACGGTGACCTGGAGCGGGCCGGTCTTCCTGACGGCGGCGACGTTCTGGAAGTTCTGCGCCCAGGCGGCGGCGTTGTCGGGGTTCGTCTGCCGGCCGAGGCTGTAGACCACGTCGTCGGCGGTCATCGTGCGCCCGTCGTGGAAGCGGACCCCCGCGCGCAGGTCGTAGACCCAGGTGGTGGGGTCGGGGTTGGACGCCTTGCGGGCGAGGCCCGGTTCGAGGGTGAGGCCCGGGGTCCAGCGCATCAGGCTCTCGCACACGTTGGACAGGATGGTGTTCTGCGGGTAGTCGAACGCCACCGTGTAGTCGAGGGTGGGCGGCTCCGCGTAGACGGCCCAGGTGAAGGAGTCGAGCGGGCCCTTGGCGGCGGGCGTGCCCTTCGAGAGGGAGACGGCCCCGGCCCCGTCGCCCGCCTTGGGCGGCCCGGCGCAGGCCGCCAGCAGGGCGGTGGAGGTCAGGAGGGCGGCCGCGGCCGCGAGCGGGCGCCCGGCCCCGGGGCCGCGTAGCCCCCCGGTGCGTCTGCTGGTGCGGAGTACGGATGTGATCATCGTCGCGCTCTCTTTCCGTACGCGGTGCGTACGCGATGGGGGAGGCCGCCGGACCGCGGGGACGGTCCGGCGGGAGCGGGCGGGGGCCGGTCCGGGGGTTACGGCAGGGGCTGGGCGACGGGGATCTGCTGCGTGATGCAGTGCACCCCGCCGCCGCCGAACGCGATCGCGAGCGCGCGCACGCCGACCACCTCGCGGCCGGGGTAGGCCTCGGCGATCACGGCGAGGGCCGCGTCGTCCTCGGGCAGACCGGCCACGGGCACGACGACTCCGCCGTTGGCGACGTAGTAGTTCAGGTAGGACACCTCGACCCGGCCGTCGGCCATGTCGGCGAACGCGGTCTGCGGCACGTCGACGATCTCCAGACGGCGGCCCCGCGCGTCGGTGGTGGCCTCCAGTACGGCACGGTTGGCCCGCATCCGGGCGTAGTCGGGGTGCGCGGGGTCCTCGGGGAGGGAGACGACGACCTTGCCGGGGGCGGCGAAGGCGCAGACCCCGTCGACGTGGCCGTCGGTCTCGGTGTCGAGCAGACCGCCGTACGGAAGCCAGACAACCTTACGGACGCCCAGCCGGGATATCAGCTCGGCCTCGATCTCGTCCCGGTTCATGCCGGGGTTCCGGTTGGGGTGCAGGAGGCACTGCTCGGTCGTGATCAGCGTGCCCTCGCCGTCGACGGTGATCGCGCCGCCTTCGAGGATCATCTCGGAGCCGATCCGCTCCACCCCGAGGTGGTCGAGGAGCAGGGAGCTGATCCGGTCGTCGGAGTCGTAGGGGTGGTGCTTGCGGCCCCAGGCGTTGAAGCGGAAGTCGACGCCGGCCCGGCGGCCCTCGGCGTCGAGGACGAACAGCGGGGCGGAGTCGCGGAACCAGGAGTCGTCCAGCGGGAGCTCCACGACGGTGATCTCCGGGCCGCACCAGGTCCGGGCGTCGTCCCCGTGGCCGGGCGGGGCGACCATCGTCACCGGCTCGAACGCGGCGATGGCCCGGGCGACGTTCGCGTACTCCTCCTTGACGTCGGCGAGCACGCTGCCCCAGAGGTCGGGGCGGGTCGGCCAGGCCATCAGACAGCCCTCGTGGGCGGACCACTCGGCGGGCATCTGGAATGCGGTCATCGGAAGCTCTCTCTTCGGTGGGTGGAATCTTCCTCTCGACTGAAAATTCAGTCAAGAGTGAGGACGTCAGAGGATCGGGGCACGGCGATCGAGATCGGGGGGCGGGGTTGTGGGATGCGGGATCGGGAATCGGGTCCGGGCACGCGTCCGGTGGGGCGCACCGGGCGTCGGGGCCGCATCCTGCCGGGGTGAGGGAGGACCGGGCGGGCCCGGAGGGCCGGCGACTGCGGGGCCGCCCGCTCTCGGCGTGCCCACACTGTGGCACTGACTGAAAAGACAGTCAAGGTTTTGACGAAGGGCCCGTGACGCAGGGGCGAAGCGGGGATGACGGGCGGGGGCGGGCGGCTCTCAGCCGAGCCCGGCGAGCTCCGCCTCGACGGCGCCCCGCAGCAGGTCGCGCGCGTGCTCGATCCGGATGCCGCCGCCGAGCCAGCGCATGCTCAGGCCCTCCAGGAGCGCGGTCAGCCGCTCCCCCGACGCGGCGAGCGCGGAGGCGGGGGCCATCGGCCGGACCTGACCGAGCAGCGCGGCCACCTCCTGGGTCCACACCAGGGTGGCCCGCGCCAGGTCCTCGCGCAGCAGCTCGTCGAAGACGGCGCTGGCCCGCAGCTCGCCCCAGGCGGCACTGTTCTCACGGACCTCGGGGATGTCCTGGAGCTCCAGGAGCAGGGTCTCCTCCAGCTCCTGGCGCGGGGTCAGCGGCGGGGCGTCGGGGTCGCGGTCGCTCGTGTAGCGCTCGGCGCGGTCGTTGATGAACTCCAGGGTGTGGCGCAGGATCCCGGCGCGGTCCTTGAAGTAGTAGTAGATCAGCGCCGTGGACACGCCCGCCTCGGCCGCGAGCTCCTCCACCCGCAGCCCGCGGATCCCGCGCCGGGCGATCACCCGCGCGGCGGCTTCCAGGATCTGAGTACGACGAGTCGCCATGGCCGAACCCTACCTGGCGCTTTCCCGGCCCCGCTCAGCCCGCCCGGCGGTATCGGTCGACGGCGACGGTGACGGAGCGGCCGTCCGGTGTCGCCTCGACCAGGCGCACGATCGCGATGTCCTTCTGGTCGGAACCACGCACGCAGAAGGGCCGTTCGCCGGCGAGCTCGGCGAAGGGCAGGGCCGTCACCGGACGGGTCTCGATGCCTCGGACACACTCGGCGACGCTCAGCTCGTCGCCGTCGGCGACGAAGGCGTCGGTCTCCTCGGACACGACGAACGCGGCGCCGTCGCGGGCCAGGTACCAGGACGCGGTGGACTCGGGGACCACCTTCCCGGCCCCGAGGTCGAACTCGTAGCCCGCGTCGGGGAGGGTGAGCTCCGCGTTCGCGTACCCCGGCGCGTAGCGGGCCGGGGCGTCCTCGGGCGGGGGGCCGAGTGCGAGGAAGGCGACCGCCCCGCCGCCGACCAGCACGCCGGCCGCCGCCAGCCCGGCGACCACGGCCCGCCGCCCCCGGCGGGGCGCCCGCCGGGAGTTCCGTGGGCCGTCCTCCGCGTACGGGGGCGGGGCCGGGGCCAATGGGGCGGAGGGGACCGACGGGACCGACGGGCCCGACGGGACTGACGGGGCGGGGAGCGGTGCCGGGGGCCCGGCGGAGGCCACCGTGGCCTGGGCGTGGACCGGGGCCGGGGGCGGCGTGGGAAGCGGCGTCGGGAACGGGCGCGGTGTCGGCGCCGGAGCCGGTGCCGGTGTCGGTGTCGATGCCCGCGTCGGGAACGGGGCCGGGGCCGGGGTCCGCGTCGGTGGGAACGCGGTCGGCGGGGGCGTGCTCCCCGAGCCGTAGCCCGCGAGGTCGGCGCTGACCGGCCGCGGCAGCCACTCCTCGGCGAAGCCCGGCCGGGGGCCCACGGCCGGGTGGGCGTGGACCGCGGCGATGAGCTCCGCGGTGCCGGGCCGCTCGCGCGGGTCCTTGGCGAGGCAGCGCCCGAGCAGTTCCCGCAGCTCCGGGGGGACGGGGCCGAGGTCGGGCGCCTCATGGACCACCCGGTAGAGCGCGGCGGCCTCGGGGCCGTTCCCGAACGGGGTCAGGCCGCAGGAGACGTAGGCGGCGAGGGCGCCGAGCGCGAACACGTCGGTGGCCGGGGTCACCGGATGCCCGAGGGCCTGCTCGGGCGCCATGTACGCGGCGGTGCCGATCCGCAGCCCGGCCCCGGTGAGCGCGACGGCGTCGGCCGCCCGTGCGATGCCGAAGTCGATCACGCGCGGCCCGTCGGCGGCGAGCAGCACGTTCGCGGGCTTGAGGTCCCGGTGCACGACGCCCACGCCGTGGATCGCCTGGAGGGCCTCGGCGATGCCCGCCACCAGCGGCAGCACGGTGCGGACGGGCAGCGGGCCGTGCCGCTGGACGACCTGCTGGAGGGTGGGCCCGGGGACGTACGCCGTCGCCAGCCACGGCGTCCGGGCGTCCACCCCGTGGTCCACCACCTGCGCGGTGTACAGGCCGTGGATCCGGCGGGCGCTGGCGACCTCCTGGGCGAAGCGCTCGCGGAACTCGGGATCGGCCGCGAACTCCTCCCGTACGGCCTTCAGCGCGAGGGGCCGGCCGCCGGGGGTGTACGCCAGGTACACCACGCCCATGCCGCCCGCGCCCAGCCGGGCGTGCAGCCGGTAGCCGCCGATCTCGCCCGGGTCGTCGGGGGACAGCGCCGTGCGGGCGGGCGGGACACCGGGGGGCTGTGCGGACATGCGGCGGCTCTTTCGGCGAGGGGGCGTGTGGGGGCGCGAGGCCCCCGCATCGTGCCTCTAACTAAAGTTTCAGTCAATATGACACGATGAGAACAGAGAGCACCGGAAGGGAACAGCTGGTGACGGATCGCAGAACCGCCATCCTGGAGGCGGCGGCCCGCACCCTGGGGCGGCGGGGGGTCCGCGGCCTGCGCGTGGACGAGCTCGCCGCCGAGGCGGGCGTGTCGACCGCACTGGTCTACTACCACTTCAAGGACCGGGCCGGCCTGCTCCGGAGCACCCTCGACTTCATGGCCGGCCGGGCCCGGCGGCCCTTGGCGGACCGGTCCCGCGCCGGCGGTCCCGCCGACGCCCAGGAGCTGCTGGAGCTCGCCTTACTCGGGGAGTTCCAGGACCTCCCCGAGGTGCGCGAGGCCGCCACCGCGTGGAGCGAGCTGCGCGCCGGGGCGATCTTCGAGCCGGGCCTCAGGGCGGCGCTCGCCGAGGCGGGCGGGGTCTGGATCCAGGAGGTCGCGGACCTCCTGGCGCTGGTCCGGCCGACCGCGGGCGCGGCGGCGCTGGGCGCCTCGGCCGAGCGCCTGACCGCGCTGCGCGAGGGGCTGGACACCCGGCGGTTCAGCGGCGTCCTGCACCCGGGGCACGCCCGCGAGCTGATGCGGGAGGCGATCGGGGCGGAGCTCGCCCACCTCCCCCACGGCGCCTCCTCGGGCATCGGGCACACCTCCCTCCCTGTTTGACTGAATTTTCAGTCAGTGCCACAGTGGGGGTCAGGAGGCCGTATCCGCCGTCGTGGCGAGCGGCGCTCCGGGTCCGCGTCACGCACCCTTGAAGCAGGACTCGCAGCAGGACTCACCCGGCGCTCCCGCGCCACCCCTCATCCCTCTCCCCCCCCCACCTCGGAGTCCACCGTGACCTTCCTCCCTTCCCGCCGCTCCACCCTCCGCGCCTTCGCCGGCATCGGCGCGCTCGTCCTCGGCGCCTCGGCCTGCGGCCCCTCCGACCCCGGTCTGGCCGGGGCCGCGGGCAGCGCGTCCCCGGACAAGGACGCGGACTCCCCCGCGGCGGGCAGGCGCCGCCTGGGCGCCGAGTGGGAGAGCCACACCCGCACCTTCATGTCCTGGCCCGCGCTGGAGTCGGTCTGGGAGGAGGACCTGCGGTACGTGCGCGAGGACATCGCCCGGATCGCGCGGGCCGTCGGCGAGTACGAGGCGGTCGTGATGATGGCCCGCCGCGACCAGGTCAAGGCCGCCCAGCGGGCCTGCGGCTCCCAGGTGGAGGTCATCCCGCTGGAGGTCGACGACCTCTGGGCCCGCGACACGGTCCCGGTCTTCGTCGAGGAGGGCGGCACCGTCACCGGCGTCGACTTCCACTTCAACGGCTGGGGGAACAAGCAGCGCCACGACAACGACGCCCTGGTCGGCGAGACCCTGCTCGGGACCTACCGGATCCCGCGCGAGGAGGCGCCGCTGGTGGCCGAGGGCGGCTCGTTCGAGACCGACGGCGAGGGCACCCTGCTGATCACCGAGAGCTCGATCGTCAACGACAACCGCAACCGCGGCAAGAGCCGCGACCGGATCGAGGCCGAGCTCAAGGAGACCCTGGGCCTGGAGAAGGTGGTCTGGCTCGCGGGCGTCCGCGGCGAGGACATCACCGACGCGCACGTCGACAGCCTCGTCCGCTTCACCGCCCCCGGTGTCGTCCTCCTGGACCGGGCCCACCCGAGCACTCCCGCCGACTCCTGGTCGCGCTCCGCCGACCAGGCGAAGGCGGTGCTGTCCCGGGCCACCGACGCGCGCGGACGGCGCTTCGAGATCATCGACCTGCCCCAGCCCGACCTGGACCGGATCACCGGCGAGGGCGACGACTTCGTCTCCACGTACGCCAACTTCTACATAGCCAACGACGCCGTCTTCATGCCCCGCTTCGGCGACCGCAAGGCCGACGCCACCGCCAAGGGCATCCTCCAGGAGCACTTCCCCAAGCGGGACATCGTCGCCGTGCCGATCGACACCATCGCCTCGGGCGGCGGCGGCATCCACTGCTCCACGCACGACCAGCCGGGCAGGCCCGCCGCCTGATCCCGGCCCGGGCCCGCACCCGTACGTCTCCGTGCGGGCCCGCCCCCCCACGCCCCCACGCACACCCCGGAGTCACCGTGTCCGAGAACCGGCGCCGTCCGCGCCCGCGCAGGCGGACCCTGGCCACCGCCCTGATCCCGCTCGCCATGGCGGCGGCCCTCACCGTCGGCGCCTGGCTGCAGTTCGGCGAGCGGCAGGACCTGGACACGGTGTACGCGGCGGGCGGGCGGGAGCCCGACCGGGTGGACGTCGACGCCACGGTCCAGCGCGTCGACGCCTCCGGCCGGGAGCTGGTGCTGCGGGTGCTGGTGACCCCCAGGGGCGCGCTCGCCGAGGCGGGCGGGATCTCCCCCGCCGGGGACCTGGTCGTGCAGACCTCGGCGTCCACCGGCGGCGACCTGTCCTTCCCCGCGCACAGCCGCATCTCCACCCGGGACGTGCCGGTGGCGCTGACCGGCGGGCCGATCACCGACTACCCCTTCGACTCCTACGCGACGACCCTGGAGTTCGGCGCCACGGTCGGCGGCGAGAAGGTCCCCGTGCACATGCGGCTGGGCAACGCCGACGCGCTCTTCGCCGCCTCGGTGGACCCCGGCGAGAGCGACGGCGTCGCCGTCTACGACGTCGGGCTGGGCCGCTCCACCAGCGTGCTGGTCTTCGCCGTCTTCATGATGGCGGCGATGTGGGCCCTGGCCGTGGCGGTGCTGATCGGCGCCTGGTACCTCGTCACCCGCCGCAAGGGCCTGACCTGGCCGGCCCTGGGCTGGATGGCCGCCACCCTGTTCGCCCTGGCCGCCTTCCGCAACACCGCCCCGGGCGCCCCGCCCATCGGCTCCCTCCTCGACTACCTCGCCTTCCTCTGGGCGGAGTCGGTCGTGGCGGCCTGCCTGATCGTGGCGGTCGTGGCCGGGATCAGGGCCGAGCCGGCCATCGAGGACCCGGCGCCGCCCGCCGGGGACCCCGAGCCGCCCGCCGACGAGCCCGCTCCGCCCACCTCGCCGATTCTCAACTGAAGTTTCAGTCAGCATGAGACAATCACCCGGACGACGAGGAGGAAGCGCGTGGCGACGGACCGCCGAACGGCGATTTTGGAGGGGGCCGCCCGGGTGATAGCCCGGCGCGGGGTCCGCGGGCTGCGGGTGGAGGAGCTGGCGGCCGAGGCGGGGGTCTCCACCGCGCTGGTCTACTACCACTTCAAGGACCGGGCGGGCATCCTGCGCCACACGCTGGAGTTCATCAGCGACCGGGCCGACCGCTACACCGCCGACGAGGACGGGGCGGACGAGCCCTTCGACCCTCGGCTGGAGCTGGAGCGCTCGCTGCTGCTGGAGTTCCAGGACCTCCCCGAGGTCCGCGAGAACAGCACGGCCTGGGGCGAGCTGCGCGCCAGCGCCGTCTTCGAGCCGGAGCTGCGCCCCGACCTGGCGCGGGCCGGGCTCACCTGGGTGCACGAGGTCGCCGCGCTGCTCGCCCAGGCCTGCCCGGCCGCCCCCGCCCCGACCCTGACGGCCTCCGCCGAGCGCCTGACCGCCCTGCTGGAGGGGCTGAGCACCCGCTGGCTGACCGACGCCCTGACCGTGACGCACGCCCGCGCCCTGATGCGGGAGGCGGTCGACGTGGAGCTCGGCCGACTGCACCGGACCTGGACCCCGGACGCCTGACCTCTCCCGCGACGCGGGCGGTCCGTCAGCCGCCCGCCGCCCGCAGGCGCAGCAGCTTCTTGTCCGGCTTGCCCGCGTCGGTGAGGGGCAGGGCGGGGACGAAGTCGACGACCTCGGGCTCGTACATCGGGCCCCGGCCCTCGCGGACCCAGGTCCGCAGGTCGTCGGCCGAGACCGAGGCGCCGGGGGCGGCGACGACGGTGGCGTGGACGCGTTCGTGGCCGCCGTCGCCCTTCACTCCGTAGACCGCGCTGTGCCGGACGGCCGGGTGGGTGTCGAGGAAGTCCTCCAGTTCGGTGGTGTACACATGGCCGCCGACCACGGCGATCATGTCCTTGATCCGGTCGACGACCGAGAGGTAGCCGCGCTCGTCGACGTGGCCGAGGTCGCCCGTGTGGACCCAGCCGTCCCGCAGGACCTCCGCGGTGAGTTCCGGGTTCTTCCAGTAGCCCTCGAAGACGTGGTCGGAGCGGACGCAGATCTCCCCCACCTCGCCCGGGGGCAGCGGGCGGCCCGCCGCGTCGCGGATCTCGACCTCGGCCCCGGGGACCGGGCGGCCGGCGGTGCGCAGGACGTCCGGGCGGTCGGGGTCGTGCTCGGCGGCGGTCAGCACGCTGACGGCGCCGGCCTCGAACTGCCCGTACCCCTGCTGGAGGACGGGGCCGAGCAGCCGCACCGCCTCGGCGATCCGGGCGGGGGACGAGGGGGTGCCGCCGTAGGTGAGCTGGCGGAGGCTGGAGGTGTCCGCGCGCGCGGCGTCGGGGTGGTCGATCACCTGGTAGAGCAGCGGCGGCAGCAGCATCAGGTTGGTGATGCGCTCGCGGGCGATGGTGGCGAGGATGGCGGCCGGGTCGAAGGCGTAGTGGAGCACGACGGTGCCGCCTGCGGAGAGGGTGGCGTCGGCGATGAAGCCGGCGGCGTGCGACAGCGGGGTGCAGACCAGGTCGCGCCGGCCGGTGCCGCTGAACAGCTCCCGGGTCCGGGCGAGTCCCTCGCCCATCCCGCCGAACGTGGCCCGGACGCCCTTGGGGTGGCCGGTGGTGCCCCCGGAGTGCCGGATGAAGCAGAGGTCGTCGGGGCGCGCGGCACCGGTCACCGGGGTGCCCGGCTGCTTCGCCGCCAGGGCCGACAGGTCCTCCCCCACGCCGGACAGCGGCCCCGCCGGGGCGCCGTCCAGGAGCAGGACGTGGGCGACGGGCGGGACCCTGCGCAGCAGTCGGGCCGCCCGGTCGGCGAGCCGGGGGTCGACGACGAGCGCGTACGTCTCGACGTCGGCCATCATCAGGGCCTGTACGTCCGGGGCGAGCCGGTTGTAGAGGTGGTTGAACCGGGCGCCGAGCAGATTGACGGCGTAGCGGACGGCCACGGTCTCCGGGAGGTTGCCGCACAGCAGCGTCACGGTCCGGCCGGGTCCGATGCCGCGCTCGCGCAGCGCCCGAGCGAACCGGTAGACGAGGGAGCGTAACTCCGGCGCGGTGAGGCGCCGTTCGTCGCCGACGAGGACATCGCGGCCGGGTTCCGCGGCCAGTCCTTCCAGGATGGTCTCGACGTAGTTGCGGAACCCGGGCGGGGGCGAGGCGGACACGGGCGTTCCCTTCTGAGGCAGGGTCGGTCGCCCCGGAACCTGTCCCGCGAGGGCGCCCGCCACGCATGATCCCGCCGGGCGCCCCGCCGGGCCGAGCGGGACGGCCGGTTCCGTCAGGCGCTTTGTCCGGAACGGGGCTTCAAGCGCCCGCCGGGCGGAACCTACTGTGCGCATACGGATCGACACGCACCGTGTCCGCGAGCGGTCCGTGTCCCGGCATGCCGTCGGGCGCGGATCCTCCGTCCAGGTCTCCGTCCAGACCTCCGTCCGAACCTCCGTCCGAACCTCCGTCCAGCCGACGAAAGGCAGAGAACACCCGTGGCTCTTCCCGATCGCGCCCAGCCCCAGCCCGCCACCCCGCTGACGCGGGACCTGAACGCGGCCGTCGTCGTCCCCGACCCGGCCACGGACGCGGAGGCCGCGTTCGCCGCCCAGGGGCTGATCGCGGCGTTACCCGCCGACTTCACCGTCGAGAAGGCCGACGGCGGCCCGGTCCCCGCCTGGTCCCTGACACCGTTCGGGTTCCTCGAAGGCGACGCCCCGGACACCGTCAACCCGAGCCTGTGGCGCAACGCGCGGCTGAACATGAACGCCGGCCTGTTCGAGGTCGTCGCGGACGCGGTCTACCAGGTCCGGGGCATGGACCTGTCCAACATCACCTTCCTGGAGGACCCGTCCGGCTCCTCCCGGGAGATCGTCGTCGTGGACCCCCTGATCAGCGAGGAGACCGCGGCCGCCGCGCTCGCACTCTACCGGGAGCAGCGGGGCGGCGACCGGGTCATCCGGGCCGTGATCTTCACCCACTCGCACATCGACCACTACGGCGGCGTGCTGGGCCTGTGGGCGGACGGGGCGCTGCCCGAAGGCGTCGACGTCATCGCCCCCGACGGCTTCCTGGAGCACGCCGTCAGCGAGAACGTCTACGCGGGCAACGCGATGCAGCGCCGCGCCCAGTTCATGTACGGCTCGCTCCTTGAGCGTTCGGAGCAGGGGCAGGTGGACGCGGGCCTGGGCAAGGCCAACTCGCTGGGCACCTCGGGGCTGCTGGCCCCGACCTTCACGGTGACCTCCGAGCTCGCGGCGCCGGGAATCGTGCACGCCTTCGGGCCGGTGAACATCGAGTTCCAGCTCACCCCCGGCACCGAGGCCCCGGCCGAGCTGAACTTCTACCTGCCCGACGTGCGCGCCCTGTGCATGGCGGAGAACGCGACCCCGACCCTGCACAACCTGTACAGCCTGCGCGGTGCCCAGGTCCGGGACGCCAAGGCGTGGTCGGAGTTCCTCCTCCAGTCCGCCGCCTGGTACGCGGACCGCTCCGACTCGCTGTTCGCCTCCCACTTCTGGCCGCGCTGGAACAGCGAGGAGGCGCCGGAGACGATCCGCTCCTTCCTCACCTCGCAGGCGGATCTGTACCGGTACCTGCACGACCAGTCGCTCCGGCTGGCCAACCACGGCCACACGATGACGGAGATCGGCGAGGAGCTGGACGGCGCCGTGCCGGAGTCCCTGGGCGGTCAGTGGTACAACCGGGGCTACTACGGCACCGTCAACCACGACTCCAAGGCGGTGTACCAGCGCTATCTCGGCTGGTACGACGGCAACGCGGCCCATCTGCACACGCTGCCGCCCGAGGAGGCCGGCGCCCGGTACGTCGACGCGTTCGGCGGCGCCGACAAGGTCGTGGACATCGCCCGTACGGTCTTCGACAACGCCAAGACCGCGCAGGACTACCGCTTCGCGGCCGAGCTCCTGACCCATGTGGTCTTCGCCGACCCGGCCGACTCCGCCGCCCGCGGCCTCCAGGCCGACGTGCTCGAACAGCTCGGGTACCAGGCGGAGAGCGGCCCCTGGCGCAACTTCTACCTCGCCGCCGCCAACGAGCTGCGGGTCCGCCCGGTCGACAGCCCCGTCTCCCTGCCCTCGCCGCAGATCATCACGCCGCCGGTGCTGGCCGCGATGCCGCTGGACATGCTCTTCGACTACCTCGGCATCCGGCTCAACGGCCCGAACGCGGCGAGGCAGCCGCTGTCCCTGGGCCTGACGGTGACCGGCGGGATCCCCGGCGACCCCACCACGTACACCCTGCGGGTCCGCAACGGCGTCCTGGTCCAGGAGCCCGGCACGCTCGACCCGGCCACCACGGACGCCGCCTACACCGTCACGCGTGACGGTCTGAACCGGCTCGCCATCGCGCAGGCCACGCCCGAGGAGCTCGTCGCGGACGGCTCGCTGACCGTCGACGCGGGCACCCTCGACACGCTGAACGCCTTCGACGCGCTGCTCGACACCTTCGCGTACTGGTTCGGCCTCACCACCCCCTGATCCGGCGGCTCCACCGGCCGGCGCCCTCCCCCGGGAGGGCGCCGGCCTCGTCATGTCGCGGGTGCGCGGTGAGCTCCTCGCTCTCTCTATGCCGGTCAGTCACCACCACTGCGTGGAAAGCGTGTTGAGGGAAATGAACCTCAACGATCAACAACATCAGGCACCTTGGCCAACTTTGTTCGAGAGAGATAACCTCTCGATCTACCGATGTGCCGACTCGTCAACCCCGGGGGACCGCCACCAGCAGGTCCTCGCGCTGCACGGCAGACTCAACTAGAGAGAGATTGCTTCAGAATGCGCCGAGTAACCATCTTCGACACCACACTTCGCGACGGTGAGCAGGCGCCGGGAAACGCCATGACGCCCGGCCAAAAGCTGCGTCTCGCATTGCACTTGGAGAAGCTGGGTGTCGATCGCATCGAGGTGGGGTTCCCCGCCTCCTCCCCCAGCGACTTCGAGGCCGCGCGACTCGTCTCGGAGAGCCTGACGACGGCCCGGTTCGCCACCCTCTCCCGAGCCGTCCGCGCGGACGTCGAAACCGCCGTGCGCGCGGGTGGCACCGACCGTCACGAGGTGCAGGTCCTCGTGTCCGGCAGCGACCTGCACCTTGAGCACAAGCGCGGGATCAGCCGCCGCGAGGGGATCCGCGAGGTCGTCGACGCCGTCGCGCACGCCCGGTCGCTGGGAGTGGAGTCGATCGCGCTGGCCATCGAGGACGCCAGCCGAGGCGAGCGCGACCTGCTGCGCGCCTACGTCGAGGGCGCGGTCGACGTGGGAGCCACCCGGCTCGTTCCCGCCGACACCTGCGGATACTCCACGCCCGACCAGTACGCGGACGTGATCGCCGACTTCCGCTCGTGGGCCCCGGAGCACGTCGGCGTCTCCACCCACTGTCACGACGACTTCGGCCTCTCCCTGGCGAACGCGGTGAGCGGCATCCAGGCCGGTGCGGACGAGGCCCAGGTCACCCTCGGCGGCATCGGCGAGCGGGCGGGAAACACCCCTCTGGAGCAGTTGGCCGCCCTCCTGCTCTACAAGAAGGAGCACTACGGGTTCTACACCTCGATCGACACGGAGGAGATGTACAGCGCCTACGGCGTGCTGCGCGAGGCGATCCGCCTGCCCGAGGTCCGCGCGAAGGCGATCTTCGGCACGTACGCCTTCGGCACCGCCGCGGGAATCCACCAGCAGGGAGTCCTGCGGAATCCCGCGACCTACGAGTACGTGGAGCCCGCCCGGTTCGGCCGGCAGCGCTCCCTGATGATCGGGCGCCACTCGGGCCGCGCCGTGCTGCGCCACCTCCTCACCGAGCTGAGCATCACCGTGACCGACGAGGAGCTCGAAAAGCTCTACCGGACGCACATCACCGAGCGGATCGACGGCGACTGCGACACCCTCGAAACGCTCAAGGAGCGCCTCGCTTCGGAGCTCATAGGCACCGGCCGGGAATCGGCCCAGGGCTGACAGCGGAAAGGGCCGGAATCACCACCCATGGGTTCGACACTGGCACGGAAGCTCTGGGACCTGCACGTCGTGCGGTCCGACGGCGGCGACGATCTGCTCTACATCGACCTCCACCTCCTCCACGAGGTGAACACCCCCCAGGCCTTCGACGGGCTGCGGGACGCGGGACGCACGGTCCGCAGACCCGATCTGACCATCGGTACGGAGGACCACAACACACCCACCATCGCCGTCGACCGGGGGATCCAGGACCCGCTGGCCCGGCAGCAGTCCGCGCTCATGCGGCAGAACTGCGCCGAGTTCGGCATCCCGCTCCACCGGCTCGGTGACGCGGGACAGGGCATCGTCCACGTCATCGGGCCGGAACTGGGCCTGACGCGGCCCGGCATGACGGTCGTGTGCTGCGACTCGCACACCACCACGCACGGCGCGTTCGGCGCCCTCGCACTCGGGATCGGCACCAGCCAGGTCGAACACGTGCTGGCCACCCAGACCCTCTCCCTGAAGTGGCCGGGGACCATGGCCGTCACCGTGAACGGCGCGCTGCCCCTCGGCGTGACGGCGAAGGACCTCGCCCTCGCCCTGATCGCACGGATCGGCACGGCCGGGGGCCGGGGACGCGTCATCGAATACCGGGGCGAGGCGATCGGCTCCCTCTCCATGGAGGGGCGCATGACCCTGTGCAACATGTCGGTCGAGGCAGGGGCCAGAGCGGGCCTGATCGCGCCTGACCAGGTCACCTTCGACTATCTGCGCGAACGGCCCGGTATGCCCGAGGGACCGGCCTGGGACGCCGAGGTCTCCTTCTGGGAATCCCTGCGCACGGACCCCGACGCGGTGTTCGACCATGAGATCGTCCTGGACGCCGCGGCACTCAGCCCCTACGTCAGCTGGGGCACGAACCCCAGCCAGAGCGCCCCGCTGCACGAGGCCGTGCCCGATCCCGGCACGCTGACGGACGCCCACGACCGGGCGGCGGCGGAGAAGGCCCTGGAGTACATGGACCTGAGCCCCGGCACTCCCCTCCGCGACCTCGGCGTCGATGTCGTGTTCGTCGGATCCTGCACCAACGGACGCATCGAGGACCTGCGGGAGTGCGCCGCGGTGCTGCGGGGCCGGAAGGTGGCCGAGTCCGTCGAGCTGATCATCGTCCCCGGCTCGGCCCAGGTGCGGCGCCAGGCCGTCTCCGAGGGCCTGGACGCGGTCTTCGCGGACGCCGGCGCGGACTTCCGGGCCGCCGCCGGCTGCTCGATGTGTGCCGCGCTGAACGAGGACCGGCTGCGCGCGGGGCAGCGCGCGGCCTCGACGACCAACCGGAACTACGAGGGCCGCCAAGGCAAGGGCGCACGCACCCACCTCGTCTCCCCGATGGTGGCGGCCGCCACCGCGGTGGCCGGCCACCTGGCGGCTCCCGGCGACCTGAAAGCGCGGGCCTGACATGCGACGGTTCACCGTTCACCAGGGCACGGCGGTGCCCCTGCGCAGGACCGACGTCGACACCGACCAGATCATCCCGGTGCGCTTCTGCACGCGCTCCACCCGGCACGGGCACGCCGACTCCCTCTTCGCCGACTGGCGGGACGACCCCGGGTTCGTACTCAACCGACGGGAGCACGAGGGCGCCTCGGTGCTCGTGGCGGGCACCGACTTCGGCACCGGTTCGTCCCGGGAGTACGCGGTCTGGGCCTTGCAGGACTACGGGTTCCGAGCCGTGCTCGCCCCGCGCTTCGGGGAGATCTTCCGGGGGAACGCGCTCCTCAACGGCCTGCTCACCGTCGCCCTCCCGGAGGACGTGATCGAGTCGCTCTGGCAGTCCATCGAAGCCGACCCGGCGACCGGGATCACGGTGGATCTCGAACGCCTGGAGGTCCGCTGGCCGGGCCGGTCGCAGGCGTTCGCCATCGACGCGGAGGCACGCCGCCGGCTGCTGGCCGGGCTCGACCCGATCGCGGCCACCCTGGACCATGAGGACGAGATCGCCGCGTACGAGAGCGGGCGGCGCCCGCAGTTGCCGACGACGCGCTGACACCGCGCGCTCCGCGTTCCACCCGCCACGAGCCCGAGGGCCGGGCCGCCCCGCGTGGGGAGGCCCGGCCCTCGCGCTCGTGTCTCAGTCGCCCTGGGACCAGTCGCCCAGCAGCCAGGCCCGCTCCTCGTCCGTCATGATCTCAAGCTGGTCGAGACGCTGGTCGGGCTCGGCCACCACCGATCGCAGGACCCTGGCCCACCGCTGGACGAGGGCATCGATCGTGGCCGCCTCGAACAGGTCCGCCGAGTACTCGATCGTGCCCTCGATGCCGACCGGCGCCCTCCCTTCACCGAACTGCTCCCAGAGGCTGAAGAACAGATCGAACCGCGAGGTCCCGGTGTCCACCTTCTGGTAGCTGGCCGAGAGGCCGTCCAGGGACAGGCGGCCCTGGGCGGTGTTCTGCAGGGCCAGCATGATCTGGAAGAGCGGGTGGTGGGAGAGCGTCCGCTGCGGATTCAGCTTCTCCACCAGGAGGTCGAAGGGCAGGTCCTGGTGGGCGTACGCGGCGAGGTCCGTGTCCCGTACGCGGGCGAGCAGCTCGCGGAAGGTGGGGTCGCCGGAGGTGTCGGTCCGCAGCACCAGCGTGTTGACGAAGAACCCGATGAGTCCCTCCAGCGCCTGGTCGGTGCGGTTGGCGATCGGGCTGCCGATCGGGATGTCGGAGCCCGCGCCCAGTCGGGTGAGGAGGGCCACCAGTGACGCCTGCAGCACCATGAACACGGTGGCGTCGGACTCCTGGGTGAGCCGGATGACGCCGCGGTGCGTCTCCTCGTCGAAGCTGAACGGCCGCCATTGCCCCTTGTACGAGCTGACCTCGGGGTGCGGACGGTCCACGGGCAGCGGGATCCGGTCGGGAAGTCCCGCCAGCTCCTTCATCCAGTAGTCGGTCTGCCGGCTGAGCAGGCTCTCCGGATCCTGCGCGTCGCCCAGCAGTTCCCCTTGCCACAGGGTGTAGTCGGCGTACTGCACCCGGAGCGCCTCCCACTGCGGAGCGGTCCCGCCGCGCCGTGCTCCGTACGCTCGCGCCAGGTCCCCGGTGAGCGGGCCCATCGACCAGCCGTCGCCCACGATGTGGTGCAGGACCAGCAGAAGCAGATGGGTATCGCCGTCCACCCTGAACACGCGCGCCCGCAGGGGTAGTTCGCTGGACAGGTCGAAGCTGCGCCCGGACTCCGCCGCGACCAGCTCCTCCAGGCCCTCGGCGTCCGCCTCGACCACGTCGAAGCCGATCGCCGCTTCGCCCGCCTTCAGGATGCGCTGGTGCGGCATCCCGTCGATCTCGGGGAAGACCGTCCGCAGGCTCTCGTGCCGCGCCACCACGTCACCCAGCGCCGCCCGCAGCGCCTCGATGTCCAGCTCGCCCCGCAGGTGCAGCGCGACCGGAATGTGGTAGGTCGAGGACTCCTCGAAGCGCTGGAGGAACCAGAGGCGTCGCTGCGCGAAGGACAACGGCAGCACCTCGGGCCGCACCGCGGGCTCCACCGGCGGACGGGAGTCCGCCCCCGAACCCGCCCCCGGCCCCAGCCGTACGGCCAGGGCTTCGACCGTAGGCGCCTCGAACAGCGCCCGGATCGCGACCTCCGCGCCGAGCACGGAGCGGATCCTGCTGATCAACTGCGTCGCCAGCAGCGAGTGACCGCCCAGGTCGAAGAAGTTGTCCTCGACACCGACCGAGGAGACCCCCAGCACCTCCGCGAACAGCTCGCACAGGATCTCCTCCACCGGCCCCCGCGCAGCCCGCCCCGACCCGGCGCTCTCCAGCACCGGAACGGGCAGCGCACGCCGGTCCAGCTTCCCGTTCGATGTCAGCGGGAACGCGTCGAGCACCACGACGGCGGCCGGAACCATGTACTCCGGCAGACGCCTGCCGACGTACGCCCGCAACTCCGCCGACGTCACCTCAGCACCGTCGTCCAACGTCACGTAGGCCACCAGCATCGCCTCGCCCGAACGGTCCTCACGAGCCAGCACCACCGCACCACGCACCGCCGGATGCTCACCGAGCACCGCGTCGATCTCACCCAGCTCGATACGGAAACCCCGCACCTTCACCTGATCATCCGTACGACCCAGATAGTCGAGCTGACCGTCCGCCCGCCACCGCACCAGGTCACCCGTGCGATACATCCGGGCACCCGCCGGACCGAACGGATCGGCCACGAAACGCTCGGCCGTCAGACCCCGCCGATTGACGTAGCCGCGCGCCAGGCCGCCCCCGGAGAGATAGAGCTCTCCGGCCACACCCACCGGAACCGGACGCAGCCCGCCATCAAGCACATAGGCCCGCTGGCCCGCGATCGGACCACCGATCGGCGGCGTCCCCTCGGCATC
>NZ_JBVJDK010000005.1:0-529824 GCF_055582325.1 Streptomyces sp. NPDC042100
CGCCTCGGAGCGGCTGGACGAGGGCGGGGACCGGGAGCTCGCCGAGCGCCGCCACCTGACCTACTACCGCGAGCTGGCCCGCCTCGCCGACCCCGCGCTGCGGGGCGGGCGGCAGACCGAGGCCCTCGCGCGGTTCGGCGCCGAGTACGGCAACCTCCGCACCGCGCTGAGCCGGGCGGTCGCGGCGGGCGACGAGCACGAGGCGCTCGTCCTCGTCCACTCCCTGCTCTGGTACTGGACCATGCGCGACCTGCGCGCCGACGCCCTGTACTGGTCCGAGGCGGTCGCCGCCCTCGGGCCCGACCCGTTCGGACCCGACGCCGGGCCCGTCGTACCGCTGCACGCGTCCGTCACCGCCGGGCCGCCGCCGCTCTCCGAGGACCAGTTGTGGGAGGCGCGGCGCGGGGTGCGGCTGATCGAACTCCTCAACATGGACCACGAGACGGGACGGTGGACCACTCCCGAGGGGATCGCCCGGCTGCGGCGGATCAACGAGGTGTATCCGCCGGGGCTGCCGCAGACCTGCCGGCTGCCCGGCTCCTTCGCCGTCTTCGCCGTCCTGCTCATCGCCGAACCCGGCCGCATGGGCGAGGCCCTGGACACCCACGTCGCCGCCTGCCGCCGCTACGGCTACGAATGGGACCTCGGCAACGCCCTGCAACTGCGCGCCAACCTGCTCGCCAACCGGGCCGACCTGGCCGCGCAGGCCGCCGCCGACGCCGAGGAGAGCCTGGGGATCTTCGTCCGGCTCGACGACGCCTGGGGCGCGGCCGAGGCACTGTCCTCGCGGGCCGAGGCGCGGGAGCGGCGGCTTGAGTTCCACAGCGCCGCCGAGGACTTCGCCGCCGCCATCGACTACGCGCGGCGGGTCGGCGCCCAGTCCCAGATGGCGCTGCTGCGCGCCCGCTACGCCGACATGCTGATCGAGACGGGGCGGCCCGAGGAGGCCGAGAAGATCCTTCGGGCGGTGGTGGAAGGCGGGCACGGGCACGGGCACGAGCCGCTGCTGGCCGCCCGGATCTTCCTCGCCATGCTGCTCGGCCGCACCGGACGCGTCGACGAGGCCCGGGTGCTGCTGACGGAACTGCTCACCGATTTCCGTTCGCAGACCCTGTCCATCTTCGAGGGGTTCACCCTCGGCAGCCTGGCCTGGGTGGAGAACCTCGACCAGCGCTACGACGTCGCCTTCGAGCTCGCCAGGCGGGCCTACGAGCGGGCCACGGGTGCCCTGTCGCTGATGGTCGCCCCGCAGATGCCGTCGGCCCATCTGGTGACCGCCGCCTGGGCGCTCGCCGGGCTCGGCGGGCCCGGCGCCCGGACGGCGGCCGTGCTGCTCGGCGCGTCCGAGGCGCTGCGCCCGCCCGGGCACCTGTGCCCGCCGATCGAGCGGGAGAACACGGCGCGCGCCACCGGGCTGGCGCGGGACGCGCTCGGCGACCCGGCCGTCTTCGAGGCCGCGCACGCCGAGGGCGGCGGCCTCTCGTTGGAGGAGGCCGCCGCCCTGCTCGGACGCGCCGACGCGATCAACGGGCGCGCCGAGTCCTGAATCCCCCGGGAGTCAGGTCTTCTTGCGGAACTTGGACACCGCGAGCGGGGCCATGACCAGGGTGAGGCCGGCCGCCCAGGCGAGGGTCATCCACACCGAGTGGGCGACGGGGCCGCCGTTGATCAGGCCGCGGGCGGCGTCGGCGAGGTTGGAGAGCGGGTTGTACTCGGTGAAGCCCTGGAGCCAGCCGGGCATGGTGGTCGGCGGGGCGAAGATCGAGGAACCGAACTGGAGGGGCATCAGCACCAGCATCGCCATCCCTTGGACGGCCTGGGCCGTCTTCATGGTGAGACCGAGCAGGATGAAGATCCACATCAGGGCGGCGCCGAAGACGGCGGACAGGCCGATCGCGGCGAACAGGTGGAGCACCGAGGTGTGGATCTGCAGGCCGAGCAGGAAGCCCATGCCCAGCAGGATCGCGGTGGCGATCAGCATGCGGCCGAGCTCGACGACTATCTTCGCGATGAGGACCGAGGAGCGGGCGATCGGCATGGTCCGGAACCGGTCCATGACGCCCTTCTTGAAGTCGTCGTTGATGCCGGTGCCGACGCCCATCGCGATGTTCATGCCCATCATGGCCATCAGGCCGGGCACCACGTAGTTCACGTACTCCGCGTTGTTGCCCTTGCCGGCGATGGCGCCGCCGAAGACGTACACGAAGAGCAGCACGAAGATGATCGGCATCAGGACGGCGTCGAACATCGACTCCGGGTCCTGCTTGATCTGGAGGGCGTTGCGCCGGACCAGGGCGCCGATGTGGCGCAGGTTGGCCCGCAGGCCGATGCGGCCGTCGGCGGCGCCGGGGGTCCGGGGGGCCGGGGCCGGGGTCTTGGCGGGGGACTGGGACAGGGTCGTGGTGCTCACGCGGCGACCTCCTGGCTGAGCGTGTCGGTGGCGGCGTCGGTGCCGGACGTCTTCTGTCCGGTGATGGCGAGGAACACCTCGTCGAGGCTCGGCAGGTGGGTGCCGATGTGGGCGATGCCGAAGCCGCGGGCGCCGAGCAGGCCGACGACGGCGGTGAGCTGCTCGTCGCTGAGGATCGGCACGTACAGCACGCCCTCGTCGGGCACCACGGTCGCGCCGGCGATCCCGTCGAGGCCGCTCTCGCGCAGCGCCGCCGCCATGGCGGCCAGGTCGGCCGGGTCGGCCGGGCGGACCTTGAGGGTGCGGCCGCCGACCCGGGCCTTCAGCTCGTCGACGCCGCCGCGGGCGATGACCCGGCCGCGGTCGATGACGGTCAGCTCGCTCGCGAGCTGCTCCGCCTCCTCCATGTACTGGGTGGTGAGCAGGACGGTGGCGCCCTCGGCGACCATCCGCTGGACCTCGTCCCAGACCTCGTTGCGGGTGCGGGGGTCGAGGCCGGTGGTCGGCTCGTCCAGGTAGAGCACGGCCGGGCGGCCGATCATGGAGGCGGCCAGGTCGAGGCGGCGGCGCATGCCGCCGGAGTAGTTCATCGCGGGGCGCTTGGCGGCCTCGGTGAGCGAGAAGCGCTCCAGGAGCTCGTCGGCGCGGGCCCGGGCGTCCTTGCGGGAGAGGTCGAGCAGCCGCCCGATCATGTACAGGTTCTCCCAGCCGGACAGCTTCTCGTCGACCGAGGCGTACTGGCCGGTGAGACCTATGGTGCGGCGGAGCTGGCGGGGCTGGCGCACCACGTCGTAGCCGGCGACGACGGCGGTGCCGGCGTCGGGGGCGATGAGGGTGGAGAGGCAGCGTACGAGGGTGGTCTTCCCGGCGCCGTTGGGGCCGAGGACCCCGAGGACGGTGCCCTCGCGCACGTCCAGGTCGACCCCGTCGAGGGCCTTCGTCTCGCCGAAGTGCTTCACGAGGCCCCGGACCTCGACGGCGTTGGTGTGTGATCGCGTCATGTCCACCATGGAACACGCCGCCACCGACAACGCGCCGACAGCCGACCGACAGCCCCGCCTGCACGCGCCGACAGCGGCCGACAGCCCGCCGACGGGGGACGGTCGGCGGGCTGTCGTTGTTACCGGGAGGGTCCGGTGCGCCTAGTGGAAGGTGTGCTCCTCGGCGGGGAACGCCCCGCCGGAGACGTCCTCGGCGAAGGCGCGGGCGGCGTCGCCGAGCGTCTCGCGGAGGTTGGCGTACTGCTTGGTGAAGCGCGGCACCTTGCCGCCGGTGAGCCCGGCCATGTCGGTCCAGACGAGGACCTGGGCGTCCGTGTCGGGGCCGGCGCCGATGCCGATGGTGGGGATGTGCAGCGAGCGGGTGACCTCGGCGGCCAGCTCGGCCGGGACGAGCTCCAGGACGACGGCGAAGGCGCCCGCGTCCTGCGCCGCCTTGGCGTCGCCGAGCAGCCGGTGGGCGGCCTCGTCGGAGCGGCCCTGCACCCGGTAGCCCATGGTGTTCACGGACTGGGGGGTGAGGCCCAGGTGGGACATGACGGGGATGCCGGCCTGGACGAGCAGCTCGGTCTGCGGCAGCGAGCGCTCGCCGCCCTCCAGCTTGATCGCGCCGACACCCGCGTCCTTGACCAGGCGGGTCGCGTTGCGCAGGGCCTGGACGGGGCCCTCCTGGTACGAGCCGAAGGGGAGGTCGCCGACGACGAGGGCGCGCGTGGTGCCCCGGACGACGGCGGCGGAGAGCAGGGTCATCTCGTCCATCGTGACGGGCACGGTGGTGTCGTAGCCGAGGTGGCAGTTGCCCATCGAGTCGCCGACGAGGATCACCGGGATGCCGGCCTCGTCGAAGACGGACGCGGTCATGGCGTCGTAGGCGGTGAGCATGGGCCACTTCTCGCCGCGGGTCTTGGCGGCGGCGATGTCGTGGACGGTGAGGCGGCGGGTGCCCTTCCCCCCGTACAGCGCCTTGCCGCTGTCGGCGGGCGGTTTCTGGGCAGCCTGAAGCGTCATGGTGAACGGCTCCTTTTGTCATCTCGAGGCGCCCTGTGGCGTCCCCGGACCATGTCCATGGTGGCACTTCGCCGGGCGGGCGGGGAAGTGGGGCGCAGTGGCGCTGTTCACACCGCCGCAACGTAAAGACTTCTCCAGCGCTATCGATACGAGACGGTCTCGTATCGAAAAGGGTCTAGGGTGGACGTCATGTCTCAGCCGTCCCCTGAACTCACCGTGCCCCGCATACCCGAGGCCGTCCACCGCCGCCGCTGGGCGATCCTGGGCGTGCTCATGCTCAGCCTGCTGATCGTGGTCCTCGACAACTCGATCCTGAACGTCGCCGTCAAGACGATCGCCAGCCCCGCGCCCACCGGCATCGGCGCCACCCAGAGCGAGCTGGAGTGGGCGATCAACTCCTACACGCTCGTCTTCGCCGGCCTCCTCTTCACCTCCGGCCTGCTCGGCGACCGGCTCGGCCGCAAGAAGGTGCTGCTCTTCGGCATCACCGTCTTCGGCATCGCCTCCGCCCTCGCCGCGCTCTCCGCCTCCCCGGGCGAGCTCATCGCCTACCGCGCCCTCATGGGCCTCGGCGCCGCCTTCGTCATGCCGGCCACCCTCGCCGTCCTCATGAACGTCTTCGAGCGCGACGAGCAGCCCAAGGCCATCGGCATCTGGGCCGGCAGCGTCGGCCTCGCCATCGCCATCGGCCCCATCACCGGCGGCGTCCTCCTGGAGCACTTCTGGTGGGGCTCGATCTTCCTGGTCAACGTGCCCGTCGTGATCCTCGCGCTCGCCCTCATGGCCTGGCTCGTGCCCGACTCCAAGGACCCCAAGCCCGGCCGGATCGACCTGCCCGGCGTGCTGCTCTCCGTCCTCGGCCTGGTCCTGCTGGTGTACGGCATCATCCGCGGCGGCGAGCTGGCCAGCGTCACCGACGTCACCGTGCTGCTGCCCACGCTGGCCGGACTCGCGATCCTGGCCGCCTTCGTCCTGTACGAGAAGCGCAGCGACCACCCGGCGCTCGACATCTCCTACTTCCGCAAGCCCGCCTTCTCGGCCGCCGTCGCCGCCATCGCGCTGGTCTTCTTCGCCCTGCTCGGCGTGACCTTCTTCTCCGCCTTCTACCTGCAGAGCGTCCGGGGCTACAGCGCCCTGGAGTCCGGCCTGCTGATCCTGCCGCTGGCCATCGCCCAGATGCTCTTCGCACCGCGCGCCCGGCTCGTCGTCGACCGCTTCGGCGCCAAGGCCGTGTGCACCGCCGGCATGCTCGCCGTCGCCGTGGGCCTGGGGGCCTTCGCCTTCTTCGACGCCGGCACCCCGGTCTGGGTCATGGAGCTCGTCTTCTTCGTGCAGGGCGCCGGCATGGCGCACATCATGCCGCCGGTCACCGTCGCCGTGATGCAGGCGCTGCCCCGCGAGAAGGCCGGCTCCGGCTCGGCCATCAACAACACCTTCCGCCAGGTCGGCGGCGCGCTCGGCGTGGCCGTGCTCGGCTCCGTCCTGTCCTCCACCTACCGAGGCGGCATCGAGGGCCACCTCGGCGCCGTCCCGCCCGGCCTGCGCGACGCGGCGGGCGAGTCCATCGAGGCCACCCTGGCCGTCGCGGCGAAGCTCGGCCCGGCCGGGCGCGAACTCGTCGCCCCCGCGTACGACGCCTTCCTCGACGCCATGCACGTCACCGCCATCGGCTCCGCCGCCGTCGCCCTCATCGGCGCCGTCGTCGTGGCCCTCTTCCTGCCCGGCCGCACCCCCGCCGCCCCGGCCGGACCCGCCGCCGTTCCCGGCAGCCGCGCGGAGGCGGGAGAATCGGTGACGAGGTGACGAGAGACGGCGGCGGTGGCCCAGGGGCCCGTACGGAGAGGTGAGGCGGACGTGACGCAGCAGAACGACGGGCCCCGGGCGGCGCCCGCCGACGACTGCCCCGGCGGTGCCCGGCGCGGGCGGCCCCGCAGCGAGGCGGCCGAGCAGGCGATCTTCGAGGCGGCGATCGGGCTGCTGGAGGCCGGCACCCCGCTCACCGAGCTGTCCATCGAGAAGATCGCCCGCACCGCCGGGGTCGGCAAGGCCACCATCTACCGCCGCTGGCCCGGCAAGGAGGAGCTCTTCGTCGACCTGCTGCGCTCCGTCGAACCCCCGGACCCGGTGCTGCCCGGCGTCTCCGTCCGCGACGACCTCGTCGCCCTCCTGGAGTCGATCCGGCGCCGGGGGCTCGCCAAGCGGAACTCGGCCCTGCTGCACAACGTGTTCTCGCAGATGCAGGCGTATCCCAAGCTGTGGGATGCGTACCACCAGACCGTCATCGAGCCCCGCCGCCGCCTCGGCCTCGACGTCGTACGGCGCGGGATGGCGCTCGGCGAGATCCGCGCCGACCTCGACCTGGAGCTCGTCAACGACCTCCTCACCGGCCCGCTGCTGCTGCGCACCGTCATCCGCCCCGGCTCCACCCTCGAACCCGGCCTCGCGGAACAGGTCGTCGACGCCGTCATGGAAGGGCTCCGCCCGCGCTCCTGACCCCCGGGGACGAGTCGTACGAATGTGCGCGTTCTGTCACAGCGGAACGCCTCGCACCGCTCTCAGGAACCCGCCACGCGGCTGTGTCGTCCCTCGGGGAGTACGACCGAACCGGAATCGCCTAGGGTCGAGTCCGGGTCGCGGAGCAAGGCAGTGAGGACGGCAGCGATGACGCGGGTGGACATGACGGAGACCGAGAGCGGCGGCGCGCCGCGCGACGAGCACCGCTCCTCCCGGTTCGCCGGCCGTCTGCGGGCCCTGCGCGGCGACCGCGGCATCTGGCGCCGAGGCGTCCTCCTCGCCCTGTGCGCCGTGCTGCTGACGCTCCTGATGGTCTTCCACTCCGACATCCCCAACCGGATCGGCAACCTCGGCAGCCTCACCGAGACCTTCCTGCCCTGGCTCGGCCTCTTCGTGCCGCTGCTGCTCGTCCTCGCCCTGCTGCGCCGCTCGGCGACGGCCCTGATCGCCCTGCTGCTCCCGGCCCTCGTCTGGGTCAACCTCTTCGGCGGGCTGATCGTCGACAAGTCGGAGCCCGGCGAGGGCCTCACCGTGCTGAGCCACAACGTCAACGCCGACAACCCCGACCCCGAGGGCACGGCCCGTCAGATCGCCGCCTCCGGCGCGGACGTGGTGGCCCTGGAGGAGCTCAAGGGCGACATGGTGCCGACCTACGAGCGGGGACTGGCCGACACCTACCGCTACCACTCGGTCCAGGGCACCGTCGGCCTGTGGAGCCGCTACCCGCTGCGGAACCCGAAGCCGGTCGACATCCGGATGGGCTGGACCCGCGCCATGCGGGCCACCGTCGTCGCCCCCGCCGGGGAGGTGTCCGTCTACGTGGCCCACCTCCCCTCCGTACGGGTCAAGCTGAACGCGGGCTTCACCGCCAACCAGCGCGACAACAGCGCCAACGCCCTCGGCGAGGCCCTCTCCCACGACCCGATCCAGCGGATCGTGCTGCTCGGCGACCTCAACGGCACCATGAACGACCGCTCGCTCAACGCGGTCACCTCGCAGCTGCGTTCCACCCAGGGCGCGGCCGGCGACGGCTTCGGCTTCAGCTGGCCGGCGTCCTTCCCGATGGCCCGGATCGACCAGATCATGGTCAAGGGCGTGGAGCCGCTGGCCTCCTGGACCCTCCCGGCGACCGGCAGCGACCACCTGCCGGTCGTGGCCCGCGTCCGGCTCTGAACCGGGGCCGCGTCAGGAGCGGCTCTCCCGCCAGCGGTTGGTGACCGGCAGCCGCCGGTCCTTGCCGAAGCCCTTCGCGGAGATCTTGGTGCCCGGCGGGTACTGGCGCCGCTTGTACTCCGCCGTGTCCACCATCCGCAGCGTCCGGGCCACCAGCTCCTCGTCGAAGCCGGCCGCCACGATCTCGTCCTTGCCCCGGTCCCGGTCCACGTACAGCTCCAGGATCCGGTCCAGCACCCCGTAGTCCGGCAGCGAGTCCGTGTCCACCTGGTCCGGGCGCAGTTCGGCGCTCGGCGGCTTGCCGATCGAGTTCTCCGGGATCGGCGGCACCTGCCCGCGCTCCTCGGCGGCCCGGTTGCGCCAGCGGGCGAGCCGGAAGACGTCCGACTTGTAGACGTCCTTGATGGGCCCGTACGCGCCGACGGAGTCGCCGTACAGCGTCGAATAGCCCACCGCCAGCTCGGACTTGTTGCCCGGCGCGAGGACCAGGTGGCCCTCCTGGTTGGAGAGCGCCATCAGCAGCGTGCCGCGCAGGCGCGACTGCAGGTTCTCCTCGGCGAGGCCGGTCAGCCCCAGCGAGCCCATGTAGGCGTCGAACATCGGCTCGATGGAGACGGTCCGGAAGGAGAGCCCGGTGCGGCGGGCCAGTTCGGCGGCGTCGGCGCGCGAGTGGTCCGAGGAGTACTTCGAGGGCATCGACACCCCGTGCACGTTCGCCGCGCCGACCGCGTCGCAGGCGATCGCGGCGACCAGCGCCGAGTCGATGCCGCCGGACAGGCCGACCAGCACCGAGCGGAAGCCGTTCTTGGCGACGTACGCCCGCAGGCCCACGACCAGCGCCGAGTAGACCTCCTCGTCGTCGTCGAGCCGCTCCGCGTAACCGCCCGTCACCTCCGGCTCGTACCCGGGCAGCGGGTCGCCGGAGAGGACCACCCGGTCGATCCGCAGCCCGTCGTCGACGACCCCCTCGGGGGCGTCCGGGAGCGCGGCGGGCAGCTCCAGGTCCAGGACCACGCTGCCCTCGGCGAACTGCGGGGCACGCGCGATCACCTCGCCGGCCGCGTCGACGACGATCGAGTCGCCGTCGAAGACCAGCTCGTCCTGGCCGCCGGTGCTGGCCAGGTAGGCGGTGACGCAGCCGGCCTCCCGGGCGCGGGCGCGGACCAGTTCGAGCCGGGTGTCGTCCTTGTTCCGCTCGTACGGGGAGGCGTTGACCGACAGCAGCAGTCCGGCGCGGGCGCTGCGGGCCGCCGGGACCCGGCCGCCCTCCTGCCACAGGTCCTCGCAGATCGCGAGGGCGACGTCGACGCCGTGGACGCGCAGCACGGGCAGGGTGTCGCCGGGCACGAAGTAGCGGTACTCGTCGAAGACGCCGTAGTTGGGCAGGTGGTGCTTGGCGAAGCGCAGCACCGCCTCGCCCCGGTACAGCACCGCGGCGGCGTTCTCCGGGGAGCCGGCCGGGCGGCCGAGCCGGGGCCGGTCGCGCGCGGAGCGGTCCAGGTAGCCGACGACGACCGGCAGCTCGCCGAGGCCCTCGTCGGCGAGCCGCCGCCCGAGCGCCCGCAGGGCGTCCCGGGAGGCCTCGACGAACGAGGGGCGCAGCGCCAGGTCCTCGACGGGGTAGCCGGTCAGCACCATCTCGGGGAAGGCGGCGAGGTGCGCCCCCTGGGTGGCGGCGTGCCGGGTCCAGCGGACGACGGCCTCGGCGTTCCCGGCGAGATCGCCGACCGTCGAGTCGATCTGATTCAGGGCGAGGCGTAGTTGAGGCACGCCCCCACTCTAATCGTCAATTCGACGCTATGTCCTGGCGGGCACGAAAAAAGGGGGGCGCCGGGCGCCCCCCTCATGCCCGCCCGGCGGGTCCTCGCGCCTACTTGGTGGGCCCGGTCCAGACCGCGGAGTCGTGCTCCAGCATGCTCGGGGCGAGCTCGACCTGGAGCTCGCCGGCGGCGGCGGGGGCCAGGCCGAAGGTGAAGTCGGCCTTGGCCTGCTTGCCGGGGAGCACCTTGCCCTCGAAGGGCTTGGTGGCGTTGCTGCCGTCGAAGACCATCTCGGCGGCGGCGCCGTCGGCGCCCTTCGCGTTCGGCAGGGCGGTGGTGACGTCGAGCGGGGCCTTGCCGCCGTTGACGATGGTGATGGTCACCTGGAAGGCCTTGTTGCCCTTGGTGAAGCCGGCGGCGAAGGCGTCGGGCTTGTGGGCGCGCGGCGTGGAGACGGTGACCTTGACGCCGTCGTCGTACGTGTAGGTCTCGCCGAGCTTCAGCGCGCCGGGGGCCTTGTCGGCCGGGGCGTCGGGGGTGGCGTCGGCGCTGGGGGTGGCGTCCGCGCCGGAGCCGGCGGAGGAGCCGGCCGACGCGGAGGCGCCGGTCTCCTTCTTCAGCTCGTCGGCGACGTCCTTGACCGCGATGGTGACGATGATCGTCCACACGATCGCGACGACGATCGACAGCGCGCCGAGCACCAGACCGGTGACGGCCTGGCCCTTGTTGGTCGCGAGGCCCTTGCCGGCGCGGGACATGCCGACGATGCCGAAGATCAGGGCCAGCAGGCCGAGGAGGCCGCCCAGCCAGAAGAGGAAGGGGATGATGGCGAAGATCAGGCCCACGATGCCGAGCACCAGTGCCGTGGTGCCGAGCCCGTTGCGGGGCTGGGCCGGGGGCTGGGTGCCCGGCGGGCCCCAGGGCTGCTGGCCGGGGGGATACGTGGGCATGGTCATGCGCTGTCCTTCACGGGTCCGGGGCAGGGCAAGGCCGCCCCACCCCTGAGGCCATGACCGTAGACCAGCCGGTTGTGGAGAGACCACTTGATGTGTGAACGAGATGTGTTCGTGATCCACGGCGGGGTGAAATGGCCCGCTTGAGGACCTTCGGCACCCCGGCCGGGGCCTTCGGCGCCCCGTTCCCCCGACATGCGAAGCCGCCCGGCTCCGCTGATCATGGCCCCATGACGACCACCGACGAGCCGGCCGAGCCGTCCGGGAACACCGGCGTGGCCGACGCGGAGCCCCGCCAGGACGACGGCACCCGACGCCAGTTCATCTCCTGGCTGACCCTCGCCTTCATGACCACCGCGTCCGTCGCCTCGCTGCGGCCCTCGCCGTCCATGGCGATCTACGGCCTCGCGGCGATCTTCCTCTACCTGCTGCCCGCCCTCGTCTTCCTGCTGCCCACCGCCCTGGTCGGCGCCGAGCTGGCGTCCGGCTGGGAGGGCGGCATCTACCGCTGGGTCAGCGAGGCGCTCGGCAAACCGCTCGGCTTCCTCGCCGTGTGGTGCCAGTTCGCCATGACGATCGCCTACTACCCGAGCCTGCTCGCCTACGTGGCCTCGACCTTCGCGTACGTCATCGACCCCTCCCTCGCGGAGAACGGCCTCTACGTCGCCATCGTCATCGTCGTCGTCTACTGGTCCGGGGTCTGGATCTCCGCGTACGGGACGAAGACGATCGCGGGCCTGTCGTCCTTCGGCCTGATCGTCGGCACCCTCATCCCCGGCGTCCTGCTCGTCACCCTCGGCATCGTCTTCCTCGGCCAGGGCAACCCCTCCGCGCAGCCCATGAGCCCCGACCACTGGCTGCCCCCGTGGACCGGCCTCGCCAGCCTGGTCCTCATCGTCAACAACTTCCTCTCCTACGCGGGCATGGAGATGAACGGCGTCCACGTCTCCTCGCTGCGCGAGCCCAAGCGCGAGTACCCGAAGTCGATGTTCCTGGCGACCGGCCTCGTCCTGCTGATCTTCATCCTTCCGGCCCTGGCCATCGCCTGGGTGATGCCGTCCGAGCAGCTCAGCCTGACCGCCGGGCTCATGCAGGCGTTCCAGGCGTTCTTCGACCACTTCTCGATCGGCTGGATGACCAAGGTCGTCGGCGTCATGCTCGTCTGCGCCGCCCTCGGCGGCATGCTCACCTGGCTCTCCGGACCCGCCAAGGGCCTCGTCCTGCTCTCCCGGCAGGAGGGCTACCTGCCGCCCGCCTTCCAGAAGTTCAACAAGGCCGGCGCCCCGATGAACATCATGGTCGCCCAGGGCGTGATCACCACCCTGATCGGCATCCTCTACGCCTTCAGCGACGACGTCTCCAGCGCGTACTGGATGTTCTCCGTGATCACCGTGCAGATCTACCTCATCGCCTACCTGCTGATGTTCGTCGCCGTCGTCAAGCTCCGCGGGACCCGCCCCGAGGTCGAGCGCGGCTTCCGGGTCCCCGCCGTCGCCTGGGTCGCCGGCATCGGCTTCGTCGCCTCCGTCGCCGCCCTCGCCATCGGCTTCGTGCCGCCGGACCAGTTCGGCGACCAGCCGCTGTGGCGCTACCTCCTGATCGTCGGCGGCGGCCTGCTCGTACTCGGCCTGCTCATCCCCGGCGCCCTGCTCAAATACCGCAAGCCAGGCTGGATCCACCCGGAACACCGGGAACCATCCGGCACCCCCTGACGTAGGACGAGTGTGTCCAGGAAAGCCCCGCGTGCCGCCGCCGTCCTCCTCGCGCTCGGCGCGCTCGCGTACACCGCGTGGGTCCTTGAGGTCGTCGTCCAGACCGGGCTCGACCCCGTCCGGACCTACGTCTCCGAGCTGGCCGCCGCCGACCAGCCGCTCGGCGGCCTCTTCCGCGCCACCGACCTCGTCGCCGGGCTGCTCGTCCTCGCGGGCGCGCTGACCGGCCTCGCGGCCACCGGCTGGCACGGCCGGGCGGGCGGCGCCGGGACCTCCTGGGCCCGCCGCGAGCCGGGCCGCCGCCGCCCCTGGCTGCTGCTGGGCTGGCTCGCCCTCGCCCTGTTCGGGGCCGCCACCGCCGTCGACTCCCGGCTGCCGCTGAGCTGCGCGCCCACCGCCGACCCCGAGTGCGCGGCCCGCGAGACCGCCGGACTCGTCCCCGCCACCCACACCGCCCACGCCGTCAGCTCCAGCCTCGCCATGGCCGGCGCGCTGACCGGCATAGTGGCCCTCACCGTCGCCGCCCGCCGCTACGGCCTGTGGCGCCCGCTGGCCCGCACCGGCCCGGTCCTCGTCGTCCTCGAATTCGCCGCCACCGCCTGGACCCTCGCCGCGATCGCCGCCTTCGAGGCGGGCAAGGGCCTGTGGTCCCTGGGCGCCGGCCAGCGCCTCCAGATCGCCCTGATCGCGCTCTGGCTGGCGGTCCTGGCCTGGTCGGTCCACCGCGAGACCCGCACCGCCCGGACCGCCGCCCCGGACGAGGACCCGCCCGGGCAGGCGGTACGGGCCCGGGGCGGGCGCCCGTGACCCGGGAGCCCGGCGCGCGGGCGGGGCGGCGCGAGGGCCCGCCGGAGCCCGCGACCGCCTCCGCCCCGGTCCCCGGCCCCGGGGGCCCCGCGCCCGCACCCGCACCGGGCCCCGCACCCGCACCGGGCCCCGCCCACGCGCCCCGCCCGGTGGCGGGCCCCGCCCCCGCCCCCCGCTTCGTCCGGGTCGGCGGCGTCCCTCACCACGTCGTCGTCGAGGGAGCCGGGCCCGTCTGCGTACTCGCCGCCGGGCTCGGACTGAGCTGGTTCGACTGGGAGCCGGTCGTCCCGCTGCTCGCCCCGCACCGCACCGTCGTCCGCTTCGACCGCCCCGGCCACGGCCTCTCCGCCCCCGCCGCCGGGCCCGCCACCGCCGCGGGCGAGGCCGGCCGGATCGCCGGAATCCTCGACGCCCTGCGGCTGCCCGGGCCCGCCACCGTCGTCGGCCACTCCATCGCCGGCTTCCACGCCGAGGCCTTCGCACGGCTGCACCCGGCCCGTACCGCCGCCCTCGTCCTCGTCGACTCCTCCGTGGAGGAGCGCCCCCACGCCTCCCGCACCGCCCCGGCCCGCGCCCGCGTGCTCGGCGCGCTGCTGTCCGCCGCCGGGGTCCCGGCCGCCCTCGGACCGCTCGCCCGCAGGCTGTCCGTACGGCACGACCCGGCCCCGCCCGCCCTCGTCCGCCGCGTCTACCGCACCTCGCGGGTCTTCCGCGGCGCCCTCGACGAGAACGCCCGCTACGGCGCCGTCGCCGCCGAGCTCCTCGCCCTGCGCGCCTGCGCCCCGCTGCCGCCGGGCCTGCCCGTCACCGTGCTCGCCGCGCCCGACGGCTCCGCCCGCTGGGAGCGCCGCCAGCGCACGCTGGCCCGACGGCTCGGCGCCCGCTACGAGGCGGCCGAGCCGTCGGGCCATCTGGTGATGCTGGACCGCCCGGACGCCGTGGCCCGGGCGGTGCTGGGGGACGGGAGCTGAGCGGCCCGGGGCGGCTCAGGAGGCCGCGTACACGCTCGCGCAGAACGCCTTCAGCTGCTCGTCCGTCAGCCGCTGCGCCAGATCCGCCTCGCTGATCATGCCGACCAGCCGCTTGTTCTCGATGACGGGCAGCCGCCGGATCTGATGGCTCTGCATCTCCTCCAGGACCGCGCCGACGTCGGCGCCCGAGTCGATCCAGCGGGGGGTGCCCTTCGCCATCTCACCGCAGGTGATCTTGGCGGGGTCGTGGCCCATGGCCACACAGCCCACGACGATGTCGCGGTCCGTGATGATCCCGGTGAGCCGTTCGTTCTGGTCGGCGATGGGCAGGGCGCCCACGTTCAGTTCGCGCATCAGCTGCGCGGCACGGTCGAGCGTCTCGTGTGCGGGGATCCACTGGGCCCCCGGATGCATGATGTCCTTCGCCGTGGTCATGGGGCGCGTACCTTTCGTCGAACGCCTGACGTCGGACGCAGGCGTGCGTACGGGGTCCCCGAGCACCCCCATTGTCCGGGCGCGACGCGGCCCCCGCGACCGCTGGGGTCACGGGGGCCGGCGCATCGGCACAGGGGGCGGCGGTCAGGCGCCGCGCTCCTTGAGCATGTCCGCCATCAGCTTGATCTCGGACTCCTGGGCGTCGACCATGCCCTGGGCCAGGTCCCGCTCGACGCCGGGCACGCAGCGCTCCACACAGCCCTGGGCCATGTGGATGCCGCCCTTGTGGTGCGCGGTCATCAGCTTCAGGTACAGCACCTCGGCGTCCCGCCCGGAGGCCTTCCGCAGCCGGTCCAGGTCGGCGCGGGTGGCCATGCCCGGCATGAGCTCGCCGTCCTCGCCGCCCGAGGCCATCGAGCCCATGCCCATCCAGGTCATCGGCTCCACGCCGGACTGCACCTTCGGCAGCCCCCACATGTCGAGCCAGCCCAGCATCATGCCGCGCTGGTTGGCCTGGGTGTTGGCGATGTCGTACGCGAGCCGGCGCACCGCCTCGTCCTCGGTGCGGTCGCGGACGATGAAGGACATCTCGACGGCCTGCTGGTGGTGGACCGACATGTCACGGGCGAAGCCCGCGTCCGCCGACTCCGCCGTGGGCGTGCCCGGCGTCTTGTCGCGGTCCGCGGAGGCGACGGTGACCGCGCCCCCGGCGAAGAGCAGGGCCAGGACCACGGCGGTGACGGACGCCCACTGCGTCCGGTTCAGCTTCACTGGCCCATCCCAGCGCCGCCCTGGCCGTCCGCGCCCACGCCGCCGGTGCAGGCGGCGCCCGGCTCGGGGGTCTGCGGCCCGCCCACGTACTTGGTGAAGAAGGCGTCGACCCGGGGGTCGCTCGCCCCGTCCACGGTGACCTGCTTGCCCCAGGCGCTCAGCATGATCGCGCCGGCCTGGTCGTCGACCGGGCTCATCAGCGAGTACGGGGTCTTCTTGACCTTCGCGCTCAGCTTCTCGACGTCGGCGGGGGAGGCCTTCTTGTTGTACGTCACCCAGACGGCCCCGTGCTCCAGCGAGTGCACCGCGTTGGTGTCGTTGACGGACTTGTCGTAGACGTCGCCGTTGCAGTTCTGCCAGACGGGGTTGTGGTCTCCGCCGACCGGCGGCTTCATGTCGTACTTCACCGGGGTGGTGACGTGGTTGCGGCCCAGCTTCTTGGCGTCCCAGGACTTCTCGTCCTTGATGGGCGCCTTCGCGGCGGCCTCCTGCTGGTCCTGCTCCTTGTTCTCCTTGGTGATCACCCAGCCGCCGAAGCCGACGAGGCTGAGCACGACGACGCTGGAGAGACCGATGGTCAGGAGACGGTTGCGGCGCTCACGGGCCTGCTCGGCGCGGCGCAGCTCGGCTATCTTCGCGCGGCGGTCGGCGGTGGTGGAGCGGTTCGCGGCCATGGTGGTGTCGTCCTTCTCGGAAGTTCGGAAGTGAAAGAAGAAATGCGAACGAACTGAGGGGGATAACCCGGCCGGTTACGTCCGCAGGACCTGAAGGACGTGGAGGTCCGGCGCACGGGCCCGGGCGCCGGGGCTGGGCGCCGGGCCGGAGTGGTGCGGCGCGCCGGGGCGCGGGGGCCGTCCCTCCGGGTGCAGCGGAGCCGCCGGCGGCGGGGCGCTGAGCACCGCGGGGGAGAGGGCCGGGAAGAGGGAGCAGCCGGCCGGGTCGTAGGGGCAGACGAACTGCTCGACGACCGAGGTGTGGTGCCGCGCGGCCCGCTCGTGCCCGTCGAAGGGGCCGCCGCCGACGGTCTCGCCGACCCCCAGACAGAGGAAGAGCGCGCCGACGAGCGTCGCCACGGCACTCGCCAGTGCCAGGGGACGCGCGTGTCGCGGCGGGCCGATGAGCCGGGAGGCTCCCATGGGCGCCGATCGTAGTGGTTGAAGGCGGTCCTTGGGCCGGACGGGGTACCAGTCGGTACCGGAAAGATGCCTGACCGGCGCCGCTTTCCGGCCGCTTCCCCGTTACCTCGGTCACGGCGGAGCAGGCACTATGGGGGTGCAACGTGCACGAAACCATGTGGTGGGATGCTCAGGTGCCCCCGATGTGCCCGAGGCGGTGGCAGCAGGCGGCCTGACCAGCGAGGATGGGTGTGGAAATGGACAAGCAGCAGGAATTCGTGCTCCGTACGCTAGAGGAGCGCGACATCCGTTTCGTGCGTCTGTGGTTCACCGACGTGCTGGGCTTCCTGAAGTCGGTGGCCGTGGCACCGGCCGAGCTTGAGCAGGCCTTCGACGAGGGCATCGGCTTCGACGGCTCGGCGATCGAGGGCTTCGCCCGGGTATACGAATCGGACATGATCGCCAAGCCGGACCCGGGCACCTTCCAGATCCTGCCCTGGCGCGCGGAGGCCCCCGGCACGGCCCGGATGTTCTGCGACATCCTGATGCCCGACGGCTCGCCGTCCTTCGCGGACCCGCGCTACGTCCTGAAGCGGGCCCTCGCGAAGACCTCGGACCTGGGCTTCACCTTCTACACCCACCCCGAGATCGAGTTCTTCCTCCTGAAGGACAAGCCGCTGGACGGCACCCGCCCCACTCCGGCCGACAACTCCGGCTATTTCGACCACACCCCGCAGAACGTGGGCATGGACTTCCGCCGCCAGGCCATCACCATGCTCGAATCGATGGGCATCTCGGTCGAGTTCTCCCACCACGAGGGCGCGCCGGGCCAGCAGGAGATCGACCTGCGCTACGCGGACGCGCTGTCCACGGCGGACAACATCATGACCTTCCGCCTGGTCATGAAGCAGGTCGCGCTCGAACAGGGCGTCCAGGCCACGTTCATGCCGAAGCCGTTCTCCGACTACCCGGGCTCCGGGATGCACACCCACCTCTCCCTCTTCGAGGGCGACCGCAACGCGTTCTACGAGTCGGGCTCCGAGTACCAGCTCTCCAAGGTGGGCCGCTCCTTCATCGCGGGCCTGCTGAAGCACGCCGGCGAGATCTCGGCCGTGACGAACCAGTGGGTCAACTCCTACAAGCGCATCTGGGGCGGCTCGGGCCGCACCGCGGGCTCCGGCGGCGAGGCCCCCGCGTACATCTGCTGGGGCCACAACAACCGCTCCGCGCTGATCCGCGTCCCGATGTACAAGCCGGGCAAGATGGGCTCCTCACGCGTCGAGGTCCGCTCCATCGACTCGGGCGCCAACCCCTACCTGACCTACGCGGTCCTCCTCGCGGCGGGCCTCAAGGGCATCGAGGAGGGCTACGAACTCCCGGCCGGCGCCGACGACGACGTCTGGGCCCTGAGCGACGCCGAACGCCGCGCGATGGGCATCGAGCCCCTCCCGCAGAACCTGGGCGAGGCCATCGCCCTGATGGAGCGCAGCGAACTGGTCGCGGAGACCCTCGGCGAGCACGTCTTCGACTTCTTCCTCCGCAACAAGAAGCAGGAGTGGGAGGAGTACCGCAGCGAGGTCACCGCCTTCGAGCTGCGGAAGAACCTGCCGGTGCTGTAGGCGCGGGCCGGACGGCGGGCGCTGTCCGGACCACCGGTCCTCGGCCCGCCCGGACGCGCTCACGCGTCCGGGTGGGCCGATCGCCGTTTCCCGGGCGTCCAACACCCCAGTGAGGAGTGCCCTTTCGTCTGCCCTCGCGTGTCTTGTGTCCCGACGGCGGGGGGTCGCAGAGTGAGTCGCTCATGCCGAGCCATCCGAGAGGGGACGCCTTGCACCAGCACGAGCGCGCGCACACGGAATCGACCGGGGCGCCCGCCAGGGCACCGCGGCGATCGGCCCCGACCGGTGACCTGCCGCGGGGAACGGCCGGCCCCCTGAGCCCGTCGGCGGTGACCGCCCTACAGCGCACGGCGGGCAACGCCGCGACGACGCGCGCGCTGGCGGCCTACCGCGGTCACCCGCCACATGACACGGACCTGACCGTCCAGCGCGTCGAGAACGAGACCGCCGACGGGGGCGCCGCGGTCGGTACGGCGGAGACGCAGACCGTTGCCGAGGGCGAGGTCAAGAGAGTCGGCCCGGGCGGCACGATCGTCTATCCCTCGGTCACGAGCTGCCTGGCCATCACCGTCTACCTCCGGGACGGCGGCAAGGTCGGCGGTCATGCCAGTCTGTTCAGGGTGGAAGGTCGCATGTACTCGGACCAGATCCTGCCGGCGATCAAGGCACAGGTGGGCAGGAGCAAGGTGGAGAGGATCGACGTCAGTGGTGCCGTCTCGTCGTGGAACCCCGCGTACTTGAAGACCGCCATCGAGAGGTCCGCCTCGCCTCCGGCGCAGACGAACGACCCGGCCGGCATCCGCCAGGCCGTGGCCAAAGGCTTGGGCCGACAGGAGAGGAAAGTCTCCGTGCGGGAGGCTCCGGACGGCGATCTGACCAGATGAGGGGGCGAGCGGCTGTCGTCTTCCGACCGTCGGCGCGGGGGTGATCGGGCCATCGGTCACCAAACCCGTTGCGTCCGGCTCCGGGCTGGCCGAGACTGCGTCCAATGACTGAGATCACGATCATCGAGACCGAGCGCCTGCTCCTGCACCCGCTCTCCTTCGGCGACGCCCAGCGCATCGTCGACGCCCGTCCCGCCGAAGGCGAGCGGTGGGCGCCCGGGTATCCCGGACTCGGTGACGTCCGCAGCGCCCGCGCCTTCCTCGACGGCATCGCCGAGCGCGGCGACCCGGGGGCCTACCGGCCGTACGCGATCCGGCTCGCCGCCGACGGGCTTGTCATCGGCGGCATCGGCTTCCACCGGCCGCCCGGCCCCGACGGCGTCGTCACCATCGGCTACGGGCTGGTCCCGGACCACCGCGGCCACGGTTACGCCAGCGAGTCGCTGCGCGCGCTGATCGGCCGGGCCCGCGAGGCCGGCGCGAGCGCCGTGCGCGGCGACGCGGACCTCGCCAACGTCCCCTCCCAGCGGGTGATGGAGGCCGCCGGCATGGCGTACGAGGGAGAGGACGAGACGGTGCGGAACTACCGGATCGTCTTCGGCGGCGCGGACACCCCCTAGGGCCGGTCGTCACAGTCCCGTCGTCGCCCGGAGGCAGACGGGAGTGTGACGACAGGCCCTAGCGGTCCGACAGCTCCGACGGGGCCTCCTGGACCACCCAGCCGTTGCCGTCCGGGTCCTCGAAGGTCATGAAGGAGTTCCAGGTCTCCCCCTTGCCCTCCTCCCAGCCCGTCGCCCCCACGTGCCTCACCGGCGACACCTCCACACCGGCCGCCACCAGCGCGGCCCGGGCACCCTCGATGTCCGTGACGCAGAACTGGAGGCCGTGCAGGGTGCCCGGGGCCATCTCCCGGGCGCCCGGGAACGGCGGCATCCCCTGGATCAGCGTCAGCGAACAGCGCGAACCCGGAGGGGTGATCTGGACGATCCGGATGCCCGGCGCCACCTCCTGGTCCAGGTCCACCGCGAAGCCGCACCTCCCGGCGTAGAACTCCTTGGCCCGGTCCACATCGGCGACGGGCACGGGCACGACTTCCAGGGTCCAGTTCACGATCAAGGCTCCTCGCTCGGCTGCGGTCGGCCCCACCACCCTGTACGAAGATCTCCCGCCACGCACCTCGGAACACCAACCCGGCTCCAGGAGGACTAGGCTCGTCCGGGTACTGGACCGACCGGTGGAGGGAGCGCTGGCATGACGGTGCCGGGACGCAGGAGCAGCACCTTCAGCAGGCTGCTGCGGCACGGGTTCACCGATCCGTCCGCCGCCGAGCGCCTGCTCGACCTGGAGGAGCTGTCCGCCCTCCGCGGCGACCCGGTGCTCCTCGACGCCCTCGGCGGCACGGCCGATCCCGACCTCGCCCTGCGCGGCCTGGTCCGGCTCGTCGAGGCGCAGCCCGAGGCCGAACGGCCCGCGCTGACCACCACGCTGCTCTCCGCCAAGCCCTTCCGCGACCGGCTGCTCGGCGTGCTCGGCGCCTCCGAGGCGCTCGCCGACCACCTGACCCGCCATCCGCGCGACTGGCAGGCCCTCGTCACGTACGAGGCCGCCGATCTGCACCCGGGCGTCGCCGACTTCGAGCGCGGGCTGGCCGAGGCCGACGACCCGGACGCGCTGCGGGTCGCCTACCGGCGCTGCCTGCTCGCCATCGCCGCCCGCGACGTCTGCGGCACCACCGACGTCGCCGAGACCGCCGCCGAGCTCGCCGACCTCGCCACCGCCACCCTGCGCGCCGCCCTCGCCCTCGCGAGCGCCGCCGCGCCCGAGGACGCCGCCCAGTGCCGGCTCGCCGTCATCGCCATGGGCAAGTGCGGCGGCCACGAGCTCAACTACGTCTCCGACGTCGACGTCATCTTCGTCGGCGAGCCCGCCGAGGGCGCCGACGAGGGCAAGGCGATCCAGGCCGCCACCCGGCTCGCCTCCCACCTCATGCGGATCTGCTCCGAGACCACCGTCGAGGGCACCATCTGGCCCGTCGACGCCAACCTCCGCCCCGAGGGCCGCAACGGCCCCCTCGTCCGCACCCTCTCCTCCCACCTCGCCTACTACCAGCGCTGGGCCAAGACCTGGGAGTTCCAGGCCCTGTTGAAGGCCCGTCCGGTGGCCGGCGACCAAGAGCTCGGTGCCGCCTACGTCGAGGCCCTCTCCCCGCTCGTCTGGCACGCCGCCGAGCGCGAGAACTTCGTGCCCGACGTGCAGAAGATGCGCCGCCGGGTCGTCGACAACATCCCCGCCGCCCAGGTCGACCGCGAACTCAAGCTCGGCCCCGGCGGCCTGCGCGACGTCGAGTTCGCCGTCCAGCTCCTCCAGCTCGTGCACGGCCGCAGCGACGCCACCCTGCACAGCGGCACCACCCTCGACGCGCTCGCCGCCCTCGCCGCCGGCGGCTACGTCGGCCGCGCCGACGCCGCCCAGCTCGACGAGGCGTACCGCTTCCTGCGCGCCATGGAGCACCGCATCCAGCTCTACCGGCTGCGCCGCACCCACCTCGTCCCCGAGGCGGACGAGGACCTCCGCCGCCTCGGCCGCTCCCTCGGCCTGCGCACCGACCCCGTCGCCGAGCTCACCAAGGAGTGGAAGCGGCACGCGGCCGTCGTGCGCCGGCTGCACGAGAAGCTGTTCTACCGCCCGCTCCTCGACGCCGTCGCCCAGCTCGCCCCCGGCGAGATCCGGCTCAGCCCCAAGGCCGCCGGCCAGCGCCTCGAAGCCCTCGGCTACGCCGACCCGGCCGCCGCCCTGCGCCACCTGGAGGCGCTGTCCTCCGGCGTCAGCCGCAAGGCCGCCATCCAGCGCACCCTGCTGCCGGTGCTGCTCGGCTGGTTCGCCGACTCCGCCGACCCGGACGCGGGCCTCCTCGGCTTCCGCAAGGTCTCCGACGCGCTCGGCAAGACCCCCTGGTACCTGCGCCTGCTGCGCGACGAGGGCGCCGCCGCCGAGAACCTGGCCCGGGTCCTCTCCGCCGGCCGGCTCGCCCCCGACCTGCTGCTGCGCGCCCCCGAGGCGGTCGCCATCCTCGGCGACCCGGAGGGCCTCAAGCCGCGCGGCCGGGAGCACCTGGAGCAGGAGGTGCTGGCCGCCGTCGGGCGCGCGGACGGCGCCGAGCAGGCGGTGGCGGCGGCCCGAGGAGTGCGCCGCCGCGAGCTGTTCCGCACCGCCGCCGCCGACCTCATCCGCTCGTACGGTACGGAGGACAGCCCGCGCGAGCCCGACCCCGGCGCGCTCGTGGACCGGGTCGGCCAGGCCGTCACCGATCTCAACGCGGCCACCCTCGCGGGCGCCCTCCGGGCCGCCGTGCGGGCCGAGTGGGGCGACGAACTCCCCACCCGCTTCGCGGTCATCGGCATGGGCCGCTTCGGCGGCGGCGAACTCGGCTACGGCTCCGACGCGGACGTCCTGTTCGTGCACGAGCCCCGCGAGGGCGTCGACGAGCAGGAGGCGTCCCGGGCCGCCGGCCGGGTCGTCGCCGAGATGCGCAGACTCCTGCAACTTCCCACCGCCGACCCGCCGTTGCTCATCGACGCGGATCTGCGCCCGGAGGGCAAGAGCGGCCCCCTGGTGCGCACCCTCAAGTCGTACGAGGCCTACTACCGGCGCTGGTCGCTGGTCTGGGAGAGCCAGGCCCTGCTGCGCGCCGAGCCGATGGCCGGCGACGCGGGGCTGGGCGAGCGGTTCATCGCGCTCGCGGACCCGCTGCGCTATCCGGTGGAGGGGCTCGGCGAGGACGCGGTGCGCGAGATCCGGCGCCTCAAGGCCCGGATGGAGACCGAGCGGCTGCCGCGCGGCGCCGACCCGACGCTCCACGCCAAGCTGGGGCGCGGCGGGCTGAGCGACGTCGAGTGGACGGTGCAGCTGATGCAGATGCGGCACGGCTGGGCCGAGCCGGGGCTGCGCACCACCCGGACCCGCGAGGCGCTGGCCGCCGCACGGGCGGCGGGGCTGCTGGTCACGGAGGAGGCGCAGATCCTGGACGACGCCTGGGTGCTGGCGACCCGGGTGCGCAACGCGGTGATGCTGGTGCGCGGCCGGCCCGGCGACACCTTCCCCTCGGAGCCGCGCGAACTGGCCGCCGTCGGGCGCTATCTGGGCTACGGGCCGGGTCACGTCGGCGAGATGGTCGACGACTACCGCCGGATCACGCGCCGGGCGCGGGCGGTGGTGGAGGAGCGCTTCTACGGCGCGTAGCGGCGCGGCGCGCGGCGGCGGTGGGGACGAGCGAGGCGAGCGCGGTCAGGCCCACCACGAGGGCGAGCCGGCTCAGCGGGAGTACGGAGCCGGGGGCGTCGTCGATGAGGTCGACGCCGTTCCACACGGTGACGATCCAGACGCCGGTCCCGGTCAGCACGGTCACCCAGAGCCCGCGCTCGCCGGAGATCCGCAGCCCGATCCACAGCACCAGGGGCATCACCAGGGCGGTGTTCATGAGCGCGGTGGTGAACGCCTGGTCGGCGGAGTAGGCGGGGCCGCCGCCGCCCAGGGTGGACGCGGCCTGTCCGGCGAAGCCCAGGTAGAGGGTGTCGGAGAGGATCAGATGCGCGGCGCCGACGGCCAGCGAGGAGACGGCCAGGGCTTTGAACGGCCGTGAGACGGTGGTCATGGACGCGACTATACGTAGTGTGTATACGCGGAGTGCATAGTGGGGTGCGGGTAAGCGACTCCCGTGACCCCCGTGACCCCCGTGACCCCCGTGACCCCCGTGACCCCCCCCCGCAGTCCTTGCGGCCCGTGACCGCCCCCCCGCGCGGCTACTCCCCGCCCCCCGCGCCGCTACTCCCCGCCCCCCCCGCGCGGCTACTCCCCGCCGCCCCCGCCGTCGTCCCCGCCCCGCCCGTCGCGCCTCCGGTTCGACCGGGCGACCCCGCGCGCCAGTTCGCCCGCCGCCAGCGTCGCGGCGGCCACCCCGCGGGTCCAGCGGGGGCCGCCCCGGGCTGCCCAGACCACGCAGCCGCAGCCCGCGGCGGCGAGGGCGACGAGGGCGGAGAGGATCACGATGGTCACGGCGGCACTCCTCGGTCAGGCGGAGACGGCGGCGAGCCGTCTCCGGCAGTGTTCCAGGTATCCCGCGAGCGCCAGCTCGAAGGCCGCGTCCGTCCGGCTCTCGTCGATCGCTGCCAGCGCCCGCGCCAGCCGAGGCGTGGCGGTCTCGTCGGCCAGCTCCCACATCGCCTCGGGCGCCGCCATGTCGAGCGCCGAGCCGAGCACCAGGTTCTCCATCGCGATGATCACCGGCATCACGTCCGCCAGCGGGAAGCCCGCGTCCAGGAGCCGCCCGACCGCCTTCTCGTACTGGAGGAGCACCTTCGGCGCCCGGACCGGCGAGGTGGTCAGCATCGGGATCGCGCGCGGGTGCGCCGCGAAGGCCGCGCGATAGGAGCGCGCCCAGGCGGCCATCGCCTCGTCCCAGGGCTCCCGGTCGAGCGAGCCGCCGTCGATCGCCGCGCAGACCCGCTCCCGCAGCAGCTCGACTATGCCGTCCCGGCCGTCCACGTGGTGGTACACCGAGGCCGTCCGGGCCCCGAGCCGCCGGGCGATCTCCGGCACGCTGAAGTCCCCCCGCTCATCCACGAGTTCGAGCGCCACCGTGGTGATGCGCTCCCGGTCGAGGAGGGGTGTGCGCGGCCGGCCCATGCAGGTCTTCTCCCAGTTCAGGTCTTCCCGAATCGTCGGGCACGAGGCTACATTGCGCCAACCGAAAGGCTTTAGGTTTCCTGCTCCTGCCGCAGAAGGGCCTCCCCACCCATGTCGTCCCGCACCCCCGACGAGCCGCCCGGACTGAGAACCGGCACCCTCGGCACCGCCGACATCTCCTTCTTCGTCGTCTCCGCCGCCGCCCCGCTCACCGTGATGGCGGGTGTCGCCCCCATCGCCCTCGGGCTCGGCGGCATCGGCGCCCCCGCCGGCTACCTCCTGGCCGGAATCACCCTCGCCGTCTTCGCCGTCGGCTTCACCACCATGAGCCGGCACGTCCGAGGCGGCGGCGCCTTCTACGCGTACATCGCCCGGGGACTCGGCAAGCCCGCAGGCATCGCCGCCGCGCTCATCGCGATGGTCGGCTACAACGGCATGGAGATCGGCGTCTACGGCCTGCTCGGCTCCGCCACCGCCGACACCGCCCACGCCCTGTGGGGCGTCGACCTGCCCTGGCTCCCCGTCGCCCTCGCCGGGCTCCTGCTCATCTGGTACGGCGGCTACCGCTCCATCGACTTCGGCGCCAAGGTCCTCGGCGTCCTCCTCGTCGCCGAGACCGGGATACTCGTGCTCCTCGCGGGCGGCGTCCTGCTCGACGGCGGCGCCACCGGCGAACTCTCCCTCGCGTCCTTCGCCCCCGGCAACGTCCTCGTCCCCGGCACCGCCGCCGTCCTCGCCTTCGCCTTCTCGGCCTTCACCGGCTTCGAGTCCACCGTCATCTACCGCCGCGAGGCCCGCGACCCCGACCGCACCATCCCCCGCGCCACCTACATCGCGGTCGCCTTCCTCGGCCTCTTCTACGCCTTCGTCGTCTGGACCGTCATCCAGGCCTTCGGCGAGGACCGGGTCGTGGCCGCCGCCGCGCAGGACCCCGGCGGCCTCTTCTTCGCCGCCATCACCACGTACGTCGGCCCCTGGGCCGCCGACCTGATGCACGTCTTCATCGTGACCAGCATCATCGCCTCGCTGCTCGCCTTCCACAACGCGATCAACCGCTACTCCCTCGCCCTCGCCGAGGAGGGCGTGGTGCCCGCCGCGCTCGGCCGGATCCACCCCCGCCACCGCTCCCCGTACGTCGCCGGCGCCGTCCAGACCGTCCTCGGCGCCGCCGTCGTCCTCGGCTTCGCCGCCGCGGGCGCCGACCCGTACGCCCAGCTGCTGCTCTGGGTGAACACCCCCGGGATGCTCGGGCTGATGGCGCTGATGCTGCTCGCCGCCCTCGCCGTCGTACGCCACTTCCGGCGCGTCCCGCACACCGAGGGAGCCCTGCGCACCCTGGTCGCCCCCGGCACCGCCGCCGTCCTGCTGACCGTCGCGATCTACCTGGTCGCCTCCAAGGTCCAGCTCTTCACCGGCGCCTCCGCCACCGTGGACACCGTCCTCGTCACCGTCGTCCCCGCCGTCTTCCTCCTCGGGCTGCTCCTCGCGCGGCGGCTGCGCCGCACCCGCCCGGAGATCTACGCCCGCTTCGCCGAAGAGCCGCCCACCGATCAGGCCACCGATCAGCCCACCGTCCCCCTGGAATCCGGAGACCCCTCGTGTCAGCAGAGTTCGCAGAGTCCGCGGAGCACGCCGCGCCCGACCTCCTCCTCGTCGGCGCCCGCCTCCGTACCCCCGCCCTCTCCCGCCACACCGCTGTCGCCGTCCGCGACGGACTGATCACCGCCGTCGGGGACGACGCGGACGCCCGCGCCTGGCGCGGCCCCCGCACCGAGGTCGTCGACCTCGGCGGCGCCACCCTCACCCCCGGCCTCACCGACGCCCACAGCCACCCGGTCTGGGGCCTGGAGATGTCCGCGGGCACCGACCTCTCGGCCGTCACCGACCTCGACGGGCTGCGCGCCGCGCTGCGGGCCGCCGAGCGGCGCGAGGGCTGGATCGTCGGCTTCGGCCTCGACCACAACGTCTTCGGCGGCCGTCCCATCCACCACGAGCTGATCGAGGAGGCCGTCGACGGCCTCCCGGCCTTCCTGCGCCTGTACGACGGGCACTCCGCCCTCGCGAGCGCGGCGGCCCTGCGGGTGGCGGGCATCGACGGGCCGCGCGCCTTCGACCAGCGCTCCGAGATCGTCTGCGACGCGGCGGGCCGCCCCACCGGGCACCTCAACGAGCACGCCGCCATGGGGCTGATGGACCCGGTGCTGCCCGCCCGGCCGTTCGCCGAGCGCCGCGACCGGCTCGTCGAGCTGCTCGGCGCCATGGCCGCCACCGGACTCACCGCCGCCCACGTCATGGACCTCGGCGGCCCCGACGTCCCCGGCCTGCTCGCCGCCGTCGAGGAGGCCGGCGAGCTGCCCGTACGGCTGCGGCTCGCCCCCTGGTGCATGCCCGGGGCCACGGCGGAGGAGCTGGACGAGCTGGTCCGGCTCCAGAAGCGGGCCGGGCGGCGCTGGCGGATCGGCGGCGTCAAGTTCTTCATGGACGGCACCGTCGAGGGCGGCACCGCCTGGCTGGAGCACGCCGACTGCCACGGCCAGGGCACCGACGCCTTCTGGCCCGACCCGGCCGCGTACGCCGCCGCGGTCCGGCACCTGCACGCCGAGGGCGTCGGCACCGCCACCCACGCCATCGGCGACGCGGCCGTCCGCCACGTCCTGGACACCGTCGAGTCCCTCGGCGCCGCCCCCGGGCCCCGGCACCGCGTCGAGCACATCGAAACCGTCCCCGACGACCAGCTGCCCCGCTTCGCCGCGCTCGGCGTCGTCGCCTCGATGCAGCCCCCGCACACCGCCTACACCCGCGCCGACCACACCGACGAGTGGTCCAAGCGGCTCGGCGAGGAGCGCGCCGACCGGGCCTGGCGCTGCCGGGACCTCCGGGAGGCCGGGGCCCACCTGGCCCTCGGCTCGGACTGGCCCATCGCGCACTACGACGCCCGGCAGGTGCTCGCCACCGCGCAGGCCCCGCGCGGGGCGGCGGCGGCCCGGCCCGGCCTGACCGGCGCGATGGCGCTGGAGGGCATGACCAGCCACGCGGCCTTCGCGGCGGGGGAGGAGCGGACGGCGGGCCGCCTGGCCCCCGGCTACCGCGCCGACCTCACGGCCTTCGCCGTCGATCCGACGGAAGCCCCGGCCGACGAGACGGCCGAGGCTCCGATCCGGCTGACGGTGACCGGTGGCCGGATCAGCTTCCGGAGCTGACCCGCCGCTCCCGCTGTCCCGCCTCGGCCGCTCCGGCGGCCGGGGCCGGGGCCTGGTCCTGGTCGTGGGCCTGGTCCCGGGCCGGGCCCGTCGCCGGTCCCCCCTGGGCGACCGGGAGGGCGGGGGCCACCAGCTTGGGCAGGCGGTGGGGGCGGGAGCCGTACCAGAGGTAGGAGACGGCGAAGCCGAAGGCCAGGCAGATCATGCCGCCGACCGCGTCCATCCAGAAGTGGTTGGCGGTGGCCACGATGACGACCAGGGTCGCCGTCGGGTAGAGCAGGCCGAGGATCCGCGCCCAGGGCGCCTTGGCCAGCAGGAAGATGGTCACTCCGCACCACAGCGACCAGCCGATGTGCATCGACGGCATCGCCGCGTACTGGTTCGACATGTGCTTGAGGTTGCCCGAGGCCATCGAGCCCCAGGTGTGGTGGACCAGCACCGTGTCGATGAAGTTCTGGCCGTTCATCAGGCGCGGCGGGGCCAGCGGGTACAGGTAGTAGCCGACCAGGGCCACGCCGGTGGTGGCGAACAGGACGGTGCGGAACGCCGCGTAACGGCCCGGCTGCCAGCGGTACAGCCACACGAGCACGCCGATGGTCACGACGAAGTGCAGCGTGGCGTAGTAGTAGTTCATGCCCACGATCAGCCACGTCACCGAGTTCACGGCGTGGTTGACGGTCTGCTCGAAGGCCAGCCCGAGGGAGTGCTCGGTCTGCCAGATCCAGTCGGCGTTCTTCAGCGCCTGGGCCTTCTGCTCCGGCACCGCGTTGCGGATCAGGGAGTAGGTCCAGTAGCTGATCGCGATGAGCGCGATCTCGAACCAGATGGTGGGCCGGCGCGGTGTCCGGGCGCGCAGGCGCGCGAATCGGCCGCCTGTCACGATGGGTGACGACGGGGTCGTCCGGTCTTCCAAACTCTTCACGGTCGTTTCACCCATGGGAGGAGAGTCTGCCAGATGGCGTTCCTCCGACCGATCATCCTCCGGTCGGAGACGGGCCGCACCCGCTCCGACCCAGGACGGACCTCAGTCCCGTACGGGAGCCGAGGCCGTTGAACCGCGAACGACCAGCTCCGGCATGAAGACGAACTCGCTGTGCGGGGCCGGGGTGCCGCCGATCTCCTCCAGGAGCGCCCGCACCGCCGCCTGCCCCATCGCCTGCACGGGCTGCCGGATGGTGGTCAGCGGCGGATCGGTGAACGCTATGAGCGGGGAGTCGTCGAAACCGACCACCGACACGTCCCTCGGCACCTGGAGCCCCTGCTGCCGGGCGGCCCGGATGGCGCCCAGCGCCATCATGTCGCTGGCGCAGACGACGGCGGTGCAGCCCCGGGCGATCAGCGCCGAGGCCGCCGCCTGGCCGCCCTCCAGGGTGTAGAGGGAGTGCTGGATGAGGTCCTCGGACTCCTCGGGGGTCAGCCCGAAGCGTTCCTGCATCCCCTTGCGGAAGCCCTCGATCTTGCGCAGCACCGGCACGAAGCGCTTGGGCCCCACGGCCAGCCCGATCCGGGTGTGGCCGAGCGCGGCGAGGTGGGTCACCGCGAGGACCATCGCCGCCCGGTCGTCGGGGGAGACGAAGGGGGCCTGGATCTTGGGCGAGAAGCCGTTGATGAGGACGTACGGGACGCCCTTGCCGCGCAGCTGGTCGTAGCGGGTGGTGTCGGCCGTGGTGTCCGCGTGCAGCCCGGAGACGAAGATGACGCCGGCCACCCCGCGCTCCACCAGCATGTCGGTGAGCTCGTCCTCCGTGGACCCGCCGGGGGTCTGGGTGGCGAGCACCGGGGTGTATCCCTGCCGGGTGAGGGCCTGCCCGATGACCTGCGCGAGCGCGGGGAAGATCGGGTTGTCCAGCTCGGGGGTTATCAGGCCGACGAGCCCGGCGCTGCGCTGGCGCAGGCGTACGGGGCGCTCGTAGCCGAGCACGTCGAGTGCGGCGAGCACGGATTCGCGGGTGGCCGCGGCCACGCCGGGCTTGCCGTTGAGCACGCGGCTGACTGTGGCCTCACTGACCCCCGCCTGGGCTGCGATGTCGGAGAGCCGCGCGGTCATGGGAGTGGACTGTACCGCTCGCCCGTCGGATTGCCCACACAGCGCGGGTTCCGGCCGCCCACGGCCGCTCGCCGCAGGGCTTTCGCAAGTTCTTGCAAGCGGGGAAGGGGCTCCGGAGCTGTCAAGCGGCCTGTCGGCAACCTTCAGGACACGCAAATGTAACGATCGCCGGGTCTTGCAGAAAGTTCCCGCAAGGTCTTTCGGCTCGTTTTCATCCCTGTTACGTTCCTGGCAACCCGGGGCGCCGCGAGGGAGCGGTCGCATGAGGAGGCTTTCCGGACCCTCGAACCATCCGGGATCAGTTGAAGGAGTTCACATGCGGCGTGGCATAGCGGCCACCGCGCTGGTCGCGGCCCTGGGTGTGTCCCTGGCGGCGTGCGGAAGCGGCGACGGTTCCACCGGCGGCGGCTCGAACGGCTCGGGAGAGCTGTCGGGCACCGTCACCTGGTGGGACACCTCCACCGTCGGTTCCGAGGACAAGGTCTTCAAGAAGCTCGCCGAGGACTTCACGAAGAAGCACCCCAAGGTCACGGTCAAGTACGTGAACGTGCCCTTCGGCGACGCCCAGAACAAGTTCAAGAACGCCGCCCAGTCCGGCTCCGGCGCCCCCGACGTGATCCGCTCCGAGGTCGCCTGGACCCCGGACTTCGCCAACCTCGGCTACCTCGCCCCGCTGGACGGCACCCCGGCCCTGAAGGACCAGGACGACTTCCTCAAGCAGGCCGCCGCCTCCACCAAGTACGACGGCAAGACCTACGCCGTCCCGCAGGTCATCGACTCCATGGGCATCTTCTACAACAAGAAGATCTTCAAGGAGGCCGGCGTCGAGGTCCCCAAGACCGTCGACGAGCTGAAGGCCGTCTCCAACAAGATCAAGCAGAAGACCGGCAAGACCGGCCTCTACCTGCGCGGCGACGACGCCTACTGGTTCCTCTCCTTCCTTTACGGAGAGGGCGGCGACATGGTCAACGCCGACACCAAGACCGTCACGATCGACAACGCGGCCGGCGTCAAGGCCTTCAAGACCGTCCGGGACCTCGTCGACTCGGGCGCCGCCAAGACCGACGCCACCGACGGCTGGAACAACATGCAGACGGCCTTCAAGGACGGCCAGGTCGCCATGATGATCAACGGCCCGTGGGCCGTCACCGACACCTACGCCGGCAAGGAGTTCGCCGACAAGGCGAACCTGGGCATCGCCCCGGTCCCGGCCGGCTCCGCCGGGCAGGGCGCCCCGCAGGGCGGCCACAACCTCGCCGTCTACGCGGGCTCCAAGAACCTCGACGCCTCCTACGCCTTCGTCGAGTACATGAGCTCGCCCGAGGCGCAGACCCGGGTCGCCAAGGAGCTCAGCCTGCTCCCGACCCGCACCTCGGTCTACGGCAAGAGCGACGTGGCGATGAACGAGCAGATCAAGTTCTTCAAGCCGGTCGTCGACAAGGCCGTCGAGCGCCCCTGGATCCCCGAGGGCGGCAGCCTCTTCGCGCCGCTGGTCACCGAGTACACCAAGGTCATCACCAACCAGACCACTCCGGAGCAGGCGGCCAAGACCTCGGGCGAGTCCTACCGCAAGCTCCTGAAGGACTGGAAGTAACGAGGAAGCGGGAAGGAAGGCGGACCGGCTGATGGCTGTGGACACCAGCAGCCAGTCGGTGGCGAAGGCCGCGGGCGACGACGCCCGCGGCCCGCGCCGCGGAACTGGCAAGGGGCAGGGGGCTGCGCGGCGTTCGCTCGCCACGCACTGGTACGCCTGGGCGATGGTCGCCCCGGTGGTGATCGTGATCGGCGTGATCATCGGCTATCCGCTGGTCCGCGGCGTCTGGCTGTCGCTCACCGACGCCAACGAGCGCAACGTCGAGCGCTCCATCGGCGTCAACCACATCCCCGCGACCTACGAGTTCGTGGGCGTGGACAACTACGTCGACGCGCTCACCGGCGGCCAGTTCCTGTCCACCCTGGGCTGGACCCTGGTGTGGACGGTCTCCTGCGTCTCGGTGACCTTCGCCCTCGGCCTCGGTCTCGCCAACCTGCTCAACCGCCGGATCGCAGGCCGCTCCGTCTACCGGATGCTGCTGATCCTGCCCTGGGCCGTGCCCGGCTTCGTCTCCGTCTTCGCCTGGCGCTTCCTCTACAACGAGGACAACGGCCTGCTCAACAAGCTCCTCGCGGGCGGCGGCATCGACGCCGTGCCGTGGCTGAACGACCCGACCTGGGCCAAGTTCTCGGTCATCGCCGTCAACGTCTGGCTCGGCGTCCCCTTCATGATGGTCGCCCTCCTCGGCGGGCTGCAGTCCATCCCCGGCGAGCTCTACGAGGCCGCCGAGATGGACGGCGCCGGCGCCCTCCAGCGCTTCCGGCACATCACCCTGCCCGGACTGCGCTCGGTCTCCACGACGGTGGTCCTGCTCTCCACCATCTGGACCTTCAACATGTTCCCGGTGATCTTCCTGCTCACCCGGGGCGGGCCAGGCGAGGCCACCCAGATCCTGGTGACCCAGGCGTACAAGTTCTCCTTCGAGATCAGCCCGCGCGACTACGCGCAGTCCTCCACCTGGGGCGTGCTGATCCTGATCCTCCTGATGGTCTTCGCCGCGGTCTACCGGCGAGTCCTCCGCAAGCAGGGAGAAGTCTGGTGACCACGACCACCCCCGCCGCCACGGCCAAGGCCCCCGCCGCCGAGACCCCCGCGAACGCGCCCCGCCGCGGCCGCCGCTCGCCGCTCAGCTCCACCGCGCTCCACCTCACCCTGATCGCGGCCTCCGTGATCGCCGTCTTCCCGGTGCTGTGGGTGCTGCTGACCTCGCTCAAGCCCGCGAAGTTCGCGACCACCACCGACTTCTTCAAGCAGACGACGTTCGAGAACTACACGAACCTGCTGAACGACACCCCGTTCCTCACCTGGTTCGGGAACTCACTGCTCGTCGCCGCCCTCACCACCGTGCTCGGCGTCTTCGTCGCCTCCACCACCGGCTACGCCGTCAGCCGCTACCGCTTCCCCGGCAAGCGCGGACTGATGTGGACGCTGCTCATCACCCAGATGTTCCCGGTCGCCGTCCTCATCGTGCCGATCTACAACATCATGGCCTCGATGGGCCTGCTCAACAGCCCGGCCGGCCTGGTCATCACGTACCTCACGATCGCCGTGCCGTTCTGCGCCTGGATGATGAAGGGCTTCTTCGACACCATCCCGCGCGAGATCGACGAGTCGGGGTACGTCGACGGCCTCACCCCCTTCGGCACCTTCTGGCGGCTCATCCTGCCGCTCGCCAAGCCGGGCATCGCGGTCACCGCCTTCTACTCCTTCATCACCGCCTGGAGCGAGGTCGCCTACGCCTCCGCCTTCATGGTCGGCGACGAGAACCTGACCCTCGCCGGCGGACTCCAGAAGTTCGTCAACCAGTACGGCGCCCAGTGGGGCCCGATGTCCGCGGCCTCCGTGCTCATCGCGATCCCCGCCGCCCTGGTGTTCCTCGTCGCCCAGCGCCACCTGGTGACCGGCATGTCCGCCGGCGCCGTCAAGGGCTGAGCCGGGCACCGCGCCGGCCCCTCACGACTCCGACTCAAGGAAGACATGACCCAGCATCTCGCCCCTCCCGCCGACGCCGCACCCACCACCGGCACGCAGTCGGGCTGGTGGAGAGACGCGGTGATCTACCAGGTCTATCCGCGCAGCTTCGCCGACGGAAACGGCGACGGCATGGGCGACCTGGAGGGCGTACGCGGCCGGCTGCCGTATCTGAAGGAGCTCGGCGTCGACGCCGTCTGGCTCTCGCCCTTCTACGCCTCCCCGCAGGCCGACGCCGGCTACGACGTCGCCGACTACCGGGCCATCGACCCCATGTTCGGCACCCTCCACGACGCCGACGCCCTCATCCGCGAGGCCCACGCGCTGGACCTGCGGATCATCGTGGACCTCGTCCCCAACCACTCCTCCGACCGGCACGAGTGGTTCCAGCGCGCCCTGCGCGAGGGCCCCGGCTCCCCGCTGCGCGAGCGCTACCACTTCCGCCCCGGCAAGGGCGAGCACGGCGAACTCCCGCCCAACGACTGGGAGTCCATCTTCGGCGGCCCCGCCTGGACCCGCACCGAGAACCCCGACGGCACCCCCGGCGACTGGTACCTCCACCTCTTCGCCGCCGAGCAGCCCGACTTCAACTGGGAACACCCCGCCGTCCACGACGAGTTCCGCTCGATCCTGCGCTTCTGGCTCGACATGGGCGTCGACGGCTTCCGCGTCGACGTCGCCCACGGCCTGGTCAAGGCCGAGGGCCTGCCCGACATCGGCAGCCACGACCAGCTCAAGCTGCTCGGCAACGACGTCATGCCCTTCTTCGACCAGGACGGCGTCCACGCGATCTACCGCTCCTGGCGCACCGTGCTCTCCGAGTACGACGGGGAGCGCGTCCTCGTCGCCGAGGCGTGGACCCCGACCGTCGAGCGCACCGCCCACTACGTGCGCCCCGACGAGATGCACCAGGCCTTCAACTTCCAGTACCTGGGCACCCACTGGGACGCGGCCGAGCTGCGCCAGGTCATCGACGCCTCGCTCGCCGCGATGGCCCCCGTCGGCGCCCCCACCACCTGGGTGCTGTCCAACCACGACGTCACCCGGCACGCCACCCGCTTCGCCAACCCGCCGGGCCTCGGCACCCAGCTGCGCACCCCCGGCGACCGCGAGCTCGGGCTGCGCCGGGCCCGCGCGGCCACCCTGCTGATGCTGGCGCTGCCCGGCTCCGCCTACGTCTACCAGGGCGAGGAGCTCGGCCTGCCGGACGTCACCGACCTGCCCGACGAGGTCCGCCAGGACCCGTCCTTCTTCCGGGCCACCGGCCAGGACGGCTTCCGCGACGGCTGCCGGGTGCCGATCCCGTGGACCGTCGAGGGCTCCTCGTACGGCTTCGGGACCGGCGGCTCCTGGCTTCCGCAGCCCGCCGCCTGGGGCGGCCTCAGCGTCGAGGCGCAGACCGGCGACCCCGGCTCCACCCTGGAGCTGTACCGCGCGGCGCTCGCCGCGCGGCGCGCCCAGCCCGGACTCGGTGCGGGCGAGGCCGTCGAGTGGCTGGAGGCGCCCGAGGGGGTGCTCGCCTTCCGCCGCGACGGCTTCGTCTGCACCGCCAACACCACCGGCCGGGCCATCTCCGTCCCGCTGCCCGGCCGGTTCATCCTCTCCAACGAGCCCGTCTCCCCCGGGGAGGACGTGGTGGAGCTGCCCGCCGACACCACCGTCTGGTGGGCGGTGTGACGGTTCCTCCGCCCCGGGGCGCCGGCAACGGCGCCCCGAGGCTCACGGACATCGCCGCCCAGTCCGGGGTGAGCGAGGCCACCGTCAGCCGCGTCCTCAACGGCAAGGCGGGGGTGGCCGGCGCGACCCGGCACAAGGTGCTCGCCGCGCTCGACGTGCTGGGCTACGAGCGTCCCGTACGGCTGAGACGGCGCAGCGCGGGCCTGATCGGCCTGGTCGTGCCCGAGCTGACCAACCCCATCTTCCCGGCCTTCGCGCAGGTCGTGGAGCAGGTCCTGGCCGGGTACGGCTACACGCCGGTGCTCTGCACCCAGATGCCCGGCGGGGCCACCGAGGACGAGCTGGTCGAGCAGCTGGTGGAGCGCGGGGTGGCGGGCATCGTCTTCCTGTCCGGGCTGCACGCGGACGCCACCGCCGACCCGGCCCGCTACACCCGGCTGGCCGCCCGGGGCGTGCCGTTCGTCCTCATCAACGGCTTCAACGAGCACATCGACGCCAACTTCGTCTCGCCCGACGACCGGGCCGCCGCCAGGATGGCCGTGCGGCACCTGGTCGAGCTCGGCCACGAGCGGATCGGCCTCGCCATCGGCCCGACCCGCTACGTGCCCTCCCGGCGCAAGGCGGAGGGCTTCGCGGCCGAGCTGCGCGAACAGCTCGGCGTCGAACGGGCCGAGGCCGAACGCTTCGTGCGGCCCACCCTGTTCGGCGTCGAGGGCGGGCACGCCGCCGCCGACCTGCTGCTCGCCGAGGGCTGCACGGGCATCGTGTGCGGCTCGGACCTGATGGCCCTGGGGGTGGTCAGGGCGGCCCGCGCCCGGGGGCTCGACGTGCCCCGGGACGTGTCCGTGGTGGGCTTCGACGACTCCCCGCTGATCGCCTTCACCGACCCGCCGCTGACCACCGTGCGCCAGCCGGTGCAGGCGATGGCGACGGCGGCCGTCGGCGCGCTCCTGGAGGAGATCGAGGGAAACCCGGTGCAGCGCACGGAGTTCGTGTTCCAGCCCGAGCTGGTCGTGCGCGGCTCCACCGCGCAGGCGCCGCAGCCGCCGCAGCGCCCGCTCGTGTGACTCCTGGCGCAACTCCTCGCGTGATCCCTCGTCTTGCGGTGTCCGGAAGGGTTGACCGCACGCCTGTACGCCCCTACGGTCGCGGCTGAAAACAGTTGCTGTCAGTTTCGGCAACTTCTTGCGAACCCGCTCTTGCGACAGGGACGTCGTACAGGAGGAAACATGGCAAGAAAGACCGTGGCCGCTGCACTCGCCCTCGTGGCGGGAGCCGCTGTGGCCGTCACGGGCAGCCCGGTGGCCGAGGCCACGCCCCCGGGGGCCAAGGACGTCACCGCGGTGATGTTCGAGTGGAACTTCGCCTCGGTGGCCAAGGCCTGCACCGATCAGCTGGGCCCGGCGGGCTACGGCTACGTGCAGGTCTCGCCGCCCCAGGAACGCATCCAGGGCCCGGCGTGGTGGACCGCCTACCAGCCCGTCAGCTACAAGATCGCCGGACCGCTCGGCGACCGCACCGCCTTCAAGAACATGGTCGACACCTGCCACACGGCAGGGGTGAAGGTCGTCGCCGACTCGGTGATCAACCACATGGCCAACGCCTCCGGCACCGGGACCGGCGGCACGAGCTTCTCCAAGTACGACTACCCGGGCCTCTACTCCGGCGCCGACATGGACGACTGCCGCGCCACCATCACGACCTACCAGGACCGGGCCAACGTCCAGAACTGCGAACTCGTCGGCCTGCCCGACCTCGACACCGGCGAGGACTGGGTGCGCGGCCGGATCGCCGGCTACCTCAACGACCTGCTCTCGCTCGGCGTCGACGGCTTCCGCATCGACGCCGCCAAGCACATGCCGGCCGCCGACCTCGCCGCCGTCAAGTCGCGCCTGACGAACCCTTCCGTCTACTGGAAGCAGGAGGCCATCTACGGCGCCGGAGAGGCCGTCTCGCCCAGCGAGTACCTCGGCAACGGCGACGTCCAGGAGTTCCGCTACGCCCGCGACCTCAAGCGGGTCTTCCAGAACGAGAAGCTCGCCTACCTCAAGAACTTCGGCGAGTCCTGGGGCTACCTGCCCTCCGGCCAGTCCGGCGTCTTCGTCGACAACCACGACACCGAGCGCGGCGGCGACACCCTCAGCTACAAGAACGGCGCCGACTACACCCTCGCCTCCGTCTTCATGCTGGCCTGGCCCTACGGCTCCCCGGACGTCCACTCCGGCTACGAGTGGACGAACAAGGACGCCGGCGCCCCCAACGGCAACCAGGTCAACGCCTGCTACAGCGACGGCTGGAAGTGCCAGCACGCCTGGCGCGAGATAGCGTCCATGGTCGGCTTCCGCAACACCGCGCGCGGCCAGGCCGTCACCGACTGGTGGGACAACGGCGGCAACGCCATCGCCTTCGGCCGAGGCGCCAAGGCCTACGTGGCCCTCAACCACGAGGGCTCCGCGCTCACCCGCACCTTCCAGACCTCGCTGCCCGCCGGCTCCTACTGCGACGTGCAGACCGGCACCCCGGTGACCGTGAACTCCGCCGGGCAGTTCACCGCCACCCTCGGCGCCAACACCGCGCTCGCCCTGCACACCGGCGCCACCACCTGCGGCGGCGGCCCGACCCAGCCCGCCACCGCCGGCGCCGACTTCAACGTCACCGCCACCACCAGCGTCGGCCAGAACATCTACGTCACCGGCAACCGCCCCGAGCTCGGCAACTGGGCCCCCGCCGCCGCCGTCAAGCTCGACCCGGCCGCCTACCCCGTCTGGAAGCTGGCCGCCACCCTGCCCGCGGGCACCGCCTTCGAGTACAAGTACCTCCGCAAGGACGCCGCCGGGAACGTCACCTGGGAATCCGGCGCCAACCGCACCGCGACCGTCCCCGCCTCCGGCCGGACCGTCCTGAACGACACCTTCCGCACCTGACCCGCCCCGCACCCCAGGGCCGCCCCCCCCGGGGCGGCCCCCCTTCCCGTACCCCTGGGAGCACCCTCGTGACACGCAAGAGAACGGCGGTCGTCGTGGCCGCCGCCCTGTGCGCGGCCCTCGTGCCCGTCCTGCCCGCGGCGGCCGCGCCGCGCCCGCCCGCCCCGCCCTCCGACCGGGCGCTCGCCGCCACCCCGGCCCGCCACGACCTCACCCGCGAGCAGTTCTACTTCGTGCTGCCCGACCGCTTCGCCAACGGCGACCCCGCCAACGACCGGGGCGGGCTCACCGGCAGCCGCGAGCGCACCGGCTTCGACCCCACCGACAAGGGCTTCTACCAGGGCGGCGACCTCAAGGGCCTCACCCAGCGGCTCGACTACATCAAGGGCCTCGGCACCACCGCCATCTGGATGGCGCCCCTCTTCAAGAACCGGCCCGTGCAGGGCACCGGCAAGGACGCCAGCGCCGGCTACCACGGCTACTGGATCACCGACTTCACCCAGGTCGACCCGCACTTCGGCACCAACGACGACCTGAGGAGGCTCATCGCCGCCGCCCACGCCAAGGGCATGAAGGTCTTCTTCGACGTCATCACCAACCACACCGCCGACACCGTCGACTACGCCGAGAAGAAGTACGGCTACCGCCCCAAGGGCGCCTACCCCTACCTCGACAAGGACGGCCGCCCCTTCGACGACAGGGCCGACCGGGCCGACCGGGCCGACCGGGCCGGCCTCGCGAGGACCGACGCGGACTCCTTCCCGTACACCCCCGTCGTCCGCCCCGGCGACGAGAACGCCAAGGTCCCCGGCTGGCTCAACGACCCGACGATGTACCACAACCGGGGCGACTCCACCTGGGCCGGCGAGTCCGCCGAGTACGGCGACTTCGTCGGACTCGACGACCTGTGGACCGAGCGTCCCGAGGTCGTCGAGGGCATGAAGCGGATCTACGAGACCTGGGTCCGCGACTTCGACATCGACGGCTTCCGCATCGACACCGTCAAACACGTCGACCTCGACTTCTGGACCCAGTGGGCCACCGCGCTCGACGCGTACGCCAAGAAGCGCGGCCGTGACGACTTCTTCATGTTCGGCGAGGTCTACTCCGCCGACACCGCCGTCACCGCGCCCTACGTCACCCGAGGCCGGCTCGACGCCACCCTCGACTTCCCCTTCCAGGACGCCGCCCGCGCCTACGCCTCCCAGGGCGCCGGCGCCGACCGGCTCGCCAAGGTCTTCGCCGAGGACTACCGCTACACCACCGACAAGGCCAACGCCTACGAGCAGGTCACCTTCCTCGGCAACCACGACATGGGCCGCATCGGGACCTTCCTCAAGCAGGACCACCCCGACGCGTCCGACGCCGAACTCCTCAAGCGGGCCCGCCTCGCCAACGAGCTGATGTTCCTCGGCCGGGGCAACCCGGTGATCTACTACGGCGACGAGCAGGGCTTCACCGGCGCCGGCGGCGACAAGGACGCCCGCCAGACCCTCTTCGCCTCGAAGACCGCCGACTACCTCGACGACGACCAGCTCGGCACCGACCGCACCCACGCCTCCGACGCCTACGACACCGGGCACCCGGTCTACCGCTCCATCGCCGCCCTGTCCAAGCTCACCAAGGCCCACCCGGCGCTGCGCGACGGCGTCCAGCGCGAGCGGTACGCCGAGGGCTCCGTCTACGCCTTCACCCGCACCGACACCCGGGAGAAGACCGAGTACCTCGTCGCCGCCAACAGCGCGACCGAGCCGAAGACCGTCACGGTCCCCGTCGACTCCGCCGCCTTCCGCCTCCTGTACGGCGGCGAGGGCGCCGTCCGCGCCCAGGACGGCAAGGTCACCGTCACCGTCCCCGCCCTGTCCTCCGTCGTCCTGCGGGCCGACCGCCCGCTGCCCGCCCCCGCGACCGCCCCCGCCGTCACCCTCAAGGCCCCCGCCACCGGCGCCACCGGCACCGTCGAGCTCACCGCCGACGTCACCGGCGGCGGCCTCAACCGGGTCGTCTTCGCCGCCCAGGTCGGCGACGGGCGCTGGCAGACCCTCGGCACCGCCGACCACGCCCCCTACAAGGTCACCCAGCACGTCACCGCCCCCGCCGGCACCGCCCTGCGCTACAAGGCCGTCGCCGTCGACTCCGCCGGCCGCACCGCGAGCGCCCTCGCCGCCTCCACCGCCGGCCAGGCCCCGCCGCCCGAGAAGCCTGTCGCCGTCGACCGCACCTGGGCCGTCGTGCACTACCGGCGCCCGGCCGGGGACTACGACGGCTGGACGCTGAAGGCCGCGGGCCAGGAGACCGCCTTCACCGGCCGCGACACCCACGGCGCCTTCGCCTGGGTCCGCGTCCCCGAGGGCGCCGCCACCGTCCCGTACACCGTCGAGAAGGACGGCACCGCCGACGGACCACAGCGCACCGTCACCCTCGCCCGCACCGGCGAGGTCTGGATCACCCAGGGCTCCGACAGCCAGTCCGACACCGCCCCCGCCACCCCGCCGCAGGACAAGAAGAAGGCCGTCGTCCACTACCAGCGCGCCGACGGCGACTACACGGGCTGGGGCCTGCACACCTGGACCGGCGCCGCCGAGCCCACCGACTGGTCCAAGCCGCTCATGCCGGCCCGCTTCGACGCCTACGGCGCGGTCTACGAGGTCCCGCTCACCGACGGCGCGGCCTCCCTCTCGTACATCCTGCACAAGGGCGACCAGAAGGACCTGCCCACCGACCAGTCCCTCGACCTCGCGACCTACGGCAACGAGGTCTGGCTGCTCGCCGGACAGCCGGCGTACCTCCTGCCGCAGACCGGCGGCGCCCCCTCCCTCGACCTCGGCAAGGCCGAGGCCCAGTGGATCGACCGCACCACCGTCGTCTGGAAGGTCAAGGCCACCGACGCCACCAGCCAGCAGCTCGTGTACGCGCCCGGCGGCGGCATCACCGTCACCGACGGCGCCCTCAGCTCCGAGGGTCAGTGGCTCCGCCTGAACCCCGGCACGCTGACCGACGCGCAGAAGGCGAAGTTCCCGCACCTGAGGGACTACCCGGCCTTCACGCTCGACCCGCGCGACGCCGACCGCGTCCGCGCCTCCCTGCGCGGCCAGCTCCTCGCCACTCAGCGCGCCGCCAACGGAGCCCTCCTCGCCGCCACCGGCGTGCAGACGGCCGGTGTCCTGGACGACCTGTACGCCCCGGCGGCGACGAAGGCCGCCCTCGGCCCCGTCTTCCGCTCCGGCCGCCCCACCCTGTCCCTCTGGGCCCCCACCGCCCGGACCGTCGCCCTCGAACTCGACGGCCGGACCGTCCCCATGCGCCGCGACGAGGCGAGCGGCGTCTGGTCCGTCACCGGCCCGAAGTCCTGGACCGGCAAGCCCTACCGGTACGCCGTGGAGGTCTGGGCCCCCAGCGTCCAGAAGCTCGTCGTCAACAAGGTCACCGACCCCTACGCGACCGCCCTCACCACCGACTCCGCGCGCTCCCTCGTCGTCGACCTCACCGACCCGGCCCTCGCCCCCAAGGGCTGGCAGGGCCTGAAGAAGCCCGCCGCCGTGCCGCTGCGCGACGCACGGATCCAGGAACTCCACATCCGCGACTTCTCCGTCGCCGACCCCACCGTCCCCGCCGCCCACCGAGGCACCTACCTCGCCTTCGGCGACACCGGAAGCAAGGGCGCCCGCCACCTGAGGGACCTCGCCGCCTCCGGCACGAACTACGTCCACCTCCTGCCCGCCTTCGACATCGGCACCATCCCCGAGAAGAGGTCCGGACAGACCGCGCCCGCCTGCGACCTGAAGGTCTACGCCCCCGACTCCGAGGAGCAGCAGACCTGCGTCGCCGCCGCCGCGGCCAAGGACGCCTACAACTGGGGCTACGACCCGCTGCACTACACCGTGCCGGAGGGCTCGTACGCCACCGACCCCGAAGGCACCCGCCGCACCGTCGAGTTCCGCTCGATGGTCCAGTCCCTCAACGGCAGCGGCCTGCGCACCGTCATGGACGTCGTCTACAACCACACCGTCGCCGCCGGACAGTCCGACAAGTCCGTCCTCGACCGCGTCGTGCCCGGCTACTACCAGCGCCTCCAGGCCGACGGCTCCGTCGCCACCTCCACCTGCTGCGCCAACACCGCGCCCGAGAACGCCATGATGGGCAAGCTCGTCGTCGACTCGGTCGTCACCTGGGCCAGGGAGTACAAGGTCGACGGCTTCCGCTTCGACCTCATGGGCCACCACCCCAAGGCCAACATCCTCGCCGTCCGCAAGGCCCTCGACGCCCTGACCGTCGCCAAGGACGGCGTCGACGGCAAGGCGGTCGTCCTCTACGGCGAGGGCTGGAACTTCGGCGAGATCGCCGACGACGCCCGCTTTGTCCAGGCCACCCAGAAGAACATGGCCGGCACCGGCGTCGCCACCTTCTCCGACCGGGCCCGCGACGCCGTCCGAGGCGGCGGCCCCTTCGACGAGGACCCCGGCGTCCAGGGCTTCGCCAGCGGCCTCTCCACCGACCCCAACACGTCCCCCGCCAACGGCACCCCCGCCGAGCAGAAGGCCCGCCTCCTCCACTACCAGGACCTGATCAAGGTCGGCCTCAGCGGCAACCTGGCCGCCTACACCTTCACCGACACCTCCGGGCGCACGGTCAAGGGCGCCGAGGTCGACTACAACGGCTCCCCGGCCGGCTACGCCGCCGCCCCCGGCGACGCCCTCGCCTACGCCGACGCCCACGACAACGAGACCCTGTACGACGCCCTCGCCTTCAAGCTGCCGGCCGGCACCACCGCGGCCGACCGGGCCAGGGCGCAGGTCCTCGCCATGGCGACGGCCACCCTCTCCCAGGGCCCCTCGCTCTCCCAGGCGGGCACCGACCTGCTCCGCTCCAAGTCCCTCGACCGCAACTCCTACGACAGCGGCGACTGGTTCAACGCGATCCACTGGGACTGCCGCGACGGCAACGGCTTCGGCCGGGGCCTGCCGCCCGCCGCCGACAACCGCTCCAAGTGGGCCGCCGCGAAGCCGCTCCTGAGCAACCCGGCGCTCACCCCGGGCTGCGCCGAGATCGACGGGGCATCCGCCGCCTTCCGGGACCTCCAGCGGATCCGCGCCACCGAGCCGGTGTTCTCCCTCGACTCGGCCGCCCGCGTCCAGGAGGCCCTGTCCTTCCCGCTCTCGGGCCGCGACGAGACCCCGGGCGTCGTCACCATGCGCCTCGGCGGCCTGGTCGTCGTCTTCAACGCGACCCCGCGCGCCCAGGACCAGACCGTCGGGACCCTGGCCGGGCGGGCGTACCGCCTGCACCCGGTCCAGGCGAAGGGAGCCGACCCGGTGGCCGCCTCGGCCGCGTACGACCGGGGCACGGGCACCTTCACGGTCCCGGCCCGCACGGTCGCGGTCTTCACGGCCGGCTGACACGGACGCGGGCCCGCCCTCCGGGGCGGGCCCGCGCTCCCGCCGTGAACTACGGCTGTCGCTACGGCTGTGGTTGTGGTTGCGACTACGGCTGTGGCTGCGGCGTCGGCGCGAGGGCGAGCAGCCGGGCCAGCAGCTCGCCGAAGGGCCCGTCCGCCGGCTCGTCGGCGAGGATCCGCACCAGGATCGCCGCCATCCCCTCGTCGTACGCCGCGCTCACCGCCGCCAGCGCCGCGAAGTCGTGCACCAGCTGCCGCTCCAGCTCCGCGCGCGGCACCCGCCGCCCGTCCAGCCACAGCAGCGCCGTCGACTCGGCCAGCGACACCCAGGAGCGGACGACCAGTTCGAGCCGCGCGGACGGCTCGGTGACGCCCAGATGCGCCAGGATCTGCTCGTACGCCGCCTGCCGCACCTCGTCGATCATCGCGTGCGCGGTCGAGGAGCCGACCGCGGGACCGCCGCGCATCAGCGCCGCGAAGCCCGGCCCGTGGTCGTCGACGAAGTCGAAGAAGCGGCCCATCACCCGCAGCAGCCGGGTGCCCAGCGGCCCGCTCGCCGGCTCCACGAACCGGCCCGCCAGATCGTCGGCCGCCCGCCGCAGCGCCGCCTCGTACAGCGACTGCTTGCCGGGGAAGTAGTGGTAGACCAGCGGGCGCGAGATGCCCGCGGCGGCGGCGATCTCGTCGATGGAGACCTCGTCGGGGGAGCGGTGGCTGAACAGTTCGAGGGCCACCCCGATCAGCTGCTGCTTGCGCTCCTCGACGCCCATCCTGCGGCGTACCCCGGTCGTCATGCGAACAGCCTAACGGGAGTCCGTTACGCTCCCGCCACATGAGCGCTTCTGAGCAGGAGACCCCGGAGACCGTGACGGAGCCGGCGGACCCGGCGGACCCGGTCGAGCCGGACGAGCCGGTCGACCCGGCCGAGGCCGCCGGCCTCACCCCCCGGCAGGCCCGCCTGTTGCGGGTCGTCGCCGGCTCGGTCCTGCTCGTGGTCACGGCCGCGGTGCTGGTGGTCCGCCTGGCGAACCACACCTCCGTCCTCGTCGTCGGCGTGTACGGCCTCGCCATGATCCTGTGCGGGATCGTCATCGAACTCTCCCGCAACGGGCGTACGAGGCTGGCCACGTGGCTCCTCGCGGGCGGCCTGCTCACCGCCTTCGCCCTGGACTGGCTGGTCCTGCCCTGACGTCCTGACGTCCTGACGTCCTGACGGACTACAGGTCCAGCACCAGCCGTTCGCCCACGCACCGCGACACGCAGATCAGCATCGAACCGGCCCGCTCCTCGTCGGTGAGCAGCTCGTCGCGGTGGTCCACCTCGCCCGCGAGGACGTCCTGCCGGCAGGTCCCGCAGAAGCCCTGCTCGCAGGAGTAGAGGACTCCCGGGACGGCCTCGCGCACGGCCGCCAGCACCGATCGGTCGCCCGCCACCGTCAACGTCTTCCCGGAGCGCCGCAGTTCGACCTCGAAGGGCGTCCCGTCGCCGGTCCGGGCGGCGGTGAAGCGCTCCAGGGCCGGTGTCCGGCCCTCCGGCAGGGCGGCCCCCACCGCCTCCATCAGGCCCTCGGGGCCGCAGCAGTGGACGGCGGTCTCGGCGGGCAGCCCGCCGAGGAAGGCGAGGTCGGGCCGCCCGCTCTCGTCCTCGGCCACCACGGTGGTCCGGCCGCGCCCCAGCTCCTCCAGCTCGCGCGCGTACGGCATGGTGGCCCGGCTGCGCCCGCAGTACAGCAGCCGCCAGCCCGCCCCGGCCGCCTCGGCGGCGCGGACCATCGGGAGGACGGGGGTGATCCCGATGCCGCCGGCGACGAAGACGTACGCGGGGGCGGGGGTGAGCGGGAAGCGGTTGCGCGGCCCCCGGATCTCGATCTCGGTGCCCACGTGCAGCTGTTCGTGGACCTCGCGGGAGCCGCCCCGGCCGCCCTGCCCGGCCTCGATGAGCCGGGTGGCGACGGTGTAGGCGTCCCGCTCGGCGGGGTCGCCGCACAGCGAGTACTGCCGTACGGTCCCGGAGGGCAGCACGAGGTCGATGTGCGCGCCCGGCTGCCAGGCGGGCAGTCCGGTGCCCTCCAGGCGCAGTTCGACGACCCCCTCGGCGGGCTCGCGGCGCTCGGCGACGAGGACCCTGAGGGTGACGGTGGAGCCTCGGCCCCGCCCGGAGACCGGCTCGTCGAGCGCGGGCATGGGCCACAGCGGGGAGGCGTCGATCCGGCGGCGCAGGGCCCGCTTGGCGAGCAGCGCGGCCCCGGCGACGAGGGCGACGGTACGCAGGCGGGGCATCAGTGACGGCCTCCGTTGGCGCCGGGGGAGCTCGCCAGGTAGGCGGCGGCCTGGGCGGTGCAGCCCTCCTGGGTGGGGTGGTAACTCCGGCTGAGGTAGCGCGGGATGGAGCGCAGCATGTCGGGGGTGGAGGGCAGCACGCCCTCGCGGCCCTTGCGCACGAACTGGCCGACGGTCGGCTTGGCGCCGAGTACGGACGGGTCGTTCTCCATGAAGAAGCGCACCCCGCGCTGCCAGAGGAAGACGAGCGCGGAGAAGGCCGCCGCCCAGGTGCGGGCGCGCCGCCGGTAGCCGCCGTCGAGGTGCAGGAACAGCTCGAAGGCGACCGAGCGGTGCTCGACCTCCTCGGCGCCGTGCCAGCGCAGCAGGTCCAGCATGACGGGGTCGGCGCCGACCCGGTCGAGCTCCTCGGCGTTGAGCACCCAGTTGCCGAGGAAGGCGGTGTAGTGCTCGATGGCGGCGATCAGCGCGACCCGCTCCATCAGCCACCAGCGGCGCGGCCGGCCGGGCGGCAGGGTCCGGTCGCCCAGCAGCTTCTCGAAGAACCAGTCGACCTGCGCGGTGTACGGGGTGGGGTCGAGCCCGAGCTTCTTGAGGTGCGGGAGCACGTCGTCGTGGGCCTGCGAGTGCACCGCCTCCTGCCCGATGAAGCCGATGACGTCCGCACGCAGCCGGTCGTCGGTGATGTACGGGAGGACCTGCTTGTACACGTGCACGAACCAGCGCTCGCCGGCCGGGAGCAGCAGGTGCAGCACGTTGATGGTGTGGGTGGTGAACGGGTCGCCGGGAACCCAGTGCAGCGGGGTCTCCTCCCAGTCGAAGGAGACCTTGCGGGCCTTGAGCTCGATGTGCTCCGACGCCACCGGTGCAGGCTGCGTATTAGACATGGCGTCAATGTACTGAGGGGTAGACGCGAGGACCAGAGGTCACGCAGGGCTTTTCCATGGCCGGGAGCCGGGAGCCGGGAGCCGGGAGCCGGGAGCCGGGAGCCGGGAGCCGGGAGCCGGGAGCCGGGAGCCGGGGTCGGGAGCCGGGCGCATCCCGTTCCCGTTCCCGCTTCCGCCGGCGCCCCGCCCCCGCCCCCATCCCCATCCCCATCCCCATCCCGTCACCGCAGCGCGGCCACCCGGGTCCCGTCCGTCAGCGTCCCGGTCAGGTCCGCCCGGCCGCCCGGCGCCGCCCGCACCGCCAGCAGGTGCCCCTCGGCCCGCCCCGTCACCCCGCCCGACAGCGCCAGCGACGCGAAGTCCCCGGTGCCCGCCGCCACCACGTACCACTGCCGGCCGGGCGCCTGCCACATCACGCCCGCCAGCACCCGGGGCTCCCGGGGCCCGCAGGCCGGACCGCCCTCGGAGCGCGCCGCCAGGGCCGCCGTCCCCGTCGCGCCCGGCGCCCGGAACAGCGCCAGCGCCCGGGCGCCCGTGCCCCGCCAGGTCTCCGCCCGCGCGCACAGCCACTCGGCCCGCCCGGCGCCCTCCGGCAGCGGCTGCGTCGCGTACGCCCAGGTGTTGACCGCCCGCACCCCGTGCGAGCGCACCGCGCCCAGCTGGCAGGCCGTCCGCGCCCACGCCTCCCGCGCCGCCGGGCCCGTGGCGTCCGCCGGTGCCGTCGGCGGGCCCGAGGTCAGCCGGGCCGGGGCCAGCTCGCCCAGGTCGCCCAGGAGCCGCACGCCCGTCGCGTCCTTCACCTGGAGCGCGTTCCACACCTCGCAGGTCCGGGCGGTCGCCGGACTCGGCAGCGGGTCCGTCACCCCGGACGCGTCCCGGGCCAGCGGCCACGACGCCTTCGAGGGCCGCAGCAGATCCGCCACCGCCGCCCCCGTCACCCATGGCGCCGTCAGATAGCGCACGTTGCCCGCCGCCCGCGACACCACGAGCGCCGCCGAGCCCACCGCGTCCGCCCCGTCCGTCCGCGCGAAGTCCAGCGCCGCCCCGCCCGTGTCGTCGACCGGCTCCGCGTAGCGCACCACCCGCAGCCCGTCGTAGAACAGGACCACCCGCGCCGCGTCCACGACCCCGGCGAACAGCAGCTGCGGCGAGGCCATCGGCGGCCCCGCCGGCGTCCCCGGCGTCGCCGAGGCGTGCACGCTCGGGCCGGGCCGCGCCCACACCGCCAGCGCCCGCCGCAGCAGCGCCGCGTCACCCGTGAGCCCGCCCCGGGCCGGCCACACCGAGAAGTCCGTACGGCTGGACAGCCGCCACTCCAGCGGCCCGACCCGCTTCACCCCGGCCGGGTCCAGCGCCGCCTCCGCCGCCGGATTGCGCGCGTACGAGGGCGCCGCCGCCCCGTTCCGCCCCCAGCCGTCCCCCGGCAGCCCGAGCAGCGTCCCGCACACCACCACCGCGGCCAGCGCCGCCAGCGCGGCCCGCCCGTGCTGGCGCCGCCGCATCAGGTCCGGCGGGCGTGCCTGGAGCGAACAGGGGTCGAACTCGGCCGACTCCAGGAGCGCGGCGCCCGCCTCCACCCCGTCCGCCTCGGCCAGCGCCCCCTCCGGGTCCGGTGCCCCGGCCGCCGCCAGCACCCGCACCACCTCGGGATCCCCCTGCCGCTCCAGCCCCCGCAGCACGTACGCCGCGCGCCCCGGCCCGGACAGCGCGGACAGCCGCTGGTCCAGGGCCAGTTCGTCGGCGCCGCCCGCCCTCGGGAACAGCCGCAGCCCCCAGACCTGCGGCAGCAGCGGCGGGAACTGCGCCCGGCGCGGCAGCGCGCGCCGCCGCAGCGGCAGCCCGGCCGTCAGCGCCTGCCGCAGCACCTCGCCCCGGACGTACGCGTACCCCGGGTCCACCGCGTCCTCCGGGCGGCGCGCCCCGGGCAGGGCGGCGGCCGGGGTCCTGCGGCGCGGCAGCGAGCGCTGCACCAGCGCGTGCGCGGTCAGCACCCGGCGGTTGCGGCCCAGCGACGGCGGCAGCACGAGATAGGCGATCCGGACCAGCCGCGGATAGTGCTCGACCAGCGCGGCCTCGGCCTGCTCCACGTCGAGGGGGCCGGGGGAGTCGGGGGAGGGGCCTGCGGAGGGGGCGAGTTCCTGGGTGCTCACGTTCAGCAGAACGAGCGAATCTTGCGATGGTCACCCCGGAGGGGTCCCCCGTAGGGGTCCCACGGACCCCCTGGACGGGGGATGCCCGCCCGTCAGACCGCGTACACCGCGAGCGGGTCCCGGATCAGACCGCGTACACCGCGAGCCGTTCTCGGATCAGGCCGCGTACACCGCGAGCCGGTCCCGCATCAGGCCGCGTACACCGTCAGCCGTTCCCGGATCACCCGGACCACCTCGTCGGGGACGCCGAGGCCGTCGCGCACGTACGCCTCCATCGAGCCGTGCCGCACCGCGACCTCGTCCAGCGCCGCCTCCAGGTACTCCGGCACGACCCCGATCAGCGCCAGCGCCAGCTCGGGGTCGCCGCCCTGCGCCGTGAAGCCCTCGATCATCGGGGCGAAGGCCTGCCGCACCCCCGGGTTGACCGACAGGTACTCGGTCATGACCGTCTCCTCGTCCGCGCCGAGCAGCGCGAGCACGATCGTCGCCGCCCAGCCCGTGCGGTCCTTGCCCGCCGTGCAGTGGAAGAGCAGCGGACCGGCGTACGGGTCGCCCAGCTCGGTGAGGAAGGCCCGGTAGGAGGCGCGCGCCGACTCGGTGTTCACGAAGGCCCGGTAGGTCCGCCGGAACGCGTCCCGCGCCTTGCCCCCGCCCAGGTGCTCCTCGGCCAGCGCCGGGTCGGAGAGCAGGGTCTTCAGCTGCGCGGCCGGCGGCAGCCCGCTGGTCGCCAGGAAGTCCGCGAGCACGTCCGCCACCAGCAGCCGCCCGCCGTCCGGCACGTGGTCGGGCCGCGCGGTCCGCTCGGCGGCGGTGCGGAAGTCGACGACGGTACGGACGCCGAGCGCGGCCACCGCCGGGTCGGCAGGATCGAGCCGGTCGAGCTGCCCGGAGCGGAAGACCAGGCCCTCGCGGACGCTGCGGCCCTCGCCGAGCGGCAGGGTGCCGAGGTCGCGGAGGTTGGCGACCGTGGCGGCGGGGATCGCGGGCATGTGTCGACTCCTATGAAAACGGTACAAATACAGTCTTCCGATCACCGTAACCGATGGGTGTCGGGGGCGGTCTTCCAGGCCCTGGGCGGGGATGGCAGCATGACCGGACCATGACGCACACCAGGTCGCCGCTGCGCGCCCTCCGTGCCGCACTCTTCGCGGCGGTGTGCGTCACTTTGGCAGCGGTGGGGCATTCGTCCATGTCTGCCCACGCGATTCCCGTCGGCTCGCTCGTCCTGGCCTTCGCCGCGACGGCCGCCCTCGCCTGGGCCGCCGCGGGCCGCCGCCGGGGCCTGCTCGCCATCGCGACCGGCCTGACGGGCGTCCAGGGGGCCCTGCACCTGATCTTCGGCGCCGGGGAACACGGCGGATCACCGGCCCACGCCGAGGCCATGGACGCGAGGGGATCCATGGGTTCCACGGACGCCATGGGGCACCTGGCGGGCATGGACCACATGGCGGGCACGGTCCACATGGCGGGCATGGACCACATGGGCGGCGCGCCCGGCATGGGGTCCATGGACGCGACGGGATCCATCGCATCCACGGGGTCCATGGGGTCCATGGACGCGATGGCCGGCATGGGCGCCCTGGACCACCTCGTGGCCATGGCCTCGGCCTCGGGCTCCGGCGCCGGGATGCTCCTCGCGCACCTGCTCGCCGCCCTGGCCTGCGGGCTCTGGCTCGCCCGGGGCGAGGCCGCGCTGTTCGCGCTGGCCCGCGCCGTCGCCGCCGCCGCTTTCACGCCGCTGTGCCTCGCGCTCGCCGTCGGGCGGCTGTCGGCCGTCCTCGCCCCCGTGCCGCCGGCCCTCCGGCCGGTCCGCACCGCCCCGTACACCCGCAGGCTGCGCGGAGTGGTCCTCGCGCACACCGTCTCCCGGCGCGGGCCGCCCGGGCCGGTGTTCCCCCACGCCACGGCCCTCGGAGCCCGCGTCTGACGCGGATCGGTACCCGGGGGCCGCTTCCCCCTGCCGACACACGTTCCCAGGACCTTCCATGACCCTCGACGATCTCGCGCGCCCGGACACCCCCGAGGCCCCCGAGTCCCGCTCCTCCGAACCCGCCGCCCGGCCGCGCGGCTGGGCGGCCCTGCGCCCGCTCGTGCTGCGCCTGCACTTCTACGCGGGCGTCCTCGTCGCCCCGTTCCTCCTCGTCGCCGCGCTCAGCGGCGTGCTCTACGCCCTGTCCGTACCGGCCGAGAAGCTCGTGTACGCGCACGAGCTCGAAGTCCCCGTCCCCGCCGACGCGGCCCCGCTCCCGCTCTCCCGCCAGGTCGAGGCGGCCCGCGCGGCCAACCCCGACGGCACCGTCACCGCCGTGTGGCCCGGCGCCGAACCCGGCGCCACCACCCGGGTCCTGATGGACGACCCCGAGGCGCCCGAGGGCACCTCCATGGGCGTCTTCGTCGACCCGTACACCGCCGAGATACGCGGGCAGCTCCCCAGCTACGGCAGCTCGGGCGCGCTCCCGCTGCGCACCTGGATCTCCGGGCTCCACGTCGACCTGCACCTCGGCGAGCTCGGCCGCAACTACAGCGAGCTGGCCGCCAGCTGGCTGTGGGTGGTCGCGCTCGGCGGCCTGCTGCTGTGGCTCGGCCGCCGCCGGAGGAACCGCCGCGCGCTGTTCGTTCCCGAGCGCGGCCCGAAGTCCCGCCGCCGCACCCTCTCCTGGCACGGCACGGTCGGCCTGTGGTCGGTGGCCGGTCTCGTGGCCCTCTCCGCCACCGGTCTGACCTGGTCGCGGTACGCGGGCGAGAACATCGGCTCCGTGCAGGACCGGCTCGGCGGCGCGACCCCCGCGCTGTCCGCGGCCGTCACCCCCGGCGGCGCGGCGGGCGGCGGCGAGCACGCGGGCCACGGCGCCGGCCACCAGCCCGCGCCGGCCGCCCCGAAGGGCACGGACATCGGCATCGACAAGGCGGTCGCGGCGGCCCGCGCGGCCGGCGTCGACAGCCCCCGGATCTCGGTCGTGCTGCCCGCCGAGGACGCGGGGTACGTGGTGAAGGAGACCGACACGCAGTTCCCCGTCGAGCTGGACTCGGTGGCCGTGAACCCGGCCGACGGGACCGTCCTCGACGAGCTCCGCTTCGCCGACTACCCGCTTCTCGCCAAGCTCACCCGGATCGGCATCGACGCCCACATGGGCGTCTTCCTCGGCCTGTTCAACCAGCTCGCGCTCGCCGCCCTCGGGCTCGCGCTCGTCCTGCTGATCCTGTGGGGCTACCGGATGTGGTGGCTGCGCCGGCCGGGCCGCCCGGTCGCTCGCGGCGCCTGGCGCAAGGTGCCGCCGACGATGCTGCTGCCGCTGCTCGCGGCCGTGGCCCTGGTGGCCTGGTTCGTGCCGCTGCTCGGCCTCAGCCTGCTGCTGTTCCTGGCCGTCGACGCGGCGGCCGGGCTGGTGGCGAGGTTCCGGAGCCGGAACCCCGCCACGACGTCCTGACCCTTCAGGTCAGGGGGTGTACTTGTAGCCGACCCGCCGCACGGTCTGGATCGTGTGGCGGTGCTCGGCGCCCAGCTTGCGGCGCAGCCGGGCCACGTGGACGTCCACGGTCCGGCCGTCGCCGACGTGCCCGTACCCCCACACCGTGGTGACCAGCTGGTCGCGGGTGTGCACCCGGTGCGGGTGGGCCACGAGATGGGCGAGCAGCTCGAACTCCAGATACGTCAGGTCGAGCGCCCGCCCGTCCACGACGGCGACCCGCTGGACGCCGTCGATGGCCACCGGCCCCTGCTCGGCGAGCGGCGCCGCCGCCTGCGGGACCGGCGGCTGCTGGTCGGCGGGGAGCAGCACGAGGTAGCCGACCATCGGCGGGCGGCCGGGCAGCGTGGGCAGGGCGTGCTGGGGCGCGGGGAGCAGCGTGGCGCCCGGCGGGAGGAAGTCGGCGACCTGGGCGAGACCGGCGACCTCGTCGGGGTCGACGGCCCGCAGCCGGTGCCGGTCGGCACGTTCGAGGCGGTCGGCGCGGTCCGCGCGGTCGACGCGGGGACGCAGCGGGGTCAGGGTGGCGGCAGCCTGGACATGGGCCATGAAAGCTCAACTCTTTCGCGCGAGTTACGGACGGACAGGCGTCGTACGTCATGCGCGTCGGCCGAAGGCCGGACGACCGGACCTACCGGTCGGGGGCTTTAGAGGGCCGACGCGTTCCTCACGCGTCGACAGCACCGGTCGTAGTCGTGGTGCTGCCGGGAAGGCCAGAACGGCTCAAGGTCGTGGCGACCCTTCGCGGTGTCGTTCTCGATGCTGGCCATATCCCTATTAAACCAGGAGGGAAGTGCGGTGGGCAGCCCTCGGTCGGCCAAAAGCCGTGTCGCGCCGCACACATGTGCTTCCCACATGCCGGAAGGGGCGCCCACCGTACGGAACGGCGGACGCCCCTTCCGGGCACACGGATCAGCTGCGGATCAGCTGCGAATCAGCGGCGGATCAGCGGTGGATCAGCGGCGGATGAGCGGCGGATCGGCGGTGGATCAGACCTGGCCGGCCTGCTCCAGGGCCGCGCAGCACGTGTCCACGAGCAGGCGGGTCACCACGTACGGGTCGACGTTCGCGTTCGGACGCCGGTCCTCGATGTAGCCCTTGCCGTCCTGCTCGACCTGCCACGGGATGCGGACCGAGGCGCCGCGGTCGGAGACGCCGTAGTGGTACTTGTCCCACGGGGCGGTCTCGTGCAGACCGGTCAGCCGGTCGTCGATGCCCGCGCCGTAGTTCTTGACGTGGTCGAGCGGCTTCGAGCCCTCGCCCAGCGACTCGCAGGCGGTGATGATCGCGTCGTAGCCCTCGCGCATCGCCTTCGTGGAGAAGTTGGTGTGCGCGCCCGCGCCGTTCCAGTCGCCCTTCACCGGCTTCGGGTCCAGCGTCGCGGAGACCTTGAAGTCCTCGGCGGTGCGGTAGAGCAGCCAGCGGGCCACCCACAGCTGGTCGGCGACCTCCAGCGGCGCCAGCGGGCCGACCTGGAACTCCCACTGGCCGGGCATGACCTCGGCGTTGATGCCGGAGATGCCGAGGCCCGCCGTCAGACAGTTCTCCAGGTGCGCCTCGACGACGTCACGGCCGAAGATCTCGTCGGCGCCGACACCGCAGTAGTAGCCGCCCTGGGGGGCCGGGAAGCCGCCGACCGGGAAGCCGAGCGGGCGCTCGCCGTCGAAGAAGGTGTACTCCTGCTCGATGCCGAAGATCGGCTCCTGGGCGGCGTACCGCGCGTACACCTCGGCCAGCGCGGCACGGGTGTTGGACGCGTGGGGCGTCATGTCCGTGTTCAGGACCTCGCACAGCACCAGCACGTCGTCGCCGCCGCGGATCGGGTCCGGGCAGGAGAAGACCGGCTTGAGGACGCGGTCCGAGGCGTGTCCCTTGGCCTGGTTGGTGCTGGAACCGTCGAAGCCCCAGATCGGCAGCTCCTCCAGGGCGGCACCCGTGCCGGGCATGATCTTGGTCTTCGAGCGGAGCTTGGCGGTCGGCTCGGTGCCGTCGATCCAGATGTACTCAGCCTTGAAGGTCACGGGCCTCATCCTTTGGCGTGCGCTGCGGGTGCTCGGTGCACCGGGCTCGCTACGCTCGCGACGCTGCGAGAGCTGCGGTGGCGGTGTCTGCGCCGCAGCATCGCAATATCGGATTTCCCGATGGTTGCCCGATTGTGAACCCCGTGTTACTCGGCCTTCCGCGCGGGCGGCTCAACTCTCCCTCAGCTCGCGCGCCCGGCGGGCCACGGCGTGCTCGTTCAGCAGCGTCTCGAACCCGGCCCGCCGGATCCGCGCCACCAGCTCCTCGTACGAGGTCCCCAGCGCCCGCGCGGTCCGCTCCAGGTGCCAGTCGCAGTCCGCGAGGCGGCGCAGCAGATGACCCCGCCGGATCTGCGCCTCCGACAGCCGGAAGGTCTTCAGATACGCCGTCCGCCCCCGGTGGTCGGCGATCAGCTCGCCGATGTGCTGCTCCCGCCCCGAGCGCGCGAACGGCGGCAGGAAGCGGAACAGCCGGAAGCCCCCCAGCCGGTGGACCTGCTCGAAGGCGTACGGGGTCTCCAGCAGGTCCCGGGCCATCAGCCCGTCGTGCGCCCGTGCCCAGGCCCGCTCCCGCTCCCGCGCGGCGGCCCGCAGATCGGCCAGCGAATGTACAGCGGCGCTCTCCAAAGAGACCGTGAAGTCGGCGACCGGCGCCCCATAGAGGGCGTACTGGTGCACCAGCTCCCCGAACAGGTCCTCCACCAGCGTCGGATGCAGCACCCGGTAGTCGTCGGGGTGCGGCACCACGAAGGCCGCGGCCAGCGCGTCGGACACGTACAGCAGCATCCCGCACTGCCCCGGATGGATCTCGAACACCCGCAGCGCCTCGGCGAGCCCCGGCACCTGCCGGCCCGTGTACGCGGCCTCCGCGCGCGGCGACAGGCCCCGGCGCACCGCCTGCCCCGACCACTCCTCCCAGGCGATCGACGGCCCTCCGAAGTGCAGCGACAGATAGCCCTCCAGGGCCAGGTGCAGCGGCAGGAAGCGCAGCCGCCGCTCGCCCCGGTGGCGCCGGACGAGCCGCCGCACCGGGATCGCGGCCGGCGGCTCCGCCCCGAGCCGGGTCCCGTACGCGGCGGCCTCCTGACCGGAGTCCGACCAGTCGGCGACGAAGCCGTGCGGGATGTACGTGGAGGAGTACGCGACACCCCCGCCGAGGTCGACGGAGCCGCCGGAGTCGCAGGATCCAACGGATCCCCCGGGCCCTCCGGACCTTCCGGATCCTCCAGACCCTCCGGATCCCTCGGACCCCCCGGCGCCCTCGTAGATCCGCCGGTGCAGCCGCAGGCCCTCGACGGGCTCCGCGCGCACCAGGGGCACCAGCCGCACCCCGCCCCACACCTGGGACGGCCGGACCTCCAGGCCCGTCAGATCGATCCGCGTCACCGCGCCGCCTCCTTGAGGAACAGCTCCACCCGCCGGTCCAGATACGCCCGCAGCGCCGTCGGCCGCTCCCGCCCCTCGGCGAAGCGCGCCAGCTCCACCAGCGCCGCCAGGTCCTCCGCGTCCCGGATGCCCGCCGTGGGCACGTCCGGGGCGAGCCGGCGCACGTCGAAGAGCTCCGCGTCGTATACGGGGTTCAGGTGCACCACGCTCGTCCGGTGCCCCGGATCGAGCCGCTCCCGCCACACCCGCAGCACCTCGCCCGCGAGCCCCGGCGGCGCGTTGTCCCAGCCGTCCGAGACGATCACCAGCCGCTCCGGGGCGCCCGGCGACGCGTCCAGGGCGTCCAGGATCCGGGCACCCAGCGGCGTCGCCCCCCACGGGCGCACCAGCAGCGGATCGGTGCCGCCCGAGGTCCAGTGCGCCGCGAAGCCGCCCGGCGCGGCCAGCGCCTCCAGCAGGAAGTGGCAGCCCAGCGCGACCGCCAGCGGACGGCGCCGCTTCACCCCCGAACCCGAGGACGAGAAGCTGTCGTCGAGCACGGCCGCCACCCGCCCCCAGCTCCCCGCGTGCGGCCCCGCCACCCGCGCGGCGGCGGCCCGCAGCGCCTCCGTCAGCTCGGCCCGCCGCGCCGCCCGCTCCGCGAACGGCAGCGACAGCACGTACAGCGCCAGGCGCGTCAGCGGCATGGTGCCGAGCTCCGCCGTCCCCGGGCGCGACCGCAGCCGCTCCAGGCGCGTCATGCGCGGCGCCATCCGCTCCAGGAACACCTCGCGGGCCACCCCGTGCCGCGCGGCGAAGCCCTCCGCGACGGTGAACGGCAGCTCGTACAGCGCCCCCTGCTCGTAGTGCGCGCGCCGGAACGCCTCCAGCGTGCGGTGCTCGTACCGGGTCCGGCGGCCGGGCGCGAAGAGGAAGTCCCCGAGCTCCCCGGACACCGGCAGGTGCGCGTGCCGGACGGCCGCCTTCAGACCGGGCCGGTACTTCACGGCGTCGTGCGCGAGGTCGGGGCGCCGGGCCAGCCAGTCACGCACGATCGCGCGGGTGCGCCGGTTGTTGACCCCGGCCGCGCGCAGGGCGCCGAACAGCCGGTACACCCGCTGCGGCGGCATCACCGCGAGCCGCGCCGCGACCAGCCGCCCCTCGCCCGGGCCGCCCTCGCCGGGTGTGCGCAGCAGCCGCTCCGCGATCAGGGCGGCGTTGTGGTCGTTGACGTCGAGGGCCAGCACGGCGGCGTACAGGGGGCGGTAGTTGCCGCAGACGTACGCGTGCAGGAAGTCCAGTGAGAGCCGCTGCTCCTCGGCCCCGGCCCGGAACTCGCGCTGCCCGGTGGCCGCGAGGGCCGCGTTCACGAAGAGCAGGACGTCCTCGGCGGCGACGCGGTCGGACATCGGACGGGCTCCTCGCGCTCCGGAGACAGGGCGCCGGCCGGGGAATGGGGGAGCGAACAGCGAAAACGATGCTTCACAGACAGGTCCCGGAAGTCGCACCGAAGTCCCGCGGCCGGCCCGCCGACGCTAGCACCGGGGGCGGGGCGCCCGTCCAATCGAATACGGGACCGGGGACCACGCGGACACGCGGGACGGATTCCGGTGATCCGCGCGGACATCGGGGACGGAGTCCCGGGACGGATTCCGGGGACCCGCGCGGACATCGGGGGACGGACATCGGTGGCCCGGACGGATATCGGGGAGCCGGATGTCCGAACGGCGCGGCAGACTGGAGGGCATGACGAAGATCCCCGGCGCGAAGCCCCGAATCGGACTGCTCGGCACCGGCCCCTGGGCCGAGCGCACCCATGCGCCCGCCCTCGCGGCACACCAGGGCGTGGAGTTCGCCGGCGTCTGGGGCCGCAGGCCCGAGGCCGCCGCGAAGCTGGCCGCCGCCTTCGGCACCCGGGCGTACGAGGACGCGGACGCCCTGTTCGAGGCGTGCGACGCCGTCGCCCTCGCGCTGCCGCCGGACGTGCAGGCCCCGCTCGCCGCGCGCGCGGCGGCGGCCGGCTGCCACGTGATCCTCGACAAGCCGGTGGCGACCGCGCCCGGCGCGGCCCGCGAGCTGGCCGACGCGGTGACCGGGGCGGGTGTCGCCTCCGTGGTCTTCTGCACCCTGCGCTTCGCGCCGCCCACCGCCCGCTGGATCGCCGAACAGGCCCAGGCGGGCGGCTGGTTCCTCGGCGAGGCGCACTGGCTGGGCTCCCTCTTCGCGCCCGGTTCGGACAGCGCGTACGCGGCCTCGCCGTGGCGGCGCGAGAAGGGCGGCCTGTGGGACGTCGGCCCGCACGTCCTCTCGGTCTACCTGCCGGTCCTCGGCGACGTCACCTCGGTGACCTGCGCCGCCGGCCCCGACGACACCCGGCACCTGGTGCTGCGCCACACCTCGGGCGCGAGCAGCACCGCGACGCTCACCCTGAGCGCCCCGCCCGGCGCCGCGGAGGCCGCGCTCTCGCTGTACGGGGAGCGGGGGCGGGTGACGATGCCGGGCTGGGACGGCGCCCTGGAGGCGTTCGGCGGCGCGGTGGACGCCCTCTTGGAGGCCGTCCGCAGCGGCGAGCCGCACCCGTGCGACGTGCGCTTCGGGGCCCGGCTCACCGAGATCCTGGCGGAGGCGGAGGCCCAGGCGGCGTCCCGGGCGACGGCCTGAGCCGACCAGAGGCCGGGGCCGGGCCGGGGCCGGGGCCGGGCCGGGGCCGGGGCCGGGGCCGGGGTCAGCGGGACAGCGCGTCCCGCACGGCCTCCTCGGTGCGGGCGACGACGGCCGTGCCGTCCTCCGCGGTGATGATGGGCCGCTGGATCAGCTTCGGGTGCGCCGCCAGCGCCTCGACCCAGCGGTCCCGGGCGCCCTCGTCCCGGGGCCAGTCCTTGAGCCCGAGTTCCTTCGCGGCGGCCTCCTGGGTCCGGGTGATGTCCCAGGGCTCCAGGCCGAGCCGACCCAGCACGGCCCGGATCTCGTCCGGGCCCGGCACGTCCTCCAGGTAGCGGCGCACGGTGTAGTCGGCGCCCTCGGCGTCCAGCAGGGTCAGCGCGGCGCGGCACTTCGAACAGGCGGGATTGATCCAGATCTCCATGCTCCCCAACGTACCGCCAAAGTGCTGCCAAAGTGCCGCCAAAGCCCTTCCGACCAGGGGCGATTGTCAGTGGGGGCGACTAAAATCGGGGGTGAAGGCAAGGGCCCCGGGGAGGGCTCTCGCCCACCGTTCGCCAGGAGGTCGCGCATGGCTCTCGCCGTGGTCCGGACACCGTCCATCGAGCCCTGGAAGCCGCTCCAGAAGCAGCCGCTGCCCGCGGGGCGCCCCCGCGAGTGGTACGTCACGCACAACCGCCGTCTGAAGGCCATGCGCCTCGCGATCGCCCTGCTCGACGCGGGCGTCTACCTCCCGTCGCGGGCGACCAACGCGAAGATACGCGCGACCGCCGTCCAGCTCGGCATCCACCCGCCGTCCGACACCACCTGCCACATGGTCCGGGCCCTGATCCGCTACGGCCGCTGACCCAGGCGGGCGCTGCCCGGCACCGCCGGTGCCGGACAGCGCCCCTTCCCGCCCCCCCCGGGACCACCGCCCCCCGGGACTACCAGGCCACCGGCAGTCGCTCTGGCAGCCGCTTCATGAAGTTGGTGCGCCACACGAGCTGTTCGACCGGCACCGCGAGCCGCAGCCCCGGGAGCCGGTCGAGCAGCGTCTCCAGGGCGAGCTCCGCGTGCCGCTTCCCGAGCGCGGTGGCCGGGCAGTAGTGCCGGCCGCCGCCGAAGGAGAGGTGGTCCGCCGCGTTCTCCCGGCCGGGCCGGAAGGCCAGCGGGTCGGCGAAGTGCCCGGGGTCGTGGTTGGCCGCCTCCACGAGCACCAGCACCAGCTCGCCCTTACGCACCAGCACGTCACCCAGCCGCACGTCCTCCAGCGCGAGCCGGGGCAGCCCGTCGCCGATGGACAGGTTCACCCGCAGCAGCTCGTCCATCGCCCCGGCGACCCCGCCCGTGACCAGGGCCTCCCGCACCTCCGGCCGGGTCAGCACGGACACCAGCGCCATCGTCAGGAAGCCGGCGGTGGAGATCACCCCGGCCCCGAAGAAGGTGACGCCCACGGTCGCGAGCATCTCGTCCGTCAGGTGCGCGTACTCCGGGTCGTCCCGCAGCGCCGCCAGCTCCGCCATCAGCCCGCCGGTCGCCGGGTCGTCCAGCCGCGCCACCATGTACGCCATGTCCCGGTCCCAGTTGAGCCGGGCCGCCTCGATCTCGCGCGGCGCGTTCATGAAGGCCACGTCCAGACTGCGCAGCAGCCGCGGCCCGTCCTCCTCGGGTATGCCGAGGATCCGGCAGTGCAGCCCCGCCGAGTACGGATCGGCGAACCCGGACCGCAGCTCCCCGGGCGCCCCCTCGCCGAGCAGCGCGTCCACCAGCGCGTGGGCCCGCCGCCGCAGCCACTCCTCAAGACCCGGCGCCTTCGGGCTGATCGCCTTCATGACCGCCTTGCGCAGCCCCGCCCCGGTGATGTTGCCCATGTTGTTCACCACGTGCGGCGGGATCGTCAGCGCGTACTGCCGGGGCGCGCCGGGCGCCGAGGTGTCCTTGAGGCTGAACCTCGGGTCTTCGAGCACCTGCCGGCACAGCGCGTACGAGGAGACCAGCCAGGCCTCCGCGCCCGCGATGGTCCGCACCTTGCGCACCGGCTCGTGCCGCAGCCGCGCGACCTCCTCGGGCAGCCGGGTGCCGTCCCAGTCGAAGGGGAAGGCGGGCAGGCTCTCGACGGTGGTGGCCGTCATCGCGACCCTCCTTCGTCCGCGGTGTGCGCGGTGGGCGTGAGGATGCCGTGCCCCTGGTTGCGCGAGGCACGCAGCCCGGACCCCCGGGCGTACAGCAGGTCGGCGAGCGGCAGCGCCTGGTGATAGACGTTGAGCGAGGACGGCACCCCGAGGATCGCGGGGGTGTCCAGGAAGAGCGGCGCCTCGGCGCAGATGTACTCCCGGCACACCTCCCGCTGCCGCTCGGTGATCTCCTGGCCCGGCGTCAGCTTCCCGGCCAGGAAGATCCCGGCCAGCGCGTCGCAGGTGCGCCGCACCACCGGGTCCCCGGCCACCGCCGCGACGGTCTCCACGTGCAGCGTCCGGTAGGCGGGCACGGAGGTGAACTCCGACATCCCGCGCGCCCGCAGGCGCACCCCCGAGGGGTCCTCCTCGGCCACGGCGGCGTGCACCTTCGCGCGCACGCCCCGCAGGTTCTTCACGGCCTTGCGCCGCGCCTCCTCGGCCCCGTACCCGAGCGCCTCGTACATGTCGGCGACGTGCAGATCGGTGTAGACGAAGTCGACCCGCTCGAAGTGCGCGAGCCCCCAGCGCGCCAGATCGCGCAGTCGCTGGGCCGTGAAGTAGCTGTTCCCCGGGGAGACGCCGATGACCACGTGCGCGCCCTCGTCGGCGATGACGCGGCAGTGGCCGGTGTACGGCTGGAGTTGGAGCGTCTCTGCAGGGGCGATGGCCGCCTGAGTCACGTTCGATTCCTCATCGCGCCAGCTAGTCCCAGCGGAGCCCAGTGCTCCGGGTGTGGCGGCAGCGACGACGACACGCTACCGATCCGTCACGGAGAGCGAATGGTCTACCGGTGAGTAGGGGCGGGAATTCGTCACCTCTTCGCATTCCGGTCGTACGCGCGACACAGACGACACAGACGACGGGGACGACGGGGACGACAGGGACGACACCGACACCGACATCGACGGCGCCACAGGCGGCGACGCGGGCCGAAGCCGAGAGCAGCCTCCGCGCGCCGGGCCCCGCGCGCCGGGCTCACCGCTCGGCCGCCCCCCCCTCAGAGTCAGTGCCGCTCCCGGGCCGCCAGCGCCGCCCGGAAACGGTTCTGCGCGCCCAGGCGCCGCATGAGCGCGGCGATGTGCCTCCGGTAGGTCCGGACGGACATGCCGAGCTCGCGGGCGCCCGCCTCGTCCTTGTCCACCCGCGCCATGGTGCGCAGCACCCGCCCCTCGACAGGGCTCGGGAGCTCGTCCGCGAGCGGGGCGGAACGCGCCCAGCGGGCCTCGAAGAGGGCGAGCAGAGGGGCCAGCGGGCCCGGCTGGCGGACCACCAGGGCCGCCCCTCGCGAGGTCCGCCGGATCGGTGGCCACCAGGGCGGTCCGCCGGTCGAAGACCACCATCCGCTCCAGCGGCCCGGCGGTGACCCGGACCCGGGCGCCGCCACCGGCCTCCGGCAATGCCCTGGGCTTCGTCCTCGTCGCGGCCGGCGGCCTGGCCGTGACCGGGGCCCTGGTGATCCTGCTCCACGAGTGGCGCCGCCGCTGCCGCACCGAGGAGGAGTGAGCGGGGGGAACGGACGGACGGACGGGCCCCGGGCCGGCGAGATGCCGGCCCGGGGCCCGTCCGTCATGGTGCCGAGGTGCGCGCGGGTCCGTGGACCCCCACCGGCTTAGAGGTCGAAGTAGAGCTCGAACTCGTGCGGGTGCGGGCGCAGCTGGATCGGGGCGATCTCGTGGGTGCGCTTGTAGTCGATCCAGGTCTCGATCAGGTCGGAGGTGAAGACGCCGCCGGCCTGGAGGTACTCGTTGTCGTCCTCGAGGGCGCGCAGGACGGCCTCCAGGTTGGTCGGGACCTGCTGGACGTTCGCGTGCTCCTCGGGAGCCAGCTCGTACAGGTCCTTGTCGATCGGCTCCGCGGGCTCGATCTTGTTCTTGATGCCGTCGAGGCCCGCGAGGAGCAGGGCGGAGAAGGCGAGGTACGGGTTCGAGGACGGGTCGGGCGCGCGGAACTCGACGCGCTTGGCCTTCGGGTTCGAGCCCGTGATCGGGATGCGCATGGCGGCGGAGCGGTTGCGCTGCGAGTACACCATGTTGACCGGGGCCTCGAAGCCCGGGACCAGGCGGTGGTACGAGTTCACCGTCGGGTTGGTGAAGGCGAGCAGCGACGGGGCGTGCTTGAGGATGCCGCCGATGTAGTAGCGCGCGGTGTCCGACAGGCCCGCGTAGCCGGCCTCGTCGTAGAACAGCGGGTCGCCGTTGGACCAGAGCGACTGGTGGACGTGCATGCCCGAGCCGTTGTCGCCGAAGATCGGCTTCGGCATGAAGGTCGCGGTCTTGCCGTTGCGCCAGGCGACGTTCTTGATGATGTACTTGAACAGCATCAGGTCGTCGGCGGAGGCGAGCAGGGTGTTGAACTTGTAGTTGATCTCCGCCTGGCCGGCGGTGCCGACCTCGTGGTGCTGGCGCTCGACCTGCAGGCCGACGTTCTCCAGCTCCAGGGACATCTCCGAGCGCAGGTCGGCGAAGTGGTCGACCGGCGGGGCCGGGAAGTAGCCGCCCTTGTAACGGACCTTGTAGCCGCGGTTGTTCTCCTCCGCACCGGTGTTCCAGGCGCCGGCCTCGGAGTCGATGTGGTAGAAGCCCTGGTTCGCGGAGGTCTCGAAGCGCACCGAGTCGAACACGTAGAACTCGGCCTCGGGGCCGAAGTAGGCGGTGTCGGCGATGCCGGTGGAGGCCAGGTAGGTCTCCGCCTTCTTCGCGATGTTCCGCGGGTCGCGGCTGTAGGCCTCGCCCGTGATCGGGTCGTGGATGAAGAAGTTGATGTTGAGCGTCTTGTCGCGGCGGAAGGGGTCCACCCGGGCCGTCGACAGGTCGGCGCGCAGGGCCATGTCCGACTCGTGGATGGCCTGGAAGCCGCGGATCGACGAACCGTCGAACGCGAGCTCATCCGCCGGGTCGAAGGCCGTCGCCGGGATCGTGAAGTGCTGCATCACGCCCGGAAGGTCGCAGAAGCGGACGTCGACCATCTTGACGTCGTTGTCCTTGATGAACTTCTGGACCTCGTCGGCGTTCTGGAACCCGTGCTTCTCGGACATCCAACTCCTCCTACTCCCGGCCCGGGGAGGGGCGGGGTTTGCAGCTCGGTCGTGCGGCCAGTGCGGTGGCACACGCAGGACCCGACCATAGGTAGACGGGATTTCTCAAGCATGACCCATTTGTTTCGTCGAAGTTAACCGGGGCGGGTCTGCCGCGGGCCACCCAGGGTCTCCCGCCTACCCAGGCCGAAGTGATCGAAAACGGGCACAGTACCGTGGTCGCGTGGACAACAGGCAAGCACTCGGATCATGGCTCTCCGGACCGCGCGCGGCGGCGGAGGAGGCCGGTGTCGACTTCGGCTACCGGGGGCAGCAGCTCGGTCTGCCCGAGGAGGGGCCCGGCTCGATCGCCCGCCCCGGCCGCCGCCTCGGCGCCCTCGCCGTCGACTGGGCCCTCTGCATGGTGATCGCATACGGCCTGATCACCGACGGCTACAGCCAGGCCACCGGCAACTGGGCGCTGGTCATCCTGCTGGTCATGAGCGTGCTCACGGTCGGCACGGTCGGCTTCACCCCCGGCAAGCGCCTCTTCGGCCTCCGGGTGGTCTCGGCGCGCGGCGGACGGCTCGGCCTCCCGCGCGTGGTGCTGCGCAGCGTCCTCGTCTGCCTGGCCCTGCCGGCCCTGATCTGGGACCGGGACGGCCGAGGTCTGCACGACCGCTTCTCCGGCGCCGTCCAGGTCCGCATCTGACGGCGGGCGCGGCACCCGGCGCGGCACCGGGCGCGGGAACGCGAAACGGGAGGCGCCCCGGACCGGGTCGGTCCGGGGCGCCTCCCGTTTCGCGTCAGGCGCTCAGCGCATCTTTCCGCCGCGAGGCATCCGCATGCCCTTCGGCATCGGACCCTTCGGCAGGGGCATGTTGCTCATCAGGTCGCCCATCGCCCGCAGCCGGTCGTTGGCGACGGTCACCTGGGGGCCGGAGAGGAGCCGCGGAAGCTTCAGCATCTTCGTGCGGACCTTCTTCAGCGGCACCTGGCCCTGGTCCTCGTCGTTGCCGACGATGATGTCGGTCACCGGCACGTCCACGACGATCCGGGCGACCTTCTTCTTCTCGGCCGCGAGCAGCGTCTTCAGCCGGTTCGGGTTGCCCTCGCCGACCAGCACGACGCCCTGACGGCCGACCGCCCGGTGCACCACGTCCTGGTTGCGGTTCATCGCGACCGCCGGGGTGACCGTCCAGCCGCGCCCGATGTTCTGCAGCACCGCCGCCGCCGCGCCCGGCTGGCCCTCCATCTGCCCGAAGGCCGCCTTCTCGGCGCGCCGCCCGAAGACGATGGCCATCGCCAGGAACGCCAGCACGAAGCCGAGGATGCCCAGGTAGACCGGGTGACCGATCAGGAAGCCGATCGCGAGGAGGACACCGAGTACGACGATGCCCACGCCCGCGACGACGAGACCGACCTTCGGGTCGGCCTTCCGGGTCATCTTGTACGTGAGGGCGATCTGCTTCAGTCGCCCGGGGTTCGCGGCGTCAGCGCCGCCCGTGTTTGCCTTCCTCGCCATGTCCAGAAGTTTACGTGGCCCGGGACGCGCGGCCCGACACCGCCTCCAGGACGTGCTGGGCCTCGACCCGGTCCTTCGCCCGGCGGCGGTCCTCCAGGACGGAGGTCCAGGCGTTGCGACGGGCCCTGCGCTGGCCTCGGGAGAGCAGCAGGGACTCGACGGCCCGGAGGGCGTCGGTGACGGACGGGAGCGCCGTGGCGCGGATCTGCGCGGCCTGCATGGGAGGGGGCCTCCGTGAACGCTCGGTGGCGGTGAGTGAGTACAGCCTCACGCATCGGTGTTACCAGGGCGTGACCCGGCGGTCAAACACTGATGAAACCCTGATGCGCCGACGCGGCCGCCCCGGAGGGACGGCCGCGCCGGGCGAGGCGGGAAAAGGCCCGGTCAGACGGCCTGGGCGGCGTTCGCGCCCTCGGCCGCGCCCGCGCGCTTCTCGATGGCCTGCTGGTAGAGGCGGCCGGCCCGGTACGAGGAGCGGACCAGCGGGCCCGACATCACACCGGAGAAGCCGATCTCGTCGGCCTCCTCCTTCAGCTCCACGAACTCCTGCGGCTTCACCCAGCGCTCGACGGGGTGGTGCCGGACGGAGGGGCGCAGGTACTGCGTGATGGTGATCAGCTCGCAGCCCGCGTCGTGCAGGTGCTGGAGGGCCTCGCTGATCTCCTCGCGGGTCTCGCCCATGCCGAGGATCAGGTTCGACTTCGTGACCAGACCGTAGTCACGGGCCTTGGTGATGACGTCCAGCGAGCGCTCGTAGCGGAAGCCGGGGCGGATCCGCTTGAAGATCCGGGGCACCGTCTCGACGTTGTGCGCGAAGACCTCGGGGCGGGACGCGAAGACCTCTTCGAGGAGCTCCGGGACCGCGTTGAAGTCGGGGGCGAGCAGCTCGACCTTGGTGCGGCCCTCGGCGCGGGCGGCGGTCTGCTCGTGGATCTGGCGGACGGTCTCCGCGTACAGCCAGGCGCCGCCGTCCGCCAGGTCGTCGCGGGCGACGCCGGTGATGGTGGCGTAGTTCAGGTCCATCGTGACGACGGACTCGCCGACGCGGCGCGGCTCGTCACGGTCGAGCGCCTCCGGCTTGCCGGTGTCGATCTGGCAGAAGTCGCAGCGGCGCGTGCACTGGTCGCCGCCGATGAGGAAGGTGGCCTCGCGGTCCTCCCAGCATTCGAAGATGTTGGGACAGCCCGCCTCCTGGCAGACCGTGTGCAGGCCCTCGCTCTTCACCAGGCCCTGGAGCTTGTTGTACTCCGGGCCCATCTTCGCGCGGGTCTTGATCCACTCGGGCTTGCGCTCGATGGGGGTCTGGGCGTTCCGGACCTCCAGGCGCAGCATCTTGCGTCCGTCGGGTGCGACTGCGGACACATCGGCTCCTGTAGCTTCGATTCTTCGGCGCACACCAGGGTACGCCGTTGCTTCCCATGCCTTACTACGTCTGGCCAACCTCTGGCCAGGACCACGCATTCCTCAGACGGCGGCGGAGGCGGTCTGCGCGGCCTCGGTGCCCGCGCCCGCCTCGGCGGGCGCGGCGGGCGCGGCGGGGCGCTCGACCTCGCGCGGCCGGAGGTCCGCGCCCTCCAGGACCTCCCGCAGGTGCCGCTCGACGACCGGGAGCACCTCCTCGATGGTGACGTCCCGGCCCAGCTCGTTCGCGAGCGAGGCGACCCCGGCGTCCCGGATGCCGCAGGGGATGATCCGGTCGAACCAGGTGTTGTCCGGGTTCACGTTCAGCGCGAAGCCGTGCATCGTGACGCCCTTGGCGACCCGGATGCCGATCGCGGCGAGCTTGCGGTCCTCGCGCCGCTGGCCCGCGTTGGAGGGGGCGTACTCGGGCCCGTTGAGCCGGGGGTCGAACTCCTCGTCGGTCAGCCGGGGGTCGAAGTCCAGCGAGAGCCCGCCGAGCGCCGGGCGCCGCTCGACCGGGTCGCCGAGCACCCAGACCCCGCTGCGGCCCTCGATCCGGGTGGTCTCCAGACCGAAGTCGGCGGCCGTGCGGATCAGCGCCTCCTCCAGGCGGCGGACGTGGGCGACCACGTCGACCGGCCGGGGCAGCTTCATGATCGGGTAGCCGACGAGCTGGCCGGGCCCGTGCCAGGTGATCTTGCCGCCTCGGTCCACGTCGACGACCGGGGTCCCGTCCAGGGGGCGCTCGTTCTCGGCGGTGCGCCGGCCCGCCGTGTAGACGGGCGGGTGCTCCAGCAGCAGACAGGTGTCCCCGGTCTCGTCCGCGAACCGGGCGGCGTGCACCTCGCGCTGCTTGTCCCACGCCGTCCGGTACTCCACGGCGTCCTCGCCGAAGCCCAGACGGACGAATCGCAGCTCACTCACGGCCATGCCTCCTCCTGGATGCCGAAGGCCGGGTTCCGGGGGTCGTCCCGGGGCGGGAGCCGGCTCGGCACCATGCGTCATACGCGCCCATGCCACTGTACGGCGGCCCCGAGCACCTGCCGAACAGCCGTCCGGCAGGCGCTCGGGGCCGCGAGCGCGCTGCTCCGGAGCCCTTCGCTTCGGGCGCGGCCGTGAACAACCCTCCGTGATCCTCACACTAGGGAATGAACGGCTCTCTGACCTGCGGCTGAGCAACCGGCTCGCTCTCTGAGCCGGCACATCCCAGCACGAGGCCGGCACCGGCTGGGCGACGAGCCCAAACGCCTTGTCCAGGACGTCTTGTCTCAGCTCTCCGTGTCGAGCCACACGCGGTGCTCGCCGTGGCCGGTGACCGTGAGCCCGAACCGCTCGAACCCGGGCCGCTCGTTGTCCACCCACCACTGGTAGGCGGTCTCCGTCTCGTCCCACAGGTTCCGGGGACCGGCCTGTACGACGTCGAACGTGTCGGCGTCCGGCTCGTAGTCGGTGGACGCCCACGACTCGCCGTCGAGGCTGTACGTCCACAGCGTGTACGAACCGTCGTCGTACCGCTCGACGGTCCAGAAGACGTCCGGCACCCGGATGCCGATGACGAACTGTTCTTGCCAGCCTTCGACGGCGGCGGGTGAGAGCTTGGTCTTGCTCCTGGCGCCGTCGGCGGGCCACTCCCGGCCCTTGAGGTAGGAGTCGTGGGGCGGGAAGGCGGGGCGCTGCTGCCGGAGTCTCATGAACGCGCTGGACCGCGTGAACATGCCCCGGGCCGATCCGTTCTCCCGCACGGTGAGACACGTGATGCCCTCCCCGCCGTACAGCGGCCCCCACGGGGCGACGATGAGACCGCCGGGAACGGTCTGTTCGATCCACGCGGGAGGGATCTTCCCCGACCGAGCAGGTGGCGATGATCCGGTGGTACGGGGCGTTGCCCGCGAACCCGGCGCGCCCGTCCCCGACGACCACGAGCGGGGTGAGTCCGACACCCTTGAGGTTCTGCCGGGCGCCGTCCGCGACAGCTTGGTCGAACTCGGCCGACGTCACGTTCTTCGAGCCGAGCCGGTGTGCGAGAAGGGCGGCGTTCCAGCCGGTGCCGGTACCGATCTCCAGGACCCGGTGACCCTCGCGGACGTTCAGGTCGGACAGCATCGAGAAGACCATGTGCGGCTGGGAGCTGGAACTCGTCGGCGTAGTCCCAGGCCCGTCCCCCTGGTGCTCCCCGCCGTCCCACTGTGTCGTCAGGGGGATGTCGGAGTACACGGCCTCACGCCACGCGTCCGGGTCGTTCGCACGGTCCACCAACGCGTTCTGGCGGGTGCCGTCCGCGATGCCGGGCCACACCCGGTCGGGGACGAACATGTCACGGGGTACGGCCTTGTAGGTGGGGATCCAGTCCGTTTCGAGTGCGCCCGACCGTACGAGCGCGGAGGCGAGCCGCGCCGGGCCCGCCTCCTTCGTGCGCGTGTCCACAGGCCGCCTACTTCGAGGGGCCGGAGCCGTCGGACGGGTTCCCGCCGCTCGTCTCCGAGCCGCCGCCGCCGTGGCCGCGCCCGCTGCTGCCGTCGTCCTGCTGGCTCCCGCCGCTTCCGGAGCCGGTTCCGCCACCGTGCTTACCCGACATAGGTGCGTTCCCTTCGATCGACTTCTCTGCGAGCCTCCACCCGGAAGGGTGGAGTGGTCCCCTTGTCCGGAGTCGAACCGGAGTCCCCGTGCTTCCGGCCGTTCCCTGGGATCGTGGGAAAGCGCGGGCTCTTCCTGACTGAGCTACAAGGGGTGATGGTGCGCTTCGTCCGCCCTGACCGGCTCAGCCCGGGTAACCCTGGCGTGATCGGTGTAGACACGTCGGAACAGGTCGTGTCCGGGCGTGAGGCCCGTGTGCCCGAGGGCCCAGTCCTGCGCGTCGTCCTGCCCGGCCATCGGACCGGAACCGGCCCCGCACCCGGGGGTGACACAGAACGTCTCGAAGGTGGTCCCGCCGTCAGGCTCGTGCCGGATGGTGTGGTTGGCGAAGCGGAGAACGGCCCGGGTCACTTCCCGCCCGCCTTCGTGGCGGGGGCGCACGGGCTGTGCCAGTAGCCGACCAGAGCCCCGACACCATCGGGGAGCGTCAGGCTTCCGCGTCTGCACGGCTCAAGCGTCCGCAGTGGCACGTCACAGGCCGGGCACGTCTCACCCTTCGGGGCGAACGTCTCGTACTCCCCCTGTCGCGCGTCGGTCGTAGTCACGTTCGCCATGTGGAGCCCTCCGCCGTCGCCTTTGGTCCGCGGTCATCCTCAACCCGGTTGGGGCGGTGTAGGCGGTTCATGCGCGATGTGGACTAAAGATCATCTGAGGGCCGCTGAGCAGCCCTCAAAGAAGGCGCGGGCATCCTCCCCGAACAGCGCCCGGTCCTCAAGGCGGGCGAACTCCTCAAGGTGGCTCATCACGTCCCGAGGGTCGCGGAAGACCATGACCCCGGACGACAGCTCGACGGTCGCCATGCGGTCGTCGTAGACGGTGAAGGTGTTCAGTGGGGCGGGCCCGGTGGGCACCGTTAGGGGGATGACGCCGAGCCTGACGTTCGGCAGGTGGGTAAGCGAGGCTAGGCGGTCGATCTGTACGGCCAACGCGTCTGGTCCGACGAGGGGCCACCGGACGGCTTGCTCGGTGAGAACGAACGTGAACCGCTTCGAGCGGTCGTAGAGCACCTGTTGCCGTTCGAGCTTCCGGGCGATCGTCTTGGAGTGGTCGCCAGCGATGTGGGCGAGGCTCGCTCGGATGTACTCCGGCGTCGAGAGAAGGCCCGTGATCATCGACAGCAGGAAGAATCGGAACTGAGCTGACGATGCCTCAAGGCCGGCAAGCTCAAGCTGCTTCTTGTCCAGGCCCTTGCGGCGCATTCCACGGGCGCCTTGCCACTCCGTGTTCGCTAGCCGGGCCAGGGCCATGACCTGAGTGACCAGAGCCGGGGGAGCCTCACAGGCTCGCAGGAGCTGTTCCACGTCCACGAGGGACGGGCGTACCTTGCCGTTCTCGATACGGCTGACCTTGGACTGAGACATGTTGCAGCGGGCAGCGGCCCGGACCCCTGAGAGCCCGGACCGCTTGCGTACCGCCTTGAGAAGGGCCGCTAGCTCCTCGCCAGACTGCCCTAGCTCCTCAGGCTCGACACTCACCTAGTGATGTACTCCAGGAATGGCACGGACGCCTCTACGGCGGTGCGCTGGTACTCGATGAACGGGGCAGGGTCGCCCTCGTACAGTTCGCGGCTGATCTGCTTGCCGTCCGGCTGGTAGTGCATGAGTACGACCGTGGAGCGGTCGAAGATCCAGAAGTCTTGGGGCCCCCTCGGTTCTAGGCCCCCGCCGGGCCTGATGACCATGACCGTACGGAGAGGCCCTCGGGGCCGTCTATGCGTGAACGCGACTATGCGCGTGTTCGCATAATCCCGCTTCCCATGAAGCAGGCAGCTTGACTCCGCGGAGGCTGCTGGACGAGACCCACGAACGAGCCCCCCCGCCGAAGCGGGGGGTCTTTCTGTCTCAGCACCAAATCAGCGCCGCTGCACCTGTCTGGAATTGACCTATCTAGATGCGGCAGTTGCTCAGGTCGGAGCGTCGCAGGTCAGATCGATGCGACAACCATGCTCCCTGCTCCTCACACGATCGGATGAATCTGGGGCGAAGGTGGCGGTTAGGGCGGAGTAGGCCGCTAAATTCACGCCGTTCCATGAGGGCCCAAGAGGGTCCAAGAGGGTCCATGCCGGGCGGGCTGCCACCCGGGCCCGGAAGGCAGGAGACCGCACAGCTGATGACGGAACGACCCCCGCAGCGCATCCCGAACCGCCAGCTCGCCGCGCTCATCACCGAGGCCGGCTTCTCCAACGCGGGCCTCGCCAGACGGGTGGACCAGCTCGGCCTGGAGCACGGGCTCGACCTGCGGTACGACAAGACCTCGGTCACCCGCTGGCTGCGCGGCCAGCAGCCGCGCGGCACCACGCCGGCGCTGATCGCCGAGGTCTTCACCCGGCGCCTCGGGCGCCGGCTCTCCGCCCAGGACCTCGGGCTCGACGCCTGCGCCCCGGTCTACGCCGGGCTGGAGTTCGCCGCCACGCCCGAGGAGGCCGTGGACATCGTCAGCGGGCTGTGGCGCAAGGACTCCGGCAGCCACGCCGAGCTGCGGAAGATCGCCTTCACCCCGGCCGGGCTCGTCGTCCCCAGCCGCGACTGGCTGATCGGGCGCGCCGACGAGCGGGTCGCCCGGGGCGAGGCCGGCGGCCCCGCCGCCGAGCGGGTGCCCGCCCAGGGCCGCTTCTCGGTACCCCGCCAGCGCGGCACCGACCGGGGCCCCGGCCAGCGGGTCTCCGGCGGCGACATCGCGGCCCTGCGCTCGGTCGGCGAGCTCTTCCGCACCCTCGACCACGCCTACGGCGGCGGCCACGCCCGCCAGGCCCTCGTCCGCTACCTGGAGCACGAGGCCGAGCCGATGCTGCGCGGCAGCTACGGGGAGCACACCGGCCGCCGCCTCTTCGGCGCCGCCGCCGACCTCACCCGGCTGGCCGGCTGGACCTCGTACGACATCGCCGCCCACGGCCTCGCCCAGCGTTACTTCGTCCAGGCGCTGCGGCTCGCGCAGGCCGCCGGGGACCGCGCCTACGGCTCGTACGTCCTGATCACCATGAGCCACCAGGCCGTCTACCTCGGGCACGGCCGCGAGGCCGTCCAGCTCGCCCGGGTCGCCCAGCAGGGCGTCGGCTCCGCCGCCCCGCCCGTCGTCCAGGCGCTCCTGTACTCGGTGGAGGCCCGCGGCCACGGCGTGCTCGGCGACGCGCGGGCCTGCGGCGCCTCCCTCGCCCGGGCCGAGCGCGCCCTGGAGGCGGCCCGGCCCGGCGACGAGGTGCCCTACTGGGCGCGGCCCTTCGACGAGGCCCAGCTCGCGGACGAGTTCGGGCACTGCCACCGCGACCTCCAGCAGTACCGGGCCGCCGCCCAGCACGCCGAGCGCGCCCTCCAGCTCCGCGCGCCCGGCTACGCCCGCAGCCGGCTCTTCTGCCGCGTCGTCCTCGCCTCCGCCCGGCTCGCCCTCGGGGAGCTCGACCAGGCCTGCGCGCTCGGCGCCGAGGCCGCCCAGCAGGCCTCCGAGATGCGCTCGGCCCGCGCGGTCGAGTACGTCCGCGACTTCGAGCGCCGCCTGGAGCCCTACCGCGACGCCCCGGCCGTCCGCACCTACCGCGACCGGGTGGCCGCGCTGGGATAGCCCTGGCCGCCCGTCCCGTCAGGCCGCCCGCTCCGCGGGTGCCGGGCCCGCCGGGCGCAGCCCCAGGTCCGCCAGGAGCGTCAGGGCCGCCCGGCGCGCCGAGGTGAGCGCGCCGACCGGGGTGCCGGTGGCCCGGTGGTCCCCGCACACGTAGAGGCCCGAGAGCACCCGGACCGGGCGCTCCGGGTCGAACGGGGGCCGCATCGCCGGGAAGGCGTGCGGGGTGTGGCGCAGCGCCAGCAGCTCCCACTCGTCCGTGGACGTGCCGTACAGCGTCGCCAGGTGCTTGCGGACCCGCCGCTCCGTGTCGTCCGGCGCGGTCCCCAGCACCGTCGAGGTGATCAGCGTCCGCCCGTCCGGCGCCCGCGACGGGTCGACCGCGCTCATCACGGCCGTGTGCGCCACCGGGCCGCCCGCGTCGGACTCCAGCAGCAGCACCGGCTCCCCGGTCGGCGCGAGCGGTGCCGTGTGGTGCAGCACGGTCGCCGCGTGGTACTCCGGCACGCACAGCCCCGGCAGGAGCTCCGCCGCCGTCCGGCCGCCGGTCGCCAGGACCACCGCGCGGCAGCCGAACACCCCGTGCTCCGCCGTCGTGACCCGCGCGATCGACACCTCGGTGACCCGCACCCCGGTACGGACCGTGCCCGGCGGCAGCGCCGCAGCGAGCCGCCCCGGCAGCGCGTCCGAGCCGCCGGCCGGCACGCTCACCCGGCCCCGGGCGAAGGACCGCAGCGCGAGGTCCGCGCGGCGGCTGGAGGTCGACAGGTCCGGGTCGCCCAGCAGCGCGGCCACCAGCGGACGCAGCACGCCCTGGACCGTACGGGCGGGCAGCCGGGCCGTCAGCGCCTCGCGGGCGCCCCGCTCCGCGCGGCCGAGCAGCCGCTGGGCGGGCGTGGTGGCCAGCCGGACCAGCGAGGCGCCCAGCCGCGCCTGGTCGAGCGAGGTGGCCGGATTCCGCGGGGCGCTCGCGAGGGCGCGTGCCCGGGCGCGTGCTCCCCCCATCCCCGGGGCTCCCGCGCCCCGTGAGGTCCACGGGGCGTGCGGCGCCCCCCAGCGCCCGTACCGGCCGTCGCTGTGCACGACGACCCCCGGGGCGAAGGGGCGCAGCGGGACGCCCTCCAGTTGCGGCGTGGTCAGCAGTGGCCCGAGCAGGTCGAGCCGGAAGCCGTCGACGGTGTCCGTCGCCATCCGGCCGCCGATCCGCGGCGCGGCCTCCAGGACCGTGACCGAGAGCCCCGCCTCGGTCAGCAGCCTGGCCGCCGCGAGACCCGCGACCCCGGCTCCTACGACGACGACGTCCGAGTTGTTGAGCACGTGCCCCTCCCCAGGTCGGCGCGGTTGGTGGGAGGCCTATGCCCCCAACATGCCCCCGGAATGCCCGAGTTCGCAGAAGAGTAGGCAGCGCTCCCACACCGTGGAGCCGCGCGCGACGGGGTGCACGCAGCACGAGGGAGCGCACGGCGGGTGAAGCGGGGACGGGCGGGGTGGGTGAAGCGGGGACGGGCGGGGTGGGAGAAGCGGGGACGGGCGGGGTGGGTGAAGCGGGGACGGGCGGGGTGGGTGAAGCGGGGACGGGCGGGGCGGGAAAGCCGCGAGGTGGCGGGGGGTGCCGGGGCCGGAGGCCGCGGGCGCGGCCGGCGGGGCCCCGGCGCGGCCGTCGGCGGCCGGCGCCTCCCTCAGCGGGCGGCGGCCCGTACCGCCTCGTCGATGGTCGGGAAGGCGAAGTCGAAACCCGTCTCCAACAGGCGCCCCGGCAGCACCCGCTGACTCCCCAGCACGTCCTGTGCGAACTCCCCGAGCGCCAGCCGCAGCGCGGCGGCCGGCACGTGGCAGAAGGCCGGGCGGTGCAGCACCCGGCCCATCGCGGCGGTCACCTCGCGGTTGGTGACCGGCTCGGGCGCGGTCAGGTTCACCGGGCCGGAGACCCCGGGGGTGTCCATCAGATGCCGCAGCGCGGCGACCTCGTCGTGCAGGGCGATGAAGCTCCAGTACTGGCCGCCGTCGCCCATCCGGCCGCCGAGCCCGGCCCGGAAGATCGGGAAGAGCCGCCCCCAGGCGCCGCCCTCGCGGGCCACGACCAGGCCGGTGCGGGCGTACGCGACCCGGATGCCGGCCGCTTCGGCGGGCGCCGCCGCGGCCTCCCACTCGACGCACACCGAGGGCAGGAAGCCCTCGCCCGCGGGCGCGCTCTCGTCCACCGCGCGGGAGCCGGTGTCGCCGTAGTAGCCGAGCGCGGTGCCGCAGACCAGCACCTCGGGCGGCTCGGCCAGCGAGGCGAGGGCCTCGGCGACCGCGCGGGTGCCGCGCACCCGGCTGTCCCGGATCTCCTTCTTGTACGCCTCGCTCCAGCGCCGCTCGCCGACGCCCGCGCCCGCCAGGTGCACGACCGCGTCGACCCCGACGAGCCCGGCGGCGTCCACGTACAGCCGCGCGGGGTCCCATTCCACCTCGTCGGCCGAGGCGGCGGGCCGCCGGACCAGGCGCAGGACGTCGTGGCCGTCGGCGCGCAGGGAGCGCACGAGGGCGGAACCGATCAGGCCCGTCGCTCCGGTGACGGCGACGCGCTTGCGGGGGGCGGGGCGGGAGGAGGGCTGCATGGCCTCATCCTGCCCCTTTCCGGCCGGTCCGTGGCACAGTGGCCCGCATGATCGTTCCGGAGATTCGGATACGCGCGGCCCGGCTCGCCGACGAGCCCGCCCTCGCCGCGCTGGACCGCGCCACCTGGTCGCCGCTGCACGCGGTGCTGCCCGCTCCTCAGGGCGACGAGCCGTTCTTCGACGAGCGCCATCCGCCCGAGGACTACCTCGTCGCGGAGCTGCCGGAGGCGGGCCTCGTCGGCTTCATCCGGCTGGTCCGGGCCGTCCCGCTGGCCAGCACCGCGCATGTGCGCCAGATCCAGGGCCTCGCCGTCGGCGAGGCCGCCCGGGGCAAGGGGGTCGCCCGCGCGCTGGTGCGCGCCGCGCTGGACCGGGCCCGGGACCAGGGCGCGATCCGGGTCACCCTGGGGGTGCTCGGGCACAACGCCCCGGCCCGCGCGCTCTACGAGACGGAGGGCTTCGCGGTCGAGGGCGTCCTGCCGGGGGAGTTCCTGCTGGAGGGGGCGTACGTGGACGGCGTCCTCATGGGGCGCTCGCTGGACTGAGCGCGCTCGGCGGACCGAGCGGGGTCCGTGGCTCCGGCGCGCGGGCGCGGCCGGCCCCGGACCCGCCGCGCCCGGGGGCTCAGGCCCCGTCCGCCCCCAGGATCCGCAGGCCGCCGGTCAGTTCGCGCAGACAGCGGACCGCGAGCGCGGCCGGGGCGCCCTCGCCGTGGACCGGGGCGTCCGTCTCGGCCCAGGTCTCCAGGGCGACCCGGATCGCGCCCGTCGCCGCCGCGGCGGCCAGGCGCAGCTCCAGGGGGTCCGCCGCCGGGCCCGCGAGGCCGGACAGCACCTCCCGCAGACGCTCCTCCGACTCCTGGTTGACCCGGTACCAGACGGCCCGCAGCGCCGGGTCGTGCGCCGCCGCGCGCAGCAGCCCGCGGGTCCAGCGCAGGCCCTCCGCCGCCTCCTCGTCCTCGGCGGCGAGCGACGCGGCGATCGAGCGCTCCAGGGCGGCGGGCAGCGCCGTGCCGGGCGCGGTGCCCGCGGCGAGCTCGGCACGCCAGCGCTCGGCGCCGCCGGCGAGCAGCGGGGCCACCGCGTCCTGCTTGGAGCGGAAGTAGCGGTAGAAGGTGCGCAGCGCGACCCCGGCCCGCTGGGCGATGTCCTCGGCGGTGGTGTCGTCCGGGCCGCGCTCGGTGAAGAGCTCGGCGGCGGCACGGGCGATGTCCAGCTGGGTGGCCGCCTTGCGGCGCTCGGTCAGGGAGGGGGTCCTCGCGGGGGCGGCGCGGCCGGCAGGGGGGTTCGTGTCGCTCACGCCACCCAGCGTACGCCCGCGACTGCCAGGAGTGCACGTCATGCAGCTATGGCAAAACGTGCCACTTGGGCGTACGGTGGCAGACATCTCCCCAGATAGCTCGACATCGAGAGGTTGCGTCATGAACCAGCTCACCCGCTACGAAGGACGCCGCGCCCTGGTCACCGGCGGCGGCTCCGGCATCGGCCAGGCCACCGTCCTGCGGATGCTCGCGGAGGGCGGCACCGTCGTCGCCGCCGACATCAGTGAGGACGGCCTCAAGGACACCGTCGCCAAGGCCGGCGAGCACGCCGCCCGCCTCACCACCCTCGTCGTCAACATCGGCGACGAGACCTCCGTACGCGAGGGCGTCGCCGCCGCCGTCACCGCCCTCGGCGGCCTGGACGTCCTGGTCAACGCGGCCGGCATCCTGCGCTCCTCGCACACCCACGAGACCAGCCTCGACGCCTTCGAGCAGGTGCTGCGGGTCAACCTGACCGGCACCTTCCTCATGATCCGTGAGGCCATCCCCGCGCTCCTGGAGGGCGACGGCGCCGCCGTCGTCAACTTCTCCTCCACCTCCGCGATGTTCGCCCACCCCTACATGGCGGCCTACGCGGCCAGCAAGGGCGGCATCCAGTCCATGACCCACGCGCTCGCCGCCGAGTACGCCAAGCAGGGCATCCGCTTCACCGCCGTCCAGCCCGGCTCCATCTCCTCCGGCATGACCGACGGCAGCGGCGCCAGCAAGCAGTCGGCCGGCCCCGGCCTGCCCGAGGACACCGACTGGTCGCTCTTCGCCAAGCTGGCCCCCGCCCTCGGCCAGGGCTTCGCGGGACCCGAGACCGTCGCCGGCGTCGTCGCGATGCTCGCCTCCGAGGACGGCCGGTTCATCACCGGCACCGAGGTCCGCATCGACGGCGGAACGCACTTCTGATGTCCGCCGCCCCGGTATCGGCCGCCGAGGTCTTCGCCGGCCGCACCGCCGTCATCACCGGAGCCTCCTCCGGTATCGGCGCCGGACTCGCCCGGCACGCCGCCTCCCTCGGCATGAGGCTGGTCCTCGCCGACATCGCCGCCGACCGGCTCGCCGCCTTCGCCGAGGAGCTGCGGGCGACCGGCGCCGAGGTCGAGGCCGTCGTCACCGACGTCTCCGACCCCGCCTCCGTCGTGGCGCTCGCCGACACCGCGTACACCCGCTTCGGCGTGGTCGACCTGCTGGTCAACAACGCCGGGATCATGGCCATGGGCTACTCCTGGGAGATCCCGGCGGAGCGCTGGGACGCCATGCTGCGGATCAACATCGGCGGCTACGTCAACGGCATCCGGGCCTTCGTCCCCCGGATGCTGGAGCGCGGCGAGAAGGCGTGGGTCGTCAACGTCTCCTCGGTCGGCGGCCTGCTGCCGAGCCCGCTGATGGCCCCGTACAGCGTCACCAAGTTCGGCACCCTCGCGCTCAGCGAGTCGCTGCACTACGAGATGCTGATGAAGGGCGCGCCGATCCAGGTGTCCGTCGTGACCCCCGGCTCGGTCAAGAGCGAGATCTTCAGGGCCGCCCGGCCCGGCGGGAGCGAGCCCCCGGAGATCGCGGCCTTCAACGAGCGGCTCCAGCGCCTCGCCGACGAGCACGGGCTGACCGCCGAGGAGCACGCCGAGCGGGTCTTCCAGATGGTCGCCGAGGGGAAGTACTGGGCGATCCCGCAGCCCGAACAGCTCTTCCCCGCCCTCCAGCCGAGGACCGACATGATCCTCGCGCGGGAGAACCCCGAGCTGCGGCTCGGGGGCTGACCGGACCGCCCGGTCCGGTCCCGGCGGCCCCACCCCCTCCGTCAGCCGGGACCGAACCGGGCCCACAGCCGAGGGAAGCGGCCCGCGAGCACCCCGTCGTCCGCCAGGTCGAGCGGGGTGCCCGCCGGTTCCGCGGCCTGCGGGGGGATCCCCAGGTCCGGCGCCTCCACCCCGGTCAGCCGCTCGTACGCCTCGTCCGCCGCGAAGCCCAGTTCCTCGCCGTCCCCGTCGATCTCCTCGTCGAAGGCGTCCAGCAGCTCCGCCAGCGCGTCCGGCTCGTGCACCGCCCCCTCGAACACCTCCCGGCCCTGGCCGATCAGCCAGCAGCGGAAGGAGTCGAAGGCGTCGTCGTCCGCCCCGTCGAACAGCACCACCGCCGCGCCCCACAGCTCCCAGCTGTACGCCCGGTTGAAGCGGGCCTCGAAATGGCGCGCGAAGTCCAGGACGGCGTCCGGGTCCAGCCGCGTCAGCCGCTCCACGAGCAGCTCGGCGTGCTCCTCCGGGTCGCCGTCGGCGCCCTCCCGGGTGGAGTCGATGATCTCCCAGAACTCCGTCTCGTCCATCACGGGTCCAGCATCGTGGCTGCCGCCGTGCGACGCACCCGGAAACGGCCGAAAACAATCCGGACGGAAGATGTCGGGATTAGCTGACAGGGTCGTTCCATGACCACCGAAACGCAGCCCCTCACCGGCCGGATCGCCCTCGTCGCCGGCGCCACCCGAGGCGCCGGGCGGGCCATCGCCGTCCAGCTCGGCACCGCCGGCGCCACCGTCTACGTCACCGGCCGCACCACCCGCGACAAGGTCAGCGAGGTCGGCCGCGCCACCGAGACCATCGAGGAGACCGCCGAACTCGTCACCGCCGCCGGCGGCACCGGCGTCGCCGTCCCCACCGACCACCTCGACCCGGAGCAGGTCCGCGCCCTGATCGAGCGGATCGACCGCGAACAGGGCCGGCTCGACATCCTCGTCAACGACGTCTGGGGCGGCGAGCACCTCCTCACCTTCGGGACGAAGAGCTGGGAGTACGACCTCGACAGCGGGCTGCGGATGCTGGAACTCGGCGTGAAGACGCACGCCATCACCTCCCACACCGCGCTCCCGCTGCTGATCCGCGCCCCCGGCGGGCTCGTCGTCGAGGTCACCGACGGCACCGCCGCCTACAACGGCACCCGCTACCGCGAGAACCTCTTCTACGACCTCGCCAAGAACGCCCCGATCCGGATGGCCTTCGGCCTCGGCGAGGAGTTGAAGGAGCACGGCGGCACCGCCGTCTGCGTCAGCCCCGGCTGGCTCCGCTCCGAGCAGATGCTCGCCCACTTCGGCGTCACCGAGGAGAACTGGCGCGACGCCGTGAAGGACCTCCCCGACTTCGGCGTCTCCGAGTCCCCGGTCTACGTCGGCCGGGCCGTCGCCGCCCTCGCCGCCGACCCCGGCCGGGCGCGCTGGAACGGGCGCTCGGCCGACAGCGGACAGCTCGCGAAGGAGTACGGCTTCACCGACGCCGACGGCTCCCGGCCCGACTCCTGGGGCTTCATCGTCGCCAAGGAGACCGACCCGGACGCCCGGGTGGAGGACTACCGCTAGGGGACCGCCGTCAGGACGGCCCGTACACCCCGGCCAGCGCGCGGGCGGCCGCCGCGAAGCGGGCGCGCAGGGAGGCGGGGGACAGCACCTCCGCCTCCGCGCCCAGGCCCAGCAGCTGCCCGAAGGCCACGTCCTCGCTCTCCACCGGCAGCGTCACGGTGACCCGGCCGGCCGCGTCCGGGGTCCCCGCCGCCAGCGCCTCCTCGGCCGCCGCCCGGTCCGTCACGTGCGGCAGCCGCCGCGCCCCCTCGGGGCTCAGCCGCACCACCGCCTCCGCGCGCAGCAGGGAGCGGGCGAACTCGGCGGACCGCTCGGTCCAGAACGCCGCCAGGTCGAAGCCCGCGTCCCGCTCGAAGCGCCCGTCCGCCGCCACCACCTCGGTGAACCGGTCCACCCGGTAGGTGCGGAAGGAGCCGCCGTCCGCCGGCCGGGCGCACACGTACCAGACGCCCGCCTTCAGGACGAGACCGTACGGCTGGAGCGCGCGCTCCACCTCGCCGTCGCCCCGCCGGTAGCGGGCCCGCACCGGCCGGTCGTCCCAGACCGCCTCCGCGAGCGGCGCGAGCAGCGCGGGCGTCTGGGGGTCCTGGTACCAGGCGGGCGCGTCCAGGTGGAAGCGCCGCCCGACCGCCTCCGGCGCGTCCCGCACCGAGGGCGTCAGCGCCGCCGCCACCTTCAGGCGCGCCGCCGAGGCCGCGTCCGCGAGCCCCAGGTCCCGCAGCGCCTCGGGCAGCCCCGACAGGAACAGCGCCTCGGCCTCGCCGCGCGCGAGCCCGGTGAGCCGGGTCCGGTAGCCGCCGACCAGCCGGTAGCCGCCGGCCCGGCCCCGGTCGGCGTAGACCGGCACCCCCGCCTCCGAGAGGGCGAGGGCGTCCCGGGTGATGGTGCGCTCCGACACCTCCAGCTCGGCGGCGAGTTCGGCGGCCGTCATGGACGGCCGGGACTGGAGCAGGAGCACCAACTTGATGAGGCGGGCGGCGCGCATGACTCCATCATGCGCGCCGCCCGCCTCGGGTGGATCAAGCGGCCTCCACCGGCCGGGGGCCGGTGACCGCCGGGGCCCTTACAGGCCGTAGCGCTCCCGCGCCTCCTTCACCGACGTCGCCTGGACCTGCCCCTTGCGGGCGAGCTGGGCGAGCGCGGCGACGACGATCGACTGGGCGTCGATGCCGAAGTGGCGGCGGGCGGCGGCGCGGGTGTCCGAGAGGCCGAAGCCGTCGGCGCCCAGCGAGGACCAGTCCTGCTCGACCCACTGCGCGATCTGGTCCGGGACCTGGCGCATGTAGTCCGAGACGGCGAGGACCGGGGAGTCCACGCCCTCCAGGGCCTGGCGGACGTACGGCACCCGCTCCTCGCCGCGCAGCAGGGCCGCGTCGGCCTCCAGCGCGTCGCGGCGCAGCTCGGTCCAGGAGGTGGCGGACCACACGTCGGCGGCCACGCCCCACTCGGCGGCGAGCAGCCGCTGCGCCTCCAGCGCCCAGTGGATGGCAGTGCCGGAGGAGAGGAGCTGGATGCGCGCGGCGTTCGCCGGGAGCTCCAGGCCCGCAGACTCGGCCGTGTTGAAGCGGTACAGGCCCTTGACGATGCCCTCGTCGACGCCCGCCGGCTTGGCCGGCTGCGGCATCGGCTCGTTGTAGACGGTGAGGTAGTAGAAGACGTTCTGGTCCTCGCCCTCGGCCGCCTCGCCGTACATGCGGCGCAGGCCCTCCTTGACGATGGCCGCGACCTCGTAGGCGAACGCCGGGTCGTAGGTGAGCGCCGCCGGGTTGGTGGCCGCGATCACCGGGGAGTGGCCGTCGGCGTGCTGGAGGCCCTCACCGGTCAGCGTGGTGCGGCCGGCCGTCGCGCCGACGAGGAAGCCTCGGCCGAGCTGGTCGCCGAGCTGCCACATCTGGTCGGCGGTCCGCTGCCAGCCGAACATCGAGTAGAAGATGTAGAACGGGATCATCGCCTCGCCGTGCGTCGCGTACGACGTGGAGGCGGCGATGAAGTCGGCCATCGAGCCGGCCTCGGTGATGCCCTCGTTCAGGATCTGGCCGTTGACGGCCTCCTTGTAGTACATCAGCTGGTCGCGGTCGACCGGCTCGTACGTCTGGCCCTTCGGCGAGTAGATGCCGAGCGAGGGGAACAGCGACTCCATGCCGAAGGTGCGGGCCTCGTCCGGGACGATCGGGACCCAGCGCTTGCCGGTCTCCTTGTCGCGGACCAGGTCCTTGACCAGGCGCACGAAGGCCATCGTGGTCGCGATCGACTGCGAGCCGGAGCCCTTGTCGAAGGCGGCGAAGGTCTTCTCGGCCGGGGCCGGCAGCGGCGCGAGCGGGTGCACGCGGCGGGCCGGGGCGGGGCCGCCGAGGGCCGCGCGGCGCTCCTGGAGGTAGCGGACCTCGGGGGAGTCGGCGCCCGGGTGACCGTAGGGCACCTGGCCGTCGACGAACTGCGCGTCCGAGATCGGCAGTTCGAGGAGGTCGCGCATGTTCTTGAACTCGTCGGTGGTGAGCTTCTTCATCTGGTGGTTCGCGTTCTTCGACGCGAAGCCCTCACCGAGGGTGAAGCCCTTGACGGTCTGCGCCAGGATGACCGTCGGCGCGCCCTTGAACTCCAGGGCGGCCTTGTAGGCGGCGTAGACCTTGCGCGGCTCGTGGCCGCCTCGGGAGAGGTGGAAGCACTCCAGGATCTTGTCGTCCGAGAGCAGCTTCGCCATTTCGACGAGGGCCGGCTCCTTGCCGAAGAAGTCCTGGCGGATGTAGGCGGCGTCGCGGGTCTGGTACGTCTGGACCTGCGCGTCCGGCACCTCGCGGAGGCGGCGGACCAGGGCGCCGGTGGTGTCGAGCGCGAACAGCTCGTCCCAGGCGTTGCCCCACAGGGTCTTGACGACGTTCCAGCCGGCGCCGCGGAACTGGGCCTCCAGCTCCTGCACGATCTTGAAGTTGGCGCGGACCGGACCGTCGAGGCGCTGCAGGTTGCAGTTGATGACGAAGGTCAGGTTGTCCAGGCCCTCGCGGGCGGCGAGCGCCAGGGCGGCGGTCGACTCCGGCTCGTCCATCTCGCCGTCACCGAGGAACGCCCACACGTGCGAGGCGGAGACGTCCTTGATGGAGCGGTTGGTCAGGTAGCGGTTGAAGCGCGCCTGGTAGATCGCGGAGAGCGGGCCGAGGCCCATGGAGACGGTGGGGAACTCCCACAGCCAGGGCAGCCGGCGCGGGTGCGGGTAGGAGGGCAGGCCGTTGCCGCCGGACTCCTGCCGGAAGTTGTCGAGGTGGGCCTCGTCCAGCCGCCCGTCGAGGAAGGCGCGGGCGTAGATGCCGGGGGAGGCGTGGCCCTGGATGTAGAGCTGGTCGCCGGAGCCCTCGGCGGCGCCCGACTCCTTGCCCTTGAAGAAGTGGTTGAAGCCGGTCTCGTAGAGCCAGGCCGCGGAGGCGAAGGTGGCGATGTGGCCGCCGACGCCGTGCTTGGAGCCCCGGGTGACCATCGCCGCCGCGTTCCAGCGGTTCCAGGCGGTGATCTTCCGCTCCAGCTCCTCGTCGCCGCCGGTCTCGGTGACCGAGGGCTCGGCGGAGGTGGGGATGGTGTTGACGTAGTCCGTCTCCAGCAGCTTGGGCAGGGCCAGGCCCGCGCCCTCGGCGTGCTGGAGCGTGCGGCGCATCAGGTAGGCGGCCCGGTGCGGACCGGCGGCCTTGGTGACGGCGTCCAGGGAGGCCGCCCACTCGGCGGTCTCCTCGGTGTCACGGTCCGGGAGCTGGTCGAGCTCGCTCGGAATCTTGCCTACGGGATCGGTCATGATCGCCGCCTTCCGGACAGGAGGGGGTGCAGAAAAAAGAAGCCGTGTCTGGCAGGACAGGGCGAGGGGCCGGGGTACGGCCCGCCGAAGACTGTAAGCCGACGATCGATGATCGATCAAAGTGTTGAAGGGAAAAACTTGCCTGGAGCGCCAAAGTCGGCACAGGGTGCCGCGAAAAAGGGCACCCGGTGCCTAGTTTTCGAAGGATTTCCGCAGGTGGAGCAGCGATTGAGGCCCCGTACGCACGAATGAGCGGGTCCGTTCGAAACGGACCCGCTCAAGAAACGATCAAGAAAAGATCAAGGAATACGGGGTGGGCGCGTGGCCGGAATCACGCCCTCGGCGCGCAGCCGAGGACGTGCGCCTTCACCAGCGCGCCGATGTGCGGATCGCCCCTGCGGAAGGCCTCCACGAGCTCCTGGTGCTCCTCCGCGTACGACTTCTGCACCGTGCCCAGCCAGCGGATCGACAGCGCCGTGAAGACCTCGATGCCCAGACCCTCCCAGGTGTGCAGCAGCACGCTGTTGCCCGCCGCCTTCACCAGCTCCCGGTGGAAGGCCACCGTGTGCCGCACCTGCGCCGTGCCGTCCGCGGCGGCGTCCGCCTCGTACAGCGCCGCCACGTGCGGCTCCAGGGTCGAGCAGTCGGCCGCCAGCCGGCCCGCCGCCAGCTCCGCCGCGATCTGCTCCAGACCGGCCCGGACCGGGTAGCTCTCCTCCAGGTCGGCCGCGGTCAGGCTGCGCACCCGGACGCCCTTGTTCGGCGCCGACTCGATCAGCCGCAGCGATTCCAGCTCGCGCAGCGCCTCGCGCACCGGGGTCTGCGAGACCTCCAGCTCGGTGGCGATCCGGCGCTCCACGATCCGCTCGCCCGGCTTCCAGCGCCCGCTGACGATGCCCTCCACGATGTGCTCGCGGATCTGCTCGCGCAGCGAATGGACGACGGGCATGGTCATGGAAGCCGCTCCTTAGGGAGTCATTGACCCTGAGAACAATACGACGGTGTCCCCGCCCGGAAACACATCCGGACGGGGACACCGCAGGTGAGGCTTGTTACGTTGCCTTCCGGCAGCGCGCCTTACAGGCCGAGGTCCACCTCGAACTCGCCGGCCTCCAGGATCGCCTTGACGGCCGTCAGGTAGCGGGCGGCGTCGGCGCCGTCCACCAGACGGTGGTCGTAGGAGAGCGTCAGGTAGGTCATGTCGCGGACGCCGATGACGGTGCCCTCGGCGGTCTCGATGACGGCCGGACGCTTGACCGTGGCACCGATGCCCAGGATGGCGACCTGGTTCGGCGGCACGATGATCGTGTCGAACAGCGCACCGCGCGAGCCGGTGTTGCTGATGGTGAAGGTCGCGCCGGCGAGCTCGTCCGGCGTGATCTTGTTGCCGCGGACCTTGCCGGCCAGCTCGGCGGTGGCCTTGGAGATGCCGGCGATGTTCAGGTCGCCCGCACCCTTGATGACCGGGGTCATCAGGCCCTTCTCGGAGTCCACCGCGATCCCGATGTTCTCGGAGTCGAAGTAGGTGATGGTGCCCTCGTCCTCGTTGATCCGGGCGTTGATGACCGGGTGGGCCTTCAGCGCCTGGGCCGCCGCCTTCACGAAGAACGGCATCGGGGAGAGCTTGACGCCCTCACGGGCGGCGAAGGCGTCCTTCGCGCGGCCGCGCAGCTTCATCAGCTTGGTGATGTCGACCTCGACGACCGAGGACAGCTGGGCCTGGCCGTGCAGCGCCTTCATCATGTTGTCGCCGATGACCTTGCGCATGCGGGTCATCTTGACGGTCTGACCGCGCAGCGGGGAGACCTCCAGGGCCGGGGCCTTGGGCGCGGCGGCGGCCGGAGCCGGAGCGGCGGCCTGGGCCGGGGCGGCCTTCTTGGCCTCGGCGGCGGCGAGGACGTCCTGCTTGCGGATGCGACCGCCGACGCCCGAGCCCTTGACGGCCGTCAGGTCGACACCGTTCTCGGTGGCGAGCTTGCGGACCAGCGGGGTCACGTAGGCGCCGTCGTCGGCCGGCTGCGCGGCGGCGACGGGGGCGGGCGCGGCCGGGGCGACCGGGGCCGGAGCGGCCACCGGGGCGGCGGGCGCGACCGGGGCCGGGGCGGCGACCGGGGCGGCCGGGGCCACCGGGGCGGGCGCCGGAGCCGGAGCGGCCGGAGCCACCGGAGCCGGGGCGGCGGCGGGGGCCGGGGCGGCCGGAGCCGGAGCGGCGGCGGGCGCGGCACCGGCGGCGCCGATGACGGCCAGCTTGGCGCCGACCTCGGCGGTCTCGTCCTCGCCGACCACGATCTCCAGGAGCACGCCGGAGGCGGGCGCCGGGATCTCGGTGTCGACCTTGTCCGTGGAGACCTCGAGCAGCGGCTCGTCGGCCTCGACGGTCTCGCCGACCGACTTCAGCCAGCGGGTGACGGTGCCCTCGGTGACGGACTCGCCCAGCGCGGGCAGCACGACGTCGGTGCCCTGAGCGGCACCGGCGGGGGCGGCGGCCGGGGCCTCGGCCACGGGGGCCGGAGCGGCGGCGGGGGCCTCGGCGACCGGGGCCGGGGCGGCCGGCGCCGGGGCGGCGACCGGCTCGGCGGCCGGGGCCGGGGCCGGGGCAGCGGCGGGGGCGCCGGTGCCGTCGTCGATGATGGCCAGCTCGGCGCCGACCTCGACCGTCTCGTCCTCGGCGACCTTGATGGAGGCCAGGATGCCCGAGGCGGGGGCGGGGATCTCGGTGTCGACCTTGTCGGTCGAGACCTCGAGCAGCGGCTCGTCAGCCTCGACGCGCTCGCCCTCGGCCTTGAGCCAGCGGGTGACGGTGCCCTCGGTGACGCTCTCGCCGAGCGCCGGCAGGGTTACGGAAACCGACATGGTTTCGGTTGCTCCTATCGAATGTGCGGGAAGTGGTCGTCGCGCCCTGAGTGACGTGAGCGTCAGTCGTGGGAGTGGAGAGGCTTGCCGGCCAGGGCCAGGTGGGCCTCGCCGAGGGCCTCGTTCTGCGTCGGGTGGGCGTGGATGAGCTGCGCGACCTCGGCCGGCAGCGCCTCCCAGTTGTAGATCAGCTGCGCCTCGCCGACCTGCTCGCCCATGCGGTCACCGACCATGTGGACGCCGACCACGGCACCGTCCTTGACCTGGACGAGCTTGATCTCGCCCGCGGTCTTGAGGATCTTGCTCTTGCCGTTGCCCGCGAGGTTGTACTTGAGGGCGACGACCTTGTCCGCGCCGTAGATCTCCTTGGCCTTGGCCTCGGTGATGCCGACGGAGGCGACCTCGGGGTGGCAGTACGTCACCCGGGGGACACCGTCGTAGTCGATCGGGACGGTCTTCAGACCGGCCAGCCGCTCCGCCACCAGGATGCCCTCGGCGAAGCCGACGTGCGCGAGCTGGAGGGTCGGGACCAGGTCGCCGACCGCGGAGACCGTGGGCACGTTGGTGCGCATGTACTCGTCGACGAGCACGTAGCCGCGGTCCATCGCGACGCCCTGCTCCTCGTAGCCCAGACCGGCCGAGACCGGGCCGCGGCCGATGGCGACCAGCAGCACCTCGGCCTCGAAGGTCTTGCCGTCGGCCAGGGTGACCTTGACGCCGGTCTCGGTGTACTCGGCCGACTGGAAGAAGGTGCCGAGGTTGAACTTGATGCCGCGCTTGCGGAAGGCCCGCTCCAGCAGCTTCGAGCTGTTCTCGTCCTCGACCGGGACCAGGTGCTTCAGGCCCTCGATGACGGTGACGTCGGTGCCGAAGGACTTCCACGCCGAGGCGAACTCGACGCCGATGACGCCGCCGCCCAGGATGATCGCGGACTCCGGGACCCGGTCCAGGGTCAGCGCGTGGTCCGAGGAGATGATCCGGTTGCCGTCGATCTCCAGGCCCGGCAGGGACTTCGGCACGGAGCCGGTGGCCAGCAGGACGTGACGGCCCTCGACGCGGCGGCCGTCGACGTCGACCGAGGTCGGCGAGGACAGGCGGCCGGTGCCCTCGATGTACGTCACCTTGCGGGAGGCGACCAGACCCTGCAGGCCCTTGTACAGGCCCGAGATCACGTCGTCCTTGTACTTGTGCACGGCCTTGATGTCGATGCCCTCGAAAGAGGCCTTGACACCGAACTGCTCCGCCTCGCGCGCCTGGTCGGCGACCTCGCCGGCGTGGAGCAGGGCCTTCGTCGGGATGCAGCCGTTGTGCAGGCAGGTGCCGCCGAGCTTGTTCTTCTCGATCAGTGCGACGTCCAGGCCCAGCTGCGCTCCGCGCAGCGCCGCGGCGTAACCGCCGCTACCGCCGCCGAGGATCACTAGGTCGAAAACGGTGCTGGCGTCGTTCGCCACGTCACGTCCTCCATGCATGTGCGCTCGTCGCCGGTCTTCGGTGACCGGGCGGCGGCTCCGGTGTCCGGCCGCTTTTCGTCGGCCCTGTGGTGGGGGCCCTGTCCTGCCGAGAACCCATCTTCGCACTTGTTGACGGACGACGGGACGCGGGGCCGGTGGATGAGACCGGCCGATCGTCCGTACGGCCGGGTAATACGCGCGTACGAAGCCACGGATTTCGTCGCGGGCGAACAGGCCCGAAACGGGCGAAGGCCCCGGGCACAGGGGTCCCGGGGCCTTCGCCGCGGGCTCAGCGGCCCGCCCGCGAGCCGGTCAGAGCTCGCCCTCCGCGTGGCGCTCGGCCAGCCGCACCAGGGTGCGCACCGAGGAGCCGGTGCCGCCCTTCGGGGTGTAGCCGTACGGGGCGCCCTCGTGGAAGGCCGGGCCCGCGATGTCCAGGTGGGCCCAGGCGATGCCCTCGCCCACGAACTCCTGGAGGAACAGGCCGGCGACCAGGCCGCCGCCCATCCGGACGCCCATGTTGGCGATGTCGGCGGTGGGGGAGTCCATCGACTTGCGCAGGTCCGCCGGGAGCGGCATCGGCCAGGACTGCTCGCCGACCTCCTCGGCGGTCTCGTGGATCGCCGTCCGGTAGTCGTCGTCGTTGGCCATGATGCCGAAGGTGCGGTCGCCCAGGGCCAGCACCATGGCGCCGGTCAGGGTGGCCACGTCGATGATCGCGTCCGGGTGCTCCTCCGAGGCCTTGGTCAGCGCGTCGGCCAGGACCAGGCGGCCCTCGGCGTCCGTGTTGAGGACCTCGACGGTCTTGCCGCTGTACATGCGCAGCACGTCGCCGGGGCGGGTGGCCGAGCCCGACGGCATGTTCTCCGCCAGCGCCAGCCAGCCGGTGACGTTGACGGCCAGGCCGAGGCGGGCCGCGGCGACGACGGTCGAGAACACGGCGGCGGCGCCGCTCATGTCGCACTTCATCGTCTCGTTGTGGCCGGCCGGCTTGAGCGAGATGCCGCCCGAGTCGTAGGTGATGCCCTTGCCGACCAGGGCCAGGGTCTGCTCCGCCTTCGGGTGGGTGTAGGCGATGCGGACCAGGCGCGGCGGGTTCACCGAACCGGCGCCGACGCCCAGGATGCCGCCGTAGCCGCCCTTGGCGAGCGCCTTCTCGTCGAGCACCTGGACCTTGAGGCCGTACTCCTTGCCGGCGGCCTGGGCGGCGGCGGCGAAGGCGACCGGGTGCAGGTCGTTCGGCGGCTGGTTGATCAGGTCGCGGGAGCGGTTCATCTCCTCGGCGACGATCTGGGCGCGCTCCGCGGCGGCCTTGTACGCCTTGTCACGCGGCTTGGCGCCGAGCAGGGCGACCTCGGCCAGCGGCTTCTTGGCGTCCTTCGGGACGTCCTGGTAGGCGGTGTAGGCGTACGCGCCGAGCAGCGCGCCCTCCGCGATGGCGGCGACGTCCTCGGGCGAGGAGATCGGCAGCGCGAAGGCGGCCTTCTTCGCGCCGGCCAGGACACGGGCGGCGGTGCCCGCGGCCCGGCGGAGCGTCTCGGCCGCGTAGGCCTCGTCCGCCTCCGGCGCCGCGCCCAGGCCGACGGCCAGGACGACGGGGGCCTTCACCCCGGCGGGGGCGGGCAGCTTGGTCGCCTCACCTTCGCCACCGGAGGCGCCCAGGGTCTCCAGGACGGCGGCGAGCCCGCCGTCGAAGGCCTGGTCGACGGCCTCGGCGCCGGGGGCGACGACAAGCGCCTTGCCGGCCTTCGCGACGCCGACCACGAGGGCGTCGGCACGCAGCGTCGCCGCTCCGGCGGTGCTGAGAGTGAGAGCAGTCACGGTGGTGAAATCTCGCTTCCATTGAGTTCTTGGCGGTCGTGGGATGGGCCGACCGTGCCCCGCCGCATCGTATTTCGGCCCGATGAGCGCCGAGAACGAGCCTACGCCCGCGCACGCTGTTCGCTCACGGCGGCGGCGGTTCACTCGTCCGTGGTGTCTCTTTCGGGTTTACCCCGTCAGCTCGCGGAGCTCGTTCACACTCGCCTCAATCACGCGGGGGCGACGCGCTCGCCTCCGTCTCCACCGCAGCATCTTCACAGGTCCCCCCTCCACCGGGCGGGCCTGCGAGGGGGGACAGCACCTGATGGACTCCGGCCGAATCCGTACGCCCAGAACCGCCTCCGCGCCCCACGCGCGCCGCCCCGCCCGCGCCCCGCGCGCGCCCCTCTCCGGGCGCCTCGCGGTCCTCGCCGCCGCCGCGCTGCTCGCCACCGTCCTGCCGTCCGCGCAGGCCACCGCCGCCGACCCGGCCCCGCGGATCGACCTCACCGTCCTCGTCGTCGACGACGGCGGCACCGCCGTCGCGGCGATCACCGACGAACTGCGCTCCACCGGCGTGCCCTACCGCACGCTCGACCTGAACGACCCGAACCGGCCGGTGCTCGACGCCGCCTTCCTCAGTGACCCCTCCGACAGCGCGACCGGGCGCCCGCGCGCCAGGTACCAGGGCGTCGTCCTGCCGCACGAGGCCGTCTTCGGCCCCGGCTCCGCCGAGCGGACCGCCCTCGTCGCGTACGAGAAGACCTTCGGCATCCCGCAGGTCGACGCCTACACCTGGGCGCACCCCGGCGTCGGGCTCGACTACACCTCCGACGGCGGCTACTCCGGCGTCCTCGACGGCGCCCGCGCCGCCGTCACCCCGGCCGGCCTCGCGGGCCCCTTCGGCTACCTCAGGGGGACCGTGGAGTTCGAGGACAACGACCCGTCCGTCGACGAGAGCTACGGTTTCGCGGGCCGCCCCCGCACCGGCTTCACCAGCCTCCTCGACCTGCCCGTCGGGGGCGGCGGCCGGGCCAGCCTGATCGGCGAGTACGCCCACGACGGGCGCCGCGAGCTGGTGGTGACCTTCGCGTACAACAGCCACCAGCGGCAGTACCGCGCGCTGGCCCGAGGCATCGTCGAATGGCTCACCCAGGGCGTCCACCTCGGCCAGGAGCGCAACTACCTCTCGGTCCACGTCGACGACGTGCTCGCCCCCGACGCCCGCTGGGACAGCGCGCGCGACTGCACCCCCGGCGACCTCGACTGCGCCGGGGGCGACGGGGAGGCGGAGAACCCGATCCGGATGACCGCCGCCGACGCCCAGTACGCCGCCGCCTGGCAGAAGGCCGCCGGCTTCCAGCTCGACCTGGTCTACAACGGCGGCCAGGGCGAGCAGTGGAAGACCGAGCACGGCGGCACCGACCCGCTCGCCACCCGGCTGATCGCCGACCGCGCGCAGTACCGCTGGGTCAACCACACCTACACCCACCCCTTCCTCGGCTGTGTGCAGGACGCCGGCACCGTCCCCTGGACGTGCGCCAAGGACCCGGCGACCGGCGCGGTGAAGTGGACGAGCCGCGCCGAGATCTCCGCGCAGATCCGCGACAACCTCAACTGGGCCTTGCTCAAGGGGATCTCCGTCGACCGCACGGAGCTGGTCACCGGCGAGCACTCCGGCCTGAAGACCCTCCCGCAGCAGCCCGCGGACAACCCCAACCTGGCCGGCGCGCTCGCCGACAACGGCGTCGAGTGGATCGCCGGGGACAACTCGCGCGAGCCGCAGCAACGTTCCGTCGGCACCGGCGCGCTCGCCGCGCTGACCGTGCCCCGCCACCCCATGAACGTGTACTACAACGTGGGCACCGCCGCCGAGATGGCCGACGAGTACAACTGGATCTACACCTCCCGCGCCGACGGCGGCAGCGGGATCTGCGAGTCCAACCCGGCCTCCACCTGCCTGCCCGCCCCGCTCGACACCGCCACCGGCTACGCGGACCACATCGTGCCGCAGGAGGCCCGCACCGCCCTCTCCCACGTCCTGGGCAACGACCCGCGCCCGCACTACGTCCACCAGTCGAACCTCGCCGAGGAGCGCATCCTCTACCCGGTCCTCGACAAGGTGCTCGCCGACTACCGCGCCCTGTTCGCCGCGAACACGCCCCTGGTGAACCCCCGCCAGAAGGAGGCCGGCGCCGAGCTGGAGCGCCGCACCGCCTGGGAGCGGGCCCTCGCCGACGGCAAGGTCACCGCCTACCGGATCGGCGCCACCGTCACCGTCAAGGCGCCCTCCGGAGTCACCGTCCCGGTCACCGCGCCCGAGGGCACCCGCAAGCAACTCCTCCTCGGCACCGCCGCCTTCGGCACCGCCTACGCGGGCACCCGGTCCGCCTGGACCGCGCCCGAGCTGCTGCAGACCTCGATCACGCTCAAGCTGCCGACCGCCTGACCACGTCAGGGCCTGTCTGGGGGGACACACACATGCCGAGCAGCGGCCGTCACGTCACCATGCTCACCGAAGGCACCTATCCGCACGTCCACGGGGGCGTCAGCACCTGGTGCGACCAGCTCGTCCGGGGGATGCCCGAAGTCGACTTCCGCATCCTCGCCCTCACCGGCAGCGGCCGCGAACCCGTGACCTGGGAGCTGCCGCCGAACGTCTCCGAGCACCGCTCCTTCCCGCTCTGGGGCACCCCGGAGCGGGGCGGGGCGCTCCGCGGCCCGGCCCGCCGGCGCTTCCTCGACACCTACGAACGCCTCCTGCTCGCGATCCTCGACCCCACCGCGGGCTGCGACTTCGGCGAGAGCCTCCTCGCCCTCGCCGCGCTCGCCCGCGAGGGGCGCCTGACCGCCGCCCTGCGCACGGAGCGGGTGCTGCGCTCCCTGATGTGGATCTGGGCCATGCCCCACCTGCCGACGGCCGGGGCCCGGCCCACCGTCCACGACGCCCTCACCGCCACCGACCTGCTCGAACACGCCCTGCGCCCGCTCGCCGCCCGGATACCCGGCGACCGCGTGGCACACGCCGTGTCCAGCGGTCTCGCCACGCTGCCGGCGCTCGCCGCCCAGCACTTCGAAGGGGTGCCCTTCCTGCTGACCGAACACGGCATCTACCTCCGCGAGCGCTACCTCGGCTACCGCACCGAGGCCCAGCGCTGGCCCGTCAAGGCCCTCATGCTCGGCTTCTACCGGGAGCTCAACTCCCTGGGCTACCGCCAGGCCGACCTCATCACCCCCTGCAACCAGTACAACCGGCGCTGGGAGGAGCGCGGCGGCGCCCCCGCCGACCGCATCCGCACCGTCTACAACGGCGTCGACCCCGAGGCCTTCCCCTGGGCGGGCCCCGAACCCGGGACACCCACCCTCAGCTGGGTCGGCCGGGTCGACCCCATCAAGGACCTGGAGACCCTGATCCGGGCGTACGCGATCGTCCGCGCCGAACTCCCCGAGACCCGCCTGCGGCTCTTCGGCCCCGTCCCGGCCGGCAACGAGGACTACCGCACCCGCCTGGAGAAGCTCGCCGCCGAACTCGGCGTCGCCGACGGGGTCGCCTTCGAGGGCCGCACCTCCGACGTCGCCGGGGCCTACGCGGCCGGGAACGTCGTGATGCTCTCCTCGATCAGCGAGGGCTTCCCCTTCTCCCTCATCGAGGCCATGTCCTGCGGCCGGGCCACCGTCTCCACCGACGTCGGGGGAGTCCGCGAGGCCGTCGGGGACACCGGCCTGGTCGTCCCGCCCCGCGAACCCGCCGTGATGGCCGCCGCCACCACCGGACTGCTCCGCGACCACGCCCGCCGCGCCGCGCTGGCCCGCGACGCCCGCCAGCGGGTGGTGGACCGTTTCACCCTGCACCGCTCCGTCGACGGCTTCCGCCGCATCTACCTCGAACTCGCCGGCCGCCGGGCCCCCGAACCGCCCGCCGCGCCCGCCGACTGGACCACCCGCCTCACCGACCCGTGGCGGGCCGAACTCCTCGGAGGTGCCCGGACATGAGCGGCTCCCTCTGGCTGCGGCCCGGCGCCGGCGCGGACACCCTCCCGGTCGTCCCGCGCCAGCGCACGGCCGGCCCGGACCCCGCGGCACCGGCCGCCGACCCCCTGGACGAGCTCGCCGGCCGGCTCGACGAGCTGGCCGCCGCGGCCGTCCACCCCGACGAGCTGGCGGCCATCCTGGAGTCCGACGGGATGACCGACACGCACATCCGGCTCACCTACGGCCGCGACGACTCCTTCGCCCTCGCCGAGGACCTCTACGCCCGCACCGCCCGCCGCCACCCCGCCCCCGAGGCCCCGCCCGCCGGCCCCTGGCACACCGGACTCGCCGGCTGCCTGCTGCGCGGCCTCGTCTTCGCCCTCCCCGGGCTCGCGTACGTGCTCGGCGCCCCGCTGCTGGCCGGCGGACCCGGCCGGTACGGGCTGCCGCCCGGCACCGTCCCGCTGTTCGCCGGAGCCGTCACCGGCTGGGTGTGGAACCAGGCGCTCTCCCACCGCGCCTACACCTGGCTCGGCCTCGGCGACCGGCGGGCCGCCGCCCGCACCCTGCTCACCGGCGCCCCGGCGGGCGCCCTCGCGGGAGCGGCCGTCGCCGTCGCGGCGGCCGGCCCGGGGGAGACCACGGCGGCCCTGTTCGGCGCCGGCCAGGCGGTCTACCTGGCCGCCGCGACCGTCCTGCTCGTCCTCGGCCGCGAACGGGCCCTGCTGGGCGCGCTGCTGCCGCTCGCCGTCGCCGTCCCCGCCCTGCGCTACGAGCTGCCCGAGGCCCTGCGGATCCTCCCGCTGCTCGGCTCGCTGCTCGCCACGGCCCTCTGCGCGGCCCTGGCCCTGCGGCCCGCGCCCGGCGAGCCCCGCCCGGCCCGGGGCCGAGGCGGCCCGCCGCTCGCCGCCTCCCTCCCGTACGGCCTGTTCGGCCTCGGCAGCGGGCTGCTCGTGCTGTACGCGGGGGCCGACGCGGTCATCGCGCTCACCCTGTCCATGGGCCCCGCCGAGTGGCTGCTGCACCGCTTCCGCCACTGGAGCCTGACCCGGCTGCGGCTGCTGACCACCGCGTACGAGTTCCGGCGCGCCGTCACCGGGATGCTCGCCCGCTGCCTGGGCGCCTACCTCCTGGTGCTGGCCGCCCTCACCGTCACCGCCGCCGTGCTCTGGCCCGGTGCCGAGGCCGTCTCCCCCGGCCGGACCGGCGCGCTGCTCCTGGTGGGCGCGGTGCTCTGGCTGGGGCTGCTGATGCAGGCCTTCGGCGGCGTGACGGGCGCCGCGGCGGTCTGCCTGCTCGCCGCGGCCGCCCAGACCCTGCTGCCGGCCGCCGGTCCCGCGGCGGCGGGCGCGGCGGCGGCCGTGCTGTGCGTGCTCACCTGCCTCCTGCTGGTCCGTCCGACCTCCCACCGCTTCTAGGGCCGAACCGTGACTCTCTCCTCCAGCACACCCAGCACACCCAGCACACCCAGCGGACCCAGCACACCCGGCCAGCCCGGCCCTGCCGGCCCGTCGGGCCCTTCCCTGCTGGTGCCCTTCTACGAGCACCCCGCCGACCGCCCCGAGGACTGGGCAGCCGTCGTGGCGGCGGCCCCCGCGCTCTACGGGGTCGTCCTCAACCCGGCCAGCGGCGCGGGCCGGGCGCCCGACCCCGCCTTCGCCGAGCTGGCGGGCCGGCTCCGGGCCGCCGGGGTGCGGGTGCTCGGCTACGCGGACACCGACTACGGGCGCCGCCCGCACCCCGAGGTGGTCGCCGACCTGGTGCGGCACCGCGACTGGTACGCGGCGGACGGCGCCTTCCTGGACCAGGTGCCGACCGAACCGGCGGCGCTGGCCCACTACCGGCGCCTCGCCGTGGCCGCCCGGGCGGCCGGGCTGCGCACCCTGGTCCTCAACCACGGCGCCCACCCCGCCCCCGGCTACGAGGCCCTGGCCGACCTCCTGGTGACCTTCGAGGGCCCCTGGGACGCCTATCGTGACCTGGACCTCCCGGTCGCCGACCACTACTGCCACCTGGTGTACGCGGCCCCGGCCGACGTCCGCCCGGCGACCCCGGTGCACTGCGCGGTGCCGGGCACCGGCGCGCACCCCTGGGGCACCCTGCCGCACACCCTGGAGCCCGCCCGATGAGACGCCTCGCGCCGCCGGCCCTGCCCTTGCTGGCCCTGCTGCTCCTGGTGGCCGGCTGCACCGCCGCGCCCGGCCCCGCGCCCGCCCCGGAGCACTCGCCGACGGGGCGGCCGGTGCCCGGCGAGCGGTGGCGGCCGGAGCCCGGACTGGACTGGCAGTGGCAGCTCAGCGGGCGGCTCGACCCGTCGGTGGACGTGCCGGTCTACGACATCGACGGCTTCGACCACCCGGCGGCCACCGTCGCCGACCTGCACCGCCGGGGCCGCAAGGTGATCTGCTACCTCTCCACCGGCGCCTGGGAGGACTTCCGCCCGGACGCGGCGGCGTTCCCGAAGTCCCTGCTGGGCAAGGGCAACGGCTGGCGGGGCGAGCGCTGGCTCGACATCCGCCGCACCGACCTGCTGGCCCCGCTGATGGCGGCGCGCCTGGACATGTGCCGGGCCAAGGGCTTCGACGCGGTCGAGCCCGACAACATGGACGGCTACCGCAACGCCACCGGCTTCCCGCTGACCGCCGCCGACCAGCTCCGCTACAACCGCCTGATCGCCCGGCTCGCGCGCGAACGGGGGCTGGCCGTGGGCCTCAAGAACGACCTGGACCAGATCCCCGAGCTGCTGGCCGACTTCGACTTCGCGGTCAACGAGCAGTGCGCCGAGTACGCCGAGTGCGAGCGGCTGGCCCCGTTCGTGAAGGCGGGCAAGGCGGTCTTCCACGTCGAGTACGAGCGGGAGACCCGGGAGTTCTGCCCCCGTACCCGGGCCCTCGGCCTCAGCTCGCTGCGCAAGCGCTACGAGCTGGGGGCGTGGCGCCAGACCTGCTGACCGTGCCCCCGGCTGGTCAGCCGAAGGTCAGCGCCACCAGCGCCGCCGTCGCCGCCGTCTCCTCCACCGCGCCGAACACGTCCCCGGTCACCCCGCCGAAGCGCCGCACGCAGCGCCGCAGCAGCAGCGCGGCGGCGGCCAGGCCGGCCAGCGCGGCGAGCGGGAGGCGCAGGGCGTCGGCGGGGGAGAGCAGGGCGCCCGCCGCCGCGCACAGCGCGAGGACCAGCAGCGTCAGCAGGGCGGCGGGGCGGAGCGGGACGGTCGAGGCGACGATCGCGCCGAGCCCCTCGGGCCGGGCGGCCGGGACGCCCCGCCGGGAGGCGTGGGTGAGGGCGAGCCGGGAGACGGCGGCGGCGAGGACGGCCCCGGCAGCGCCGTGCGCCCAGCCCCGCCCGTACAGCTCGTACACCGCCCCGACCTGCGCGAGCAGGGCGAAGAGCAGCACGATCACGCCGAACGGGCCGATGTCGGACTGCTTCATGATGCGCAGCGCGTCCTCGGCGGGCTTGGCGCTGCCGAGGCCGTCGGCGGTGTCGGCGAGCCCGTCCAGGTGCAGCCCGCGGGTCATCAGGGCCGGGACGGCGACGGTGAGGACGGCGGCGAGCAGCGAGCCCGAGCCGAGCAGCAGCAGGACCCCGCCGGCGCCGGCCGCGCACAGGCCCACGACGAGGCCCGCGAGCGGGGCGCAGAGCATCCCGGCGCGGGCCGCGTCGCGGTCCCAGCGGGTGATGCGGGCGGGGAGCACCGTGAGGGTGCCGAAGGCGAAACGCAGGCCGTCCATCCGCGGAAGGGTAGTGCCACGGGGCGGGAGGCTAAATTGACTATTTGGTATAGATGGCAGCGAAAGTGGCCAATCGGCGGAGGGGTGGCATGGGTCACTGGTTCTCGCGCAACATCGTCGAACCCGGGAAGCTCCCCCTGTTCCTCGCGCTGATCTCCTTCGTGCTGACCTTCCTGGTCACCCGCACGGTGACGCGCCTGATCCGGGCCGGCAAGGGCCCCTTCCGCAACGTCTCCTCCGGCGGGCTGCACATCCACCACGTGGTGCCGGGCGTGATACTCACCGTCCTCGGCGGCTTCGGCGCCGTCGCCAGCGGCCGCGAGGGGGTGGGCGCGGCGGTCTTCGCGGTGCTGTTCGGGATCGGCGCCGGGCTGGTCCTAGACGAGTTCGCGCTGATCCTGCACCTCGACGACGTGTACTGGTCGGAGGACGGGCGCAAGAGCGTCGAGGTGGTCGTCCTCACCGCCGCCCTGGTGCTGCTGACCCTGGCAGGCTTCTCGCCGCTCGGCGTGGACGACATGTCGGCGGAGGAGCGCCAGGACCGGGCCTCGTTCCTGCTGACGCTCGCGGTCAACTTCCTCTTCGTGCTGGTCACGCTGGTGAAGGGCAAGCTGCGGATGGCGCTGCTCGGCACCCTGGTGCCCTTCGTCGGGATCGTCGGCGCGGTCCGGCTGGCCCGCCCCGGCTCCTGGTGGGCCCGGCACTTCTACCGGCGCCGGCACCGGGCCAGGGCCCGCTCCTGGATCCGCGGCTACCGCCACGACAAGCGCTGGACCCGGATCCGCCGCCGGGCTCAGGATCTGATCGGCGGCTTCCAGGAGCGGGTCCCGGGGCGGGGCTCCACGCCGCCGCGCTGACCGGGCCGGCGGCGCTCGCGCCACCACTGGAGGGCGATGAGCAGCAGCACCGCGGCGATCGCGGCGATGTGCTCCTTGCCGGCCAGGTTGCTCTTGATCAGCACCTCGACCACCATCGCCACGACCACCAGCGTCCCGGTCCACCGGGCCCGGTAGCGCCAGCAGATGTAGACGGCGAGGCCGACCACCGCCGCCGAGGGGCCGGTGTCCACCACCCGGGCGTCGGAGGCGGGCAGCCCGAGCGGGCTGCCCGGGCCGAGCGCGATGCCGAGCCGGGCGTAGAGCGTGCCGGCCAGGGTCGCCGCGTACGCGATGAGCAGGGTCCGGCCGCGGCCCAGGCAGATCTCGGCGATGCCGAAGACCAGCAGGATCTGCGCCAGCGCCCCCCACACCGGCAGGTTCAGCGCCGGGACGAAGAGCGAGAGCGGGGTCCGCAGCAGGGCCGTCAGCAGCGGGTCCTCGGCCCGTACCGAGCCGAGGTCCTGCACCGCCTGGTAGCCCCAGTCCTGGTTCTGGACGATCTGGAACACCGAGGTCAGGCAGACCGCGGCCAGCGTCATCGGGATCGCCCGCCAGCGGCGGGTCACCAGGGCCGTGCGGACCGTCGTGTACAGCGGCCCCCACTCGCGTATGGCGAAGTCCCGCAGCCTGCCGCGCGCCGTTCGCGCCCCTGTCACCGGCGCCCCTCCAGGTGCTTGCGGTGGAGCCACTTGGGCAGTCCGGGGGCTTCCAGGAAGCCCTCGGCGCGGCCGGCGGCGAGGCCGATGCGCAGCAGGTCGACGCTCTTTTCGAAGAGCATGAAACGGGGCTCCCAGATCGGTCGGTACTTGGCGTTGGCGCGGTACAGCGACTCGATCTGCCACCAGCGGGAGAAGAAGCTGAGCAGTGAACGCCACATGCGCAGCACGGGTCCCGCCCCGAGCTTCGAGCCGCGTTCGAAGACGGATCGGAACATCGCGAAGTTGAGCGAGACCTGAGTGATCCCGATCTCTTTCGCGCGCTGGAGCAACTCGATCACCATGAACTCCATCAGGCCGTTCTCGGAGTCCCGGTCACGGCGCATCAGGTCGAGGGAGAGGCCCTCCGGCCCCCAGGGCACGAAGGACAGCAGCGCCCGCAGCTCGCCCGACTCGTCGGAGCACTCCAGCATCACGCAGCGCCCGTCGCGCGGGTCGCCCAGCCGGCCGAGGGCCATGGAGAAGCCGCGCTCGGTGGCCCCGTCCCGCCAGTCGTCGGCCTTGTGGAGCAGCGCGTCCATCTCGTCGGCGGGGATGTCCTCGTGGCGCCGGATGCGGACGGTGTAGCCGGCCCGCTTGACCCGGTTGTAGGCCTGCCGCACGGTCCGCATGGCCCGCCCGTCGAGGGTGAACTCGTCGGTCTCCACGATCGCCTCGTCGCCCAGCTCCAGGGCGTCCAGGCCGTGCCGGGCGTAGATGGTGCCGGCCTCCTCGCTGGCGCCCATGACGGCCGGGATCCAGCCGTGCTCGCGGGCCTCCGCCAGCCAGGGCTCGATCGCCCCGGGCCAGGCCTCCGGGTCGCCGATCGGGTCGCCGGAGGCGAGCGAGACCCCGCCCACCACCCGGTAGGTGATCGCCGCCTTCTCGCTGGGCGACCAGATGACGCTCTTCTCGCGGCGCAGCGCGAAGTAGCCGAGCGAGTCCCGCTCGCCCTGCTTGTCCAGCAGCGCCCGCAGCAGCTCCTCGTCCCGCTCGGTCAGCGGGTCCACGGCCCGCCGGGAGCGGAAGGCGGCGAACAGCACGGCGAAGAGCAGCAGCGTGGACATGACGTTGATCACCACGTCCACCCAGCCCGGGGTGGTGATCGAGGGGTACGCGGAGTCGTCGCTGGCCAGCGTGATCAGCCGCATCACGCCGTACTTCCAGCGGTCCAGGAAGGTGGCGTGCCCGGCGGCGGTGTTGGTGACCGTGACCAGGAGCGCGGCGAGCAGCGAGGTCACCAGCAGCCCGCCGACCGCCACACCGGCGGCGAGCGGCGGATTGGAGCGGGCGCCCTTCGCGTAGAACTCCTTGCGGCCCAGCAGCAGGGAGACGAAGAAGGCGGCGGTCAGCGCCAGCGAGACCCAGTTCTGCGCGTGCGCGCGGATCTCGGGGAAGACCATCACCAGCGCGAAGAGCAGCAGGAAGAGCCCGCTGAGCACCAGGTTGAGGATCCAGGCGGCGCGCTTGCGGCGGCGCATGGTGATCGCGAGGAAGAGGGTGAAGACGCCGGAGGCGAAGCCCGCCGTGAGCATGTACGGGGTGAAGAGTTCGTCGATGTTGTGCCGGCGCAGGTCCTGGCCGAACGAGACCCAGACCGCGCTCAGCAGATTGACGAACGTGACGGCCCGCAGATACCAGACGGCGAACGCGGCGCTGCGCCGCGAGCGGACCGTGGTCCGGGGCGCTTCTTCGGTGGACAAGCGGACCTCTCCCATGAAAAGCGATCATATGGGGCATCGCTCCGCATGACTGACCGCCGGATACGTCCGTCCGCGCGTGGCGGTACGGGCGCATCCGGACCCGTCATCCGGCTCAGACCACCTCGTCCACCACCGGAGTGGTCTCCGGCAGCTCCGCGGCCAGCGCGGCGGCGGCCCGGACGAGGGGAAGAGCGAGCAGTGCCCCGGTTCCCTCGCCCACAGTGACGCCGTGATCGAGCAGAGGGTTGAGCGACATCCGGTCCAATGCCTTCGCCTGCGCCGGCTCCCCGCTCACCTGCCCCGCCAGCCACCAGTCCGGCGCCCGGAACGCCGCCCGCTGCGCCACCAGCGCGCAGGCCGCGCCCACCACCCCGTCCAGGATCACCGGCAGCCGCCGCACCGAGGACTGGAGCAGGAAACCGACCGTCGCCGCCAGGTCCGGCCCGCCGACCGCCGCCAGCAGCTCCAACTGGTCGCCCAGCACCGGCCGGGCCCGGCGCAGCGCGTCCCGGACCGCCGCGCACTTGCGCATCCACGCCAGGTCGTCGATCCCGGCGCCGCCCCGGCCGGTCACCACCGAGGCGTCCGTCCCGCACAGCGCCGCGATCAGCGTCGACGCCGCCGTCGTGCCGCCCACGCTCAGATCCCCGAGCACCACCAGATCGGTGCCCGAGTCGGCCTCCTCGTCGGCGACCGCGATGCCCAGCTCCAGGGCCGCCCGGGTCTCCTCCAGCGTCTGCGCGTTCTCCCTGTCGATCCGGCCCGTGCCGCGCCGCACCCGGCGCCGGGTCACCTCGGCCGGCAGCAGCTCCGGATCGCAGTCCAGGCCCGCGTCCACCACCCGCACCGGCACGCCCTGCGCCCGGGCCAGCACCGCCACCGGGCTCGACCCGTCCAGCACCGCGCGCACCAGCGCGTGCCCGCCGCCCTCGGCCCGCCCGGAGACGCCCAGCGCGGCCACCCCGTGGTCGCCCGCGAAGAGCACCACCTTGGGCTGCTCCACCGGCCGGGGCGGCACCGCGCCCTGCGCCGCCGACAGCCACTCGCCCAGTTCGTCCAGCCGCCCGAGCGCGCCGGGGCGCACGCTCAGCCGCTCCCTGCGCTCCTCGGCGTCACGCCGGATCCCCCCGTCGGGGCGCTCGATCAGATCGGAGAAGTCGTCGAGGTTCAAGGTTCGTTCCGCCTAGGGACGTCGATCGTTCGTGGCCATGGTCACAGGACGTTCGAACCCTACCCGGGCCCCCGGGAACCGCCTCCGCGGCCGCCCCGCCGCCGCCCGCTACCCCCGCAGCACCAGCGCCTGCCCCGCCACCACCAGCAGCACCTGCTCGCACTCGTCGGCGAAGGCCGCGTTCAGCCGCCCCAGCTCGTCGCGGAAGCGGCGCCCCGAGGCCGTCGCGGGCACCACCCCCGAACCCACCTCGTTGGTCACCGCCACCACCGTGCGCGGGGTCGCCCGCACCGCCGCCACCAGCTCCGCCGTCCGCGCCGCCAGCGCCTCCCGGCCGCCCGCGGCCCACCGCTCGTCGTCCCACGCCCCGACCCGGTCCATGGCGTCCGTCAGCCACAGCGACAGGCAGTCGATCAGCAGCGCCGGTCCCTCGCCGGCCAGCAGCGGCACCAGATCCGTGGTCTCGGCGGTACGCCAGGAGCCCGGCCGCCGGTCCCGGTGCAGCCCCACCCGCTGCGCCCACTCCGGGTCGCCCTCGCGGGTCCCGCCGGTCGCCACGTACAGCACCTCGGGGAAGGTCTCCAGGCGCCGCTCGGCCTCCACCGACTTCCCCGACCGGGCACCGCCCGTGACCAGCGTCCGGCGCGGCACGTCCGGCACCGCGTGGTACTCGCCCACGTACAGCGTCGTCCCGTCCGGCACCGCCCGCGCCCCCGCCGCCGCGAGCCGCCGCTCCAGCTCCGCCCCGGTGGGCGCGTCGTGGTCCAGGTGCACGGCGATCACGTCCGTGCTCGGCCCGACCGCCCCGGCCGCCCGCAGCCGGGCCAGCGCGTCCGGGCGGCCCGTCACGTCCGCGAGCACCATGTCGTACGGCGGCCGGTGGTCGTCCGGCAGCCCGGCCGCGGCCCCGCCCGGCGGCAGGTACAGCAGCCGCTCGCCCTCCGCCGAGGTCACCTCGTAACCGGTGCCCGGCGCGTCCATCGGCACCGCCCGCACCCGGTGCCCGCTGATCAGCGTCAGCTCCCGCCCGTCCGGCACCCGCCCCGCCGTCGGCAGCCCGGCCGGCAGCTCCACGGCGGGCCCGTCGTGCGGATGCGTCAGCAGCACCTGCCGCACCCCCACCAGCGAGTGCCCGGACCGGGCCGCGGCCAGCGCCGCCCCCGGGGTCAGGTCGAGCAGTAGCGCCCCGTCCACGAGCAGCGAGGTCGCCGCCCGTGCCCGCTCCCCGCGGGACAGCGCGCACACCGCGCAGGGGCAGTCGGGTCGGGGGAGTCCGAGGGGCGCGCCGGTACCGAGCAGAGTGAGTTCCACCCTGAGATTTTCCCGCGTCACCGCGAGCGGTGCGCGCCCGGCTACGCTGCGGGCAGGAAACCGATCATCCGGAGGCTGGCATGGCATGGACGTGGCGGTTCGAGAAGACCGACGGCACCGAGGTGGCACCGGCGGTGACCCCGGAGGAGTTCCCCACCCAGGGCGACGCGGAGTCCTGGATCGGTGAGAACTGGCGCGAGCTGCTCGACGGCGGCGCGGACCAGGTGACGCTCTCCGAGGACGGGGCGAAGATCTACGGCCCCATGGCGCTCGACGCCGAAGGCTAGGAAGAGGGGCGGGCCGAGAAGAGGGCGCGCGGGGTGCGGGCCCGGGGCCCGCACCCCGCGACCCGGGGCGCTCAGCCCCGTACGCCGCAGAGGTGCAGCAGTCCCGCGATGCGCCGGTACGGATCGGCCCGCCCGGCCCGGTCCTCGGCGGCCAGCAGCCGCTCCAGCTCGTCCGCGGCCGGCAGGCCCTCGTCGCCCGGGATGCCGTCGGTGAAGACCCGCACGCCGTACCAGGCGTGCAGCGGCGCCGCGATCCCGGCGAGGGTCGCGGTCAGCGCGTCCAGCCGGTCGGCCCGCACCTTGGTGCCGTTGCGGTCGGTGTAGACGTCCGAATCGAAGGCGTCGAGCGCGTCCGACCAGTCCCCGGCGAGGCCCGGCCGCATGGCCAGCGCCTCGGCGTTGCGGACCACCAGGGACAGCAGCCCGCCGGGGGCCAGCATCCGGGCCAGCCCCGCCAGCAGCGCGTCGGGCTCGTCGGCGTACATGAGCACGCCGTGGCAGAGGACGACGTCGAAGCTGCCGGGCAGGAAGTGCACCCCGGTCTCGCGCCCCTCGCCCTCGATCAGCCGGACCCGCTCGCGGATCCCGGCCGGCTCGGTCGCCAGCGACTCCCGCGCCGCCTTCAGCAGCTCGGGATCGGCCTCCAGGCCGGTCACCGTGTGCCCGGCGCGGGCCAGCCGCAGGGCCTGGGTGCCCTGCCCCATGCCGGCGTCCAGGATCCGCAGCCGCTGCCCCACCGGGTAGCGGCCGGTTATCTGCTCGTCGACCTGCCGCGCGATCAGCTCCTGGCGGACCGTGTCACGCAGTCCGCCGGGAACGACCGGCCAGTGGGCGATGACGGGCAGCCCGGGGCCTTCCGCGCTCAGGGCCGCTCTCCGCGCTTGACCTGCGGCTTCGGCAGCCGCAGGCGGCGCATCTGGAGCGTGCGCATCAGGCCGTACGCGACGGCGCCGCGCTTCGGCTCGTTCGGGAAGCGCTCGTTCAGCTGCTTGCGCAGCCGGAAGACGATGCCGATCGAGTCGATCACGATCATCACGATCACACCGGCCCACAGCAGCAGCGAGATCGTCTGCAGCTGCGGCGCCTTGCTGCCGAACAGCGACAGGACGAGGATCACCACCGCCATCGGCAGGAAGAACTCGGCGACCGCGAAGCGCGAGTCGACGAAGTCGCGCACGAAGCGCCGCACGGGACCCTTGTCGCGGGCGGGCAGATAGCGCTCGTCACCGCTGGCCAGGGCCTCGCGCTGCCGGACCATGTCGGTGCGGCGCGCCTCGCGCTGGCGCTTGGCGGCTTCCTTGCGGTCCAGCGGCGCGGACTGCGCGCGACGGCGCTGGGACTGGGCATCACTCCGCTTCGGGGTCGGGCGGCCCTTGGGGGCCTCGGGGTCGCGGGGCTGCTTGGAGAGGTCCGCCGTCACCTTCTCGGTGGGGGCCTTCTCATCCTTCGAACGGCTACGGAACACAAGGCCAAGGGTACGTGCTGCCGCGCATGGACCCCAGCGTCGGCGGGAACGATCCGCTAACGGACAGCGTCCCTGCCAGGGGACACCGGGGTTCCTCTACTCCCTGCGCGGGATGCCGGATGATCATCAGTCGTCCTTGGGGAGGAGCACATCGGGTCCCGAACAGTGCGGTAATGGAGAGAGGAACCGTACTGTGGTTTCTGTTGGAGAGCTGGAGCCCAGTCCGTCAGAAGGGGGCGCGCGAAGCCCATGAGCGGTGTCATGAAGCGTATGGGGATGATCTTCCGCGCGAAGGCAAACAAGGCCCTCGACCGGGCCGAGGATCCGCGCGAGACCCTCGATTACTCGTACCAGAAACAGCTGGAGCTGCTGCAGAAGGTGCGCCGCGGCGTCGCCGACGTGGCGACCTCCCGCAAGCGCCTCGAACTGCAGCTGAACCAGTTGCAGGGCCAGTCCGCGAAGCTGGAGGACCAGGGCCGCAAGGCGCTGGCGCTCGGCCGCGAGGACCTGGCGCGCGAGGCGCTGTCCCGGCGCGCCGCGCTGCAGCAGCAGGTCAGCGACCTGGAGGTGCAGCACCAGACGCTCCAGGGCGAGGAGGAGAAGCTCACCCTCGCCGCCCAGCGCCTGCAGGCCAAGGTCGACGCCTTCCGCACCAAGAAGGAGACCATCAAGGCGACCTACACGGCGGCCCAGGCGCAGACCCGGATCGCCGAGTCCTTCTCCGGCATCTCGGAGGAGATGAGCGACGTCGGCCTCGCGATCCAGCGGGCCGAGGACAAGACCGCCCAGCTCCAGGCACGGGCCGGCGCGATCGACGAGCTGCTCGCCTCGGGCGCGCTCGACGACCAGTCCGGTCTCGGCAAGGACGACATCCAGGCGGAGCTCGACCGGCTGTCCGGCGGCACGGACGTCGAGCTGGAGCTCCAGCGGATGAAGGCGGAGCTGGCCGGCGGTCCGTCGGCGCAGCAGCAGGCCATCGAGGGCGGCGGCGCCGCCGCCCCCCAGGACCGGACGCAGCAGTCCCACCCGCGCTTCGAGAAGTAGGGCGGCACGTCATGATCGTACGGATCATGGGGGAGGGCCAGTGGAAGCTGGCCGACAGCCACTTCGCCGAGCTCAACACGCTCGACGACGAGTTGCTGGCAGAGATGGAGTCGGGGGACGAGCCGGGCTTCCGGCGCACCCTCGGCGCCCTGCTCGACGCCGTGCGGCGGCTCGGCGAGCCACTGCCCGAGGACGCCCTCGAACCGTCCGAGCTGATCCTCCCGGCGCCCGACGCGAGCCTCGACGAGGTGCGTCGGATGCTCTCCGACGACGGTCTGATCCCGGGCTGACCGGAGGCCGGAATCCGGGCCGGGACACGCGTCCCGGCCCGCCGGCGCCGTACCGTTTCCCGCTGTGACGACCGACGCCGCCCTCCTCGCCCGCGCCCGGGCGGGCCAGCGCACCCCACCGCCCCCGGACTCCGTCCGGGGGCACCCCCCTCTCGTCTCGCTCGCCTTCGACGCGGCCCTCGCGCTGCTGGTGCTGGTGGCCATGGTCATCAGCTCCTTCACCGACCCGCACGGCCCCGACGGCCCCACCTTCGGCACCCGCGCGCCCACCCCCGAGGGCGTGGTCCTCATGGTGCTCGGCGCCGCCGCCCTGGTGCTGCGCCGCCGCCGGCCCATCCCGGTGCTGGCCGTCACCACCGTCCTCGCCCTGGTCGAACTGGTCGGCGACGCCCGGCCCGCGCCCGTCACCATGAGCGCCGTCGTCGCGCTCTACACCGTCGCCGCCCGCACCGACCGCCCCACCACCTGGCGGCTCGGCCTCGCCACCATGGGCGTGCTCACCGCCTCCGCGATGTTCTTCGGCCGCACCCCCTGGTACGCGCAGGAGAACCTGGGCGTCTTCGCCTGGACCGGGATGGCCGCGGCCGCCGGCGACGCGGTGCGCAGCCGCCGCGCCTTCGTGGACGCCATCCGGGAGCGGGCCGAACGGGCCGAGCGCACCCGCGAGGAGGAGGCCCGCCGCCGGGTCGCCGAGGAGCGGCTGCGGATCGCCCGTGACCTCCACGACGTCGTCGCCCACCACATCGCCCTGGTCAACGTGCAGGCCGGGGTCGCCGCGCACGTCATGGACAAGCGCCCCGACCAGGCCAAGGAGGCCCTCGCGCACGTCCGCGCCGCCAGCCGCTCCGCCCTGGACGAGCTGCGCGCCACGGTCGGGCTGCTGCGCCAGTCCGGCGACCCGGAGGCCCCCACCGAGCCGGTCGCGGGCCTCGCCGTCCTCGACGACCTGCTGGCCACCTTCCGCAACGCCGGGCTGCCCGTGGAGCTGGCCCGCACCGGCGCCGGCGGCGCGCTGCCCGCCGCCGTGGACCTCGCCGCGTACCGGATCGTCCAGGAGGCGCTGACCAACGTGCGCAAGCACGCCGGGCCCGAGGCCCGGGCCGAGGTCAGCGTCGTCCGGGTCGGCCGCACGGTGGAGGTCACCGTCCTGGACGACGGCCCGCCGCTGCCGCCGCCCGCCGCGCCCGGCGGCCTCTCCGCGGGCGGCGGGCACGGGCTGCTCGGGATGCGGGAGCGGGTGACCGCGCTCGGCGGCACGCTCACCGCCGAACCCCGCTACGGGGGCGGCTTCCGGGTCCAGGCGATACTGCCGGTGAACGCCGACAGCGGGGAGGAAGCGTGACCATCCGGGTACTGCTCGCCGACGACCAGGCACTGCTGCGCAGCGCCTTCAGGGTGCTGGTGGACTCCGAGCCGGACATGGAGGTGGTCGCCGAGGCCGCCGACGGGGCCCAGGCGGTCGCGCTGGCCCGCTCCGAGCGCGCCGACGTGGTCCTGATGGACATCCGGATGCCGGGCACCGACGGGCTCGCCGCCACCCGCATGATCACCGCGGACCCGGAGCTGTCCGCCGTACGGATCGTCATGCTCACCACCTTCGAGGTCGACGAGTACGTGGTGCGCTCGCTGCGCGCCGGGGCCTCCGGCTTCCTCGGCAAGGGCGCCGAACCGGAGGAGCTGCTGGGCGCCATCCGGATCGCGGCGGCCGGCGACGCCCTGCTGTCCCCGGCGGCCACCAAGGGCCTGATCGCCCGCTTCCTCGCGCAGGGCGGCGGCGCGGAGCCGGAGGACGACCCGGGCCCCGGCCGCTCCGCCCGGCTGGCGGCGCTGACCGCCCGCGAGCGCGAGGTGCTGGTCCTCGTCGCGGGCGGCCACTCCAACGACGAGATCGCCGAGCGGCTCGACGTCAGCCCGCTCACCGTCAAGACCCATGTGAACCGGACCATGGCCAAGCTGGGCGCCCGCGACCGCGCCCAACTGGTCGTCACCGCGTACGAGTCGGGCCTCGTACGTCCACGGGTGGAGTGAGACCGGGCCCCGGCGTACTCCAGACGCGGTATGCGCGGCATAAGGAATTGGGCCCGGGGGCCGAGGATCCTGTCCTTCCCATGGCCGAAGGTGTAGGCGGGCACCCCTGGCGGTGCCCGGACGGCGCTCCCCGGGGGTGGCCGGCCGCCTGCCGAGTACGCCACGGAAGTGAGACCGCATGTCCTGGCTGTCCAGATTCAGCCTCAAGCAACGGGCCCTGATCGGCCTGATGTCCCTCGTCGCCCTGCTCTTCGGGGCGATAGCGATCCCGCAGCTCAAGCAGCAGCTGTTCCCGTCGATCGAGTTCCCGATGGTCTCGGTCATCGCCCCCTACCAGGGCGCCTCTCCCGACGTGGTCGAGAAGCAGGTCGTCGAGCCGATCGAGAACTCCCTGAAGGCCGTCGACGGCGTCAAGGGCGTCACCTCGACCGCCTCCGAGGGCAGCGCGGTCATCATGGCCAGCTTCGACTACGGCGACGAGTCGACCAAGCAGCTCGTCGCCGACGTCCAGCAGGCCGTCAACCGGGTCCGCTCCCAGCTCCCCGACACGGTGGACCCGCAGGTCATCGCGGGTTCCACGGACGACATGCCGACCGTGGTCCTCGCCGTCTCCTCGGACAAGGACCCGCAGGCGCTCGCCGACCAGCTGGAGCGGACCGTCGTGCCCGCCCTGGAGGGCATCGACGGCGTCGGCCAGGTCACCGTCTCGGGCGTCCAGGACCTCCAGGTCTCCATCACCCCCGACCCGGCCAAGCTGGCCGCGGCGGGCCTGAACACCATGAAGCTGGCCGAGGCGGTCCGCAACGGCGGCGCCACCCTCCCGGCCGGCGCCTTCTCCGAGGACGGCAAGAGCCGCACCGTCCAGGTCGGCGGCGGCTTCACCTCGCTCCAGCAGATCCAGGACCTGCGGATCAAGCCCGAGCGGGGCGGCTCGGTCCGCCTCGGCGACGTGGCCGAGGTGAAGCAGGAGGAGTCCCCGCGGGTCTCCCTCACCCGCACCAACGGCAAGCCCAGCCTCGCCGTCTACGCCACCATGGACCAGGACGGCAGCGCCGTCGGCATCTCGGACGCGGTCAAGGACAAGCTGCCGAAGCTGCGCCAGGACCTCGGCTCCGGCGCCGAGCTGACCGTCGTCTCCGACCAGGGCCCGGCCGTCGCCAAGTCCATCTCCGGCCTCACCACCGAGGGCATGCTCGGCCTGGTCATGGCCGTCCTGGTGATCCTGGTCTTCCTCACCTCGATCCGCTCCACCCTGGTCACCGCGGTCTCCATCCCGCTCTCGGTCGTCCTCGCGCTCATCGTGCTGTGGACCCGCGACCTCTCCCTGAACATGCTCACCCTCGGCGCGCTCACCATCGCCATCGGCCGGGTCGTCGACGACTCGATCGTGGTCCTGGAGAACATCAAGCGGCACCTCGGGTACGGCGAGGAGCGCGAGACCGCGATCCTCACCGCGGTCCGCGAGGTGGCCGGCGCCGTCACCTCCTCCACCCTCACCACCGTCGCCGTCTTCCTGCCGATCGGCCTGACCGGCGGCATGATCGGCCAGCTCTTCGGCTCCTTCTCGCTGACCGTCACCGCGGCCCTGCTGGCCTCGCTGCTGGTCTCGCTGACGGTCGTCCCGGTCCTCTCGTACTGGTTCCTGCGCGCCCCCAAGGGCACCTCCGAGGACCAGGAGGAGGCCCGCCGCCTCGCCGAGGAGAAGGAGAACAGGAGCCGGCTCCAGCGCCTGTACGTGCCGGTGCTGCGGTTCGCCACCCGGCGCCGCCTCACCAGTGTGGGCATCGCCGTGGCGGTCCTCGTGGTCACCTTCGGCATGACCCCGCTGCTGAAGACCAACTTCTTCGACCAGGGCGAGCAGGAGGTCCTGACCGTGCGCCAGGAGCTGGCGCCCGGCACCAGCCTGAGCGCGGCCGACGAGGCCGCCAAGAAGGTCGAGAAGGTCCTCGCGGACACCGAGGGCGTCAAGGACTACCAGGTCACCGTCGGCTCCTCCGGCTTCATGGCGGCCTTCGGCGGCGGCACCGGCGCCAACCAGGCCACCTACCAGGTCGCGCTCGCGGACTCCGCCTCGTACGGGAAGGTCCACGACAGCGTCGAGGCCGCCCTCGCCAAGCTGGACGGCATCGGCGACACCACCATCTCGGCCGGCGCCGCCTTCGGCAGCCAGGACCTGAGCGTCGTCGTCAAGGCCGCCGACCCGGCCGTCCTCAAGGCCGCCGCCGACCAGGTGAAGACCGCGGTCGGGGAGCTCAAGGACGTCACCGACGTGCAGAGCGACCTCTCGCAGTCCGTCCCCCGGATCTCCGTCCGGCCCAACGCCAAGGCCGCCGACTTCGGCTTCGACGCCACCACGCTCGGCATGGTCGTCGGCCAGGCCGTGCACGGCACCCCGTCCGGCAAGGCGATCCTCGACGACACCGAGCGGGACGTCCTCATCACCTCGGCCGCGCCGGCCACCACCCTCGCCGAGCTGAAGGCGCTGCCGCTCGGCCCGGTGAAGCTCGGTGACGTCGCCACCGTCGAGCTGGTCCCGGGCCCGGTCTCCAAGACCCGGATCGACGGCGCCCGCGCGGCGACCGTCACCGCCACCCCGGTCGGCGACAACACCGGCGCGGTCAGCGCCGCCCTGCAGACCAAGCTGAAGGAGCTGAAGCTGCCGGCCGGCGCGACCGCCACCATCGGCGGCGTCTCCGAGGACCAGTCCGACGCCTTCGTCAACCTGTTCCTGGCGATGCTCGCCGCCGTCGCGATCGTCTTCATGCTGCTGGTCGCGACCTTCCGCTCGCTGATCCAGCCGCTGATCCTGCTGGTCTCCATCCCGTTCGCGGCGACCGGCGCGCTCGGCCTGCTGGTGCTCACCGGCACCGCGATGGGCGTGCCCGCGCTCATCGGCATGCTGATGCTCATCGGCATCGTGGTGACCAACGCGATCGTCCTGATCGACCTGATCAACCAGTACCGGGCGCAGGGTCTCGGCGTCGTCGAGGCGGTCGTCGAGGGCGGCCGGCACCGGCTGCGCCCGATCCTGATGACCGCCCTGGCGACGATCTTCGCCCTGCTCCCGATGGCGCTCGGCATCACCGGCCAGGGCGGCTTCATCGCCCAGCCGCTGGCCGTGGTCGTCATCGGCGGTCTGATCAGCTCGACGCTGCTCACCCTGCTGCTGGTGCCGACGCTCTACGCGATGGTGGAGCTCCGCAAGGAGCGCCGCGCCGCGAAGAAGGCGGCGAAGAAGGCGGCGAAGGCGAAGAAGCGCGACGAGGACGACGCGACGGTCAACGCCGAGCAGCCGGACGTCGGCCCGGCGGACGCGACGCTGCTGGACGCGCTGGACCTCTGACCCGGCCCGGCCGCACACGGCGAGGGGCGCCCCGCGATCACGCGGGGCGCCCCTTGGCGTTGCCGAGACGAATCGTTACGGCATGGGATACGGCATGGGTTACGGCAGCGCCAGCATCCGCTCCAGCGCCAGCTTGGCGAAGGCCTCGGTCTCCCGGTCGACCCGGATCTGGTTGACCAGCTTGCCCTCGGCCAGCGACTCCAGGGTCCACACCAGGTGCGGCAGGTCGATGCGGTTCATGGTCGAGCAGAAGCAGACCGTCTTGTCGAGGAAGACGATCTCCTTGTCCTCGGCGGCGAACCGGTTCGCCAGCCGGCGGACCAGGTTCAGCTCGGTGCCGATCGCCCACTTCGAGCCGGCCGGGGCCGCCTCCAGGGCCTTGATGATGTACTCGGTCGAGCCCACGTAGTCCGCGGCGGCGACGACCTCGTGCCTGCACTCGGGGTGGACGAGCACGTTGACGCCGGGGATCCGCGCCCGGACGTCCTCGACCGACTCCAGCGAGAAGCGCCCGTGCACCGAGCAGTGCCCGCGCCACAGGATCATCTTCGCGTTCCGCAGCTCCTCGGCGGTCAGGCCGCCGTTGGGCTTGTGCGGGTTGTAGAGCACGCAGTCGTCCAGGGACATGCCCATGTCGCGGACGGCGGTGTTGCGGCCCAGGTGCTGGTCCGGCAGGAACAGCACCTTCTCGCCCTGCTCGAAGGCCCAGTCCAGGGCCTTCTTCGCGTTGGAGGAGGTGCAGATGGTGCCGCCGTGCTTGCCGGTGAAGGCCTTGATGTCGGCGGAGGAGTTCATGTACGAGACGGGCACGACCTGCTCGGCGACGCCCGCCTCGGTCAGCACGTCCCAGCACTCCGCGACCTGCTCGGCGGTGGCCATGTCGGCCATCGAGCAGCCGGCGGCCAGGTCCGGGAGCACGACCTTCTGCTCGTCCGAGGTGAGGATGTCGGCCGACTCGGCCATGAAGTGCACACCGCAGAAGACGATGTACTCGGCCTCCGGCCGGGCGGCGGCGTCGCGGGCCAGCTTGAAGGAGTCACCGGTGACGTCGGCGAACTGGATGACCTCGTCGCGCTGGTAGTGGTGCCCGAGGACGAAGACCTTGTCCCCGAGCTTCTCCTTGGCGGCGCGGGCACGCTCCACCAGGTCCGGGTCGGAGGGCGACGGCAGGTCGCCGGGGCACTCCACGCCGCGCTCGCTCTTCGGGTCGGCCTCGCGGCCGAGGAGCAGCAGGGCGAGCGGCGTCGGCTGGACGTCCAGGGGCTGGGCGGTGGTCACGTCACGCACCCTTTCTACTTCTGCGTTGAGCCTCCGAGGTCCGCCTCGAAGGGTCTTTTCGTCTAAATGACGCTATCTATCATAACCGGTTCACGTCACTTTGACGATGGCCATAGTGTCGATGTGACGAATTCGCCGCTCCCTCTTCCGCGCCGGGTGTGCGAGCATGAAAGGGAAAGACACGCCTCGGCCCGGAATGAATCCGCGGCCCCGCCGGTTGCAACCGTCGGCAAGCAGTCTCCGTACCAAACCGGGAGAGAAGCAGATGTCCGTATCGGACGACCAGACCACTGTCAGCGACGGCATCCTCCTGTCCGACGCCGCCGCGGCGAAGGTCAAGGCCCTCCTCGACCAGGAAGGCCGTGACGACCTCGCGCTGCGCGTCGCCGTTCAGCCCGGCGGCTGCTCCGGCCTGCGCTACCAGCTCTTCTTCGACGAGCGTTCGCTCGACGGCGACGTCGTGAAGGACTTCGACGGCGTCAAGGTCGTCACCGACCGCATGAGCGCCCCCTACCTCGGCGGCGCCTCCATCGACTTCGTCGACACCATCGAGAAGCAGGGCTTCACGATCGACAACCCGAACGCCACGGGCTCCTGCGCCTGCGGCGACAGCTTCAGCTAAGCCGTAGCCGGCCGCTGAGCCACCGCGTACGAGAGGGCGGCACCCGCACCGGGTGCCGCCCTCCCGCGTCCGCGCTCAGCCCCGGGGCACCGGCTGCCCGCTCGCCGCGTCCACCACCGGACGCCCGCCCAGCGGCCGCTCCAGCGGCACCGAACGCGTGATCTCCACCGCCATCGCGACGCACACCCGGTCCGGGTCCGTCGGCCGCTCCGCGATCCGCACCAGCACCCGCTCCGACGTCTCCTCCGCCGTCACCGTGTACGTGCTGCAGACCCCGCCCCAGAAGCTCACCGTCAGCTTCCGGGCGGCCGGGTCCGCCGTGAACGAGGAGACCAGCCGGGCCGGCGCCGTCCCCGTGCCCGGCCCGGGGGAGGACGTCGCCGACGGCGCCGGAGAGCGCGCCTCCAGCGCCGTCCGCACCACCGTGTACGGGGCCGAGCCCGCCGCCCCGCGCGCCTCGAACAGCCACGCCGGCACCAGCACCTGCGCGCCGTCCGCATACTCCGCGGCCAGCCCGAACCGCGCCCCGGTCACCGTGACCACCGTCGGCTCCGCCGGACCCGCCGGACCCGCCGTGCGGCATGGCGCCGCCGGCCGCTCGCCCCGCGGCTCCGCCGCCCCCGACCGGGGCTCCGCCGCGCCGCCCGCCGGGGGATCGGTCGCGCAGCCGCCGATCCCGACCCGGCCGCTTCCCTTCGCCTCCGCGTTCAGCTCGTCCAGGGCCTGCCGCGCCCCGATCACCGGACGGGCGTCCCCCGCCACCGGCGCCCGCAGCCGCCCGCTCCCGGCCACCAGCGCGCCGTCCGGACCCACGTGCACCCCGGTCGACCAGCCGTACGTCGGCAGGCCGCCCACCACCGGGTCCGCGTTGACCACCCGCACCGAGCCGTTCATCAGCTGCCGCGCGTCCAGCTTGGCGCCGTCCTGGCCGGCCGCCTTGAGCACCGGCGCCACCGCCGCCCTCGCCGCCGCCTCGCTCACCGGAGTGCCGCCCCGAGGGGTCTCGGCCTCCCCGGGCGGCGGGCACGCCTTGCCCTTCAGACAGGTGTCGCCCACCGGGCCGCCCTGGGACCAGCTGTACGTCCAGCTCCCGGGCGCCCGCGCCGAGACGTCCAGCCGAGGCCCGGACTCGTCCCGGTCCGGGGCCAGCCGCCACACCTCGCCCACCAGGCGCGGGGTGCCCGCCAGGCCGAGCGCCTTCGCGAGCCGGGTCACCTCCGCCGCCGTGATCCGGCCCTCGGGCCGGTACACCGCCGCCTCGGCGGGCCCCCGGGGCAGGGCGCCCTCGGCCCGGTAGACCGTCCCGCCCGCACCGCCGCCCGGGTCCGGCTCGCCCGGCGCGATCCCCGGGCCGCCGTCGGCGCCCTGGGCCGGCCGAGGCACCGGCGGGGCGCCGGGCGCCACCGCCTTCGCGTCGCCGCCGGACCCGCCGGCGGCCGTGGCCGCGTAGTAGACACCCCCGCCGCCGGCCAGCAGCACCCCCGCCGCCACCGAGGCGACGAGGAGCGGGCCGCGCTTGCGGGACCGGTTCTCCGTACTGCTCACCGCACGCTCCTTCTGACAGATTCACTGACAGATTCGCTGACAGGGTCATCCGAGTCGTCCCAGGGAAGGACACCCCTGGGACGGGAGCGGTGGGCGAACGGTTCCGTCAGCCCCCGTACTCGGCGGTGGCGGCGATCAGGCGGGCCGAGGCGGCCGGCACCTCGACGCCGTGGATGAGCGCGGGGGAGACCGGAGCGGCCTGGGGAACGGCCGGGGCCGCCCAGTGCGGAGCCATCCGCGCACCGTCCCCGCACAGCTGTGCGAGGCTGAACTCGGACTCCTGGGGCTCACGGGGAGCGGGGTACTGGGTCATGGCGGCACCGTACGCAGGCCACCACTTCGGAGAAAAGCCCTACTCTGGGGTAGTTTCCGCTGTTCGGCAACGGCCCGCGCACCCGGTAGCGTGAACTGTCATTACCGTCCTTCCCGCAGGAGCGTCCAGCCGTGCGTATCGCAGTCACCGGCTCCATCGCCACCGATCACCTCATGACCTTCCCGGGCCGGTTCGCCGACCAGCTCGTGGCGGACCAGCTCCACACGGTCTCCCTGTCCTTCCTCGTGGACAACCTCGACATCCGCCGAGGCGGCGTCGGCCCCAACATCTGCTTCGGCATGGGCCAGCTCGGCGGCAAGCCGGTGCTCGTCGGCGCCGCGGGCTACGACTTCGACGAGTACCGCGCCTGGCTTGACCGCCACGGCGTCGACACCGGCTCGGTGCGCATCTCCGAGGTCCTGCACACCGCCCGGTTCGTCTGCACCACGGACAGCGACCACAACCAGATCGGCTCCTTCTACACCGGCGCCATGAGCGAGGCGCGCCTGATCGAGCTGAAGGCCGTCGCCGACCGCGTCGGCGGTCTCGACCTGGTCCTGATCGGTGCCGACGACCCCGAGGCGATGCTGCGTCACACCGAGGAGTGCCGCGACCGCGAGATCCCCTTCGCGGCCGACTTCTCGCAGCAGATCGCCCGCATGGACGGCGAGGAGATCCGCACCCTCCTCGACGGGGCCACCTACCTCTTCTCCAACGAGTACGAGAAGGGCCTCATCGAGTCCAAGACCGGCTGGACCGAGCAGGAGATCCTGGAGCGCGTCGGCCACCGCGTCACCACCCTCGGCTCCCGCGGCGTGCGCATCGAGCGCGTCGGCGAGCCGGCCATCGAGGTCGGCTGCCCGGAGGAGGACGCCAAGGTCGACCCGACCGGCGTCGGCGACGCCTTCCGCGCCGGCTTCCTCACCGGCCTGGCCTGGGGTGTCGGCCTGGAGCGCGCCGCCCAGGTCGGCTGCATGCTCGCCACCCTCGTGATCGAGACCCTGGGCACCCAGGAGTACACCCTGCGCCGCGCCAACTTCATGGACCGCTTCACCAAGGCGTACGGCGACGAGGCCGCCGCCGAGGTCCAGGCGCACCTCTCCTGACACCCGGCCCCGCCAGGCCCCCGGAAGCCCCGGCCCGCCGCCCGTACGGCGCGGACCGGGGCTTCCCGCGTCCCCCGGTCCCTCATCAGGACAGCCGCCGCACCACGTACGCCGTGCCGCCCTTCGGCGAGGGCTCCTCGCCCACGTACTCCTGACCGCGCATCTCGCACCAGGCCGGGATGTCGAGCCGCGCCGCCTCGTCGTCCGACAGGACCGTCACCGTGCCGCCCACCGGCACCGAGCCGAACACCTTCGCGAGCTCGATCACCGGGATCGGGCAGCGCCTGCCGAGCGCGTCCACCAGCAGCGTGCCGGGCGCGGGCGCGGGCGCGGCCGCCGCCGGGGAGCCGGGGGCCCCGAGCCGGTCCCGCACCGAGGCGACCGCGCCCGGCAGCACCGCGAGGAAGCGGTCCACGTCCTCCGGGGAGGTGCCCGAGGGCAGCGACACCCGCACGTTCCCCTCGCTCAGCACCCCCATGGCGCGCAGCACATGGCTGGGCGTCAGCGTCGAGCTCGTACACGACGAACCGGACGAAACGGAGAAACCCTCCCGGTCCAGCTCGTGCAGCAGCGCCTCTCCGTCGACATAGAGACAGGAGAAGGTGACCAGGTGCGGCAGCCGCCGCACCGGATCGCCCACCACTTCCACGTCCGCCACCAGCTCCGGCACCCGCGCCCGGATCCGGTCCACCAGGACCCGCAGCCGCGCCGCCTCGGCCGCCGCCTCCGCCCGCACCGCCCGCAGCGAGGCCGCCGCCGCCACGATCGCCGGCAGGTTCTCGAAGCCCGGCGCCCGTCCCGACTCCCGCTCGTCCGCCGGGCCCCGCGGGGCGAACCGGACCCCCTTGCGCACCGCGAGCAGCCCCACCCCCGCCGGGCCGCCCCACTTGTGCGCGCTCGCCGCCAGCAGCGACCAGCCCTCCGGTACCGGACCCCAGCCCAGCGACTGCGCCGCGTCCACCAGCAGCGGCACCCCGGCCGCCCGGCAGGCCGCCGCGACCTCGGCCACCGGCTGCTCGGTGCCCACCTCGTGGTTGGCCGACTGCAGACAGGCCAGGGCCGTACGGGCGTCCAGCGCCGCCGCGAAGACCTCCGGGTCCACCGCGCCCGAGCGCCCCACCGGGACCTCGGTCACCGAGCCGCCGGCCGCCGCGTGGGCCTCCCCGGCGTGCAGCACACAGGAGTGCTCGACCGCCGACACCACCAGCCGGTCCCCGACCCGCCGGCGCCCGGCGAGCGCCCCGGCGACCCCCGCGTGAACAGCGCGCGTCCCCGAAGGAGTGAACACGAGCTCGTCCGGACGGCAGCCCACGGCCTCCGCGGCGGCCTCCCGGGCGGCGTCCAGCAGCATCCGGGCCCGCCGCCCCTCCCGGTGCAGCCGGGCCGGGTCGGCCCAGCCCTCGTCCAGGGAGGCGAGCAGCGCCTGGCGGGCGACGGGGTGCGGCGGGGCGGCGGACGCGGTGTCGAAGTAGGCCATCCGCCCACGCTAACCCCGCCGTCCGGCCGTCGTCCGCCGCGGTGGGGGCAACCGGGTAAGCCCCCGTCAGATGTACGGTCCGCAGGGCCGATCGGCCCTGCGGAACCCGCCTCCGGAACCCCCGACTCCACCCCTTCGGGGACTCGGACGGCGCGTTGGGCACCCTCCCCGCGCGACCCCAAATAGCGTCCAGTAGGGTTTGGTCCGCATAAACATCCAAACCCCTGCCCGCGGCCGGGGCGGCGACCGACCAGCGAGACGGACGGCCGTGGCCGACCAACGCGGGCCGAGACTCTCGGGAAGGCGCTACGTGAGTCCCAACGGCTCCGACCTCCCCCGCAGCCCGAAAGGCGCGGGCGGTACCCCCGCGTCGCGGCGCCCGATGCGGCGGAAGCTGCCGCAGGTGCTGACTGCGGGCCTGATCCTGGCGACAGCCACCGGCTGCTCGTACAACTGGGAAGACTTCCCCCGCCTTGGCATGCCCACTCCGGTGACGGAAGAGGCCCCTCGGATCCTCTCCCTCTGGCAGGGTTCGTGGGCGGCAGCGCTCATCACGGGCGTGCTGGTGTGGGGCCTGATCCTGTGGGCCACCATCTTCCACCGGCGCAGCCGCACCAAGGTGGAGGTACCTCCGCAGACCCGGTACAACATGCCCATCGAGGCGCTGTACACGGTCACCCCGCTCATCATCGTCTCGGTGCTCTTCTACTTCACCGCGCGCGACGAGTCGAAGCTCCTCGAGCTCTCCCCGAAGCCGGCCCACACCGTGAACGTGGTCGGCTACCAGTGGAGCTGGGGCTTCAACTACGTCGAGGACGTGCCCGGTGTGAAGGGCGACGCCAAGACGGACAAGAACCTCGCGGCGATTCCGGACAAGTACAAGGACGCGTTCCCCGCGAACGCGGGCGGCGTCTACGACGCCGGCATCCCCGGTACCCGGAACCCGCAGACCGGCAACCCGGGCCCGACCCTGTGGCTGCCCAAGGGCGAGAAGGTCCGGTTCGTCCTGACCTCCCGTGACGTCATCCACTCCTTCTGGGTGGTCCCCTTCCTCATGAAGCAGGACGTCATCCCGGGTCACACCAACGCCTTCGAGGTCACCCCGACCCAGGAGGGCACGTTCCTCGGCAAGTGCGCCGAGCTGTGCGGTGTCGACCACTCCCGGATGCTCTTCAACGTCAAGGTGGTCTCTCCGGAGCGCTACCAGCAGCACCTGAAGGAGCTGGCGGAGAAGGGGCAGACCGGCTACATCCCGTCCGGCATTGAGCAGACGGACCCGGCTCGGAATGCGGAGACGAACAAGCTGTGAGCATTCTCAACGAACCCCACGGGGCAGCGGCTGAGGACTCGTACGAGAACGAGGTCCCGGTCCGCCGCAAGCAGCCCGGCAATGTCGTGGTGAAGTGGCTTACCACCACCGACCACAAGACGATCGGCACCATGTACCTGGTGACGTCGTTCGTGTTCTTCATCATCGGCGGTCTGATGGCGCTCTTCATGCGCGCCGAGCTTGCCCGTCCGGGCACGCAGATCATGTCGAACGAGCAGTTCAACCAGGCGTTCACCATGCATGGCACGATCATGCTGCTGATGTTCGCCACCCCGCTCTTCGCGGGCTTCGCGAACTGGATCATGCCGCTGCAGATCGGCGCGCCCGACGTGGCGTTCCCGCGGCTGAACATGTTCGCGTACTGGCTGTACCTCTTCGGCTCGATCATCGCCGTGGCCGGCTTCCTCACCCCGCAGGGTGCGGCGGACTTCGGCTGGTTCGCCTACTCCCCGCTGTCGGACGCCGTCCGCTCGCCGGGTGTCGGCGCCGACATGTGGATCATGGGTCTGGCCTTCTCCGGCTTCGGCACGATCCTCGGCTCGGTCAACTTCATCACCACGATCATCTGCATGCGCGCTCCGGGCATGACGATGTTCCGCATGCCGATCTTCACCTGGAACGTGCTGCTGACCGGTGTCCTGGTCCTGCTCGCCTTCCCGGTGCTGGCGGCGGCGCTCTTCGCCCTGGAGGCGGACCGCAAGTTCGGTGCCCACGTCTTCGACGCGGCCAACGGCGGAGCATTGCTCTGGCAACACCTCTTCTGGTTCTTCGGACACCCAGAGGTGTACATCATCGCCTTGCCCTTCTTCGGCATCATCTCCGAGGTCATCCCGGTCTTCAGCCGCAAGCCGATGTTCGGCTACATCGGCCTGGTGGCCGCGACCATCGCGATCGCCGGTCTGTCCGTGACCGTGTGGGCCCACCACATGTACGTCACCGGAGGCGTGCTCCTCCCGTTCTTCTCCTTCATGACGTTCCTCATCGCCGTACCGACCGGCGTGAAGTTCTTCAACTGGATCGGAACGATGTGGAAGGGCTCGCTGTCCTTCGAGACCCCGATGCTCTGGGCCGTCGGCTTCCTGATCACCTTCACCTTCGGTGGTCTGACCGGCGTCATCCTGGCCTCGCCCCCGATGGACTTCCACGTCTCCGACTCGTACTTCGTCGTCGCGCACTTCCACTACGTCATCTTCGGCACCGTGGTCTTCGCGATGTTCTCCGGCTTCCACTTCTGGTGGCCGAAGTTCACCGGCAAGATGCTGGACGAGCGGCTCGGCAAGATGACCTTCTGGACGCTCTTCGTGGGCTTCCACGGCACCTTCCTGGTCCAGCACTGGCTGGGCGCCGAGGGTATGCCGCGTCGTTACGCGGACTACCTGGACGCGGACGGCTTCACGGCGCTGAACACGATCTCGACGATCTCGTCGTTCCTGCTCGGCCTGTCGATGCTGCCGTTCTTCTACAACGTGTGGAAGACCGCCAAGTACGGCAAGAAGGTCGAGGTGGACGACCCGTGGGGCTACGGCCGCTCGCTCGAGTGGGCGACGTCCTGCCCGCCGCCGCGGCACAACTTCCTCACCCTGCCGCGGATCCGTTCGGAATCCCCGGCGTTCGACCTGCACCACCCTGAGATCGCTGCTCTCGACCAGCTCGAGAACAAGGGTCACGAGGTGGCGGCGCTCACCGGCGGCAAGGAGACCGGCAAGTGAAGATCCAGGGCAAGATGTTCATCTGGCTGAGCGTCTTCGTCCTCGCCATGGCGATCCTCTATGGCGTGTGGTCGAAGGAGCCGGTCGGCACGACGGCGCTGTTCCTGACGTTCGGTCTCTGCATCATGATCGGCTACTACCTGGCCTTCACGGCCAAGCGGGTCGACACCATGGCGCAGGACGACAAGGAGGCCGACGTCGCGGACGAGGCCGGCGAGGTGGGCTTCTTCGCCCCCCACAGCTGGCAGCCGCTCGCGCTGGCCATCGGCGGCGCGCTCGCCTTCCTGTCCATCGCGATGGGCTGGTGGCTGCTGTACTTCTCCGCCCCGGTGATCCTGGTCGGCATCTTCGGCTGGGTCTTCGAGTTCTACCGCGGTGAGAACCAGAACCAGTAGCACCCGCGGTACCCCGTAACACCCCGAGGGGCCCGGTCACTTCGTCCGACGAAGTGACCGGGCCCCTCGTTTGCCATGCTCGGCGCGCCGCGGCGGGGAATCGTTCTTACCGTGAGGTCATGAACGACACGCCGCGCATTCGGACTGTTCTGAGCTGCACCCTGCTGGCCCTCACCGTCACCGCGGGTGCCACCGCGTGCGCCGGCTCGGGCGGCCATCCGCTGTCGGCGAAGCCCTACGACGCGGCGGACGAGATCGCCTCCAACACCCCGGCCGAGGGGAAGAAGGCCGACCCCGAGAAGCCGCTGGAGATCACCGCCAAGGACGACGAGGGCCGGATCACCGACGTGACCGCCCTGGACGGCTCCGGCCACCACCTGGCCGGCGAGCTCACCGCGGACGGGCGCAGATGGCGCTCCACGGCCGCGCTGGCGGCCGGCGCCCGCTACACGGTCCAGGTGGCCACGGAGGACGGCGACGGCGCCCCTGGGGCCCGTACGTTCACGTTCGAGACGGCTCCGGCCAAACGGGCCCTGACCGTCGAATTCGGGCCGGAGGCGGGCACCTACGGCGTCGGGCAGCCGATCACCGCCGACCTCAGCGTCCCGGTCAAGGACAAGGCGGCCCGCGCGGTCGTCGAACGGGCCCTCAAGGTCCGCTCCACGCCCTCCGTGGACGGCTCCTGGTACTGGGTGGACGACAAGAAGCTGCACTTCCGCCCCAAGGAGTACTGGCCCACCGGCGCCGTCGTCACCGCCACCGGCAACCTGGACGGCCTGAAGGTCGGCGACAAGCTCTACGGCGGCGCCTCCAAGCCGCTGAAGCTCACCATCGGCGACCGGATCGAGGCGGTCGCGGACGCCGACTCGCACTACATGACGGTGCGCCGCAACGGAGAAGTGATCAACACCATTCCGGTGACCACCGGAAAACCGGGTTACTCCACCCGAAACGGGATCAAAGTGGTCCTCGGCAAGGAGTACTACGTCCGGATGCGGGGCACCAGCATCGGCATCTCGGAGGGCAGCTCCGACTCGTACGACCTGCCGGTCTACTACGCGACCCGGGTCACCTGGAGCGGCGAGTACGTGCACGCCGCCCCGTGGTCCGTCGGCTCCCAGGGCGTCGAGAACGTCAGCCACGGCTGCGTCGGCATGTCCACCGGTAACGCCGCCTGGTTCTACGAGAACGTCCGTCCGGGTGACATCGTCCGCGTCGTCAACAGCGAGGGCGAGATGATGGACACCTTCGGGAACGGCTTCGGCGACTGGAACCTGGACTGGGACAAGTGGCGCAAGGGCAGCGCCCTGGTGGCGGACTCCTCGGATCCGGCCGCCACCATGGACGCCAAGGCCCGGCTCAGGCCCTCCCTGTAAGGCTCCGGGCCCTCAGGCGCCGACGGCGAGCCGCGTGCGCAGCAGGGCGGCCAGGGACGCCGCGAACCCGACCGGTTCCACCGGAAGGGTGACCGCGGCGTCCGCGCGGCTCCAGGTGGCCAGCCAGGCGTCCTGCGGGCGCCCGATCAGCAGCAGCACGGGCGGGCAGCGGAAGACCTCGTCCTTGATCTGCCGGCACACCCCCATGCCGCCCGCCGGGACCGCCTCGCCGTCCAGCACGCACACGTCGATCCCGCCCTCGTCCAGCGCCGTCAACAGGGCGGGCAGTGTCGCGCACTCGACGAACTCGACCGGGGGAACATCGGCCGCCGGCCTGCGGCCCGCCGCCAGGCGGACCTGCGCGCGGGTGTTCGCGTCGTCGCTGTAGACCAGGACCGTGGCGCTCGACTGCATCGTTCCTCCGTGAAGGTGGCGTGAGGGTGGTCGGCCGTTGCGCGGATGCTACTCCGGTCCACACCCCGTCAACACCCGTTCAACACCTGTTCGAAGGGTGCCGGAAGGCGCTTCCGATGGGCCGTTCGGGCTGGACACGCGCCCCGGACACTCCGAACGGCACCCCCCGGAGTGAGGGCGGGATAAGCGACCGACATAATGTCGGTCGTGGCGACAGTAACGACAGTAGAAACCGGGCACGCGCACCCTTCGGTCAATCGACCGAACCTCACCAGCGTCGGAACCATCATCTGGTTGAGCTCCGAGCTGATGTTCTTCGCGGCCCTCTTCGCGATGTACTTCACCCTGCGATCCGTGATGGGCGCCGAGTACTGGGCGGAAAAGGCCTCGGCCTTGAACCTCCCGTTCTCGGCGACGAACACCACGATCCTGGTGCTCTCCTCACTCACCTGCCAGCTCGGCGTCTTCGCCGCCGAGCGGGGCGACGTGAAGAAGCTCCGGTCGTGGTTCATCATCACGTTCGTGATGGGCGCGATCTTCATCGGCGGCCAGGTCTTCGAGTACACCGAGCTGGTCAAGGAAGAGGGACTCTCCCTCTCCTCCGACCCGTACGGCACGGTGTTCTACCTGACCACCGGCTTCCACGGCCTGCACGTGACGGGCGGTCTCATCGCCTTCCTGCTGGTCCTGGGCCGGACGTACGCCGCCAAGAGGTTCACCCACGAGCAGGCAACCGCCGCCATCGTCGTGTCCTACTACTGGCACTTCGTCGATGTCGTCTGGATCGGCCTCTTCGCCACGATCTACTTGATCAAGTAATCGGGCTCCGCCGCTCCCGGCGGGCCACACATCCAGCAAGATCGACGCAGAAGATCCTGACACCGGGGTAATCCGTGAAAAAGCTCTCCGCACGACGACGCCATCCGCTGGCGGCGGTCGTCGTCCTACTCCTCGCGCTGGCGGCAACCGGGGGGCTGTACGCCGCCTTCGCGCCCGCGGGCACGGCGAAGGCCGATGAAACCGCCCAGTCCCTCGCCATCGAGGAGGGCAAGAAGCTCTACGCCGTCGGCTGCGCCAGCTGCCACGGGACCGGCGGTCAGGGCACCACCGACGGCCCGTCCCTGGTCGGCGTCGGCTCGGCGGCCGTGGACTTCCAGGTCGGCACGGGCCGTATGCCGGCCCAGCAGCCGGGCGCCCAGGTCCCGAAGAAGAAGGTCATCTACACGCAGGCCGAGATCGACCAGCTCGCGGCGTACGTGGCCTCCCTCGGCGCCGGCCCGATCGTTCCGACCGAGGGCCAGTACAGCCCTGAGGGCGCGGACATCGCCAAGGGCGGCGAGCTGTTCCGCTCGAACTGCGCCCAGTGCCACAACTTCACCGGTGAGGGTGGCGCGCTGACCTACGGCAAGTACGCCCCGAGCCTTGAAGGCGTCAGCCCGAAGCACCTCTACGAGGCCATGCAGACGGGCCCGCAGAACATGCCCTCCTTCCCCGACACGACCATGCCGGAGAAGCAGAAGAAGGACATCATCGCCTACGTCCAGGCCGTCAACAGCGACGAAGCCGACAACCCGGGCGGTCTCAAGCTCGGTGGCCTCGGCCCCGTCAGCGAGGGCCTGTTCGCGTGGATCTTCGGTCTGGGCGCGCTGATCGCAGTTGCCATCTGGGTCGCGGCCCACACCGCTAAGGCCAAGAAGTCATGAGTACCCAAGAGAATCCAGAAGAGAACCTGCCGTCCGAGCAGGGCACCGCGCACGGCGCGGTGAAGGTCGCCGACGACCCGTTCGCCGACCCGGGCCTCCCGCCCCACAAGCCGCGCATCCAGGACATCGACGAGCGGGCCGCCAAGCGGTCCGAGCGTGCGGTCGCCTTCATGTTCACGCTGTCGATGCTGGCCACGATCGGCTTCATCGCCTCGTACGTGATCTTCCCGGTGGACAAGATCGTGTACATCTGGCCCTTCGGCCGGGTGTCCGCGCTCAACTTCTCCCTGGGTCTGACCCTCGGTGCGGCCCTGTTCTTCATCGGCGCGGGCGCGGTCCACTGGGCCCGCACCCTGATGTCCGACGTCGAGGTCGCCGACGAGCGTCACCCGATGGCGGCCACGCCCGAGGTCAAGGCCAAGGTCATGGCGGACTTCGCGGCGGGTGCCGCCGAGTCCGGCTTCGGCCGCCGCAAGCTGATCCGCAACACGCTGTTCGGCGCGCTGGCCATGGTGCCGCTCTCCGGCGTCGTGCTGCTGCGTGACATGGGCCCGCTGCCCGAGAAGAAGCTCCGCTCCACCCTGTGGGCCAAGGGCAAGCTGCTCGTCAACATGAACACGCACGAGCCGCTGCGTCCCGAGGACGTCGCGGTCGGTTCGCTGACCTTCGCGATGCCCGAGGGCCTCTCGGAGCACGACGAGCACTTCCAGACCGAGATCGCCAAGGCCGCCCTGATGATCGTCCGCATTCAGCCGGACGACATCAAGGACAAGCGCGAGCTCGAGTGGTCGCACGAGGGCATCGTCGCCTTCTCGAAGATCTGCACCCATGTCGGCTGCCCGATCTCGCTGTACGAGCAGCAGACGCACCACGTGCTCTGCCCGTGCCACCAGTCCACCTTCGACCTGTCCGACGGCGCCCGTGTCATCTTCGGCCCGGCCGGCCACGCCCTTCCGCAGCTGCGGATCGGCGTGAACGACAAGGGCTTCCTTGAGGCGCACGGCGACTTCGATGAGCCCGTCGGTCCCGCCTTCTGGGAGCGCGGATGAGCACTGTGACCAATACGCAGAAGAAGGCTCCCGCGGGTGAGCGGGTCGCCGACTGGGCCGACAGCCGGCTGGGGATCTACACGCTGGCCAAGGCCAACATGCGGAAGATCTTCCCGGACCACTGGTCCTTCATGCTGGGCGAGGTCTGCCTCTACAGCTTCCTCATCATCATCCTGACGGGCGTCTATCTGACGATGTTCTTCCACCCGTCGATGAACGAGGTGGAGTACGTCGGACCGTACGTCCCGCTCCAGGGACAGCTGATGTCCGAGGCGTTCAACTCGACCATGCACATCTCGTTCGAGGTGCGCGGTGGTCTGCTGATCCGGCAGATCCACCACTGGGCGGCGCTGATCTTCCTCGCGGCCATGTTCGTGCACATGATGCGCGTGTTCTTCACGGGCGCGTTCCGCAAGCCGCGTGAGATCAACTGGCTGTTCGGCTTCCTGCTGTTCTTCCTGGGCATGTTCACCGGCTTCACCGGTTACTCGCTCCCGGACGACCTGCTCTCCGGCACCGGTGTCCGCTTCATGCAGGGCGCGATCCTGTCCGTGCCTGTCGTCGGCACGTACCTGTCGATGTTCCTGTTCGGCGGGGAGTTCCCCGGCGGCGACTTCGTCGCCCGGTTCTACTCGGCGCACGTGCTGCTGCTGCCCGGCATCATGCTGGGTCTCGTGGTCGCGCACCTCATCCTGGTGTTCGTCCACAAGCACACGCACTTCGAGGGCCCCGGCCGTACGAACAAGAACGTCGTGGGCATGCCGCTGCTGCCCGTGTACATGGCGAAGGCCGGAGGCTTCTTCTTCCTGGTCTTCGGCGTCATCGCGGTCATCGCGGCGATCGCCTCGATCAACCCGATCTGGGCCCTCGGCCCGTACCGCCCGGACCAGGTGTCCACCGGCGCCCAGCCCGACTGGTACATGGGCTTCGCCGAGGGTCTGATCCGTGTCATGCCGGGCTGGGAGATCAACCTGTGGGGCCACACGCTGGTCCTCGGCGTGATGATCCCGCTGGCGATCTTCCCGGCGGTGCTCGGCGCCATCGCGGTCTACCCGTTCATCGAGTCCTGGATCACCGGCGACAAGCGCGAGCACCACATCGCGCAGCGCCCGCGCAACGCTCCGACGCGCACCGGCTTCGGTGTCGCCTGGATCACCGCGTACATGATCATGCTCGTCGGTGGCGGCAACGACCTCTGGGCCACGCACTTCCACCTGTCGATCAACTCGATCACCTGGTTCGTCCGGATCTTCTTCTTCCTCGGACCGGTCATCGCGTTCATCGTCACCAAGCGCATCTGCCTCGGCCTCCAGCGCCGGGACAAGGACAAGGTGCTGCACGGACGCGAGTCCGGCATCATCAAGCGCCTGCCGCACGGTGAGTTCGTCGAGGTCCACCAGCCGCTCAGCCAGGGTGAGCTGCACAAGCTCACGGCGCACGAGCAGTACGCGCCGGCGCAGCTGCCGCCGGCCGTCGACGAGAACGGCGTGGAGCGCAAGATCGGCGCGATGGAGAAGCTCCGGGTCAAGCTCAACAAGGGCTACTACGGCGGCGACAACCAGGTCGCCAAGCCCACCGCCGAGGAGTACAAGGAGATCACGAGCGGCCACGGCCACCACTGATCACCACTGACCTCCTGACCTAGGTCGCCACGGCGAGAGCCCCGTCCATTCGATGGACGGGGCTCTTTGCCGTGCCCGGGGCTCGATAGGGTGGGACGGCACCCACTTCGCTGATCACCAGGAGCTGCCATGAGCGCTGCGACCCCCGCTGGAGGACTCGACTCGGCGGGCCGCTCCTGGCCCGCCGTCCTGGACGGGCTGCTGAGCGGCCGGGACCAGAGCGCGGAGGACACCGCCTGGGCCATGGACCGGATCCTGCGGGGCGAGGCCACCGACGCCCAGATCGCCGGCTTCGTCGTGGCCCTGCGCGCCAAGGGCGAGACCGTGGACGAGATCACCGGTCTCGTCCGCACCATGTACGAGCACGCCAACACCATCGAGGTGCCCGGCCCGTCCGTGGACATCGTCGGCACCGGCGGCGACGGCGCCAAGACCGTCAACATCTCCACCATGTCGGCGATCGTGGTGGCCGGCACCGGCGCCAAGGTCGTCAAGCACGGCAACCGGGCCGCCTCCAGCGCCAGCGGCGCCTCCGACGTCCTGGAGAAGCTCGGCGTCAACCTGGAGCTCACCCCTCGCCGGGTGGCCGAGGTCGCCGAGGAGGCCGGCATCACCTTCTGCTTCGCCGTGAAGTTCCACCCGGCGCTGCGGCACGTGGCGATGGCCCGCAAGGAGCTGGGCATCCGCACGGTCTTCAACTTCCTGGGGCCGCTCACCAACCCCGCCCGGGTGCGGGCCCAGGCGACCGGCGTGGCCGACCCCCGGATGGCCCCGATCGTCGCCGGAGTGCTCGCCGAGCGCGGCTCCTCGGCGCTGGTCTTCCGAGGCGACGACGGGCTCGACGAGCTGACCACCACGGCCACCTCCCGGGTCTGGATCGTCCGGGACGGCACCGTCCGCGAGGAGTCCTTCGACCCCCGCGACGTCGGCATCGGCATCGTCCCCGTCGATGCCCTGCGCGGCGCCGACGCCTCGTACAACGCCGACGTGGCCCGCCGCCTGCTGGCCGGCGAGGCCGGTCCGGTCCGGGACGCGGTGCTGCTCAACTCGGCGGCGGCGCTCACCGCCCTCGCCCCCGGCACCGGCACCCTCGCCGAGCAGCTGTCCGAGGGCATCGCCCGGGCGGCCGAGTCCATCGACTCCGGCGCCGCCCGCCGCGCCCTGGAGCGCTGGATCACCGCCAGCAACGCCTGACCCGTGCCACCGCCACGCGACCCCGTTCCGAATGCCGGGACGGGGTTGCGTCGTCGTGATCGACTGGCATAGGTTCTGTGACAGGTCATGAGTGACAGCGAAAAAGCCCCGGCTCGCTGTCCGGCAACCCTCCGTCCGTGGCGGGGTGCCCCGGGTGAAGACCAGGCCGTATGTGCAGAAGCCTGCGGCAAGCGCGGACCCCTGCGCACAACCCTGGGGTCCTTGGTCCTCTAGGGAGCGTTGTCTCGTGAGCAAGCGAATGCGTTAGGGCCTCCGGCCCCCTTCTCGACCTCTTACACCCGTACGCGGCACCCCCTTCCTCGCGCTGCCCTGCGGGCCCCTTCACGCCTTTTCGCGCCCCTTTTCTGCCGGGAGATACCGTCATGTCCGCACGCCCGCACGCCGTCTCCGCCGTCTCCGGTCCCGCCCCCGCCGCCTCCGGCGAGTCCGCCGACCCCTGCTGCGCCGCCCCGCTGCCGGTCCTCGGCCGGGACGTCACCGTCCCGCTCGTCACCGGCGGCGAGGTCACCTACGCGGCGCTCGACTACGCCGCCAGCGCCCCGGCCCTCCAGCGCGTGTGGGACGACGTCGCCGCGTACGCCCCCTACTACGGCAGCGTCCACCGCGGCGCCGGCTACCTCTCCCAGCTCTCCACCGACCTCTTCGAGAACAGCCGCGCCACCGTCGCCGGGTTCCTCGACTGCCGCGCCGACGACCAGGTCGTCTTCACCCGCTCCACCACCGACTCGCTCAACCTGCTCGCCCAGGTGATCCCCGCCGGCTGCGAGGTCTTCGTCTTCGAGACCGAGCACCACGCCTCGCTGCTGCCCTGGCGCGACGCCCGGGTGACCTACCTGAACGCCCCGCGCACCCCGCGCGAGGCCGTCGAGACCCTGGAGCGCGCCCTCGCCGACCGCGACCCCTACGGCCCCGCCCTGGTCTGCGTCACCGGCGCCTCCAACGTCACCGGCGAGCTGTGGCCGGTGAAGGAGCTGGCCGCCGCCGCCCACGCGCACGGCGCCCGGATCGTCCTCGACGCCGCCCAGCTCGCCCCCCACCACCCCGTCTCCGTCCAGGAGCTGGACGTCGACTGGGTCGCCTTCTCCGGGCACAAGCTGTACGCGCCCTTCGGCTCCGGCGTGCTCGCCGGCCGCGCCGACTGGCTGCGCGACGCCGAGCCGTACCTCGCGGGCGGCGGCGCCTCCCGCAAGGTGGCCCGCCGGGCCGACGGCGGTGTGGACGTGGAGTGGCACACCACCGCGGCCCGGCACGAGGCCGGCTCGCCCAACGTCATCGGCGTCTACTCCATCGCCTCCGCCTGCAAGGCGCTCACCGAGGCCGGCTTCGACGAGCTCGTCGCCCGCGAGCGGCACCTGATCGCCACCGTCCGCGAGGGCCTGGCCGAGGTGCCCGAGGTGCGGGTGCTCTCCCTCTTCGGCGACGACGCCCCGCGCGTCGGCGTCATCTCCTTCGTGGTGGACGGCTGGAACAGCTCCCACTTCGCCGCCGCGCTCTCCGCCGAGTACGGCATCGGCGTCCGCGACGGCCTGTTCTGCGCCCACCCGCTGGTGCGCACCCTGCTCGGCAGCGACCCGCAGGACCCGGGCGAGTGCGGCGCCCCGGAGGCCGCCCCCGGCGAGCGCTCCCTCAACGCCATCCGGGTCAGCTTCGGCGCGGGCACGCCCGACGAGCACGTGGAGCGGTTCGTCGGCGCGGTCAAGGAGCTGGTGCGCGAGGGCGCCCAGTGGAAGTACCGCACCGAGGACGGCCGCTGCGTGCCCGACCGCGGCTGAGTTCCCATCCCCCGTACGAGTGAAGACGGGTGAAGCCGGCCTCTCCCCCGGGGGAGAGGCCGGCTTCACCGGGTGCGCCCGTCGGGGCCGGGGCCTCAGGACTCCAGGCCGATGGCGAACGCCGCGTCCAGGTCGTGCTGGGAGTAGGCGCGGAAGGCCACGTGGGTGTCGGTGCCCTCGACACCGGGGATCTTGCTGATCTTCCCGGGGATGACGTCGGCCAGGTCGTCGTGGCGCGGCACGCGGACCATGGCGATCAGGTCGTAGGTCCCCGTCACCGAGAAGACCTCGCTGACGCAGTCGATCGCGGCGATCGACTCGGCGATCTCGGGGATCCGGTCCACGCTGGTCTTGATGAGCACGATCGCGGTGATCACGGCTGGCTTTCTCCCTCGGTGGCCGCGGCTGGTGGCTTCACTTTAACGCCACCCCTGTACCGGGCCCACGCGTAGAGGAATCCGGCCGCGAAGCCCACCACGTGCGCCAGGTACGCCACCCCCGGCCCCGCCCCGGCCGCGCCGGCCGCCAGCCACTGGAGCACGAACCAGAAGACGAGCACGATCCAGGCGGGAAAGCGCAGCGGCAGGAAGAAGAGGAAGGGGAACAGGCTCGTCACCCGCGAGCGCGGGAAGAGGTAGAGGAAGGCCCCGAGCACCCCCGAGATCGCCCCCGAGGCCCCCACCAGGGTCTGCTCGTTGTCGGCGTGCGCCACCGCGTACCCCACCAGCGCCAGATAGCCGCAGCCCAGGTAGAACAGGGCGAACGCGGCCGGCCCCATCCGCTCCTCGGCCATCGCGCCGAAGACGTACAGGAACAGCATGTTCCCCAGCAGGTGCAGCCAGCTCCCGTGCACGAAGAGCGCGGTCAGCGGGGTGAACAGGGTCCCGGGCCGCCCGCTCGTCAGTTCGGCCGGGATCACCCCCCAGCGCTCGAAGTACGCGCTCTGCGCCGCGAGCAGCCCGTCGCCGGTGCCGTATCCCGGGTTGAGTCCCGACACCGGACTCAGCGCGAAGAGCAGCACGCACAGCGCGATCAGGCCGTACGTCACGGTCGGCCCGGTCCGGGTCCCCTGCCACGCGCCACGGGCCGCGCCCCGCCAGTCGATCATGGACAGATCATGGCGTACCGGGCCCGAACTGGACAGAGTGCCTCGCCGTGACACGGGGTACCCGGGAGGCCGTAGGGTAACGGGCAGATTCCGCAGTCCGACGGCGCACCGCGGTCCCCGTACAACCCCGGACATCCAGGGAAAGCCCAGAAAGAGGCGGCACGATGACGACGGTTCCCCTGCCGACCCCGGAGACCCGCTGGCGCTGCACGCTCTGCGGAAATCTGACCCGTTTCGACGTCACCCGGTCCTCCAAGGTCGTCGAGTACGTCCATCTGGACCTCGCCGGAGAGCCCAAGGTCGAGGAGCGCGAGGTGGTCAGTGAGACCATCGAGTCGGTCCGCTGCCGTTGGTGCAACGCGGTGGACCAGATCGAATTGGTGGACAGGCCGGGTTCCGCTTCCTGAGAAGCGGCCCGCGAGGGACGACAGGGAAGTGGGGTGACGGATCGTGGAGCAGCCCGCGCACGGTGAGGAACCGACGGGCACGCCGGACGGGGCTGCCGACGCCGCCGGATCCGCCGACGCCGCCGAGGCGCTCGACCGGCCGCTGCCCGAACCCGTACGGCGCAAGGTGGTCGCGCTGGTCGCCGACGCCTTCGGCGGGCTGACCGTCGGCGAGCTGCCCGCGCCGCTGCGCCAGTACGCCCGCTTCACCGCCTCCCGGCGCGCCAAGTTCGCCGGGAACGCGATGGCCGCGGCCCTGGAGAGCGACCCGCTGTTCCGGCAGCGGATCGGCGAGCGCTTCAAGGAGGCGCAGCCGGAGCTCGCGGGCGCCGTCGAGGCGGGCTCCCCGCCCGCCGCCGCCGACCCCGTCGACGTGGCCGCCGCGGCCTATGTGCTGCGCCCGGCCGGCTGGGGCAAGCTGGTCGCCGCCGCCGGCGAGGAGGCCGAGCGCGCCGACGCCGAGCGCGCCGACGAGGCCGGGCGGCGCGAACTGGAGCGGCTGCGCGAGGAGGTCGCCGGGGCCCGCGAGCGCGCCCGGACCGAGACCGAGCAGCTGCGCCACGAGCTGGAGACCGCCCGCAAGGAAGCCGAATCGCTTCACCGCAAGCTGCGCAGCGCCCAGAGCGACGTCAAGCGCGGCGAGGCGGCGCTGCGCCGGGTCCAGGCCGAGGCCGACGCGGCCCGCGCCGAGGCCGCCGCGCAGGTCTCCGCCGCCGAGAGCGAGAGCCGGCGCCTCAAGGCCCGGCTCGGCGAGGTCGAGTCGGCGCTGGAGGCCAGCCGCCGGGCCGCCCGCGAGGGGCGCTCGGTGGAGGACATGCGGCTGCGGCTGCTGCTGGACACCGTGCTCGACGCGGCCCAGGGGCTGCGCCGTGAGCTGGCCCTGCCCCCGGTCTCGATGCACCCCGCCGACACCGTGGACGCGGTGGAGCCGGGCCGGATGTCGCCGAAGGACATCGCCGCCCGCGCGCTCTCCGACACCGACCCCGCACTCCTGGACCAGCTCCTGGAACTGCCGCAGGCGCATCTGGTGGTGGACGGCTACAACGTCACCAAGACCGGCTATCCGACGATGCCGCTGGAGAAGCAGCGGCTGCGGCTGCTCGGCGGGCTGTCCGCCCTCGCGGCCCGCTCGGGCGCCGAGATCACCTGTGTCTTCGACGGGGCCGAGCTGGCTGCCCCGGTGCTGCTCGCGCCGCCGCGCGGGGTGCGGGTGCTGTTCTCCAAGCCGGGTGTCACGGCCGACGAGTTGATCCGCCAGCTGGTGCGGGCCGAGCCGCCGGGCCGTCCGGTGGTGGTGGTCTCCACCGACCGCGAGGTGGCCGACGGGGTCGCCAAGTCCGGTGCGCGGCCGGTCGCGTCCGCCTTGCTGCTGAAGCGGCTTTCGCGCCTCACGTGATGACTCGTAACTTCTGTGCCGGATGTCTTTTTTGTGATCCGCGCAGGGTCAAGTGACCATCACTGCCTGTGTGATGGGTGTGAATACTTTGTCGCGCGAGCGAGATTTTGCCTATCGGGATTTGAACTGATCACAAGATGGTCACTAGGGTCGGGGCTCGAACCTTCGCGCGGTTGATCACCCATCCGGGGTGGCGGCGAAGGGCCCGCCTGCCGCTCACCCGGTCGGCGGCTGAAGGAAGAAGGAGCTCGCCTTCGTGGCGTCCCACCGTCGTCCCAAGCAGCCGAGCCGCACCCGTGTGACCGTGCTCACCGCGACCGCCGGCCTCGCCGTCGCGATCACCGCTCAGAGCGGCGCCTCCGCCGCCCCCAAGCCGAAGATCGACGAGGTCAAGTCCAAGGTCGACAAGCTCTACCACGAGGCCGAAGAGGCCACCGAGCAGGCCAACCTGGCCGAGGAGCGCCGCGGCAAGCTCCACAAGGAGATCAGCGCCCTCCAGGACAAGGTGGCCCGAGGCCAGCAGGACCTCAACACCCTGCGCGGCCAGATCGGTTCGGTCGCCAGCGCCCAGTACCGCTCCGGCGGCATCGACCCGGCGCTCCAGCTCTTCCTCTCCGCCGACCCGGACACCTACCTCGACAAGGCGTCCGCGATCGACCAGCTCGGCGCCAAGCAGGCCGACGTGCTCCAGTCGATCCAGGCCAAGCAGCGGACGCTCGCCCAGCAGCGCACCGAGGCCGCGACCAAGCTGGCCGACCTCGAGGACGTCCGCAAGACGCTCAACGAGAAGAAGGACAAGTCCACGGCCAAGCTGGCCGAGGCCCGCAAGCTGCTCAACACGCTGACCGCCGCCGAGCGCTCCAAGATCCAGCAGGAGGAGCAGCGCGCCAGCCGCGCCGCCGGCGACCGCGTCGAGCTCGGCAACGAGGTGCCCGCCTCGCAGCGCGGCGCCGCCGCCCTCAGCGCCGCCGCCACCCAGATCGGCAAGCCGTACGCCCGAGGCGGCACCGGCCCCCAGTCGTACGACTGCTCCGGTCTGACCCAGTGGGCCTACCGCCAGGCCAACGTCTCGCTCACCCGCACCACCTACACCCAGCAGAACGACGGCGTGAAGATCGGCCGCAGCCAGCTCAAGCCGGGCGACCTGGTCTTCTTCAACGGCCTGTCGCACGTGGGCCTGTACGCGGGCAACAACACCATCCTGCACGCCCCGAAGCCGGGCGCCTACGTCCGCTACGAGTCGATGGACTACATGGGCACCTTCCAGTTCGGCGTCCGGATCTGACGCTCCGGCCGACCCGGCGGACCTGACGGGTCCGACCGGCCCGGCCGGTCCGACGCCACGGCACACGCCCTCCGAACGGGTGGTTCGCCGAATCCCGGACTGACGTGACGCCCCGCCGGTGACCTGTGGTCACGGGCGGGGCGTCACTGTGCGTGCCCGGCGGCTTCGTTGGACCCGGGGTGATCACCGGCTACTGTCTGCGGCGCCAGTCCGTCGAGCCGAACGGAGCCCGTTCCGTGGCGTCCCACCGACGACCCGCCAGGGTCACCGTCCTCACCGCAGCCGCGGCCACCGCGGCCACGGCGGCCCTCGGCGCCGTCCCCGCGCACGCCGACCCCGGCGGCGGGGCACCGGAGGCCACCCGGGCCACCGTCGACCGGCTCTTCGAGGAGGCCGAGAAGGCCACCGAGGGCTACAACCAGGCCGACGAGAAGGCCGACCGGCTCCGCAGGACCGTCTCGCTCGCCCAGGACGCCCTCGCCCGAGGCCAGGAGCGCGTCAACCGGATGCGCGGCGCCCTCGGTTCGGTCGCCGGGGCGCAGTACCGCTCCGGCGGCATCGACCCCGCCCTCGCCCTGCTGCTCTCCTCCAGCCCGGAGAGCTACCTCGACCGGGCCGCCGTGCTCGACCGGGTCACCGCCCGCCAGGGCGCCGCGCTCGCCGAACTCCGCCGCGAACTGCGCAAGCTGGCCCAGGAGCGGACCGAGGCCGGCCGCGCCCTCGCCGAACTGGAGCGCAGCCGCACCGAGGTGGCCCGGCACAAACGCACCGTCGAGGGGAAGCTGGCCGAGGCCCGCCGGGTGCTCGCCTCGCTCTCCGACGACGAACGCGCCGGCTACGAGCGGGCCTCCCGCTCCGGCCGCGAGTCCCTCGGCGCCGACCTCCCGCCGCTCGCCGACCTCGGGCCCTCCCGGGCCGCCGCCGCGGTGATCGCCGCGCGCAGCGCCGTCGGGATGCCGTACGTCTGGGGCGCCACCGGCCCCTCCGCCTTCGACTGCTCGGGCCTGATGGTCTGGTCGTACCGCAAGGCCGGGATCGCGCTGCCCCGCACCTCCTCCGCCCAGCGGTACGCGGGCCGCCGGATCCCGCTCTCTCAGGCGCAGCCCGGCGACCTCGTCACCTACCGCAGCGACGCCAGCCACGTGGCGATCTACGCCGGGAACGGGCAGGTCATCCACGCCCCGTACCCCGGCGCCCGGGTCCGCTACGACCCGGTCAACATGATGTCCCACGTCACCGTCACCCGGGTCTGAGCCGCCGCCCCGTACGATCGGGGGCGTGGCAGGTCAGGGAGGCGGCAGGGCGCGCGGCGCGGCCGGGTGTCTGGCGGCGGCCCTGCTGGTGCTGACCGGCTGCACCGCCCCGGCGCCCCCCGACCCCGCGCCCGGACAGATCCAGCGGCTGCTCGACCGGCACGCCCGGGCCCTCACCGACCACGACGAGGCCGCCTACCTCGCGGCCCTCGACCCCGCGCTCGCCCCGGCCGCCCGCACCGAGTTCGCCCGGCTCCGGGAGCTCCCGCTGAGCGGCTGGCGCTACCGGGTCACCGGTGTCGACCGGGGCGCCGACGGCACGGCCACCGCCCGCGCCGAGCTCGGCTACCGCGTCGAGGGCTACGACTCCGCGCCCGCCACCAGCGAGCGGGTGCTCCGGCTCGCCGAGCGCGACGGACGCTGGTACGTCACCGGCGACCGCCCCGCCGACGGCGCCCCGCAGCAGCTCTGGCAGCAGGGCGAGGTGCGCACCGCGACCGGCCGGCGCAGCCTGGTCCTCGGCGTCGGCCAGAGCCCCGAGCGGCTGCGCGAGATCGCCTCGGCGGCGGACCGGGCGGTGCCCGCGGTCGACGCCGCCTGGCGGGGGAGCTGGGCGGGCCGGGTCGTCGTGCTGGTGCCCGCCTCGGTCGAGGCGATGGGCGGGCTGCTGGCCGCCCCGGCGGCCTCCTACCGGGGTATCGCGGCCGTCACCACCGGCGAGAGCGGCGGCGGCCCGGCCGCCCCCGCCGACCGGGTCGTCGTCAACCCCGAGGCGTACGCCACGCTCGGCTCCTTCGGCCGGCAGCTCGTCCTCACCCACGAGACGGTCCACGTCGCGACCCGCGCGCAGACCACGAAGTCCACGCCGGTCTGGCTCTCCGAGGGCTTCGCCGACTGGGTCGCCTACCGGGGCACCGGCCGCACCGCCGTTCAGGCCGCCCCCGAGCTGCGCCGGGCCGTCCAGGCGGACGGCCCGCCCGCCGCCCTGCCCGCCGACGAGGACTTCACCTTCGGCGGCGACCCGGACGCGATGGCCCGCGCCTACGAGGGCGGCTGGCTCGCCTGCGAACTGGTCGCCGCGCGCTGGGGCGAGGCGAAGCTGACCGCCTTCTACCGGGCGGTCGGCGCCCACCCGCAGCGCGAGGGCGCCCTGGAGAAGGCGCTGGGGGACGTCCTCGGCACCACCCCGGAGCGCTTCACGGCCGACTGGCGCGCGTACGTGGCGGAGCGGCTGGCCTGACGGGCCGCCGGAGGTCCTAGGCCGCGCCGACCGGCGTCTTCTCGCGCTCCCGCCGGACCGGCACCGCCACCGGGACGAGGCGCGGTTCGGTGACCGTCTGCCGCCACAGGATCCGGCAGGCCGAGACGCAGGCCGCGACGAGGAGGCCGTTGCGGACCAGGAGCAGCGCGATGCCCAGCGGGTCGCTGTGCGAGACGTGCGAGAACCACACCGGGAACTCGAACTGCGTCACCGCCGTCGCCCACAGCACCAGGTGGGCCGGCCGGCGCATCCGGCTCGCCCGGTAGACCAGGCACACCGCCGCCAGGCCGACCAGCCAGATCATGTACTGGGGGCTGATCACCCGGCTCGTCGTCACGAACAGCAGCACCGCCACGAAGGCCGCGTCCGCCGTCGTGGACGTGAAGAAGCGGCGGGTCCGCAGCCGCCACACCAGCAGCCAGCAGAACGCGGCGATCGTCAGCACCATCGCCGCCGTGGACACCGCCGGGACCCCGGGGCCGAGGAATTCGATCGAGCCGTAGTTCATCCGTGCCTCGCCGCTCCAGCCGAAGTGCCTGGCCACGTGGAAGACGAGCGCGCCCAGCGACTCGACCTCGGTGCCCCGGTCCCGCTGGAAGCCGAGGAAGGCGAGCGCCCCGGGCGCCGCCAGCAGGCACAGCAGCAGCACCCCGGCCGCCGTGCCCACCGCCGCCGGCCAGGAGCGCAGGGTGGCCCGGCCGCGCGCGGTGCCCGCGAGCAGCAGCACCGGCCACACCTTCAGCATCGCGCCGAAGCCCGCGAGCGCCCCGAGCACCGTCGGGCGGCGCACCGCCGCCAGCAGGCCCGCCACCGCGACGGCCGTGACCATCAGGTCGTAGCGCGCGTACGCCGTCGGGCCGAGCAGCGCGACACCGGCGATCCACAGCCAGGCGCCGCGCATCGAACGGCCCGGCCGCCGCCCCGCGTACGTGAGCAGCCCGAAGACGAGCGCGTCGCAGACCAGGCTGAGTACGAAGAAGGCGGCCGAGTAGCCGAGGAAGGGCAGCAGGGCGGGGGAGAGGATGGCCAGCGCGGCGCCCGGCGGGTACTGCCAGGTGACGTCGTCCAGCGGATACGTGCCGTTCCGCAGCACCTCGTACCAGCCCTGGTAGATCTGCTCGACGTCGCTCGTGACGTCGGGGCCGGGGATCACCACGATCTTGAAGACGCACAGCAGCAGCAGGACCCGGGTGACGGCCCAGATGCCGACGGGAAGTCCCAGTCCCTCGCGTGCCGGGCGGTCCGGTGCCGTCGTGCCCACTGCGCCCGTCATCCTGTCCTGTTCCTGTCCTGTCGGTCCGCCGGGGCGGAGGGTGGTGGTGCCGGGCCGGGGGCGCGATCGCGGTACTGTCGGCCACGATGCACAAGACCCTGATCGTAACGAACGACTTCCCGCCGCGCCCCGGCGGAATCCAGGCCTTCCTGCACAACATGGCGCTGCGCCTCGATCCCGAGCGGATCGTGGTCTACGCCTCCACGTGGAAGCGGAGCCGCGAGGGGATCGAGGCGACCACCGCGTTCGACGCGGAACAGCCTTTCACGGTCGTCCGCGACCGCACCACCATGCTGCTGCCCACACCCCGGGTCACCGCCCGGGCCACCGCGCTGCTGCGCGAGCACGGCTGCGAGTCCGTCTGGTTCGGCGCCGCCGCCCCGCTGGGCCTGATGGCCCCGGCCCTGCGCCGCGCGGGCGCCCGCCGGCTGGTCGCCACCACCCACGGCCACGAGGCCGGCTGGGCCCAGCTGCCGGCCTCCCGGCAGCTGCTGCGGCGGATCGGCGAGGGCACCGACACGATCACCTACCTCGGCGAGTACACCCGCTCCCGGATCGCCGCCGCGCTCACCCCGGCCGCCGCCGGGCGGATGGTCCAGCTCCCGCCGGGCGTCGACGAGAAGACCTTCCACCCCGAATCGGGCGGCGCCGAGGTGCGCGAGCGGCTCGGGCTGAGCGACCGCCCGGTCGTCGTGTGCGTCTCGCGGCTGGTCCCGCGCAAGGGCCAGGACACGCTGATCCAGGCCATGCCGGAGATCCTGCGCCGGGTGCCGGACGCCGTCCTGCTGATCGTCGGCGGCGGCCCGTACGAGCAGGAGCTGCGCAAGCTGGCGGCCCGCACCGGGGTCGCCGCCTCCGTGCGCTTCACCGGCTCCGTGCCCTGGGCCGAGCTGCCCGCGCACTACGGGGCCGGCGACGTCTTCGCGATGCCGTGCCGGACCCGGCGCGGCGGGCTCGACGTCGAGGGCCTCGGCATCGTCTATCTGGAGGCCTCCGCCACCGGGCTGCCGGTCGTCGCCGGCGACTCGGGCGGCGCCCCGGACGCGGTGCTCGACGGCGAGACCGGCTGGGTGGTCCGCGGCGGCGTCCCCGAGGAGTCCGCCGACCGGATCGCCACCCTGCTCCTCGACCCCGGGCTGCGCGCCCGCATGGGCGAGCGCGGCCGGCGCTGGGTCGAGGAGCGCTGGCGCTGGGACCTGCTGGCGGAGCGGCTGCGCGAGCTGCTGTAGGGCGGCCCGCCCGGGCCCGAGGACCTGTCGTCGAACTCCCGCCTGCCTCGCGACGCCATGCACGCGCTCTCGCCGCACCGGGCGCACGCACCTGACGCCGCGAGGCCGCCCTCCGGGCGACGACGGGAGGGGACGACACCCCCTAGGCGGGCAGGTAGTCCGTCAGGGCGCAGCCGTCGACCAGCAGCCTCTCGTTCCGGTAGCCGTCCGGGACCTTGAAGCCCTTCTCGCAGGTGAAGAGGAGCACGTCGGAGGCGAGCAGCGCCTTCGCGGTCTTCTCGTCGCCGGGGTAGAGCGCGAAGTCCTGCCCCAGCAGCACCCGCACGCCCTTGCCCTGGGCGGCGGCGGCCTTGTTGGCCCGCTGGAACTTCTCCATGTCGGAGACGGACAGCAGGGTCACGGTGTCCCGGTCGTCGTCGCCGCACACCCCCCGCTCGGCTATCGCCCAGCCCGGGTCCGCGGCCTGCTCGCCCATGGCGCCGCCGCCGTTGGTGCGCAGGTCGCTGCACATGGTGTGCGAGGCGACCAGTTTCTCGATCGCCGCCATGTCACCGGCCGCGGGCAGCCCGGCGTCCTCCCCCCAGGTGCTGCTGCACCCGGTGAGGGTGACGAGGGCGGTGAGGGCCGTGCCCAGGACGGCGGCGGTGTGCTTGACCCGCATGTCTCCCTGCTTCCGTTTCGTATCGGTGTGGCGGTGTGTGGCGTGTGTGGCGGGTTCTGCCGGAATGGTCCGTTCCGGGCCGGAGCGCGCGAACGCCCCCGGCCGGCCCGCGTCGCGGGCCCGCCGGGGGCGCTCCGAGGGCCTGTCAGCCCTGGTAGATCGCCTCGATCTCGTCGGCGAAGTCCTTCGCCACCACGTTCCGCTTCAGCTTCAGCGACGGGGTGATGTGCCCCGCCTCCTCGGTGAACTGCGCGGACAGGATACGGAACTTCCGCACCGACTCCGCCTTCGAGACCGCCGCGTTGCCGTCGTCCACCGCCCGCTGGACCTCCGCGAGCAGCTCCGGGTCCTCCCGCAGCGACGCCGCCGTCGCCCCGGCCGGCTTGCCGTGGTCGGACGCCCAGCGGCCCAGGAACTCCTCGTCGAGGGTGACGAGCGCGCCCACGAACGGGCGCCCGTCACCGACCACCATGCACTCCGCGACCAGGGCGTGCGCCCGGATCCGGTCCTCGATGACCGCCGGGGCGACGTTCTTGCCGCCCGCCGTCACCAGGATCTCCTTCTTGCGGCCGGTGATCGCGAGATAGCCGTCCTCGTCGAGGGTGCCGATGTCGCCGGTGTGGAACCAGCCGTCCGCCAGCGCCTCGGCCGTCGCCGCCTCGTTGTTCCAGTAGCCGGAGAAGATGTGCTCGCCGTGCAGCAGCACCTCGCCGTCGTCGGCGATCCGCACCACCGAGCCCGGCAGCGGCTGCCCGACCGTGCCGATCTTCTGCCGGTCCCAGGGGTTGAACGCGGTCGCCGCGCAGGACTCCGTCAGGCCGTAGCCCTCCAGGACCGTGAAGCCGATGCCGCGGAAGAAGTGCCCGAGCCGCTCGCCCAGCGGCGCGCCGCCCGAGATCGCGAACTCGCCCTTGCCGCCGAGGACCGCGCGCAGCTTCGAGTAGACGAGCTTGTCGAAGACCTTGTGCTTGAGCTTCAGACCGAAGGACGGGCCCTGCGGGGTGCTCAGCGCCCGGCTGTACGCGATGGCCGTGTGTGCGGCCTTGTCGAAGATCTTGCCCTTGCCGTCCGCCTGCGCCTTGGCCCGCGCCGAGTTGTAGACCTTCTCGAAGACGCGGGGCACGCCGAGGATCAGCGTCGGCCGGAAGGAGGCCAGCTCGTCGGTGAGGTTCTTGATGTCGGGCAGGCAGCCCAGCTTGATCGGCGCCATCACGGCGGCGACCTCGACCAGCCGGCCGAAGACGTGCGCGGCGGGCAGGAACAGCAGCACCGAGCACTCGCCGGTGCGGAACAGCGGCTTCATCCGCGCGACCACGTTGCCGCACTCGGCGAAGAAGGCGCGGTGCGTCAGCACACAGCCCTTGGGGCGGCCCGTGGTGCCCGAGGTGTAGACGATCGTCGCCGGGTCGTCCGCGTGCGCGCCGGACATCCGGCGGTCCAGCTCCTCGTCGGGGACCTCCGCGCCGACCTCGGTGAGCCGCCCGATCGCGTCCGCGTCGATCTGCCGGACGCTCTTGAGGGCGGGCAGCGCCGCCCGGACCGACTCGACCGACGCCTCGTGCGCGGCCGACTCGACGAGGGCGAGCGAGGCGCCCGAGTCGCCGAGGATCCACTGGATCTGCTCCGGCGAGCTGGTCTCGTACACCGGCACCGTCACGGCGCCCGCGCTCCAGATCGCGAAGTCGAGGAGCACCCACTCGTAGCGGGTGCGGGAGAGCAGCGCGACCCGGTCGCCCGGCTCGACACCGGCGGCGATGAGGCCCTTGGCCGCCCCACGGACCTCGGCGAGGAACTGCTTCGCGGTGACGTCCTCCCAGCCGCCGGGCACCTTGCGCCCCATCACGGCGACGTCTGGGTGCTGTGCGGCGTTGCGGCGGATGAGATCCGTCAGGTTGCCGTCCGTGGGGACCTCGTACAGGGCCGGAAGGCTGAACTCGCGCAAGACTGCTGCTCCTCATCGGGCGCCGGCGCCACGGCTCTGTGTGATGCGTCGGTGCGGTCCAAGATCGGGCAGGTGCTCAGTGGGGGTGAGCACGACCGGACTGCCCGGACGTTACCCATCAGTACGCGGTTCCGGATAGGGGGTCCTGGCCAGATGTTCCGTGCGTCACACGTGGATGGCGTTGCTTTGCGCACAGTAATCCACCGCTTTCCCGACTCGGAAGTAACCGCAGGTCCGGCCGGGCGCCGCCGCCGGATCCGGTCCCCCTCGGCACGGCACCCCCTACCCTGACGCCATGCGGATCAACGTGGTGAGCGACGTGCACGGCAACACCGGCGCCCTCGCGAAGGCGGGGGAGGGTGCCGACGCCCTGATATGCCTCGGCGACCTGGTGCTCTTCCTCGACTACGCCGACCACGCCCGCGGCATCTTCCCCGACCTCTTCGGCGTCGAGAACGCCGACCTCATCGTCGAGCTCCGCACCGCCCGACGCTTCCGCGAAGCGAGCGAACTCGGCCGCAGGCTCTGGGCCGAGCTCGGCATCGACCGCGCCACCGCCATCGAGAGCGCCGTCCGCCGCCAGTACGCCGAGATGTTCGCCGCCTTCCCCACCCCCACGTACGCCACCTACGGCAACGTCGACATCCCCGGCCTGTGGCCCGAGTACGCCCGCCCCGGCACCACCGTCCTCGACGGCGAGCGGATCGAGCTCGGCGGCCTCGTCTTCGGCTTCGTCGGCGGCGGACTGCACAGCCCCATGCGCACCCCCTACGAGATCTCCGAAGAGGAGTACGCGGCCAAGGTCGAGGCCCTCGGCGACGTCGACGTGCTCTGCTCCCACATCCCGCCGGACGTCCCCGAGCTCGTCTACGACACCGTCGCCCGCCGCTTCGAGCGCGGCAGCGGCGCCCTCCTCGACGCCATCCACCGGACCCGCCCCCGCTACGCCCTCTTCGGCCACGTCCACCAGCCGCTCGCCCGGCGGATGCGGATCGGCTCCACCGAGTGCGTCAACGTCGGCCACTTCGCCGCGACCGGCCGCCCCTGGACGCTGGAGTGGTGACGGAAGCCCGATGACGGCGCGATAGCCTTCTGGCAGATACGAGTCGCGTCCATACGAGGAGCCCCCGCGATGGCGGAACACACCAGCTCGAGCATCACCATCGAGGCGGCCCCGGCCGAGGTCATGAGCGTGATCGCCGACTTCGCGCGCTACCCCGAGTGGACGGGCGAGGTGAAGGAGGCCGAGGTCCTGGAGACCGACGGCGCCGGCCGCGCGGAGAAGGTCCGCCTCCTCCTCGACGCCGGAGCGATCAAGGACGACCACACCCTCGCGTACACCTGGACCGGTGACGACGAGGTCAGCTGGACCCTGGTCAAGTCCCAGATGCTCCGCTCCCTCGACGGCTCCTACCGCCTCGCCCCGGCGGGCGGCGGCGACCGCACCGAGGTCACCTACCAGCTGACCGTGGACGTCAAGATCCCCATGCTCGGCATGATCAAGCGCAAGGCCGAGAAGGTCATCATCGACCGCGCCCTCCAGGGCCTGAAGCAGCGCGTCGAGTCCGGGAAGTAGCCCCCGAGGCGGAGCCCGGGCGGCCACCCCGGCGCCGACGGCACCGCCCGGGCTCCCCGCCCCGCACCCCCCGGCCCGCCCCCGGTACGGTCGCCCCATGCGGATCATCCTCGTCACCGGAACCGGCGGAGCCGGACGCACCGCCGTCGCCACCGGCACCGCCCTCGCCGAGGCGCGCGCGGGCCGCCGGGTCGCGCTCGTCTCGGCCGACGCGCCCCCCGGGACGGCGACCGCCGCGGACACCCTCCGCCTGCACGCCCCCGACCCCGCCGGCGACTTCCGCCGCGAGTTCCTCGCCCTCCAGGCCCGCTCCGCCACCGCCCTGGACCTCCTCGGCACCACCCCCTTCGAGGACGCCGAGCTCACCGAACTCCCCGGCAGCCCGCTCTTCGCCCTGCTCAGGGCCGTACGGGACGCGGCGGCCGGCGACGCCGAGCTGCTCGTCGTGGACCTGCCGCCGCTGCGCGAGGCCCTCGCCCTGCTCGCCCTGCCCGAACAGCTGCGCCGCTACCTGCGCCGCCTGCTGCCCCCCGAGCGGCAGGCCGCCCGCGCCCTGCGGCCCATGCTCGCCCAGCTCGCCGGCGTCCCGCTGCCCGCCCAGTGGCTCTTCGAGGCCACCGCCCGCTGGGAGACCGAGCTCGCCGCCGTCCAGGAGCTCGTCGACTCCCCGCGCACCGGCGTCCGGCTCGTCGTCGAACCCGGACCCGCCGCCGTCGAGGCCCTGCGCACCGCCCGCCTCGGCCTCGCCCTCCAGGGCCTCGCCCTCGACGCCGTCGTCGCCAACCGGGTGCTGCCCGCGGGCTCCGCCGACCCCTGGTTCGCGGGCCTCGCCGCCGAGCAGCACCGCCACCTCGCCGCCCTCCGCGAGGCCCACCCCGACGTCCGCGAACTGCCCCACCTCGGACGCGCCCCCGGCGGCCCCGAGGACCTCGCCGCGCTCGCCGTCGCCGACCTGCCCTCCGCCCCCGCGCCCGCCTGGACCGTCGAGGACCGCCGCGCCGAGGACGGCATCCTGGTCTGGCACGTCCCGCTGCCCGGCGCCGTCAAGGACGGCCTCTCCCTCGTCCGGCGCGGCGACGAACTCCTCCTCGGCACCGGTCCCTTCCGCCGCAACGTGCCCCTCCCCGCCGTCCTGCGCCGCTGCGCCGTCACCGGCGCCGCCCTCGTCGACGGGGACCTGCGGATCCGCTTCACCCCCGACCCGGGACTGTGGCCGAAGGCCGCCCCCTGAGGCCGCGCGGTGCGTGTACCGTCGAAAGAAGAGAAGCCGGGGAAGCCGGGGAAGCCGGGGAAGCCGGAGGAGCCGGTGCGGCCGGGGAAGCCGATGAAGCCGCTGAAGCCGCTGAACACTGAGGAGCCTGAGGAGTACGCCATGAGCGACGCGGATGCCTGGGCCAAGGCATGTGCCGAGGACCTGGAGGCGGAGAAGGCCCGCCGGCGCGCGGCGCGCGGCGAGGAGCCCGGCACCCCGGCGGAGGAGTTCCGCAAACTCTTCGACGCCGTCGCCGAGAAGGTCTCCGGGGCCCTCGGCGGCCCCCTCCTCGGCGGCCAGGCCGCCGGGACAGTACAGCAGGTCGTCAACCAGGCGAAGGCCCTCGTCGAGCCCGTCATCGAGCGCAACCCGCAGGTCTTCGACCACCTCGCCGCCGCCGGCAACGAACTGCTCGCCGCCTACCGCTCGGCCGTCCAGGGCCAGGAGACCCGCTGGACCCGAGGCGACACCGACGGCACGGAACCGGGCGATCCGCGCGACGAGAAGCGCGGGGGCCGCGACGAGGGCCGCGACGAGGGCCCGGGGACCGGGCAGCACATCGATCTGGACTGATCGGGAGCGCCCCTCCCCTCGGGTACGGTGGGCCCTAGCGGGGCTCGACCGAAAACTGAGGGACACATGGGACTCACCATCGGCGTCGACATCGGCGGCACGAAGATCGCGGCCGGCGTGGTCGACGAGGAGGGCAACATCCTCGACACCCACACCGTGCCCACCCCGCCGACGCCCGAGGGCATCGTCGACGCGATCGGCGCCGCCGTCTCGGAGGCCGGCAAGGGGCACCAGATCGAGGCCGTCGGCATCGGAGCCGCGGGCTACGTCGACGACAAGCGCGCCACCGTCCTCTTCGCGCCGAACATCGACTGGCGGCACGAGCCGCTGAAGGACAAGGTCGAACAGCGGGTCGGCCTGCCGGTCGTCGTCGAGAACGACGCCAACGCCGCAGCCTGGGGCGAGTACCGCTTCGGCGCCGGCCAGGGCCACGAGGACGTCATCTGCATCACCCTCGGCACCGGCCTCGGCGGCGGCATCATCATCGGCAACAAGCTGCGCCGCGGACGCTTCGGCGTCGCCGCCGAGTTCGGCCACATCCGGGTCGTCCCCGACGGCCTGCTGTGCGGCTGCGGCAGCCAGGGCTGCTGGGAGCAGTACGCCTCCGGCCGCGCCCTCGTGCGGTACGCGCGCCAGCGCGCCAACGCCACCCCCGAGAACGCGGAGGTGCTGCTCGGGCTCGGCGACGGCACCCCCGAGGGCATCGAGGGCAAGCACATCAGCCAGGCCGCCCGCGCGGGCGACCCGGTCGCCGTCGACTCCTTCCGCGAGCTGGCCCGCTGGGCCGGCGCGGGCCTCGCCGACCTGGCCTCGCTCTTCGACCCGTCGGCGTTCATCGTCGGCGGCGGCGTCTCCGACGAGGGCGAGCTGGTCCTGGACCCGATCCGCAAGTCCTTCCGGCGCTGGCTGATCGGCGGCCAGTGGCGTCCGCACGCGCAGGTGCTCGCCGCGCGGCTCGGCAACAAGGCCGGACTCGTCGGCGCGGCCGACCTGGCCCGCCAGGGCTGAGCCCCGGGGCCCCGGCCCCCGTCGCTCCGGTGCCCGTCGTGCCCTCTGGGGCGCGGCGGGCACTGCCCCTATGTTGGGGCCCATGGCGACCGGTGCGAACCCCTCGACGACCCCGCTCAGCGAGCTCCCCGACTCCCGTACGGAACCCGACGGTTCGGCCGTCCTCCGGGTCCTCTCCTACAACGTCCGCTCGCTGCGCGACGACGAGGACGCCCTGGCCCGGGTGATCCGGGCCTGCGCCCCCGACCTGGTCTTCGTCCAGGAGGCGCCGCGCTTCTTCCGCTGGCGCAAGCACGCGGCCCGGCTCGCCGCCAAGAGCGAGCTCCTCTACCTCTCCGGCGGCGCCACCGCCGCCGGGCCGCTGCTGCTGTGCTCGCTGCGGGCCACGGTGGAACGCACCGAGGACGTCCTGCTCCCGCTCGCCCCCGGCCGCCACCGGCGCGGCCTGGCCACCGCCGTGGTCCGGGTCGGCGGGGCCCGCGTCGGCCTGGTCAGCTGCCACCTGAGCCTGGACGCCGAGGAGCGCTACGCCCAGGCGGGCCTGGTCCTGGACCGGGTCGCCGCCCTCGGCACCCCGCACGCCATCGTGGCCGGCGACCTCAACGAGGGCCCCGGCGGCCGGAGTTTCACCCGTCTGGCCAAGGAGCTCCAGGACGGCTGGGCGACCAGCCCGTGGGGCGCCGAGCACACCTTCACGCCGACCGCTCCGGACCGCCGCATCGACGCGGTCCTCACCACCCCGGGCATCGACGTCCTCGCCTGCGGCGTCCCGACGGACCTGAACCCCGAGGACCTGAGAACGGCGACGGACCACCTGCCGGTCCTGGCGGTGGTCCGTGTCCCTGCCTCGTGAGACGCCCCGCGCCTACACGACCGCCCCGCGCCCCGGGTCGTCGTAGCCGTCCTCGTCCTCGTCGTCGTGCTTCATGCGGGCCACCAGGGTGGCGAAGCCGCCCAGGAAGCCGCCCACGCACACGGTGGTCAGCCACCAGGTCATGTCCCACTGGAGCAGCACCGCGAGCAGCATCAGGACCGGGCCGCCGATCACCGCCAGCCAGGCGAACCTGGTCGTCGTGTCGGCCTCCGGCAGCGGCGGCGGCTCCGGCGGGACGAAGTGCCCCTCGTCGGAGTCGTCGTCCTTCCCGCGCTTCTTCCCGTCCTTCTTGCCGTCCCCGCCTTCCGGCGCCTCGTCCGGGTCCGCCAGCGAGTAGTCCCGGGGGCCGCCGGACACGCTCACACCCGGGGCGAAGACCACCGACGAGCCGAGCGCCGGACGGCCGGGCTCACCGGGCTCGCCCGGCTCCCCGTCCTCCGCCGCGGGCTTGCGGAACTTGTCCGGCTTCTCGGCCGCGCCGCCGTCCTCGGGCAGCGGCGGCAGCGCCAGGTCCTCCACCGGCCGGAAGGGCCGGGCCCCCGGCGGGTCGACCGGCTCCTCGCCGTACCCCGCGACGATCGCGGCCCACGCCGCCTCCTCGTCGATGGGCTGCGGCTCCCGCTCGCCGCCGTCCTGCTGCTCAGCCACCGCTCGCGCTTCCCTTCTCGCCGACGAGGTCCGGAGCGAGCCGGGTCACGAACGCCCAGCTCTCCTCGAAGATCCGCTCCGCGTCGTAGTCCAACGTCGCGACGTGGTAGCTCTGTTCCAGCAGGACCTCCGTCACGTCCGTCGAGGAGATCCGGCTCAGCACCCGCGCCGAGTCGGCCGGCGGCACCACGTGGTCCTGGGGGCTGTGCAGCAGCAGCACCGGCTGCGTCACCTGCGGCAGCTCCGCGTCCACCACCTGGAAGAAGCGCCGCAGCGAGTGCGCCGCGTGCAGCGGCACCCGCTCGTAGCCCACCTCGGCCCCGCCCGGCTTCGCTATGTCGCTGGCTATGCCCTTCGTGGACGGCACCAGGTGCCGGACCACCGGCAGCGCCTTCGCGGCCAGGCCGTGCACCTTGTTCCCGGGGTTGACCAGGACGATGCCGCTGACCGCCTCGCCGTGCCGCTCCGCGAGCCGCAGGGTCAGCGCGCCGCCCATCGACAGGCCCATCACGAAGACCCGCTCGCAGCGGGCGGACAGCTCCCGCAGCGCCTGGTCGACCTCCGCGTACCAGTCCTCCCAGGTGGTGAGCTGCATGTCCTGCCAGCGGGTGCCGTGCCCGGGCAGCAGCGGCAGCGAGACCGTCAGCCCGCGCTCGGCCAGATACTCGGCCCAGGGGCGCAGCGACTGCGGAGAACCGGTGAATCCGTGACAGAGAAGGACGCCGACCTTCCCGCCCTCGTGGCGGTACGGCTCGGCTCCGGGGAGGACCGGCACGGGGGTCTCCTGTTCGGTTCGACTTCGGTGCCCGGCTTTCGCGGACGCCCGAAGCGGCGGCGGAAGGGGAAGGCTTTCACCGTACGCGACCGGACCGACACCGACCAGGGCCGTTCGCACGAAGGGGGACGGCGGCCCGGGCGGCGGGGCCGCCCGCGCGGGCCCCGGCGGTCCCGCAGGGGATAAAGTCGTCGTGACGGCACACGGAAGGCATGGCGAGTTGATCTACGGCGCAATGAAGTTCTCCCTCGGCGGGTCCCTGAAGCTCGCCTTCAGGCCCTGGGTGGAGGGCCTGGAGAACATCCCCGCCGAGGGGCCGGCGATCCTCGCGAGCAACCACCTCTCCTTCTCGGACTCCTTCTTCCTGCCGGCCGTCCTCGACCGCAAGGTCACCTTCATCGCGAAGGCCGAGTACTTCACCACCCCCGGCGTCAAGGGCAAGCTGACGGCCGCCTTCTTCAAGGGCGTCGGCCAGCTCCCGGTGGACCGCTCCGGCGCCCGGGGCGCGGGCGAGGCGGCGATCAAGGCCGGCATCGAGGTCATCGAGGGCGGCGGCCTCTTCGGCATCTACCCCGAGGGCACCCGCTCGCCCGACGGGCGCCTCTACCGGGGCAAGCCCGGCGGGCTCGCCAGGGTGGCGCTCGCCACCGGCGCCCCGGTGATCCCCGTCGCCATGATCGACACCGAGAAGATCCAGCCGCCCGGCAAGGTCGTCCCCAAGCTGATGCGCCCGGGCATCCGGATCGGCAAGCCGCTCGACTTCACCCGCTACCAGGGCATGGAGGGCGACCGCTTCATCCTGCGCTCGGTCACGGACGAGGTCATGTACGAGATCATGAAGCTCTCCGGCCAGGAGTACGTGGACATCTACGCGACCGCCGCCAAGCGGCAGATCGCCGATGCCGAGAAGGCCGCCAAGGAGGCCGTCAAGGCCGAGATCGCGGCACGGGAAGAGTCCGGCGCCTGACCCCGTAGAGGGGGCGCCCGGGGGTGGGGGAGATGGCCAGGCGCGAACGGGTCGTGCGCATGTCGGTCGAGCAGCCGCTGTGGCGCGCGCTCACCGCGTACCGCGTACTCACCATGGTGTACGCGGTCCTCCTCTTCGTCTTCGGACAGGGCCGCTACGAGCGCCCCGGCGTCGCCGTCGGCTTCCTCGCCGTGCTGTGCGTCTGGACCCTCGCCACCCTGCCCAAGGTGGCGAACGCGGCCAGCTGCACCAAGCGCTTCCTCGTCGCCGACCTCACCGTCGCCCTCGCCGGCATCCTGCTGACCCCGCTCGCGGACGAGCAGGCCCGCACCATGGACGGCACCACCCTGCCGTCGATATGGACCGCCGGCGCCGTCCTCGCGTACGCGATCAAGGGCGGCTGGCGCTGGGCCGGCTTCGCCTCCTCCCTCGTCGCCGTCGCCAACATCGTCGAGCGCGGCGAGCCCAGCCGGGACACCCTGCACAACGTGCTGCTCGTCTGGGTCGCCTCCATCGCCATCGGCTACGTCGTCGAGGTCGCCCGCGCCTCCGAGCGCACCCTCGCCCGCGCCCTGGAGATCGAGGCCACCACCCGCGAGCGGGAGCGGCTGGCCCGGGACATCCACGACAGCGTGCTCCAGGTCCTCGCCATGGTGCAGCGGCGCGGCACCGCGCTCGGCGGCGAGGCGGCCGAGCTCGGCAGGATGGCCGGCGAGCAGGAGGTCGCCCTGCGCACCCTGGTCGCCGGCGGGCTCATCCGCACCTCGTACGTCTCCGAGGACGAGTCCGAGGGGGCCGTCGTCCGGGTCGTGGAGGAGCCCGACGAGGCGGCCGGCCCCGACGCCGAGACCGACCTGCGCACCCTGCTCCTGCCGCGCGCCGGCTCCCGGGTGACCCTGTCCGACCCGGGCGCCCCGGTCCTGCTGCCCGCCCCCGCCGCCCGCGAGCTGGCCGCCGCAGTCGGCGCCGCCCTGGACAACGTGCGGGTGCACGCGGGGGAGGACGCGAACGCCTGGATCCTCGTGGAGGACTGGGACGACGAGGTCATCGTCACCGTCCGGGACGACGGCCCCGGCATCCCCGAGGGCCGGCTGGCCGAGGCCTGGGGGGAGGGCCGGATGGGTGTCGCCCTGTCCATCCGGGGCAGACTGCGGGACCTCGGCGGCAGCGCCGAGCTGGTCTCGGTCCCCGGTCAGGGCACCGAAGTGGAACTGAAGGTCCCGCGCGCGGCGCGGGAACGGGGGAAGGCGGGAGAGAAGTGAGCGAGCAGCAGATCAAGGTGATGGTCGTCGACGACCACCCGATGTGGCGGGACGCGGTCGCCCGCGACCTCGCCGAGGCGGGCCTGGACGTGGTGGCCACCGCCGGCGACGGCGAGCAGGCGGTGCGCCGCGCGGCGGCGGCCGGACCCGACGTCCTGGTCCTCGACCTGAACCTGCCGCTCAAGCCCGGCGTCCAGGTCTGCAAGGAGCTGGTCGGCGCCGACCCCCGGCTGCGGGTCCTGGTGCTCTCCGCGAGCGGCGAGCACGCCGACGTCCTGGAGGCCGTGAAGTCCGGCGCCACCGGCTACCTGCTGAAGTCGGCCAGCACCGCGGAGCTGATCGACGCGGTGCGCCGCACCGCCGTCGGCGACCCCGTCTTCACCCCGGGCCTGGCCGGACTGGTCCTCGGGGAGTACCGGCGGCTGGCCTCCGAGCCGGTCCCGGCGGCCGGCGCCGACGAGCCGAAGGCGCCGCAGCTCACCGAGCGGGAGACCGAGGTGCTGCGGCTGGTCGCCAAGGGGCTGAGCTACAAGCAGATCGCCGAGCGGCTGGTCATCTCGCACCGCACGGTGCAGAACCACGTGCAGAACACCCTCGGCAAGCTCCAGCTGCACAACCGGGTGGAGCTCGTCCGCTACGCCATCGAGCGGGGCCTCGACGACGCCTGAGCCCCGCCGGGGCCTGGTTTCCGCCGTCGGTTTCGCGCCGTGCGATTCACTCGGTTCGCCGTGTCGGGGCGGCCCGGCCCGCCGCTAGCGTGGGCCGCATCCCCCCACGTACGGCGAAGGAGTGCCCCATGCGCGTCGGTGTGCTGACCGGCGGAGGCGACTGCCCCGGGCTCAACGCGGTGATCCGAGCGGTCGTCCGCAAGGGCGTCCAGCAGCACGGCTGGAGCGTCACCGGCTTCCGCGACGGCTGGCGCGGCGTCGTCGAAGGCGACACGGTCCCGCTGGACGTGGCGGCCGTCCGAGGCATCCTGCCGCGCGGCGGCACCGTGCTCGGCGCCTCCCGCACCGACCCCTTCGCCGCCGAGGACGGGGTGCGGCGGATCCGGGAGCAGCTCGCCAAGCACCGCCTCGACGCGCTGGTCGCCATCGGCGGGCGCGGCACCCTGGCCGTCGCCGCCCGGCTGCACGCCGAGCACGGGACGCCCTGCGTCGGCGTGCCCAAGACCATCGACAACGACCTGTCGGCCACCGACTGGACCTTCGGCTTCGACACCGCCGTCGGCATCGCCACCGACGCGATCGACCGGGTGCACACCACCGCCGACTCGCACAGCCGGGTCCTGGTCGTCGAGGTGATGGGCCGGCACACCGGCTGGATCGCGCTGCACGCCGGGCTCGCGGGCGGGGCGAACGTGATCCTCGTCCCCGAGCAGCGCTTCGACCTCGACCAGGTCTGCGCCTGGGTCGACTCCCGCTTCCAGGCCACCTACGCCCCGATCCTGGTGGTCGCCGAGGGGGCCCGGCCGCGCGACGGCGCCCGGGTGGAGGGCTCGATCGCCGCCTGGCTGGCCGACGCGATCGAGCGGCGCACCGGCAAGGAGGCCCGCACCACCGTCCTCGGCCACGTCCAGCGCGGCGGCAGCCCCAGCGCCTTCGACCGCTGGCTGGCCACCCGCTTCGGGCTGCACGCCGTGGACGCCGTACGGGACGGGGCGCACGGCACGATGGTGGCGCTGCGCGGCACGGAGGTGGTCCGGGTGCCGCTGGCCGCCGCCACCGCCCGGCTCAAGACGGTCGATCCCGCGCGGTACGCGGAGGCGGGGGTCTTCTTCGGCTGAGGGCGCGGGGACGGAAGAGCCCGTATATTCACTACTGTAATCAGACAAATACGGCGTATATCCCCGGAGGGGCCCCGTGGAGATCCTGGCATTCGGCGTGCAGGCGGACGAGAAGCCGCTCATCGAGAGGGCCTTCGCGGGGCACCACGAGGTGCGCTGCGTGGACGTCTTCCTCAACGAGGACACCGCCCCCATCGCGGCCGGCTACGAGATCGTCTCCACCAGCGTCAACGCCAGCCTCGACCACCGGGTGCTGCAGACCCTCGCGGCCGGCGGGACCCAGATGATCGCCCAACGCTCCACGGGCTTCAACAACATCGACCTGGAGGTCGCCGAGCGGCTGGGCTTCACGGTCGCCCGGGTCTCGTACTACTCGCCGTACTCGGTCGCCGAGTTCGCCTGGACCCTCGCGATGGGCGTCAACCGGCGGATCGTCCGCGCCTCCAACCGCACCCGCGACTTCGACTTCCGGCTCGACGGGCTGATGGGCCGCGACATGCGCGGCCGGACCGTCGGCGTCCTCGGCACCGGCAAGATCGGCGAGGCGTTCGCCCGGATCGCCCACGGCTTCGGCATGAACCTGCTCGGCTGGGACGTCGCCGAGAACCCCGCCTGCCTGGAGCTCGGCATGAAGTACGTCGAGAAGGAGCGGCTCTTCGCCGAGTCCGACCTGATCAGCCTGCACGTGCCGCTGCTGCCGTCCACCCAGCACATCATCGGCCCCGACGCCCTGCGCGCGATGAAGGACGACGCGATCCTGGTGAACTCCAGCCGAGGCGGCCTCGTCGACACCGAGGCCCTGGTCACCGAGCTGCGCGCGGGCCGCTTCACCGGGGTCGGCCTCGACGTGTACGAGGCCGAGGTCGGGCTCTTCTTCCTCGACAAGTCCCTGGAGGTCGTCGAGGACGACACCCTGGCCCGGCTGGTGACCTTCCCCAACGTGATCGTCACCTCCCACCAGGCGTACTACACGGTCGACGCGGTCGGCCAGATCATCGACACCACGGTCCAGAACGTCCTCGACTACCTCGCCGGGCGCCGCAGCGAGAACGTCCTGGTCCCGAAGGCCGGCTAGCGGCTACACGAGCACCCCCGCCAGGAGGGACGCGGTCACCGCCGCGCCCTCCTTCGTCAGCACCGACTCCGGGTGGAACTGCACCCCGGCGAAGCCCGGCCCGCGCAGCGCGTGCACCTCGTCCGTCGCCGCGTCCCGGCTCACCTCGATCCGGTGCAGCGCCAGCTCCGTCGCCGCCCGCTCGTCGCAGCGGGCGGTGAAGCTGTTGTAGAAGCCGGCCACGCGCTCCTGCCCGAACAGGTCGATCCGCACCTGCGCCCCCTGGAACGGCACCCGCTTGCGGACGATCTCCAGGCCCAGCTCCGCCGCGATCAGCTCGTGGCCCAGGCACACCCCCAGCAGCCCGTGCCGGTGCCCGCGCAGCAGCTCCGCCGTCAGCCCGCGCAGGAGACGCATCTTCGGGTCCGACGCGTCCGAGGGGTCACCGGGACCGGGCCCCAGCACCACCGGGCCCTCGTGCGCGAGCGCCAGCTCCCGCAGCCCCGGCTCGTCGTAGCGCAGCACCGAGACCGTGAGACCCGAGGAGCGCAGCAGGTGCGCCAGCATCGCCGTGAAGGTGTCCTCGGCGTCCACGACCAGCGCGTGCCCCGACAGCTCGGCCGACCGGGCCTGCAGCTTCAGCCAGAACGGCGCCAGGTCCGCCCGGCGCGCGTCCAGCGCCGCCCGCACCCGGGGATCGTCCGCCAGCCGGGGCCCGGCCGCGCCCCCGTCCGAGGGCCGCCCCGGCCGCACCCCGAGGGCGGCCAGCACCCCCGCCGCCTTCGCGTGGGTCTCGGCGACCTCGCCCGCCGGGTCCGAGTGGCGCACCAGCGTCGCGCCCACCGGGACCCGCAGCCGCCCCCCGGGCGCGATGTCGGCGGTCCGGATCAGAATGGGGGAGTCCAGCGTCTGCGTGCCGCCCGCGTCGGTCCCGAGCAGCGCCAGGGCCCCCGCGTAGTAGCCGCGCCCCCCGACCTCGTGCCGCTCGATCACCCGGCAGGCGTTCTGCACCGGCGAGCCCGTCACGGTCGCCGCGAACATCGTCTCGCGCAGCACCTCCCGCACGTCGAGCGAGGACCGGCCGCGCAGCTCGTACTCCGTATGGGCCAGGTGCGCCATCTCCTTCAGCCTCGGCCCGATCACCACCCCGCCCCGGTCGCCGACGGTGCACATCATCTTCAGCTCCTCGTCGACCACCATCGAGAGCTCCTCGGTCTCCTTCCGGTCGGAGAGGAAGGAGAGGAGCTGCTCGGCGGTGGGCGCCGCGCCCGCCGGGTAGCGGAAGGTGCCGCTGATCGGGTTCATGACGACCGTCCCGCCGGACATCCGCACATGCACCTCGGGGCTCGCCCCCACCAGCGTGCGGTCGCCGGTGTGCACCACGTACGTCCAGTACGCGCCCCGCTCGCCCGCCAGCAGGCGCCGGAACAGGGCGAGCGCGTCGGCCCGCCCGAAGCCCGGGATCTCCCCGGTGTAGGTGCGCCGGATGACGAAGTTCGCGCCCTCGCCGGCCCCGATCTCCTCGTCGATCACCCGCCGCACGATCCGCCCGTACGCCTCGTCGGAGACGTCGAAGCCGCCGCCCTCGACCCGTACGTCATGGGCCGGCAGGTGCGCCAGGACCTCGGCGAGCGGCAGCTCGTAGGACTCCTCGGCGGTCAGGTACGCGAGCGGGGTGCCGTCGTCGCGGACCTCGAAGCCGCGCTCGCGGATCTGCCGGAACGGCACCAGGGCCAGCGTGGGCGTCGCACCCACCGGCAGCTCGGCGAGGCGCCCGGCCTCGCGCACCGGGCCGATCAGCACCTCGACGGTGTCGTGGTCCCGGCCCGGTGTGCGCCGCCGCAGCAGGGCGAAGGGCGGGCAGGAGGGGTCGAGCAGGCGGTGCAGGAGCGGGGAGACGTCCATGGCGGGTGTCGTTCCTTCCGGGGGGAGTGCGGAGAGGAACGGCCTCGGGGTACGAGAAAGGCCGCCCCTCGGGCGGCCTTCGCGTGATGTCGGTGTACGCGCAGTCAGTGGGCCGCCGGATGAGCGGTCCACCACCAGTTCTGGGTCGAAAGCGCGAACATGGCGCCGATCGTAGCGCATGAGTCGGATCACACCCGTCTCAGCAAGCGGTCACTGGCGTGGACGCGGCCCGCGGCACCGTACTGTGGGGCACGTGACCGTGAACGCTGATACCCACGCCGTCGCCAAGGCGACCTGGCGAGACCTGCCCGCGGCGCAGCAGCCTGAGTACCCCGATGCCGAGGCTCTGCGCGACGTCGTCGCGGAGCTCCAGAGCTATCCCCCCCTCGTCTTCGCCGGCGAGTGCGACCAGCTGCGTGCCCGGATGGGAGCCGTCGCCCGTGGCGAGGCGTTCCTGCTGCAGGGCGGTGACTGCGCCGAGGCCTTCGACGCCGTGTCCGCCGACCACATCCGCGCCAAGCTGAAGACGCTGCTCCAGATGAGCGCCGTCCTGACCTACGCGGCCTCCGTGCCCGTGGTCAAGGTCGGCCGCATCGCCGGCCAGTACTCCAAGCCGCGCTCCAAGGGCACCGAGACCCGCGACGGCGTGACCCTGCCGACCTACCGCGGCGACTCCGTGAACGGCTTCGAGTTCACCGAGGCCGCCCGCATCCCGGACCCCGAGCGCCTGAAGCGGATGTACAACGCGTCCTCCTCGACGCTGAACCTGGTGCGCGCCTTCACCACCGGCGGCTACGCCGACCTGCGCCAGGTGCACGCCTGGAACCAGGACTTCGTGAAGTCGTCCCCGTCGGGCCAGCGCTACGAGCAGCTGGCGCGCGAGATCGACAACGCGCTGAACTTCATGAAGGCCTGCGGCACCGACCCGGCCGAGTTCAAGGCGGTGGAGTTCTACTCCTCGCACGAGGCGCTGCTGCTCGACTACGAGGGCGCGCTGACCCGTACGGACTCGCGCACCGGCAAGCTCTACGACACCTCCGGCCACATGGTCTGGGTCGGCGAGCGCACCCGTCAGCTCGACCACGCCCACATCGAGTTCTGCGCGCAGATCGCCAACCCGATCGGCGTCAAGCTGGGCCCGACGACGACCGCGGAGGAGGCGCTCACCTACATCGACCGCCTCGACCCCGACCGCGAGCCGGGCCGGCTGACCTTCATCGTCCGCATGGGCGCCGACAAGGTCCGCGACCGGCTCCCCGAGCTGGTCGAGAAGGTCACCGCCTCGGGCGCGACCGTCGCCTGGGTGACCGACCCGATGCACGGCAACACCTTCGAGGCGGCCTCGGGCCACAAGACCCGCCGCTTCGACGACGTGCTCGACGAGGTCAAGGGCTTCTTCGAGGTCCACAAGGAGCTCGGCACCCACCCGGGCGGCATCCACGTGGAGCTGACCGGCGACGACGTCACCGAGTGCGTGGGCGGCGGTGACGAGATCTTCGTCGACGACCTGCACCAGCGCTACGAGACGGCCTGCGACCCGCGGCTCAACCGCAGCCAGTCGCTCGACCTGGCCTTCCTGGTCGCGGAGATGTACCGCGATCAGTAGGGAGCTTCGTACGACGACGGGGCGCGGATCCATGTGATCCGCGCCCCATCGTCGTATCCGGGTCTTTTACGGCCCCCGGCCGCCGGGTAAGGTTAGGTTAGCCTTATCGATCCCGGCGGGAGGTGAACCGCGTGTACGTCTGCTCATGCTTCGGTGTCACGGAGAAGCAGGTCAAGGAGCACGCGGAGGCCGGCGCCTGCACGCCCCGCCAGATCGCCTCGGCCTGCAAGGCCGGCACGGACTGCGGTTCGTGCGTGAAGCGCATCCAGGCCCTCCTCGGGCGCGGCAACTGCCCGCGCCGCGAGCTCCTCGACCAGGGGATGCCCGCCCTGACGGCGGAGCTCTCCGAAGCCGCCTAGGGCCTGGCTAGCTCGGCTGCTCGATGAGCGTCGAGCAGTAGAGCGCCTCGCCCAGCTGCTCGATCAGCTCCAGCTGGGTGTCCAGGTAGTCGATGTGGTGCTCCTCGTCGGCCAGGATCTCCTCGAAGAGGTTGGCCGAGGTGACGTCGCCCTTGGCCCGCATGACCTCGATCCCGCGCTTCAGCCGGTCGATGGCCTCGACCTCGACCTGCCGGTCCGCCTCGAACATCTCCTTGACCGTCTGGCCCACCCGGACGTGGAAGAGGCGCTGGTAGTTCGGCAGCCCGTCGAGCATGAGGATGCGCTCGGTGAGCTTGTCCGCGTGCTTCATCTCGTCGATGGACTCTTCGCGGGTGTACTTGGCGAGCTTGGTCCAGCCCTTGTTGTCCTGGATGCGGTAGTGCAGCCAGTACTGGTTGATCGCGGTCAGCTCACCGGTGAGCTGCTCGTTGAGGAACTCGAGGACCTCGGGGTCGCCCTGCATCGCTTCAGGATCCTTCCAACGTAGACACCGCCGCCACCGGGCAGGAATGGCCGCATCCTCCCAGCACGCCCGAGTGGCGTCCAGTAAGTGCAGGCTTACTCTGAGTTGTCGCGGAGTCGGCTGGATCGCCCGGATGTCCGGAGATGTCGGGCGGTGACTGGTCATGACCACCCCTCGCCGTCTGTCACCATGGATGGCATGGGTCAGCCGGAGGGCGGCGTACGCCGGGAAGCAGGAGTGACGGATCTTCCGCCGGGGCAGCGCCTCCAGCGCGGCTGGCCGGTCACCCACTACGGACCCGTACCCCGCTTCAAGCCGGAGCGCTGGGAGTTCCGGGTCTTCGGAGCGACCGCCGACGGCGACAAGCACTGCTGGACCCACGAGGAGTTCTCGGCGCTGCCCTACGGCTCGGTCGTGGCCGATCTGCACTGCGTGACCAAGTTCAGCATGATCGGCGCCGAGTGGGGCGGCGTCTCCGCCCGCACGCTCCTCGACCTCGCCCCGCCCGCGCCCGGGGTCACCCATGTGATGGTCTGGGCGGAGTACGGCTACAGCGCCAACATGCGGCTGACCGACTTCGCCGCCGAGAGCGCGATCTTCGCCACCCACAAGGACGGCGAGCTGCTCACCGCCGAGCACGGCTTCCCGCTGCGGCTCGTGGTGCCCCACCTCTACGCCTGGAAGGGCCCGAAGTGGGTGCGGGGCGTGGAGTACATGGCCGCCGACCGGCGCGGCTTCTGGGAGGAGCGCGGCTACCACAACATCGGCGACCCGTGGACCGAGCAGCGCTACTCGTACCAGGAGGAGCCGGGCGACGGCCCCGAGCTCTAGGGCCCGTCCGGCAGTGTCCGTCGGGTCTGTCGGGTCCGTCGGGTCCTTCGGGTCCGGGGCGGACCGTCGGACAGGCCCTGGCCCTGGCGTGAACCGGCCAGATGCCGGTGGCCGTCTCACTACCGTGGCCCCATGACGATCACTCACTGGCAGGACCGGTCCGTGCTCGTGACGGGCGGTACGCGGGGCATCGGGCGGGGCATCGCGGAGCTCTTCGCGCGCCGGGGCGCGGCGGTCGTGCTCACGGGCCGCACCGCGTCGGTCGCCGAGCGGGTGGCGGGCGAGATCGCCGGGGACACCGGGGGCCGGGTCTCCGGCATGGGCGTCGATCTGCGGGACCCCGCGGCGATCGAGGAGATGGCGGCGGGCGCCGAGGAGCGGCACGGGCGGCTCGACGTGCTCTGCGCCAACGCGGGCGTCTTCCCGGAGAAGCCGCTCCAGGAGATGACGGCGGCCGACGTCGACGACGTGCTGGCCGTGAACCTGCGCGGGACGATCCTGGCGACCAGGGCCTGTGTGCCGGCCATGCGGCGGGCGGGCGCCGGCCGGGTCGTCCTCACCTCGTCGATCACCGGGCCCACCACCGGGTACGCGGGCTGGTCCCACTACGGCGCGAGCAAGGCCGGGCAGCTCGGCTTCCTGCGCGGCGCCGCCCTGGAGCTGGCGCCGTACGCCGTCACGGTCAACGCGGTGCTGCCCGGCAACGTCCGCACCGAGGGCCTGATGGAGCTGGGGGAGCCCTATCTGCGCCGGATGGCGGCCGCCATCCCGCTGGGCCGGCTCGGCGAGAGCGCGGACGTCGCGCACGCGGTGCTGTTCCTCGCCTCGGACGAGGCCGCGTTCATCACGGGCCAGACGCTGACCGTCGACGGCGGGCAGACACTGCCGGAGTCCCTCGACGCCTTCACGCCCGCCGTCGCCGGCTGAGCCGCCGGACAGGCCCTGGGGCAGCCCTCAGCGCAGTGTCTTCAGCAGCTCCACATCGGCGCGGTGCCCCTCGGGCCCGCCGGGCGTCTCGATGATCAGCGGTACGCCGTCGGTGGCGGGGTGGCCCAGCAGGTTGGCGAAGGCCTCCTGGCCGATGTGGCCCGCGCCGATGTTCGCGTGCCGGTCCTTGTGCGCGCCCACGACGTCCTTGGAGTCGTTGGCGTGGATCAGTTTCAGCCGCCCCTCGCCCACCACGTCCACCAGCGCGTCCAGCGTCCGCGCCGCCCCGTGCGGGCCGGTCAGGTCGTGTCCCGCGGCGAAGATGTGGCAGGTGTCCAGGCAGATCCCGAGCTTCGGATGCCGGTCCAGCGCGTCGAAGTACGGGCCGAAGTCCTCCGCCCGCGAGCAGAGCGAGAAGCCCTGCCCGGCGGTCGACTCCAGCAGCAGGAACGGGTCGTCCTCGTGGGTCAGCTCGTCCAGCAGCGGCAGCAGCCGCTCCCGGACCTGCGCCAGCGCCACCGCGCGCGGGCGCCCGCCGGTCGCGGAGCCGGTGTGCACGACGACGCCCTTGGCGCCGATCTCCCGGCCCCGGCGCAGCGAGTGGCGCATCGACTCCACCGACTTCTCGGCCGTCGCCTCGGTGTGCGAGCCGAAGTTGATGAGGTACGGGGCGTGTACCCAGGCCGACAGGCCCTCGGCCTCGCAGCCGGCCCGGAACAGCTCGTCCTGGGCCGGGTTGCCGGCCGGGGTGGCCCAGCCGCGCGGGTTGGCGACGAAGACCTGGACGGTCTCCGCGCCGAGCTCGCCGGCGTAGCCGAGGCCGGTGGTGGCGAGGCCGCCGGCCACGGGGACGTGTCCGCCGACGGGGTTGCGCATGAGTCTCTACAGTCCCTTGATCGTGATCGTGATGGCGGAGCCCTGGGCGGCGGTGGACTCGCCCGGCACGGACTGGCTGCCGACGGTGTCGCCGAGGAAGGGGAAGGTCTTCTCGACCTTCACCTCGAAGCCGGCCGCCTCCAGCTCGGCCTTGGCCTCGTCGGTCTTCATGCCGACGACGTCCGGCACCTCGACCATCCTCGGCCCCTTGGAGACGGTCAGGGTGACCGCGTCGCCCTTGGCGGCCCGGCTGCCCTCGGCGAGCGACTGGGCGGCGACCGAGCCGGCGTCCTCGGGCGAGTTGATCCGCTCGGGGGCGACCGTGACCTTGAGCCCGGCGTCCTGGAGGGCTGCGGTGGCCTCGGCGACCGTCTCGCCCGTGACGTCCGGGACGTCGATCGGGGCGCCCTTGCTGACCACGAGCGCGATGGCCGAGTCCGGGGCGCGTCCGGTGCCCGGCTCGGGGTCGGAGCCGATCACGGTGCCCTGGGGGAGCGCCTGGCTGAAGGCGTAGGTGATCACGCCGGGCGCCAGGCCCTCGTCGGCCAGGCGCTTCTTCGCGTCGGCGAGCGGGACGCCCTTCAGGTTCGGGACCTTCACGATCTCGGGGCCGCGGGAGACGGTGAGGGTCACCGTGCCGTTGCCCCGGATGCGCTCGCCGGAGCCGGGGTCGGTGGCCATCACCGTGCCCCGCTCGTACACGTCGCTGAAGGCGCGCCGGGTGGCGGCCACGTCGAGTCCGGCGTCCGCGAGGCGCCGGGTGGCCTGCTCCTCGGTCTGGCCGAGGACGGAGGGGACCCGGGTGAACTGGCCCGAGTTGATGTACCAGACCCCGGCCCCGAGCCCGAGCGCCAGCAGTACGGCGGCGACGATCAGGAACGGTCCCCGGGGCGCCCGGCGCCGTCCGGCCGGCGGCGCGGGCGGCGGCGCGGGCAGCACGCTCGTGTGCTCCACCGGCTGCGGCAGCAGGCGCGGGATGACGCTGGTGCGGTCCTCGGAGCCGCCGCCGCGCGCGGGAGCGTGCGCGGTCGGCGGTACGGCGTCGAGCCCGGCGTCGTCGATCCCGGCGCGCGCCTCGCGGACCAGGGCGAGCAGCGCGACCGCGTCGTAGGGGCGCAGGTCGGGGTCGCGCGCGGTGGCGCTCGCGACCAGCTCGTCCAGCTGGGGGGCGAGCCCCGGGACGGTGCCGGAGGGCGCCGGGACGTCGGTGTTCAGGTGCCGGTAGAGGACCTGGGCGGGGGTGTCGCCGGTGTGCGGCTTGGCGCCGGTCAGCGTCTCGTACAGGACGACCCCGCACGCGTACACGTCGGCGCGGGTGTCGGCGGTGCCGTGCTCGATCTGCTCCGGGGCGAGGTACGAGACGGTGCCGAGGACCGCGCCGGTGGTGTCGGTGGCCGAGCCCACGGCCCGGACCAGGCCGAAGTCGGCGACCTTCACCCGGCCGTCGTCCCCTATGAGGACGTTCTCCGGCTTCATGTCCCGGTGCACGAACCCGGCCCGGTGGGCGGCCCCGAGCGCGGCCAGCACCGGCTCCAGGATGTCGAGGGCGGCCCGGGGCGACAGCGCGCCCCGCTCGCGCAGCACGTCCCGGAGGGTGCAGCCGGACACGTACTCCATCGCCAGGTACACGTAGGCGCCGTCCGCGCCCTGGTCGAAGACCCCGACGACGTTGGGGTGCGCCAGCCGCGCGACGGACTTGGCCTCGCGCATGAACCGCTCCACGAAGGCGGCGTCCGTGGCGAGGTCCGGGTGCATCACCTTGAGCGCGAGCACCCGGTCCAGGCGGGTGTCGACGGCCCGGTAGACCGTGGCCATCCCGCCGACGGCGATGCGCGCGTCGACGCGGTAGCGGCCGTCGAGCAGCCGCCCGACGAGGGGGTCCTGAAGGGTCGTGTCCACGGCGTCGAGTCTACGAGCCGCGCCGGGGCCCGCCGTCCGCGTCCGGCGCCTTGCGGCGCGGTTGTGACGCGGGCGGCCCTGGCCCCGGCGGGGTCAGGCCCCGAACGCCGGGCGCTCGGGGTCCAGCCGCGCGCGGCCCTCGTGCGGGGAGGACGCCTCGGCGAAGCGGCGGCGCGGGATGCGGCCCGCGCGGTGGGCGAGCCGGCCCGCCTCGACCGCGTGCCGCATCGCCTCGGCCATCAGCACCGGCTCCTGGGCCCGGGTCACCGCCGAGGCCAGCATCACCGCCGAGCAGCCCAGCTCCATCGCCAGCGCCGCGTCCGAGGCGGTCCCGGCGCCCGCGTCCAGGATCACCGGGACCCCGGCCCGCTCCACGATCAGCTCGAAGTTGTGCGGGTTGCGGATGCCGAGCCCGGAGCCGATCGGCGAGCCCAGCGGCATGACCGCCGCGCAGCCCACGTCCTCCAGCTTCCGCGCGAGGACCGGGTCGTCGTTGGTGTACGGCAGCACCACGAAGCCGTCGTCCACCAGGGTCTCGCAGGCGTCCAGCAGCTCCACCGGGTCGGGCAGCAGGGTCCGCTCGTCGGCGATGACCTCCACCTTGATCCAGTTCGTGCCGAGCGCCTCCCGGGCCAGCCGGGCGGTCAGCACCGCCTCGCCCGCCGTGTAGCAGCCGGCGGTGTTCGGCAGCACCCGGATGCCGAGCCGGTCCAGGACCGAGAGCACCGAGCCGCGCACGGTCGGGTCCAGGCGGCGCATGGCGACCGTGGTCAGCTCCGTGCCGCTGACGACCAGGGAGCGTTCGAGCACGTCGAGGCTGGGCGCCCCGCCGGTGCCCATGATCAGGCGGGAGGAGAACTCGGTGCCGCCGAGCGCGAAGACGTCGTCGGACATGGTTCAGCCTCCCTGGACGGCGGTGAGGATCTCGACCCGGTCGCCCTCGCCGAGCAGGGTCGCGGCCCACTGGCCGCGCGGGACGACCGTCTCGTTGACGGCGGCGGCCACCCCGGCGGGGGCGGCGGTGAGGGTGGCGACGAGGGCGTCGAGGAAGAGCGGGTCCGCGAGCTCGCGGGGCTCTCCGTTCACGGACACGTTCATGCGTGCTCCAGGTGTGCGGGGGAGAAGCGGCGGGCGGTGAAGGGGCGGGCCTCGTCGGGCAGCGCCCCGGTGGTCAGGGCCTCGGCCATGACGTCACCGGTCACGGGGGTCAGCAGCACCCCGTTGCGGTAGTGGCCGGTGGCCAGGTGGAGTCCGGGCAGCGCGCTCGGGCCGAGCAGCGGCGCGTTGTCGGGGGAGGCGGGACGCAGCCCCGCGCGGGTCTCGGTGAGCGGCAGCTCGGTGATGCCGGGCACCAGCTCGTGCGCGTCGCGCAGCAGCTCGTAGACGCCGCCCGCGGTCACCGTGGTGTCCCAGCCGAGCTCCTCGCTGGTGGCGCCGACGACCAGCTCGCCGTTCGCGCGCGGCACCAGGTAGACGTGGCTGCCGCGGACGACCGCGCGGACCGTGCGGGAGAGGAAGGGCGCGTACGCGGGCGGCACCCGCAGCCGCAGCACCTGGCCCTTCACCGGCCGCACCGGCGGCAGCACCCGGTCCGGCACCCCGGCCAGCCGGCCGCTGAGGCTGCCCGCGGCCAGCACCACCTGGTCCGCCGCCAGCTCGGACACCTCGGCGCCGCCGGCCAGGACCGCGCCGACGGCCCGGTCGGCGCTCACCGTCAGCCGCTCGGCGAGCGCCCGGTGGAAGACCACCCCGGCCCGCTCGCAGGCGGCGAGCAGCGCGTCGGCGAGCCGCCTCGGGTCGACCTGGTGGTCGCCGTCCACCCGCAGCCCGCCCCGCACGCCCGGCGCCAGCATGGGCTCCAGGCGGCGGCACTCGCGCCCGTTCAGCCACTCCGAGGCCAGCCCGCAGCGGGTCTGCAGGGCGTGCAGCTCGCGCAGGTGGGCCCGGTCGTCGGTGTCCAGCGCCACCGCGAGGGTGCCGCAGGCGCGGTAGCCGACGTCGTGGCCGGTGGCCTCGGCGAGCTCGGCGACGAAGGCGGGGTAGCGGCGGGCGGAGTCGAGGTTGAGCCCGAGCAGGGTCTCCTCGCCGAAGTGCAGTTCGGTGACGGCGGCCAGCATCCCCGCCGCCACCCGGGCCGCGCCGCCGCCCGGTTCGGGGTCGGCCACGGCGACGCGCAGCCCGCGCTGCGCCGCCCGCCAGGCCGTGACCAGGCCGATGATGCCGCCCCCGATGACGAGGACGTCGGTGGTACCGCGTGTACGCGACATGGGCGTCCAGCCCCTCCCTTCGCCGGCATGACCCGGATCAGGTTCGTACGGTCGGAGGCCGGACAGCCTCCCTCTCAGCCCGGTGCGTCCGGGCTCCCGCGAGTGCTTTACGCCCGCCACACTAGCCGCAGCGCGCGGCCCGTCGCAGGCCCCCCGGCTTCCTGACGGCCCGTCAGATGCGTAAGGTGGTCGGGTGAGCGAGCAGAAGCAGACCCAGCGGCACGTCGTGATCGTCGGCGCCGGCATGGCGGGCGTCCAGACCGCCGTCGCCCTGCGCGAACAGGGCTTCACGGGCCCCGTGGCCCTCATCGGCGCCGAACCCCACCAGCCCTACGACCGGCCCCCGCTCTCCAAGGCCGTCCTCCTCGGCACCGCCGAGGGCTCCGCCTTCGACATCGACTTCGACTCCCTCGGCATCACCCTGCGGCTCGGCGTCGCCGTCACCGGACTGCGCGCCGCCGACCACGAGATCGACACCGAGGCCGGACCCGTCCCGTACGGCACGCTGGTCCTCGCGACCGGCGCCCGCCCGCTCACCCTGCCCGGTACCGAGGACGTCCCCGGCGTCCACCTGCTGCGCACCCTCGACGACGCCGTCCGGCTCGGCGAGGTGCTCGCCCGCCGCCACGACGTCGTGGTCGTCGGCGCCGGCTGGATCGGCGCCGAGTTCGCCACCGCCGCCCGCGCGGCCGGCTGCGCCGTCACCGTCGTCGAGGCCGCCGACCGTCCCCTCGCCGGAGCGCTGCCCGCCGAGGTCACCGCGCCGATGGCCGGCTGGTACGCCGAGCACGGCGCCGCACTGCGGCTGAACGCGCGCGTGGCCGGTGTCGAGAAGGGCCGCGTCCTGCTCGCCGAGGGCGCCTCGCACTCCGGCGAGCGCGCCGAGCTGCCCGCCGACGCCGTCGTCGTCGGCATCGGCGCCCGCCCCGACACCGGCTGGCTGGCCGGCTCCGGCATCGCCCTCGACCCGAGCGGCGCCGTCACCGCCGACGACCGGCTGCGCACCTCCCTGCCCGACGTCTACGCGGTCGGGGACTGCGCCTCCTTCCCCTCGGCTCGCTACGGCGAGCGGCTCCTCGTCCACCACTGGGACAACGCCCTCCAGGGCCCCCGGACCGTCGCCGCCGACATCCTCGGCGGGGCGGCGGAGGGCGCGGCGGCCGGGGGCGGGGCGGCCGGGCCCTACGACCCGGTGCCCTACTTCTGGTCCGAGCAGTTCGGCCGCTTCGTCCAGTACGCCGGTCACCACGGCGCCGCCGACACCCTGCTGTGGCGCGGCGACCCGGCCGAGGAGGCCTGGACCGTGCTGTGGCTCCGCGAGGAGGTGCCGGTCGCGGTGCTCACCGTCAGCCGCCCCCGCGACCTCGCCCAGGGGCGCCGGCTGATCGAGCGGCGCACTCCGGTGGACCCGGCGCGCGCCGCCGACCCCTCCGTGCCCCTGAAGGCGGCGGTCCGGTAGGGCCCGACTACCGGCTGTCAGTCCGGGATGGCACGCTTGTCCCGTGACCGAGATTGACGCAAAGACCGATGCCCTCGTCCCCGCCTGGCTCTTCCTCCCGGACATCGCGGAGATGCTCGACGTCGAGGTGACGCGCGTACGGCAGCTGGTCAAGGAGGGCCAGCTCATCGCCGTGCGCCGCGGCGAGCGCAGCGTGCTCCAGGTGCCCGCCGCCTTCATCGACGGCGACAAGGTCGTCAAGGGCCTCGCCGGCACCCTGACGCTCCTGCGGGACGACGGCTTCAGCGACGAGGAGATGCTGGAGTGGCTCTTCACTCCGGACCCGACCCTGCCCGGCACCCCCGCGCAGGCCCTGAGTGAGAATCGCGGCACGGAGGTGAAGCGCCGCGCCCAGGCGCTCGCCGTCTGACGCACGCAGCACCGACATCAGCACCGCGGGCGCGGGGCCGGACCGGCCGATCCGGTCCGGCCCGGCGCCCGCGCCACCCGACGGGGGGATCCACCATGCCCACGCCTCGCGAGCGGCTCGCCGACGCCCGGCTCTACCTGTGCACCGACGCCCGGAAGCGCCAGGGCGACCTGCCCGCCTTCCTCGACGCCGTGCTCTCCTCCGGCGTGGACATCGTGCAGCTCCGCGACAAGGGCATGGAGGCCGGCGAGGAGCTGGAGCACCTCTCCGTCTTCGCCGAGGCCTGCCGCCGCCACGGCAAGCTCCTCGCGGTCAACGACCGGGCCGACGTCGCCCACGCCATCGGCTCCGACGTGCTCCACCTGGGCCAGGGCGACCTGCCCGTGCCCGCCGCCCGCGCGATCCTCGGCGACGAGGTCCTCGTCGGGCGCTCCTGCCACGCCGAGCCGGAGGCCGCCGCGGCCGCCGCCGAGCCGGGTGTGGACTACTTCTGCACCGGCCCCTGCTGGCCCACCCCCACCAAGCCGGGGCGGTACGCGCCGGGCCTCGGCCTCGTGCGCTACGCGGCCTCGCTGGCCCAGGACCGCCCCTGGTTCGCCATCGGCGGCATCGACGCGGGCAACCTGGACGAGGTGCTCGACGCGGGCGCCCGCCGGATCGTCGTCGTCCGCGCGATCACCGAGGCCGACGACCCGGCCGCCGCCACCGCCGACCTCGCCAAGCGGGTCCGCGAGCGGCTCGGCTGACCGGACCGGGGGAGCGGACCGGGAGAGCGGACCGAGGACTCCGGCGGGTCCTCCGGCGCGCCGGAGCGGCCGGAAATACGACCGGAACCCGTCCATAAGCCGTCCAGAACGCGGACGCGGCTTCTGTCGTCGCCCGGACCACGTCTAACCTGCCCGTATGGCCCTTGGTACCGCTTCCACCCGCACGGACCGCGCCCGCACGGTGCGGGACATCCTCGCCGACGGTGGCACCTCCTTCTCCTTCGAGTTCTTCGCGCCCCGGACCGAGAAGAGCGAGCAGAGCCTCTGGAACGCCATGCGGCGGATCGAGGCGGTCGCGCCCAGCTTCGTCTCGGTGACCTACGGGGCCGGCGGCTCCACGCGCGGCGGCACGGTCAAGGCCACCCAGAAGATCGCCTCCGACACCACCCTCACCCCGGTCGCCCACCTCACCGCCGTCGACCACTCCATCGCCGAACTCCGCAACATCCTCGGCCAGTACGCGGACGCGGGCATCAGGAACATGCTCGCGGTCCGCGGCGACCCGCCGGGCGACCCGCTGGGGGAGTGGATCGCGCACCCCGAGGGCGTGCGGTACGCGGCCGACCTGGTCCGGCTGATCAAGGAGTCCGGCGACTTCTGCGTCGGCGTCGCCGCCTTCCCCGAGATGCACCCGCGCTCCACCGACTGGGACACGGACATCCGGCACTTCGTGGACAAGTGCCGTGCCGGGGCGGACTACGCGATCACCCAGATGTTCTTCGACCCGGAGAACTACCTGCGGCTGCGCGACAGCGCCGAGAAGGCGGGCTGCGACACCCCGATCATCCCCGAGGTCATGCCCGTGGTCAGCGTGCGCAGCCTGGAGCGACTGCCCCAGCTGAGCAACGCCGCCTTCCCCGAGGACGTGAAAGACCGCATCCTCGCCGTCAAGGACGATCCGGCCGCTGTACGCTCCATTGGCATCGAGTTCGCGACGGAGTTCTGCGCGCGGCTGCTCTCCGAGGGTGTCCCCGGACTGCACTTCATCACGCTGAACAACTCCAAGGCGACGCTCGAGATCTACGAGAATCTCGGACTGCACCAGCAGTCGTGACCGGCCGTACCCGCCCCTTCCCGCGGCGGTGGCCGTAGGAGAGGGGCGGGCATGGGGTGGACGGTCCTCTACATCGCGTTCGGTGTCGTGGCGCTGTGGCTGCTGGGTGAGGTGCTGCTGCAGTACAAGGCGCGGCTGCGCTGGCGGCTGCTCGCCTTCGGCGGCTTCCTCGCCGTGGTCGTCGGCGTGCTGCTGCCCTCCGTGCTGGTGATCGTGGCGGGCGCGATCGCCTTCGCCGTCGGCCAGACCTACGTCACGCTCTCCTTCCGGCGCGGCTTCTCCACCGGCTGGGCGATCGGCGGCAACCCGGGCGCGAGCCGCCGCCGCAGGGGCGTCGGCCGCGCCGCGAAGAAGGGCCCGACCCTGGAGGTCAGCGACCTCTCCTACGAGACGGCGGAGCCGGCCGGGGCCGCGGCCCCCGCCGAGGACCCGTACGCCGACGACGCCTTCGCCGGGATCCCGGCCGGGACCGCCGCCGCGGCCGGGGACGTGTACGCGCCGCAGCCGATGCCCGAGGACACCGGCCAGTACGCCGTCTACGGCACCTCCTACGAGCAGCCCCAGGCCGAGCACCAGCCCTACGCCGACACGTACGCGGGCGGCGGCTACGAGCAGCAGCCCGGCTACGACTACGCGGGCGGCGAGCAGCAGCAGTACGCGGCCTACTCCGACCCGTACATCGGCACTTACCCGGAGACCGGTCAGCGGTACGACGGCTACCAGCAGCCCTACGCCGACCCGTACGCGCCCTCGTACACCTACGACACCCCGCCCGGCGGCGTCTGGGTGCCGCAGCAGCAGAACCGCGCGGACCACGACGGCGGCCACCCCCAGCAGCCCCAGGACCAGCAGGGGCACCACGGGTACGGCGAGGACCAGCGGTACCGCTACTAGGGCCAGGACGTCTCCGGGACGCGGCCCGGGCGGGTCAGCGCGAGCCGCGGAACTCCGCGCCCTCCACGATCAGCCCGGCCACCAGCGCCCCGGACATCCCCGCGTGCGCCAGCCCGCCGCCCGGGTGCGACCAGCCGCCGACCAGGTACAGCCCGTCGAGGCCCGTCCGGTTGGGCGCGGGCAGCCACTGCCCGCGCGCCCCGGCGAGCGCCGGCCCCGGGACCTCGCCCACACCCGTCTCCAGGAGGGTGTCGTCCGGGGTGCGCACCTCCTGCCACAGCAGCCGCTCCCGCAGCCCCGGCACCGCCGCCTCCGCCTGCGCCAGCATCCGCTCCGGGTGGTCCGCCAGGGCCTCCCGGACCCGGACCGTCGCCGTGACCGTCACCGACTCGTGTTCCGCGTCCGGGCGCAGCGCCGGGTCGTCGGGCCGCAGCACCGTCACCGTCGGCAGGCCCCCGGCCGCGTGGACGACCGTGCGGTGCGCGGCGCCGGACTCCCGGGCCCCGCGCAGCGCCAGACAGAGCGTCACCCGGCCGGTCGCCACCGGCTGGTGGCGCGGCCACTCGTCCTGCGAGGTCCAGCCGACGATCTGCCCGGTGTAGAGCGCGGGCACGGGCGCGCCCGCGACCACGTGGTCGGCCGGCACGTGCTCGCCGCCCGCCAGCGCCAGGCCGACCGCCCGGCCCCGCTCCTCCAGCACGTCGGTCACCTCGGTGCCGAAGACGAACTCCACCCGCCGCTGCCGGCAGCGCTCGTACACCGCGTCGGCCAGCGCCCGGATGCCGCCGGCCACGTACCAGCTGCCGAAGGTCTGCTCCATGTACGGCAGCACCGCCGCCGAGGCGGGCGCGGTGGCCGGGTCGAAGCCGTAGCTCCAGGCGTACGAGTCGAGGAGCGCGGCGAGCCGGGGGTCGCGCAGTTCGCGCTCGCCGATCCGGGCCAGTGTCGTCGTCGGGCGGCGCAGCAGGCCCGCCTTGGGGGCCGGATAGGCCTCGCGGCCCAGCGCCGAGACGTCCTCGGGCTGCGGCTCCTCCAGAAGCGGGCGCCGGGTGCGGTCCCAGGTCTCGCGGGCCCGCACCAGGAACTCGCCCCAGCGCTCGCCCGCGCCCGCGCCGAGCGCCGCGTCCAGGGCGGCGAGGGTGCCCGCCCGCGAGGCGTTCGGCAGGTCGGCCCGGGTGCCGTCGGCGAACAGGTGCCGGCTCGCCGGGTCCACCTGGGTGAGCGTGACGCACTCCTCCAGCGGCTGCTTGCCGGTCTTGACGAAGAGGTCCCGGTAGACCGCCGGGAGGTGCAGCAGCCCGGGGCCGGTGTCGAAGCCGAAGCCGTCCCGCTCCAGCCGGCGGACCCCGCCGCCGTACGTCGCGCCGCTCTCGTACACCGTCACCCGGTGCCCCGCCACCGCCAGCCGGGCGGCGGCCGCCATCGAGCCGAGCCCCGCCCCGATCACTGCAATGCGTGCCATGCCAGCGACTTTATCCGGCCGCCGGGACGCTCAGAAATGCTCCGAACCGTCCGTCGGCGCCGGTGGCCGCTCCCGGGCGTCCGCCAGCCGTCGCTCCTCCCGGCGCTGCGCGCGGCGCCGCCAGAAGCGGCGGATGGCGTGGGCGAGGAAGACCAGTATCACCAGGCCGAGCACGAGCAGCACGCCCGCGATCACGGCGGCGGCGACCGGGTGGAATATCGCGAAGGTGACGACTCCGGCGACCCCGAGGTCCTCCGCCGTGGAGACCGCGATGTTGGAGAAGGGCTCCGGCGAGGTGTTGATCGCCATCCGGGTGCCGGCCTTGACGAAGTGGCTCAGCAGCGCCGTCGTGCCGCCCACCGCGCCCGCCGCCAGCTCGGGCAGCGAGCCGGACTGCCCGGCGAGCAGGGCGGCGACCACGGCGCCGGCGATCGGCCGGATCACGGTGTGGACGGAGTCCCAGACGGAGTCGACGTACGGGATCTTGTCCGCCACCGCCTCGCACAGGAAGAGCACGCCGGCGGCGATCAGGACGTCGGGCCGTTGCAGCGCCTCGGGCACCTCGTCGGTGATCCCGGCCGCGCCGAACAGGCCGAGCAGCAGGACCACCGCGTACGCGTTGATCCCGCTCGCCCAGCCGCTCGTGAACACCAGGGGGAGTACGGACACGTCCGCGATCGTAGCCAGCTCTGAGTATCCGTACCTAGGAGGCGAGATGAGTAGGTGTGCGGATGGGCTGTGACCTGCGTGGAAGGGAGAGTGGACCGCACGGAAGGGGCGCGGCTCCGGTACCGCCGGCACGGGGCTGCGGAACGGGGCCGCGCACCTGCCGGCACGGGGGTGCACGGGGTCCACGGGGGACACGCGGACCCACGGGGGAAACACGGGGGAGTACGGGGGAGCCGGGGGTCCACGGGGGATACGGGGGTCCGCGGCGCGTACGGAAGAGGCGCCGGTCCGGCGTGGCTCGGGGGGATCGAGCCTCGTCGGACCGGCGCCTCCTTCGTGTCGGGGCCTCCTCGCGGGCTCAGCGCCCGCCGACGCGCCCGTGCAGCAGGCGGGAGAGCGCCGCGTGGACGTCGTCCAGGGAGCGCTCGCGCTGGAAGGCCTGCCAGTCGAGCGCGGCCACCAGGACCATGCCGACCAGCGCCGCCGCCGTCAGCTTCACATCGATCTCGTCGCTCAGCTCACCGGTCTCGACACCTTCGCGCAGCACGCCCTCGACCACGGCCACGGCCTCCTGGCGGACCACCAGGAGGGTGTCGTTCCAGGCCCGGTTGGTGCGCCAGAGCTCGGCCACGTACAGCTGGGTGAAGGCCGGGTAGCGGTCGATGAAGATCAGGCCGGCCCGGATCATCGCGTCCAGCGCGTCTATCCGGCTGCCGCCCCGCCCGGCGGTCTCCTCGGCCGCCGAGCGCAGGGAGGTGGTGAGGAGGGAGACGCCGTGCCGCAGCAGCTCCTCGAAGAGCTCGGTCTTGCTCTTGAAGTTGTAGTAGACCGTGCCCTTGGCCACGCCCGCCCGCTCGGCGATCTCGTCGACGGTCGTCGCCGAGAAACCCTGCTCCGCGATGAGCGTGACGGCCGCCTCGTAGAGCTTGGTGCGTGTGGCCTGACGTCTGGTGCTGCTGCTGTCCATGGGCTCGATTCTCACAGGTTCAGAGCGACAGTTCGGGGTGCAGCCGGTCGAGCGACCACACCTGCTTCTGGCGCGCGGTCAGCGCGGTCAGGGCCAGCGCGCCCACCGTGAAGGCGGTGAGGACGGCGACGGCCTGCCAGACCGGCCCGATGCCGCCGCCCGTGATCAGCCGGCGCAGCGCCTCGACCACGTACGTCATCGGGAGGTAGGGGTGGATGGCGTTGAAGAAGCCCGGACTGGTCTGGACGGGGTAGGTGCCGCCCGCCGAGGTCAGCTGGAGCATCAGCACCGCGAGGACCAGGATGCGGCCCGCCGCGCCGAACTTGGCGTTCAGCCACTGGATGACGGCGGCGAAGCAGCAGGTCACCAGGAGCAGGAAGCCCACGGTCCCGGCGGCCCTGACCATCTCCAGGCCCAGGCCCCAGTGGAGCACCGACATCAGCGCGCCGACCTGGACGACGCCGATCGCGGCGACCGGGAGCCAGCCCGCGAGCGCGATCCGCCAGGCGGAGGCGCCGGCGGCCAGCGCGCGCCGGTTGAGCGGCTGGATGATCATGTACGCGACCATCGCGCCGACCCAGAGGGAGAGCGGGATGAAGTACGGGGCGAATCCGGTGCCGTAGTTGGGCGCCTTGTGCATCGACTGGGCGGCCAGCTTGACCGGGTCCGCCATCACCTCGGTCCGCTTGTCGCGGTCCTGCTTGTCGTAGTCCGGGATCTGCTTCGCGCCGTCGTTGAGCCCGGTGGCGAGCTCGCCCGAGCCGTCGGCCAGCTTGAACAGGCCGCCGTCGAGCTCGCCGGCGCCCTTCTTGAGCTTGCCGACGCCGGTGTCCAGGCTGCCGGCGCCGGTGCGCGCGTCGGTCAGGCCGGCGTGCAGCCGGTCGGCGCCGTCGGCGACCTTGCGGGCGCCCGCGTTCAGCTCGTTGATCTTCTTGATGGCGCCCTCGACGTCCTGGTCCAGGTGCGGGGCGCGCCGGGCCAGCTCGTCGGCGTCCTTCTTGAGCGTCGCGAGCCGGGTGTCCAGGGCCTTCAGGTCGCCCGTCTGGTCCTTGGTCAGCTCGTGGATGTCGTCGGCGATCGTGGCCACGTCGTGCGCGGTGACCGAGGCATCCTTGAGGACCTCGCACTCCTGGGCGTCGGGCGTCGGGGCCGTCTGGCAGCGCTTCTTGTAGAGCGCGGCGAGCTTGTCGTCGGCCAGGTGGGCGGCGCTGCGGGCGGCCGGGGCGCGGCGCACCAGGTCGTCCAGGTTGTGCCGGACGGCGGTCGCCGAGTCGGAGACCAGCTTGGCGGTGTCGCGGATCGACTTGCCGTTGTTGGCGAGGTACGGGCGGACCTGGTCGGCCGTGGCGTTCACCTTGTCGGCCAGCGCCTGGGTGCCGTCGGCGACCTTGCGGGAGCCGTCCTCCAGGTCGGCGGCGCCCTTGTTCAGCTTCTTGATGCCGGTGGCCAGGTCGCCGCTGCCCTTCTTGGCGTCCGTCAGGCCGTCGGCGAGGCTCTTGGAGCCCTCCTTGGCCTTGTCGACGCCGTCCTTGAGGTCGCCGGCGCCCTTGGCGGCCTTGGCGGTGGCCTCGTGGATGTCGGAGAAGGAGATGAAGATCTTGTCCAGGAAGGTGCGCGAGGACTTGGTCGAGGCGGCGGTGCGCACCTCGGCGAAGACCGTGCGGGAGATCTGTCCGACGATGTAGTTGTTGGCGTCGTTGGTGCGCACCTTCAGGGCACCGGTCTCCGGCGAGTTCCCGGAGCTGGAGGCGATCCGCTCGCTGAAGTCCGAGGGCATGGTGAGGGAGAGGTAGTACTTCCCGTCCTCGACACCGGCACGGGCCTCGTCGTCGCTCACCTCGTGCCAGTCGAAGACGGCGCTCTCGCGCAGGTTCTTGGTGAGGTCGTCGCCGACGGCGATCTTCTTGCCGTCGGTGGTGGCGCCGCGGTCCTCGTTGACGAGGGCGACGGGGATCTTGTCGAGCCTGCTGTACGGGTCCCAGAAGGACCACAGGTAGAGCGCGCCGTAGAGCAGCGGCAGCAGCAGGATCGCGACGAGCGCGGCGCGCGGCAGCTTCCCCCTGCCGAACCGCTTCAGCTCAAGCGCGGCGAGTCGCGGCGATCGCATCGGGCTCCCCCTTCTGTGCCTGTGCCTGGGCCTGTGCCTGGGTCTGTGACTTGTGCATCGGGACGGTGCCGTCGGCGGGTGCGGGTGCGGGTGCGGGTGTGGCTGCGGGCGCGGGCGCATCGGCGGCTGCGGCGGATGCGGATGGTGCGGGCGACACCGTGGTCCCGGCCGTGGGTGGCCTCCGCTTGCGGGTCGTGGCCCGGGCGGCGGGCGCGGTGGAGACGCGCAGGGCGCCCTCGGGCGCCTCGCTGCACACCGCGAGGACGGTGGTGCCGGAGTCGGCGATGGACCGCAGCAGCGCCCACGCCTCGGCGCGGTCGCCGTCCGAGAGCTTGAGGTCGGCGTCGTCCAGGCCGATCAGGCGGGGTCGGCCGATGAGGGCGAGGGCGAGCGAGAGGCGCAGGGCCTCCAGCCGCTCCAGGTCCCGTACGGCGGTGCGGTCGCCCTTCGGCAGGGTCTCCGGGTCGAGCCCGGCGGCCTTCAGGGCCTCGTCGATCCGGGCCCGGGCGGCGGCGGCGCGCTCGGAGGGCGGCCGGAACAGCGCCTTGAGCGAGCCGTCGAAGCGGCGCTGGAGCAGGGCCCGCTCGCGCAGGTGCTCGGCGACGGTGAGGGCCGGGTCAAGGTCGCTGACGCCCGGCACCGGGCCGAGCGCGCTGATCCGCCGTACGGCCGCCATCTTGCGGGGCAGCCGGAGCCCGGCGACCTCGACGTGGCCCTCCTTGGCCTTCATGCGGCCGGTGAGGGCGAGCAGCAGGCAGGTGCGGCCGGAGCCGGAGGGCCCCTCGATGGCCACCAGCGAGCCGGGCGCGGCCTCGAAGCCGATGCCGCGGAAGGCCCAGCCGCGTGGGCCCTTCAGCCCGTATCCGTCCGCGACGACGGCGGCGCCGTGCGGCTCGTCCGGTTGCGCGTCCACGATCCCCCCTAGGAATTTTTTTGAACTGACTGGTCAGTTCAAAAAGTACCGCCGCTGTGCCGCTCAGGCAAAACGCCAGGTCAGCCGCGTTGTCAGTGGGGGCGTGCACGATGAACACATACGGCCACAGCGCCGTCACCCGACGACAGGAGGCTCGTCATGGCCGGCCACAACGCCGCCGCCGCACCCCGGCGCCACACCGCGCCGCGCCCCGCCCCCGCCCAGCTCGGACCCGCGTCCGACATCCACCCCGTCCAGCGCCGCGCCTCGGCCCCGCCGGCCGCCCTCGACCTGCTCGCCAAGGCCGAGGCGGGACTCGACGAGGCCGCCGCGCTCGACGTGCCGAACGAGCGCTACGCCACCGCCCACCTCGCCGCCCTGCGCGCCGCCGCCGCCGTGCTCGCCGCCCGCGGCCGGCCCGAGCGCGACCCCCGCAGGCGGGCCCGCATCCGCAGCGCCTGGGAGGTGCTCCCGGAGATAGCGCCCGAGCTCACCGAGTGGAGCGCCCTCTTCGCCTCCGGCGCCGCCCGCCGGGCCAGGGCCGAGGCCGGGATCACCGGCGCCGCGAGCCGCCGCGACGCCGACGACCTCCTGCGGGACGCGGGGATGTTCCTGCGCCTGGTGGAGCGGCTGCTGGTGCTCCAGCCCGTGCTGCCGAGGCAGCCGGGGGCCGGGGAGACCTCGGGATGATCGGGAGTGGAGGTCCGAGGCCATAGGGTGGGAGGCGTTCGTCCCCGTCACCGAGGAGTCAGCAACCGTGTCGGACCCTTCCCCTGTCTTCGGTCGAGAGGCGACCTCGCGCCCGTCGCGCGCCTCCCTGCGTACCGCCGTCGTCTGGGACGTCCTCAAAGACGCCCTCGACCGCCGGGTCAAGGCCACCGGGAACGACTGCCTCGATGTCCTCGACACGGGCGGCGGCTCCGGTAACTTCGCCGTGCCGGCGGCCGGTCTCGGACACCGCGTGACCGTCGTCGACCCCAGCCCGAACGCGCTCTTCGCGCTGGAGCGGCGCGCCGCCGAGGCAGGCGTCGCCGACCGGGTGCGGGGAGTGCAGGGCGACATCCGCGGCCTCTTCGACGTCGTCGACCGGGAGGGCTTCGACGCGGTGCTGTGCCACGGCGTCCTGGAGTACGTGGACGACCCGGCCGAGGGCGTGCGCAACGCGGTGGCCGCGCTGCGCTCCGGCGGTGCGCTGAGCCTGCTCGCCGCCGGACTGGGCGGGGCCGTGCTGGCCCGCGCGCTGGCCGGGCACTTCACCGAGGCCCGGCACGCGCTGACCGACCCGGCGGGCCGCTGGGGCGAGGGTGACCCGGTGCCGCGCCGCTTCACCGCCGAGCAGCTCACCGCGCTCGCCCAGGACGCGGGCCTGGACGTCGGCGCCGTGCACGGCGTGCGGGTCTTCGCTGACCTCGTCCCCGGCGTCCTCGTCGACACCGAGCCCGGTGCCGCCGAGGCGCTGCTCAAGCTGGAGGCCGCCGCCGCGGAGCTGGCGTCCTTCCACGCCATCGCCACCCAGCTGCACGTGCTGGGCGAGAAGCGCGCCTGACACCCGCACGGCGGTGCACCGGGGCGCGGGCCCCGGGCCGCCGCCGCACGCGCTGAGCAGCGACGCAACCGCAGACGGAGTAAGCCACAGGCCGCCCGTTCGAGGACATGTCCCCGTATGATCGGGAGACACGATCCGGCATGACGGGCAGGGGGCTGGGGAATCAACGCCTCAGCATCCGAACCGCATGGCGGCCCGGATTGGCGATTTGGCATTGAGGGCGGGTTTCACGGGGGCGATTCCCTGCCTATCCTGAAAGGGCCGCAAACCGGTCGCCCCCGCGACCGACGACTAGGAGGACTCCGTGCCGCTCTCGGAGCACGAGCAGCGAATGCTCGAGCAGATGGAGCGAGCGCTGTACGCCGAAGATCCCAAGTTCGCGACAGCGCTCGAGGGAAGCGGGCTGCGTACGTACACCCGGCGACGGGTCTACCAGGCAGTCGCCGGCTTCCTGGTGGGTATCGCGCTCCTCATGGCCGGAATGATCGCTCCGCAGATCTGGCCGCTCAGTGTGGTGGGGTTCCTCATCATGCTGGGCTGCGCGGTCCTGGCGGTCACCGGATGGCGCAAGGCGCCCAAGCCGGGCGAACAGCCCCGGCCGGCCGGCGGCGGCGGGCGTCAGGCCCGGCAGCGCCGCTCGATGATGACCCGTATCGAAGAGCGGTGGCAGCGCCGCCGCGACGAACAGCAGGGCGGCGGCCACCACTGACCCGCCCGACCCCCACACTCACCTGAGCCCCGCGCCCGCCCCGGCTGACGCGGGGCTCAGCTGTGTCCGGGGAAGGGAAGGGGAGGGGGGAGCGGGGAGGAGCGGGGAGGGAACGGGTAGGGGGGAGGGCACCGCGCCGCGCCCCGGGGCACTGACGTCGCCCTCAAGGGCCGCGTCTGCTCCCGGGGGGCCTGCGTCTGCCGCCGGGCTCCGCGCCCTGCTCCCGGGGCCTGCGTCTGCCGCCGGGCTCCGCGTCTGCCCCCTTGCGCCTGCGCCTCCCGCCGGGCTCCGCGCCTCCCGCTGGGCTTCGCGCCCTGCTCCCTGGGCCTGCGTCTGCCGCCGGGCTCCGCGTCTGCCGCCGGGGCCCGCGTCTGCCGCTGAGCTCCGCGTCTGCCCCCCGGCGCCTGCGTCTGCCGCCGGGCTCCGGGCCTGCCGCCGGGCTCCGCGTCTGCCGTCGGGGCCTGCGGCTTCCCTCGGCGCCCGCGTGGCGCGGGCTCCCGGAGCGGAGCGGGTCGGAGCAGGTCGGTCAGGCCGGGCCGGGCCGGGCAGCCGACCGGCTGGGGCCGGGGTCCGGGGCCGTCAGGCCGGGTCCCCGGTCGGGCGGCGCTGGAAGAGGGCGCGGGTCCTCGTCGCCGTGGTCGTGCGGAGGGAGTCCCAGCGGGCTCGCGCCGCCCAGGCGACCCTGGACGCCGAGCGCGGGGCCAGCAGCGCGCGCAGCCGGCCCGTGCGGGTCGCCGAGGCGGCGAAGCCGCGCCGGATCAGCAGCGCCTGGTCGGTCAGGCCCGTCACGGGCGCGGGGCGCGGCGCGTACAGCGCCTGCTCCACCGCCCGCGCCACCCGGTGCACCGCGTCCGCGGCCTCCGGCCCCAGCTCGCCCAGCCGGACCAGCCGCGCCGCCGTGCCGCGCGGGGTCAGCGAACCGTCCGGGGCCACCCCGTGGTCCCAGGCCGTGTCCTGGACCTCCGCCCAGACCGCGAGGGCCCGGGCGACCGGGTCGTCCGCCGGGCCCAGTCGGCGCGCCCGCAGCCGGGCCCGCCACAGCCAGGGCAGCAAGGGCAGGACGAGCAGGACCAGCACGCCCAGTCCCAGCAGGGCGAGCTGGAGCGGCGGCGTCCCGGAGCCTCCGGTCGCCGTGCCGCCGGCCGCCTGGTCCGGACCGCACTCACCCAGGCGGCGCAGCTGCGGCGGGCAGCTCTCCGAGGCGCTCGGCACGGCCGAGGGCTCGGCCGACGCGCCCGCCGAGGGCTGCGCGGAGGGGGCCGCCGTCCCGCCCGTGGCCTGCTCGCGGGTGTAGTCCGGCACCGTGCCGCGCGAGGGGGTCGGCTCGAAGCGGGTCCATCCCGCGCCCTCGAAGTACAGCTCGGGCCAGGCGTGCGCGTCCCGGATGCCGACGGACAGGGAGCCGTCCTGCTGCGGGGTGCCCGGCATGAAGCCGACCGCGACCCGGGCGGGGATGCCCAGGGAGCGGGCCATCGCGGCCATCGTGAAGGAGAAGTGGACGCAGAAGCCCTGCTTGTCCTTGAGGAACCGGGAGATCGCCTGGACCCCGGTGCCGGAGTCGACGTCCACGTCGTAGCGGAAGCCGCCGTCCCGGGCGAACCAGTCCTGGAGCCGCACCGCCTGCTCGTAGCCGTCGCGCGCGCCGCGGGTGACCTCCAGGGCCGTCGCCTTCACGTCCGCCGGGAGCGAGGGCGGGACCTTCGTGTACTCCTGGCGCAGCTTCTCCGGCGCGGCCGGGGCCGCCGCGAGCTGTTCGGCGGTGGGCCGGACGTCCAGGCTGGTCACCGAGTAGCGGGCGCCCTTGGTGTTCTGCCCGTTGTCGCCGACGAGCATCCGGCCGGCCGGCTCGAACCGCCAGCTGCCGCCGATGGCGACCTTCGAGGCCGGGTAGGGCATCGGCAGCCACTTCTGCTCGTACGCCGTGGAGGCGACGAAGTTGCTGGTGACCTCGGTGGTGGTGACGTCCTGGGCCAGCCCGTCCGGCCAGGGCAGGAGCTCGGGCACCGCCTCGATCGGGCGTACCGAGGACTTCCACGCGGTCCCGTCGAACTGGTCGAGCGCGACGAGCCGCAGATACATCCCGGAGGCGTCCCGGGCGTTGGTCCGGTAGCGCAGCACCTCCCGGTCGTCCTGCTGGCGCAGGTTGTCCTGGAGGGAGACCAGCGGGTTCACCGCCGAGATCGTGCCGCCCTTGCCGCCCGGGCCATCGCCGTCCCCGCCGCCGAACAGCCCGCCGCCCAGTCCGGGCAGGGCGAACGGCACGACCAGCGCGATGCCCAGGGAGACCACGCCGATCCGCCGTCCGGTGCGCACCGGCGCGGAGGCGGCACCGCCCTCGCCGGCCGCGGGTCCCCGGCCTCCGCGTGGGGCGCCGCCGAAGACCCGGCCCCACTGGGAGAGCCGGTCCCGGCCCTCGGCCAGGAGCAGCAGCAGATAGCCGGCCGCGGCCAGCAGGAAGAAGAGCCAGCCCGCGCCGCCGTCGGAGAGCCCGGCGGCCACCGAATACAGGGCGAGCAGCGGGAGCCCGGCGGGGGCCGCGCTGCGGAAGGTCACCGCGAGGGCGTCCACGAGCAGCCCGACCGAGGCGACGCCGACGACGAGCAGCAGCCGGATGCCGGCCGTGTCGGGGGCCGGGGCCGCGTACGTGCCGACGTCGTCCACGCCCTGCTGGAAGAGCGTGCCGAAGGCGGCGAAGGCGTCCGGTCCGGGCAGCAGTCCGAGGACCGCCTGCTCGCGGGCGAAGACCACGGTCAGCACCAGCAGCGCGACCAGCGTCTGCGCGGCGATCGTCAGCGGCCGGGCCAGCGGCACCCGCCGGGTGGCCGTGCCGACGGAGCTGACCAGTCCCAGCAGGATCGCCGCGGTGAAGATCCAGGTCGCCGGCTTCACCAGCGGCAGCAGCGCGGCGGACGCCAGGAGCGTCGCGCCGAAGGCCGCAAGCGTCAGCCGCCCGCGCCCGCTCATGACCAACCTCCGTACGTGTCGGCCGAGGGGGCCTGGGTCGGGGTGCCGCCGGTCCGCTGCCAGAGCTCGGACAGGCGCGCGCCCGCGGGCACGGCGACGGCCGTCCAGCCGGCCTCCCGGAGCTGCCGCAGCCGCTCCTCGACCGCGCCGGTCACGGCGCCGCCGGTGAGCCAGGTCCCGGAGTCGAGCAGGAAGGCGAGCGCGGTGCCGCCGCGCTGCCGCATCCGCGCGGTCAGCGCCGCCTGCTCCTCGTCGAGGTCGCCGAGGAAGGCGACCAGCAGGCCCTCGTGTCCGCCGCGCAGCACGTCGTGGGCGCGGGAGAGCCCGGCGCCGTCGGAGTGGTCGACGACCGCGAGGGTGTCCAGCATCAGCCCGGCGGCGTCCGCCGTGTTCTGCCCGGAGCCGGCGAAGCCCTCCGCGCCCTCGCCGGGGACGGTGCTGCCGGTGTCGGTGAGCAGCCGCACCCCGTAGCCCCGCTCCAGCATGTGCACGAGGACGGAGGCGGCGCCGGAGACGGCCCACTCGAAGGCGGAGTCGGGTCCGCCGCCCTCGTAGGCGATGCCGCGGGTGTCGAGCAGCACCGTGCAGCGGGCCCGCTGCGGCTGCTCCTCCCGGCGCACCATGAGCTCGCCGTAGCGGGCGGTGGAGCGCCAGTGCACCCGGCGCAGGTCGTCGCCGTGCCGGTAGGCGCGCGGGATGATGTCGTCGTCTCCGGCGAGCGCGAGGGCCCGCTGCTGTCCGTCCCCGTAGCCCGCGGACTCGCCGGCCGGGCGGGCCGCCGGCAGGGCCTCGGTGCGGGGAATGACGGTGAGTGTGTCGTAGGCGCTGAAGGAGCGGGTCAGCTCGCACATGCCGAAGGGGTCGGTGAGCCGGAGCTGGAGGGGGCCGAGGGCGAAGCGTCCGCGCAGGTCGGAGCGGACCCGGTAGGAGACCTCGCGCCGCCCGCCCGCCTCGACCCGGTCGAGTACGAAGCGGGGGCGGGGGCCCAGCATGTAGGGCACGTGGTCCTGGAGCATCAGCAGCCCGGTGGGCAGCCGGGAGACGTTGTCCACGCGCAGGTGGACCCGGGCCTCGGCGCCGGTCTCGACCCGCTGCGGGGCGAGCCGGCGGCTGCCCGCGACCCGGTAGCGGGTGCGGTGCAGCACGACGACGCTGACCAGCGGCAGCACGGCGAGCAGCAGGCCGACCCGGAGCAGGTCGGCCTGGCCCAGCACGTAGGCGCAGACGCCGGCGGCGATCCCGGCGGCCAGGAAGGACCTGCCGCGGGTGGTGAGTCCGGCCAGGGCGGCGCGGAGGCCGCCCCGGGCGTCGTCGCCGTCCCTCTCCCCCGGGGGAACCTGTCCCCGCTGAGCGGCGGCGGTGTCCATCACAGCCGCCGGGCGCCGGGCTGCTGCTGGCCGTAGAGCGGTCCGGCGGGCGCCGCCGGGGGCGCGGCGGCCGGGACGGGCGTGCGCTGCAGGATGTCCTGGACGACCTGCTCGGCGGTGCGCCGGTTGAGCTGGGCCTGCGCGGTGGGCAGCAGGCGGTGGGCGAGGACCGGGGCGGCGAGCGCCTGGAGGTCGTCGGGCAGCACGTACTCCCGGCCGCTGAGGGCGGCGGACGCCTTGGCGGCGCGGAGCAGGTGGAGCGTGGCGCGCGGGGAGGCGCCGAGTCTGAGGTCGGGGTGGGTGCGAGTGGCGGCGACGACGTCCACCGCGTACCGCCGGACGGCCTCGGCGACGTGGACCGCGCGGACGGCGTCGATCAGCTTGATCACGTCATGGGCGTGGGCGACCGGCTGGAGGTCGTCCAGCGGGGAGGCGGAGCCGTGCACGTCGAGCATCTGGAGCTCGGCCTCGGCGCTCGGGTAGCCGATGGAGACCCGGGCCATGAAGCGGTCGCGCTGGGCCTCGGGCAGCGGATAGGTGCCCTCCATCTCGACCGGGTTCTGCGTGGCGACGACCATGAACGGGCTGGGCAGCTCGTAGGTCTGGCCGTCCACCGTGACCTGGCGCTCCTCCATGGACTCCAGGAGGGCGGACTGGGTCTTGGGGGAGGCCCGGTTGATCTCGTCGCCGATCACGATCTGGGCGAAGATCGCGCCCGGCTTGAACTCGAACTCGCGCCGCTGCTGGTCGAAGATCGACACGCCGGTGATGTCCGACGGCAGCAGGTCGGGCGTGAACTGGATGCGGCGGACCGAGCAGTCGATCGACCGCGCCAGCGTCTTGGCGAGCATCGTCTTGCCGACGCCGGGGACGTCCTCGATGAGGAGGTGTCCCTCGGCGAGCAGCACGGTCAGCGCAAGCCGTACGACCTCGGGCTTGCCCTCGATCACACCTTCCACCGACCGGCGCACCCGCTCCGCTGTGGTGGTCAGATCTGTGAGGCTCGCTCGATCGTCATAGGTCGTCACCCGGCCCTCCTCGGCCCTTCCGGCAGCACCGACACCTGCCCCCGGAACGGGGTCCGGGGGGTGTCACCCGTGCATTCTTGTTGCCGTGGCCGGGTCGTGTCACTTGCCCGCCGTCGCCCTGTGGATAACTGCGGGCGAATTGCCGGGGTTTGCGGCCTTGTGTCGTGCGGATCGGGCAGATCCGGCCGACGGGGCCGGGGTGATCAGGCCGGGCTGATCTCCCGCAGCAGACCGGTCGTCACGTCGAAGACGAAGCCGCGCACGTCGTCGGTGTGCAGGAGGAACGGGGAGGTCCGCACCCGCTGCATCGACTGGCGCACGTCCTGGTCCACGTCGCGGAAGGCCTCCACGGCCCAGGCCGGACGCTGGCCGACCTCGTCCTCCAGCTCGTGCCGGAAGTCCTCGGTCAGCGACTCGAGGCCGCAGTTGGTGTGGTGCACCAGCATCACGCTGCGGGTGCCGAGCGCCCGCTGGCTGATGGTCAGGGAGCGGATGACGTCGTCGGTGACGACCCCGCCGGCGTTGCGGATGGTGTGGCAGTCGCCGAGCTCCAGGCCGAGGGCGGCGTGCAGGTCGAGACGGGCGTCCATGCAGGCGACCACGGCCACGTGGAGCACGGGGCGCGCGTCCATCCCGGGGTCGGTGAAGTCGGCGGCGTAACGCTCGTTGGCCCGGACGAGACGGTCGGTGACCGCGCTCTCGGAATGTATGGCGTCGGCGGAGGGGTGCGCAGAGGTCGACATGTCTCCGACGTTAACGGTCACCGACCGCTCCAGCCTGCTGTGAGAGCGGACAAAGAGCGCCATTGAACCTTGTTGTGAGCGAACCCACAGGCCGCGCCGGGCGGGGCCGTCCGGGTGAGCCGCGCCGGGCGGCGCGCGAGTCGGGGCCGGGCGCGCGACGCGCCAGCCGGTTGGTTGACCGGCCCGCCCGGTGGACTAAAGTGACGCGAAGTTCACGGAGACATCGAGCGATTTCCGCCGTTTCTCCCCTGTATGTGCGGCGGTACCTGCGGCTCGGCCTCCTCCCGCTCGCCGGTGGTACCCGTTCCCGCCGGATCTGAGAGGGCGCTTTGAGCAACGACCGACACGTCCCGGTGATGCTCCAGCGGTGCCTGGACATGTTGGCCCCGGCCCTGGAGCGCCCCGGCGCGGTCGTCGTCGACTGCACGCTGGGCCTCGGCGGCCACAGCGAGGCGCTGCTGCGGGACTTCCCGGAGGCCCGGCTCATCGCCCTCGACCGGGACAAGGAGGCGCTGCGCCTCTCCGGCGAGCGGCTCGCCCCCTACGGCGACCGGGCCACCCTCGTCCACGCCGTCTACGACGAGCTCCCCGAGGTCCTGGAGCGGCTCGGCGTCCCGCGCGTCGACGGCGTCCTCTTCGACCTCGGCGTCTCCTCCATGCAGCTCGACGAGGCCGACCGGGGCTTCGCCTACGCGCAGGACGCCCCGCTCGACATGCGCATGGACCAGACGACCGGCATGAGCGCCGCCGAGGTCCTCAACACCTACCCGCCCGGCGAGCTGGTCCGCATCCTGCGCGCGTACGGCGAGGAGAAGCAGGCCAAGCGGATCGTCTCCGCGGTCGTGCGCGAGCGCGAGAAGGAGCCCTTCAGCAACAGCGCCCGTCTGGTCGAGCTGATCCGCGACTCCCTCCCGCAGGCCGCCAAGCGCACCGGCGGCAACCCGGCCAAGCGCACCTTCCAGGCCCTGCGCATCGAGGTCAACGGAGAGCTCTCGGTCCTGGAGCGGGCCGTCCCGGCGGCCGTGAAGGCCCTCGCCGTCGGCGGCCGGATCGCCGTCCTCTCGTACCACTCCCTGGAGGACCGGCTGGTCAAGCAGGTGTTCGCGGCCGGCGCCGCCAACACCGCGCCGCCCGGCCTCCCGGTCGTCCCCGAGCGCTACCAGCCCCGCCTCAAGCTGCTCACCCGAGGCGCCGAGCTCCCCACCGAGGAGGAGGTCGCCGAGAACCGCCGCGCGGCCCCGGCCCGGCTGCGCGGGGCCGAGCGGATCCGGGAGGACGAGCCTTCGTGAGGCGGGGGCACCGGCCGGCGGCGGACCAGGAGGCGCGATGACGCGACAGGGCCCCCTCAAAGGGCGGGCCGCACGGCTCGGGAGGCTGATGCCCTCCGGGCCGAGCAGTGCGGCCCGCACCCCCTTCGTCCTGCTCGTGGTGGTGCTGCTCGGCGGCGGCCTGATCAGCCTGCTGCTGCTCAACTCCGCCGTCAACCAGGGCTCCTTCGAGCTCAGCGAGCTCAAGAAGAAGACCACCGAGCTCACCGACGAGGAGCAGGCCCTCCAGCGGGACGTGGACGACAGCTCCGCCCCCGACGCCCTGGAACGGCGCGCCCGGGAGCTCGGCATGGTCCCCGGCGGCAGCCCGGTCTTCCTGGAGCCCGGCGGCAAGGTCCGCGGCGTGCCCTCCGAGGCCGCCTCGCCGAAGCCCACGCCGCCGCCCGCCCCGCCCGCCACCACCGGACCGGCCACCACCCCGCCCGCCCCGCCGGCCGCCGACCCGGCGGCGGCCTCCTCGGGGACCCCCGCCGGCGCGTCCCCCAGGCCCGGCGACACGCCGAAGCCGCCCTCGGCCGGAACACCCGCGCCGCCCGCCGCTCGCACCCCCGACACGCCGAAGACGACCGCCCCCACGACCTCCGGCAGGTGAACCCGTGCCCCCCAAGGAGCCCCCGCGCCGCCGCGTCCCCGGCCCCGCCCGGCCCGCGCGCCCCCGCGAGCCCGCCGCCGGCCGCCCCGCGCCCCGGCCCGCGCAGGCCCGGCGCCCGGCCCCCAGACCCCCGGCGGGCGGGCGCACCATCCGGCTCGGCAGCGCCCGGCCGCGGCTGCGCCTGGTCTCCCTCGGCCTGACCCTGGTCATGCTGGTCTTCGTGGTGCGGCTGCTCCAGGTCCAGGCGGTGGACGCCAGCGCCTACGCGGCCAAGGCCGAGAAGCACCGCTACCAGGAGTACACGCTCTCCGCCGACCGGGGCGAGATCACCGACCGGTCCGGCGTCGCGCTGGCCGCGAGCGTCGACGCGTACGACATCACCGCCGACCCCAAGCTCTTCACCTTCGAGGACGCGAAGACCAAGGATGCGCCCGAGCAGGCCGCCGCGCTCCTCGCCCCGATCCTCGGCAAGGAGCCCGCCGACCTCGCGAAGAAGCTCCGCACCCCGAAGTCCCGCTACACCCTGCTGGCCCGCAAGCAGACCCCGCAGGTCTGGAACCAGATCAAGGACCTGAAGAAGGTCTACGAGCGCAAGGCCAAGCCCGAGAACGGCGGCAACGGGATCAGCCTGCTCGGCGGCATCCTGAGCGAGCCCGTCACCAAGCGCGTCTACCCGAACGGCGAGCTGGCCGCCGGGATACTGGGCTACGTGAACGCCGAGGGCCGCGGCGCCGGCGGCGTGGAGTCCATGCTGGACAAGGACCTCGCGGGCAAGGACGGCAAGATCAGGTTCGCCCAGTCCGGCGGGCGCCGGGTGCCCACCGCGGGCTCCCAGGGCACCCCCGCCGTGCCCGGCTCCGACATCGAGCTGACCATCGACCGGGACATCCAGTGGGCCGCCCAGCAGGCCATCACCGACCAGGTCAGGAAGTCCAAGGCCGACCGAGGCTACGTCGTCGTCCAGGACACCCGCACCGGCGAGGTCCTCGCCATGGCCAACGCCCCCGGCTTCGACCCCAACGACCTCTCCCAGGCCAACGCCACCGCCATGGGCAACGCCGCCCTCCAGGACGCCTACGAGCCCGGCTCCACCAGCAAGGTGATGTCCATGGCCGCCGTCCTGGAGGAGGGCGCCGCCACCCCCGCCACCCGGGTCACCGTCCCCAACCGGCTGCACCGCGGCGACCGCCTCTTCAGCGACGACATCGACCACGTCACCTGGTACCTGACCCTCAACGGCGTCCTCGCCCGGTCCAGCAACATCGGCACCATCCTCGCCACCGGTCAGCTCGGCAAGACCCAGCCCGAGGCCAACCGGGTGCTCTACGACTACCTGCGCAAGTTCGGCGTCGGCAGCCCGACCGGCCTGGACTTCCCCGGCGAGACCCCCGGCATCCTCGCCAAGCCGCAGGACTGGTCCACCTCGCAGCAGTACACGATCCCCTTCGGCCAGGGACTCTCGCTCAGCGCCATGCAGGCCACCTCCGTCTACCAGACCATCGCCAACGGAGGCGTACGGATCGAGCCCACCCTGGTCCGCGGCACCAAGGGCCCCGACGGCCGCTTCACGCCCGCGGCGGCGCCCAAGGAGAACCGGGTGGTCAGCGAGAAGACCGCCAAGACCCTCGCCCAGATGCTGGAGTCCGTCGTCGACGACGAGGACGGCACGGGCAACAAGGCGGCCATCCCCGGCTACCGGGTCGCAGGCAAGACCGGTACCGCCAACCGCGTGGACCCCGAACTCGGCGTCTACAAGGGCTACACCGCCTCCTTCGCCGGCTTCGCCCCCGCCGACGAGCCCCGGATCGCCGTCTACTGCGCCATCCAGAACCCCACCAAGGGCAGCTACTTCGGCGGCCAGATCTGCGGACCCATCTACAAGAAGGTCATGGAGTTCGCCCTCAAGACCCTCCACGTCGCGCCCACCGGCACCGACCCCGCCCGCCTGCCCACCACCTTCAAGCCCACCCCGTGACACGCCGGGAGCACCAGTGACCACCATCACCCCCCGTTCCGGGAACCGGAAATCGAACTCCGGCGACGCCGCGGCCTCATTTAGCCCCCCGGCCGGTACGCCCGGTACGCTCACCGCCGTGCCACACGCTGATCAGTACCGAACCACCCCGCCCCGTCCGGAGCGGCTCCGCCCGACACCCCTGGGCGAGCTCGCCGCACGGCTCGGCACCGGGACCGCCGAAGGGACCGCCGTCACCGGCGCCACGGAGGTCACGGGCATCACGCACGACTCGCGGGCGGTGCGCCCGGGTGACGTCTACGCGGCCCTGCCCGGCGCCCGGATGCACGGCGCCGACTTCGTCGCCCAGGCCGCCGGGCTCGGCGCCGCCGCGATCCTGACCGACCCGGCCGGCGCCGAGCGCGCCGCCGCGACCGGCCTGCCGGTCCTGGTCACCGAGGACCCGCGCGGCCGGATGGGCGAGCTCGCCGCCGAGATCTACGGGCGGCCCGGCGCGGACCTGCTCCAGATCGGCATCACCGGCACCTCCGGCAAGACCACCACCGCCTACCTCGTCGAGGGCGGGCTGCGCGGCGCGGGCCGCGCCACCGGCCTGGTCGGCACGGTCGAGATGCGCATCGGCGACGAGCGCATCAAGTCCGAGCGCACCACCCCCGAGGCCACCGACCTCCAGGCCCTCTTCGCGGTCATGCGCGAGCGCGGCGTCGAGGCGGTCGCCATGGAGGTCTCCAGCCACGCCCTCGTGCTCGGCCGGGTCGACGGCTGCGTCTTCGACGTCGCCGTCTTCAACAACCTGAGCCCGGAGCACATGGAGTTCCACTCCGACATGGAGGACTACTTCCAGGCCAAGGCGCGCCTGTTCACCCCCGAGCGCAGCAAACGCGGCGTGGTGAACCTGGACGACGAGTACGGCCGCCGGCTCGCCAAGGAGTCCGGCGTCCCCGTCGTCACCTTCTCCGCCGCCGGCGACCCGGACGCCGACTGGCGCGCCGTGGACGTGGCGACCGGACCCGCCGACTCCGCCTTCACCGTCCTCGGCCCCGACGGACAGCGGGTTTCGGCCACCGCGCCGCTGCCCGGCCCGTTCAACGTCGCCAACACCCTCGCCGCGATCGTCACCCTCGCCGCCGCCGGGATCGACCCCCAGACCGCCGCCGACGGCGTCGCCGCCGTCCCCGGCGTCCCCGGGCGCCTGGAGCGGGTCGACGCCGGCCAGCCGTATCTCGCGGTCGTCGACTACGCGCACAAGACGGACGCCGTCGAGTCGGTCCTGCGCTCGCTGCGCGAGGTCACCCGCGGCCGGCTGCACGTCGTCATCGGCTGCGGCGGCGACCGCGACACCACCAAGCGCGGCCCGATGGGCGCCGCGGCGGCCCGGCTCGCCGACACCGCCGTGCTCACCTCCGACAACCCCCGCTCCGAGGACCCGCTCGCCATCCTCACCGCGATGCTCACCGGCGCCGCCGGGGTCCCCGCCGCCGAGCGCGGCGAGGTCCTCGTGGACGCCGACCGGGCCGCCGCCATCGCGGCGGCCGTGGCCCGGGCCGAGCCCGGCGACACGGTGCTGGTCGCGGGCAAGGGCCACGAGCAGGGCCAGGAGGCCGGCGGTGTGGTCCGCCCCTTCGACGACCGCCGGGTCCTGCGCGCGGCGGTGCTGGACCGGCTCGCCCGGCAGCAGGCACGGCACGCGCAAGACGCACAGCACGCGCAGGACGCACAGCAGGCACAGGACGCACACCGTCACGAGAACAGTCAGGGATGAAGCAGTGATCGCCCTCTCCCTCGCCGAGATCGCCGAAATCGTCGGCGGGCAGCCGCACGACATACCGGATAAGACCGCGCAGGTCACCGGGCCCGTCGTCATCGACTCCCGCGAGGTGGGGCCCGGCAGCCTCTTCGCCGCCTTCGCCGGGGAGCACGTCGACGGCCACACCTACGCGGAGCGCGCCGTCCAGGCGGGCGCGGCGGCGGTGCTCGCCGCCCGCCCCGTCGGCGTGCCCGCGATCGTGGTCGACGACGTGCAGGCCGCGCTCGGCGCGCTGGCCCGCGCGGTCGTCGAACGCCTCGGCGCCGATGTCGTCGCGCTCACCGGCTCGGCCGGCAAGACCTCCACCAAGGACCTGATCGCCCAGGTCCTGGAGCGCCACGCGCCGACCGTGTGGACGCCCGGCTCCCTCAACAACGAGATCGGCCTGCCGCTGACCGCGCTGAAGGCCGACGCCGCCACCCGGCACCTCGTGCTGGAGATGGGAGCGCGCGGAATCGGCCACATCCGCTACCTCACGGGCCTCACCCCGCCGCGGATCGGCCTGGTCCTCAACGTCGGCACCGCGCACATCGGCGAGTTCGGCGGCCGCGAGCAGATCGCCCAGGCCAAGGGCGAGCTGGTCGAGTCGCTGCCCGCCGAGGCGGACGGCGGCGTCGCCGTCCTCAACGCCGACGACCCGCTCGTACGGGCCATGGCGAGCCGCACCGCGGCGCGCGTCGTGCTCTTCGGCGAGGCCGAGGACGCGTCCGTGCGCGCCGAGGACGTCCGCCTCACAGCGGGCGGACAGCCCTCCTTCAGGCTTCACACACCCACCGGGTGCAGCGACGTGACCTTGCGCCTGTACGGTGAGCACCACGTGTCGAACGCGCTCGCCGCGGCAGCCGTCGCCCATGAGGTCGGCATGTCCGTCGAGGAGATCGCCACCGCGCTCTCCGGGGCAGGCAACCTGTCCCGCTGGCGCATGGAGGTCACCGAGCGTCCGGACGGCGTGACGATCGTCAACGACGCCTACAACGCGAACCCCGAGTCCATGCGAGCCGCACTGCGCGCGCTCGCGGCCATGGGCAGGCCCGCACAGGCCCAGGGGTCCCGCACGTGGGCGGTGCTCGGCAAGATGGCCGAGCTCGGAGACGAGTCGCTCGCCGAGCACGACGCGGTCGGGCGGCTCGCCGTCCGGCTCAACGTCAGCAAGCTCGTGGCGGTCGGGGACAGGGAAGCGTCCTGGCTGCAACTGGGCGCCTATAACGAGGGTTCGTGGGGTGAGGAGTCGGTGCACGTGTCCGACGCGCAGGCGGCGGTCGACCTGTTGCGCAGTGAGCTGCGACCGGGGGACATCGTCCTGGTGAAGGCGTCCAGGTCGGTGGGGCTGGAGCGGGTCGCCCTGGCACTGCTCGACACGGCCGAGGGCGAGGTCTCCGGCCGATGAGGCAGATCCTCTTCGCGGGGGCCATCGGCCTCTTCCTGACCCTGATCGGCACCCCGCTGCTCATCAAGCTGCTGGCCCGCAAGGGATACGGGCAGTTCATCCGCGACGACGGCCCGCGCGGCCACGCCGGGAAGAAGGGCACGCCCACCATGGGCGGCATCTCCTTCATCCTGGCGACGCTCATCGCGTACGCCCTGACCAAGGTCATCACCGGTGAGGACCCGACGTACTCGGGCGTCCTGGTGCTGTTCCTGATGGCCGGAATGGGCCTGGTCGGCTTCCTCGACGACTACATCAAGATCGTCAAGCAGCGTTCGCTGGGCCTGCGGGCCAAGGCGAAGATGGCCGGCCAGCTCATCGTCGGCATCGCCTTCGCCGTGCTCTCGCTGCAGTTCGCGGACCTGCGCGGCAACACCCCGGCCTCCGAGAGGCTCTCCTTCATCGCCGACTTCGGCTGGTCCATCGGCCCGGTGCTGTTCGTGGTCTGGGCGCTCTTCATGATCCTGGCCATGTCCAACGGCGTGAACCTGACGGACGGTCTGGACGGCCTGGCCACCGGCGCGTCGGTGATGGTCTTCGGCGCGTACACCTTCATCGGGCTCTGGCAGTTCCAGGAGTCCTGCGCCAACGCGATGACGCTGACCAACCCGAACGCCTGCTTCGAGGTCCGCGACCCGCTCGACCTCGCGGTCGTCGCCGCGGCCCTGATGGGCGCCTGCTTCGGCTTCCTGTGGTGGAACACCTCGCCCGCCAAGATCTTCATGGGCGACACCGGCTCGCTGGCCCTCGGCGGCGCGCTGGCCGGTCTCGCCATCTGCTCCCGTACGGAGCTGCTGCTGGCCATCCTCGGCGGCCTGTTCGTGATGATCACGATGTCCGTGGTCATCCAGGTCGGCTCGTTCAAGATGACCGGCAAGCGCGTCTTCCGGATGGCACCCCTCCAGCACCACTTCGAACTCAAGGGGTGGTCGGAGGTCCTGGTCGTCGTCCGCTTCTGGATCATCCAGGGCATGTGCGTGATCGTGGGCCTGGGCCTCTTCTACGCGGGATGGGCAGCCGAGAAGTGAGCGAGCTGGACTGGCAGGGCAAGAAGGTCACCGTCGCCGGGCTCGGCGTGAGCGGCATCCCCGCCGCCCGTGCCCTGCACGCCCGGGGCGCGGTCGTCACGGTCGTCAACGACGGCGACGACGAGCGCTCCCGGGCGCAGGCCGCGGAGCTGGAGGCGGCGGGCGTCACCGTCCGCCTCGGCGACGGGGCGACCCTGCCGCCCGGCACCGAACTGATCGTCACCGCCCCCGGCTGGGGGCCCGACAAGCCCCTCTTCCTGGCCGCCGCCGAGGCCGGCGTGGAGATCTGGGGCGACGTCGAGCTGGCCTGGCGGCTCCGCGGCCCCGACGCGGCCCCCTGGCTCGCGGTCACCGGCACCAACGGCAAGACCACGACCGTACGGATGCTCGCCTCCATCCTGGCGGCGGCCGGCCTGCGGACCGCCGCCGTCGGCAACATCGGCGTCTCGCTGCTCGACGCCGTCCTCGGCGACGAGGAGTACGACGTGCTCGCCGTGGAGCTCTCCAGCTACCAGCTGCACTGGGCGCCCTCGCTGCGCGCCCACTCGGCCGCCGTGCTCAACCTGGCGCCCGACCACCTCGACTGGCACGGCTCCATGGAGGCGTACGCCGCCGACAAGGGCCGGATCTACGAGGGCAACCGGGTCGCCTGCGTCTACAACGTGGCCGACAAGGCGACCGAGGACCTGGTCGTGGCCGCCGAGGTCGAGGAGGGCTGCCGGGCCATCGGCTTCACCCTCGGCACCCCCGGCCCCTCCCAGCTCGGCGTCGTCGAGGACATCCTGGTCGACCGGGCCTTCGTCGAGAACCGGCAGAAGAACGCGCAGGAGCTCGCGGAGGTCGCCGACGTCCAGCCGCCGGCCCCGCACAACATCGCCAACGCGCTCGCCGCCGCCGCCCTCGCCCGCGCCTTCGGCGTGGAGCCCAAGGCCGTACGGGACGGGCTGCGGGCCTTCCGGCCGGACCCGCACCGCATCGAACTGGTCGAGGAGGTCGAGGGCGTCGTCTACGTCGACGACTCCAAGGCGACCAACACCCACGCCGCCGAGGCCTCGTTGGCCGCCTACGACCCGATCGTGTGGATCGCCGGCGGCCTCGCCAAGGGCGCCGAGTTCGACGAGCTGGTGACCAACGCGGCGCAGCGGCTGCGCGGGGTGGTGCTGATCGGCCGGGACCGGGAGCTGATCCGCGAAGCGCTGGCCCGACACGCCCCCGAGGTCCCGGTGGTGGACCTCGACCGGACCGACACTGGGGCGATGTCCGCGGCGGTCCGGGAGGCGGCCTCGCTCGCCCGGCCGGGGGACACGGTCCTGCTGGCCCCGGCCTGCGCCTCGATGGACATGTTCACCAACTACAACAAGCGGGGCGAGGCCTTCGCGGACGCGGTCCGCGCCCTCGCCGCGACCGGGCGCGCCTGACCTGACCAGCAAGGAGGTCCGGCCGAGCCGGGCACGACTGGAGGGGACGGCGACCATGCCGAGCAGAACCGCAGGGGCGCGCGGCCCGTCCGCCGTACGCGGCGGAGGGCGCGCCCCGGCCCCGCCGCGCAAGCCGCGCCGGGGCGGGCTGCGCGGGCTGCCCGAACGGGCCCGCAGGGCCTGGGACCGGCCGCTCACGGCGTACTACGTGATCGTCGGCGCCGGGCTGCTCATCACCGCGCTCGGCCTGGTGATGGTCTACTCGGCCTCGATGATCACGGCGCTCCGCTACGACCTGGTGCCCTCGTACTTCTTCCGCAAGCAGTTCTTCGCGGCGCTGCTCGGGGCGGGGCTGCTGCTGGTGGCCTCCCGGATGCCGGTGAAGCTGCACCGGGCGCTGGCCTACCCGATCCTGGTCGGGGCGATCTTCCTGATGGTCCTCGTCCAGATCCCCGGGATAGGGGTGGCGGTCGGCGGCAACCAGAACTGGATCTCGCTGGGCGGACCGTTCATGCTCCAGCCCAGCGAGTTCGGCAAACTGGCGCTGATCCTGTGGGGGGCCGACCTGCTGGCCCGCAAACAGGACATGAAACTGCTCACACAGTGGAAGCACATGCTGGTCCCGCTGGTGCCCGGAACGTTTCTGCTGCTCGGGCTGATCATGCTGGGCGGTGACATGGGCACGGCGATCATCCTTTCGGCGATCCTCTTCGGACTGCTGTGGACCGCCGGCGCGCCCACCCGGCTCTTCGTCGGGGTGCTGTCCGTGGCCGGGGCGATCGGCTTCCTGCTGATCAAGACCAGCGACAACCGCCTGAAGCGCTTCGCCTGCATCGGGGCCACCGATCCCGGCGGAGAGGGCGCCCCGTGCCTCCAGGCGGCGCACGGGATCTACGCCCTGGCCTCCGGCGGCTGGTTCGGTTCCGGCCTCGGGGCGAGTGTGGAAAAATGGGGCCAACTCCCCGAAGCGCACACCGACTTCATCTTCGCCGTCACCGGTGAGGAGCTGGGTCTCGCGGGGACGCTGTCGGTACTGGCCCTGTTCGCGGCTCTAGGCTATGCGGGTATCCGCGTGGCCGGACGCACGGAGGACCCCTTCGTGAGGTTTGCCGCGGGAGGCGTGACCACCTGGATCACGGCGCAGGCCGTGATCAACATCGGTGCGGTGCTCGGTCTGCTGCCGATCGCCGGAGTCCCGCTCCCGCTGTTCTCCTACGGGGGATCGGCCCTGCTGCCGACCATGTTCGCCGTCGGGCTCCTGATCGCCTTCGCGCGACAGGAACCCGCCGCGAAAGCGGCCCTGGCCCTGCGCCGCCCCGGCTGGGGCAAGCGGGCCGGGGGGAGATGGAAGTCGATGCGACGGCGCGTCAAGAAGCGTCCGTCCGGAGAGCGGTGAATTTCGGTGCATGTCGTCCTCGCCGGCGGAGGTACCGCCGGCCACATCGAGCCCGCGCTCGCACTCGCGGACGCCCTGCGCAGGCAGGACCCCTCCGTGGGGATCACGGCGCTGGGCACGGAGAAGGGCCTGGAGACCCGGCTGGTCCCCGAGCGGGGCTATGAGCTGGCGCTCATCCCCGCCGTGCCGCTGCCCCGCAAGCCCACGCCCGAGCTGATCACCGTCCCCGGACGGCTGCGCGGCACCATCAAGGCCGCCGAGCAGGTCCTGGAGCGGACCAAGGCGGACTGCGTGGTCGGCTTCGGCGGCTATGTGGCGCTGCCCGGCTACCTGGCCGCCAAGCGGCTCGGCGTGCCGATCGTGGTCCACGAGGCGAACGCCCGGCCCGGCCTGGCCAACAAGATCGGTTCGCGGTACGCGGCCGGGGTCGCCGTGGCCACCCCGGACTCCAAGCTGCGCAACGCCCGTTACATCGGCATCCCGCTGCGGCACACCATCGCGACCCTCGACCGCGCCCGCGTGCGCCCCGAGGCGCGCGCCGCCTTCGGGCTCGACCCGAACCTGCCGACGCTGCTCGTCTCGGGCGGCTCGCAGGGCGCCCGGCGGCTCAACGAGGTGGTCCAGCAGATCGCCCCGGTGCTCCAGCGCTCGGGCATCCAGATCCTGCACGCGGTCGGCCCGAAGAACGAATTGCCGCGTGTCGACAACATGCCCGGAATGCCGCCCTACGTGCCGGTACCGTACGTGGACCGGATGGACCTCGCGTACGCCGCCGCCGACATGATGCTCTGCCGCGCGGGCGCGATGACCGTCGCCGAGCTCTCCGCCGTCGGGCTGCCGGCCGCCTACGTCCCGCTGCCCATCGGCAACGGCGAACAGCGGCTGAACGCCCAGCCGGTGGTCAAGGCCGGCGGTGGACTCCTCGTCGACGACGCGGAGCTGTCGCCGCAGTGGGTGCAGGGCAACGTCCTGCCCGTACTGGCCGATCCGCACCGGCTGTACGAGATGTCCCGCGCCGCCGCCGAGTTCGGCCGCCGGGACGCCGACGACCTGCTCGTCGGCATGGTGTACGAGGCGATCGCCGCCCGCCGACAGGCGTAGCGGCGGCGGAAAGGGAGACGCCCTGTGGCAGCCGGACCGGCGACCGAGCAGAAGAGCGCGAGCGGCGGGTCCAAGGGCTCGCCCGGGGCGTCCCCCGGGTCCGGCGGCCGGTGGGCGCGGGTCCCCGGCCCGCGCACCCTCCTCCTCGCCCTCGGCGCGCTCGCCCTGCTGGCCGGCGGCGTCTGGGTCCTCTACGGCTCGAACTGGCTCCGCGTGGAGCGGGTGAGCACCTCCGGCACGGAGGTGCTCATCCGGGCCGAGGTGGAGCGGATCGCGGCGGTCCCGGTCGGCGCGCCGATGGTCTCGGTCGACACCGACGGGATCGAGGCGCGGCTGCGCGAGCGGCTGCCCCGGATCGACAGCGTGGACGTCGTCCGGTCCTGGCCGCACGGAATCGGCCTGAAAGTGACCGAGCGCAAGCCCGTACTCCTGTGGGAAAAGGGCGGAAAGTTCATCGAAGTGGACTCCGGCGGTGTGCGGTTCGCCACCGTCGCCAAGGCGCCCCGCGGTGTACCCCGGCTCGTGCTCGACGCGGGCGCCTCGCCCAGCCTGCGCCGCTTCGACGAGGAGCGGCTGCTGGCCGAGGCGGTAGGCGTGACGGGCGAACTCCCGGAGAAAATCGCCCAGGACGCCCGTGTCGTCCGGATCGCGTCGTATGACTCCATCACCCTGGAGCTCGGCAGGGGGCGCACGGTCTTCTGGGGCAGTGGTGAGGACGGGGCCGTCAAGGCCCGGGTCCTGGCCGCGCTGATGAAGGCGACTCCCAAAGCGGGGCACTTCGACGTAAGTGCCCCCACGGCGCCCGCTTCGTCGGGAAGTTGACGCTCATCACCCCTGGCCAGCACCCTGGTTGGCCAGCGCTACGGGTGATCACATAGGGTGAAAAGAAAAACGGGAGGTTCGGCGTGTTCGTTGAACGTGCGCCACTTGTCGACTTAGTGTCCTGTTCGGAAGAGTCCAGCGAACAGAGACACTGGTAACCCTAAACTTCAACGTTAGGGTTTGGGTCGGCGTTTCGGACCGTCCCAATCGGCATCCGTCGTCGCGGCGCGCTTACCACCGCGAAGCGGCGACACGTAACTCGAGGCGAGAGGCCTTCGACGTGGCAGCACCGCAGAACTACCTCGCAGTCATCAAGGTCATCGGTGTCGGCGGCGGTGGTGTCAATGCCATCAACCGAATGATCGAGGTCGGTCTCAAGGGCGTCGAGTTCATCGCCATCAACACCGACGCTCAGGCGCTGTTGATGAGCGACGCCGACGTCAAGCTCGACGTCGGCCGTGAACTCACCCGCGGCCTCGGCGCCGGGGCCAACCCGGCAGTCGGCCGCAAGGCGGCAGAGGACCACCGCGAGGAGATCGAGGAGGTCCTCAAGGGGGCCGACATGGTCTTCGTGACCGCCGGCGAGGGCGGCGGCACCGGCACCGGCGGCGCACCCGTCGTCGCCAACATCGCGCGCTCGCTCGGCGCCCTGACGATCGGTGTGGTCACCCGGCCGTTCACCTTCGAGGGCCGCCGGCGCGCCAACCAGGCGGAGGACGGCATCGCCGAGCTCCGCGAAGAGGTCGACACCCTCATCGTCATCCCGAACGACCGGCTGCTGTCGATCTCGGACCGTCAGGTCTCCGTGCTCGACGCCTTCAAGTCGGCCGACCAGGTGCTGCTGAGCGGTGTCCAGGGCATCACCGACCTCATCACCACCCCGGGCCTGATCAACCTGGACTTCGCCGACGTCAAGTCGGTCATGTCCGAGGCGGGTTCCGCACTCATGGGCATCGGCTCCGCCCGCGGCGACGACCGCGCCGTGGCCGCGGCCGAGATGGCGATCTCCTCGCCGCTCCTGGAGGCGTCCATCGACGGCGCCCGCGGTGTGCTGCTCTCCATCTCCGGCGGCAGCGACCTCGGTCTCTTCGAGATCAACGAGGCCGCCCAGCTGGTGAGCGAGGCCGCCCACCCGGAGGCGAACATCATCTTCGGCGCCGTCATCGACGACGCCCTCGGCGACGAGGTGCGGGTCACCGTCATCGCCGCGGGCTTCGACGGCGGCCAGCCGCCGGCCCGCCGCGACAACATCATCGGCTCGGCCTCGGCCAAGCGCGAGGAGCCGGCCCCGGCCCCCCGCGCCGCGGAGACCTCCCGCCCGCTGGGCGGACTGGGCACGGTGACCCCGCGCGACGAGCCCCCGGTGCCGGTCGAGCCGGCCCCGGCCATCGGCGAGACCCCGCTGCCGCCCGTCTCCTCGCCGGTCGTCCCGCCGGCCCGCCCGTACCCGGACACCCAGGCCGAAGAGCTGGATGTCCCGGACTTCTTGAAGTGATAGGGCAGCGTTACGACACGAGCGGCGCCCACTTCGCCTTCACCGACCGGTGGGGCGGGGTGAGCGCCGTTCCGTACGAGGAGCTCAACCTCGGCGGAGCCGTCGGCGACGACCCCGCGGCCGTCCTCGCCAACCGCGAGCGGGCCGCGACCGGGCTGGGTCTCGACCCGGCCCGGGTGGTCTGGATGAACCAGGTCCACGGAGCCGACGCCGCCGTGGTGGACCGCCCCTGGGGGACGGACCCCGTCCCCTCGGTGGACGCGCTCGTCACCGGCCGGCCCGGCCTCGCCCTCGCGGTGCTCACCGCGGACTGCGTGCCGGTCCTGCTGGCCGACCCCGTCGCCGGGGTCGTCGCCGCCGCCCACGCCGGGCGGCCCGGGATGGCCGCCGGAGTCGTCCCGGCCGCGGTGGCCCGGATGACCGAACTAGGCGCCCGCCCCGAGCGGATCGTCGCCCGCACCGGCCCGGCCGTCTGCGGGCGCTGCTACGAGGTGCCGGAGGAGATGCGCGCCGGGGTCGCCGCCGTCGAACCGGCCGCGTACGCCGAGACCTCCTGGGGGACCCCCGCCGTCGACGTGACCGCGGGCGTCCTGGCCCAGCTCGCCCGACTGGGCGTCACCGACGCGGCGGCGAGCGGGGTCTGCACCCTGGAGTCGCCGGACCACTACTCGTACCGCCGCGACCGCACCACCGGGCGACTCGCGGGATATGTCTGGCTGAACCGGGAAGAGACATGACGGACCGCACCGAGGAACTGGCCGCGAATCTGGCACGGGTGGAGGAGCGCATCGCCGCCGCGTGCGCCGCCGCCGGCCGGGCGCGCCGGGACGTGACCCTCATCGTGGTCACCAAGACCTACCCCGCCAGCGACGTGCGGATCCTGCACGGACTGGGGGTCCGTCATGTCGCCGAGAACCGCGACCAGGACGCCGCCCCCAAGGCGGCCGCCTGCGCGGACCTGGACCTGAACTGGCACTTCGTGGGCCAGTTGCAGACCAACAAGGTCCGTTCCGTGGTGGGTTATGCCGATGTGGTGCAGTCCGTCGACCGGCTGAAGCTGGTCTCCGCCCTCTCCGCGGGCGCGGAGAAGGCGGAGCGGGAGCTGGGCTGCCTGATCCAGGTGGCGCTGGACGCCGAGTCCGGCGCGCGCGGCGACCGGGGCGGGGTCGCGCCCGACGGGATCGAGGAGTTGGCCGCCGCGGTGGACGCGGCGCCGGGACTGCGGCTGGACGGACTGATGACCGTCGCCCCGCTGGCCGGCGCGTACGCCGGTCGGCAACGCGCCGCCTTCGACCGGTTGATGGATTTGTCGACTGCCCTGCGCGCGACCCGTCCGGCTGCGAACATGGTGTCAGCAGGGATGAGTGCGGACCTCGAGGAGGCCGTGGCGGCCGGAGCGACACACGTGCGCATCGGTACGGCGGTACTCGGTGTCCGCCCGAAGCTCGGGTAACGTCGCGAAGCAGGTCGGACCACAGCAGAAAATATGGTCATTCCGCCAGAAAGGCGGGGAGACCACGTGGATCGCGGGCACTTGGTGACACTGCGACATTCGGTAAGGGCGATCCACCACAGAGCGGAGGATGCAGAGCATGGCCGGCGCGATGCGCAAGATGGCGGTCTACCTCGGCCTCGTGGAGGACGATGGTTACGACGGCCGGGGCTTCGACCCCGACGACGACTTCGAACCCGAGCTGGAGCCGGAGCCCGAGCGCGACCGGCGCCATCACCAGCCCCCGCGCCAGGTGGAGCGGGAGGAACCGGTACGAGTGGTCTCCCCGCCCGCGCCCCGCGAGCCGGTGTCCCATTCTGTCCCGGTATCCGCAGAAAGCGGACGTCCGGCCCGCATTGCCCCCGTGGCATCCATCACACCCGAACGTCCGAGCCTGGAGAAGAACGCACCGGTGATCATGCCCAAGGTCGTGTCCGAGCGGGAGCCCTACCGCATCACCACGCTGCACCCGAGGACCTACAACGAGGCCCGTACCATCGGGGAACACTTCCGTGAGGGCACTCCGGTGATCATGAACCTCACGGAGATGGACGACACCGACGCGAAGCGACTTGTCGACTTTGCCGCCGGTCTCGTCTTCGGTCTCCATGGCAGCATTGAGCGCGTGACGCAGAAGGTGTTCCTGTTGTCGCCTGCTAACGTCGATGTCACGGCGGAGGACAAGGCCCGCATCGCAGAGGGCGGATTCTTCAACCAGAGCTGAGAACCGAGACCGAGAACGACCCGGCCGCAGGGCGGCCGGACAAGCGAGAGCCAGGGGAGAGGGAAGCGCGGGATGGGCGTCGCACTACAAGTGGTCTACATCGCGCTGATGTGCTTCCTGGTCCTCCTGATCTTCCGGCTGGTCATGGACTACGTCTTCCAGTTCGCCCGTTCATGGCAACCCGGCAAGGCGATGGTGGTCGTTCTGGAGGCCACCTACACTGTCACCGATCCACCGCTCAAGCTTCTGCGGCGGCTCATCCCGCCGCTGCGTCTCGGGGGCGTGGCACTCGACCTGTCCTTCTTCGTTCTGATGATCATCGTCTACATCCTGATCAACGTCGTGAGTGGTTTCGCGAGGTGATGGTGCAGGAACATCAGGGAAATGTGGACGATACGGTCTTGCCGACTGCCGACGACTACGTAGAGGTGAAGAAGAGATGCCGTTGACCCCCGAGGACGTGCGGAACAAGCAGTTCACGACCGTCCGCCTTCGAGAAGGCTATGACGAAGACGAGGTCGATGCCTTCCTCGACGAGGTCGAAGCCGAACTGACCCGGCTGCTCCGCGAGAACGAGGACCTGCGCGCCAAGCTGGCCGCCGCGACCCGTGCCGCCGCGCAGAACCAGCAGCAGCAGGGTATGCGCAAGCCCCCGGAGCAGCAGGACCGGCCCGTCGGTCCCGGCGCCCCGGTGCCCGCCGCCATATCCGGACCGCCGGCCCAGCAGCAGCCCCCGCAGATGGGCCCGCCGCAGCTTCCGTCCGGTGCCCCGGCGCTGCCCGCCGGCCCCATGCAGGGTGGCCCGATGCAGGGCGGTCCGATGCAGGGCGGTCCGATGCAGGGTGGCCCCATGCAGGGCGGTCCCATGCAGGGCGGCCCCATGCAGGGTGGCCCGATGCAGGGCGGCCCCATGCAGGGTGGCCCGATGCAGGGCGGTCCGATGGGCCCCGGCCCGATGCAGGGCGGTCCCATGCAGGGCGGCCCCATGGGTCACCCGCAGCAGCAGATGCAGCAGATGCAGCCGGCTCCGCAGGGCCCCGGCGGCGACAGCGCCGCGCGTGTCCTCTCGCTGGCCCAGCAGACCGCCGACCAGGCGATCGCGGAGGCCCGTTCCGAGGCCAACAAGATCGTCGGCGAGGCGCGTTCGCGCGCCGAGGGCCTGGAGCGGGACGCCCGCGCCAAGGCCGACGCCCTGGAGCGGGACGCGCAGGAGAAGCACCGCGTCGCGATGGGCTCCCTGGAGTCCGCCCGCGCCACGCTGGAGCGCAAGGTCGAGGACCTGCGGGGCTTCGAGCGTGAGTACCGGACCCGCCTGAAGTCGTACCTGGAGTCGCAGCTGCGTCAGCTGGAGACCCAGGCCGACGACTCGCTGGCCCCGGCGCGCACGCCCGCGACCGCGTCCCTGCCGCCGTCCCCCTCGATGGCCTCGGCGGGTGCCCCCGCCCCGTCCTTCGGCGGCAACGGCCCGATGGGCGGCGCCCCGTCCTACGGCGGCCAGCAGCAGATGTCCCCGGCGATGACCCAGCCGATGGCTCCGGTCCGGCCGCAGGCCCCGCAGCCGATGCAGCAGGCGCCGGCGCCGATGCGCGGCTTCCTGATCGACGAGGACGACAACTGACGGCGCCGCACGTCCGCGCGCTGAGCGCGTAGCCGTCGGCGGCAGTCGCAAGGGCCGGGCCCCGGGTGAGAATCCGGGGCCCGGCCCTTGCGCGTCGGGGGATCTCCTTCCGGTGGTTCAGCCGGATCCCCTTCCGGCGGACCAGCCGGATCCCCCTGCCGCGGAGTCCGGATACGGGAAAGGGCCCGGCCCCCTCGCGGGGTGCCGGGCCCTTCGCCGTATCCGCTACGCCTTGCGGAGGCGGAAGCTGAGCGCCAGGCCCTCGTCCTCGAACGGGCTGCCGTACGAGTCGTCGCCCGCGCCCTCGGCGTGGTCCGTGGCCAGCACCTCGTCCGCGATCAGGCCCGCGTGGGCGGCCAGCGCCTCGGCCGTCTCCGGCGAGGTGGAGGTCCAGCGCAGCGCGATCCGGTCCGCCACGTCCAGGCCGCTGTTCTTGCGGGCCTCCTGGATCAGCCGGATCGCGTCACGGGCCAGGCCCGCCTTGCGCAGCTCCGGGGTGATCTCCAGGTCGAGCGCGACCGTGGCGCCCGAGTCGGAGGCCACCGACCAGCCCTCGCGCGGGGTCTCCGTGATGATGACCTCCTCGGGCGTCAGGGTCACCTGCTCGCCGTTCACCGTGACGACCGCCTCGCCGCCGCGCAGCGCCAGGGACAGCGCGGCCGCGTCGGCCGAGGCCACCGCCTTCGCCACGTCCTGGACGCCCTTGCCGAACCGCTTGCCCAGCGCCCGGAAGTTGGCCTTGGCGGTGGTGTCGACCAGGCTGCCGCCGACCTCGGAGAGGGAGGCCAGCGAGGAGACGTTCAGCTCCTCGGTGATCTGCGCCTGGAGCTCGGGGGAGAGCGCCGCGAAGCCGGTCGCCGCGACCAGCGCGCGGGACAGCGGCTGACGGGTCTTCACCCCGGACTCGGCGCGGGTCGCGCGGCCCAGCTCGACCAGGCGGCGGACCAGCAGCATCTGCTCGGACAGCACCTCGTCGACCAGGGCGGCGTCCGCCTCCGGCCAGGTGGCGAGGTGGACGGACTCCGGGGCGTCCGGGGTGACCGGGACGACCAGGTCCTGCCAGACCCGCTCGGTGATGAAGGGGGTCAGCGGGGCCATCAGGCGGGTGACCGTCTCGACGACCTCGTGCAGGGTGCGCAGCGCGCCCTTGTCGCCCTGCCAGAAGCGGCGGCGGGAGCGGCGCACGTACCAGTTGGACAGGTCGTCGACGAAGGCCGAGAGGAGCTTGCCGGCCCGCTGGGTGTCGTACGCCTCCATGGCCTCGGTGACGGCGCCGACCAGCGTGTTCAGCTCGGAGAGCAGCCACTTGTCGAGGACCGTGCGGTCGGCCGGCGCCGGGTCCGCGGCCGAGGGGGCCCAGCCCGAGGTGCGGGCGTACAGGGCTTGGAAGGCGACGGTGTTCCAGTAGGTGAGGAGCGTCTTGCGGACGACCTCCTGGATGGTGCCGTGGCCGACCCGGCGGGCCGCCCAGGGGGAGCCGCCGGCCGCCATGAACCAGCGCACCGCGTCGGCGCCGTGCTGGTCCATCAGCGGGATGGGCTGGAGGATGTTGCCCAGGTGCTTGGACATCTTGCGGCCGTCCTCGGCGAGGATGTGGCCGAGGCAGACCACGTTCTCGTACGAGGACTTGTCGAAGACCAGGGTGCCGACGGCCATCAGCGTGTAGAACCAGCCGCGGGTCTGGTCGATCGCCTCGGAGATGAACTGCGCCGGGTAGCGGCTCTCGAACAGCTCCTTGTTCTGGTACGGGTAGCCGTACTGCGCGAACGGCATGGAGCCCGAGTCGTACCAGGCGTCGATGACCTCCGGCACGCGGACGGCCTCGTGCGCGCAGCCCTCGGTGGGGCAGGTGAAGGTGACCGCGTCGATGAACGGGCGGTGCGGGTCCAGCTCGGACTGGTCGGTGCCGGTCAGCTCGGACAGCTCGGCGCGCGAGCCGACGCAGGTCAGGTGGTCGTCCTCGCAGCGCCAGATGGGCAGCGGGGTGCCCCAGTAGCGGTTGCGGGAGAGCGCCCAGTCGATGTTGTTGTTGAGCCAGTCGCCGAAGCGGCCGTGCTTCACCGAGTCCGGGAACCAGTTGGTCTTCTCGTTCTCTTCGAGAAGGCGGTCCTTGACGGCGGTCGTACGGATGTACCAGGACGGCTGCGCGTAGTAGAGCAGCGCCGTGTGGCAGCGCCAGCAGTGCGGGTAGCTGTGCTCGTACGGGATGTGCCGGTAGAGCAGGCCGCGCTCGTCGAGGTCGGCGGTCAGCTTCTCGTCGGCCTTCTTGAAGAAGACGCCGCCGACCAGCGGGACCTCCTCGAAGGTGCCGTCGGGGCGGACCGGGTTCACGACCGGCAGACCGTAGGCGCGGCAGACCTTGAGGTCCTCCTCACCGAAGGCGGGGGACTGGTGGACCAGACCCGTGCCGTCCTCGGTGGTGACGTACTCGGCGTTGACCACGTAGTGGGCCTCGGCCGGGAAGTCGATGAGCTCGAAGGGGCGCTGGTAGGTCCAGCGCTCCATCTCGGCGCCGGTGAAGGACTCGCCGGTGGTCACCCAGCCGTCGCCCAGCGCCTTGTCCAGCAGCGGCTCGGCGACGACGAGGCGCTCGTCGCCGTCGGTGGCGACCACGTAGGTCACCTCGGGGTGGGCGGCGACGGCAGTGTTGGACACCAGGGTCCACGGGGTCGTCGTCCAGACCACCAGGGCCGCCTTGCCGGCCAGCGGGCCGGAGGTCAGCGGGAAGCGCACGTAGACCGAGGGGTCGACGACCGTCTCGTAGCCCTGGGCCAGCTCGTGGTCGGAGAGGCCGGTGCCGCAGCGCGGGCACCAGGGGGCGACGCGGTGGTCCTGGACCAGCAGGTCCTTGTCGAAGATCTGCTTCAGCGACCACCAGACCGACTCGATGTACGAGGGGTCCATGGTGCGGTACGCGTCGTCGAGGTCCACCCAGTAACCCATCCGGGTGGTGAGCTCGGCGAAGGCGTCGGTGTGCCGGGTCACGGACTCGCGGCACTTGGCGTTGAACTCGGCGATGCCGTACGCCTCGATGTCCTTCTTGCCGGAGAAACCGAGCTCCTTCTCGACGGCGAGCTCGACGGGCAGGCCGTGGCAGTCCCAGCCGGCCTTGCGGGCCACGTGGTAGCCGCGCATGGTGCGGAAGCGGGGGAAGACGTCCTTGAAGACGCGCGCCTCGATGTGGTGGGCGCCGGGCATTCCGTTGGCGGTCGGCGGGCCCTCGTAGAACACCCACTCGGGGCGTCCCTCGGACTGCTCCAGGGTCTTGGCGAAGACCTTGTTGTCCTGCCAGAAGTCGAGCACGCCGTGCTCGAGCGCGGGCAGGTCTACCTGGGCGGGCACCTGGCGGTATTGCGGCGGCGTCATGCTTGCGAGCTCCTCCGGCGGACTTGTTTCGCTTCCGTCCGGAGGGACGAGAGCAGTGCTCCCGCGGTACCACCCTCCTTGGCCCGGGGCGGCCGCTGCCGTCCCGCGCCCCCTCATTGGGGTCGCGACGCCGGTTCTACTCGCCGTGGTCGCCCGTGGCTTTCTTCCGGCGGCTCCGGGGTGATGCTTCACATCGGGCTCGCCCCCGGGCTCTCACCGTCCCCGGGTCGCTCATGGCTGCTTGCGACGCTACTCGTCCCCATCCAAGCCTTTCGCTGAGCCCAGTGTACGGGGCCGGGGCGGGCCCGGCCGACCGGATTTCCCGCGTTTCCCGGTGACCCGAATGGGCACACGGGCCCGCCCGGAGTCGGACTTCGGCCAAGTGGGGGACGGCCGGGACGGATAACCGGCCGGGGAGCTGGGCACAACGCAGGCAGGTCCGTCCCGACGGGCGCCGGGGCGGGCGTGCAGGGCGGCGTGCCCCGTTGCCGCGGGCCCTGGGCCGATTTATCGTCCCAGCACGATTCGCGCGCAAGATCACAAAATGTGTAAGGGGCCGCGACATGGTGGCGAAGAAGACCGCCGCGAAGAAGACGACGGCCGCGCGGAAGACGGCGGCCGCCGAGGAGTCCGCGCCCGCGAAGAAGGCGGCGGAGGACCGCGCGGCCCCCGTGAAGAAGGCGGCATCCGCGAAGAAGAAGGCCACGGCGAAGAAGGCCACGGCGAAGAAGACCACGGCGAAGGCCGTCGCCAAGAAGGCCGTCGCCGAGAAGGCCGCCAAGACGGCCGTGAAGAAGACCGCGACCGCCAAGAAGGCGCCCGCCAAGGCGGCGAAGGCCGCGACCGAGAAGACAGGAGCCAGGACGGTGGCAGCGAAGAAGACCGCGGGTGGCGTCACGACGGCCCCGGGCGAGGCCGCGGTGCCTCACTCCCGGCCCGGCGAGCTCGCCGTGCGCCCGGGCGAGGACCCCTGGACGCCCGAGGAGGTCGCCGAGGCCCGCAACGAGCTCCAGTCGGAGGTGCTGCGGCTGCGCAGCGAGCTGGTCCACTCGCGGGAGGAGCTGACCGGGCTGATGCGCGACTCCGGCGACGGGGCCGGCGACGACCAGGCCGACACCGGCACCAAGAACATCACCCGCGAGCACGAGCTGGCCCTGGCGGCCAACGCGCGCGAGATGCTGGAGCAGACCGAGCACGCCCTGGAGCGGCTCGACGCGGGCACGTACGGCCTGTGCGAGGTCTGCGGCAAGCCGATCGGCAAGGCCAGGATGCAGGCGTTCCCCCGGGCCACACTGTGTGTGGAGGACAAGCAGAGGCAGGAGCGCCGCGGCTGACGCGGCCGGAGGAGTGTGCCGTACCCTCGTGCACATGGCAGAGGCGGAGAGCGTCATCGGTACGCCGGATTCAGGTACGCCGGATTCAGCAGGGGCCGACGAGACGGCCGTCCCCGAGGAGCGTCCCAGGGGGAGGCGGCGGATCGTCGCGCTCCTCGTCGTGGCCGTGCTGGCCTATCTTCTCGACCTCGGCAGCAAGATGCTGGTGGTCGAGGAGCTGGAGGGGCGCGCCCCGATCAAGGTGATCGGCGACCTGCTGCGCTTCGAGGCCATCCGGAACCCGGGGGCCGCCTTCGGCATGGGCGAGGCGTTCACGTTCATCTTCACCGGGATCGCGGCCGTGGTGATCGTCGTGATCATCCGGCTCGCCCGCAAGCTCTACAGCCTGCCCTGGGCGATCGCGCTGGGCCTGCTGCTGGGCGGTGCGCTGGGCAACCTCACCGACCGGATCTTCCGCTCGCCGGGCGTCTTCGAGGGGGCGGTCGTCGACTTCATCGCCCCCGCCCACTTCGCCGTCTTCAACCTCGCCGACTCGGCGATCGTCTGCGGCGGCATCCTCATCGTCTTCCTGTCCTTCCGGGGCCTGGACCCGGACGGAACGGTCCACAAGGACTGAGCCGGAACCCCCGCCCGACCCGTGCGGACGACAGCGTGTCGTCCGCACAAGGCATACTCGACGGGTGAGCACGAGTCCCGAGATCCGCACGCTGCCCGTTCCCGACGGCCTGGAGGGCGAGCGCGTCGACGCCGCCATCGCCCGTATGTTCGGGTTCTCCCGTACCAAGGCCGCCGAGCTGGCCGCCGCAGGCAAGGTCCAGGTCGACGGCGCCGTCGTCGGCAAGTCCGAGCGGGTCAGCGGCGGCGCGTGGCTAGAGGTCGAGATGCCGGGCGCCGCGGCCCCGGTGCAGGTCGTCGCCGAGCCCGTCGAGGGCATGGAGATCGTCCACGACGACGACGACATCGTCGTGATCATGAAGCCGGTCGGCGTCGCCGCGCACCCCAGCCCCGGCTGGACCGGCACCACCGTGATCGGCGGCCTCGCCGCCGCCGGCTACCGGATCTCCACCTCCGGCGCCGCCGAGCGCCAGGGCATCGTGCACCGCCTCGACGTCGGCACCTCCGGCCTGATGGTGGTGGCGAAGTCGGAGTACGCCTACACCTCGCTGAAGCGCCAGTTCAAGGAGCGCGTGGTGGACAAGCGCTACCACGCCCTGGTGCAGGGCCACCCGGACCCGATGAGCGGCACCGTCGACGCGCCCATCGGCCGGCACCCGAACCACGACTACAAGTGGGCCGTGACCGCCGAAGGCAAGCCGTCCGTCACGCACTACGACCTGATCGAGGCCTACCGCGCGGCCTCGCTGCTGGACATCAAGCTGGAGACCGGCCGCACCCACCAGATCCGGGTGCACATGTCCACGCTGCGCCACCCCTGCGTCGGCGACCTCACCTACGGCGCCGACCCCACGATGGCCAAGCGGCTCGGGCTGACCCGCCAGTGGCTGCACGCCGTCCGGCTCGGCTTCGAGCACCCCGGCGACGGGCAGTGGGTCGAGTTCGCCAGCACCTACCCCGCCGACCTGCAGACCGCGCTCGACCGCATCGCCGCGGAGAGCCGGTGAGCGCCCCGTCACCCGCGTCCGCGGGTGTCACCGTGCGCGAGGCCGTGGACGCGGCCGACCTGGACGCCTGCTTCGCCGTGCGCCGCGAGGTCTTCGTCGAGGAGCAGGGCGTGCCCCAGGAGCTGGAGTACGACCCGTACGACACGAGCGCCGCGCACGTGCTGGCCGTCGCCGCCGACGGCACGCCGCTGGGCACCGGGCGGCTGCTGTACGGGGCCGACGCGACCGGCAAGACCGGCTCCGACGCCTCGGTGGGCTCCCTCGGGCGGCTCGCGGTGAACAAGGCCGCCCGCGGTCTCGGGGTGGGCGCCGCGCTGGTGCGGGCCATCGAGGACGCGGCTCGCGCGCGCGGGCTCACCGCCGTCGACCTGCACGCCCAGACCCACGCCCTCGGCTTCTACGAGCGGCTGGGCTACGCGGCGTACGGTCCGGAGTTCCCGGACGCCGGGATGCCGCACCGGGCGATGCGCCGGACGCTCTGAGCCGCCCCGCCCCCACGCTCCGGTGGGGGCAATCGCGGCGAAATAGGACGTACGTGACAGGGTAGGGCCGTGGATCAACTGGCCCTGCTCTTCCTTCTGCTGCTCGGCGCCGTGCTCACCGTGCCTCTCGGGGGACGCCTCGGGCTGCCCGCACCCGTCCTGATGACCCTGGTCGGGATCGTGCTGGCCTTCGCGCCCTTCGTGCCCGACGTGGACATCCCGCCCGAGTTCATCCTGCCGCTGGTGCTGCCGCCGCTGCTGTACGCCTCCGTGCAGCGGACCTCCTGGCGCCAGTTCGCCGCCAACAGGCGGCCGATCTTCCTGCTCGCGGTGGCCCTGGTCTTCGTGACCACGGCCGCCGTCGGCGCGGTCGCCGACGCGCTCGTGCCGGGCATCCCGCTGGCCGCCGCCCTGGCGCTCGGCGCGCTGGTCGCCCCGCCCGACCCGGTCGCCGCGACCGCCGTCGCCGGCTCGCTGGGGCTGCCCCGGCGCCTGGTGTCGATCCTGGAGGGCGAGGGGCTCTTCAACGACGTCACCGCGATCGTGCTCTACAACGTGGCCATCACCGCCGTGGTGAGCGGCTCCTTCTCCTGGCCCGAGGCGCTCGGCGAGCTGGTCCTGTCGGCCGTCGTCGCCGTCGCCGTGGGGCTCGCCCTGGGCTGGGCCGCCAACCGGCTGATGGGCCTGCTCGGCGACCCCACCCTCCAGATCGGCCTCACCCTCCTGGTCCCCTTCGTCGCCTATGTGCTCGCCGAGGAGCTGCACGGCTCCGGCGTCCTCGGCGTCCTGGTCACCGCCCTCTTCCTGGCCGAGTACGCGAGCGACGCCGACGACGTGATGGGGCGGCTCGCCGGGCAGACCTTCTGGGAGATCGTGGACACCCTCGTCACCGGCATCGCCTTCGGGCTCATCGGCCTGGAGCTGGTGAACGTCTTCGGGGTCGTCGAGCGGCACGGCCGGGAGGTGATCGGCTGGGGCGCGGCCGTCGTGGGCGTGGTCGTCGGGGTGCGGCTGCTGTGGCTGCTGCCCGCGAGCTGGCTGGCCCAGCGGCTGCACACCGGCCGCGACTACGCCGAGGAGATCCCGATGAGCTGGCGGGAGACCGTCGTCATGTGGTGGTCCGGGATGCGCGGGGTGGCCTCGGTGGCGCTGGCGCTCGCCATCCCGCTGCGCACCGACGACGGCGCGCCCTTCCCGGGCCGGGACGAGGTCGTCTTCATCGCCTTCTGCGTGATCATCGCCACGCTCCTGGTCCAGGGGCTGACCCTGCCCTGGCTGGTCCGGCGGCTCGGCGTGAAGGCGGACGCGGAGGCGGAGCGGGCGTTCGAGCGGGAGCTGGCCATCCGGGCGGCCAAGGCCGCGAAGCGGCGCCTGAAGGAGATCGAGGAGGTCGAGGAGCTGCCGGAGGAGGTCGCCGAGCGGCTCCAGCGCGGGGCCTTCGACATCGGGGCGCGGATCAGCCCGGACATGGTCGACGACGAGCGGCGGGCGGCGTTCACCGAGCGGGTGGAGCGGGTGAAGAAGGTCCAGCGGATCCAGCGGGAGCTGATGTCGGCGGCCCGGCACGAGGTGCTGGCGGCGCGCAGCGAGCCGGGCGCCGACCCGGAGGTGGTGGACCGGGTGCTGCGGCAGCTCGACGTGCGCAGCATGCGCTGAGCGGGCGGGACCGGACGGGCGGGACCGGACGGGCGGGGTCGGATGGTCGGGACCGGATGGTGGGGGCCGGACGGCCGGCACCGGGCGTTCGGGACCGGATGGGAGGATGGAGGCATGGACATCATGCTTTTCCACTCGGTCTACGGGATGCGCCCCGCCGTCGAGGCCGCTGCCGAGCGGCTGCGGGCCGCCGGGCACCAGGTCTGGACGCCGGACCTCTTCGAGGGCGGCACCGCCGGCACCGTCGAGGAGGGCATGGCGCTGCGGGACGCGATCGGGAAGGACGAGCTGCTGCGCCGCGCGGTCCTGGCGGCGGCGCCGTACTCGGAGCGCGGGCTGGTCTACATGGGCTTCTCGCTCGGCGCCTCGGTCGCGCAGACGCTGGCGCTGGGCGACGAGAAGGCGCGCGGGCTGCTGCTGCTCCACGGCACCTCGGACCTGGCCGAGTCGGCGTCGGTGGCCGAGCTGCCGGTGCAGCTGCACGTGGCGGAGCCCGACCCGTTCGAGACGGACGACTGGCTGTCGTCCTGGTACCTGCAGATGCGCAGGGCCGGTGCGGACGTGGAGGTCTACCGCTACCGGGGCGCCGGGCACCTGTACACCGACCCGGAGCTGCCGGACTGGGACGCGGAGGCGGCGGAGCGGACCTGGTCGGTCGCGCTGGCGTTCCTGGACAGCCTGTAGGCCCCCGGGGGGGATTCCCCCGAGGGCCCCGGACGGTCCGTCAGGCGCGGTACGCGGTCCAGGAGTCGTTCATGCGGGTCACCTGGCCCGAGGTGAACTGGTACATGCAGGAGTCGTACGTGTAGTCCATGAAGTTGTGGATCGGGTCCACGCCGGGCTTGTTGGTGCAGGTGTCACGGCCGGTCGGGCACTCGAAGGCCGCGCTCTTCTCGGCCGGGGTGTCGCTGACGTAGTCGCCGTTTCCGTTGCAGCCACCCTGGAACGTGTGGTAGAGCCCCATCCAGTGGCCGACCTCGTGGGTGGCGGTGTCGCCCTCGTTGTAGTTGGCCGCGGAGCCGCCCGGGAGCGAGGCGTCGAGGATGACGACGCCGTCCATCTTGGGGCTGGCCTTGTAGGAGGACGGGAAGGTGGCCCAGCCGAGCAGCCCGCCGCCGAGGTTGGCGGTGTAGACGTTCAGCGCGTTGGCGCCGCCCTTGCGCAGGGCGTTCTTCATGTCCTTCTCGGCCTGGGTGCCGTCGGAGACGTTGTACCAGGTGGCGTTGTCCGTGTAGTCGGTGCCGGCCAGGGTGAACTGGAAGCCGCTGTTCACGTTGCCGGTGCCCTGCCCGGCGTAGGCGGCGTTGAGGACGGCCATCTGGTTGTTGATGGCCGCCGCGCTGAGCTTGCCCGTGGTGCCGCTGTGGATGACGTGGACGTACACGGGGATCGTCGTCACGGCGGCGGCGTTCGCGCCCGCGGAGAGCCGGCCGGCCGCGCGGGCGGCGTTCACCTTCTTCTTCAGGTCGTCGTCCATGGCCTTGGCCTGGGCCGCGGTGACCTCGTTGGGCTCGGCCTCGGTGGCGTGGCCCTTGGCCTTGCGGGCGCCCGACAGGGCGGCGGAGTCGTCCGCGCACTTCTCGGCGGCGGCCAGGGCGGTGGTGCCGGCCGGGGTCGCCGCGGGGGCGGAGAGGGGTGCCAGGGCCAGAGTTCCGGCCATGACGGCGGTGCCGAGCATACGACGTGACATACGCGGCGATATGCGGACAAGAGCGCGCACGGTGACTCCTCGTGGGGGGTGGTGGGGAGGTACTTCCTCGCCACTGGCCGGGAGATTACGCGTGCATGTCAGACCCCGTTGAGGAGTGATCAAGCCCAATCATTCATGGGGCAAAGCGGGTCATCGGGAAGAAAAACTTCTGTCTGTCGTGGGGTTTGAGACAGAGGGGTAACAGAAGGAACGGCGAAGGCGGGTGGTGTGTCCGGTTTCGAACGTCCGGACTCACCACCCGCCGTAGCCATGTGATCTCCCGTTAACAGAGCCGATCATGGCTGAAAATCGCCGCCGCGGAGACCCGTATCGGACCTCCGTACGCCTCAGCGCACCGGCTGGTACACGCGCTCGACGCGCTGCGTTCCGCTCAGCGTGCGGTACGAACGGGCCCAGGACGCCGTCGCGTTCACGTCCGCCCGGTCCGAGACCGTGTAGTAGTCCATCTGGGAGCGCTCCGCCGTCACGTCGAGCACCCCGTAGCCGTGGTGGTCCATGTCCACCCACTTCACGTGCCGGTTGGCGGCCTTGACCGCGCCCGCCGCCACCACCGACAGCGTGCCCGGCGCCACGTGCAGCAGGTCGTCCAGGTTGTCCGAGGTCACCGAGGTCACCACGAACTCCGTCGCCGCCGAGGCGGACAGCGGATACGTCGCCGCCGTCACCGGCACGTCGTTGGCCCAGGCCATGTGGATGTCGCCGGTGAGGAAGACGGTGTTGCGGATGGCCCCGTCCCTCAGGTGCCGCAGCAGCTCCTTGCGGTCGTCCGTGTAGCCGTCCCACTGGTCGACGTTGACCGCGATGCCCTCCTTGGGCAGCCCGAGCAGCTCCGCGAGCGGCTCCAGCAGATGGGCCGGCAGCGAGCCGAAGGCGACCGGCGAGATCATCACCGAGGTGCCGACCAGCTGCCAGGCGGCGTCCGAGGCCGAGAGGCCCGACTTCAGCCAGTCCAGCTGCGCCCGGCCGGTGATGGAGCGCTCCGGGTCGTCCACCTGGCCGCTGCCCGTGCCCGCCTGCTGGGAACGGAAGGAGCGCAGGTCCAGCAGGTGCAGATCGGCCAGCCTGCCGAAGCGCAGCCGGCGGAAGACCGTGCCCTCGGTCGAGGCGCGCACCGGCATCCACTCGAAGTAGGCCCGCTTGGCCGCCGCGACCCGCGCCGCCCAGTCGCCCTCGGTGCCGGGGGTGTGGTTCTCGGCCCCGCCCGACCAGGCGTCGTTGGCGAACTCGTGGTCGTCCCAGATCGCCACGACCGGGTGCGCCGCGTGCAGCGCCTGGAGGTCGGCGTCCGTCTTGTACGTCCCGTGCCGGGTGCGGTAGTCGGCGAGCGAGACGATCTCGTGGGCCGGCTCGTGCTTCCGGACGGTGTACTTCGCCTCCGGGTAGGAGCCGGTGCCGTACTCGTAGATGTAGTCGCCGAGGTGCAGGACCGCGTCCAGGTCGGCGCGGGCGGCGAGGTGGCGGTACGGGGAGAAGTAGCCGGCCTCCCAGTTGGCGCAGGAGACCACGCCGAAGCGGACGCCGGGGCCGGCCGAGTCGGCGGCGGGGGCGGTGCGGGTGCGGCCGGCCGGGGAGACGGTCCCGCCCGCGGTGAAGCGGAAGTAGTAGGCGGTGCCCGGGCGCAGGCCCCGGACGTCCGCCTTCACGGTGTGGTCGGCGGCGGCGGAGGCCAGGGCGGTGCCGCTCGCCACGGTCCGGGCGAAGCCGCGGTCCTCGGCGAGCTCCCAGCCGACGGTCGTGTCGGGGCCGAGGCCCGAGCCGGGCACGGCGTCGGGGGAGGGGGTGACGCGCGTCCAGAGCAGGACGCCGTCGGGCAGCGGGTCGCCCGAGGCGACGCCGTGCAGGAAGGCGGGCGCGGCCGGTTCGGCGAGCGCGGGGGAGGCGGTGGCCACCAGGGCCGGGGTCACGACGGCCGTCACGGCGGCGGCCTTCACGACGGTGCGGCGGGTGGGGGCGGCTATCAGGTGAGGACTGGTCACGGGCCGTCAGATTACCGGCCGGTACGGAGAAGTGGCAGCTCCGCGCGCAAAGTTCGCCGACTCGTCGACGGGGCGTCGCCCGGCTCCGTACCCCCCGGCCCCGAGCCCCCGGCTCCGCTCCCGGCGTGCCGCCGCGCCCCCGGCCCCGGACGTGCCGCGGCCCCCGGGCCGCCCGCGCGGGGCGGGGCGGTCCGGGGGCCGGAAGGAGCGGCGGGCGCGGTGGGGGAGGTGTCAGCCCTTCAGCACCTTGGCGAGCGCCGCGTTGAACTGGTCCGCCGTCAGCGGCGGGTTCTCGCTGCCCTCGGCCGTCAGGGTCTTGCCGTCCATCTTCAGCGTCGGCGTGCCCCGGACCCCGCTCTCGTCGAAGGCCTTCGACATCTTCATGGCCCAGGCGTCGAAGGTGCCGTTCTCGACGTTCTTCTTGAACTCGGCGTTGCCCTTCAGGGCCGGCACCGTGTCCGCGATCTCCAGCAGGTAGGAGTCCTTGGCGAACTTGTCCTGGCTCTCCTCCGGGTGGAACTTCGTCGAGTACAGCGCCTCCTTGTACTTCAGGAAGGCGTCCCCGCTCACGTTCAGCGCCGCGCCCAGCGCCGACAGGGCGTTCTTCGAGCCCTCGCCCTGGTCGGAGTTGTCGATGAAGGTGGCACCGATGTACTTGATCTTGTACTTGCCGTCGGCGACGTCCTTGGCCACCGTCGCGCCCACGCCCTGCTCGAAGGTCGCGCAGACCGGGCAGCGGGAGTCCTCGTACAGCTCCAGGGTCTTCTTGGCCTCGGGCTTGCCGATGACGACCGTGGTGCCGTTCGTGCCCTCGGTGTTCTTCGGCGCCGTGATGTTCTTCGCGTCCGCGGCGGCCTCCCACGCGGAGGGCTTGTTGGCCTGGACGATGGCGTAGCTGACGCCGCCGACCACGGCGAGGGCGGCGACCGCCGACACCGCGACGACGACCTGGCGGCGCGTCTTGTCCTTCTTGGCCTGGCGCTCGCGCTCCTCGCGCAGCCGCTCGCGGGCCGCCGCCTTGTTGGCCTGGGTGTTGCGCTTGCTCATGATCGTGATCTCCGTGACATGAAGAAGGAAGGAAGAAGAAGGAGGGGGGAAGGGGCGCGTGCCGGCTCAGACGAGGGCGGGCATCGGCGCGCGGCCGAGCCGGAGGCCCGCGGAGCGCGGCGGTCCACGCCGTCCCACGGAGTGCACGAGCAGCCGGGCCCGCGACCGGTGCGGCCGGTCCGCGGGACGCCCGGCGCGCCGAGGGGCCGTGCCCAGGACGCGGAGGAAGGCCGCCACCAGGCGCAGCGGCCGGAAGGCGAGGGCCTCGGCCGCGCGCAGCAGCCGGGCGAGGGCCCGTTCCCCGCCGCGCAGCCAGCAGGCCGCCGAGAGCCCGACCGCCATGTGCGCGGCCAGCAGCAGCCAGGGCACCGCCGGGTCGGGGGAGCTCAGCAGCGCCGCCGCGGTCCCGCTGCCCGGGGCCGCCACGCCCGGCAGCGGGGTGCCGAGGGCGCCGCCGCACAGCGCGTCGAAGCCCACCGCGCGCAGCGCGCCGAAGACCGGGCCGCCGGTGGGCCCGTAACAGGCGGTCTGGCCGCTGGTGAAGAGCGTGTCGGCGGCCAGCTCCAGCGGCACGAGCAGCCCGGCGATCGGGCCGAGGCCGCGCTCCCGCCCGGCCAGCGCGTAGGCGACGGCGAAGACGCCGGCCGCGACCGGGACGACCGTCCCGAGCGGCAGCGGCACCCCGGACAGCAGCACGTGCGAGGCCACGGACAGCGTCACGACCAGGGTCGTGAAGATCGCCGCCCGCAGGGCTCTCAGCTGAGTGCTTGCCATGTCCATCGCCGGGAAAGTGTGTCATGCCCGCCCGTAAGGGGTCGCTAAGGCCGAGCTGTGAATGCGCCGGGCCGGTCCCGGACGCCCCTACAGCCCCGGGATGCGCCCGTTCCGGAAGAGGTCCACGAAGATCTGGTGGTCGGCCCGCGCCCGGGCGCCGTAGGAGTGCGCGAAGTCCACCAGGAGCTCGGCGAAGCCCTCCTCGTCGGCCGCGATGGCCGCGTCGATGGCCCGCTCGGTGGAGAACGGCACCAGCGACTGCCCGCTGAGGTCGTCCGCCGCCGCGTGCATGGCCGCCGTGGCCCGCCCGAGGTCGGCCACGGTCGCGGCGATCTCCTCCGGGTCGTCGATGTCGGACCAGTCCAGGTCCACCGCGTACGGCGAGACCTCGGCGACGAGCTGCCCGGCCCCGTCCAGCTCCGTCCAGCCGAGCCAGGGGTCGGCGTGCGCCTGGAGCGCCCGCTGCGAGATCACCGTGCGGTGGCCCTCGTGCCGGAAGTAGTCCCGTACCGCCGCGTCCGTGACATGGCGCGAGACGGCCGGCGTCTGCCCCTGCTTCATGTAGATGACGACGTCGTTCTCCAGGGCGTCGCTGTGGCCCTCCAGGAGGATGTTGTACGAGGGGAGGCCGGCCGAGCCGATGCCGATGCCCCGGCGGCCCACGACGTCCTTCACCCGGTACGAGTCGGGGCGGACCAGGCTCGCCTCCGGCAGGGTCTCCAGATAGCCGTCGAAGGCGGCCAGCACCTTGTAGCGGGTGGCCGCGTCCAGCTCGATCGCGCCGCCGCCGGCCGAGAACCGGCGCTCGTACTCGCGGATCTCCGTCATCGAGTCCAGCAGCCCGAAGCGGGTCATCCCGCGCGCGTCGCGCAGCGCGTCCAGCAGCGCGCCGCCGGCCGTGTCCAGGGTGAAGGGCGGCAGCTCGTCGTCCTTGGCGCCGGTCGCCAGCGCGTGGATCCGCTCCCGGTAGGCGGCGGCGCAGATCCGGACCAGCTCGGTGATCTGCTCGTCGCCCAGCGCCTTCTGGTAGCCCAGCAGCGCCAGGGAGGCGGCGAGCCGCTTGAGGTCCCAGGTGAAGGGGCCGACATAGGCCTCGTCGAAGTCGTTGACGTTGAAGATCAGGCGCCCGTTGGCGTCCATGTACGTACCGAAGTTCTCCGCGTGCAGATCGCCGTGGATCCACACCCGGCCGGTCCGCTCGTCCAGATACGGGCCGCCATGCGCCTCGCGCTCCAGGTCCTGGTAGAAGAGGCAGGCGGTGCCCCGGTAGAAGGCGAAGGCGGAGCCGGCCATCTTGCGGAACTTGACCTTGAAGGCGGCGGGGTCGGCGGCGAGCAGCTCGCCGAAGGCGGTGTCGAAGACGGCGAGGATCTGCTCACCGCGCTCGGCCGCGGTGGGCTGGGTGACCGACATCGAGGGTGCCTCCTGGTGCACGACTGTTCATGACAATTGGGACAGGTGTTCCCGGTCTTCCAACGCGTGACCGTACCGCCGAGTGCCCGCGGTCTGTCAGTCGGCCGACGTAGACTTCGACGCTGTCCCCCCAGGAATTCATCGGAGGCATCCCACCGTGACCAAGCCGCCCTTCACGCACCTCCACGTCCACACCCAGTACTCCCTGCTGGACGGTGCCGCGCGGCTGAAGGACATGTTCAACGCGTGCAACGAGATGGGCATGACCCATATCGCCATGTCCGACCACGGCAATCTGCACGGGGCCTACGACTTCTTCCACAGCGCCAAGAAGGCCGGCGTCACGCCGATCATCGGCATCGAGGCGTACGTCGCCCCGGAGTCCCGGCGCAACAAGCGGAAGATCCAGTGGGGCCAGCCGCACCAGAAGCGGGACGACGTCTCCGGCTCCGGCGGCTACACCCACAAGACCATCTGGGCGGCGAACGCCACCGGCCTCCACAACCTCTTCCGGCTCTCCTCCGACGCGTACGCCGAGGGCTGGCTCCAGAAGTGGCCCCGGATGGACAAGGAGACCATCTCCCAGTGGTCCGAGGGCCTGATCGCCTCCACCGGCTGCCCCTCCGGCGAGCTGCAGACCAGGCTCCGCCTCGGCCAGTTCGACGAGGCCCTGAAGGCCGCCTCCGAGTACCAGGACATCTTCGGCAAGGACCGGTACTTCCTGGAGCTGATGGACCACGGCATCGAGATCGAGCGCCGGGTCCGCGACGGGCTCCTGGAGATCGGCAAGAAGCTCGGCATCCCGCCGCTGGTCACCAACGACTCGCACTACACCTACGCGCACGAGGCCACCGCCCACGACGCCCTGCTGTGCATCCAGACCGGCAAGAACCTCTCCGACCCGGACCGCTTCAAGTTCGACGGCACCGGCTACTACCTGAAGTCCACGGACGAGATGTACGCCGTCGACTCCTCCGACGCCTGGCAGGAGGGCTGCCGCAACACCCTCCTGGTCGCCGAGCAGATCGACACCACCGGCATGTTCGAGGCCAAGAACCTCATGCCGAGGTTCGACATCCCGGAGGGCTACACCGAGGTCACCTGGTTCCGCGCGGAGACCATGAAGGGCATGGAGCGGCGCTTCCCCGGGGGCATCCCCGAGGACCGCATGAAGCAGGTCGAGTACGAGATGGACACGATCATCTCGATGGGCTTCCCGGGCTACTTCCTCGTCGTCGCCGACTTCATCATGTGGGCCAAGAGCCAGGGCATCGCGGTCGGCCCCGGCCGAGGCTCCGCGGCCGGCTCGATCGTCGCGTACGCCATGGGCATCACCGACCTGGACCCCATCCCGCACGGCCTGATCTTCGAGCGCTTCCTCAACCCCGAGCGCATCTCGATGCCCGATGTCGACATCGACTTCGACGAGCGCAGGCGCGTCGAGGTGATCCGGTACGTGACCGAGAAGTACGGCGCCGACAAGGTCGCCATGATCGGCACGTACGGCAAGATCAAGGCCAAGAACGCGATCAAGGACTCCGCCCGCGTCCTCGGCTACCCGTACGCCATGGGCGACCGGCTCACCAAGGCCATGCCCGCCGACGTCCTCGGCAAGGGCATCGACCTCGACGGCATCACCAACCCCTCGCACCCGCGCTACAGCGAGGCCGGCGAGATCCGCGGGATGTACGAGAACGAGCCGGACGTCAAGAAGGTCATCGACACCGCCAAGGGCGTCGAGGGCCTGGTCCGCCAGATGGGCGTGCACGCCGCCGGCGTGATCATGTCCAGCGAGCCCATCGTCGACCACGCCCCGATCTGGGTCCGGCACACCGACGGCGTCACCATCACGCAGTGGGACTACCCGCAGTGCGAGTCGCTCGGCCTGCTGAAGATGGACTTCCTCGGCCTGCGCAACCTCACGATCATGGACGACGCCGTCAAGATGGTGAAGGCCAACAAGGGGATCGACCTCGACCTCCTGGCCCTCCCGCTCGACGACCCCAAGACCTTCGAGCTGCTCCAGCGCGGCGACACCCTCGGCGTCTTCCAGTTCGACGGCGGACCCATGCGGTCCCTGCTGCGGCTGATGAAGCCCGACAACTTCGAAGACATCTCCGCCGTGTCCGCGCTCTACCGCCCGGGCCCGATGGGCATGAACTCGCACACGAACTACGCCCTGCGCAAGAACAAGCAGCAGGAGATCACCCCGATCCACCCCGAGCTGGAGCAGCCGCTCGAAGAGGTGCTCGCGGTCACCTACGGCCTCATCGTCTACCAGGAGCAGGTCCAGAAGGCCGCCCAGATCATCGCCGGCTACTCGCTCGGCGAGGCCGACATCCTCCGCCGCGTCATGGGCAAGAAGAAGCCCGACGAGCTCGCCAAGAACTTCGTGATCTTCGAGGCCGGCGCCAAGAAGAAGGGCTTCAGCGACGAGGCCATCAAGGCCCTGTGGGACGTGCTGGTCCCCTTCGCCGGCTACGCCTTCAACAAGGCGCACTCCGCCGCGTACGGCCTGGTCTCCTACTGGACCGCCTACCTCAAGGCGAACTACCCCGCCGAGTACATGGCGGGCCTGCTCACCTCGGTCAAGGACGACAAGGACAAGTCCGCCGTCTACCTGAACGAGTGCCGCCGCATGGGCATCAAGGTGCTCCCGCCGAACGTCAACGAGTCCGAGTCGAACTTCGCCGCCCAGGGCGACGACGTGATCCTCTTCGGCCTCACCGCCGTCCGCAACGTCGGCTCCAACGTCGTCGAGTCGATCATCAAGACGCGGAAGAGCAAGGGGAAGTACTCCTCGTTCCCCGACTTCCTCGACAAGGTCGAGGCCGTCGTCTGCAACAAGCGGACCGTCGAGTCGCTGATCAAGGCCGGCGCCTTCGACACCATGGGCCACACCCGCAAGGGCCTGGTCGCCCAGCACGAGCCCATGATCGACACCGTGGTCGCCGTCAAGCGCAAGGAGGCCGAGGGACAGTTCGACCTCTTCGGCGGCATGGGCGAGGAGGACAACGACGAGCCCGGCTTCGGCCTCGACGTCCAGTTCTCCGACGTCGAGTGGGAGAAGGCCTACCTGCTCGCCCAGGAGCGCGAGATGCTCGGCCTGTACGTCTCCGACCACCCGCTCTTCGGCCTGGAGCACGTGCTCTCCGACAAGACCGACGCCGGCATCTCCCAGCTCACCGGCGGCGAGCACGCCGACGGCGCCGTCGTCACCATCGGCGGCATCATCTCCGGCCTCCAGCGCAAGATGACCAAGCAGGGCAACGCCTGGGCCATCGCCACCGTCGAGGACCTGGCCGGCTCCATCGAGTGCATGTTCTTCCCGGCCACCTACCAGCTGGTCTCCACCCAGCTCGTCGAGGACACCGTCGTCTTCGTCAAGGGACGGCTCGACAAGCGCGAGGACATCCCCCGGCTGGTCGCCATGGAGCTGATGGTCCCCGACCTCTCCAACGCCGGGACCAACGCCCCCGTGATCCTCACCATCCCCACCGTCAAGGTCACCCCGCCGATGGTCAGCAGGCTCGGCGAGATCCTCAAGCACCACCGGGGCAACACCGAGGTCCGCATCAAGCTCCAGGGCCCCCGCTCCACCACCGTGCTCCGGCTCGACCGGCACCGGGTACAGCCCGACCCCGCGCTCTTCGGTGACCTGAAGGTGCTGCTCGGGCCGTCCTGCCTGGCCGGATAGGACCTTCACGCCCACGCGCAAGGGGCGCGCCCGTCGTCACGGGCGCGCCCCTTTGCCGGTGGCTGCCGTCAGTTGTGCCCGAAGCGCTTCTGGCGGCCCTTGCGCGCCATGTCGCCCGGCGTGACCTGGGTGGCGCGCTGCTCGGCCTGGGACTCCATCGCGGACGCCTGCGCCTGCTGCCGGCCGCGCTCGGCCTGCGAGCCGCGCTGCTGCTGACTGCGGTCCTGCTTTCGGTTCTTGGCCATCGGGTGATGCCTCCTCAAGAGGGTGTGGGCCAGGGCCGCTGTCAGACTCACATAGCGCGCGAAGCGTCGCATTTTGGATCATTACGGACCGTAGTCGCGGTCTCCTAGTGAGATCCGCCACGCCGATGATCCAGTTCCGGACCTCTCCGTCGGCGCCGTCGGGCAGACTCGGAGCAACCTGGAGCACTTCCGATCCCGAGGTTCCCGAAAGAGGGTGGAACACGTGGACCGCTGCGTCGTCCTGGTGGACGCCGGCTATCTGCTGGGCGCCGCCGCCAGCCTCCTCGCCGGGGAGCCGGCCCGCTCACGGATCACCGTCGACCACGCCGCGCTGATCCGGCAGCTCCGCGAGCGCGCCGAGGCCGACACCGCCCTGCCGCTGCTGCGGATCTACTGGTTCGACGGCGCGCCCGACCGGGTGCCCCAGCCCGAGCACCGCCGGCTCCGCGTGATGCCCCGGGTCACCGTCCGGCTCGGCGCCCTGACCCGCAGCGACGGACGCTGGGCCCAGAAGGGCGTCGACGCCGCCATGCACACCGAGCTCACCGAGCTCGCCCGCAACCGCGCCTGCTCCGACATCGTGCTCGTCACCGGCGACGGCGACCTCCTCCCCGGCCTCATGTCCGCCAAGGAGCACGGCGTCGCCGTCCACCTCTGGGCCGTCCAGGCCGCCGACGGCGACTACAACCAGTCCGAGGACCTCGTCGCCGAGGCCGACGAGCGCAGCGTCCTCGACCGGGCCTGGATCACCCGGGCCGTCCGCGCCCGCGACCTCAGCGGGCTCTGCGCCCCGCCGCCCGCGCCCCGCCCCGAGATCGCCGCCATCCTCTCCGCGCCGCTGCCCGAATCCGCCCTCGCCGCCTCCGCCGAACGGGCCGCCGCCGCGACCGCCGCCGTCGCCCACGACCCGGCCCGCGCCGACTCCGGCGGGCCCGCGGGCCCGGACACCGCCGGCACCGAGGGCGTCAACGGCTCCGTCATCCCCGCGCCCGCCTCCGCCAAGACCGTCCCCACCCCCAAGGACCTCGCCGCCCTGCGCGGGCCCGCCGCGCCCGCCGCCCCCCACGTCAACGGGGCCAACGGCGCCAACGGCGCCACCCTCCGCTGGTCCTCCGACAAGGGCTGGATCGACCGGCCCGCCGCCCCCCTCGGCGAACCCGCCGAGACCGCCGTCCTGCCCACCCTCGCCCAGCTCACCAGCGCCGAGCAGCGCTGGGCCGACCGCGAGGAGGACATCACCACCGTCGGCGGCGACCCCTACGAGGTCGGCCAGGTCTTCGCCCGCCGCTGGCTCGACCGGCTCACCGAACCCGGCCACGTCCAGAAGCTCGCCGTCATGTACCCGCGCATCCCGCACCGCATCGACGGGGAACTCCTCCGGTACGCCGCCCGCTTCGGGCTCCTCGCCCACAAGGACGACCAGATCGACGAGCACGACCGCTACGCCATCCGGGCGGGCTTCTGGCGCGAGATCGACGTCCACGCCGCCGCCCAACACGCCCCCGCGCCCGAGGAGAGCCGGGGGACCCCGTAGGCTCATCCCTCGTGAGTACGGTGTGCGTGGTGCGGGATCTGGTCAAGACGTACCCCGCCACGCGCGGCAGACGCGGAGCCCCCGCGACCCCCGAGGTCCGGGCCACCGACGGGATCAGCCTCGACGTGGCCGGCGGTGAGATCTTCGGGCTGCTCGGACCCAACGGCGCCGGCAAGTCCACCCTCGTCCGCCAGCTCACCGGACTCATGCGCCCCGACTCCGGCACCGTCCGGATGCTCGGCCACGACCTCGTGCGCCACCCCGAGCGCGCCTCCCGCCTCCTCGCCCACCTCGGCCAGGAGTCCACCGCGCTCGACGAGCTCACCGTCGCCCTCGCCGCCGAGACCACCGGGCGGCTGCGCGGACTCGACGTCCGCGCGGCCCGCGCCGAGCGCGACGCCGTACTCGACGAACTCGGACTCGCCGAGATCGCCGGGCGCCCCCTCAAGAAGCTCTCCGGCGGACAGCGCCGGCTCGCCTGCGTCGCCGCCGCCCTCGTCGGCGAACGGCCCGTCCTCGTCCTCGACGAGCCCACCACCGGCATGGACCCCGTCGCCCGCCGGGCCGTCTGGGCCGCCGTCGACCGGCGGCGCGCCGAACGCGGCGCCACCGTGCTGCTCGTCACCCACAACGTCATCGAGGCCGAGACCGTCCTCGACCGCGTCGCCGTCATCGACCGGGGCCGGGTCATCGCCTGCGACACCCCCGCCGGGCTCAAGGAGCGCGTCGCCGGGGAGGTCCGCGTCGACCTCGTCTGGCGCGAGCGGGCGCCCCTCGACCTCCCCGAGGTCGCCGCGCTGCGCCCCGCCGCCCAGGAGACCGGGCGGCGCTGGACGCTGCGGCTCGCCCCCGACGAGGCCCGCGCGGCGGTCGCCGCCGTCACCGGCGGCGCCGCCTTCGCCGCCCTCGACGACTTCACGCTGGCGACGCCGAGCCTGGAGGACGTGTACCTCGCGCTCGGCGGCGAGAACCGGGGACTGGTGAAGGCGTGACGTCCTTGCCCCATGTCAGGAGCCGTACGAGTTGAGCACCCTGCCCGCGGAGGTCCTGCCCGCCGCCGCCCTCGGCCACGAGCCCGCCCGGGACGCCGAGGACCACGACGCCGCGCCCCTCGCGCCCCGCGCCCGGCTGGGGCCCTCCCTCGCCGCCGTCTACCGCGCGCAGCTCTCGCGCGCCCGGGTCTCCCGGATCCCGCTGCTCTTCGTCGCCACCTTCCAGTCGGTGGGGATCATGGTGCTGATGCGGGGGGTCGTCGACGGGGGCTCCGAGGCGCGGGCCGTCGTCGCCGGGTCCTCCGTGCTCGTCGTCGCCTTCGTCGCGCTCAACCTGCTCGCCCAGTACTTCGGGCAGCTACGGGCCGGCGGCGGGCTCGACCACTACGCCACCCTGCCCGTGCCGCCCGCCGCCGTCGTGCTCGGCGCCGCCGGGGCGTACGCCTCCTTCACCGTGCCCGGCACCCTCGTGACCGCCGTCGCCGGGTCCGTGCTCTTCGGGCTGCCGCTCGGGCACCTGTGGATCCTCGCCGCCGTCGTGCCGCTCTCCGGCGCCGCCCTCGCCGGGCTCGGCGCCGCGCTCGGGCTGCTCGCGCCCCGGCCGGAGCTCGCCACCCTGCTCGGGCAGCTCGGCATGTCCGCCGCGCTGCTGCTCGGGGTGCTGCCCGCCGAGCGGCTGCCCGGGCCGATCGGCTGGGCGCGGGACCTGCTGCCCTCCACGTACGGCGTCGAGGCGCTCGCCCGGACCTTCGACGAGCGGCCCGACTGGGGGGCCGTCTGCCTCGACCTCGCCGTCTGCGGTGCCGTCGGGGTGCTGTCGCTGGCCGTCGCCACCTGGGCCTACCGGCGTGCGGCGGTCCGCTGAGGCGGCCCACAGCCACACCTGGCACGATGGCGGGGTGACCGCACCTCTGACGCCGCCCCACCAGCCGCCGCACGACTCCCCGTGGCCCGCGCCCCACCCCGCGGACGACGCTCCGGACGGCGCCCCCAGCACCGTGACCGAGCTGCGGCAGGCCGCCGTCGTGGCGGTCGTCTCCGGCGTCGTCGGTGCGCTGCTCGGGCTGCTCTGGGTGTGGCTCTCCCCGCGCGTCACCCTCATCTCGGACGGCAAGGCCGTCTTCCTGCGCAACAGCGAGGGGGAGGCCGCGATCGGGATCGACGGCACCTTCGTGCTGCTCGCGCTCGGGTTCGGCGCCGTCGCCGCCCTCGTCGTCTTCCTCGTGCACCGGCACGGTGGTGTCGCGCTGGTGCTCGGGCTCGCCGCGGGTGGTGTGCTCGGGTCGCTGCTCGCCTGGTGGGTGGGGGTCTCCCTCGGGCCCGAGCGGGATGTCGTCGCCCATGCCAAGGCCGTAGGGCCCCATGTCGACTTCCAGGCGCCTCTGGAGCTCAACATGGCCGCCGCCGCGATGCTCGCCTGGCCCATCGCCGCGATGATCGTGCACCTCGGGCTCACCGCCCTCTTCGGGCCCCGTGACCCTGAGCCCGAGGACGGGGCCTGGCCGCCGTTGCCCACTGTCTGAGGCGTCGGCGGGGGCTCGCGGGGGCGCGGCCCCTTCCACCGCGCCCGCTCGCGTCGATTCTCAGCCGCGGCCGATAGGGGCGAGCGTCGCGTTCGTCAGGTGGGCCAGGGCCTGCGGGGCCAGTTCCACTTCCAGGCCCCTGCGGCCCGCCGAGACGCAGATGGTGGCGTGCTGTTCCGCCGAGCTGTCCAGGACCGTGCGCAGGCGCTTGCGCTGGCCCAGCGGGGAGATGCCGCCCCGCACGTAGCCGGTCGTGCGTTCGGCCGCCGCCGGGTCCGCCATCGCGGCCTTCTTGCCTCCCACCGCCGCCGCCAGCGCCTTCAGGTCCAGCTGGCCCGCCACCGGGACCACCGCGACCGTCAGCTCGCCGTCCACGTCCGCCACCAGCGTCTTGAACACCCTGGTCGGCTCCACGCCCATCGCCTGAGCCGCCTCTTCGCCGTACGAGGGGCTCGCCGGGTCGTGCTCGTACGCGTGCAGGGTGAAGGGGGTGCCCGTCGATGTCAGTGCCACCGTTGCCGGGGTGCCGCCTGGTTTCTTTTCCTTCTTGGCCATGGCTTGTCCTAGTTCGGGCTGGTCGGTGTGCGGGTCAGTTCCACCGCGGGCAGGGACGGGAGGTGGCGCAGGACCGCCGTCTCCTTGCGCAGCAGCGCCAGCTCCTCGCGCAGCCGCGTCGCCGTGTCCGGCGCCTGGAGCAGGCGCTGCTTCGTCGGGGTGTCCAGGACGGCGGCGGCCGCGACCAGGTACGAGACGACGGACGGGTCGTCCGGCAGTTCGCTCGTGGTCAGCGAGCGTTCGCGGGCGCCCGCGAGCCGCTTCTGGTAGTTCCTGAAGGCCCGCAGGACGCCCTCGGCCAGGGCTTCGGCCTCGTCGCCCCGCTCCTCCGGGATCTCCTCCAGCTCCGCGGTCAGGAACGGGCCGCCGGAGTCCACCGACAGCAGCCGCACCCGGGTCGTGCCCGTGGCCATCACCTCGAAGCCGCCGTCCGGGCGCTCCCGGATCTGGGCCGCGTCGGCGATGCAGCCCACCCGGTGGAAGGCCTGGATCGGGTCGGGGCCGAAGCCGGCCGTGGGGCCCTTCTCCGGCAGGGCCGTCTGGTCCGGCAGGCCCGGCGCCGTCGGCGCGACCTCCCGGCCGTCCCGGATCGCCACCACCGCGAAGCGCCGCGGCTCGGAGTCGTCGGTCTTCAGCAGTTCGCGCATCATGGCGCGATAACGCTGCTCGAAGACGTTCAAGGGCAGCACGAGGCCCGGGAACAGCACCGCGTTGAGCGGGAACAGGGGCAGGCGAGCTGTGGTCACAGCGGTCAAGCGTAATGGGCGTCCGGCCCGTCATGACCGGGTCCGGGCGCCCTCGCGCGGCCGGGTGCGCCGGGCGGCCTCCCGGACCGTGGTGGTCCGGGCGTCCAGAAAGGCCCGCAGCGGGTCCTCCGCCCGCGCGCCCCAGGGGAACGAGGTGGCCAGGGTGCCGATCCGGGCGAACTCCGCCAGGGCCTCGTGCCAGCGGGACCGGTGGACGAGGACGCGCACCAGGAGGTTGCGGGTCTCCGGCGGCCACGGCGCGTCCGCGGAGCGGGCCAGCGCCCGGTCCGCCGCCGCGTCCAGCCGCGCGGCCGGCACCCCGTGGTCCGGGTCCGCGAGGAGCTGCGCGAAGGCCGCCCGGACCGGCAGGGTCCGCGCCAGGGAGCCGGGCGGCGCGTCCTCCGCCGCCTGCTCGGCGAAGTCGAAGCACTCCCGGTGCGAGCCGTACCACCGCGCCGACAGGTATTCGAGCGCCGCCACATGACAGCCGTAGTGGTGCGGGGCGCGGCGCACGGCCTGCTCCCACAGCGCCTCGAAGCGGGTGTGCCCGGCGTGCGCGCCCCGCGCGTGGTCCAGCGCCAGCCGCCACGGCACCGGGTCGCGCGGGGCGGCGGCGGTCGCCGCGTCGATCAGCGGGTCCAGTTCCCGCAGCCGCTCCGCCCTGGCCGGCGACTCCCAGGCGCGGCGCACCGCGAGCTGGGCCGCGACGAGGAGGGCGTCCGGGTCGTCCGGGCCGGCCGAGAGCCAGTGCCGCAGCCAGGCGTCCCTGCCGTACGCGAAGGTGCTCAGCCGGGTGACGTAGTGGTCGCGCTCCTCCCAGTCGGCCGCGTCCCGGGTGGTGGCGAGGAGCTTCGCCGCCGGTTCCGGGTCGCCCAGGGCGGCGGCGACCAGAGCCGGCGCCAGGCGCTCATCCGGCGCGTCCAGCAGCACGTCGTCGTCCGGCGGGAGGCCGGCGGCCAGCCGCGGGGCGTGCCGGACGATCCGGGCGGTGCCGATCAGGGCGCGGAGCAATGACATGGTGCAAAACATTGAAAAGCGCAGGTGAGAGGCGCGCCAGTGGGGGACTGTGAAGACTTGGTGGCGGCTGGAAGGTTGTCCTGGGGTCAGTCAAGAGTGTGTAAAGGAAGGGGGGCTTCGGTGTCTCCTCGGGCTCAGCCGCGTCTCAGGAGGCGGGACGCGCCCGCCGCCACCGTGGTCGCCAGCACCCAGCCCAGCAGGATCAGCACCGTCGACGCCCACTGCCAGAAGCCCTCCATCCGCCAGTAGCCGGCCTGGCCCAGGTCGATCACCGGGAGCAGGACGTCCAGGGCGTAGAGGGTGGCGTTCCACTTGGGGGCCTCGCCCGGTTTCAGCGCGACCGGGTCGTAGTGCGCGAACGCGTAGGCGCCCGCCGCCCACAGCACCGCCATCCACACCATCGCCCGGCCCGGGCGGTAGCCGTAGGCCACCGCGAGGTCCTGGACGTAGCCCCACGCCTTGCCCGCCAGGGGCAGGGTCTCCCGGCGGCGGCGCTGCTTGGCGAGCAGCACCATCCGCGCGTCGGCGTCCTCCCCGCTGTTCCGCAGCACCGTCGCCAGCCGCTCGTACGGCTCCGGCGCGTACTCCGGGGTCGCCGACGCCACCCACTCCAGGCGTCTGCTCAGCGGGAAGTGCCCGTACGGCACGAGGTTCTCGTAGACGAAGCCGCTCAGCGCCAGGCCGCCGGGGCCCGGCCAGCTGGTGGAGAGGTCGATCAGGGTCACCACCTTCGCGCCGTTCAGCACCACCCGGCCCTCCTCGGGGCGCTCGCCGTTGAAGCGGAGCTCCGGTGTGACGATGCGGCGCAGCGACAGCTCCTCGCGGCGGGCGCCGTCCAGCAGGAAGCGGGCGTAGTGCAGGTCCAGCGAGTCGCCGAACCGCCCGTCGTCCAGCCGCACCCCGCCGTGGCACTCCACCGGCTTGCGGCGGGCGCCCTGGGACGGGGTCACCCCGTAGGGCGGGGTCGCCGTCGAGTCGCCGGAGGCGTCGTAGACCCAGGCGGCGTTCAGGTAGAGGGTGCGCTCGACCGTCAGCTGCGGCGCGTTCAGCGCGCGGCGCTGCTGGGCGCCGCGCAGCACGCTGCCCCGCAGGCTCAGCGACACGCCGACCTTCGCCCCGCGCAGGCTCACCTCCCCGTGCGTCTCGATCAGCTCCGCCTGGAGGTCCTGGGCGACCACCAGGCCGTCCGCGGTGATCGCCCGGCCGCGCCGGTCGGGCCACACCCGGATCTGGTTGATCAGCAGGTCCGTGCCGATTTGCGCGTCCGTCAGGCGGATGCCCCGCTCCACCCGGCAGCGCGGCAGGTGGAGGTCGCCCGCCGTGTGCAGCCGGGCGGCCTCCAGGCGGGGTATCGCGCACTCGATGATCCGCAGCGTCCCGAACTTGGCCTCCGGCAGCACCACCTCGCCGTCGAAGCGGCAGCCGTTCAGCTCCACGTACGGCCCTATCGTGCCGCCCGCCAGGTTGAGCACCCCCGTGATCCGCGCGCCGCGCAGCTTCAGGGCCGCGACGCGCCCGGACCGGGCCTGCGGTCCGTCGAGCAGCAGCAGCGCCACCACCTCGGCCCGCACGCTGCGCTCGGCGCCCCAGGTGAGCTGCCGGTCGAACGGGTCGTCCCGCTCCGCGACCCCCTCCCTGAGATCACAGGCCTTGCCGATCCTGAACGCCCGCCACATGTAGCGCTCCGGGCCGGTCAGGCCCTCGGGCACCCCGTCGTCCACGCGCGGCTCGGTCACCGCCGCCCCCCTCGCTTCTCACGATTCCGCTTTCCCGGATTCGTACAGCCGTTCTTCCCGCTGAGTGACGGACTGAACGCTAACGGTCAGGAGTGGCGACAAGACGCCAGAGTGGCCCGTATCAGCCAGTGATACGGGCGTCCGGGGCTCTGGGCCGTCTGCGAGAATTGACCCGTGATCTCTCGAATCGATCTGCGCGGCGCGGCCCTCCCCGAGGGTGCCGCCCTGCGCGACCTGCTGCCCCGTGCCGAGTTCGACGTGGAAGCCGCCCTGGAGAAGGTGCGGCCGATCTGCGAGGACGTCCGGCATCATGGCGCCGCAGCGGTGATCGACTACGGGGAGAAGTTCGACGGCGTCCGCGTCGAGAGCCTGCGCGTGCCCGCCGAGGAGCTCACCCGCGCCCTCGACGAGCTGGATCCGGCCGTCCGCGCCGCCCTCGACGAGTCCATCCGCCGCGCCCGTCTGGTCCACCGCGCCCAGCGCCGCACCACCCACACCACCCAGGTCGTGCCCGGCGGCACGGTCACCGAGAAGTGGATCCCCGTCGAGCGCGTCGGCCTGTACGTGCCGGGCGGCCGGTCCGTCTACCCCTCGTCCGTCGTGATGAACGTCGTCCCCGCCCAGGAGGCCGGGGTCGAGGGCATCGCCGTGTCCTCGCCGCCGCAGCGCGAGTTCGGCGGACTGCCGCACCCGACGATCCTGGCCGCCTGCGCCCTGCTCGGCGTCGACGAGGTCTACGCCGCCGGCGGCGCCCAGGCCGTCGCCATGTTCGCGTACGGCACCGAGGGCAGCCCCGAGGCGCCCGGCTGCGCGCCCGTCAACCTGGTCACCGGCCCCGGCAACATCTACGTCGCCGCCGCCAAGCGCCTCCTCAAGGGCCGCATCGGCATCGACGCCGAGGCCGGCCCCACCGAGATCGCCGTCCTCGCCGACGCCACCGCCGACCCGGTGCACGTCGCCGCCGACCTGATCAGCCAGGCCGAGCACGACCCGATGGCCGCCTCCGTCCTCGTCACCGCCTCGGTGGAGCTCGCCGAGGCCGTCGAGGCCGAGCTCAAGGCCCAGGTCGCCGTCTCCAAGCACGTCGACGACCGGATCGTCCCCGCGCTGGCCGGCCGCCAGTCCGCGATCGTCCTGGTCGCGGGCCTGGAGGAGGGCCTGCGGGTCGTCGACGCCTACGGCGCCGAGCACCTGGAGATCCAGACCGCCGACGCCGCCGCCGTCGCCGACCGGGTCCGCAACGCGGGCGCGGTCTTCGTCGGCCCCTGGGCGCCGGTCTCCCTCGGCGACTACTGCGCCGGCTCCAACCACGTGCTGCCCACCGGCGGCTGCGCCTGCCACTCCTCGGGCCTGTCCGTGCAGTCCTTCCTGCGCGGCGTGCACATCGTCGACTACACGCGCGACGCGCTCGCCGAGGTCGCCCACCACGTGGTGACGCTCGCCGAGGCGGAGGACCTGCCCGCGCACGGTGCGGCGATCAAGGCCCGGTTCGGGTGGAAGGTGCCGGAGAGCAAGTGACCTCGTACGACAAGGTCCGTATCGACGACCTCCCGATCCGCGACGAGCTGAAGGGCAAGTCCCCGTACGGCGCGCCCCAGCTCGACGTCCCCGTCCAGCTGAACACCAACGAGAACCCCTACCCGCTGCCCGAGGCCCTGGTGGCCCGGATCGCGGAGCGGGTCGCCGAGGCCGCCCGGGGCCTCAACCGCTACCCCGACCGCGACGCCGTCGAGCTGCGCACCGAGCTCGCCCGCTACCTCACCCGTACCGGAAAGCACCCCGTCGCCCTGGGCAACGTGTGGGCCGCCAACGGCTCCAACGAGGTGCTCCAGCAACTGCTCCAGACCTTCGGCGGACCCGGCCGCACCGCGATCGGCTTCGAGCCCTCGTACTCCATGCACGCCCTCATCGCCCGGGGCACCGGCACCGGCTGGATCTCCGGCCCCCGCGACGAGGACTTCACCATCGACCTCGCGGCGGCCCGGCGGGCCATCGCCGAGCACGCGCCGGACGTCGTCTTCGTCACCTCGCCCAACAACCCCACGGGGACGGCGGTCGAGGCCGAGACGGTGCTCGCGCTGTACGAGGCCGCGCAGGCCGCCAAGCCCTCGCTGGTGGTCGTCGACGAGGCGTACGTGGAGTTCAGCCACCGCGACTCGCTGCTGCCCCTCATCGAGGGCCGGCCGAACCTGGTGGTCTCCCGGACCATGTCCAAGGCCTTCGGCGCCGCCGGGCTGCGCCTGGGCTACCTCGCCGCCCACCCCGCCGTGGTCGACGCCGTCCAGCTGGTGCGCCTGCCGTACCACCTGTCCGCCGTCACCCAGGCCACCGCGCTCGCCGCCCTGGAGCACACCGACACCCTCCTCGGGTACGTCGAGCAGCTCAAGGCCGAGCGCGACCGCCTCGTCACCGAGCTGCGGGCCCTCGGCTACGAGGTCACCGATTCCGACGCCAACTTCGTCCAGTTCGGCCGCTTCGCCGGAGCGGAGGGCTCCCACGCGGCCTGGCGGAAGATCCTCGACCGGGGCGTCCTGGTCCGGGACAACGGCGTACCGGGCTGGCTGCGGGTCACCGCGGGCACCCCCGAAGAGAACGACGCGTTCCTCGACGCGGTTCGTGAGTTGAAGAAGGAGCAGGACGCATGAGCCGCGTAGGCCGCGTGGAGCGCACCACCAAGGAGACGTCCGTCGTCGTCGAGATCGACCTCGACGGCACCGGAAAGGTCGACGTGTCGACCGGGGTCGGGTTCTACGACCACATGCTGGACCAGCTCGGCCGGCACGGTCTGTTCGACCTGACCGTGAAGACCGACGGCGACCTCCACATCGACTCGCACCACACCATCGAGGACACCGCCCTCGCCCTCGGCGCCGCCTTCAAGCAGGCCCTCGGCGACAAGGTCGGCATCTACCGCTTCGGCAACTGCACCGTCCCGCTGGACGAGTCGCTCGCCCAGGTCACCGTCGACCTCTCCGGCCGCCCGTACCTGGTGCACACCGAGCCCGAGAACATGGCGCCGATGATCGGCTCCTACGACACGACGATGACCCGGCACATCCTGGAGTCCTTCGTCGCCCAGGCGCAGATCGCGCTGCACGTCCACGTGCCGTACGGGCGCAACGCCCACCACATCGTCGAGTGCCAGTTCAAGGCCCTCGCCCGCGCCCTGCGCTACGCCTCCGAGCGGGATGTGCGCGCCGCCGGGATCCTCCCCTCCACGAAGGGCGCGCTGTAACCGTGAACGGCCTCTCCACCATCCTGATCGTCGTCGGGCTCTTCCTGCTCGGCGGCATCTACTCCTTCGTCAAGCAGAAGATGCCCAAGGGCCTGATCGTGCTGCTCTCCTTCGGCGCCGTCATGTGCCTGGCGGCCGGCGTGCTGCGGCTGGACGTGTGGTCATGAGCGTGACGGGTCCCAAGAAGGTCGTCGTCTTCGACTACGGCTTCGGCAACGTGCGCTCCGCCGAGCGGGCCCTGGCCCGGGTCGGCGCCGACGTCGAGATCACCCGCGACTACGAGCGCGCCATGAACGCCGACGGGCTGCTGGTCCCCGGCGTCGGCGCCTTCTCCGCCTGCATGGAGGGCCTGAAGGCGGCCCGGGGCGACTGGATCGTCGGGCGCCGGCTCTCCGGCGGGCGTCCGGTCATGGGCATCTGCGTCGGGATGCAGATCCTCTTCGCCCGGGGCATCGAGCACGGCGTGGAGACCGAGGGGCTCGACGAGTGGCCCGGCTCGGTCGAGCCGCTGAAGGCGCCGGTCGTGCCCCACATGGGCTGGAACACGGTCGACGCGCCCGAGGGCAGCGAGCTCTTCGCCGGGCTCGACGCGGACACCCGCTACTACTTCGTGCACTCCTACGGGGTGCGCGAGTGGGAGCTGGAGATCGGCAACCCCCACATCCGCGCCCCCAAGGTGAGCTGGACCACCCACGGCGAGCCGTTCGTCGCCGCGGTGGAGAACGGTGCCCTGTGGGCCACCCAGTTCCACCCCGAGAAGTCCGGCGACGCCGGCGCCCAGCTCCTCACCAACTGGATCGGAACCCTGTGACCCGCGCGCTCGAACTCCTCCCCGCCGTCGACGTCCGCGACGGCCAGGCCGTCCGGCTGGTGCACGGCGAGTCCGGCACCGAGACCTCCTACGGCTCGCCCCTGGAGGCGGCCCTGGCCTGGCAGCGCTCGGGCGCCGAGTGGCTGCACCTGGTCGACCTGGACGCCGCCTTCGGTACCGGCGACAACCGGCAGCTGGTCCGCGAGGTCACCGAGGCGATGGACATCAAGGTCGAGCTCTCCGGCGGCATCCGCGACGACGCCACGCTCGCCGCCGCCCTCGCCACCGGCTGCACCCGCGTCAACCTGGGCACCGCGGCCCTGGAGACCCCCGAGTGGGTCGCCAAGGTCATCGCCGAGCACGGCGACAAGATCGCGGTCGGCCTGGACGTGCGCGGCACCACCCTGCGCGGCCGGGGCTGGACCCGTGACGGCGGCGACCTGTACGAGACGCTGGCCCGCCTCGACGCCGAGGGCTGCGCCCGCTACGTGGTCACCGACATCGCCAAGGACGGCACGCTGGCGGGCCCCAACCTGGAGCTCCTGAAGAACGTCTGCGCGGCCACCGACAAGCCGGTCGTCGCCTCGGGCGGCGTCTCCTCGCTGGACGACCTGCGCGCCCTGTCGGGCCTGGTCCCGCTGGGCGTCGAGGGCGCGATCGTCGGCAAGGCGCTGTACGCGAAGGCGTTCACCCTGGAGGAGGCCCTCAAGGCGGTGGCGACCGCATGAGCGACTCCGTGCGCAAGGTCGTGACCGGCGCCCCCTGGGAGGAGCAGTTCGGCTACTCCCGCGCGGTGGAGCTGCCGAACGGGACCGTCCTGGTCGCCGGCTGCACCTCCGTGGTGGGCGGCGCCATCGCCGACGGCGGCCCGTACGAGCAGACCGTCAACTCCTTCAACGTCGCCTTCGACGCCCTGAGGCAGCTGGGTCTGGGCGCCGAGCACGTCGTCCGCACCCGCATGTACCTCACCCACGCGCGGGACGTGGACGAGGCCGGCCGGGCCCACAAGGAGCTCTTCGACACCGTCCGCCCCGCCGCCTCCATGATCATCGTCTCCGGCTTCGTCGACCCCCGCCTGGTCGTCGAGGTCGAGGTGGAGGCCTACCGCCCGGCCGGTACCGGGGGAGGGGCCGCATGAGCCTCGCCGTACGCGTGATCCCCTGCCTGGACGTGGACAACGGCCGGGTCGTCAAGGGCGTCAACTTCCAGAACCTGCGGGACGCGGGCGACCCCGTCGAGATGGCCAAGCTGTACGACGCCGAGGGCGCCGACGAGCTGACCTTCCTCGACATCACCGCCTCCTCCGGCGACCGGGAGACCACCTACGACGTGGTGCGCCGCACCGCCGAGCAGGTCTTCATCCCGCTGACCGTCGGCGGCGGGGTGCGCTCCGCCGAGGACGTCGACAAGCTGCTGCGGGCCGGCGCGGACAAGGTGGGCGTGAACACGGCCGCCATCGCCCGCCCCGAGCTGATCCGCGAGATCGCCGAGCGCTTCGGGCGACAGGTGCTGGTCCTGTCGGTCGACGCGCGGCGCACCGAGTCCGGCTCCTTCGAGGTCACCACGCACGGCGGGCGCCGGGGCACCGGCATCGACGCCGTCGAGTGGGCGCACCGGGCGGCCGAGCTGGGCGCGGGGGAGATCCTGCTGAACTCGATGGACGCGGACGGCACCAAGGACGGCTACGACACCGAGATGATCGAGGCGGTACGCAGGCACGTGACCGTGCCGGTGATCGCCTCCGGCGGCGCCGGCAAGCTGTCCGACTTCGCGCCGGCCATCGACGCGGGCGCGGACGCGGTGCTCGCGGCCTCCGTCTTCCACTTCGGCGATCTGCGGATCGGCGAGGTCAAGCAGGCGCTGAGGGAGGCGGGCCGGCAGGTCCGCTAGGCGGGTCTGGGCACGTCGCCTTGGAGGGCCCCCGGGGTATCCCGGGGGCCCTCTTCTTTCACTCGACGCGAAGGATTATTTGCGCAATCTTCATTGTGCAAGTTTTCTTTCCTATCTAGGGTTCTGGCATGACCTCGTCGGAGAACCGCCGGATCACCGATCTCGGCACCCTCAAAGCCATCTCCCACCCGCTGCGGATGCGCCTCTACCGCGCCCTCTTCGTCGCCCGCACCGCCACCGCCTCGCAGCTCGCCGGCCAGGTCGACGAGGCCGTCTCGCTCGTCAGCTACCACCTGCGCAAACTGGCCGAGCACGGCCTCATCGAGGAGGCCGAGGCGCAGTCCGCCGACGGCCGCGAGCGGTGGTGGCGGCCCAGCTCCTACGGCTTCAGCATCCACGAGGAGGACGTCCGGGACGCGCCGGAACTCGTCGCCGCGACCGCCGCGTTCGGCCGCGCCGTCAACGCCCAGCGGAGCGAGATGCTCAACCGCTTCCTCGACGAGCGCCAGACCTGGTCCGAGGAGTGGCGGGCCGCCTCGGTGAGCTCCGAGTGGCTGCCCCGGCTCACCGCCGCCGAACTGGCCGCCCTCGGCGCCGAGCTCGACGCCGTCGTGCGGAAGTACGACGAGGCGTCCCGCGCCGCCGAGGCCGCCGGCGAGACCGAAGGACGCGAGAACGTCGCCGTCCACCTCTTCGGCTTCCCCTACAGAGGCTGATCCCGTGCCCGCCACGACGACCGCCCCGGCCCCCGCCCCCGCCCGGCCCGCCCACCGCGACCCCAACGTGCTGCGCTGGGTCGGCGCCTACACCGCCTCCACGCTCGGCGACAGCGTCTTCTACCTCGCCCTGTCCTGGACCGCCGTCAGCACCGGCACCCCCGCCCAGGCCGGACTCGTCATGGCCGTCAGCGCCGTGCCCCGCGCGCTGCTCCTGCTCGGCGGGGGAGTGATCGCCGACCGCCTCGGCCCCCGCCGCGTCGTCATCGGCTCCGACGCCGCCCGCTCCCTCGTCGTCCTGGGCCTCGCCGCCGCGCTCCTCGTCGCCGCGCCCGGCCTGTGGGCGCTCGCCGCCGTCGCCCTCGTCTTCGGCGTCGTCGACGCCCTGTTCCTGCCCGCGGTCGGCGCCCTGCCGCCCCGCATCGCCGCCCGGGACCAGCTCGCCCGGCTCCAGGGGCTGCGCGGCCTCGCGTACCGCTCGGGCGCCGTCCTCGGCGGCCCGCTCGGCGGCCTCGCCGTCGCTCTCGGCGGCCCCGCCACCGCCTTCGGCGCCGCCGGGGTGCTCTTCGCCCTCTCCCTCCCGCTACTGTGCGCGCTGCGGCTCCGCGCCCTCCCCGCCGACGGCACGGCCCGCGCGGGCACCGCCCTCGGCGACCTCGCCGACGGGCTGCGCCACCTGCGCCGCCACCGCGTCCTCGGCCCGCTGATCGTCATCGTGCTGCTCAGCGACCTCGGCTTCGCCGGGCCCCTCAACGTCGGCCTCGCGCTCCTGGCCGACCAGCGCGGCTGGGGCGCCACCGGCATCGGCTGGATCCTCGCCGGCTTCGGCACCGGCGCGGGCGCCGCCTCCCTGCTCCTCGCCGTACGGGGCCACGTGCCCCGCGCGGGGGCCGTCAGCGGCTGGACCATGACCCTGGGGGCCGTCGCCATCGGCGCCCTCGCCTTCACGGCCTCCCTGCCCGCCGCCGTCGCCGTCGGACTCGCCATCGGCCTCTTCGCCGGGCTCTCCGGGGCGCTGTGCAACGCCCTCGTCCAGACCCACTGCGAGCCCGCCTACCTCGGCCGCGTCACCGCCGTGGCCGGCCTGTGCTCCCTCGGCCTCGCCCCGCTCAGCTACCCGCTCACGGGCGCGGCGATCGGCCTGTGGGGCGTCGGGCCCGTGTACGTCGTGAGCGCGTCCGTCTGCGCCCTGTCGGGGGTGTACGGGCTCCTGGTCCCGGCGGTCCGCCGGGCCGAGCTGACGCGATAGGGAGCGGCACTGCCCAGCGGGTCCCGTATGGGGAGTGCCCCTCCCCGTACGGGACCCGCTCCTCAGATCCCCAGCTGCTTCGTGTCGTGCAGCCGCTCCACGGCCTCCGGCTCGCCGTCCAGCGCCACCTTCGCCGCGTCCTGCCGCCCGAAGAGGAACATCGTCAGCTCGCCCGGCTCGCCCGAGACCGTCACCACCGGGGTGCCCTTGTGCGCCACCGTCGTCTGCCCGTTCGGGCGCCGCAGCACCAGCCCCACCGGGGCCTTGCGGCCCAGCAGCCGGGCCGACTTCTCCAGGCGTGACCAGAGCGCGTCCGAGAACACCGGATCGAGCTCGCGCGCCGACCAGTCCGGCTGCGCCCGGCGCACGTCCTCCGCGTGGACGTAGAACTCCACCACGTTCGCGCCCTCGTCCACCTGCTTGATCGTGAACGGCGAGAGCTTCGGCGGACCCGTCCGGATGAGCTGGATCAGCTCGTCGTACGGCTTCTCGGCGAACTCCGCCTGCACCCGCTCCAGCCGGGCCTTCAGCGCCGGGACCAGCGAACCGGCCGCGGCGTCCGGGCGGCGCTCGCGCACCACCACATGGGCGGCCAGGTCCCGGGTCCGCCAGCCCTCGCAGAGCGTCGGCGCGTCCGGACCAGCCGCCTCCAACAGGTCCGCGAGCAGAAGGCGTTCACGCTTGGCATGGGTCGACATGCTGGCCAGGGTACGGCGGCCCCCGTCCGTCCGCCCAGTGGACGCACCGCCGGACCCGTCCGCCGCGCGCGGCAGAATGGCGGCATGAGCAGCACGCCCCGCACCCCCAGCGCCCTCGACCCGGCCATCGCCGCCCGCCTCAAGCGCAGCGAGGACGGCCTGGTCCCCGCCATCGCCCAGCAGTACGACACCGGCGAGGTGCTCATGCTCGGCTGGATGGACGACGAGGCCCTGCACCGCACCCTCACCACCGGCCGCTGCACCTACTGGTCCCGCAGCCGCCGGGAGTACTGGGTCAAGGGCGACACCTCCGGCCACGTCCAGCACGTCAGGTCCGTCGCGCTCGACTGCGACGCGGACACCCTGCTGGTCACGGTCGACCAGGTCGGCGCCGCCTGCCACACCGGCGCCCGGACCTGCTTCGACGCCGACGTCCTCCTCGCGGCCGAGTAGGGTCTGGCGCCATGGATCTCGAGCACTTCCGCAAGCTGGCGGCCGACCGCCGCGTCATCCCCGTCAGCCGCAGGCTCCTCGCCGACGGCGACACCCCGGTCGGGCTCTACCGCAAGCTCGCCGCCGAACGCCCCGGCACCTTCCTCCTCGAATCCGCGGAGAACGGGCGCAGCTGGTCCCGCTACTCCTTCATCGGGGTCCGCAGCGACGCCACCCTGACCGTCCGCGACGGCGCGGCCCACTGGCTCGGCACCCCGCCGGTCGGCGTCCCCGTCGACGGCGACCCGCTCGCCGCCCTCAAGGCGACCGTCGAGACCCTGCACACGCCCCGCGACCTCGCGGGCGGGATGCCCCCGTTCACCGGCGGCATGGTCGGCTACCTGGGCTACGACATCGTCCGCCGCCTGGAGCGCATCGGCGAGCACGGCGGCGACGACCTGAAGCTGCCCGAGCTCACCATGCTGCTCACCAGCGACCTCGCCGTCCTCGACCACTGGGACGGCACGGTCCTGCTGATCGCCAACGCGATCAACCACAACGACCTGGAGACCGGCGTCGACGAGGCGTACGCGGACGCCGTCGCCCGCCTCGACGCGATGGAGGCCGACCTGGCCCGCCCCGTCGCCACCGTCCCCGCCGCCCTGCCCGACTCCGCCCTGCCGGAGTTCTCCGCCCTCTGGGGCGGCCCGGCCTACCAGGACGCCGTCGAGGACATCAAGGAGCGCATCCGGGCCGGCGAGGCCTTCCAGGTGGTGCCCTCCCAGCGCTTCGAGACCCCGTGCGCCGCGAGCGCCCTGGACGTCTACCGGGTGCTGCGGGCCACCAACCCGTCCCCGTACATGTACCTCTTCCGCTTCGAGAACGGCTTCGACGTCGTCGGCTCCTCGCCCGAGGCGCTGGTCAAGGTCGAGGACGGGCACGCGATGCTCCACCCGATCGCCGGCACCCGGCACCGCGGCGCCACCCCGCAGGAGGACCACGACCTCGCCGAGGAGCTGCTGGCCGACCCCAAGGAGCGCGCCGAGCACCTGATGCTCGTCGACCTCGGCCGCAACGACCTGGGCCGGGTCTGCGAGCCGGGCTCCGTCGAGGTCGTCGACTTCATGTCGATCGAGCGGTACTCGCACGTCATGCACATCGTCTCCACCGTGACCGGCCGCGTCGCCGAGGGCCGGACCGCCTTCGACGTGCTCACCGCCTGCTTCCCGGCCGGCACCCTCTCCGGCGCGCCCAAGCCCCGCGCGATGCAGATCATCGAGGAGCTCGAACCGACCCGGCGCGGCCTGTACGGCGGATGTGTCGGGTATCTCGACTTCGCCGGCGACTCCGACACCGCCATCGCCATCCGCACCGCCCTGCTGCGCGACGGCACCGCGTATGTGCAGGCCGGAGCGGGTGTGGTGGCCGACTCCGACCCGGTCGCCGAGGACAACGAATGCCGCAACAAGGCCGCCGCGGTGCTCCGCGCCGTCCACACCGCCAACCGGATGACCACGACCGGATGAACGCGCGCCGGGCCGGTAGGGGATAGTGGGGTACGTGAGTGCCGTACCCGTACCCCAGCCCCGAGCCGCCCGCGCGGGCGGCGCCGCCTCTCCGTCGGGCGCCCGCCGCAGCCTCGCCGCGGCTCTTCTGCTCGGCGCCCTCGGAGCCACCGTCGTGCTGCTCTCCACGGGCCAGATCTGGGCCGAGGGCACCGCGGCGGTCGGCGGCGGCGCCGTACCGGTGCACGCCAACGGCGGCACCGTGACCGGCGTCCCGACCGCCCTCGCGATCGTCGGCCTCGCCGCGCTCGTCGCCGTCTTCGCCGTCCGCCGCACCGGCCGCACCCTGGTCGCCGCCCTGCTCGCCCTCAGCGGCGCGGGCGCGGCCCTCGCCGCGTTCCTCGGCGCCTCCGACAGCGCCGCCCTGAACGCCGAGGCGGCCCGCGTCAGCGGCAACACCGCCGCCGCCGTCGAGGGCCTCAGCCACACCGTCTGGCCGTACGTCACCGCCGTCGGCGCCGTCCTCATCCTGGCCGCCGGGCTCTTCGCCCTCCGCTACGGCAAGGCCTGGCCCGCCATGGGCGGCCGGTACGAGCGGGGCGGCGCCCCGCGCGCGGCGCGCCGCGGCGCCCCGGCCGATCCCGAGCGGCCCGAGGAGCTGTGGAAGGCCCTGGACCGAGGCGAGGACCCCACCAGGGGCGACTGACCGGCGCGGCCGCGACGCGACGCGTGATCGTTCGGGCACCCCGATTCATCTCCGCGCCCCCATGTGCGGAAGAATGAGGCGTCACCACCGAGCAACACCAACGAGGAGCAACTCATGGCGGGCAGCGCCCACGGACACACCCCGGCCGCCTGGACCGGTGTCATCATCTCGTTCATCGGCTTCTGCATCGCCGGCGTCTTCATGGTGGCCGCCAACGTGCCCGCTTTCTGGGGCGGCGTCGGCGTCATCGTCCTCGGCGGTGTCGTCGGCGGCGTCATGAAGATCGCGGGCCTCGGCATGCCGAAGCAGTCGGCCGCCGTCGTGGCCGCCCGTGAGGCCGCCACCGCGAGCGTCAAGGCGCGCGCCTGACGCTCCCGGCTCACTCCGAAGGCGCAGCCCCGCGACGCGGGGCTGCGCCTTCGCGCGTCACGGGCGAGAATCACCGGGTGGACGTGAAGCCGACGGCGGGAGCCGCCACCGAACCGCAGCCCGGCCCGTGGGCCCCGCACGGCGCGCAGGGCCCGTACGGCCCCTACGGCCCGCCCCCGGCGCCCCGGCCGCTCGCCCGGCGGCTGCTCGTACCGCTCGGCACGCTCGGCGCCGTCGCGGCGGCCTTCGCGTACGTCGGCACGGTCGACCCCAACGAACCGGGCCACTACCCGGTCTGCCCGATGCTCCGCTTCACCGGCCTCTACTGCCCCGGCTGCGGCGGACTGCGCAGCGCCCACGCCGTCGTCCACGGCGAGCTCGGCACCGCCCTCGGCGCGAACGCCCTGGCCGTCATCGGCTACGGCGTCTTCGCCGTCGTCATGGCCGTATGGCTGATTCGCGCCGTCAAGGGCGCCCCCATGCGCCTCTCCGTCTCCCCGGTGCTGTGGTGGGGGATCGGGGTCGTCCTGGCCGTCTTCACCCTCGTGCGGAACCTCCCGTTCGGCTCAGCGCTGGCCCCCTGAAGTCCCAGCAGGTGGGACGCGTCTCCCACCGATGCGGGTCCGGGGCCCACCTGCGGATACCATCGACATGGCTGAACACTGTTCCTCGGCGTTCATCAACACCGTCACCGTCCCGGAAGGGGGCCTCTCGCGTGAGTGTGCTCGACGAGATCATCGAAGGCGTGCGCGCCGACCTCGCAGAGCGGCAGGCGCGGGTCTCCCTTGACGAGCTCAAGGAGCGCGCCGCCAAGGCGCCGCAGGCCAAGGACGGGGTCGCCGCGCTGCGCGGCGACGGCGTCAAGGTGATCTGCGAGGTCAAGCGCTCCAGCCCGTCCAAGGGCGCCCTCGCCGCCATCGCCGACCCGGCCGCGCTCGCCGCGGACTACGAGGCCGGCGGCGCCGCCGTCATCTCCGTGCTCACCGAGCAGCGCCGCTTCGGCGGCTCGCTCGCCGACCTGGAGGCCGTCCGCGCCCGCGTCGACATCCCGGTGCTGCGCAAGGACTTCATCGTCACCGCGTACCAGCTCTGGGAGGCCCGCGCGTACGGGGCCGACCTGGCGCTCCTCATCGTCGCCGCCCTGGAGCAGGAGGCCCTGGTCTCCCTCATCGAGCGCGCCGAGTCCATCGGCCTGACCCCGCTGGTCGAGGTCCACGACGAGGACGAGGTCGAGCGGGCCGTCGACGCCGGCGCCCGGATCATCGGCGTCAACGCGCGCAACCTCAAGACCCTCAAGGTCGACCGCGCCACCTTCGAGCGCGTCGGCCCCGAGATCCCGGCCGGCATCGTCAAGGTCGCCGAGTCCGGCGTCCGCGGGCCGCACGACCTCATCGCGTACGCCAACGCCGGCGCCGACGCGGTCCTGGTCGGCGAGTCCCTGGTCACCGGCCGCGACCCCAAGGCCGCCGTCGCCGACCTGGTCGCCGCCGGCGCCCACCCGGCGCTGCGGCACGGCCGGAGCTGACCTGACATGACCGCCCGCCGCGTCGCGTCGCCGACCTCGCCCGAGGTCCCGTCGGCGCGCCGTACGCGGCTCCGCACCGCCGCCGCCCCGGCCCACGCCCCGCTGGCCCGGGGCTGCCGGCCGCGCGGCTGCCGCGCGCCCGCCCGCCGGGTCCACGGCCGCCGGGTCCGGTACGTGATCGGCGACGAGCCGGGCCAGGTCAACGGCATGCGATGGCGCCCGCGCGTCGCGCGCACCCGCAGGGACACCACGACCGCCTGACGACGTCGGGCGGCGCTCGTGGCCGTGCTCGCGCGCATACGGTGACCATTCGTCAGCACGCGCACCAGGAGCAACCGCATGTCCAGCGAGTTCTTCATTCCGGACCCGGAGGGTCAGGTCCCGTCGCCCGAGGGCTACTTCGGCGCCTACGGCGGCAAGTTCATCCCCGAGGCCCTCGTCGCCGCCGTCGACGAGGTCGCGGTCGCGTACGAGAAGGCCAAGGCCGACCCCGAGTTCGCCCGCGAGCTCAACGCCCTCATGGCCGACTACACCGGCCGCCCCAGCGCCCTCACCGAGGTCCCGCGCTTCGCCGAGCACGCCGGCGGCGCCCGCGTCTTCCTCAAGCGCGAGGACCTCAACCACACCGGCTCGCACAAGATCAACAACGTGCTCGGCCAGGCCCTCCTCACCAAGCGCATGGGCAAGACCCGCGTCATCGCCGAGACCGGCGCCGGCCAGCACGGCGTCGCCACCGCCACGGCCTGTGCCCTCTTCGGCCTCGACTGCACCATCTACATGGGCGAGATCGACACCCAGCGGCAGGCCCTCAACGTCGCCCGGATGCGCATCCTCGGCGCCGAGGTCATCGCCGTGAAGTCCGGCAGCCGCACCCTCAAGGACGCCATCAACGAGGCGTTCCGGGACTGGGTCGCCAACGTCGACGACACCCACTACCTCTTCGGCACCGTCGCCGGACCACACCCCTTCCCGGCCATGGTCCGCGACTTCCACCGCGTCATCGGCGTCGAGGCCCGCCGCCAGATCCTGGAGCGCGCCGGCCGCCTCCCCGACGCGGCCGTCGCCTGCGTCGGCGGCGGCTCCAACGCCATCGGCCTCTTCCACGCCTTCGTCCCGGACGCCGGCGTCCGCCTGATCGGCTGCGAGCCGGCCGGCCACGGCGTCGAGACCGGCGAGCACGCGGCCACCCTGACCGCGGGCGAGCCCGGCATCCTGCACGGCTCCCGTTCCTACGTCCTCCAGGACGAGGAGGGCCAGATCACCGAGCCGTACTCGATCTCCGCCGGCCTCGACTACCCCGGCATCGGCCCCGAGCACGCCTACCTCAAGGACAGCGGGCGCGGCGAGTACCGCGCCGTCACCGACGACGCGGCCATGCGGGCCCTGCGCCTGCTCTCCCGCACCGAGGGCATCATCCCGGCGATCGAGTCCGCGCACGCCCTCGCCGGGGCCCTGGAGATCGGCAGGGAGCTCGGCCCGGAGGGCCTGCTCCTCGTCAACCTCTCCGGGCGCGGCGACAAGGACATGGACACCGCGGCCCGCTACTTCGGCCTGTACGACGGGGAGGGCTCCAAGTGACCGGCACCATCCAGCTGCTCAGCGACACCCTGGCCAAGGCCAAGGCGGAGGACCGCGCCGCGCTCATCGCCTACCTCCCGGCCGGCTTCCCGACCGTCGACGGCGGCATCGCCGCCATCAAGGCGGTCTTCGACGGCGGCGCCGACGTCGTCGAGGTCGGCCTGCCGCACAGCGACCCGGTGCTCGACGGCCCGGTCATCCAGACCGCCGACGACATCGCCCTGCGCGGCGGCGTCAAGATCGCCGACGTCATGCGCACGGTGCGGGAGGCCCACGAGGCCACCGGCAAGCCGGTCCTCGTCATGACGTACTGGAACCCCATCGACCGCTACGGCGTCGAGCGCTTCACCGAGGAGCTCGCCGCGGCCGGCGGCGCGGGCTGCATCCTGCCCGACCTGCCGGTCCAGGAGTCCGCCCTGTGGCGGGAGCACGCCGACAAGCACGGTCTCGCCACCGTCTTCGTCGTCGCGCCCAGCAGCAGGGACGAGCGGCTCGCCACGATCACCGCGGCCGGCTCCGGCTTCGTCTACGCCGCCTCCCTCATGGGCGTCACCGGCACCCGCGAGTCCGTCGGTGCCCAGGCCTCCGACCTGGTCCGCCGCACCCGGGCCACCTCGGACCTGCCGGTCTGCGTCGGCCTCGGCGTCTCCAACGCGCGCCAGGCGAAGGAGGTCGCCGCCTTCGCCGACGGCGTCATCGTCGGCTCGGCCTTCGTCCAGCGGATCCTCGACGCCGACGGCGACGAGACCGCCGCGCTCGGCGCCGTAAGGGAACTGGCGGCCGAACTCGCCGAGGGCGTGCGCCGCACCGCGTAACCCATACGGGTGGATTTCGGACCGGGGAGGCACGGTGATGCCTCCCCGGTTCGTTGCTGTGGGCGTGAGTGAGAAGAACAGTGGTGGTACCCAGAGCGCGCGGGAGCGCCTCCAGCAGCAGCGCCAGCGCGACAAGGCCCGCGAGAAGCAGCGCCGCGTCCTCATCGTGTCGGCCGCGGTCGTCGGCGTCCTCGGCCTCGCCGCCGTCGTCGGCGTGATCGCCGCCAACGCGGGCGGCAAGGACAGCTCCGACAAGGCGGGCCCCGTCGTCGCCCCCGCCGGCGCCATCGGCGGCGACAAGCCGGCCATCCCCCAGGGCAGGCCGGACGCCCCGTCCACCCTCGCCGTCTGGGAGGACTTCCGCTGCCCGGCCTGCGCCCAGTTCGAGAACTTCTTCCGGGACACCATCCACGAGCTGGAGGCCTCCGGGGCCGTCAAGGCGGAATACCACCTCGCCACCCTTATCGACGGGAACATGGGCGGCAGCGGCTCGCTGCGCGCGGCGAACGCGGCGGCCTGCGCCCAGGACGCCGGGAAGTTCACCCAGTACCACGACGTCCTCTACACCAACCAGCCCCAGGAGACGGACGACGCCTACGCGAAGAACGCGAAGCTCATCGAGCTCTCGGCGAAGGTCCCCGGGCTGGACACGCCGACGTTCCGCAGCTGCGTCGAGGACGGCACGCACGACGGCTGGGTGAAGAAGTCGAACGACGCCTTCAAGGCCAGCGAATTCACCGGCACCCCGTCCGTCCTGCTCAACGGGGAACCGGTCTTCCCCTCGAAGGGGAACGAGCAGATCTCCGTGGAGAACCTGAAGAAGTGGGTCGCCGAGGCCAACAAGGGCAAGAAGGCGGGCACGGCCTCCCCGGCGGCCGGTTCGCCGGAGTAGTTACGGAGAAGTTGCCGGGCTGGCTGCCGCAGGGCCCGCCCGGCAAGGTAGCGTCGGACCTGCCATGGACCTTGCCTACATTCCCAGCCCGTCGACCGGCGTGATCCACCTCGGACCGATCCCGCTGCGCGGCTATGCCTTCTGCATCATCATCGGTGTCTTCGTCGCCGTCTGGCTCGGCAACAAGCGCTGGATCGCCCGGGGCGGCACCGCCGGCACCGTGGCCGACATCGCCGTCTGGGCGGTGCCCTTCGGCCTCGTCGGCGGCCGGCTCTACCACGTCATCACCGACTACCAGCTGTACTTCAGCGAGGGTGAGGACTGGGTCGACGCCTTCAAGATCTGGGAGGGCGGCCTCGGCATCTGGGGCGCCATCGCGCTCGGTGCCGTCGGCGCCTGGATCGGCTGCCGCCGCCGCGGCATCCCGCTCCCGGCGTACGCGGACGCCATCGCGCCCGGCATCGCCCTCGCCCAGGCCATCGGCCGCTGGGGCAACTGGTTCAACCAGGAGCTCTACGGCAGGCCGACCGACCTGCCCTGGGCGCTGAAGATCACCGCCGGTGCCAACCGGGAGGCGGGGCTCTACCACCCGACCTTCCTCTACGAGTCGCTGTGGTGCGTCGGCGTCGCGCTCCTGGTCATCTGGGCGGACCGCCGCTTCAAGCTCGGCCACGGCCGCGCCTTCGCGCTGTACGTCGCGGCGTACTGCGCGGGCCGCGCCTGGATCGAGTACATGCGCGTCGACGAGGCGCACCACATCCTCGGCCTCCGGCTGAACGTGTGGACGGCGATCATCGTCTTCGTCCTCGCGGTCGTCTACATCGTCGTCTCGTCGAAGGTCCGCCCGGGCCGCGAGGAGATCGTGGAGCCGAAGACCGAGAAGACCGAGAAGGGCGACAAGGCCGAGAAGGCCGAGAAGACCGACGAGGCCGAGAGCGCCGACCCGGCGGAGAAGGGCGGGGCCGGGACGGCCGGTGACGCCGACGGCGGGGCGGAGAAGGCCGAGGCGGCCGAAGCGGCCGAAGCGGCCGGTGAGGGCGACGCTCCCGCCGACGGGGCCGCCAAGGACGGTGCCGGCAACGGCGCCGGAGCCGGCGGGCGCTGACCCGGGCGATCCGGGCCACCTGCACGACGTACACGGCGGAGGGCCGCCGGGACCATCGGGTCCCGGCGGCCCTCCGTCGTCCGCGCGGGCGCCCTCAGGCCGCGCGGGCCGCCAGGGCCAGGACGCGGCGGGCTCCCGCGACCACCGCCGTGTCCACGAAGCGCCCGTCGGGGAGGGCGAGCGCGCCCGCCTCGGCCTCGGCCGCCTTGACGACCTGTTCGGCGGCGGCGACCTCGTCGGGGGTGGGGAGGTAGGCGCGGGCGATGACCGGGAGCTGGCGGGGGTGGATCGCGGCCCGGCCGAGGAAGCCCAGCGCCCGGCCCCGCGCGCACCCGGCGGCGAGCGCCTCCAGGTCGCGGACGTCGGGGTGGACCGACTGGACCGGGGGCGGGAGGGCGGCGGCGCGGGCGGCGACCACGATCCGGCTGCGCGGCCAGTCGAGGCCGCTGTCGTCCCGCAGCCCCAGATCGGCGCGCAGGTCCGCCTCGCCGAGGGCGATGCCGTGGACCGTGGGGTGGGCGGCGGCGATGGCGTAGGCGTGCTCCACGGCCAGGGCGTTCTCCAGGAGCGGGTAGAGCGGGAGGCCCTGGGCGAGCTCGGCGATCCGGTGGATGTCAGTGGGGTGTGTCACTTTGGGAACACGGAGAGCGACGAGCCCGGGGAGGGGTGCGAGTGCGGGGATGTCACGGGGGGCGTGGACGCGGACGTGGATCGGTACGGGGTGGGGTTCGGCGAGCAGCTCGGCGGTGGCGGCGAGGGCGTAGGCCCGGCGGTCCGGGGCCACCGCGTCCTCCAGGTCCACGATGACGACGTCGGCGCCGGAGGCGAGGGCCTTGTGGACCACGGAGGGGCGGTCGCCGGGGGCGTAGAGCCAGGTGAGGGGGGTGAAGGGCGGGGCGGTTCCGGTCATACGGCGCCCTCTTCGCGCAGGGCGTCGATCTCGGCGCCGCTGAGGCCGAGCTCGGTGAGGAGCGCGGTGGTGTCGGCGCCGTGCGGGCGGCCGGCCCAGCGGATCCCGCCGGGGGTCTCGGAGAGCCGGAAGAGGACGTTCTGCATCCGGAGCGGTCCGAGTTCGGGGTCCGGGACCTCGGTGACGGTGCCGAGCGCCTGGAACTGCGGGTCGGCGAGCACATCGCGGACGTCGTAGACCGGGGCGATCGCGGCCTCCGCCTTCTCGAAGGCGGCCAAAGCCTCGTCGCGGGTGTGGCGGGCGATCCAGGAGCCGACGGCCTCGTCGAGGAGGTCGGCGTGGGCGGCCCGGCCGGTGCCGTCGGCGAACCAGGGCTCGTCGATCAGCTCCGGGCGGCCGACCAGGCGCAGCACGCGCTCGGCGATCGACTGGGCGGAGGTGGAGACGGCGACCCAGGACCCGTCGGCGGTCCGGTAGGTGTTGCGCGGGGCGTTGTTGCGGGAGCGGTTGCCGGTGCGGGGCTGGACGTAGCCGAGCTGGTCGTACCAGAGGGGGTGGGGTCCGATGACGGAGAGCATCGGTTCGATGATGGCCATGTCGACGACCTGGCCGCGGCCGGTGGTGTTCCTGGCGGTGAGCGCCGTCATCACGGCGTACGCGGTGGCGAGGGCGGCGATGGAGTCGGCGAGGCCGAAGGGCGGCAGGGTCGGGGGGCCCTCGGGTTCGCCGGTGAGGGCGGCGAAGCCGCTCATGGCCTCGGCGAGGGTGCCGAAGCCGGGCCTGCGGGCGTACGGGCCGAACTGCCCGAAGCCGGTGACCCGGGCGAGGACGAGGCGCGGGTTGACGGCGGAGAGCTCCTCCCAGCCGAGGTCCCAGCGCTCCAGGGTGCCGGGGCGGAAGTTCTCCACGACGACGTCGGCGTCGGCGGCCAGCCGCAGCAGGGTGTCGCGGCCGCCGGGGGTGGAGAGGTCGAGGGTCATCGTGCGCTTGTTCCGGCCGAGGACCTTCCACCACAGGCCGACGCCGTCCTTCGCCGGGCCGTGGCCGCGGGAGGGGTCGGGGCGGCGGGGGTGCTCGATCTTGACCACCTCGGCGCCGAAGTCGCCGAGCATCGTCGCCGCGAGCGGCCCGGCGAAGAGGGTGGCGAGGTCGAGGACGCGCAGTCCGCGCAGCGGAGGAGCGGCGGGTGGGGCCGGCGCGGGCACGGGCGGGGTCGGGGTGCTCACGCGGGATCGGCCTCCCGGTCCCCGGCCGCCGCCTCGATCTCCGAGCGGTACGGCATGGAGGTGGAGGCGCCCGCGCGCTGCACCGACAGGGCGGCGGCGGCCGAGGCCCAGGCGAGGGCCCCGGGCGCGGGACGGCCCTCGGCGAGGGCGACGGCGAGGGCGCCGACGAAGGTGTCGCCCGCGGCGGTGGTGTCCACGGCCCGGACGCGGGGCGCGGGCACGGTGAGCGGGGCGGCGCCCCGGGTGGCGTAGAGGCTGCCGGAGGCGCCGAGGGTGATCACCACTTCGGGGACGAAGCGGAGCAGGGCCTCGGCGGCGGCGTGCGGGTCGGTGTGTCCGGTGAGGGCGGCGGCCTCGTGTTCGTTGGGCACCAGCAGGTCGGTGGAGGCGAGGAGTTCGGGCGGGAGGGAGCGGGCCGGGGCGGGGGTCAGGACGGTGCGGACGCCGAGGCCGCGGGCGGTGCGCGCGCCCTCGACGACGACGGGGAGGGGGAGTTCGAGCTGGAGGAGCAGGGCGTCGGCGGTGCCGATCAGGGCCTCGTCGCCGTGGGTGAGGGAGGTGACGGTGCCGTTGGCGCCCGGGACGACGACGATCGCGTTGCCGCCCTCGTCGTCGACGACGATGTGGGCGGTGCCCGAGGGGCCCTCGGAGGTGCGCAGCAGGTCGGTGTCGACGCCGCTGTGTTCGAGCGCGGAGCGCAGCCGGGTGCCGAAGTCGTCGGTGCCGACCGCGCCGATCAGGGACACCTCCGCGCCGGCGCGGGCGGCGGCGACGGCCTGGTTGGCGCCCTTGCCGCCGGGGACGGTGCGGAATTCCCGGCCGGTCACGGTCTCGCCGCGGGCGGGGGCCCTGGGCACATAGGCCACGAGGTCCATGTTCGTGCTGCCGAGCACGACGATGCTGGTCATGGGCGTACGGCCTCCGTGTGGGTCAGTGCGGCCAGGGTGTCGAATCCGATGCCGTCGAAGGACGGTACGGAGCTGGCGAGCCGGTTCTTGAGGGGGGAGGTCCAGCGGGCGGGCAGCCGGTCGGGGTGGCCGGCGAGGAGTCCGGCGAGGGATCCGGCGGTGGCGCCGTTGGAGTCGGTGTCCCAGCCGCCGGAGACGGCCGCGCAGACGGAGCGGGTGAAGTCGCCGTCGGCGTGGGTGAGCGCGGCGGCGAGGACGGCGGCGTTGGGGACGGCATGGACCCAGTGGTACCCGCCGTAGCGGGCGTGCAGCCGGTCCACGACGGAGTCGAAGTCCCGGGCGTCCCGGGCGTCGCGGGCGAGGGCGATGCCGTGGCGGACGGCTTCGGCCAGCCGTGACCGCGGTGGGACGACGGAGAGTCCGGAGGCCAGCGCCCGGTGCGCGTCGGCGGTGCCGGTGGCGGCGGTGGCGAGGGCGGCGGCGACGAACATGGCGCCGTAGACGCCGTTGCCGGTGTGGCTGAGCACCGCGTCGCGGTGGGCCTGGCGGGCGGCGCCGGCCGGGTCGCCGGGGTGGGTCCAGCCGTGCACGTCGGCGCGGATCTGGGCGCCGATCCACTCGCGGAAGGGGTTGCGGCGGGAGGCGGTGGCGGGGGGTTCGACGCCGTCGAGGAGGTTGCGGTAGGCGATCCGCTCGGCGGTGAAGGCGCGGCCGGCGGGCAGTTCGTCGAGCCAGAGCCGGGCGAGGTCGGCGGTGGTGAAGGCGCGGCCGTGGCGGGCGAGGAGGAGCAGGGCGAGGAGGGGGTGGTTCAGGTCGTCGTCCTCGGGCATCCCGTCGATGTTCTCGGCGAGGGAGGTGGCGGCGGAGCGGCGGTTCCAGGGGTGGGCGGAGAGCAGGGCGGCGGGCACGCCGCGGGCCGTGAACCAGTCGGCGAGGGGCCAGTTGCCGGTGGCGCGGGCGAGGGCGCGGATGGCGTCCAGCGGCAGCTTCTCGACCGGTTTGCCGAGCAGGCAGCCGGCGGCGCGGCCGAGCCAGGCGGCGTGCAGCCGGGGGAGCAGGCCGGGGTCGGGCTCCCGGGGCGGTCGCGGGGGCCGGGGCCGCTCGCCCGGCCAGTCGGGGCAGGCGGCCACGATGGCGTCGAGCGCGGTCGGTTCGCGGTCGGCGAGCGGGGAGGGGAGCGCGGCGAGGGCGTCCAGGATCTCCTCGGCGAGCGGGCGCAGGTCCGGGCGCGGCGCGGCGGACGCCCCGGCGGCCGTGGGGGCGGGCGGGCCGCCGGCCGCCCGCCAGCGGGCGGCGAGCGCCCGGGCCTCGGGGCCGTTGCGGCCGTCCTCCGCGGCCTGCCGCAGTTCGTGGCCGACCAGGTCCTCGGGCTGGACCCAGGTCAGCCGCAGCGGGACGGCGGCCGGCCGGGGCGCGAGCCCGGTGCCGGGGGTCACCGGGCCGGGCCCGTCAGCGCCGCGTAGGCCGCCTCGTGGGCGCGGCGGCGGGCGGTGTCGCGGCGGTGCACCTCGCGGCTGACGGCGGCGAGGGCGGCGGCCGGGGCGTGCAGGTCGAGCCGGCTGGCCTCGGCGACCCGCTTCGCCCACTCGGCGGGGATCGCGGACTCGCCGCCGAGGGCTCCGGCGAGCGCGCCCGCCATGGTGGCGGTCGAGTCGCAGTCCCGGCCGTAGTTGACCGCGCCCAGGACCGTGCGGCGGTAGTCGCCCGCGCCGACGAGGAGGAAGCCGAGGGCGACGGGCAGCTCCTCGATGGCGTGCGTCCGGGAGGGGCGGCGGGCGTCGAGGGAGGGGGCGCGGTAGTCGGGGCCGACCGAGTCGTAGGGGGCGACCGCGCGCCGCAGCGGCTCCAGGGCGGTCTCGAAGTCCCGGTGCTCCCCGGCGACTTCGGTGACGGCCCGGATCGCGGCCCGGGTGCCGTCCTTGGCGAGGGCCAGCGCCGCGTCGACGACGGAGCGGGGGGTGGCGTCCGGGACGCAGGCCGCGGCGACGGCCGCCGCGAACACGCCGGCCGCCTCCCGGCCGTACGAGGACTGGTGGGCGCCCGCGACGTCCAGCGCCTCGGCGTAGGCGCCCGCCGGGTCGGCCGCGTTGACCAGGCCGACCGGCGCCATGTACATCGCGGCGCCGCAGTTGACGATGTTGCCGGTGCCGGCCTCGCGCGGGTCGGCGTGGGCGTAGTGCAGCCGGGTCACGATCCACTTCTCGGCGAGGAACACCCGCTGGAGGGGGAGCGCCTCCGCCTCCAGTTCGGGGATCCACACCGGGCGGCCCATGAGTTCGGGGACCAGGTGCTCGGCGACCGCGTGCGCGTCGAGGTGGTCGCGGACCTTCTCGTACACCCGGATCAGGGCGTGGGTCATCAAGGTGTCGTCGGTGACGTGCCCGTCGCCCTTGTGGTACGGGGCGATGGGCCGGGCGGTGCGCCAGGAGTCCCCGTTCCAGGGGCCGACGATGCCGGTGACGCGACCGCCGTGGCGTTCCAGGATCTGGGCGGGCGTATAGCCCTCGACGGGGCCGCCGAGGGCGTCGCCGACGGCGGCGCCGATGAGGCTGCCGGTGATCCGGTCATCCAGAGTGGGTGTCATGTCGGAATTGTCCACCCGGCTCGGCCGGTTCCGTGGCTCCGAGGAGACCGGCGAGTTCCACCAGGTCGGTGCCCGCGAGCCGGGGCAGCGCGCAGCCCGCGAGCGTCCGGCAGGCCTCCCGCCAGGTCTCCGGCACCGAACGGCCGCCGCCCAGCGCGCCGGTGAGCGCGCCGGCCAGCGCCGGGGCCGAGTCGGCCACCCGGGACAGGCAGGCGGCGGCGGGCAGCGCGGCGGCCATCGCGCCGTGTGCCGCCGTGGTCAGGGCGAGGGCGACCGGCACGGTCTCGGCGGCGGCGATCCCGTAGCTGTAGACGTGGTCGACGATCCGGTGCTCCAGCAGCGGGACCAGCGCGAAGGCGGAGTCCGCGGAGCGGGCCAGCTCGACCGCGTACCGCCCGTTGCGGCCGATCTCGGTGGCGGGCGGCAGCTGCGCCAGGGCCGCCTCCACCGCCTCGTCGGGCCCCGCCCCGCCGAGGGCCGCCGCGGTGGCCGCCGCCATGGCGCGGGCGCCGTGCACGCCGTCGCCGTCCTGGGTGTACCGGGCGTCGAACTCGGCGAGTTCGGCGGCGGCGGCCGGGTCGCCGGGGTGCGCCAGCGCGAGCACGGCGGCGCGGACGCAGGCGGCGTCGTCGAAGTAGTGCGGGTTGTCGTGCCCGGTGGCGGGCGGGCGCAGCCCGGCGGCCAGATTGCCGAGCCCGGCCCGTACGGAGATCCGGGCGCGCAGCGGCAGGACGGCGGACTCGACCTCGGGGGCCCGGTCCGCCGCGGCGGCGACCTGGCTGGCCAGGGAGTTCCAGGCCAGGTCCACGGCGGCGCGCAGCCGGCGCTCGACCGGCAGGGTGTCGAACAGGGGGCCCGCCGAGGCCAGCAGCGCCTCGGCGGTGAACACCGCCCACTCGGCGTCGTCGGAGGGGCCGAGCCGGAGCGGCTCGGGGGGCTGGTTGAGGGCGATGGGGACGGGGAGGGTGGTCGTCGCGTTCTGCTCGGCGAAGGTGTCGAGCTCGCGGGTGAGCCGCCGGGTCCACTCGGGCATCCGGGCGGCCCGGTGCCTGGCCGCCGGCCACCCGGCGGCGTCCCCCGCGGCGAGCCCGAGCAGCAGCCCCTCGATCCGCTCCCGCCGGACCCGGAGGGCGGCGGCGGGCTGGGCCGGGGGCTGCGGGGCCGGGGCGTGCGGGGGGTGGGCCGTGGTGGTGGCGCGGACCCAGTCGCGGCCGGTCAGCGGGCGGGGGCCCGGCTCCGCCCCGGACTCCGTCAGGGGTGACGTACCCCGCCGCCCCGGGGCGCGTCCGTCCGCCGCCGTCGGGTCGGAGGGGAGGGTGGTGTCGGCGCTCATCAGGATTCGCCCTCCGGGGTCAGCAGGTCCGCGATGTCCAGGATGTGATGGCCGCGCATCGACGGCAGACAGCTTCCGGTGACCGGGCCGATGGCGCCGGCCCACTCCTCCGGGATGGCGGCGAGGCCGCCCGAGGCGCCGGCCAGGGCGCCCGCCACCGCGGCCGTCGTGTCGGCGTCGCGGCCCATGTTGACGGCGGTGAGGACCGCCGTGCGGAAGTCGCCGCGGGCCGCCGCGAAGGCGCCGAAGGCCAGGGCGACGGCCTCGGGGGCGAGGTCCGTCCAGGGGTAGCCGCCGATGACGACCGCCGAGCGGACCGTGCGCTCCCGGGTCAGCGGGTCGGGCTGGACCCGCTGGGCCGCGACCACCGCGCGGCGCATCGAGCGGGCCGTCCAGGAGTCCATGGGGACGACCGAGAGGGCCGCCGCGATCACCGAGGTGACCGAGGCGCCGGCCATCGCCGCCGCGACCCCCGCCGCGACCGCCTGGCCGCCGTAGATGCCCTCGCCCTCGTGGCTGACGCTCCCGTCGACGGCGACCAGCCGCGCCGCCTCGGCGGGGCGGCCCGCCGCGAAGACCCCGAAGGGCGCGGCGCGCATGGCGAGGCCGTCGCTCCAGGCGTGCCGGTGCTGGGCGGAGATGGGGGCGGTCAGCCCCCGGCGCAGGTTCTCCAGGGTGCCGCGCTCGGAGAAGCCCGCGCCTCGGAACGGGCCCTCGTCGAGGTCGGCGATCCAGTGGTGCCAGGCCCGTTCGACATGGGCGGTGGTCAGCGCCGAGCCGTGCCGGGCGAGCAGCAGCCCGGAGAACACGGCGTACTCGGTGTCGTCCGTGCCCGCCGGACGGTCCGTCACGAAACCCTCGATCCGGCCCCAGCGGCGCCGGATCTCCGAGGGGCGCAGGTTCTCGGCGGGCGCGCCGAGCGCGTCGCCGACCGCGAGTCCGAGCAGCGCGCCCCGGGCGCGCTCGCGTACCTCGGTCACCGTCTTGCCGATCATGTTCGCTCCCCTTTCACGCTCCCCCGGATGCCTGCCACGCGCGGGGGCCGGAACCTCCAAGGAAACGTTTCTGTCACCCGGGTGACAGCAGGTCAGGAAGCAGGTCGGGAAGCAGGTCAGGAAGGTCTGCCTCAGTAAAGCGGGCCTTACTAAGTACGGCCTGCCTTGCTGGCGCGCCCCTTACATCGGGCGTATTTTCGATGATGTCGAAGGGGGCGGGCGTCGCCGAACCCGCTGGAAAGACAGGGGAGAAGCATGTCCATCATCGAAGCCGTCGCACCGCTCCACGAGGCCCACCGCGACAACCACACCCACCGGGACGTCAACGGCGGCTGGCTGCGCCCCGCCGTGTTCGGCGCCATGGACGGACTCGTCTCCAACCTCGCCCTGATGACCGGTGTCGTCGGCGGCGCGGCCTCCACCCAGACCGTCGTGATCACCGGCCTCGCCGGGCTCGCGTCCGGCGCCTTCTCGATGGCCGCCGGCGAATACACCTCCGTCGCCTCGCAGCGCGAGCTCGTCCAGGCCGAACTGGACGTCGAGCGGAGCCAGTTGCGCAAGCACCCGGTGGACGAGATGGAGGAGCTGGCCGCGCTCTACGTCTCCCGCGGCGTCGAGCCCGCGCTCGCCCGCGAGGTCGCCATGCAGCTGTCCCGCGACCCGGAGCAGGCGCTGGAGATCCACGCCCGCGAGGAGCTGGGCATCGACCCCGACGACCTGCCCTCGCCGACGGTCGCCGCGGTGTCCTCCTTCGCCTCCTTCGCGCTCGGCGCGCTGGTGCCGGTCCTGCCGTTCCTGCTCGGCGCGACCTCGCTCTGGCCGGCCCTGCTGCTGGCGCTCCTGGGCCTCTTCGCCTGCGGCGCCCTGGTCGCCCGGGTCACCGCCCGCAGCTGGTGGTTCAGCGGGATGCGCCAGCTCGTCCTCGGCGGTGCCGCCGCCGCCGTCACGTACGGTCTCGGCATGCTCTTCGGGGCGGTGCTCTAGGGCCTTGCCGGCGCCCCCGGCCCGCCCTGGCCGCGCTCCGGGCCGCGCTCCGGCCCGCCCCCGCCCCCTCAGGCCCCTGGTCCACCCGCCGGGGGCCTTCGGCATGTCCGAAGACACGACCGAGGGCCCGTGTCTCTGTGACGTATATCCCGGAGCGGATCCGGCTCCGCGATGAGACACTATGCGCAGCGCCACATAACTAGCCGGTTACCCGGCGGTTTCGAAACCCTGACCACCGGGCATGAGGCGTAAGCGCCGCGGGCAATGAGGCCCGCCCTGCGGACGGTCGCGGCAGACCTCCGGAAACCCCCGATCCGTCCCCCATGGGAGCCATGGGAGCCCTCGCGTTCCCCTCTCCCACCTGCTGGATCCCCGTCACCGCCCTGCCACGCGGTGTCCGCATGTTGGAATGAGCTTTCCACTTTCCGAGAAGCCAGCCATCATGTAACCTGCACGAAATTTCGCGGAGGGCCAACGTCGTCCCTCGGCTGCTGCATATGCCACGACGACGACGGGAGAGCCGATGCGTTCCGACGCCTGGTCGCCCATGGACGGTCGCCCCGCTCCGCAGGGGATGTACGACCCCCGTAACGAACACGACGCCTGCGGTGTCGGGTTCGTGGCCACCCTGACCGGTGTTGCCAGCCACGCGCTGGTCGAGCAGGCGCTGACCGTACTGCGCAACCTCGAGCACCGCGGCGCCACCGGCTCCGAGCCCGACTCGGGCGACGGCGCCGGCATCCTCCTCCAGGTGCCCGACGCCTTCCTGCGCGAGGTCGCCGGATTCGAGCTCCCCGAGGCCGGCGCGTACGCCGTCGGCATCGCCTTCCTCCCCGCCGACGGCTCCGCACAGGCCGTCTCGCGGATCGAGACGATCGCGTCCGAGGAGGGCCTGGAGGTCCTCGGCTGGCGCGAGGTCCCCGTCGCCCCCGAGCTGCTCGGCGCCTCCGCCCGCGCCACCATGCCGGTCTTCCGCCAGCTCTTCGTCGCGGACCGCGCCAGCACCGGCATCGCGCTCGACCGCAAGGCGTTCGTCCTGCGCAAGCGCGCCGAGCGCGAGGCAGGGACGTACTTCCCCTCGCTCTCCGCCCGCACCATCGTCTACAAGGGCATGCTGACCACCGGCCAGCTGGAGCCCTTCTTCCCGGACCTGTCGGACCGCCGCTGCGCCACCGCCGTGGCCCTGGTCCACTCCCGGTTCTCCACCAACACCTTCCCGAGCTGGCCGCTCGCCCACCCGTACCGCTTCGTCGCGCACAACGGCGAGATCAACACGGTCAAGGGCAACCGCAACTGGATGACCGCCCGCGAGGCCCAGCTCGGCTCCACCGTCTTCGGCGAGGGCTCCCTGGACCGGATCTTCCCGGTCTGCACCCCCGACGCCTCCGACTCCGCCTCCTTCGACGAGGTCCTGGAGCTGCTCCACCTCGGCGGCCGCTCGCTGCCGCACGCGGTCCTGATGATGGTCCCCGAGGCGTGGGAGAACCACGACTCCATGGACCCGGCCCGGCGCGCCTTCTACCAGTACCACTCCACGATGATGGAGCCCTGGGACGGCCCCGCCTGCGTCACCTTCACCGACGGCGTCCAGGTCGGCGCGGTCCTCGACCGCAACGGTCTGCGCCCCGGCCGCTACTGGGTCACCGACGAGGGCCTCGTCGTGCTCTCCTCCGAGGTCGGCGTCCTCGACATCGACCCCGCCAAGGTCGTCCGCAAGGGCCGCCTCCAGCCCGGCAGGATGTTCCTCGTCGACACCGCCGAGCACCGCATCATCGAGGACGACGAGATCAAGGCCGGCCTGGCCGCCGAGCAGCCCTACGCGGAGTGGCTGGAGACCGGGGAGATCGAGCTCTCCGACCTCCCCGAGCGCGAGCACATCGTGCACACCCACGCCTCCGTCACCCGCCGCCAGCAGACCTTCGGCTACACCGAGGAAGAGCTCCGCGTCATCCTCGCCCCGATGGCCCGCACCGGCGCCGAGCCGATCGGCTCCATGGGCACCGACTCGCCCATCGCGGCCCTGTCGGCCCGCCCGCGGCTGCTCTTCGACTACTTCACCCAGCTCTTCGCGCAGGTCACCAACCCGCCGCTGGACGCCATCCGCGAGGAGCTCGTCACCTCGCTGCGCTCCTCCCTCGGCCCCGGCAGCAACCTGCTCGACCCGACCGCCGCGTCCTGTCGCAGCGTCACGCTGCCCTTCCCGGTGATCGACAACGACGAGCTGGCCAAGCTCATCCACATCAACGCCGACGGCGACATGCCCGGCATGAAGGCCGCCACGCTCTCCGGCCTCTACCGGGTCTCCGGCGGCGGCGAGGCGCTCGCCGCCCGCATCGAGGAGATCTGCGCCGAGGCCGACACGGCGATCGAGGGCGGCGCGCACCTGCTCGTCCTCTCCGACCGGCACTCCGACGCCGAGCACGCGCCGATCCCCTCGCTGCTGCTCACGGCCGCCGTCCACCACCACCTCATCCGCACCAAGCAGCGCACCAAGGTGGGCCTGCTGGTCGAGGCGGGCGACGTCCGCGAGGTCCACCACGTGGCCCTCCTCATCGGCTACGGCGCCGCCGCGGTCAACCCGTACCTGGCCATGGAGTCCGTCGAGGACCTGGTCCGGGCCGGCACCTTCATCGAGGGCCTGGAGTCCGAGCAGGCCATCCGCAACCTGATCTACGCGCTGGGCAAGGGCGTCCTCAAGGTGATGTCCAAGATGGGCATCTCCACCGTCGCCTCCTACCGCGGCGCCCAGGTCTTCGAGGCCGTCGGCCTCGACAGCGCCTTCGTCGGGAAGTACTTCAACGGCACCGCCACCAAGATCGGCGGCGCCGGCCTCGACGTCGTCGCCAAGGAGGTCGCCGCCCGCCACGCCAAGGCGTACCCCGCCACCGGCATCCCCTCGGCGCACCGCGCCCTGGAGATCGGCGGCGAGTACCAGTGGCGCCGCGAGGGCGAGCCGCACCTGTTCGACCCGGAGACCGTCTTCCGCCTCCAGCACGCCACGCGCTCCAAGCGGTACGACATCTTCAAGCAGTACACGGAGCGGGTCAACGAGCAGTCCGAGCGCCTGATGACGCTCCGCGGCCTGTTCGGCTTCGCCGACCGCGAGGCCATCTCCATCGACGAGGTCGAGCCGGTCTCCGAGATCGTCAAGCGCTTCTCCACCGGCGCCATGTCGTACGGCTCCATCTCGCGCGAGGCCCACGAGACCCTCGCCATCGCCATGAACCGGCTCGGCGGCAAGTCGAACACCGGCGAGGGCGGCGAGGACCCGGACCGCCTGTACGACCCGGAGCGCCGCTCCGCGATCAAGCAGGTCGCCTCCGGCCGCTTCGGCGTCACCAGCGAGTACCTGGTCAACGCGGACGACATCCAGATCAAGATGGCCCAGGGCGCCAAGCCCGGCGAGGGCGGCCAGCTGCCCGGCCACAAGGTCTACCCGTGGGTCGCCAAGACCCGCCACTCGACGCCCGGCGTCGGCCTGATCTCCCCGCCGCCGCACCACGACATCTACTCCATCGAGGATCTGGCCCAGCTGATCCACGACCTGAAGAACGCCAACCCGGTCGCCCGCGTCCACGTGAAGCTGGTCTCCGAGGTCGGCGTCGGCACGGTCGCGGCCGGCGTGTCCAAGGCCCACGCGGACGTCGTGCTCATCTCCGGCCACGACGGCGGCACCGGCGCCTCCCCGCTGACCTCCCTGAAGCACGCGGGCGGCCCCTGGGAGCTCGGCCTCGCCGAGACCCAGCAGACCCTGCTGCTCAACGGGCTGCGCGACCGGATCGTCGTCCAGACCGACGGCCAGCTCAAGACCGGCCGCGACGTGGTCATCGCCGCGCTGCTCGGCGCCGAGGAGTTCGGCTTCGCCACCGCGCCGCTCGTCGTCTCCGGCTGCGTCATGATGCGCGTCTGCCACCTGGACACCTGCCCGGTCGGCATCGCCACCCAGAACCCGGTGCTGCGCGACCGCTTCGCCGGCCGGCCCGAGTTCGTCGTCAACTTCTTCGAGTTCATCGCCGAAGAGGTCCGCGAGCTCCTCGCCGAGCTGGGCTTCCGCACCCTGGAGGAGGCGGTCGGCCACGCCGAGCTCCTCGACACCAGCCGCGCGGTCTCCCACTGGAAGGCGCAGGGCCTGGACCTGGAGCCGCTCTTCTACGTGCCCGAGCTGGCCGAGGGCGCGGTCCGCCACGCCCTGGTCGAGCAGGACCACGGCCTGGCGAAGGCCCTGGACAACGAGCTGATCGAGCTCGCCGCCGAGGCCCTGAACGCCGAGTCCGCCGAGGCCGCCCAGCCGGTCCGCGCGCAGGTCCCGATCCGGAACATCAACCGGACCGTCGGCACCATGCTCGGCCACCAGGTCACGAAGCGGTTCGGCGGCGCCGGCCTCCCCGCCGACACCATCGACATCACCTTCACCGGCTCCGCGGGCCAGTCCTTCGGCGCCTTCCTGCCGGCCGGTGTCACCCTCCGCCTGGAGGGCGACGCCAACGACTACGTCGGCAAGGGCCTCTCCGGCGGCCGGATCGTGGTCCGCCCGGACCGAGGCGCCGAGCACCTGGCCGAGTACTCGACCATCGCCGGCAACACCATCGGCTACGGCGCGACCGGCGGCGAGCTGTTCCTGCGGGGCCGCACCGGCGAGCGCTTCTGCGTCCGCAACTCCGGCGCCCTGGTCGTCTCTGAGGGCGTGGGCGACCACGGCTGCGAGTACATGACCGGCGGCACGGCGGTCGTCCTCGGCGAGACCGGGCGCAACTTCGCGGCCGGCATGTCCGGCGGCGTCGCCTACGTCATCGACCTCGACCGGGACAACGTCAACGCGGGCAACCTGGGCGCGGTCGAGACCCTCTCGGACGCCGACAAGGCGCGGCTGCACGACGTCGTGCGCCGCCACGCCGAGGAGACCGGCTCGACGGTCGCCGAGAAGCTGCTCGCCGACTGGACCGCGAGCGCGGACCGGTTCAGCAAGATCATCCCCACCACGTACAAGGCAGTGCTCGCCGCCAAGGACGCCGCTGAGCTCGCCGGTCTCTCCGAGGCCGAGACCACCGAGAAGATGATGGAGGCGGCGACCCATGGCTGACCCCAAGGGCTTCCTGACCACCGGGCGCGAGGTCGCCAAGACCCGGCCGGTGGGCGAGCGCGTCAAGGACTGGAACGAGGTCTACGTCCCCGGCTCCCTGCTGCCGATCATCGGCAAGCAGGCCGGCCGCTGCATGGACTGCGGCATCCCGTTCTGCCACAACGGCTGTCCGCTGGGGAACCTCATCCCCGAGTGGAACGACTACGCCTACCGCGAGGACTGGTCGGCGGCGTCGGAGCGGCTGCACGCCACCAACAACTTCCCGGAGTTCACCGGCCGCCTGTGCCCGGCTCCGTGCGAGGCGGCGTGCGTGCTCGGCATCAACCAGCCGGCCGTGACCATCAAGAACGTCGAGGTCTCGATCATCGACAAGGCGTGGGACGGCGGCGACGTGCGCCCGCAGGCCCCCGAGCGCCTGTCCGGCAAGACCGTCGCGGTCATCGGCTCCGGCCCGGCGGGACTCGCCGCCGCCCAGCAGCTGACCCGGGCCGGCCACACCGTGGTCGTGTACGAGCGGGCCGACCGCATCGGCGGACTGCTGCGCTACGGCATCCCCGAGTTCAAGATGGAGAAGCGGCACATCAACCGCCGCATCGAGCAGATGCGCGCGGAGGGCACCAAGTTCCGCACCGGCATCGAGATCGGCCGCGACCTGACCGCGACGGACCTGCGCAAGCGGTTCGACGCGGTGGTCGTCGCCGCCGGCGCCACCACCGCCCGCGACCTGCCCGTCCCGGGCCGTGAGCTCAAGGGCGTCTACCAGGCGATGGAGTACCTGCCGCTCGCCAACAAGGTCGTCGAGGGCGACTTCGTCTCCTCGCCGATCTCGGCCGAGGGCAAGCACGTGGTCGTCATCGGCGGCGGCGACACCGGCGCCGACTGCGTCGGCACGGCCCACCGGCAGGGCGCGGCCTCCGTGACCCAGCTGGAGATCATGCCGAAGCCGGGCGAGGACCGGCCGGCCGGCCAGCCGTGGCCGACCTTCCCCATGCTCTACAAGGTCACCTCGGCGCACGAGGAGGGCGGCGAGCGGGTCTACTCCGTCTCCACCACCCACTTCGAGGGCGACGAGGACGGCAACGTGGCCTTCCTGCACCTCGTCGAGGTCGAGTTCGTCGACGGCAGGCTGACCCAGAAGCCGGGCACCGAGCGCAGGATCCCCGCCGAGCTGGTCACCCTCGCCATGGGCTTCACCGGCACCGACGTGGAGAACGGCCTGGTCGCCCAGTTTGGTCTAGACCTCGACGAGCGGGGTAACATCGCCCGTGACGCGGACTTCGCCACCAACGTCGATGGCGTGTTCGTCGCCGGTGACGCCGGCCGTGGCCAGTCGCTGATCGTCTGGGCCATCGCCGAGGGCCGCTCGGCCGCCCGTGGCGTGGACCGCCACCTGACGGGCGCCAGCTCGCTGCCGGCCCCGATCCGTCCCACGGACCGCGCCCTGACGGTCTGACCGCTTGACCGGCTGACCGTCGGACCCGAGAACGTCCCGTACAACGAGGTGCGGAACTGAGCGCGACGCCCCCCGAATGTCCCCGACCGGACGACAGGGAGGGCGTCGCGGCGCGTTCAGGGCCGGGAGCCGGGTCAGCTCTTGCCGGGGAAGATCCAGGTGACCAGGGACGCGGCGGACACCGCCACGACACCGGCCAGACCCATCCAGCGGGCCCAGCCGGCCATCCGCCGGATCGCCGCCGCCCTGGTCTTCTCGTAGCGCAGCAGCAGCTCCGCGTCGGAGACCCGCATCCGGCCCGGTCGCTCGTGCACGGCCGAGACCATGATCCACGAGCTCGTGAGCAGCAGCAGGAACCCGGCGGCGAGCAGGCCGATCACCCACCAGCGCGGGCCGGTGGTCATCTTGCTCAGGTTCTCCTGGCCCTTGAGCACGAAGACGACGGTGAGCAGGCCGGTGATCGAGGCCAGGAAGTTCCGGTACCCCTCGGCCTGCTGTCGCGCGATCCGCAGCTGCTCGGGCGGAGAGGTCATCGCCAGCACCCGTTCGTCCGCGTCGCGCAACTGCTCCGCGGTGAACTCCCCGGGGCTCACAGGGACAGGCCCCGCGACGGCGGAGCGATGTAGAAGGAGGCGCCACAGCCCCTCGTCACGCCGGCCGGCCGGTTCACGTGCCAGTTCTCGCAGAGGCAGCGCGCGTACCGGGGCCGCCCGTCGTCGAACGACTTCCAGTCGTCCGAGGCCGGACCCTTGGGGATGTGCTGGTACTCCTCCCACACACGTGTGGTCGCGCACCGGCACGCGGGGCACTCGCCGGTGGCCTCGACACGGGTCGGCGCGGACGAGATCCGCCAGAGGAAGGTCGTGACGGCCTGGTCCTCCGGAAAGTCCGTCGTCTGGTAGTGCGCGGCGGAGCTCATGGGCACGGTCCTCCGGAGTCGGGAAGAGTGAGGTCGAACAGCCGGGCGTAGGGCCGGAGCAGGCCGAGGACGTCCTCGGTGCTCCGCTCCGTCTCCTCGGCGCAGAGAACGACGTGTGCGGTGTCCACGGTTCCCGAGAGGGCGGGCGACCGTCCCGTCAACTGCTGGGTGAGGACGATGACATCGGCCCAGCCAGGGACGATGTCCCGCTCTTCGCTGATGAGTTCGGGTGCCGTCACCCGCAGACCGAGAGCGGCGAACGGCGCGTAGCGGTCGTACGTCTCGCCGAGGGTCCAGCCGAATCGTCCCGCGACGAGGACGAGTTCGAGGGGGCCGAGGAGTCCCGGGCCGAGCAGGTCGGCATCGAAGGCGGCGAGATCGAACTCGGTCGGTTCGAGCGTGGCGAGGGGCCCGTCGACCGGGCCCGGCAGGGCGGGGGCGCCGATGCAGCGGTATGTGTCGAGGGCGCGGGCGGATTCGCCCAGGGTGCAGGAGCCTCCCCGGGCGTGCGTCAGGAGGTCGAGGGGAGCGAGTCGGCTCTTGAACGCCTGCCCCAGGTCCGCGTCTTCGACCAGGTGGTCGATCTCCAGGGACTCCGGCCTCAGGGCCCGTGCCTCGTCGGTGAGGTCCGGCAGGCGCAGCGGAAGCCGTGCGTCGGCCTGGCGCAGCTCGTCGACGATGGTGCCGAGGGTGGCGCGGCGCCGTTTGGCGAGTCTCAGGAGCAGGGGGAAACCGGCGTTCCCGGTCTCGAATCCCCAGGGATCCTCCCGATTGGGCCAGTCCGGGAAGACCTCGTCCAACAGGATCATCAGGGTCGGTGCGGGGCGGTCGAACTGCTCCACGATCGCATCCACCGGGTCGCTCAGGCCGACGCATTCGTCGAGGAGCGCGAGTTCCCTCCGAAGCTCCTCCGGGCTGGGCCTCGCCTCCATCCGGTGCGCGCCGAGCATCAGGCGCCAGCCGCTCCGGGTGACCTTGTGCGAGGCGATCTGGGGAAGGAACCGGTCCGGCCCCAGCTTGTCGATCCACCGTGCCGGGGTCCAGTCGCGGCATCCAAGGGGGGCGTCCGGAGCGATGACCCCGGTGACCGGGGTGATCGCGTTGATCTCCGCCGTGATGTCGCCGAGCCGTCGCTGGGTCGCGGCGCCGCGTGCCACGAGCTGCCACATCGTCAAGGTGCCGGCCGGCAGCCAGGGACCGTAGCCGTCGACGTCCCGTGAGATCAGCCGCTGCTGGGGGGCGCTGAGTCCGTGATGGTCGATCGTGGTGTCCGTCACCGCCTCGGAGAGGGTGAACCCCAGCGGCTTCAGCTGGGTGATGCGCTCGGCGAGCGAGCGCCGCTGGCCGGGCACGGGCGCGCGGGCGATCAGCTCGGCGGGCTCCACGACACCGGGGAGCCAGGTTCCTCCGTGGGTCGCGTCGGGGGCGATCAGCCGCACCTCGGAGGGGAGGAGCTTCTTGCTGAGATCGGCGGAGCGCAAGGCGCTCGGGTCGGGGAGCTCGACGCCGAGGCGGATCAGCAGGTCCACATCGTCGAGCAGGTGCCCGAGCGGTATGTCATGGCGGGCTGCCACGGTGATCAGTGCCGCATGCGCGGCGGCGGCGAGCGGCGAGTCGATGGCGGCCGGGGTGATGTCGTACTGCTCGTGGAGCTCCGCGAGCCGCAGGCTCGGCGTACCGAACGTGCGCAGGTCCGGAATGCTCGGTACGGCGGGGACCTGGATGCCCGCGATCGCGTAGCGCCGAAGCGCCCGCAGGCTGTCGGCGATCGGGACCCCCGCCTCGGCGGCGGCCGACAGCGGGGCCGACCACGGCGAGCGGGCGACCCCGGAGAGGAGGAGGGCGTCGAGCCCGATGGGCGCCGGGTAGCCGCTCGGGTGGAAGGCGGCCTCGTAGCCGGGCGCCGTGCCGAGGACGGTGGCACGCCAGCGGTGCAGCAGATTGATCCCCGCGTTCTTGCCGCGGGCCTGGCCGGGCACGGCGAGCTTGCCGCGGAACTGCCGCGAGTCCATGCCCAGGACGCCCGTCCGGCGCAGCAGCACGCGATCGGACATGAGGGGAAACTCGGTGTTGTACCGGTTGAGGACGGCGTACGTGTCCGGTGGTGCGTGGTCGAACAGCGCCACCGCGAGCCGCGGCGTCTTGAGCGCCAGCGCCCACAGCCACTCCATCGACATCTCGCTCAGCGCGTGGCCGATCCGCGGCACCGCCGCGAGCAGCTCTCGTTGCACCGCGCTCGTGTCGTAGTCGAGCAGGGAGTTGCGGTTCACGCTCGGCACCGGGCGGTGCCGCTCACTGAGGTTGAAGACGTATCCGAAGGCATCCGGTGCCTCCTCGACGACGATGCCGTCGAGGAGAAGCTGGCCCGGTCCCTGCACGATCCAGCCGTTGTCCCCCGCCCGGACGGGTTCTCCGTGCCAGTCCGCCCCCCGGGTCTCGGGCGCCCTGAGGATCTCCGGCTCCCAGGTCTCGGAGCGGATCCGCTTGCCGTCCCGGTCCAGCTCCTCCGCCGTCACCCGGAACTCGCTCACCCACAGCAGGCGCCGCAGCGTCTCCACCACCGACGGCGGGTCCTCCTGGTCCTCCTCCGCGCTCAGGTAGAGCCGCACCACCGAGCCGCCGAGCTGCGGACCGCCCGCCGTCTCGCGCATCTCCAGAAGGCCGGAGCCCGACTGGATGGTGGCCTGCAGGGGCGGGACCGCCCGGTCGAGATTGCCGTACTGGTCGACCGCCACGGTTCCGACGACGACTTCCTCGGCCAGCATGAAGTAGCTGAACACGCCGATCCCGAAGCGGCTGTTGAAGGGGGTCGGGACGATCCCGACCCGCCGCCAGTTGCGTCGCTCCTGCACGAACTCGGGGTCCTGCTCGTACCGCTTTCCGGCCCGGGCGAACATCGACGTGAGCTTCTGCCTGCTCATGCCCGTGCCGTCGTCCCCGCACTCGATGTACGGGCGGCCCTCGTCGTACCCCTGGACGAACCGGATCTCCGGCTCCGCTCCGGCCCCGTGGTAGCGGCCCCGCTCGTGCCCGTACCGGGTCCGCAGGCGCCGGTAGCGGCAGGCGTCCAGCGCGTTCTGGTACAGCTCCCGTACGGCGAGCATGCGGTCGCCGTACAGCTGGATGCCCATGAGCAACGGGCGGATCTCCTCCTCGGCGAGGCGGAAGCGTTCCAGCGGCGTGGTGTAGCGGCTGCCCTCCGGCTTGAGGAACTCGGTGGTCACCTGCTGAGGGACGCCCCGGAGCAGTGCCACGAGTCCCGCTTCGCGGCCCTTCTGATGGAGGGCGGCGACGGCACATCCGGCCGTCGCGGCCAGCTCCTCGAACGCGGCATGCAGCGCCGGGTGCGGACAGCCGAGGCGCAGGGCGTAGGCGGTCAGGCCGCCCTGACCGGTCCGCTCCCAGCCCGAGGCGGCGGCGGTGGCGACCACCTCGGCGGCGGCGAGCGGTCGGTGCGCGCCGAGGTGTTCGACGAGCACGCTGGACATGCGGCGAGGGTCCGCGGCGAGCAGCGCCGCCAGCCACAGGAGGTAGGCGAGCTCCCTGTCGCGCCAGATGTTCCCGGGCACGGGGCGCTCGCCCCGCCGCCACCCGGGGTCGTCGGAATTGTCGACGCGCGGGCTCGACCCCGGGGCGACCGTCATGTGCGGCACCACCCGCAGGACGGCCTGCTCGACGTCCGACGCCCGGGCGAGCCCGCCCTCGGCGCCGGCGGAGACGGCCGTGACCGCCATCGCGAGCAGGGCGCCGACGGCGGGGAAGCCGCCGTCGCGCTCCCACAGCCTGTCCCAGTCGGCGATGAGCCGGTGACGGAGCCAGTGGTCGGCCGCCGTGGCGGCATCGGTCAGGCCCCGTCGGCGCAGCGTCTCGGCCGCGAGATCGACCCGTGCGTGGGCCCGGCAGACATCGGTGGCCCCCTCGCACAGCTCACGGTCCGCCTCCCGCGCGGGGTCGTGCCCCCGGCCGTCGTCCCAGCGCGCGAGCCGGTCCGGCCGGAGCCGCGCCAGCTCGCTCAGGGCGATGGCCACGACCCCCTCGTGCAGCAGCGGCGCCGCGAGGAGGGTGGCGGTCTCGGCGGGAGAGAGGCGTTCGGACGGCGCCAGCCCGGCGTCGGTCACGAGCCTGCCGAGCACCTGGACGACCCGCTCGGGATAGTCGGGGTCGTGCCACGGGGTGGCGAGCGGCGCCTCGGTGTCGATGCGGCTGCGGGCGACCTCGGCGGCGAGCTCGCCGAGGGCCTCCTTCACCCGGCTCTGGCAGGCCGGGGTCCCGGAGGTGTGCTGCCACAGGACGGAGTCCTCGACGATCTTCGCCCAGCGCACGGTCTCCTCGGAGCCCTCGCAGAGGAAGAGCTCCCGCGCCCACGCCTCGCGTCCTTCGGGGGCCAGCAGTCTGACGGTGGGCGCCGGCCCGTCGATCGCCGCGGTGAGCCGGTCGACGCGGCCCTGCACGAACTCGTGGACCGAGCCGAGGGTCTTCGGCGGCCGGGCCGCGGAGAGCGCCTCGGACAGGGCGAGCCCGAAGAAGCTGCCCTTCTCGGGATCGGCGAAGGCGGCCTGGCCACGTCCCACGGCGCGCAGCCAGACGACGTTCTCGTACTCCTCTCCCACGAGGGCCTTGTCCAGCTTGGGAGCGGTGCCGGGGACATCGGTCCGGCAGATGTCCAGACAGGCCACGACCGTCACTCCCGACGGAACCCCGTACAGGAGGTCGCTGACGGTGGTCTCGATCAGGGACCGCGGGTTGAGCCGGTCGTCGGGGTGGTGCCCGGCGTCTGACGGGAGGAGGTACTCGCGGCCGTCGATCACCACACCGTGGCCGGACACGTAGACCAGGGCGGTGTCCCCTGCCGAGCAGGTGGCGAAGAAGTCCTCCACGGCCTGCCCGATCGCCTGTCGGGTGGTCGTACGGTGGTCTTCGAGCGGGTGGCCGGGGTGGCGCGAGGTCACCGAGTAGTCGGAGGCTCCGAGGGCCTCCGCGATCCGCAGCACGTCTCCCTCGACGCAGGGCAGCGGTTTGTACCGGGCGGCGAGACGCGGATTGCGAGCCAGAGTGTCGGTGTCCCGGACGCCGATGAGGAGGGCGCGGAGGGCTCCGGCCGGTTTCCCCGTGGCGCCCTCGATGGTTCCGTTCGTCGAGCTCACCCGTGCCCCCAACTTCCTTGTCCGGCGCCCTCGAAGGAGTCATGATTCCAGACTCCGGCCGGTCCCGGCCCCGGTCCGGGTCACTCCGTCAGCCGCCCCAGCCACTGTGCCGCCCCGGCCAGCGCGTCGGCCGCCTCCGGGAGGAGGCCGAGGCCGCCCAGGAAGCCGTGGAACATGCCGGTGTGGAGCTGGACGCGGACCGGGACGCCCGCCGCGGACAGGCGGCGGGCGTAGGCCAGGCCCTCGTCGCGCAGCACGTCGCAGTCGGCGAGGACCAGCAGGGCCGGCGGGAGGCCGGTGAGGTCGGGCGCGAGGGCGGGGGAGGCGGCGGCCGGGTCGCCGCCGGGGCCCGCGTACTGCTCCCAGTACCAGCGCATGTGCTCCCGGGTGTGGAAGAAGCCCTCCGCGTACGTCTCCGCCGAGGCGCCCGCCAGGCGGTGGTCCAGCGCCGGGTAGACCAGGAGCTGCCCCGCGAGGGGCGGCCCGCCGAGGTCGCGGGCGCGCAGGGCGACGGCTGCCGCCAGGTTGCCGCCGCTGGAGTCGCCGGCCAGGACCAGCGGACGGCCCGGCCAGCGCGCCGCCGCCCACCCCAGTGCCGTGCGCACGTCGTCCTCGGCCGCCGGGAAGCGGTGCTCGGGCGCGCGCCGGTAGTCCACGGAGACCACGGTCGCCCCGGTCCCGGCGGCGAGGGCGCGGCACAGCCGGTCGTGGGTGTCCAGGTCGCACAGCACCCAGCCGCCGCCGTGCGCGAACACGATCACCGGGTCCGCGTCCCCCGGGTACACCCGCACCGGGACCCCGTCCGCCGACAGGTCCCACTCGCCCGGCGGCAGCGCGCCCAGGTGCGCGCGGGCCGCCGCGCGCAGCGCCCCGGCGCCCGCCCCGGGCCGGGGGAAGCCCGCCGCCAGGGCGTCGCAGAGGGCGCGGGCGGCGGGGGTGAGGGGGTCGGGGGTGAGGGGGGTGAGGGGGATGAGAGGGGGGAGAGGGGGGAGAGGGGAGGGGACGGGCGGGTCGGGTGCGGGTGCGGAAGGGGGCCGTTCCGGGGCCGCCGGGGCCGGGGCCGCCGGATTCGGGGGCGTAGGTCCCTCTGTCATGCCGTGAGTCCTCCGTCCACCGTGAACTCCGCGCCCGTCACGTACGAGGCGGCGTCGGAGAGCAGGTACGCGACCAGGCCGGCGACCTCCTCCGGCCGGCCCATCCGGCCGAGCGGCACGTGCGACCAGTCCTTGTCCGCGACCGCCGCCGTCATCGGGGTGTCCACGGCGCCGGGGTGCACCGAGTTGACCCGGACGCGGTACCCCGCCAGGTCGCGGGCCGCCGAGCGGCTGAGGCCGCGCAGGCCGAACTTCCCCGCCCCGTACGCCGCGTGGCCCGGGACGCCGACGAGCCCCGCCGTCGAGGACACGTTCACCACCGAGCCGCCGCCCGCCGCGCGCAGCGCCGGGAGCACCGCGCGCATCCCGAGGAACGGGCCGAGCAGATTGACCCGCAGCAGCAGCTCGAAGTTGTCGTACGTCTCCGACTCCAGCGGCGCGGTCCGCCACAGGGCCGCGTTGTTGACCAGGCCGTCCAGGCGCCCGTACCCGGTCAGCGCGGTGTCCACGGCCCGCGTCCACTCCTCGGCCGACGTCACGTCGTGGCGCACGAACACGGCCCGGTCCGGGCCGAGTCCGGCCGCCACCGCGCGGCCCTCCGGCTCCCGTACGTCGGTCAGCACCACCCGCGCCCCCGCCGCCGCCAGCAGCCGCGCCTCGGCGGCGCCCTGGCCGCGCGCCGCGCCCGTCACGAGCACCACCTTGCCGTCCAGGTCCGTCACGTGGCGGCGTCCAGGGCGCGGAAGTGCGGGATGACCTTCTCGCCCCACTGCCGGATGGTCTCCAGGCAGACCTCCTGCGGCACGGTCCCCATCTGGATCAGGCACATCACCTCGTCGACGCCGATCCGCCGCAGCCGCTCGACGTAGGCGAGGGCGGTGTCCGCGTCCCCGTAGGCGTGGTCGGTGTTGTACGTGCCGGTGTCCACGGGCCGGGCCGGGATGTCCGCCTCGTGCAGCCGGGCCACCAGCTCCCGCCGCTCCCGCTCCAGCGCGCCCGCGTGGTCCTCGTCCTCCGCGTAGCCGGTCGGCGCGGGGGCGCCGCCGTACCAGTGGGCGATCGACTCGGCGAAGAAGCGCTGCCCCCGGGTGCCCAGGCGCAGGGCGCGGGCCGCGTCGTCCAGGACGATCGTCGGGCAGAGCGCCGAGAAGTGGTCGTTGACCTCGGTGGAGACCAGGTGCGCGCCGTCCCGCGCGGCGATGGCCGCGTCGTACACCGCGCGCATCGCGCGGACGTCGTCGGCGCCAGCGAAGCCCATCACCAGGGCGCCGACGCCGAGTTCGGCGGCCCGCGCGAGCGAGTCGTGCTGCGAGCAGGCCATGAAGAGCGGCGGGTGCGGGCCCTGCACCGGCCGGGGCAGCACCGCGCCGGGGCCGATGTCGATCGAGCCGTGCCACTCGAACTCCGGCTCCCGCCAGGCGGCGGCCAGGATCCGCAGGGCCTCCTCCATCTGCGGCCGGGTGTCGTCGGGGTCCACCCCGAACATGCGGGTCTCCTGGCGGGTCGCGCCGCGCCCGGCGCCGATGTCGACCCGGCCGCCGGAGAGCACGTCGAGCATGGCGGCGCGCTCGGCGACCCGGACCGGGTGCTGGTAGCCGAACGGCATGGTGACCACGCCGTGCCCGACGCGGATCCGTTCGGTGCGGGCGGCGACCCAGGTCAGGAAGATCTCGGACGCGCTCATGTGGGCGTACTGGGTGAGCGAGTGGTGCTCCACCGCCCAGATCCGGTCGAAGCCCATCTCCTCCGCGTACACGGCCTGTTCGACGCAGTCGCGGATGACCTGGTGTTCGCGGGCGGGGGTGGGGTCGACGAGCTGTGCTTCGAAGATCATCGAGAACTTCACGGGGAGCTCCTCCCGAAGGCGGCCGATGCCTGATCGCGCTTTATGCCTAATCGAAATACTTCTAGCAGGCATAGGTGGGGGAGGGAAGGGCCGTAGACTGCGCCCGTGCCGGATGACGAGAAGGTGCCCGCGCTGCCCGCGACGAGCTGGGCGGTGCTCGGACTGCTCTCCTTCGGGCGGGAGTTGTCCGGATACGACCTCAAGAAGTGGTCCGATCGCTCGCTCGGCCTCTTCTACTGGAGCCCCTCCTTCAGCCAGATCTACGCCGAGCTCAAGCGCCTGGAGGCGGCCGGGTACGCCACCTCCCGCCTGGTCGCCCCCGAGTCCGGCTCCCGCGACAAGCGCGTCTACCGCGTCACCCCCGAAGGGCTCGCCGCCGTCCGCGCCTGGGCCGCCGGCGCCCCCGCCGACCCGCCGGTCCTCAAGCACGGGCCGATGCTGCGGCTCTGGCTCGGCCACCTCCTGGAGCCCGCCCGCACCCGCGAACTCCTCGCCGCGCACCGCGAGCACGCCGAGGCCATGCGGCGCCGCGCCGAGGCGGACGCCGCCGACGCCGGGGCCGACCCCGACTGGGCGTACCCGCTGCTCACCCTCCGCTGGGCCGAGCGCTACTACGCCGCCGAGCGCGACCTGGCCGAGGCGATGCTCGCGGACGTCGAGGCGCTGGAGCGGGACCACCATGTCGGGGGCCCCGGCCCCGGCTGAAATCGGGTGGCCGGGTGCGGGGGGCGCGGGACATAGTGGCCGGATGAGTTCTCTCGTACGCCATGTGACCATCGACTGCGCCGACGCCTACGCCCTCGCGGGTTTCTGGGCCGGGGTCCTCGACACCGAGCTCTCCGACGACGACAAGCCCGGCGACCCCGAGGCCCTGGTGGAGTCGCCGGGCGCCGCGCTGCTCTTCATCCAGGTCCCGGAGCCGAAGTCCGTGAAGAACCGGGTCCACCTCGACCTCCAGCCGCAGGACCGCAGCCGCGACGAGGAGGTCGAGCGGCTGCTCGGCCTCGGCGCGACGCTGGTCGGCGACCACCGCAGGCCGGACGGGACCGGGTGGGCGACCCTGGCGGATCCCGAGGGGAACGAGTTCTGCGTGGAGCGCAGCCAGGCGGAGCGGGACGCCCAGCGTCCGGAGTGATCCGGCGTCCGGAGTGATCCGGCCTGCGGAGTGATCCGGCGTCCGGAGTAATCCGGCGCCCGGAGTAATCCCGACAGAAGGTGTCGGGATTCCGGTGTCTCCTGGAGGCATGGGAGACACCGGAACCACCGCCGCCGACAGCACCGCCCGCCCCGCGCACCCCGCGGGCTGGGCCTCCTTCGAGGCCGCCGAGCCTGCCTTCGCCGGCCTCGTGCGCGAGCGCTTCGGCGGGTACACCCACCACGCCCTCGCCACCCTCCGCAAGGACGGCTCCCCGCGCCTGAGCGGCATCGAGGCGGACTTCCGGGCCGGGGAGCTGTGGCTCGGCATGATGCCGGGCTCACGCAAGGCGCTGGACCTGCGCCGCGACCCCCGCTTCGCGCTGCTCGCCAATCCCGGCGAGGGCACCACCATGGGCGGCGGCGACGTCCGCGTCTCCGGCCGGGCCGTGGAGATCACCGACCGGCCCACCCTGGAGTGGTACGCGGGGGAGGTCGGGATGCCGATGCCGTTCCACGTCTTCCTGGTCGAGCCGGCGGAGGTCGTGCGCACCGCCGTCGAGGGCGACGACCTGGTCCTGACCGCCTGGACCCCGGGGCGCGGCACCCGCACCATCCGCCGGGGCAACGACGAGGCGCCGCCCCGGGAGGGGTGACCGGGGAGGGGCGACCCAGGAGGGATGAGCCGGGAGGGGTGCCCGGAGAGGTGCCCCGGGAGGGATGACGCGGGAGCGCTGAGGGGAGCCCGCGCCCCCGCCCCCGTCCCGCCCCCCCGCTCACCGTCCCGCTGCCGCCGCCGCGAGCACCTCCGCCCGGCACCAGGCCGGGCCGCCCCAGGCGTCCCGTAGCGGGCGGGCCTTGCGGAGCCAGAGGGAGAGGTCGAGCTCCTCGGTGTAGCCGACGGCGCCGTGCACCCGCAGGGCGGTGCCGGCCGTCGCGTACGCCGCCTCCCCGGCGGCGGCCTTCGCCGCCGCGAGATCGCCGCTCTCGAAGGTGAGCGCCGCTCCGAAGACCAGCGGCCGGGCGAACTCCAGGCCGATCAGCGCGTCCGCCAGCCGGTGCTTGACCGCCTGGAAGGAGCCGATCGGCACCCCGAACTGGGTGCGCTGCTTCGCGTACTCCACCGTCCGGTCCAGCAGTGCGAGCCCCACCCCCAGCGCCTGCGCCGCCGTCGCCAGCAGCGCCCAGCGCCGCGCCGCCGTCGCCGCCGAGGCCACCGAGGGCCCGGCCGCGAGCGGCTCCCCGCCCGGCGCGGGCCGGGCCAGCCGCCGTACCGGATCGGCGGAGGCCCGGAGCTCCCCGTACCCGGGGGCGATCCGCAGCTCCTCGCCGTCCACGACGAGCAGCAGATCGGCGGCGTCCGGGTCCAGCGCGTACGGGGAGACCCCGGTCAGCGCCAGGCTCGCCACCGTCCCGCCGCCCACGAGACCCGGCAGCAGCCGCTTCGCCGGACCCTCCTCGCCCCGCCCGGCCAGCTCCGTGAGGAGCGCGATCGCCGCGACGGTCTCCACGAGCGGGCCCGGGACCGCGTGGCGGCCCGACTCCACCATGGCGTGGGCGAGTTCGACGGGGAGCGGGCCGACGCCCTCGTACGCCTCGGGCGCGGCCAGCGCGAACACCCCGGCGTCGGCGAGCCGGCCCCACAGCGCGCGGCCGGGCCCCGGCTCGCCGGCCGCCCAGGCCCGCGCGACGGCCGGGGTGCCTGCGGCGGTGAGCATCGCGTCCAGGGAGCGCGCGAAGTCGCGCTGCTCGTCGGTCGGCAGGAAGCGCATCAGCGGCGGCCCTTCGGGAGGCCGAGCAGCCGCTCGGCGATGATGTCGCGCTGGATCTCGTTGGTCCCGGCGTAGATCGGCCCGGCGAGCGAGAAGACGTGGCCCTCGGCCCACTCGGTGCCGGCCAGCTCGCCGTCCGCCCCCAGCAGGTCCAGCGCCGTCTCGTGCAGGGCGATGTCGAGCCCCGACCAGAAGACCTTGTTGAGGCTGGACTCCGCCCCGATCCGCCCGCCCGCCGCGAAGAGCGAGGCCCCGGCGGCGGTGAACAGCTGGTAGGCGCGGGCCCCGATCAGCGCGTCGGCGACCCGGTCCCGCAGTGCCGTGTCCGAGGGGTCGCCCCGCTCGTCCCACAGCCGCCGCAGCCGGTCGGCGGCGGCCAGGAAGCGGCCGGGGGAGCGCAGCGTGAGCCCGCGCTCGTTGCCGGTGGTGGACATGGCGATCCGCCAGCCCTGCCCGGGCTCGCCGATGACGTCCTGGTCGGGCACGAACACCCCGTCGAGGAAGAGTTCGGCGAAGGCGGGCTTGCCGTCGAGCCGCCCGATGGGCCGCACGGTCACCCCCGGCGCCCGCAGGTCGAACATCAGATACGTGAGCCCCCGGTGCGGGCGCCCTTCGGCCGCCGGGCCCGGGTCGGTGCGGAAGATGCCGAAGGCCCGGTCGGCGAAGGCGGCCCGCGAGGACCAGGTCTTCTGGCCGTGCAGCAGCCAGCCGCCGTCCGTCCGCACGGCCCGCGAGGTCAGCGAGGCGAGGTCGGAGCCGGCCTCGGGCTCGGACCAGGCCTGCGCCCAGATGGTCTCCCCGGTCGCCATGGACGGCAGCACCCGGGCCCGCTGCTCCCCGGTGGCGTGCTCGAAGAGGGTGGGCGCGAGCAGGCTGACGCCGTTCTGCGAGACCCGGCCCGGGGCGCCGGCGGCGTGGTACTCCTCCTCGAAGGCCAGCCAGCGGAAGATGTCGGCGCCCCGGCCCCCGTACTCCTCGGGCCAGGAGACCACCGACCAGCGTCCGGCGGCGAGTTCGGCCTCCCAGGCGCGGTGGGCGGCGAAGCCCTCGGCGGTCTCCAGGGACGGCAGCGGCGTGCGGGGCACCCGGGCGCGCAGCCACTCCCGGGCCTCGGCCCGGAAGGCGTGCTCCTCGGCGGTGTACGAGAGGTCCATCGGACCCCCACCTCCTTCCCTAACAAGTGTTTGGTAGGTTACCGTGACGCTCATGACGAGCGCCATGAGCAGCGTCGAGGAGTTCCGCGCCGAGATACGGGACTGGCTGCGGGACCGGCTCCGGGGCGAGTTCGCCGCCCTGCGCGGCCGGGGCGGCCCCGGCCGCGAGCACGAGGCCTTCGCCGAACGCCTGGCCTGGGAGCGGCACATGGCCGACCACGGCTGGACCTGCGTCGGCTGGCCCGAGGCGTACGGGGGGCGCGGCGCGAGCATCGAACAGCAGCTCGCCTTCCACGAGGAGTACGCCCTCGCCGACGCCCCCGCCCGCGTCAACCACATCGGCGAACAGCTCCTCGGCCCCACCCTCATCGACCACGGCACCGAGGAGCAGAAGGCCCGCTTCCTGCCCGCCGTCCGCGCCGTCGAGGAGCTCTGGTGCCAGGGGTACAGCGAGCCCGACGCCGGCTCCGACCTCGCCGCCGTCCGCACCCGCGCGGTCCGCGACGGCGACGAGTGGGTGATCGACGGGCGCAAGATCTGGACCTCCCTCGCCCACGAGTCCCAGTGGTGCTTCGTCCTCGCCCGCACCGAGCCCCGCACCGACCGCCGCCACGCGGGCCTCTCGTACCTCCTCGTCCCGCTCGACCAGCCGGGCGTGGAGATCCGGCCGATCGTCCAGCTCACCGGCACCAGCGAGTTCAACGAGGTCGTCTTCGACGGCGCCCGCACCCCCGCCGCCCACGTCGTCGGCGCCCCCGGGGACGGCTGGCGGATCGCCCTCGCCACCCTCGGCTACGAGCGGGGCGTCTCCACCCTCGGCCAGCAGGTCGGCTTCCGCCGCGAGCTGGAGGCGCTGGCCGCGCTCGCCCGCGCCAACGGCACCGCCGACGACCCGCGCGTCCGCGACGGACTGGTCCGCGCCTGGACCGGACTGCGCGCCATGCGCGCCCACGCCCGCTGCGGCGCCGAGCCCTCCATGGCCAAGCTCCACTGGTCCCACTGGCACCGGGACCTCGGCGAACTCGCCATGGAGATCCGAGGCCCCGCCGCCACCCTCGCCGCCGGTGAACCGTACGAACTCGACGACTGGCAGCGCCTGTTCCTCTTCTCCCGCGCCGACACCATCTACGCCGGATCCAGCGAGATCCAGCGGAACATCATCGCCGAGCGGGTGCTCGGCCTCCCGAAGGAGCCGCGCCCGTGACCACCGCGCCCGCCTACGTCCCCGGCCACGGCCTGCTGGCCGGCCGCACCGCCGTCGTCACCGCCGCCGCCGGCGCGGGCATCGGCGGCGCCACCGCCCGCCGCCTCCTGGAGGAGGGGGCCAGGGTCCTGATCAGCGACGCCCACGCCCGCCGGCTCAAGGAGACCGAGGAGGCCCTCGCCGCCGAGTTCGGCGCCGGCCGGGTCGCCGCCCGGCCCTGCGACGTCACCGACGAGACCCAGGTCCAGGAGCTGTACGACACCGCCGTCCGCCTGCACGGCGGGCTCGACGTCCTCGTCCACAACGCCGGGCTCGGCGGCACCGCCGCCCTCGCCGACATGACCGACGAGCAGTGGAACCGGGTCCTCGACGTCACCCTCAACGGCACCTTCCGCTGCACCCGGGCCGCCCTGCGCCACTTCCGCGACACCGGCGGCACCGGGGTGATCGTGAACAACGCCTCCGTCGTCGGCTGGCGCGCCCAGGCCGGCCAGGCGCACTACGCCGCCGCCAAGGCCGGGGTGATGGCGCTGACCCGCTGCGCCGCGATCGAGGCCGCCGCCTACGGGGTCCGGGTCAACGCGGTCGCCCCCTCCCTCGCCATGCACCCGCACCTGGTCAAGGTCACCTCCGCCGAACTCCTGGAGGAGCTGACGGCCCGGGAGGCGTTCGGGCGGTACGCGGAGCCGTGGGAGGTCGCGAACGTCATCGTCTTCCTGGCCAGCCCCTACTCCTCGTACATGACCGGCGAGACGGTCTCCGTCAGCAGTCAGCACCCGTAGGACGGCAGACGACAATGGACCCGTGCCGACGCCCAAGACATCCCCCAAGACCCCCGCGAAGCCATCGCCCGCGAAGTCCTCGCCCGCGAAGCAGCCCGCCACGAAGCAGCCCGCCACGAAGAAGTCCCAGGTGAGCGCCTCACCCGAGCGGCGCCGCGAACTCCTCGGCATCGCCGCCGAGGTGTTCGCCGCCCAGGGCTACAACGCCACCACCGTCCGCAAGATCGCGGACGAGGCCGGGATGCTCGCGGGCAGCCTCTACTACCACTTCGACTCCAAGGAGTCGATGCTCGACGAGATCCTCTCGACCTTCCTGGACGAGCTGTGGGCCGGCTACGACACCGTGCTCGCCGCCGGGCTCGGACCCCGGGAGACCATCGAGGCCCTCGTCACCGAGTCCTTCCGGGAGATCGACCGGCACCGCGCCGCCGTCGCCATCTACCAGAAGGAGTCCCGCCACCTCGTCGACCAGGACCGCTTCCACTACCTGGCCGACTCGCAGGTCAAGTTCGAGAAGGCCTGGCTCGGCACCCTGGAACGCGGGGTCGCCTCCGGGGCCTTCCGCGCCGACCTCGACGTCCGCCTCACCTACCGCTTCGTCCGCGACACCGTCTGGGTCGCCGCGTCCTGGTACCGCCCCGGCGGCCGGCACAGCCCCGAGGAGATCGCCCGCCAGTACCTGTCGATGGTGCTGGACGGGATCGCCGTACGCGTCTAGCAGCTCTCGCCCCTCGCCCTCCAGGAGGAACAGCCATGCCCGAGGCCTACATCGTCGAAGCGGTCCGCACCCCGGTGGGCCGCCGCAGGGGCGGGCTCGGCGCCGTCCATCCGGCGGACCTCGGCGCCCACGTCCTCAAGGCCCTGGTCGAGCGCAGCGGGATCGACCCGGCCGCCGTGGAGGACGTCGTCTTCGGCTGCCTCGACACCGTCGGCCCGCAGGCCGGCGACATCGCCCGCACCGCCTGGCTGGCGGCCGGGCTGCCCGAGGAGGTCCCGGGCGTCACCATCGACCGCCAGTGCGGCTCCTCCCAGCAGGCCGTCCACTTCGCCGCGCAGGGCGTCCTGTCCGGCACCCAGGACCTGGTGGTGGCGGGCGGCACCCAGAACATGACGATGATCCCCATCGCCTTCGCCTCCCGGCAGGCCGCCGACCCGCTCGGCCTCACCGAGGGCCCGTACGCGGGCTCCGCCGGCTGGCGGGCGCGGTACGGGGACGCGCCGGTCAACCAGTTCCACGGCGCCGAACTGATCGCCGCCAAGTGGGGCATCACCCGCCGGGACCAGGAGGAGTTCGCCCTCCGCTCGCACCAGCGGGCCCTGCGCGCCCTCGACGAGGGCCGCTTCGCCCGCGAGACCGTCCCGTACGGCGAGGTCACCGCCGACGAGGGGCCGCGCAGGGACACCACCCTGGAGAAGATGGGCGCCCTGAAGCCCGTCGTCGAGGGCGGCACCATCACCGCCGCCTGCTCCTCCCAGGTCTCCGACGGCGCCGCCGCGATGCTGCTCGCGAGCGAACGCGCGGTCCGCGAACACGGCCTCACCCCCCGGGCCCGCGTCCACCACCTCTCGGTGCGCGGCGAGGACCCGATCCGGATGCTCTCCGCCCCGATCCCGGCCACCGCCCACGCCCTCAAGAAGACCGGCCTGACCATCGACGACATCGACCTGGTCGAGATCAACGAGGCCTTCGCCCCGGTCGTCCTCGCCTGGCTCAAGGAGACCGGCGCCGACCCGGCCCGCGTCAACGTCAACGGCGGCGCCATCGCCCTCGGCCACCCCCTGGGCGCCACCGGCGTCCGCCTGATGACGACCCTCCTCCACGAACTGGAGCGCACCGGCGGCCGCTACGGCCTCCAGACGATGTGCGAGGGCGGCGGCCAGGCCAACGTGACGATCATCGAACGGCTTTGAGCCCGGCCGCGGACCGGGCGGCTCAGGGGCGGGCCAGGCCGGCCCGCCCCCACAGGCCGATGAGCTCCTCCGCCACCGCGCGGCCGCCGGCGGCGACCACGGGTGATCCGAAGCGGTAGTCGCCGCCGTCCGCGCCGAGGACCGTCAGGCCGTGCTCCCGGACCAGCGGCACGCCCGCCGCCACGTCCCAGGGCTTCGCGCCGACGCACAGGCACGCGTCGAGCCAGCCCTCGGCCACGCCCACCAGGTCCAGGCTCATCGCGCCTTGAAGCCGGATCCGGTAGGCGTGGTCGTACAGCAGAGTCAGCAGATCCCGCTTGCGAGGGTCGCCCGAGCCCGTACCTGTCAGGCCGACGACCGCCCGCGCCAACTCGCCCACGACGGACGGAGGCTCCGCGACCCGGGCTCCGGACGGTTGCCCGCCGGCCGACCAGCGGCGGCCGAGGGCCGGGGCGTCGATCACCCCGAGCCGGGGCACCCCCTCCTCCGCGTACGCCAGCGAGATCCCGTACAGGGGAGCCCCGCGGGTGAAGTTCATGGTGCCGTCCACGGGGTCGAGCACCCAGCAGCGGCCGGGCAGCGGGCCCCCGGCGAACCCTTCCTCGCCGACGACCGGGACGTCCGGCGTCCGCCCGCGCAGGAACTCCGTCACCCGGCGTTCGATCTCCTCGTCGGTGTCGGTCACCTCCTCGCCCGAGGGCTTGCGCCGCACCCGGGACCAGCCGGCGTCCGCTCCGGCCAGCCAACGCGCCCCGGCGTCCACCGCCTCCTCGGCGACAGCGAGGAGCACACGGTCTCCTGTCACCGCGCGGTCAGCCCCCTCTCTTCGAGGATCTCCGCATGGGCCCCGTTCTCGCCCATCACGTAGCAGCTGAAACGGTCGAAGACCCAGGTCTCCGGCAGGTCCACCCGCTCGGGCGCCGACCGGACCAGTTCCCGGGCCACCACTTCCTCGGCCCGCCCCAGCGTGATGTGGGGCGCGTACGCGGGTCCCGTGTACCGGTACCCGTACCGCTCGAAGCTCTCCCGCTCCTCCGCCGTGAACCGCGAGACGTCCTTGGACGGGTCGAACGCGGCCCGGTCCAGGTGCGGCTCCAGCCTCCGCAGCGCCGACTCCTGGATGCTGTCCAGCAGCGGAGGGCGCTCCAGCGACAGGAACACCCAGCCGGTCGGCTGGTACACGACGCCCCGCGAGGCAAGCGTGATCCGTTCCGGCGCCTCCGCGGCGGCGACGATCCGGTCGAGCTCCTGTGCCGGATCGAGCGAGTCGAGGAACGGCCCCTGGAACACCGTCACATGGGGCAGGTTGCCCTCGGGGCTCAGTGGCGGGCGCAGCTCGTGTCTGCCGCCTATTTCCCGCTGGAGGCGAATCGCGGTGGCGCGGTGCTCCGCGCTGGGCAGCAGGGCGATGCCGAGCCATCTCGTCACGGCTGAGCTCCAATCTTCGTGATCACATGCGGTGCGGTGTCGAGCCCCCGGGCCGGGCACGCCGCTCACAAGGCGCCGTCCGGTCCCCGGGGCAGGATCACATGGCCGGACGTCGAAGCGGTGTACCGGCGGGTCTCCCCCGCGAGCGAGCGAGCGGGGCCGGGGCCAGGGTCCGCCGGGGCTCTCCGGCGCGGTGCGCCGGGTCACGGACGCCCCAGCCGGTAGCTCTCGAACAGGACGTGCCGCACCAGCCGTTCCCTGCTCTCGGATGTGCTCTGCAACGGGAAGGAGGCGTGTGTCACCAGGTCGCGGACCAACTCCTCGAACCGGCCCTCGTCCGAGCTCAGGTCGTGGAAGGAGCGCATGAACTCCTGGTGCAGCTGCTCGGGGGGCACCTTCAGCTCCGCCAGCCAGGAGCGGTTGGCCAGCAGGACGTTCGAGGCCGCCGATCGCAGCCGAGCCTGGGCGTCCCGGGGCAGCATGTCGGAGTTCAGCAGCTCGAAGTAGGCGTCGTTCTCCAGCGCGTGCATCCGCAGGTTCTGGCCGCCGACCGCCAGCACGTCCCCGTTGAGGTGGAACAGTTCCAGGCCCAGGTGGTGCGGCACGTCGAGGATGCGGATGCCCTTCTCGGCCAGCCCCTCCTCGTCCGTCGAGAACGCCCGCAGGATGTTGTCGAACATGTCGCTGTGCCGTGGTACGGCGATCGTCGCCCCCGCCGGGTCCCGCAGGAACTCCTCGCCCGAGGCGTCTCCCCACCGCCCGTCCCGCGCGGCCAGCAGATAGAAGTTGCGACCGCCCATCGAGTAGCCGACCTGCCCGATCCGGACGACCTCGGAGGCGACCTCCGCGTTCGCCTCGCGCATGTGGCGCAGCCGCTGCTCGTTGTACACGGCCAGATCCAGCAGACCTCGGGCGACATCGGTCACCAGGCTGTCCGACCAGGGCATCTGCACATGCACCACGCGGTGGCGGCGGCGGGAGAGGAGTTCGTCGAACCCGCAGCCCAGCAGGACCGCCTTCACCACGATGAGCGTCGAATCGGCGAGCCGGGTGGTGCCCGTCCGGTGCTGCAGGGCGGACAGTTCGTGCTGGGCCTCGTCCTCGGCGAGGGTCGCGGTGGTCCTGCCGTACCAGACCGCCAGCTGGGTCAGCGCGTTGAGACACGGCTGCACGTCCTCGGCGGAGATCTCCTCGCCCGCCGCGTCCTGCGCGTGGCTGCCGTAGTTGCCGTAGTTCTGGATGGTCCGCACGGCGAGCACGACCTTAGGCGGGACCAGGCCCTTGGCCGTGAGGGTCGTCAATAAGGACTCCAGCGTCGGTCTGGCACCGACCGCCTGCTGCATGGCGATATCCAACAGGATCGACTCCGCCGCCCTTCGTGCCGTGCCGAGGAAGACCTCCGGGTCCGCCTCCGCGTAGCGCAGCGCCTTCCGGTACAACCGGATCGGCTCCCCCTCGTTCGACGTCACGTCACCCGTGTCCTCTTCACTGTTTTTCGCGGAAGCTACCAAGGCCGGCGGTTGCCCTGCCAGCCCTTGGGTGTCTTGTCGGATCAGTGCCGGTCACCGCTCAGCGAGGCCAGGACGATGCGGCCGTAGCGGGTGGCGAAGGCGCCGGCGGTGGCGACCAGGGCCGCGCCCAGGCCGATGGCCATGTGGGCCGGGTCGTCGTCTCCCAGGACCTGCAGGACGCCCAGCGCCGTGCTGAGCGGAAGGCCGAGGATCGTCAGCACGCCGAGCGCGGCGGCGATCTGCTGGTTGTCCTGCGTCTGCACGAGCCTGCTGTAGTCGGCCGCCTCGGCGAGGATCTCGGTGAACCGGTCGGCCAGCCGGTACTGCGCCTGGAAGGCGACGAGCAGGTCGTTCGCGGGCCCGTGCGCCGTCAGGTGCTGCCGCCAGTAGGTGCTGCGGAAGGCGGCGATGTGGCGCTCCAGGGCGGTGACCCGGCGGGCCAGCCGGGGCCCGTCGAAGACGTCTGACAGCCCCTCCGTGAGCTCGTCGATGTGATCGCGCTGGACGGTGCCGAGCAGGATCGCGTCCAGATAGACCGTCCGGGAGTGCAGCGCGGCGAACGCGTAGAAGTCCCCCTCGCCGCCGTCGGGCCGGTGGCCGAGGAACGCGGCGCCGTGCCGCAGCACCAGGGCACTCCAGTCCGCGGAGATGCGTACCGTGTCGGCGGTCTGCCGGGGAAACTGCTCCGGCGCGGAGGGGACGTCCGTCTCGGCGGAGCGGGAGGCCAGCGACCACAGCCAGCCGTCGGCGGAGTCCGGCAGCCGCCCGTCGACCCGTACCACGGCGGTGTGCTCGGGGCCCGGGGTGAGGAAGGCGACGGTGTACGGGCGGGCGATCGCGAAGGGCCCCGCGGCGGTCATCGGCACAGCGATGCCGGCGAGCAGCGCGGCGGGGTCGAGCGGGCCCGTGAGCGGGTCGGGGCCGGCCGTGGACCGGTGGCCGATGGCCCGCAGGGCCGTCAGCAGGGCCGGTCCGGTCACGTCCAGATGCAGGATCGCGAGGGCGTGCCGCGGGTGCTGCGCGGTCGCGGTGTGCAGGATCTCCATCGCGGTCAGGGTGAGATCGCCGTGCGTGACCGAGGCGAAGGAGTGCCAGCGGCAGGGGCGCTCGGGCGTGCCGTACAGCGCGCGGGCGGCGGCGGGGGTGAAGTACGTCTGCCGGGTCGCCGCGTCGGCGGTACGGGAGCCGAGGCTCAGTGGCAGGGGGCCCGTCCGCCACGGGGGCGGGGCGGGCAGGCGTACGGGGAAGACGACCGCGATGGACTGCCGGACACCGGTGGCTGTGCTGAGATCGGTACTCAACGGCGGCACTTCTCCAGACACTCGGATGCTCGGGTGCGAGGGGCTCAAGAAGGTTAACCGCCAGGTCGTGCGGTCGGGTTGGGATTTCGCGAGGTCCGGGCGGCCCGGGACGGCGGGCCGCCGCACACCCGCACGCTCAGTGCACCAGCCTCCCCCGCAGTCCCGCCAGGGTGCGGAGGTCCAGGCCGAGGCCCTCCGTGAGGTAGCGGAAGACGGAGCCGTAGGCGGTGCGGAGTTCGGTGCGGGCGGTGTCCAGGTAGGTCTGGCGGACTTCCTGGAGGGGGATGATCAGGTCCGGGTCCCGCATCAGGCCCGCCTGGCGCAGGCCCTCGCGGACGCTGTAGTCGTAGGCGGCGCGGAAGGTGTTGGAGGCCAGGTAGTCGTCGGTCGCCGCGTGGTCGGGGACGCCGAGGGCGGTGAGCAGGAGCCAGCTGGTCCAGCCGGTGCGGTCCTTGCCCGAGGTGCAGTGGTAGAGCTGCGGGCCCGAGCCCGGGGCGGCCAGTTCGCGCAGGGTGGCGCCGAAGTGGGCGCGGTTGGCGGGGTCGGTGACGAAGGTGCGGTAGACCCCGGTCATGAAGGCCGCGGCCCGGCCGCCGCCCAGCATCTCCTCCTGCCGCACCGGGTCCCGGGAGCCGATCGCGGCGAGCAGCTGCCCGTAGAGGCCGTTGTCGGTGACGGGGCGGGAGACGAGGGCGGGGCCGGGCGGGAGGCGGTCGGCGCCGTCGGACCGCACCTCCAGCGGGATGCGGAAGTCGATCACCCGGGCCAGGCCCAGGCCGCCGAGCACGCCCAGGTCGGTGTCGGTCAGCTTGCCGAGGTGGTCGCCTCGGTAGACCAGGCCGTGCCGGACCCTGGCCCCGTCGTAGGTGGGGTAGCCGCCCAGGTCGCGGACGTTGACCGCGCCCTGGAGCGGGATCTGGCGGATGGGGCGGGGGGCGCGGGGGCGGGCCAGGGCCGGCGGGGCGGTGGCCGCCAGGAGCGTGCTGGCGGCGGCGGTGCCCAGCAGTGCGCGTCTCGACAACGACATGGCTGTCTCCCTTGCGGACTCATGGAGCGGGAAGGGTACGGAGCACGTGCGCGGCCTCGGACATGATCCGGGTGACGAGTTCCCCGCAGCCGGGCAGGTCCTCGATCACCCCCGCGACCTGTCCGGAGGCCATGACGCCGAGGTCGGTGCGGCCCTCGACCATGGAGGCCTTGAGGAGCATCGGGGTGTTCGCGGCGAGCAGGACCTGGCTCCAGGACAGGTCCTTGCCGTGGCGCAGGGCGAGGCCCTCGCGGACCATCGCGGCCCAGGAGAGCCCGGACAGGCGCCGGAAGCCGGCCGCCCTGCGGACCGCCTGGGCCAGGGCGCGGACCCGGCCCGCGTGCTCCAGCGCCGCGACCATCTCGGTGCGCAGCATCCGGTGCGGCAGGCCGTCGACCGCGGTGGTGACGGTGACGTCCTTGACGGTGGCGGCCAGATAGCGGGCCTTGACCGCGTCGGGGACGGTCGAGTCGGAGGTGAGGAGGAAGCGGGTGCCCATGGCGATGCCGGCCGCCCCGTAGGACAGCGCGGCGACCAGGCCGCGCCCGTCGTGGAAGCCGCCGGCCGCGATCACCGGGATGTCCACCGCGTCGACGACCTGCGGCAGCAGCACGGTGGTGGCGACCTCGCCGGTGTGCCCGCCGCCCTCGCCGCCCTGCACGACGACCGCGTCGGCGCCCCAGGCGGCGACCTTCTCGGCGTGCCGGCGCGCCCCGATGGAGGGGATGACGACGACCCCGGCGTCCTTCAGCTCGGCGATCAGTTCGCGGGAGGGGGCGAGGGCGAAGGAGGCGACCCGTACGCCCTCGTCGACGATGATCCGGACCCGTTCGCGGGCGTCGCCCGCGTCCGCGCGGAGGTTGACCCCGAAGGGGCGGTCGGTGCGGGACTTCACCTCCCGTACGGCGGAGCGCAGTTCGTCGACGGTCATGGTGGCGGAGGCGAGCACGCCGAGCGCCCCGGCGTTCGCGGTGGCCGACACGAGCCGGGGGCCCGCGACCCAGCCCATGCCGGTCTGCACGATCGGGTGCTCGACGCCGACCAGCTCGGTGAGCGGCGTCCTCATCGGGCCGGGACCTCCCGCTCCCGCAGGCCCGCCGGGTCGATCACCTCGCGGATCAGGCGCAGTTCCCCGGCGGTGGGTTCGCGGGTGTACGGCACGTCCGCGCCGCCCGCGAGCGCGAAGCCGGTCGCCGCCCGGACCTCCTCGGCGGTGACGCCCGGGTGCACGGAGGCGAGCCGCATGGACCGGTCGGGGGTGTCGAAGTCGAAGACGCCGAGGTCGCTGACGACCCGGGCGAGGCGGTGGTAGGGGCCGACGGCCCGGTCGTAGCCGACGCCGCTGACCAGGTCGACGCGCTCGACGAAGACCCGGGTGGAGTGCCGGGGGATCCAGTAGCTGACCGGGTTGTTCAGGGTGTTGACGGGGGCGCCGCGCACCCCGAGGAGCTGGCGGGCGGGGCGCTCCCAGTCACCGATGCAGGAGATGTTCTGGTTGCCGTACCGGTCGATCTGGCTGGCGCCCATCATCACGTGCCGTCGTCCGCCGGTGACCATCGCGAGGTGGCGGCGGTACGGCAGCCAGCCCTCCGGCTCCCCGTCGAGGCCGACGAGCAGCGCCTCGCCGTCGGTGAGCAGCAGGTCGGGGGAGAAGGTGCGCTTGGCGAGGCGGGCGCCGACGGAGGGGACCAGGCCCATCGGGCTGGCGAGCACCTCCCCGTTGTCGCGCCAGGCCTCGGCGCAGGCGATCACGCAGTACTCGGCTCGGCTGGTCACCGCTGTGCCTCCTCGTGCCAGGTGCGGACGGCCGCCTGGTAGTCGTCCTCGCCCTTGCCGGACAGGAAGCGTCCGGCGAACTCGGGCCAGGGGGTGCTCGCGTACAGCTTCTGGAAGGGCTCGTCGCGCGCGTAGTCCGGCGCGCAGGAGGTGAAGTGGGCGCCGTTCGGGGTCTCCACGACGCCGGTGACGCTGTGCCGGGAGATCAGCAGGGTCTGCGGGACGGTGTCGGCGGGGAAGGACTCGACGATCCGCTCGCAGGAGACGTAGGCGGTGTCGGCGGCCTCGCAGAACAGGTCGTCGAAGTACGGGTCGGGGCCCAGGTACTGCCCGTTGCCCCGGCGGTCGGCGCGGTTGACGTGGACGAGGGCGGCGTCCATCCGCAGGGCCGGCACGGCGACGAACTCCTCGCCGTCCTCGTACGGGGAGCGGACCGTCCGCAGCCCGGGGTTGACCCGCATGAGGTCGGAGCCGAGTCCGGCGCGGACCGGCAGGAAGGGCAGCCGGTTGGCGGCGGCGTGCAGTCCCCACATGAACATCGCCTCGTCGAGCTCGGTGAGGGCGAGGGCGCCGCTCTCGCGGGCGGCCCGGTAGTGGGGTTCGAGGGGGATGGAGTCCAGGGTCACGAAGGGGGCGACCAGGCGGCGGATCCGGCCCGCGGCGGCGAGCAGGCCGACCTCGGGACCGCCGTACGCGATGACGGTGAGATCAGTGATCTCGGACCGGAGCAGTGCTCGGACCAGGGCCATCGGCTTGCGCCGGGAACCCCAGCCGCCGATGCCGATCGTCATGCCGGAACGCAGCCGCCCCACGACGTCCTCGGGGCTCATGGTCTTGTCGGTCACGCGTCCTCCCGGGCGCTCGCGCCGAAGCCGTCGCGGACCCGGTCGGCCACGCCGCTCAGGTTCGCCTCGAAGGTGAAGCCCTGCTCGAAGCGGTAGCTGCGGCGCACGTCGACGGGGTCGATGCCGTTGATGGCCGCCTTGGCGAGCCGGATCAGGGTGCCGTCCTTCGCCGCGATCTCGGCCGCCAGCTCCAGGGCGGCGCCGAGCAGTCCGGCGCGCGGCACCACCTTCCACACCGAGCCGTGGGCGTGCAGCTCAGCCGCGGTGGCGGTGCGCGAGGTGTAGTACAGGGCGCGCATCAGGTGCTGCGGGACGAGCCGGGCCAGGTGGGTGGCGGCGCCCAGGGCGCCCCGGTCCAGCTCCGGCAGCCCGAAGACGGCGTCGTCGGCGGCGACGATCGCGTCGGCGTTGCCGACGAGCCCGATGCCGCCGCCGAGGCAGAAGCCGCCGACGGCGGCGACGACCGGGACCTCGCAGTCGTAGACGGCGGCGAAGGCCTCGGCGCAGCCCCGGTTGACGGCGATGAGGGAGGCGTGGCCGGGGTCCCGCTGGAGCTCCTTGATGTCGACGCCGGCGTTGAAGCCGCGGCCCTCGGCGGCGAGCACGACGCAGCGGACCTCCTGGTCGCGGCCGGCCGCGCGGACGGCGTCGGCGAGCGCGTACCAGTCGCTTACGGGCAGGGCGTTGACGGGGGGACGGTCGACGGTGACGAGCGCGATGCCCTTGTTCGGGCGGGAGGTGGAGACACCCATGTGCGGATCAGCTACCTTTCCACCAAACGTTTGTTAGGTGACCGTGCTGGGAGGAAGGTAGCAGCCGATGGAGCTGGACGGGAGGGTCGCCGTCGTCACCGGTGGCACGCGCGGGGTCGGCGCGGGCATCGCCAGGGCCTTTCTGCGCGCCGGGGCCGAGGTCCTGGTCTGCGCCCGCAGACCCCCCGGCGAACCCGTCGCCGAGGCCGGCAGGACCGCCGTCTTCCACCCGCTCGACCTGCGCGAACCGGCGGCCGTACGGGAGTTCATGACCGGGATCGCCGAGCGGTACGGACGCCTCGACGTGCTCGTCAACAACGCGGGCGGCACCCCCTACCGGCTGCTCGGCGAAGGCGCCGCCGAGCGGCACGCAAGGGTCGTCGAGCTCAACCTCACCGTCCCGCTCGCGGTCTCGCTCGCCGCGCACGGGCTGCTGCGGGCCTCCCGAGGCTCGGTCGTCATGATCGGCAGCGTCAGCGGCACCCGCCCCTCGCCGGGCACCGCCGCCTACGGCGCCGCCAAGGCCGGCCTGGAGAACCTGGCCCGCACGATGGCCGTCGAATGGGCCCCCGAGGTCCGGGTCAACACCCTGGTCCTCGGCATGGTCAGGACCGAGCTGTCCCACCTCCACTACGGCGACGCCGAGGGGCTCGCCGCCGTCGGCGCCACCGTGCCGCTGGGCCGGCTCGCCGAACCGTCCGAGATCGGCGAGGCGGCCGTCTTCCTCGCCTCCGACCGGGCGGCGTACGTCACGGGGGCCTCGCTCCTGGTGCACGGGGGCGGCGAACGCCCCGCCTTCCTGAACGCAGCGACCGTCAACAAGCCGAACGGAGAGTCGTGATGGGTCTGTGTGACGAACGGGTGGTCATCGTGACCGGCGCCGGCCGGGGGCTCGGCCGGGCCCACGCCCTCGCCTTCGCCGCCGAGGGCGCCCGGGTCGTGGTCAACGACCTCGGGGTCGGGCTCGACGGGCGGCCCGGGCCGGACAGCCCGGCGGCCCTCGTCGTGGCGGAGATCCGGGCGGCGGGCGGCGAGGCCGTCGCGCACGGCGGCGACATCGCGACGACCGAGGGCGCCGCGTCCCTGGTGGACGCCGCCCTCTCCGCGTACGGGCGCCTGGACACCCTCGTCAACAACGCCGGGTTCCTGCGCGACCGGATGCTCGTCAACCTCGGCGAGGACGACTTCGACGCGGTGCTGCGGGTCCACGTGAAGGGCCACTTCCTGCCCCTGCGGCACGCCGCCGCGCACTGGCGGGCCGAGGCCAAGGCGGGCCGCCCGGTGGCCGCGCGGGTCGTCAACACGACCTCGGGCGCCGGACTCCTCGGCAGCGTCGGCCAGGGCAACTACGCCGCCGCCAAGGCCGGGATCGTCGGCCTCACCCTCGTCGCGGCGGCCGAGATGGGCCGGTACGGGGTCCAGGTCAACGCGATCGCGCCCGCCGCGCGCACCCGGATGACCGAACAGACCTTCGCCGACCTGGCCGCCCTGCCGGAGGACGTCTCCCCGCTCGTGGTCTGGCTCGGCTCGGCCGCCTCGGCGGGTGTCACCGGCCGCGTCTTCGAGGCCGAGGGCGGCCGCCTCACCGTGATGGAGGGCTGGCGCCCCGGCCCCACCGAGACCCGCACCGCCCGCCGCACCCCGGCGGAGGCGGGCGAGACGGCCCTCAAACTCCTGGCGGCGTCGGAGCCGCCGGGGGCGGTGTACGGGGCCTGAGCGCCGCCTTCAGCGGGCGCGGGGGCGGGGTGGGCTGCGCGGGGCTGCGCGGGGCTGCGCGGGCGGGGCTCCGGCTCCGGGCGCGGCCCTGCACCGGGTGCGGTTCCGTGCCGGTTCCGTGCCGTCGGCGCCATCCCGCCGCGTGCCCGGGGCCGGGGCCGGAGCCGGGCTCGGGCGGGAGCCGGCGGGTCGGCCCCGGCGGCCGGGGCGCGGCGGGCTCCGCCTGCACCGGCGCGGGGCGTCCCGGACCCCGTCCGCACCGGTCCCGGCGGCCCGCGCCCGTCCTCACCGGCAGCGGGGCGCCGTCCATTCCAGGCGGGTGCGGGTGCGGGGGTCCGTCAGGTGTTCCAGGGCGGACAGGGCCGTCTCGCGGGCCGGGCCCGTCGGGTCGGCGTCCGCCAGGACGCGGGCCAGGGCCTCCACCGCGCGCGGGTCCTGCCGCAGGGCCAGGCCCCGGGCCGCCTCGGCCGCCGTCTCCGGGTCCGGGTCGGCGAGCCGCGCGGCCAGCGCCTCGCGCAGGGCGGAGGTGTCGTCGGGGAGTTCGGCGAGCGCCAGGGTGGCCCAGTCCCTGACCCGGGGCGCCCGGTCCCGGCTCAGGGCGATGAGCACCGCCCGCGCCTCGGCGTGCCCCGCGGGCACCAGCCCGGTCAGCGAGGCGGCCGCCAGCCGCCGCACCTCGTCGTCGGGGTGCCCGGCGAGCCCGAGCAGCGCGGGGACCGCCGCCGGGTCCGCGCCCTGCCCGAGCGCGGCGGCCAGCGAGCGGGCCGGCTCCGGGGCCGGACCCCGGGCGCCCGGGGCCTCCCGTGCCGCCGGTTCCGTCCCGGCGGGCGTTTCCCGTGCCGCCTCCCGCTCAGGTCCGCCGCCCGCCTCCCGCTCCGGCCCGCCACCCGCTTCCCATGCCGCTGGTTCCGCCCCGCCGCCCGCTTCCCGAGACGCCTCCCGCTCCGTCCCGCCGCCCGCCTCCCGCGCCACCTCCCGCTCCGCCGTCGCGCACAGCACCGGCAGCGCGCGCTCCGCGAAGCCCGGGAGCGCGGCCAGCACCTGCGCGCCCAGGGCGCGCCGCAGCGGGGCGGGGGCGTCGCACCACCCGGCGGCGGCCGTGAAGACGTCCTCGTCGGCGCGGGCGGCCAGCGCCGCGACCGCTGTCGTCCAGTCGTCCCGCGCCGGGTCCCCGCAGGCCAGCGCGCGCCCGGCGAGCTCCTCGTGCGGGACGCGGACGCCCAGGGCGCCCTCCAGCAGCGTGGCGATCGCCGCGTGGCCGGTCTGGCGCTCGTCGCCCCGGGTCGGCGCCCCGTCCTCGCCCAGCAGCTCGACGACCACGGTCACCCCGCCGTCCTCGGGGACCCGCCGCACCACCGCCTCGTACGTGTCCCCGGCGCCGCCGCCCTCGACCAGCCCGCGCCGCAGCACCGCCGCCATGTCCGCGCCGACCCACCGGCGGGCCTCGGCCAGCGCCTCCGCCAGCGCCCGTGCCCGGCTTCCGGCGCCGTGTTCGAGCAGCGCCCGGACGCAGGAGGCCGAGCCGCGCCGGGCGGCGGCGACCAGCGGGGCGAGCCCGTCGGGCCCCGGGCGGTCCGGCGCCGCGCCCGCCTCCAGCAGCTCCCGCAGCACCTCGGTGTGGCCGAGCCGGATCGCCCAGGCCAGGGCGGTGAAGCCGTAGCCCTCCTCCTGGTCCGGGTCCGCGCCCGCCGCGAGCAGGGCCCGCACCACCTCGGTGTGGCCCCCGCAGGCGGCCCCGCACAGCGGCAGGTCGGCCTCGTCCGCGCCGCCGCGCCGCCCGGGATCGGCGCCGGCGGCGAGCAGCAGCCGGACCGCGACCGGCTGGTTCCCGACCGCCGCCCGGTAGAGCGCGGTCTCGTCGTCCTCCCGGGTCTCGGGGTCGGCCCCGGCCCGCAGGGCCCGGACCACCCCGTCGTCGTCCCCGTCCCACAGCGCCTCGAACAACGTGCTCATGCTCCCGACCCTCGCCCGAGCCCCCCGAACGGCGCAAATCCGTTCCCCGGGAGGGGTGCGGACGTCCCGTCAGGGCGCGCAGTCCAGGACCGTGGCGCACACTCCGCAGCGGGCCCGCACCCGCCCCCGTCCGGCCGCGATCCGCAGCCGCTGCCCGCACACCGGGCAGGGGAAGACGCCGTCCCCGGTGGCCCGCGCGCGCCGCCGGGCGGCCCAGCCGGCGCCCGCGAGCGGCGGGCGGCGCCAGTCGAGGGCGGCCTCCTCCCGGCCCCGTACCCACGCCTCGTACGCCACCGCGCTGGTGAACCAGGGGGAGGGGTCCTCCCCGAAGAGCGCGGCCCGTTTGGCGAGCACGTAGCCGAACTCCTCGGGCGTCAGATAGCCCAGCTTCTGGCTGGAGACGCCGTCCTGCCGGAAGGCGTCGAGCAGCAGCCAGCCCGCCCCGAGGTACGCGGCGGCGACGTCGGTGAGGATCTCGTTCTCGGCGGTGGTCGGGAAGGCCAGGCCGAGGCGGTGCAGCAGCACATGGGTGATCTCGTGGGCGAGCGCGGCGCCGATGTCCCGGCGGTGCTCGGGGCGGGCGAAGCGCTCGTTGAGTTCGACGAAGTACTCCGGCCCCGCCGTCAGCTCGACGCTCGCCGCGTGCTTCATCGTCCGGAAGCCCACCACCATCCGCGCGCCGGGCAGCCGCAGCTGCCGGACCAGGGCGCGGGCCACCGCCTGGGCGCCGAGGTGGACGCCCGGGCCGGGGGGCGACGGCTCGGCGCCCTCCATCGAGACGTCCGAGGCGGGCACGCTCGTCCCGTACCGCAGCACGCCCTCGGGGGAGAGCCGCCGGTAGAGCGCGCGGATGGCCGCGTGGACCGTGTCGAGATGCGGGAACCCGTGGACGACACGGGAGACTTCATCGCTGTGCGGCATCCCGGACCACCCCCTGCCGTCCAGGGTACGGGCGGTGCGTCCGCCGGCCCCGGGCGTCCCCCGCATGGCCGAAAAGGCCACCTTGTGACCCCCGTCAAGCGATGTCCATAATCCGGACCACGTCTTGACGGGCACATGCCATCAAGATCAACCCCCCATGAAAGAAGGCAGTCGATGCAGAAGAACACTCTGGTCCGCGCACTGCAGAAACTCGCCGCGGCCGGCGCCGTCGTGCTCGCCGCCGTCAGCCTCCAGCCCACCACCACCGCCTCGGCCGCGCCCGCGCCGGTCGTCGGCGGCGTCCGCGCCGCCCAGGGCGAGTTCCCCTGGATGGTCCGGCTCTCGATGGGCTGTGGCGGCTCCCTGATCACCCCGCAGGTCGTCCTCACCGCCGCGCACTGTGTGAACGGCTCCGGCCCCAACACCAGCATCACGGCCACCGCCGGAGTCGTGGACCTGCAGTCGAGCAGCGCCATCAAGGTCAAGTCGACCAAGGTCTACCAGGCCCCCGGCTACAACGGCCAGGGCAAGGACTGGGCGCTGATCAAGCTGGCCTCGCCCATCACCAGCCTGCCCAACCTGAAGATCGCCGAGACCACCGCGTACAACAACGGCACCTTCACCGTGGCCGGCTGGGGCGCGGCCCGCGAGGGCGGCGCGCAGCAGCGCTACCTGCTCAAGGCCAACGTGCCGTTCGTCTCGGACGCCGACTGCCAGTCCGCCTACGGCAGCTCGCTCGTCCCGGGCGACGAGATCTGCGCCGGCTACAGCCAGGGCGGCACCGACACCTGCCAGGGTGACTCCGGCGGCCCGATGTTCCGCAAGGACAACACCAACGCCTGGGTCCAGGTCGGCATCGTGAGCTGGGGCGAGGGCTGCGCCCGGGCCGGCTACCCGGGTGTGTACTCGGAGGTCTCCACCTTCGCCGCGGCCATCAAGTCGGCGGCGGCCACCCTGTAACTCGTACTCGTACACGTACACGCGCGCCGAGGTGCCCGGGACCCCCACGGTCCCGGGCACCTCCGCGCGGCCCCGGCGGCCGGCCCGCTACGCCAGCTCCACCGGTCCGCCCGCCCCGCCCTCCAGCTCCAGCACCCACACCTCGTTCGCGCCCGCCCGCAGCACCGGGCCCGGCACGAACAGCGACTCCTGCGGGCCCGCGCTCCAGTAGCGGCCCAGGCAGCGGCCGTTGACCCACACGAAGCCGCGGGTCCATCCCGGCAGCCGCAGCGCCGCGTCGCCCGGCACCGGCACCTCCACCGTGGCCCGGTACAGCCCCGGGCCCGCGTCCGCCGGGACCGGGCCGAACGGCAGCCGCGCCACCGCCGCCGCCTCGAAGGCGTCCAGCCGCAGCCCCCGGGCCCGTACGCCGTGCAGGTACTGCCGCTCGTGCCGGACGCCGCCGGTGATCCCCTTCGGCTCCGCCAGCCGGGGCCCGTAGTTCACCCGGCCCAGCGACTCCACCCACAGCTCCACCACCGCGGGCCCCGCCACCGGCTCCGGCAGCGTCGCCTCCTCCGTGTCGAGGACCCCCGCCAGGACCCCGTCCACGTACACCGAGGCCCGGTCCCGCAGCCCCGTCACGATCAGCGGGTACGGCTGCCGGGGGCCCGGCACCTCGACCCGGTAGCGGACCAGCCCCCGGTCCACGCCCAGCTCCTCGAAGGTCGGCGGCACCGGCGTGACCGACTCCGGGTCGCCCAGCGCCTCCAGCACCTCCGGCGCGGGCGCCCAGCCGTCCGGCACGCCGCTCGCGGGCGCCCCGATCCGCGCGGGCGGCTCCGGCACCGGGGGCAGCGGCCCCCGCGCGTACTCCGCCAGCACCTCGCGGAAGCGCCAGAACTTCTCCGTCGGCAGCCCCGCCTCGTCGACCGGCGCGTCGTAGTCGTACGAGGTCACCGTCGGCAGCAGCGGCCCGTCGTGCATCGCCCCGGCCCCGTTCGCCCCCGCCCACCCGGCGAGGTTGGTGCCGCCGTGCGCCATGTAGATGTTGACCGACGCCCCGCACTCCAGGATCTCCCGCAGCGTCGCCGCCGCGTCCGCCGCGTCCCGGCCCACGTGCTCGGTGCCCCAGTGGTCGAACCAGCCGCACCAGAACTCCATGCACATCAGCGGACCCGTCGGCTGGTGCCGCCGCAGCGTCTCGAACGCCGCCCGCGCCCCCGAGCCGAAGTTCGCCGTCGCCAGCAGCCCCGGCACCGAACCGCCCGTCAGCATGTGGTCCTCCGGGCCGTCCGAGGTGAACAGCGGCACCTCCACCCCGCACTCCAGCAGCAGGTCGGCGATCCGCCGCAGATGGCCCGCGTCGGTGCCGTAGCTGCCGTACTCGTTCTCCGCCTGCACCATCACCACCGGACCGCCCCGGCCGATCTGCCGCTCCACCACCTGCGGCAGCAGCCGCCGGAACCAGCGCTCCACGTGCCCCAGGTACTCCGCGTCGTCCGTGCGCACCCGCCGCCCCAGCGGCCCCGTCACCCAGTGCGGCAGACCGCCGTTGTCCCACTCGGCGCAGATGTACGGGCCGGGGCGCACGATCGCGAGCATCCCCGCGTCCGCCACCGCGTCCAGGAAGCGCCCGAGCGCCGCCACGTCCCCGTACCGGCCGGGCTCCGGCTCGTACAGGTTCCACGGCACGTACGTCTCCACGCAGTTGAGCCCCATCGCGCGCAGCATCGCGATCCGGTGCGCCCACTGCTCCTCGTGCACCCGGAAGTAGTGCAGTGCCCCCGAGAGCAGCCGCACGGGCCGCCCGTCGAGAAGAAAGTCCTCGTCACCCACCACGAACTCGCTCATGCGCCTCACCTTCGCCCTCTGGCGGCGGACCGGTCCATGGACAAAGATCGTCGCAGTTTGGACCTTCAGAAGGGCGCCGGGGAGGGTGTCGCCACGATGTTTCACACCTGGATGCGCTACTTCACACCCGGACCCGTCCACCACCGCCTCGGCCTGGTCTGCCTCGGCGTCGGACTCCAGCACGGCACCCTGCCCACCGTCGGACCGCGCACCCTCGACCACCACGTCGCCGTCCTCGTCAGCTCCGGCGGCGGCTGGTACCGGGGCGCCGACGGGCGCCGCACCACCGTCACCGCCCCCGCCGTGCTCTGGCTCACCCCCGGCGTCCCCCACCACTACGCCGCCGACCCCGGCACCGGCTGGGACGAGGCCTTCGTCGACTTCACCGGGCCCGCCACCACCACCTACACCGAGCTCGGCTACATCGAACCCGACCGGCCCGTCGTCCCCCTCGCCGACGCCGCCCCCGCCCGCGCCGCCATCGCCCGGATCGCCCGCGCGGCCCGCCCCGGCAACCCGCTCCTGGAGGTCGAGACCGGCGCCGCCGTCCACGAGCTGCTCGTCGCCCTGCGCCGGGCCCGCGCCGACACCAACGGCGACGGCGACCCCGTCCTCACCGCCCTCGCCCGCGACGCCTTCAGCCGCCTCACCGTCGCCGAGCACGCCGCCCGGCACGGCATGACCGCCGCCGAACTGCGCACCGCCGTCCGCCGCGCCGCCGGGTGCAGCCCCAAGGACTACCTGCTCACCGTCCGCCTCGGCCGCGCCAAGGAACTCCTCGCCGGCACCGAACTGCCGGTCGCCGCCGTCGCCCGCCGGGTCGGCTACGACGACCCCGCCTACTTCTCCCGGCTCTTCACCCGCCGCGTCGGCACCGCCCCCATCCGCTTCCGCGAGCAGCAGGGCCGTGCCGTCCCCGGCGGCTGGAGCACCACCGTTCCGGATCCCGAACACCCGCCCACGATCCTCCCGAGATCCGGATAGGCTCGCTGGTCATGAGCGAGATCAGTGAGACCGGCGCGCCCGAGGAGACCGGCGGGACCGGCGACGCGACCGGCACCGAGCGCGGCACCCGGCGCGCCGCGGGCGCCATCGACCCCGCCGTCACCGCCGAGCTGACCCGGCTGCGCGAGAGCATCGACAACATCGACGCGGCCGTCGTCCACATGCTCGCCGAGCGCTTCAAGTGCACCCAGCAGGTCGGCGTCCTCAAGGCCGAGCACGACCTGCCGCCCGCCGACCCGGCCCGCGAGGCCCGCCAGATCACCCGGCTGCGGGAGCTGGCCGGGAGCGCGAAACTGGACCCGGCCTTCGCGGAGAAGCTGCTGAACTTCATCATCGCCGAGGTCATCCGGCACCACGAGACCATCGCGGACGGAGCCCGCTGATGGCGCGCGTCACCGTGTTCACGCTGGGGGGCACCATCTCCGCGCGAGGCGGTGACGCCGCCCGCATGACCGGCACCGAGGTCCTCGCCGAGCTCGGCGTCGCCCCCGAGGGCGTCGAGGTCGAGCTCCGCGACTTCCGCCGCGTCCCCAGCTCCTCCCTCTCCTTCGCGGACCTCACCGCCCTCGCCGAGGAGGTCCGCGCCACCGTCGCCGCCGGCTCCGGCGCCGTCGTCGTCCAGGGCACCGACACCCTGGAGGAGACCGCCTTCCTCCTCGACCTCCTGTGCACCACCGAGCGGCCGGTCGCCGTCACCGGCGCCATGCGCCGCCCCGACCTGCCCGGCGCCGACGGCCCCGCCAACCTGGCCGCCGCCCTCGCCGTCGCCGCCGACCCCGGCTGCGCGGGCCTCGGCGTCCTCGTGGTGCTCGCCGACGAGATCCACGCCGCCCGCTTCGCCCACAAGGCCCACACCACCTCCGTCGCCACCTTCACCTCGCCCGGCGCCGGCCCCCTCGGCGCCGTCGTCGAGGGCGAGCCCCGGATCCTGCTCCGCCCCGCCGTCCCGGCCCGCCTCCGCGCGCTGGACTTCGACCCGGGCGTCCGGGTGGCGCTGCTCACCCTCTCGCTGGGCGACCGGGGCGAGCTCCTCGACACGGTCGCCGAGCGGTACGACGGCCTCGTCCTCGCCGCCTTCGGCGCGGGCCACGTCCCCGCCGCCCTCGTCGAACCCCTCGCCGCGCTCGCCGAGCGGATGCCGGTCGTCCTCGCCTCCCGTACGGGCGCGGGCGCGACCCTCTCGCACACCTACCGGGGCCCCGGCTCCGAGTACGACCTGCTGCACCGCGGCCTCGTCCCGGCCGGCCCGCTCGCCCCCGCCAAGGCACGGCTGCTGCTGCACGCCCTGCTCTCCAGCGGCGCCAAGGGCCCGGCCGGCTACGACCGGCCCCGGATCGCGGCGGCCTTCGCGCACCTGGACGGCGCCGGACTGGCCTGACGGGACGGGCCTGACGGGATCGGCCTGACGGGACGGGCCTGACCGCGCGGGCCGGGGGAGGGCCCCGGCCGGGCTCCGCACCGCCCTGATCGACAACCCCCCTGCCGAGCCGGGGGGCCATCAGGCAGCATGGCCCCCATGTCCGTACTGACGCGCGACGAAGCGCAGACCCGTGCCCAGCTCCTCGACGTCCACCGCTACACCGTGGACCTCGACCTCACCACCGGCGACGAGACCTTCGAGTCCACCAGCCTCATCCGCTTCACCGCCCGCGCCGCCGGGGACACCTTCGTCGAGCTCAAGCCGGACGCCCTGCACACCGCGGTCCTCGACGGCGAGGCCCTCGACACCGCCGCCCTCGACGGCAACCGCCTCCCGCTCACCCTCACCGAGGGCGAGCACACCCTCAGCGTCACCGCCACCATGCGCTACTCCCGCACCGGCGAGGGGATGCACCGCTTCACCGACCCCACCGACGGCGAGACGTACGTCTACACCCAGCTGTTCATGGAGGACGTCCAGCGGGTCTTCGCCGCCTTCGACCAGCCCGACCTCAAGGCCGTCTTCGAGATCGCCGTCACCGCCCCCGAGGGCTGGACCGTGCTCTCCAACGGCGTCACCGAGCGCGGCGCCGACGGCCGCTGGACCGCCGCCCCCACCCAGCCGCTCTCCACCTACTTCGTCTGCGTCGCCGCCGGACCCTGGCACTCCGTCCGCACCGAGCACGCCGGCCTGCCCTTCGGCATCCACTGCCGCCGCTCGCTCGCCCCCCACCTCGACGCCGACGCCGACGAGATCCTCGACGTCACCAAGGCCTGCTTCGATCGCTACCACCAGAAGTTCGACGAGCCGTACCCCTTCGACTCGTACGACCAGGCCTTCGTCCCCGAGTTCAACCCCGGAGCCATGGAGAACCCCGGACTCGTCACCTTCCGCGACGAGTTCGTCTTCCGGTCCGCCGTCACCGACACCGAGCGGATGACCCGCGCCATGGTCATCGCCCACGAGATGGCCCACATGTGGTTCGGCGACCTCGTCACCCTGCGCTGGTGGGACGACATCTGGCTGAACGAGTCCTTCGCCGAGTACATGGGCTTCCAGACCGTCAACGAGGCCTGCTCCGACCGCTTCGCCGACACCTGGATCGACTTCGCCGCCACCCGCAAGGCCTGGGGCTACGAGGCCGACCAGCGGCCCTCCACCCACCCCGTCGCGCCCGACCCGGACGCCGTCCCCGACACCGCCTCCGCCCTCCTCAACTTCGACGGCATCTCCTACGCCAAGGGCGCCTCCGCGCTGCGCCAGCTCGTCGCCTGGATGGGCGAGGAGGACTTCCTCGCCGGCATCAACATCCACTTCAAGCGGCACCGGTTCGGCAACGCCACCCTCGCCGACTTCATCGACAACCTCGCCGCCGCCACCGACCGCGACGTCCACGGCTGGGCCGAGCAGTGGCTGCGCACCACCGGCGTCGACACCCTCACCCCCCGCGTCGAGGGCGCCGGCAACCAGTGGCGGCTCACCGTCGAGCGCGACGGCAGCCGCCCGCACCGCGTCTCCGTCGGCGTCTACGACCGCGACGCGGCCGGCGGCCTCGTGCTCCGCGAGCGCCCCTGGGTGGACGTCCCGCAGGAGGCCCCGCTGCCGCTGAACGGCCCCCGCCCGGCGCTCGTCGTCGTCAACGAGGGCGACTTCTCCTACGCCAAGATCCGCTTCGACGAGGTCTCCCAGGAGACCGTGCTGCGCGGCCTCTCCCGGATCCCCGAGGCCCTCACCCGCGCCGTCGTCTGGAACGCCCTGCGCGACATGGTCCGCGACGGCGAACTGGAGCCCGCCGCCTACCTGGAGACCGCCGTCGCCCACCTCCCCGAGGAGACGGAGCTCGGCGTCGTCCAGGGCGTCCTCGGCTTCGCCCGCGCGCAGCTCGCCGACCGCTACGTCTCCGCCGCCGACCGCCCCGCCGCGCTCGCCGCGCTGTGCGCGATCGCCCGCGACCTGATGCGCCGCACCGAGGACGGCGACGCCCCCGGCCTGCGCCTCACCGCCGTCCGCGCCTTCATCGACAGCGCCACCACCCCCGACAAGATCGCCTCCTGGCTCGACGAGGGCACCGTGCACGGCGGCCCCGAGCTCGACCCCGAGCTCCGCTGGCGGATCCTCGCCCGGCTCGCCGTCCTCGGCGCCACCGACGAGACCGCCATCGCCGCCGAACTCGACCGCGACCCCAGCGCCACCGGCCAGGAGGGCGCCGCCCGCTGTCGCGCCGCCCTGCCCACCGAGGAGGCCAAGGCCACCGCCTGGGCCGCCATGTTCGACTCCGACGAGCTCTCCAACTACCTGTTCACCGCCACCGCCCAGGGCTTCTGGAAGCCCGAACAGGCCGAGCTCCTGCACCCCTACGTGGCCCGCTTCTACCCCGACGCCCTCGCCCTCGCCGAGCGCCGCGGCGCCGCCATGGCCGAGGCCGCCGGCCGCTGGGCCTTCCCCGCCGACGCCGTCGACGCGGACTCCCTGGCCCTCGGCGACCGCCACCTCGCCGAGGACGAGACGACCCCGGCCCTCCACCGCAAGCTCGTCGACCAGCTCGACGACCTGCGCCGGGCGCTGCGCGTACGCGCCTGATCCCACCCCGGGACGGGGCCCCCGCGCCAGGGCCCCGTCCCCCGTTCGGGTCACAGCACCGCACTCTCCGGACAAACCCGCAGAACCCCCGGCACGCTGTCGTCCATGCGTGCCGCACCCCTCGCCGGAGGCGCCCCCGGCCCCGAACAGCTCCGTCCGCTCCTCGCCACCGTCCTCGACGCCCTGCGCGCCGGCGCCGAGGAGCGCGGCGGCCCGCTCCCGGCCGGCGGGCCCGCGGCGGTCGCCCACCGGGTGCGCGAGGCCCTCGGCGAGGCGCTGCCCGAGCACGGGACCGGCGCCGCCGAGGCCCTGGCCACCGTCGTACGGGCCCTCGCCGCCGGTGCCGCCGACCCCGCCGACCCGCTGTGCGCGGCCCACCTGCACACCCCGCCGCTCGCGCTCGCCGCCGCCGCCGACCTCGCCGCCTCCGCGCTCAACCCCTCGATGGACTCCTGGGACCAGGCCCCCGCCGCCTCCGCCCTCGAAGCGCTGGTCACCGCCGCCCTCGCCGCCGAGACCTTCCCCGCCGCGCCCCGCCCCGACGCCCTGGTCACCACCGGCGGCACCGAGTCCAACCAGCTCGCCCTGCTCCTGGCCCGCGAGCGCCACGGCACCGTGCGCACCCTCGTCGGCGCCAACGCCCACCACTCCTTCACCCGCGCCGCCTGGCTCCTCGGGCTGCCCGAACCCGTCCTCGTACCCGCCCCCAGCGGCACCATGGACCCCGCCGCCCTGGCCCAGGCGCTCACCGAGCTCCCCGGACCGCTCCTCGTCGCCGCCACCGCCGGCACCACCGACGCCGGGCTCATCGACCCGCTCCCGCAGCTCGCCGACCTGTGCGCGGCCCACGGCCACGCCGACCTGCACGTCGACGCGGCCTACGGCGGCCCGCTCCTCTTCAGCGACCGGCACCGCCCGCTGCTCGCCGGGCTCGACCGGGCCCGCACGGTCACCGTCGACCTGCACAAGCTGGGCTGGCAGCCGGCCGCCGCTGGACTGCTCGCCGTCCGCGACACGGACGACCTCGCCGTCCTCGGGCACACCGCCGACTACCTCAACGCCGACGACGACACCGACGCCGGCCTCCCCGACCTGCTCGGGCGCTCGCTGCGCACCACCCGGCGCCCCGACGTCCTCAAGACCGCCGTCACCCTGCGGGCGCTCGGCCGCACCGGGCTCGGCGCCCTCGTCGACACCTGCATGGCGCTCGCCGAGGAGCTGGCCGACCTGGTCGAGAAGGCCCCGGGCCTGGAGCTCTACGCCCGTCCCACCCTCACCACCGTCCTCTTCCGCCCCTCCGGCGCCCCCGACGAGACCGTCGCCGGGATCCGCCGCACCCTGCTCGCCGAGGGCCGCGCCGTCCTCGGCCGGGCCTCGGCCGACGGGCGGCTGTGGCTCAAGGCCACCCTGCTCAACCCCCACGCCACCCCCGGCGACCTGGCACAGATCCTCACCCTCGTGGAAGGCGGCACCGACCGATGACCGGCAGCACCCCCCCGCACGACCTCGACCGCCCGCTCGACCTGGTGGGCGTCGGCATCGGCCCGTTCAACCTCTCCCTCGCCGCGCTCGCCCACGGCGTCCCCGGCGGCCTGGCCACCGCCTTCTTCGAGCAGCGCCCCGCCTTCCACTGGCACCCCGGCCTGCTCATCGAGGGCGCCACCCTCCAGGTCCCCTTCCTCGCCGACCTGGTGACCCTCGCCGACCCGGCCAGCCCCTGGAGCTTCCTCAGCTACCTGCGCAGCCGCGACCGGCTCTTCCCCTTCTACTTCGCCGAGAAGTTCCACATCCAGCGCGCCGAGTACGACGCCTACTGCCGCTGGGTCAGCGGCCAGGTCCCCGGACTGCACTTCGGACACCAGGTCGACTCCGTCCGCTGGAATCCGGAACGGCGCCTGTTCGAGGTCGACTTCACCCAGCTCGACGCGGACGGGGAGGCCGAGGCGCTGGGCCGGGCCTACAGCCGCGACGTCGTCCTCGGCGTCGGCACCGAGCCGTACGTCCCCGAGCCGCTGCGCCCGCTCGCCGACGCGCCCGGCGTGCCGGTGATCCACTCCGCCGACTACCTGAGCCACCGCGAGACCCTGCTGGCCGCCGGGCACGTCACCGTCATCGGCTCCGGCCAGTCGGGCGCCGAGGTCTTCCTGGACCTGCTGCGGGCCCGGCCCGAGGGCGCCGAGAAGCTGCACTGGCTGGCCCGCAGCGAGGCCTTCGCGCCGATGGAGTACTCCAAGCTGGGCCTGGAGCACTTCACCCCCGACTACACCCGCTACTTCCACGCCCTGCCCGAGCCGGTGCGCGGCGAACTGGTGCCCCGCCAGTGGCAGTTGCACAAGGGCATCGACGCCGACACCATCGCCGCCATCCACGACGAGCTCTACCGGCGCACCCTGCACGGCGGCTGGCCGGATGCCGTCCTCACCCCCGGGGTCCGGGTCCGCACGGCCGGCCGGGTCGCCACCACCAAGATCGAGCTGCACCTGGAGCACGCCCAGCAGGGCACCCGCTCCCGGCTCACCACCGACGCCGTGGTGCTGGCCACCGGCTACCGGGAGCGCCCGGTCGGCCGGATGCTCGCCGGTCTCGACCCGTATCTGCGCCACGACTCGGCCGGGCGGCCCCGGATCGACTCCGCGTACCGGCTGGTCCTCGACCCGTCGGTCACCGGCTCGGTCTACGTGCAGAACGCGGAGAAGCACACCCACGGCGTCGGCGCCCCCGACCTGGGGCTCGCCGCCTGGCGCAGCGCCGTGATCCTCAACTCGGTCACCGGGAAGGAGCCGTACCCGCTGCCGCGCCGGACCGCCTTCACCACCTTCGGCCTGGACGCGCGAGAGGCGCCGAGCATCCCGGCCCAGGGCCAGAAGCTGACGCCTCTCGTCCAGCAGTGACGAGCGGGGGCTAGAAGACCGGGACGCCGTCCCGGACCAGCTTCCAGTCCACCGAGGCGAACAGGGCCGGGTCGACCGTGCCCTTCGCCTGCACCCACTGGATGAGGGTGTTGCGGATCTCGTCCGAGTTCGCCCACAGCTGCTGGGCCTTGGCCACGTGCGGGAAGGCGCCGCCGCCGCTGGCCCGGTAGTTGTTGACGGCGAGCACGAACCGGGCGGCCGGGTCGAGCGGCTTGCCCTGGAAGGACAGGTTCACGATCCGCTTGCCGACCGGCTGGGCGATGTCGATGTCGTACGTCAGCCCGGACACGGCGTCGTAGTTGTAGTCCGGCGTGCTGTCCGCGTTGGTGAGCTTCGCGGTGTCGACGGGGGCGCCCGCCGGGGTCTGGACGTAGTACTTCGCCGAGTACTCCAGGTACTCCGCGATCTGGGCGCCCGTCATCAGGCGGGCCTCCAGGGTGTTCTCGAAGGGGTAGAGCCCGGCGGCGTCCTTGATGGAGATCGCGCCGGCCGGGATCCGGGCGGTGCGGGAGAAGCAGGAGGCCTGGGAGAGCACCGGCAGGGCCGCGTAGGCGCCGCCGGCGAGCGCCGCCTTCACCGTCTCGGCCTGGACGACGTTGATCAGGTCGATGATCGGCTCGTCCTTCCACGGCGCGTCGGCGGTGGTCATGGCGGCGGTGGAGGTGCCGATGACCTGGTTGACGTACGCGACGACCTTCCGGTGCTCGTCCGCGAGGAGTCCGGTGATCTCCGGGTCCTCGGCGACCGTGTTGGAGTTGAGGACGCTCGCGGCGACCTTCTCGACGGTCCAGCGGCCCTTCTCCCACACCAGGTCGAAGTCGAAGAGGGTGAGGCGCTGGCCCCACTTGAGCGGCTCGGACAGGACGACGTCCTTGCCGGTGGCCTTGTTCGTGATCCGGTACTCGGGGATCTCGGTGTGCGCGTGGCCGACGAGGATCGCGTCGATCCCGGGGACCTGCTCGGCGACGAGCCCGGCCGCGTTCTCGACGTAGGGGAGCTGGTCACCGTAGGAGGAGGTGCCGCTGGAGCCGGAGTGCGCGGACACGACGACCACGTCGGCACCCATGGAGCGCAGCTTCGGCACCCACTTCGCCGCCTGCTCCTCCAGGCCGGGGAAGACCATCTTGCCGCTGACGTTGGCCTTGTCCCAGATCGCGATGCCGGGGTTGGTCAGCCCGAGCACGGCGACCTTGACGTCGCGCCCGTGCGGGGTGCGCAGCCGGTGGATGCTGTACGGGGGGAAGGCCGGGCGCAGGGTCTTGGCGTCGAGGGCGTTGGCGCCGAGCAGCGGGAAGTCGCACTGCTCCTGGAACTTCCGCAGCACCGGGATGCCGTAGTTGAACTCGTGGTTGCCGAGCGCGGCGGCGTCGTAGCCGATCGCGTTCATGGCCTGGGCCATCGGGTGGACCGGGCCGCCGGCCTTCGTGATCGGGTCGACCTTGGCGTAGTAGTAGGACAGCTGGGTGCCCTGGATGGTGTCGCCGGCGTCGATGAGCAGGGTGTTGCGTCGGCCCTTGGCGGCGCGGACCTGCTCGACCAGGGTGGAGATCTTGGCGAGGCCGACGTCGTTGTGCGCCTTGTCGTCGAATTCACGATCGACGAAGTAGTCCCAGTTGAACACGTTCCCGTGCAGATCGGTCGTGCCCATCACCGTGAAGGAGTACCGCTTCCGCGGGCGCGGCCGGTCGTGACCGTGGCCGTGGCCGCCGTCGTGGGCCTCGGCGGGAACGGCGACGGCTCCGGTGAGGGCCGCTCCGGCCCCGGCGGCGGCCGAGCGCTCCAGGAAGGTCCTGCGGTTCAGCGGCATGTGTGTTCTCCCCTAGTGGTTCTGTGGCGCGGGCGCCGACCGTGGCGCACAACGCGCGTAGATTCTGGCTCGGATCGCTCGGTCGCAACAGCCCTATCGGGTTACGGAGTGGGAAAGTGTTCGGCATGACACAGCAGCAGCCCACCCCCGAGGCGCCCCAGGTGACGGTCCGTGGCGAGGGGCGACTGGAGGTCGATCCGGAGCTGGCCCGGATCGGCGTCTCGGTCCGCGCCCGAGGCACCGACCGCTCCTCCGTCCTCGCCGCCCTGACCGCCCGCAACGCCGAGGCCATCGCCCTGGTGAAGTCGTACGGGGACGCCGTCGCCAAGCTGGAGACGGGCGCCCTCTCGGTGAGCCCGGAGCCCTCCCGGCACGGGCGCGGCGAGCGGGTGCGCGGCTACCAGGGCTGGGTGCACCTGTCGGCGGAGCTGACCGACTTCACCGCCCTCGGCGAGCTGACCACGCGCCTGGCGGACCTGGAGTGGACCCGGGTGGACGGCCCGTGGTGGGCGCTCCGCCCGGACTCCCCGGCGTACGCGGAGGCGCGCCGGCGCGCGGTGGGGGAGGCGGTGCGCCGGGCGCGCGAGTACGCGGAGGCGCTGGGCTCCTCGCTGGTGGCGCTGCTCGAACTGTCCGACACCGGGCTCGGGCAGGGCGGCGGGCCGGTGCCGATGGGCGGGGCGCGGATGGCGTTCGCGGCGGAGGCGGTGGACGCGCCCGCCCCGCTGGAGCTCGAACCGCAGCGGCAGACCGTCACGGCGGAGGTCGCCGCGCGCTTCACGATGGCGCCGCCCGCACTCTGAGACGTACCCCCGAAGCGGCCGGAAATCGCTCATCAGAGCAGTCGGTCGCACAGATTCAAGACTTGTCAACAACCTTTCACTGAAAGGTTGTTGAGTAGTCATGCCCGACCCATTCGCTACCCACCGGTAAGCCCTAGGCTCGCCTCATGCGCCGAGCAAAAATCGTTTGTACCCTTGGGCCCGCCACCGAAACATACGACCAGATCAAAGCCTTGGTCGAAGCCGGGATGGACGTGGCCCGCCTCAACCTCAGCCACGGCTCCTACGCCGAGCACGAGGAGCGCTACCAGCGCGTTCGCAAGGCCGCCGAGGAGACCGGCCGCAATGTCGGCGTGCTGGCCGACCTTCAAGGCCCGAAGATCCGCCTCGGCCGCTTCCGCGAAGGTCCCGTACTCCTTGAACGCGGCGACGAGTTCGCCATCACCGTCGAGCCGATGGAGGGCGACCGCCACTGCTGCGGTACCACCTACGCCGGCCTCGCCGAGGACGTCACCGCCGGGGAGCGCATCCTCGTCGACGACGGCCGGGTCACCCTGGAGGTCGTCTCCGTGGAGGGGCCCCGGGTCAACACCCGGGTCGTCGAGGGCGGCATGGTCTCCGACAACAAGGGCCTCAACCTGCCGGGTGTCGCGGTCTCCGTCCCCGCGCTGTCCGAGAAGGACGTCGAGGACCTGCGCTGGGCCCTGCGCACCGGCGCCGACGTGATCGCCCTCTCCTTCGTCCGCAGCGGCCGGGACATCGAGGACGTCCACCGGATCATGGACGAGGAGGGCCGCCGGGTCCCGGTCATCGCCAAGATCGAGAAGCCGCAGGCGGTCGAGAACATCGAGGACATCGTCGCCGCCTTCGACGGCATCATGGTCGCCCGCGGCGACCTGGGCGTCGAGATGCCCCTGGAGCAGGTGCCGATCGTCCAGAAGCGGGCCGTCAAGCTGGCCAAGCGGAACGCCAAGCCGGTCATCGTCGCGACCCAGATGCTCGACTCGATGATCGACAACTCCCGGCCGACCCGCGCCGAGGCCTCCGACGTCGCCAACGCCGTGATCGACGGCACCGACGCCGTGATGCTCTCCGGCGAGACCAGCGTCGGCAAGTACCCCGTCGAGACCGTGCGCACGATGAGCCGGATCGTCGAGGCGGCCGAGGAGGACGTCCTCGCCAAGGGCCTGCCCCCGCTGACCGAGCGCAGCAAGCCGCGCACCCAGGGCGGCGCGGTGGCCCGGGCCGCCGCCGAGATCGGCGACTTCCTCGGGGCCCGCTTCCTGGTGGCCTTCACCCAGTCCGGCGACACCGTCAAGCGGCTCTCCCGCTACCGCTCGCCGATCCCGCTGCTCGCCTTCACCCCGGACCCGGCGACCCGCTCCCAGCTCAACCTCACCTGGGGCGTCGAGACCTTCCTGGGCCCGCACGTCGACTCGACTGACGCGATGGTGGCGCAGGTGGACGAGGAGCTGCTGCGGATCGGGCGCTGCGAGAAGGGGGACATCGTGGTCATCACGGCCGGCTCGCCGCCCGGTGTGGCGGGCTCCACCAACCTGGTCCGCGTCCATCACATCGGCGAGGCGCTGACGAACTGACGGTCCCCCGGAAGCCGCAGTCGGGGCGTGACCTTGGAAATCGCGCTAATGTACCCCGGGTGGGATTCGAACCCACGCTAGATGGTGTTTGAGACCATTGCCTCTACCGCTGGGCTACCGGGGCATCCTTCGAAACGAAGGGGGGCGGTCACCCGCCGTGCCCCTACCTTACAGGAGGTGGGTAGGCTCATGGGGAGCTGTATCCGCCTCGATGACCCCTGGTACGAGGCCTTGAACGAGGAGCCCGCGTGACCGCCCCCGAGTCGCCCCAGCCCGCCGATGACGACGTCGCCGCCGACACGTCGCACGTCCCGCCGCTGACGACCCGTGTCGTCATCGCCGAGGACGAGGCACTCATCCGCATGGACCTCAAGGAGATGCTGGAGGAGGAGGGCTACACCGTCGTCGGCGAGGCCGGCGACGGCGCCACGGCCGTGGAGCTCGCCCGCGAGCACCGCCCCGACCTGGTCATCCTCGATGTGAAGATGCCCGTCCTCGACGGCATCTCGGCGGCCGAGAAGATCGCCGGCGAGTCCATCGCCCCGGTCCTCATGCTCACCGCCTTCTCCCAGCGCGAGCTCGTCGAGCGCGCCCGGGACGCCGGCGCCATGGCGTACCTGGTCAAGCCGTTCAGCAAGAGCGACGTGGTGCCGGCCATCGAGATGGCCGTCTCCCGCTTCGCCGAGCTGCGCGCCCTGGAGCAGGAGGTCGCCGACCTCTCCCAGCGGCTGGAGACCCGCAAGCTGGTGGACCGCGCCAAGTCGGTCCTCCAGACCCAGTACGGCCTCACCGAGCCGGCCGCCTTCCGCTGGATCCAGAAGACCTCCATGGACCGCCGGATGTCCATGCAGCAGGTCGCCGAGGCGGTCATCGAGGACGCCGAGGAGAAGAAGGCCGCCAAGGCCAAGGAGCAGTGACAGCGAAGAGGCCCGCCCCACGAGCGCGTGGGGCGGGCCTCTCCGCTGTCCGGGCGGCGGGGGCTACTCCTCGCCGAGGTAGGTCTTGCGCACCTCGTCGTTGACCAGCAGGTCCGGGCCGGTGCCGGAGAGCTTCACCGTCCCGACCTCCATCACGTACGCGTAGTCCGCGAGGGAGAGCGCGGCCTGCGCGTTCTGCTCGATGAGCAGGATCGTCATGCCCTCGGCCTTCAGCGCCGCGATGGTCTCCATGATCTTCTGCATCATGATCGGGGAGAGGCCCATCGAGGGCTCGTCCAGCATCAGCAGCTTCGGCTGGGACATCAGCGCCCGGCCCATCGCCAGCATCTGCTGCTCACCGCCGGAGAGGGTGCCCGCGGCCTGCTTGCGGCGCTCTCCCAGGATCGGGAAGAGGTCGTAGGCCTTCTGGACGTCCCGCTCGATGCCCTCCTTGTCCTTGCGGAGGAAGGCGCCCAGCTGCAGGTTCTCCGCGATGCTCAGGCGCGGGAAGATGTGCCGGCCCTCGGGGGAGTGGGCGAGGCCCAGCGAGACCACCTTGTGGGCCGGGATGCCGTTGAGCACCTGGCCGTCGAAGGTGACCTTGCCGCCGGAGGGCTTGAGCAGGCCCGACAGCGTGCGCAGGGTCGTGGTCTTGCCGGCGCCGTTGGTGCCGATCAGCGCGACGACCTGGCCCTGTTCGACGGAGAAGGAGATGCCCTTGACGGCCTCGATCTTGCCGTAGGCGACCCTGAGGTCCTCGACCTCCAGAAGCGCGGTCACTTGGAGTCTCCTTCGGTGGTGCCGTCCGTGCTCTCGGCGGACTCGGCGGACTCGGCCGCGTGGGCCTCGGCCGCCGCGACCTCGGCCGCCTCCTCCGCGCCGGGCGCGCCCTCGTACGGCGTGCCCAGGTACGCGGCGACGACCCGCTCGTCGCCCTGGACGACCTCGGAGGTGCCCTCGACCAGCTTCTCGCCCTGGACGAGGACGGCGACCCGGTCGCACAGGTTGAAGATGAACTTCATGTCGTGCTCGATCACCAGGACCGCGATGCCGAGGTCGCGGATCGCGAAGACCAGCTCCTCGGTGGTGCGGGTCTCGGCCTGGTTCATGCCGGCCGTCGGCTCGTCGAGCAGCAGCAGCCCGGGGTCGCTGGCGAGCGCGCGGGCGATCTCCAGCTTGCGCTGCTCGCCGTACGGCAGGTTGCGCGCGAGGTGCTCGGCCTTGGCGGCCAGGCCCACGAACTCCAGGAGCTCCATGGCCCGCGCCCGCGAGGCCGCCTCGGCCCGCTTGAAGCCGGGACCGCGCACCAGCGCGGACCACAGGCCCTCCTTGGTCCGGGTGTGCCGTCCGACGAGGACGTTCTCCAGGACCGTCATGTTGGAGAAGAGGCGGATGTTCTGGAAGGTACGGGCGATGCCAGCCTGGGTGACCAGGTGCGGCTTGGGCGGCAGGACCGTCCCCTTGTAGCTGACCTGGCCCTCGGTCGGGACGTACAGGCCGGTCAGGCAGTTGAAGAAGGTGGTCTTGCCGGCGCCGTTGGGGCCGATGAGGCCGACGATCTCGCCCTGGCGGACGGTCAGGTCGACGCCGCTGACGGCGGTCAGACCGCCGAAGCGCATGGTGACCCCGCGCGCCTCCAGGACGGCGGCGCCCGTCGCGGTCGTGCCGGTACCGGTCTCGGTGGTGGTCGTCATGGCGTTCACGCCCCCGCCTTCGCCGCACCGGCGCCGGACTCCGCGTCGGCGGGCTGTCGCTGCTCCGGTACGTCGGGCTGTTCGTCGTTCTCGTGGAATTCCAGCTTGGCGCGCTTGTTCGCGATGAGGCCCTCGGGGCGGAAGCGCATCAGCAGGATCAGGGCGATGCCGAAGCCGAGCAGCTGGTAGTCCTGGAGGAAGGACAGCTTGGCCGGGATCAGGAAGAGCAGCGCGGAGCCGACGATCGGGCCGCTGATGGTGCCCATGCCGCCGAGGATGACGGCCGCGAGGAGGAACGCGGAGTTCGGCGGCACGGGGCCGGCGAAGACGTAGTTCTCCGGCACCACCGTGGTGTTGACGTGTGCCTGCACGGTGCCCGCGAGACCGGCCAGGGCCGCGCCGAGGGCGAAGGCGACCAGCTTGACCCGGAAGCCGTTGATGCCCATCGCGGTGGCGGCGGTCTCGTCCTCGCGGATGGCGACCCAGGCCCGCCCGATGCGGCTGTTGCCCGCGCGGGAGAAGACCACGATGACGATCACCATGATGAGGATCATCAGCAGGTAGTAGTTGGCGTACGCGCCGAGCTCGACGCCCAGGACGGTGTGCGGCTCGCCGAAGTTGTAGCCGAAGAACTCCAGCTGCGGGATGTTCGGGATGCCGTTCGGGCCGTTGGTGATCTGCGGGCCCGAGGTGCCGTCCAGGTTGCCCATGGCGATGCGGAAGATCTCACCGAAGCCGAGGGTCACGATGGCGAGGTAGTCGCCGCGCAGCCGCAGGGTCGGCGCGCCGATGACGACGCCGAAGACCAGCGAGGCGGCCATGCCGGTGAGGGCCGCGGCCCAGAAGGGGAACTGGACTCCGAAGGCGGAGGAGGTGGCACCGGAGACCAGCGCCGCGGTGTACGCGCCGACGCCGAGGAAGGCGACGTAGCCGAGGTCGAGCAGGCCGGCCAGACCGACGACGATGTTCAGGCCGAGGGCGACGGTCGCGAAGATCAGGATGTTGACCGCGATCAGCGTGTACGTGTCGCCGCTCTGCTGGATGAACGGGAAGGCGATCGCCATGACCAGGCTGGCCGTGACGGTCACCTGCCGGTTGCGCGCGGTCATCGCCGAAAGCCGCCCGGTGACACCGGACTTGACGAGGGCCGTGGCGGAGAAGCCGACCAGGATCAGGTACGCGATGAAGAGCTGCGGCTCCGAGTCGTCGGTGTCGATGCCGAAGGTGACCACGAACAGGCCGAGGGCGAAGACGAGGACGATGATCAGGATCTCGGCCCAGGAGGGCAGCGCCTTGGCGCGGGCCGGCTTGCGGCTGTCGTCCGGCAGCTTGTAGGCGGCCAGCGCCGGGACGGCCGAGGCGAGGACCGCGACACCCGCGCCGGGCTCCAGGTCCACCAGGGCGCCCAGCTCGACGACGATGGATATCGTGGTGAACAGGGTGGTGGCGAAGGTGCCGAGGGCCACGATCCACAGCGCCTTGCGGGCGCCGCCGGGGGTGAGCCAGCCGAGGCCCTTGACGCCGAGCGCGGAGAGCGCGTGGGCGGCGGTGAGCACGGCGCCGACCAGTGTGAGCAGCTGGAGCGGGGCGGGGTTGCCGTAGATGGTGAGGTTGCCGGGGAACGCGTCGGTCCACGTCCAGGCGAGGAAGGCGCTGACGGCGGTGGCGACGCTGCCGCCGACGGCCGTCCAGAGCAGGCCGGCCGGCTTGGCCGAGGGGGAGGCCGGGGTCTCGGCGGTCCCGCCGGTGGTGAGGTTCTCGCTCATGCCGCTCACGCCCTGTCCGCGACGCGCTCGCCGAGCAGGCCCTGGGGCCGCACGAGGAGGACGACGATGAGGAGGACGAAGGCCCACACGTTGGACCAGGCGCCGCCGCCGAGCTGCGACATGCCGGGGATGTCCTCGATGTAGGCGATCGAGAGGGACTCCGCGATGCCGAGGACCACGCCGCCGATCATGGCGCCGTAGATGTTGCCGATGCCGCCGAGGACGGCCGCGGTGAAGGCCTTGAGGCCGAGGATGAAGCCCATCTCGAAGCCGATCTGGCCCTTGTCGAGGCCGTAGGCGACGGCGGCGACGGCGGCGAACGCGGCACCGATGGCGAAGGCCATGACGATGATGCGGTCGGTGTTGATGCCCATCAGCTTCGCGGTGTCCGGGTCCTGCGCGGTGGCCTGCATGGCGCGTCCGCTGCGGCTCTTCGAGACGAAGACGCCGAGGGCGAGCATGCACAGCGGGGCGAGGGCGAGCACGAAGGCGTCGGCGCGCTGGATGGTCAGGTTGCCCAGGAGGTGGAAGGGCTCGCCCTTGAACTCGGGGAAGCTGACGGCCTTCTTGGCGTCCGGGTAGAACTGCCAGACCAGCTGCTGGAGCGCGATGGACAGACCGATCGCGGTGATCAGCGGCGCCAGTCGGGGCGCGTTGCGCAGCGGCCGGTAGGCGAAGCGCTCGGCGGCGGTGGCGACGGCCACGGAGGCGATCGCGCCACCGACGATCATGAGCGGGATCGCCACCAGCAGGGACGTTCCGCTCGGCAGAGCGGTGTAGGTGGTGAGGGCGCCGAAGCCCCCGATCATGAAGATCTCGCCGTGGGCGAAGTTGATGAGCTGGACGATGCCGTAGACCATGGTGTACCCGATGGCGATGAGGCCATACAGGGCACCGAGGGCCAGGCCGTTGGCCAGCTGTTGCGGCAGTTCGTTCACCGCAGGGCCTCCGATGAGCGTGTCGGATATGACTCCGCGCGAGGGCGCTGTTTGCGCCCTCGCGCGGGTTGGTTCAGTTGGTGGAGCTACGAGCCGGGGACTACTGGTTGAAGGTGTCGCTCTTGACGTCGACCCACTTGCCGCCCTCGACCTTGTAGACCGTGAGCTGCTTGTTGGTGGTGTCGCCGTACTCGTCGAAGGAGACCTTGCCGGTCACGCCGTCGAAGGAGACCTTGCCGAGCGCCTCGGTCACCTTGGCGCGGGCGTCCGTGGGCAGCTTGCCGTTGTTGGCGGCGACGGCGGCCTTGACGGCCTGGATGATCGCCCAGCCGGCGTCGTAGGAGTAGCCGCCGTAGGCCGCGTACGGGTCCTTGTAGCCGGCCGCGTTGTAGTCCGCGATGAACTTCTTGGCGGTGTCCAGCTTCTCGACCGGGTAGCCGATCGAGGTGGCCAGGTCACCGTCGTTGGCCTCGCCGGAGGCGCTGATGAAGGCCGGGTCGTAGATGCCGTCGCCGCCCATGACCGGGACCTTGGCGCCGGTCTTCTTGATCTGGTCGGAGAGCAGGCCGCCCTCGGGGTACTGGCCGCCGAAGTAGACCGAGTCCGCGCCGGAGCTCTTGACCTTGTCGGCGGTGGAGGAGAAGTCGGTCTCCTTCACGGTGACGTGGTCGGTGCCGACGACCTGGCCGCCGAGCCGCTTGAACTCGTCGCTGAAGATCGCCGCGAGGCCGGCGCCGTAGGTCTGCTTGTCGTCGACGACGAAGACCTTCTTCTTGCCGGCGTCCTTGAAGAGGTACTGGGCGGCGAACTTGCCCTGGACCACGTCGGTGGCGGCGGTGCGGAAGTAGGTCTTGAAGGGGCGCTTGAACTCGCCCTTGCCCCAGTTGTCGCCCTGGCTGAGCGAGGGGTTGGTGTTGGCCGGGGAGACCTGCGCGAGGCCGGCGGCGGCGAACACGCCCTGCATCTGCTGGGAGACGCCGGAGTTCAGCGGGCCGACGACGCCCATGACGTCCTTCTTGCCGACCAGCTTGGTGGCGTTGGCCTGGCCGGAGGCCGGGACGGCCTGGTCGTCCAGGGCCTCCACCTTGAAGGTGATCCCGGGGACTTCCTTGTTCTTGTTGGCGGTCTGGACCGCCAGGTCCACGGAGTTCTTGATGCCCTGGCCCAGAGCGGAGAGCGAGCCGGTGAGCGGGGCGTCGACGCCGATCACGACGGTGGTGGAGCCACCGGCGCTGTCGCCGCCGCCACCGGTCTTGCCCTCGTCGCGCGAACCGCAGGCGGTGAGGGTGAGCGCTCCCGTGGTGAGAACGCTGGTGAGGATGAGCAAAGAACGGTGTCGCACGAAGAATCCTTTCCCTGGCGCGGCCCCCTCAAGCTGAGGCGGTGCCGTGAAGCTGTGTAGCTAGAGGTGCCGTATCGATGCCGGGCCGTACGGGGTGGAACGGGTGCCGTGCAGAGAGGGCGCCCGGCGGCGCGGTGACTGGCCGTGACTCTAGGCGCAGGGGGGGAAGGACCGGGAGCGCCGAGGTCAGGATGTGACTGTCTTGTTATGCCGACGAGGGGAGACGGTGTGCGGGGGGTGGGCAAAGCCGGGCACAACGGTCGGTAGTGCGGTGTTCACATACTGAGAACGCGCAGTTCCGCTAAGGGGCTTGAGCGCTTTTGGCTCCTGACGACCGTCTCTGTCGACTCTCCGGATATCGGACACGGCGCTCGATGTCATCGGACGTTTCGAGCTGACCGGAGCGCTCCGCTCCGACATTGCGCCGATGTAACGCAGTGTTACGAAGAGGAGGGTGAGGGTCCGCCCGTGGGTACTCTCTGTTCGCTGGGCGGACGCCAGTTCTCCGAACTCCCGGTCGCGCCCTTCGCGTCCTCGCAGCGCCGCCGGCTCTCCCGGTCGGCCAGCGCGAAGGCCGCCTCGCGCCCCGCGCGGCGCTCCTCGGCGCGCGCCAGCGGCAGCACCTCGTCGTGGATCCCGTACTGCTCGTTGGACAGGCCCTTCTGCTCCCAGTCGAGCCCCGCCCACTTGCTGCCCTTGAGCGCCTCCTTGACCCAGTACGAGACCAGGTTCGCGCACACGTCCGCGGGCGAGCTCGCGCGCGGCGCCGGCTCCTCGGGGGTCCGCCCGCAGCCGCCGGACAGGGCCAGAACGCAGACCGCCAGGGCCGCGGCGTACGCGGTCCTGGCGGGGGTCGCTCCCGGACGCCGGGTCACGGGAGCCGCGGCTTCGCCGCGGATGCTCGTTCGCTCACCGGACCTCCCCGGACGGGTGCGTGGACCGCCAGTGAAGCGGCTGCCGTCGGGGGAGGCAAGAGCCTTGCCGGTAAAGGGAGTTGTGCGGAGATCTGGCAAGGGGGTCGCGAGCCGGCGCGGGCTCGCGGGGCTCAGGCCCCGGCGGCGCGCCCGGCCTCCGGCAGGGCGGCGGCGTCGTTCGCGCCGACCTCCTTCAGCAGGCAGGTCAGCCGCGCCGAGCAGACCCGCCGGTCCTGCTCGTCGGTGATCACGATCTCGTACGTGGCGGTGGACCGGCCCCGGTGCACCGGCGTCGCGACCCCGGTCACCAGACCGCTGCGCACCCCGCGGTGGTGGGTGCAGTTCAGGTCCACACCCACGGCGATCCGGGACACCCCGCCGTGCAGCATCGAACCGATCGAGCCCAGCGTCTCGGCGAGCACCGCCGAGGCGCCGCCGTGCAGCAGCCCGTACGGCTGGGTGTTGCCCTCCACCGGCATCGTGCCGACGACCCGGTCCGCCGAGGCCTCCAGGACCTGCACGCCCATCCGGCTCCCGAGGTGGCCGGCCGAGAAGAGCGCGGGCAGGTCCACTCCGAGCGAGGCGTACTCGTCGATGACCTCCTGCGGGAACTTCACCTGCTGCTGCTCGCCCATGGGTCCGGCTCCGTTCGTCTTCGTACGGCTGCTGCCTGAGCAAACGCTTAGGCGAGGTGATTGTGTCACGCACCCCGTCGGCCGAAGACTGTGCAGAAGATCTCCTTCTCCTGTCCGGGCTCATGGCACGCGGTGAGCGCGAACGGGGCGAACCGCGCCACGAAGAGCTGCTCCGGCGCGACCGGCGGGGCCTCCGCCCGGAACGGCCGGTTCCCGTCGCGGAGCAGCACCTCGCCGCGGGTGCCGGACGGGGCGCGGTACTCCGCCCTGATCGCCCAGTCGCAGCTCTCCGCCCCGACCGTGGCCGCGATCCGCAGCCCGCCGGGCTCGCTGTTGCCGCCGAGGTCGATCCGCCGCCGGTCGAAGTACCGCCGCCCCTGGTCCTCGCCCTCGTCGGTGATCACCGGGGTCGCGTCCGGCTCGCGCAGATCGAAGTGGACGCCCGGATAGGGGGCCTCGCCCTGCGCCGGGTGCCAGAGCGCGAAGCGGGCGGTCGAGGGGAAACAGCGCAGGTCGACCGCCGTCATGCCGGTGACCGACAGCGGGGAGTCACGGTCGCTGAAGAGGTTCAGGCGGAACCGGGTGGTGGGCCCGGACCTCGGGGACTCGACGCCCTTCGCCCCCGCGTCCAGGCGCGGGGTGGTGCCGATGACCCGCGCCCCGAGCGGGCCGAGGACCCGCCAGGCCTGGCGGCCGTAGCCCGGGCTCCGGACGTCGAGGGCCCGCAGGGAGCGCTGCTCCTCGGGAGTCAGCGTCCGGTCGAGGACGATCGTCCACTCGTCCGCGTCGAGCGCGGACAGGTCGGCGTCGGCGCTCACGGTGAACGGGGATTTGGCGCCGTCCACCGTGTCCTGGGCGGCGTCCTCGGCCCGGGCCCGGTCGGTGGCGAACACGGTGTCGTAGACGTAGGTGACGGCCTGCGCCAGCACCGCCCCCGCGAGCAGCCCCGCGGCGACCACCAGCAGCCCCCGGACCAGCACCCGCGCCCGGCCCCGCCGGGTCGGCGGCACCGGACTCCCCGGCGCGACCCGCTCCAGCGCGAGCGCCGTCAGGGACGGCCCGGGGGCTTCGGGGGGCTCCTGCGGCGGCGGGGCCGACGGGGTCGGTGGGGCCGGTGGGGCCTGCGGGGTTGGCGGCGCCGGTGGGGCCTGCGGCGGCTGGAGCGGCGGGGCCGGTGGTGCTGGTGGTTCCGGTGGGGCCTGCGGCGACGGGGCCGCTGGTTCCGGTGGGGCCTGCGGTGGTGCGGCGGGCGGTCGCTGCGATGGCCCGGGCGATGGCGGCGGACCGGGCGGTCGTGGCGGCTGCTGGTCCGGCGGTGGCCCGTCGGTGGGCGGCGTCGTCAAGGGGACCCCCGTGGTGTCCTCGGCCGCGGCCGGCTGCCGCGGCGCGGGAGTGGAGGATAGTGAATCCCCGCGCGCCCGCGCCGCACAGAACCGGTCAGTCTTCCGTCGGCGCCTCAAGACGCACGATCACGGACTTGCTCGCCGGGGTGTTGCTGACGTCCGCCGTCGACTCCAGCGGCACCAGCACATTGGTCTCCGGGTAGTACGCCGCCGCGCACCCCCGGGGCGTCGGATAGTGCACGACCCGGAAACCGGGCGCCCGGCGCTCGCTGCCGTCCGTCCACTCGCTCACCAGGTCCGCGTACGCCCCGTCCGCGAAGCCCGCCGCCGCCGCGTCGTCCGGGTGCACCAGCACCACCCGGCGCCCGCCCCTGATGCCGCGGTAGCGGTCGTCCAGACCGTAGATCGTGGTGTTGTACTGGTCGTGCGAGCGCAGCGTCTGCAGCAGCAGCCGGCCCTCCGGCACCTTCGGGTACTCGACCGGCGCCGCCGTGAAGTTGGCCTTGCCGGTGGCCGTCGGGAAGCGCCGCTCGTCGCGCGGCGCGTGGGGCAGCGCGAAGCCGCCCGGGTTCGCCGCGAGGCGCGCGTTGAAGTCCTCGAAGCCCGGGATCACCCGGGCGATGCGGTCGCGGATCGCCGCGTAGTCCGCCTCGAACGCCTCCCACGGCGTCGCCGACGCCTCGCCGAGCACCGCGCGGGCCAGCCGCGCCACGATCGCCGGCTCCGAGAGCAGCCGAGGGCCCGCCGGCGGCAGGTTGCCGCGCGAGGCGTGCACCAGGCCCATCGAGTCCTCGACCGTCACGAACTGCTTGCCGCTCTTCTGTACGTCCTTGTCGGTGCGGCCCAGCGTCGGCAGGATCAGCGCGCGGGTGCCGGTCACCGCGTGCGAGCGGTTCAGCTTCGTGGACACGTGCACCGTCAGGCGCGCCCGGCGCATCGCCGCCTCGGTGACCTCCGTGTCCGGGGTCGCGCCGACGAAATTGCCGCCCATGGCGAAGAAGACCTTCGCCTCGCCGTCCCGCAGCGCCTCGATCGAGCGGACCACGTCGAAGCCGTGGTGCCTCGGCGAGACGATCCCGAACTCCTTGTCCAGGGCGTCAAGGAAGGCCGTGGAGGGCCGCTCGAAGATGCCCATCGTCCGGTCGCCCTGCACGTTGGAGTGACCGCGCACCGGGCACACCCCGGAGCCGGGGCGCCCGATGTCGCCGCGCAGCAGCAAAAGGTTGACCACCTCGCGGATGGTCGGCACCGCGTGCTTGTGCTGGGTGAGCCCCATCGCCCAGCAGACGATCGTCCGCTTCGAGGCGAGCACCATCTCCAGGGCCTGCCCGATCTCCGCCCGGGACAGGCCGGTAGCCGCCAGCGTCTCGTCCCAGTCAGCCTCCCGCGCGGCGGCGGCGAACGCCTCGTACCCATGGGTGTGCGCGGCGACGAACTCCTCGTCCACGGCGCCCGGCGTCTCCAGGACCAGCTTGTTGAGCAGCCGGAACAGCGCCTGGTCGCCGCCGATGCGGATCTGCAGGAAGAGGTCCGTGAGCGCCGCGCCCTTGAGCATCCCCTGCGGCGTCTGCGGGTTCTTGAAGCGCTCCAGGCCAGCCTCCGGCAGCGGGTTCACCGAGATGATCCGCGCGCCGCCGGCCTTCGCCTTCTCCAGCGCCGACAGCATCCGAGGATGGTTCGTCCCCGGATTCTGGCCCGCCACGATGATCAGCTCGGCCTGGTGCAGGTCCTCCAGGGAGACGCTGCCCTTGCCGATGCCGATGGTCTCGTTGAGCGCGGAGCCCGAGGACTCGTGGCACATGTTGGAGCAGTCCGGCAGGTTGTTCGTGCCGAACTCGCGGGCGAAGAGCTGGAGCAGGAACGCCGCCTCGTTGCTCGTGCGCCCCGAGGTGTAGAACAGCGCCTCGTCGGGGGAGGAGAGCGCGGTCAGCTCCTCCGCCAGGATCGCGAAGGCCCGCTCCCAGGACACCGCCTCGTACCGCTCGGCGCCCTCCGCCAGATAGACGGGCTCCGTGATCCGGCCCTGCTGGCCCAGCCAGTAGCCGCTGCGCTCCGCCAGGTCGGCCACCGGGTGCGCGGCGAAGAACTCCGGGGTCACCCGGCGCAGCGTCGCCTCCTCGGCGACGGCCTTCGCCCCGTTCTCGCAGAACTCCGCGACGTGCCGCTTGTCGCCCTCCGGCCACGCGCACCCCGGACAGTCGAAGCCGTCCTTCTGGTTGACCTTGAGCAGCGTCCGCGCGGTGCGCCGCACGCCCATCTGCGCCTGCGCGATCCGCAGCGTGTGCCCGATGGCGGGCAGCCCGGCCGCGGCGTGCTGCGGGGCCGCGACCTGCGGCGCGTCCTGGACCGGGTCGCCCGCGGGCGGCTTGCTGACCATCGCGCTCTCCTTTGAGCGGTGGGGGCCCCGGACGGGACCGGGGAGGAACTCCTCGTACGCCTCCGATCCTGTCACGCCCCTCCGACAGCGGCCCAGGCCCCGTCGGCACCCGTGGAGTGGACGGGAATGTCAGCGGCGCGTGGCAGGATCGTCCCGTGGCCGAGACAGCAGCGAAGAAGACCGATATGACCGAAGAGAACCGTCCGCGCCTGCTCCTCATGGACGGGCACTCCCTGGCGTACCGGGCGTTCTTCGCGCTGCCCGCGGAGAACTTCACCACCGCGACCGGGCAGCCGACCAACGCGATCTACGGATTCGCGTCCATGCTGGCGAACACGCTCCGCGACGAGGCGCCCACGCACTTCGCCGTCGCCTTCGACGTGTCCCGCAAGACCTGGCGGTCCGACGAGTTCCCCGAGTACAAGGCGAACCGCTCCAAGACCCCCGACGAGTTCAAGGGGCAGGTCGAGCTGATCGGCGAGCTCCTCGACGCCATGCACGCGCCCCGCTTCGCCGTCGACGGCTTCGAGGCCGACGACGTCATCGCGACCCTCGCCACCCAGGCCGAGGCGGCCGGTTTCGAGGTCCTCATCGTCACCGGCGACCGGGACTCCTTCCAGCTGGTCACCGACCACACCACCGTGCTCTACCCGACCAAGGGCGTCTCCGAGCTGACCCGCTTCACCCCGGAGAAGGTCCAGGAGAAGTACGGACTCACCCCGAACCAGTACCCGGACTTCGCCGCCCTGCGCGGCGACCCCTCGGACAACCTCCCGGGCATCCCCGGCGTCGGCGAGAAGACCGCCGCCAAGTGGATCAACCAGTTCGGCTCCTTCGCCGAGCTCGTGGAGCGCGCCGACGAGGTCAAGGGCAAGGCCGGGCAGAACTTCCGGGACCACCTGGAGTCGGTCAAGCTCAACCGCCGCCTCACCGAGATGGTCCGCGACGTCGAGCTGCCCAAGGGCGTCCTGGACCTGGCCCGCGAGCCGTACGACCGCGCGGCCGTCGCCCTCGTCCTCGACACCCTGGAGATCCGCAACCCCTCGCTGCGCGAGCGGCTCCTGGCCGTCGACCCCGGTGCCGCCGAGGAGGCCGCCCCGGCCCCCGCCGCGGGCGTCGAGCTCGACTTCACCGTCCTCGGCACCGGCGAGCTCACCGGCTGGCTCGGCGAGCACGGCACCGGGCCGCTCGGCGTCGCCACGGTCGACAGCTGGGCCCTCGGCACCGGCAGCGTCACCGAGGTCGCCCTCGCCGCCGCGGGCGGGGCCGCCGCCTGGTTCGACCCCGCGCAGCTCGACGAGGCCGACGAGCGCGCCTGGGCCGGCTGGATCGCCGACCCGGAGCGCCCCAAGGTCCTGCACAACGCCAAGGGCGCCATGCGGGTCTTCCCCGAGCACGGCTGGAGCGTCGACGGCGTCACCATGGACACCGCGCTCGCCGCCTACCTGGTCAAGCCGGGCCGCCGCTCCTTCGCCCTGGACGCCCTCTCCATCGAGTACCTGGGCCGCGAGCTCGCCCCCGCCGCCGCTGCCGACGGACAGCTCGCCTTCGGCGCCGACGACACCGCCGAGGCCGAGGCCCTGATGAGCCAGGCCCGCGCCGTCCTCGACCTGGGCACCGCCTTCGAGGAGCGGCTCGCCGAGGTGGGCGCGCGCGAGCTGCTGCACGAGGTGGAGCTGCCCACGTCCGTCCTGCTGGCCCGCCTGGAGCGGCACGGCATCGCCGCCGACCGGGACCACCTGGAGGCCCTGGAGCAGCAGTTCGCGGGCGCCGTCCAGCAGGCCGTGAAGGAGGCCCACGCCTCCGTCGGCCACGAGTTCAACCTGGGCTCGCCCAAGCAGCTCCAGGAGGTCTTCTTCGGCGAGCTCAACCTTCCCAAGACGAAGAAGACCAAGACCGGCTACACGACGGACGCCGACGCCCTCGCCTGGCTGGCCGGCCAGACCGAGCACGAGCTCCCGGTGATCATGCTCCGGCACCGCGAGCAGGCCCGGCTCCGCTCGACCGTCGAGGGCCTGATCAAGACCGTCGCGGCCGACGGCCGGATCCACACCACCTTCAGCCAGACCGTCGCCGCCACCGGCCGCCTCTCCTCCACCGACCCCAACCTGCAGAACGTGCCGGTGCGCACCGACGAGGGCCGCGCGATCCGGCACGGCTTCGTCGTCGGCGAGGGCTTCGAGGCCCTGATGACCGCCGACTACAGCCAGATCGAGCTGCGCGTCATGGCCCACCTCTCCGAGGACGAGGGCCTGATCGAGGCCTTCGCCTCCGGCGAGGACCTGCACACCACGGTCGCCTCGCAGGTCTTCGGCGTCGAGCGGTCCGCCGTCGACGCCGAGATGCGCCGCAAGATCAAGGCCATGTCGTACGGCCTGGCGTACGGGCTCTCCGCCTTCGGCCTCTCCCAGCAGCTGGGCATCGACCCGGCCGAGGCCCGCGGTCTGATGGACACCTACTTCGAGCGCTTCGGCGGCGTCCGCGACTATCTGCGCCGGGTCGTCGACGAGGCCCGCGCCACGGGGTACACGGAGACCATGCTGGGCCGCCGCCGCTACCTCCCGGACCTCAACAGCGACAACCGCCAGCGCCGCGAGGCCGCCGAGCGGATGGCGCTGAACGCCCCGATCCAGGGCACCGCGGCGGACATCGTGAAGGTCGCGATGCTGAACGTGGACCGCGCCCTCACCGAGGCGGGCCTCGCCTCCCGGATGCTGCTCCAGGTCCACGACGAAATCGTCCTGGAGCTCGCCCCCGGCGAGCGCGAGCGGGTCGAGGCCCTGGTCCGCGAGCAGATGTCCCGGGCCGCCGACCTCCGCGCCCCGCTCGACGTCTCGGTGGGCGTCGGCCGCGACTGGGACTCGGCCGCGCACTGACGCCGTACGGCGGGGCGGCGGGCTCCGGTCCCCCGCCCCCGCCGGCCCGCTCCCGCCCTTGCGCCAGGTGGACCAAGCGCGGGGGCGCCGGGCGGCGGTGGCTCCCGAGACTGGGGCCATGATCAACCGCCACCGTCCCCGCCTGCGCGTCTGGGCCGTGCTGGGGACCGCCCTCGGAGCCCTGGCCCTCCCGTCGGCCGCCGCGGCCCACCGCGCGCCCGAGCTGTGCTCCTCCGCCCGCGAACCCGCCCTCGCCACCCGGCTCTCGCAGGACATCCGCACCGCCCTCAAGGGCCGCGAGGGGACCGTCTCCGTCGCCGTGCACGCCCCGGGCCGGGGCCTGCGCTGCAGGCTCTCGGAGCTACGGGCGTACGACTCCGCCAGCATCGCGAAGGTCCTCATCATGGAGGCGGTGCTCGGCCGCGCCGAGGAGCTCGGCCGGGAGCCCACCGCCCTGGAGGCCCGGCGGCTCAAGGCGATGATCACCCGCTCCGACAACGAGTCCGCGACGGACCTGTGGGTCGGGCTCTCCCGGGAGCGCATGAACCGGGTGCTGCGCGAGGCCGGCGCCACCGACACCGTGCTGGGCCACGACCAGTACTGGGGGCTCACCCGCACCACCGCCCGCGACCAGCTCGCCCTCCTCGCCGCCGTCGCCGGGCGCCCCGCCGCCCTGACCCTGATGGGACAGGTGATCCGCAGCCAGTCCTGGGGCGTCGGCGCGGGCGCACCCAAGGGCGCGAAGGTGCATCTGAAGAACGGCTGGCTGCCCCGGGCCACCCACGGCTGGCGGGTGCACAGCATCGGCATCGTGCGGGGTACGGGGCTCGACTACCGGCTCGCCCTGCTGAGCCACGACAACGAGACCATGAAGTACGGCGTGCGCACCCTGGAGGGCGTCGCCCTCGCCGTCCACCGCCGCCTCGGTGGCGTCCCGGCGGACCGAGGCTTCACTCCGGGGGAGACGATCAGCGAGACCTCGGACGGGAGCGCTCCGGAAGCGGCCCCGACCCGGCGGACCCCCCGGCCGGGCCCGCCGTGGGACCGCCGCCGGGACGGGCGGACGGCCGGGACGGCGGACGGGATGACGGAGCCGACGACGAAGACGACGACGGAGGGGCGGTCGAGGGCGCGGTCGGACGAGCGGCCGGAGGGGCGGACGGCCGGACTCCGGAGCCCGCTGGCGGAGTGGCTGCGGGACGGTCTCCCGGTCCGGCGGTAGGACGGACGCCCGGGTCGGCGGCGGCCCGGCCGAGCGACCGCAGCCGCATCCCCGCCCCGTACAGCAGCAGCCCGAGCGCCAGACCCGAACCGGCCCCGAAGCAGACGGTGGGGACGAGGTCGAGGGGCTTGTCGATCCGGCCCCAGTACGCGTAGAAGCGGGCCACCCGGTGGGCGGCACCGGCCAGCACGCACGCCCCGATCACGGTGGCCGCGAGCAGCCGCCCGCGCCGGTCGAGGACGGGGACCGTGGCGGGCGGCTCGGCACCGGCCGGAGCCGCCCGCAGCGCCCGGACGACGAACCAGCCGAGCAGCGGCAGGGCCAGCGCCGAACTCCCGTACTGCGCGTACAGATAGCCGGGGAAGCCGCCCGCGAGCTCGCCCAGGAACGGGATCGCGCGGGTGCCCCAGCGCCCGTGATGGGTGAAGGCGTCCCACACCACATGGGTCGTCGCCCCGAGCAGCGCCGAGAGCGCGAACCACAGCGCGAGCCCGGCCGGCCGCCGCTCCCGCCACGGGCGCCCCCGCAGCAGCCCGTACGCCCGGCCGCTCCACCGCCGCGGCAGCAGCCCCAGCAGCGGCTCACGCACCATTAGCCACAGTGCCACCAGCGCCGCCGTGATGAGCACGTCCACGGTGACGACGCCGACGGGGGAGTGGGTGACGTTCCCGAACTCCATCGCGCCGGGCACGACGCTCGCCGCGAAGTACGTCAGGTCGGGGGAGAAGGAGCCCGCGACGAGCGCCGAGGCCACCAGCGGTCCGCGCGCCCGGCCGTCGCCCCGGATGCCCGGCAGGACGGCGGCGGCATGGCTGAGTGTGAACGGCACCGGGATCCCCTCGACTGGCGTGCGGCCCAGTATGCAAGAGGGGCGGGGGCCGGAACCGCGAGCGGCCACGCGGTGACGAAACCGTGAAACACGGTCAGGGCCCGGTGCCGCCGTGCCGGGAGTTGGCATAGGGTCACCTGGTCAGATATTCGCGCGGGGAGCGCGGACGAGGTGAACGGGGAGGGGCCACACGTATGGCATCGCACTTGGGCCGCAGGCTGCGCAGGGGAGCCACCAGCGGCGCGGTGGTGGCGGCGGCCGTCGCCGCGCTCGCCGCCTCGCAGGCACCGGACCTGGCGCCCCCGCCCGCGGACAACGCGAGCGGTGACGCGCCGATCGGCGCCGGCGACACGACGACGCCCCCGGACGGATCGGCCTCCGGTAACTCGCCGTACTACACCGACCTGCCGCCGCTGAACACCCCGAACAAGCCCGGCGCCACCACCAATCTGCCGGTCATCACCGGCCCGGCCGAGGCCGGCATACCCGCGACCGTCCTCGCCGCCTACAAGCGCGCCGAGCAGTCGATCAAGTCGACGGACCCGAACTGCAACCTGCCGTGGCAGCTGCTCGCGGGCATCGGCAAGGTCGAGTCCGGACAGGCGCGCGGCGGCCAGGTCGACGCCAACGGCACGACCAACTCGCCCATCCTCGGCCCGGTCCTCAACGGCGTCGGCTTCGCCAACATCTCGGACACCGACAACGGGCTGTACGACGGCGACTCCACGCACGACCGCGCCGTGGGCCCGATGCAGTTCATCCCGTCCACCTGGGCCACCTGGGGCCAGGACGCCAACGGCGACGGGAAGAAGGACCCCAACAACATCTACGACGCGGCCCAGGCGGCGGGCATGTACCTGTGCGCCAACGACCGCAACCTCGCGGTCAAGGCGGACCTGGACCGCGCGATCCTCAGCTACAACCGCTCGACCGAGTACCTGCGCACGGTGCTCTCCTGGTTCGAGTACTACAAGCGCGGCACCCACCAGGTGCCCGACGGCACGGGCGTGCTGCCCGGCGACCGCAGCGACGACGGCGTCACCCGGCCCGGCACCACCCCGCCGCCCACGACGACGCCCCCGCCGGTCACCCCCAAGCCGAACCCGCCGAAGCCGACGACCCCCGTCACCCCGAAGCCGACCACCCCGCCGACCACCTCCCCGGCGGCCACGGTGGCGCGGATCCAGGACGCGACCGGCGCCACGCTGACCGCCAGCGCGGGCGGCACCTTCGTCACCCGCCCGGCCGTCCTGGCCCTCGACGCCAAGGGCAAGCCGGTCGTCGGCGTCCAGGTGCGCTTCCGGATCACCGGTGACGCCGACGCCCGCTTCGCCACCGGCGCCGCCGACTTCACCGCCACCACCGGCGCCAACGGCAAGGCCCTCGCGCCCGTCCTCAAGGCGGGCGAGCGGACCGGTGGCTTCACCGTCAGCGCCGCGGTCGTCGGCCGCACCCTCGCCGCCGTCCCGATCGCCGGTACGGTCACCGAGCGGAGCGCCGACAAGCTCACCCGGCTCGACGCCAAGGAGCTCGAAGCCGTCGCCGGCGCCGAGTTCGCCGACCAGGTGCAGGTGAAGGCCACCGTCGGCGGCGGCGTCGCCTCCGGTGTCCTCCTCACCGCCACCTTCGTCACCGCGGGCGACAATCCGCAGCCGGCCACCGAAGGTCCCTTCTTCAAGGCCGCGGACGGCACCGCCGTGCACACCCTCACGGGCCTGCGGACGAACGCCGAGGGCCTCCTCACGCTGCCGAAGATCTACGCGGACGGGAAGGCCGGCAGCTACCAGCTCCGGCTGACCGCGCCCGGCGGCGGGGTGCTGACCGTCACCCTGAAGGTCACCGAGCCCGCCCCGGAGCCGACCCCCACGCCGACCCCGACTCCGACGCCCTCCGCGTCGCAGTCCTCGGGCGCCCCGGAGGCCACGCCGAGCTCCTGACATCCGCTCCACCTCCCCTTCGGCTCCTCTCCGCCGCCCCCTTGTCCGCGCAGGACACGGGGGCGGCGTCCGTCGTTCTGAGTGCAACGTGTTCTCATCTCGCGGTCGCGTTGCTACGGTGCCCCCGCCCTGACGACCTATCAGATCCAGCGCCGGGAGGCCGACCATGCGCGCCCTAGCAGCCGCCGCCATCGGGCTGGTCCCGGTCCTGCTGATCGTCCTGTTCCTCACTCTGGTCGACCTGCCGCCGGAAGGCCCCACCTCGCCCAAGCCCCTGCTGACCGCCGAGCCCGGCCCCGAGAAGTAGGGAGGGCCGACCATGCGCCGCCGAGCCAGCCTCGTCCTGCTCTCGCTCGCCGTCTTCTTCGCCGCGATGGTCCCCACCCTGCGGTGGTACGTCTTCCCCCGCGTGGTGAAGATCCCGTCGAACCAGTACCAGGTGACGATCCTGGAGGCGAAGCCCGCGACCCTGCTCAACTACTCGACCTTCAAGGCCGAGAAGGTCGACAAGATCACGATCATCCAGACCCTCAAGGGCAACGTGGAGGAGTCCCGCCGGATCGAGCGCGACGCCGGGCGCGACGTCGTCGTCTGGGACTCCCTCTCCTATGTCGCCGGACCCGACGGCAAGATGGTCTCCAAGATCCCCGAGCGCTACGTCTTCGACGCCCACACCCAGGATCCCGTCAACGCCACCGGTGAGATGGTCGACGGCGACCCGGTCCGGCGCACGGGCATCGAGTTCAAGTGGCCCTTCCTCGTCGAGAAGCGGGACTACCAGTACTTCGACGCCCAGACCCGCACCTCCGCCCCCATCCACTACAAGGGCACCCGCACCTTCCGGGGCATGGAGGTCTACTACTTCGAGCAGACCGTCCCCTGGACGAAGGTCCCCATGCCCAAGTCGATGCCCATCAAGGGCATCACCCCCGAGGTCCTCGCCCAGACCGGCCTCACCCGCTGGTACACCACGAAGCGCATGTTCTGGGTGGACCCGGTCACCGGCGCCCCCGTCAACGGCGAGGAGATCCACACCGAGGAGCTCCGCAACGCCAAGGCCCTGATGGGCCAGGACACCATCACCGTCTTCGCGGGCCACGTGAAGATGCGCGAGGACTACATCGAGAGCGTCGGCGCCCTGGTCAAGTCCAACCGCCTCGCCGTCCTCATGGTCGTCTCCTACCTCCCCTGGACCTTCTCCCTCCTGGCTCTCCTCCTCCTCGCCCTCTCCCTCTGGCTCGAAGCCCGCTCCCGCCGCCCCCGAACCCCTGAGCCCTCGGCCGAGGAACCCGGGCCGGACGCGGACCTCGGTACGGACCCGGACCCGGGACCGGCTCAAGGCCCCGGCCCGGACCCCGGCCCCGGCCCCTTCACCGCTCCGGCCTGAGCGAGCGCTGCCGGGCGCTCGTGTGCCGGGTGGGCTCCGCCGCCGACGGGTCCTCCGGCCACGGGTGCTTGGGGTAGCGCCCCCGCAGCTCCGCCCGCACCGAGCGGTACCCCTCCCGCCAGAACGACGCCAGGTCCGCCGTCACCGCCGCCGGCCGCCCCGCCGGGGACAGCAGGTGCACCTGGACCGGGACCCCCGCCACCCGGGGCGTCTCCGCGAGGCCGAACATCTCCTGGAGCTTCACCGCCAGCACCGGCCGCTCCCCGCCGTACTCCACCCGGATCCGCGAACCGCTCGGCACCTCGATCCGCTCCGGCGCCAGCTCGTCCAGCCGCCCCGCCTCGCCCGACGCCCACGGCAGCAGCCGCTGGAGCCCCTGCCCCGCGTCGACGCGCCCCAGATCCGCCCGCCGCCGCGCCCGCGACAGCTCCGGCTCCAGCCATTCCTCCGCCCGGCCCAGCAGCGCCTCCTCCGCCACGTCCGGCCACGGCTCGCCCAACTCCCGGTGCAGAAAGGCCAGTCTGCTCCGCAGCTCCGTCGCCCCCTGGCTCCACCGCAGCAGCGACAGACCCTCCCGGGCCAGCCCCTCCAGCAGCGCCGCCCGCACCAGCACCGGATCGGCGCCGTCCCGCAGCGGGCGCACGGTCAGCTCCACCGCGCCGAGCCGGTCCACCGCGCGGGCCACCACGTCCCCGTCTTCCCAGCGCACCTCCTCACCCGACGCGAACAGCCGCCCCGCCGCCTCCCGCGCCATCCCCTCGTCCACCACGGCCGCCAGCCGCACCCGGGCCGTGGCGCTCTGCGCCGTACGGTCCGCCACCGCCACCGCGAGCCAGGGGCTGGACCGCAGCCCCGAGCCCTCCGAGAGCCCGGCGCCCGTCCCCGACACCATCAGATACCCGCCCTGCTCCCGGGCCCTGGCCACCCGCTCCGGGAAGGCCAGCGCGGTCACGATCCCGGCCGCCGCGTCCTCGCCCGCCGCCCCGGCCCCGGGCCGCCCGCCCGTCTCCTCTCCCACCGCGCGCTCCAGCCGCCGCACCTCGGCCTTCCAGCGGGCCGCGTACCCGTCGCCGCCCTTGCGCGCCTCGCGCCAGGCCGCCGCCAGATCGTCCCCGTACTCCCGCGGCGGCTCCTCGCTCAGCAGGGCCACCACCTCCGCCGCCCGCCGCGCCCCCACCTCGGCCGCCCCGTCCAGCAGCGCCCGCCCCAGCCGAGGATGCAGGCCCAGCCGGGACATCCGCACCCCCCGGTCCGTCGCCCGGCCCTCCCCGTCCACGGCGCCGATCGCCGTCAGCACCGCCCACGCCGCCGCCATCGCCCCGGCCGGCGGCGCGTCGAGCAGCGCGAGCCCGGTGCCCGCCGGGTCGCCCCAGCAGGCCGCGCGCAGCGCGAAGTCCGCCAGGTCCGAGACGCGGATCTCGGGGGAGGGGAACCGCGCCCGCGCCCCGTCCTCCGCCTCCGCCCAGCAGCGGTAGACCACTCCCGGGGCCTCGCGCCCCGACCGGCCGGCCCGCTGCGTCGCCGCCGCCACCGACACCGGGACCGTCGCCAGCGAGCCCAGCCCCCGGGCATGGTCCATCCGCGGCTCCCGCGCCAGCCCGGAGTCGACCACGATCCGCACGCCCGGCACCGTCAGGCTGGACTCCGCCACCGAGGTCGCCAGCACCACCCGGCGCCGCCCGCCGGGACCCGCGCCCCGCAGCACCGCGTCCTGCACCGAGGCGGGCGCCCGCCCGTGCAGCTGGAGGACGTCGGCGTCCAGGTCCGCGAGCAGGCCCGCCGTCCGCGCGATCTCCCCCGTGCCCGGCAGGAAGCAGAGGAGGTCGCCCTCGTGCCGCCCCAGGGCCTCCCGCACCGTCGCCGCCACGTGCCGCAGCAGCGCCGGGTCCACCCGGGTGCCGTGGGCGGGCCGGATCCCGGCGGGCGGCGCGGCGAACCGGACCGCGTACCCGTGCCCCTCGCCCGTGCCCCGCACGATCGGCGCGGGCCCGCCGCCGTCCAGCACGGTCAGCAGCTCCGCCCAGGCCTCCGCGTCGCTCGTCGCCGAGGCGGCGATCAGCTTCAGCTCCGGCCGCAGCGTCGCCCGCACGTCCACCAGGAACGCCATCGCCGTGTCCGCGTCCAGATGCCGCTCGTGGCACTCGTCGAGGAGCACCACCTCCACCCCGCCCAGCTCCGGATCGCGCTGGAGCCGCTGGAGCAGGATGCCCGTGGTCACCACCTCGACCCGGGTGGCCGGCCCGGCCCGCCGCTCGCCCCGCACGGAGAAGCCGACCGTCCCGCCGACCTCCTCGCCGAGCAGCCACGCCATCCGCCGGGCGGCAGCCCGCACCGCCATCCGACGCGGCTCGGCCACCAGCACCCGCCGCCGCGGCTCGTCCCCTATGAGCCCCGCGAGGGCCAGCGGGACCAGCGTGGTCTTGCCGGTCCCGGGCGGGGCGTACAGCACCGCGCTGCCGCGCTCCGCGAGCGCGGTCAGCAGCTCGGGGACGGCATGGCGGACGGGAAGCAGGTCGAGTGCGTCGTTTCGGATCACGGACTCAGTCTCGTACGCCCCGCCGACCGGCGTGCGCGGCTGTCCACAGGCCCCACCTATTAGTAGGACTATTACCGGGCCCGCCCGGCTGCCGAGCCGCCCCGGCCCAGGCCCCGCCTCAGCCCCGCCTCAGCCCCGCCCCATCCCCGCGCCTCGGCCCTGCCTCAGCCCCTCAGCCCCCTCAGTCCTCCGCCCGCTCGCAGACGAAGATCGCCGTGCCCGGGATCAGGTTGCCCCGCAGCGGGGACCAGCCGCCCCACTCCTGGCTGTTCCACTCCGGCCACTCCGGCTCGACCAGGTCCACCAGGCGGAAGCCGCCCGCGACCACGTCCCGCACCCGGTCGCCGAGCGTCCGGTGGTGCTCCACGTACACCGCCCGCCCCCGCTCGTCCTGCTCCACGTACGGCGTCCGGTCGAAATAGGAGGCCGCGACCGACAGGCCCTCCGGCCCCGGCTCGTCCGGGAACGCCCAGCGGATCGGGTGCGTCACCGAGAACACCCACCGGCCGCCCGGCCGCAGCACCCGCCGGACCTCGCGGAAGACCCGCACCGGGTCGGCCACGAACGGCACCGCCCCGTACGCCGAGCACGCCAGGTCGAAGGAGCCGTCGCGGAACGGCAGCGCCCCCGCGTCCGCCTCCACCAGCGGCACCTCGCCGCCGATCCGCAGCGCGTGCTGGAGCTGCCGGTGCGAGAGGTCCAGGGCCACCGGCCGGGCCCCCCGCGCCGCCAGCCAGCGCGAGCACTGCGCCGCGCCCGCGCCGATCTCCAGGACGTCCATCCCCTTCAACGAGCCGGCCGGGCCGAGCAGCCCCGCGTCCTCCTCGTCGAGGCCCTCGGGCCCCCAGACGAAGCGGTCGTCGCCGAGGAAGGCCCCGTGCTCGGTCTGGTACTCGTCGGCGTTCCGGTCCCACCAGCCCCTGCTCGCCCGACTGCTCTCCGCGTCCCCCGTCTCGCGCCGGGTCGCCTCCGGCTCGTCCCCGGGGCCGTCTTCCTGTCCGTACTCTTGGTTCATCTCGCCCGCCGATGTAGTTTGCGCTCAGTGCTGCGGCGCGGCACCCCCGGCCAGGAAGGCCTGGGCCGCCATGAGTTGTGCCGGGTTTGCGGTGATCCGCCCCGGGTGAGCGCTTCGCGCATTGACCCTGTCCGGCCGCCCCCGTATGCTAAAGGTTGCGTTGCGAGCCTGCGCGCCTCAGACGGAGCAGGTCGCGCTCGCATCTGTTGTATGTCCCCTCGGTTTTCGAGGCGCTTCCCGGTCACGGGAGACGCGCTTCTTTGGCTGGCCGGCTTCATCAGCTGCGATACGGGCTTTCGGCGTAGCAGTACCTACGACTTTCTGTCCGTAACCGGAGCCCTTTCCCACATGACGAGCAGCACCGAGACCACCGCCACCAGCACCACCCCGCAGGTTGCGGTCAACGACATCGGTAACGAGGAAGCCTTCCTCGCCGCGATCGACGAGACGATCAAGTACTTCAACGACGGCGACATCGTCGACGGCGTCATCGTGAAGGTCGACCGGGACGAGGTCCTGCTCGACATCGGTTACAAGACCGAAGGTGTCATCCCGAGCCGCGAGCTCTCGATCAAGCACGACGTCGACCCCAACGAGGTCGTCAAGGTCGGCGACGAGATCGAGGCCCTGGTTCTCCAGAAGGAGGACAAGGAAGGCCGCCTGATCCTCTCGAAGAAGCGTGCCCAGTACGAGCGCGCCTGGGGCACCATCGAGAAGATCAAGGAAGAGGACGGCATCGTCACCGGTACCGTCATCGAGGTCGTCAAGGGTGGTCTCATCCTCGACATCGGCCTCCGCGGCTTCCTCCCGGCCTCCCTGGTCGAGATGCGTCGCGTCCGCGACCTCCAGCCCTACGTGGGCAAGGAGCTCGAGGCGAAGATCATCGAGCTGGACAAGAACCGCAACAACGTGGTCCTGTCCCGCCGTGCCTGGCTCGAGCAGACCCAGTCCGAGGTCCGCCAGACCTTCCTCACGACCCTCCAGAAGGGTCAGGTCCGCTCCGGCGTCGTGTCCTCGATCGTCAACTTCGGTGCCTTCGTGGACCTGGGTGGCGTCGACGGCCTCGTGCACGTCTCCGAGCTGTCCTGGAAGCACATCGACCACCCGTCCGAGGTTGTCGAGGTCGGCCAGGAGGTCACCGTCGAGGTTCTCGACGTGGACATGGACCGCGAGCGTGTCTCCCTGTCGCTGAAGGCGACGCAGGAGGACCCGTGGCAGCAGTTCGCCCGTACCCACCAGATCGGCCAGGTCGTCCCGGGTAAGGTCACGAAGCTGGTTCCGTTCGGTGCGTTCGTCCGCGTGGACGAGGGCATCGAGGGTCTGGTCCACATCTCCGAGCTGGCCGAGCGCCACGTGGAGATCCCGGAGCAGGTCGTCCAGGTCAACGACGAGATCTTCGTCAAGGTCATCGACATCGACCTCGAGCGCCGCCGCATCAGCCTCTCGCTGAAGCAGGCCAACGAGTCCTTCGGTGCCGACCCGGCCTCGGTCGAGTTCGACCCGACCCTGTACGGCATGGCCGCGTCCTACGACGACCAGGGCAACTACATCTACCCCGAGGGCTTCGACCCCGAGACCAACGACTGGCTCGAGGGCTACGAGACCCAGCGCGAGGCCTGGGAGACCCAGTACGCCGAGGCGCAGCAGCGCTTCGAGCAGCACCAGGCTCAGGTCATCAAGTCCCGCGAGGCCGACGAGGCCGCCGCTGCCGAGGGTGGCGCCGCCGCTCCGGCCGGTGCCCCGGCGGGTGTCTCCGGTGGTTCGTACTCCTCGGAGTCGGACGACAACGCCGGCGCCCTGGCGTCGGACGAGGCCCTGGCTGCCCTGCGCGAGAAGCTGGCCGGCGGCCAGAGCTGAACAGGCTCTCCGCTGAGCTCCAGTAGCTAGCGTCGAGGCCCGCTCCCCTTCGGGGGAGCGGGCCTCGGTCTTTTTCCGCACCGGATCCGCGGCCGGGGAATGGCGCCGTCACAGGCGGTGTTGTCCAGAAAGGACGCGAGGAGGAGCGGAAATCGTGCTTGATCCCAAGGATTTGTACGAATGGGACCAGAAGGGGCTGGCCGTGGTCGACATGGCCCTGGCCCAGGAGTCGGCCGGACTGGTCATGCTCTACCACTTCGACGGCTACATCGACGCCGGAGAGACCGGTGAGCAGATCATCGAGGGCTTGCTCGACACCCTGCCGCACCAGCTCGTGGCCCGCTTCGACCACGACCGGCTCGTGGACTACCGGGCCCGTCGGCCCCTGCTGACCTTCCGGCGCGACCGCTGGACGGCGTACGAGACGCCCGTGATCGAGGTCCGGCTCGTCCAGGACGCCACCGGCGCGCCCTTCCTGGTGCTCTCCGGTCCCGAACCCGACGTCGAGTGGGAGCGGTTCGCCGCCGCCGTGCGCCAGATCGTCGAGCGCCTCGGCGTGCGCCTCGCCGTCAACTTCCACGGCATCCCCATGGGCGTCCCGCACACCCGCCCCGTCGGCCTCACCCCGCACGGCAGCCGCACCGACCTCATGCCCGGCCACCGCAGCCCCTTCGACGAGGCCCAGGTGCCCGGCAGCGCTGAGTCGCTCATCGAGTTCCGCCTCGGCGAGTCCGGCCACGACACCCTCGGCGTCGCGGCCCACGTTCCGCACTACGTGGCCCGCTCCCCGTACCCGGACGCGGCCCTCACCGCGCTGGAGGCCGTCACCGCGGCCACCGGCCTGGTCCTGCCCGGCGTCGCGCACTCCCTGCGCACCGAGGCCCGCCGCACCCAGACCGAGATCGAGCGCCAGATCGGTGAGGGCGACGACGAGCTCGTCGCGCTCGTCCAGGGACTTGAGCACCAGTACGACGCGATGGCCGGCGCCGAGACGCGCGGCAGCCTGGTCGCCGAGCCCGTCGACCTGCCCTCCGCCGACGAGCTGGGCCGCGAATTCGAGCGCTTCCTCGCCGAACGGGAGGGCGACGGCTAGCCGCCCGGCCGTGGGACCTAAGCTGCCGCTCATGCTGAAGGTGGGCCTGACCGGCGGTATCGGCGCCGGCAAGAGTGAAGTGTCGCGGCTGTTCGTCTCGTACGGGGCCGTGCTGATCGACGCCGACCGGATCGCCCGGGAGGTCGTCGAGCCCGGGACCCCAGGTCTCGAAGCCGTCGTCGCGGAGTTCGGGCCCGGGATCCTCACCCCGGAAGGGACCCTGGACCGGCCCAGGCTCGGGTCGGTCGTGTTCGCCGACCCCGAGCGCCTGGCCGCCCTCAACGCGATCGTGCACCCGCTCGTCGGCGCCCGCTCCGCCGAACTGGAGGCGCGGGCCACGGCCGGGGACGTCGTCGTCCACGACGTCCCGCTGCTCACCGAGAACGGCCTGGCACCCCTCTACGACGTCGTCGTCGTGGTGGAGGCCTCCCCCGAGACCCAGCTCGACCGGCTCGTCCGGCTGCGCGGCATGACCGAGGACGAGGCCAGGGCGCGGATGGCGGCCCAGGCCGACCGCGCGCAGCGGCGGGAGATCGCCGACGTGGTGATCGACAACAACGGCCCGCTGGAGCAGCTGGAGCCCCAGGTGCGCAAGATCTGGGAGGCGCTCAAGGAGCGCGCCGCCGGGGCCCCGTGACGGTCCGTGCCGCCGGGGCCCCGTGACGGTCGGTGCCGGCCGCGCCCGGCCCCTTGGGCGAGTGGTGAAGACCGGGGGAGCGCGGCGGTTCGCAAGTGCCCGAGGAATGGGTAGAGATGAGCTGCTCGGGGGCTCGCGCACGCTCGGGTTCCCGTGGAATACGGCCACCGTGCCCGCTTGTTGAACCGCCGGAGCGAGGGAAGGACGCCACTGTGGCCGAGAGGAACCCGGAGACCCACGTCATCGACTTCCGTGCCGCCGAGCAGTTGCTGGCCGCCCGGGACCCGCGAGGTGCCGTCAAGCTGCTCGACTCGGTGATCGCCGCCCATCCCGAGAACACCGCGGCCCGCCTGCTGCGCGCCCGCGCGTTCTTCGCCGCCGCCCAGCTCCGCCCCGCCGAGCTGGAGTTCGAGCTGGTCCTGGAGCGCGAGCCGGACAACGCCTTCGCGCACTTCGCGCTCGCCCGCACCTTCCAGCGCTCCGGCCGCCCCGAGCTGGCCATGCGCCACTTCCGGCTCGCCGCCGCTCTCGACCCCAAGCCCGAGTACCTGGAGGCGGCCCGTTTCGGCGCGGAAGCCGACTGACGGCCACCGCCGGTCGGAGGGCGATCCCGGACCGGTCCCTCCCGGACCGGTCCGGGAAGGCGTCAGCGCCGCCGCTCGCCGTGATCGGGCTCGTACGGGGGGACGTCCCGCCCCGGCTGCCAGTGCGGGCCCTGCCGCAGATGCCGTACGACCATCACCAGGTCGACGGCGGCCACCACGAACAGCACCCCGCAGGCCGCGGCCCAGCCGGGCCGGGCCAGCAGCGCGAAGACCGTGGTGCCGAAACCGGCCCACAGCAGCCCCCACAGGCTCAGCAGCAACCGCAGCCGCAGCGGACTGCGCGCGGTCACCGGTTCGCTCCCTGTACGCATGACGCCGACATCTCCCCAGGCGGCCCCCAGGTCCTTCCAGCATCCACCCGCGGCGCGCGAACCGGAAGCGGAGCCCGCCTTCCCGGCGGCCCGGGCCCCGGTCCCTGTCAGTGGATGACGTTGTAGCTGCGCCAGGGCAGGCTGCCCGGCGCGATCGTGTTCCCCGTGTTCGTCGCCACGTAGATCGGCTTCTCGCCCTTGCAGTCGCGGGTCCGGTACAGCTGGATGTCCACCAGCGTGTTGTTCTCGACCCGCGTCGCGCCCGACGGCGCCAGCCGGTGGCAGCCCTTCACGGACGGACTCGTCACCGTCACCACCAGCTCCCGCCCGGTCTCGTACGAGAGCGTGCCGACCATGCTGCGGCCGAGCCCCGAACAGCCCGTGACGGTGAGGGCGAGCAGGGCGGCCCCGGTGGCGATGGTGAGACGCCGGCGAAGGGACATGGCGGGATCCTCGTCTGTCGGAGACTGGCGGCGGAAGCCTGTTCCTGGCCACCGTGCCCCCTCCGGGACCGGTCGTCATGTCCGGTTGGGCCGTCCGGGCGATGCGCCGTGACACTCTGTTGTCAGACCCCACCCGTATGGTCGGAGGTCCAGTCGGAGTTCCGTCGCGGAACGGGAGGTGAGGAGTGCCGTGAACGAGTCCCTGCTCGGCGCCGCCGCCGTCTTCCTGCCCGCCGCCCTGCCCCGCGAGGGCCGGATCGCCTTCTGGTCCCCCGAAGGCGCCCCGCTGCCGGATCCCGGGCGGCTCGCCCCTGCCGGGGCCGGGCCGGGCGCCGCCACGAGCGGCGAGCTGACCGTCGCGCGCCGCCACGGGACCGGGGCACGCGGCCGGACCGTGCCCGCCCTGTTCCTGCCCGTCGCCGAGGCCCTGCCCCTCCTGGCCGCTGCCCGCCACCACCCGGCCGCGCACCCCGCGGCGGCCTGCTGGGGCGCCGCCGCCCTGCACGCCCTGCACCTGATCGCCCGCGGCCGGCTGCTGCCCGGGCTGACCGCCGACGACCACGACGCCTGGCGGGCCGGGCCGCTCGACGCGGACGACATCGCGCACCTGCGGGCCATCGCCGCCGCCATGCCCTACGAGGCACACGCCACGCCCGTTCAGGGCCCCGGCTCCGGGCGTGGACCGCTGCGCCTGCCCGAGCCGGAGGCCCTGGTCAGGGCCTTCCTCGACGCGGTCGCCGACACCCTGCCCCGCACTCCCGCCGCTCCCCACGCGGTCGGCAGGCCGTTCGCCGCGCGGGAGGCCGTCCACCTGCCCCGGGCGCGCGCCTGGGCGGCCGAGGCCGCCGCCGGCATGGACGCGGGCGTCCGCGTCTCGCTCCGCCTCGACCTCTCGAAGTTCGAGCTCTTCGACGTCGCGGACCAGCCGGAGGAGGCGGCCGGGCGGCAGGCCGCGGCCGTGCTGCTCCAGGTGCACAGCCTCGCCGACCCCACCCTCGTCATCGACGCCGCCGCCCTGTGGGCGGGCGACGGCCACGAGCACTTCGGCCCCCGCGCGCGGATCGACGCCGTCCTCGCCCTGCGCCGCGCCGCCCGCGTCTGGCCGCCGCTCGGCCGCCTCCTGGAGCGGGACGTGCCCGACGTCCTGCCGATCACCGAGGACGAGCTGTACGAGCTCCTCGGCCCCGCCGCCCCCCGGCTCGCCGACGCCGGGGTCGTCGTCCACTGGCCCCGCGACCTCGCCCGCTCGCTCAGCGCCTCCGCCGTCGTCCGCCCCGCCCGCTCCGCGCCCGGCTCCGCCACCGACGGCACCTCCTTCTTCGACAGCGAGGAACTGCTCCGCTTCAACTGGCAGCTCGCGCTCGACGGCGACCCTCTCACCGAGCGTGAGATGGACGCCCTGGCCGAGGCCCACCGCCCCGTCGTCCGGCTCCGCGACCAGTGGGTCGTGGTGGACCCCGCCCTCGTCCGCAAGGCCCGCAAGCGGGAGCTGGGCCTCCTGGAGCCGGTCGACGCGCTCGCCGTCGCCCTCGGCGGCACCGCGGAGGTGGACGGCGAGACCGTCCCCGCCGTGCCCGTCGGCGCCCTCGCCGCGCTGCGCGACCGGCTGCTGGCCGGACCCGGGGAGGTGCCCCCGCCGCCCGGCCTCGACGCCACCCTCCGCGACTACCAGCTCCGCGGCCTGGCCTGGCTCGACCTGATGACCTCCCTCGGCCTCGGCGGCTGCCTCGCCGACGACATGGGCCTCGGCAAGACCGTCACCCTCATCGCCCTCCATCTGCGGCGCGCCCGGACCGCGCCCACCCTCGTCGTCTGCCCCGCCTCGCTCCTGGGCAACTGGCAGCGCGAGATCCGCCGCTTCGCCCCCGGCGTCCCCGTCCGCCGCTTCCACGGCGCCGACCGCACCCTCGACGGGCTCGACGGCGGCTTCGTCCTCACCACCTACGGCACCCTGCGCACCAGCGCCGACCGGCTCGCCGGGCAGGACTGGGGCATGGTCGTCGCCGACGAGGCCCAGCACGTCAAGAACCCCTTCTCGGCGACGGCCAAGGCCCTGCGCACGATCCCGGCGCCCGCCCGGGTCGCCCTCACCGGCACCCCGGTGGAGAACAACCTCTCCGAGCTGTGGGCGCTGCTCGACTGGACCACCCCCGGCCTCCTCGGCCCCCTGAAGGCCTTCCGCTCCCGGCACGCCCGCGCGGTGGAGAACCACGAGGAGATCGGCAACGAGGAGGCGGTCGAGCGGCTCGCCCGGCTGGTCCGGCCCTTCCTGCTGCGTCGGCGCAAGTCCGACCCCGGCATCGCGCCCGAGCTGCCGCCCAAGACCGAGTCCGACCACCCCGTGGCCCTCACCCGCGAGCAGGCCACGCTCTACGAGGCCGTCGTGCGCGAGACCATGGCGCGGATCGAGGAGTCCGAGGGCATGGCCCGGCGCGGACTGATCATGAAGCTGCTGACCTCGCTCAAGCAGATCTGCAACCACCCCGCCCAGTATCTGAAGGAGCGCTCCCCGGGAAACCGCGGCACCAGCGGCGCGGGCGCCGGGGCCGTGCGGCTCTCCGGGCGCTCCGGGAAGCTCGCCCTCCTCGACGAGCTCCTCGACACGATCCTCGCCGAGGACGGCGCGGTCCTCGTCTTCACGCAGTACGTGTCGATGGCCCGGCTGCTCGCCGACCACCTCGCCGCCCGCGGCGTCGACGCCCAACTCCTGCACGGCGGCACGCCCGTGCCCGAGCGGGAGCGCATGGTGGACCGCTTCCAGGCCGGCGAGGTCCCCGTCTTCCTGCTCTCCCTCAAGGCCGCCGGCACGGGCCTCAACCTCACCCGGGCCGGGCACGTCGTGCACTACGACCGCTGGTGGAACCCGGCGGTCGAGGAGCAGGCCACTGACCGGGCCTACCGCATCGGGCAGACCCAGCCCGTCCAGGTGCACCGCCTGATCGCCGAGGGCACGGTCGAGGACCGCATCGCGGAGATGCTGCGCGCCAAGCGGGCCCTCGCCGACGCCGTCCTCGGCGGCGGCGAGGCCGCCCTGACCGAACTGACCGACCGCGAGCTGGCCGACCTGGTGTCCCTGAGGAGGCCGTCATGACCCCCGGCGCCCGCCGCCCCTCCCCCCGGCCCGCCGAGGCCCTCGCCCGCACCCGGTCCTCGCGCACGCCCCCCGCCCTGCCCCGCCACGACGACCGGCGCCGGACCTTCCCCCAGCTCGCCCCGCGCAAGGCGCCCGACGGACGGTTCGCCGCGACCTGGTGGGGCAACGCCTGGGTCGAGTCCCTGGAGGGCACCGCGCTCGACCAGGCCAGGCTCGCCCGCGGCAGGACGTACGCCCAGCGCGGCCACGTGGACGCGATCACCGTCACACCGGGCCGGGTCGTCGCCTACGTGCACGGCAGCAGACCGCGCCCGTACCGCACCGAGATCCGGCTGCGGACCCTCGGCGACGACGACTGGGAGAGCTTCCTCGACCAGGCCGCCGCCCGCCCCGAGCACATCGCCGCCCTCCTCGACAAGGACGTCCCGCACGCCCTGGAGGTCGTCACCGGACTGCTGCCCGCCCCCGGCGACCTCGTCCCCGACTGCTCCTGCCCCGACGACGGCTACCCCTGCAAGCACGCCGCCGCCCTCTGCTACCAGGCCGCCCGGCTCCTCGACGAGGACCCCTTCGTCCTGTTCCTCATGCGGGGCCGCGGCGAACAGGAGCTCCTCGCCGATCTCACCCGGCGCAACGCGACCCGGTCCGCCGCCGAGCGCCCCGGCACCGCCCCTGACCTCCCCACCGTCCCCGCCCGCGCCGCGCTCGCCCCGCTCACCGGGCGCGGCCTGCCGCCGCTGCCGCCGCCGCTGCCCGTCCCCGCCGAGCCCGGCCGGCCCGCCGTCTTCCCCGCCGATCCGGAAGCCCCCGACCCGCTCGCCCTCGACCTCCTCGCCGGCGAGGCCGCGGCCCGCGCCCACGCCTTCCTCGCCACCGGCCGGGACCCCGTCGCCGCGCTCACCCCCTGGCAGGACGCCGTACGGCTGGCCGCGGCCCACCCCGGTTCCGGGCTCACCGCCTCCACCCGCGCCCTCTACCGCGACCTGTCCCACGCCCTCGACCGCACCCCGACCGACCTGGCCCGCGCGGTGGCCGCCTGGCGCCAGGGCGGACCGGCCGGGCTCGCGGTCCTCGAAGAGCCCTGGGACCCGCCTGCCGGGCCCTTCGACCGCGCCCGGCCCGCCCTGCTCGCCGCCGAGCACCCGGCCTTCCGGCCCTGGCGCAACCGGCTCTCCACCCGCTCCCTCCAGCTCCGCTTCGGCCGCGACGGCCTTTGGTACGGCTACGAATCGGACCTCGACCGCGAGGACTGGTGGCCGCGCGGCACCCCGGAGGCCGACCCGGTCGGTGTCGTCACCACCCTGCTCGGGAGGTGACCGCCCGACAGGCCGCCGCCGTGTGAGAAGATGGTCAACTTCCCTTGTGATGAACGGAGTTCGCCGCTGTGGCTCGCTGTGACCGCCGGATCCGCCCGTCCCGCGCCGCGCGTTCCCTCAGCCGGGTCGCCGGGATCACGTTGCGGACGGCGAACAGCACGGTGCGGACGCCCTCGTGGGTCCGCCGGCGGTCCGCGTCCGGCCCTGCCGGCCCGTAGTCGCTCCAGCCCCACGGTCACCCCGACCCCCTCCCGCGTCACGGTAACGCTCCGCGAACCCCCGACGTCGGGACATGATCCATCGCGCCACACTCGCTCGATGGAGTGAAACCCGTCATCGGTCGGAGCCGGGCACCTCACGGATGGCGTTATTTCGGGTACGGGCGACTGCCCGTGAAGACATCCGGAAGGCAGGAAGCCATGAGGCAGATTCGCCGAAGTGGTCTGGCCACACTGTTGGTCACCGGTGGCGCGCTCGCGCTCTCGGCGGGCGCCGCCCACGCCGACTCCGCGGCCCAGGGTGCCGCGGTCGGCTCGCCGGGGGTGGGCTCCGGCAACGCAGTTCAGCTGCCCGTGCACGCCCCGGTCAACCTCTGCGGGAACACCGTCAACGTCGTCGGACTGCTCAACCCGGCGTTCGGCAACGGCTGTGAGAACCGCTCCTCGGCGCCGTCGGGACGCGGCTCCGAGGGCCGCGGCCCCGCTCACAAGGACCTGCCGGGCACCCCGCGCGCCGGCTCCTCCGACCACGGCGGGCGGACCGGCGGCTCCTCCAACGGGGGCGGCGCGACCGCCGAGGGCCTCGCCAAGGGCTCGCCCGGCGTGCTCTCCGGCAACGGGCTCCAGCTCCCGATCGACCTCCCGGTCAACCTCAGCGGCAACTCGCTGAACGTCGTCGGCATCGGCAACCCGGCCTTCGGCAACACCGCCGTCAACGGTCCGTCCGACGAGCCCTGCGACGAGCACCCGACGCCCCGCCCGCCCACCCCGCCGCGCCACGTGCCGCCCGCCCCGAGCAAGGGCGACGAGGTGCCGCCCGCCCCGGCCCCGCAGTCCAGCTCGGTCCAGCTCGCCAGCACCGGCTCGGACGCGGTCGGCCTCGCCGCCCCGGCCGCCGCCGCGCTGCTCCTCGGCGGCGCGCTGATGTACCGCAGGGCCCGCCGCGCGGGCGAGCAGGGCTGACCCGGACGCCTCTCGCGCGCCCGCTCAGCCGGTACGCCAGGCCCGGAGCACCGCCTCGATGGCGGGCGCGACCCTCGTCCGGGCCTGGTGCCGGGGGATCCCGGTCATCAGCAGCGTGTCGTAGTCGGTGTCCACGTGCCGCACGGCGGCCCGCACCGCGGCCGTGACCGCGCCCCGGTCCAGTGAGCGGCCGGCGGCCGTGCGCCCGACCCGGCCGCTGCCCTTCGTCGAGGCGTGCCCGGCGATCTCGGCCGCCCGGTCGGCCGGGCAGCCCGGGAACAGGCGCAGGATCTCCTCCTCCAGCGCCGCCGTGATCAGCGCGTCCCGCCCGGCCCGGCGCTCCGCGTCGCGGGCCCGGCGCCGCGCCCGCGCCTCCGCGTCCGCGAGGCAGGCGGTCTCCGCGCGCCGCAGCGCCGCCTCCTCGACGAGCAGGCCCTGGCGCTCGTACCGGGTGCGCCGTCTGTTGTGGCGGACCACCACCGCCCACAGCGCGCTGCCCTCGCGGGCCCTGCGGGTCAGCGCGGTGTCGCCGCGGCGCAGGAAGACGAGGTGGCCGAGGTCGGCGCAGTCGAGGCAGACGAAGGAGCCGTACTCGACGATCACCCGGTCGAGCGGCCCCCGGCGGCACTCCGAGCAGCGGCGCCGCTTGAGCGGTTCGACGACGACGGGGGCGACGAGATCCACGAGGACCTCCTACCCGTACGGGACGGGGGCGATGCCCGTATCCCCTCGCGTCCCCCTGGATCCCCTCGCGTCCCCTCGCACTCCCTCCCCGGTCCGGGGTCAGCGGACTCCCGGTGCCGCCGACGAGATGAAGCGGGCCAGGGCCTCCTTCGCCCGTTCCGAGCGCACGCCGCGCTCCTCGTCGTCCGCCGCCTCGTGCATGCAGTGGGTCACCTCGAAGGCGTCCTCGGCGAGTTGGCGGGTGCGCGGGTCGTCGCAGACCAACTGGACCCGGAAGAGGGCCTGGCGGGCGACCGTGCGCTGTCGGTAGGAGGCGTGCCGGGACTCCTCCGCCTCCTCGGAGCCCGGTTCCAGACGCGCCCGGAACCAGCGGTCGTTCTGGCTGTGCCGGTAGTCGACGACCGCGCCCGCGAACGCGCTGTAGGTCGCGATCCGCTCCTGCCGCAGCTGTTCGGTCCTGGCCAGGGCCGCCGTCCGCTCGGTGGCCCGGCCCTGGAACCAGTGCGTGGCGACCACGCCCAGCAGGGTTCCGACGACGGCTATCAGCGCCGCATCCATGACGGATTCGCTCCTCGCACTCTCGACGCGGCCCCGACGCCCCGTCGGCGCGTGCCGCCAACCGGCAGGAAAAACAGTTCGATTCGCCGAGCGCCGCCCTCTAGGGTCGGTCGCGTGGCAACGAAACTCAATCAGATCATCGCAGTAGAGAAAGGCGTCAAGTCCCGGGCGCATCAGGACCTGACCACCGCCCACCACGGACTCCAGAAGCCGGGCCTGCTGGCGGGCATCTCCCGTACGTACCAGCCGAAGGACGAGGAGGGCGAGCAGCTTCCGCCCGAGTCGACGCTGGTGCAGGTCAAGGCCGAGGACGTGCTGCGCGAGACCGCGCGGACGCTGACCCGACTCTTCGACGTCACCGCCACCAAGGACTGGGCGAACTGCGAGGCCCGCGCCGACATCACCGTCGACGGGCGGGTGCTGGTGGACGGGGTGCCCGTCGGGTATCTGCTCTTCCTGGAGAAGCAGTTGACGGACATCCTCACCTTCGTCCGCAAGCTGCCGGTCCTCGACGCCGCCGAGTCGTGGACGCAGGACCCGTCGACCGACGCGTGGAAGACCGAGCCGGTCCGCACGGTCCGTACGAAGAAGGTGCCCCGCAACCACGTCAAGGCGGAGGCGACGGAGAAGCACCCGGCGCAGGTCGAGGTGTACTACGAGGACATCCCGGTGGGGTACTGGACGACCGTGAAGTTCTCCGGCGCGCTGCCCGCCCGGCGGGTGAACGAGCTGGTGGAGCGGGTCGAGAAGCTCCAGCAGGCTGTCAAGTTCGCCCGCGAGGAGGCGAACGGCGGGGAGGTCACCGACCGGCGTGTCGGCGACGCCGTCTTCGGCTACCTCTTCGGGTAGCCCGACCATGAACTCCCCGGCCGCGAGCGCGGCCGGGGTGCGCGAGGAGCGCAAAGCTGAAGCTGAGCCTTGTCGTGACGAACGCGGTTCCAGTGGGGGTTCGAATCCTCCTCCCGGCGCTCACCGTGCCGGGGTGGCCCAAGCAGGCAGAGGCGACCGCGATCAATCTCAGACTCTCGCTCCAGACTCAGCATGCGCCGCTCATCGCCGGATCGACCGGGCCCGGGCCCTGGTGCGTCGAAATGCCAGTTCGAATCTGGTCCGCCGAGCTTCGATCGGCGGTGGTCCAATGGCAGGACGCGACGCAATGACGACTGACCCGGGTCCTCAACCGTGCCGGCGTGTGAAGAGGAGCGGCATCACCAGGGTCCGGGGGCCGGCTACGCCCTCGGACCCGCCGCCGTTCCCGGGGCCCGCCGTGGTCCTGCCCGGGATCCCGCCCGGGGTTCAGGCCCTGCCCGTGGTCCGGGTTCCGGCCGTGTCCCGGGGTCACTGACGGTAGGAGCTCAGGAAGCGTCCGATGCGGCTGATGGCGGCGTCGAGGTCGTCCGCGTACGGCAGGGTGAGGATGCGGAAGTGGTCCGGGCGCGGCCAGTTGAAGCCGGTGCCCTGCACGACCTGGATCTTCTCCCGGAGCAGCAGGTCGAGCACGAAGCGCTCGTCGTCGTGGATCTTGTGGACGGCGGGGTCGAGGCGCGGGAAGGCGTAGAGGGCGCCCTTCGGCTTGACGCAGGAGACGCCGGGGATCTCGTTCAGCTTCTCCCAGGCCCGGTCGCGCTGTTCGCGCAGCCGTCCGCCGGGGGCGGTGAGCTCGTGGATCGACTGCCGGCCGCCGAGCGCGGCCTGGATGGCGTACTGCGCGGGGGCGTTGGGGCAGAGCCGCATGGAGGCCAGCATCGTCAGGCCCTCCAGATAGCTGCGGGCGTGCTCGCGGGGGCCGGTCACGACCAGCCAGCCGGAGCGGAAGCCCGCGACCCGGTACGTCTTCGAGAGGCCGCCGAAGGTGAGGACGACCAGGTCCGGGGCGAGCGAGGCGGCCGGGTAGTGGACGGCGTCGTCGTAGACGATCTGGTCGTAGATCTCGTCGGCGAAGACCATCAGGCCGTGCCGGCGGGCGAGGTCGAGGATGCCCTCGACGATCTCCTTCGGATACACCGCGCCCGTGGGGTTGTTCGGGTTGATGATCACGACGGCGCGGGTCCGGTCGGTGATCTTCGCGGCCATGTCGTCGAGGTCGGGGTACCAGTCGGCGGACTCGTCGCACAGGTAGTGCACGGCCTTGCCGCCCGCGAGGGTCGTGACCGCCGTCCACAGGGGGAAGTCGGGGGCCGGGATCAGGACCTCGTCGCCGTCCTCCAGGAGCGCCTGGACGGCCATCGACACCAGCTCGGAGACCCCGTTGCCGAGGTAGACGTCGTCGACGTCGACGTCCCGCAGCCCCATGGACTGGTAGCGCTGGGCGACCGCGCGGCGGGCGGAGAGGATGCCGCGCGAATCGGTGTAGCCGTGGGCCTTCGGAAGCATCCGGATCATGTCCTGGACGATCTCCTCGGGCGCCTCGAAGCCGAAGAGCGCGGGGTTTCCGGTATTGAGGCGCAGAACGCTGTGACCCGCCTCCTCCAGGGCGTTGGCGTGCTCGATGACCGGGCCGCGGATCTCGTAGCAGACCTCGCTCAGCTTGCTCGACTGCCGGAACTGCATGCGCCGACCTCCCCAGAAACGTTGATGCTTGGTTTTACCAAGTTCGAGCTTGGAAAGTCCAACAACATGTCTAGACTGCGTCGCATGCCACGCCGCCGAAGCTATGACCAGTACTGCGCCGCAGCCCGTGCCCTCGACGCCGTCGGCGACCGCTGGACGCTCCTGATCGTCCGTGAACTCCTCGCCGGGCCGCGCCGCTACACCGATCTGCACGCCGACCTCCCGGGCGTCAGCACCGACATGCTCGCCGGGCGGCTCAAGGACATGGAGAGCGCCGAGCTGGTCACCCGCCGCCGGCTGCCGCCGCCCGTCTCCGCGTACGTGTACGAGCTCACCGCCCGCGGCCGGGACCTGCTCCCCGTCCTGCGCGCCCTCGCCGCCTGGGGCGCACCCGCCCTCCACGAGCCCCGGCCCACCGACGCGGTGCGCGCCCACTGGTTCGCGATCCCGCTCCTGACCGCCCTCGAACCGCTGGGCGCGCGGGTCGTCCAGGTCACCCTCGACGAGGGGGAGTTCCACGTACGCGCGGGGGCCGACGGCCGCGCGGAGTACGGGGACGGCCCGGCCTCCGACGCGGAACTGCGCCTGCTGACCGACGCGGCGACCTGCCGGGCCCTCGCGAACGGCGAGACGACGCTCGCCGACGCGGTCGCGGCGGGGCGGGCGGAGGTCGTGGAGACGGAGGCAGGGGTCGGGGTGAGGACAGGTGCGGCGGAGGCGACGCCCGCGCGCGCCCGCGCGGGCGGAGGGTGAGGGCGGGCGCCGGAGCGGGCTCCGGGGGCCTACTCGGCGTAGGTCCGTGCGTTCTCCGCGTCTCCCGGGTCTCCCGCGTCTCCCGCGTCTCCCGCGCGGGAGCGCGCCAGTGTCGCCGCCAGGCGGTCGCGGGCGGTCGTCTGGGCGGCGATGCGGGCGTCGAGGACGGCGAGGCGTTCGCGGGCGATCTCCAGGCCCCGCGCGGACGGCCGCACGGACGGCAGGTCGCCGTCGAGGCAGCTCGCGAACGCGGTCACGTCGTCCAGTGTCAGACCCGCGTCCAGCAGGTAGCGGATGTTGGCGACGCGCACCACCGCGCCCTCCTCGTACACCCGGTATCCGTTGGCCGCGCGTGCCGAGCCCAGCAGGCCCGCCTGCTCGTAGTGACGCAGGGCGCGTGCCGTCGTCCCCGTCCGCCGGGCGAGTTCGCCGATGCGCAAGGACATCACCTCCCCGCGCAGTCGTATCACGCCGCCCTCACGCCACCAGGGCGCCCCCGTCGACGGGCAGCACCGTGCCCGTCAGATAGCCGGCGCCCGGCGCGGCCAGCGCGGTGACCGCCCAGGCCACGTCCTCCGGGCGGCCGATCCGGCCCATCGGGATGTGCGCGAGCTGCCAGTCCCGCAGGGCCTTCCGGCGTTCCGGGGACAGCCCCATGTGGTCGGCGATCGGCGTCTCGATCGCGCCCGGCGCGACGGCGACGACCCGCACCCCGCGCGGGGCGAGTTCCACGGCCCAGCAGCGGGTCAGCGTCTCCAGGGCGCTCTTCGTCGCCGGGTAGACCGAGCCGTTGGGCCAGCCGCGCTGGCCGATCGTCGTCGTCACGTTGACGATCACGCCCCGGGCGGCCGCGAGCGCCGGGACGGCGGCCTGGGCGAGCAGGACCGGGGCGACGAGGTTGGTCGCCAGGAGCGGGCCGATCGTCTCGCGGTCCAGTGTGCCGAGCGGTCCGCCGCCGCCGACCCCGGCGTTGTTGACGAGCACGTCGAGCCGTCCGTACGCGTCGGTGGCCGCCGCCGTGATCGCCTCGGGCGCGCCGTCCGCCGTGATGTCCGCGACCAGGGGGCGGATGCCCGGGAAGCCGGCGGCGGTCTCCGCGAGCGGTTCCGGGCGGCGCCCGACGGCGAGGACCGCGGCCCCCTCGCGCGCGAAGGCCCGCGCGGTGGCCCGGCCGATCCCCGTCCCGGCCCCGGTGACCACGACGACCCTGTTGTGCTGCTGCGTGCTGGTGTCCATACGGTGAGGGTCGAACCCTGCCGCCAACGACAAGGTCAAGGACGGGACGGATGCGATTCGAAGCGATCAGCTGGGAACGGCTCGCCGACGCGGTGGCCGACCGGCTCGACGGGGCCCGGCCGGCCGACGGGAGCGCCTGGCTCAAGGCGGGTGTGGACGGCGCCCCGGCGGCGCCGGGCGCGGAGTTCGCGGAGCGGCTCGCCGAGGCGCTGCGGCTGCGCGGCCGGTCGGTGCTCGTGGTCGGCACGGGCGGCTTCCTGCGGCCCGCCTCGCTGCGCTTCGAGTACGGCAAGCGGGACCCGGACACCTACTACGGCGGCTGGTCCGACACCGGGGCGCTGTGGCGGGAGGTCTTCGGGCCGCTGGAGGCGGGCGGCTCCGGGCGGGTCCTGCCCGACCTGTGGGACCCGGTCACCGACCGCGCCACCCGCAGTCCCGCCGTACCGCTGCCGCCCGGCGGCGTGCTGGTCCTGCACGGCCCCTTCCTGCTCGGCCGCTGGTTCCCCTTCGACCTGACGGTCCATCTGCGCCTGTCGCCCGCCGCCCTGGCCCGCCGCACCGAGGAGCCTTGGACCCTGCCCGCCTTCGAGCGGTACGAGCAGGAGGTCGGCCCGGCCGACGCCGCCGACGCCGTCGTCCGCGTGGACGACCCGCGACGGCCGGCCTGGGCGGGCTTCCGCGCCGGGGGCGGGTGAGGCGCGTGCCGCTTACGCGTGCGGCTTGCGCGTGAGGCGGCGGCTCCCCGTAGCGCGGGCTACGCCTCCGCTCGGCAGCGTGGTGCCGCGCCTCCCCTCCGCCGAGTGCCGAGCTCTCGCCCCGCGCCGCGTGTCAGGCCCCCGCCCCGCCCGGTGGCCGTCCCGGCTCCGGGCGGCCGCCCACGCGGGTGACGGCCTCGGCGCCCGCGTGGCAGCCCGCGACGGCGGCCCGGGACGGGGCCGCGCCGGCCAGCAGGGCGGCCAGGAAGGCGCCCGTGAAGGCGTCCCCGGCGCCGGTGGAGTCCACCGGCCGGACCGGCGGCGCGCCCACCCGGGCCGTCACCCGCCCGTCGGCGGCGAGGACGGCGCCCTCGCCGCCCAGGGTGACCGCGACCAGCGGGAAGCGCAGGCTCAGGGCCGCCGCCGCCTCGTCCGCGCGGGGCAGCCCCGTCAGCACCCGGGCCTCGTCCGCGTTGGGCAGCAGGCAGGCGGCACCCGCCGCGGCCCCGAGGAAGCGGTCCGCGCCCAGCTCCGCCAGGAACCCGGCCGACGCCGGGTCCACGCTCACCGGCACGCCCGCCGCCCGCGCGTCCGCCAGCACCCGCGCGGCCGTCTCCCGGCTCGGTGCGGCGAAGAACAGATACCCCGACAGGTGCACCCGGGCGATCCCGGTCAGCAGCTCCGGCGACCAGTCCCCGGGCGCCAGCCGCAGCGAGGCCCCGCTGTCGGTGAGGAACGTGCGCTCCGCGTCCGGCCCCACCAGCGCGATGACCGACGCGGTCGGCGCGTCCGGGTCCACGGCGAGCAGGGGCCGCACGCCCGCGCGGCGCAGCTCCGCCCCGTGCCAGGACGCCGAGTCGGTGCCCACCCGCCCGAGCAGCCGGACGTCCGCGCAGCCCGAACGGGCGGCCCAGCAGGCCACGTTCGCCCCCGCGCCGCCCGGAAGGGTGCGGATCCGCGCGGGGGTGTCGGTCGCGGCCTTCAGGGGCTCGCGGTGCCGGGCGACGACGTCCGTGACGACGTCCCCGACGACCAGCAGCCCGCCCGCGCCGGTCACGGCCGCTCGCGGTAGGCCGCCGCGATCCGCGCCGCGAGCCGCACATTGCCCCGTACCGCCGCGAGATTGGCCTCCAGGGACGCGCCCTCGGTGTGGACGGTCAGATGGTCGAGCAGGAAGGGCGTGACCGCCTGCCCCGTGACGCCCTTCTCCTTCGCCGCCGCCAGGCCCTGGGCGAGCACCCGGTCGTGCAGCTCCGGGTCCAACTGCTCCCCGCGCGGGACGGGGTTGGCGACGATCAGCGCCGCGCGCGGGCCGCCGAGGGTGTCCTGCGCGCGTATCACCGCCGCCACCTCGCGCGGGTCGCGCAGGGTCCAGTCGACGGGCTCGCCCGAGGAGGCCAGGTAGAAGCCGGGGAAGCGGTCCGTCCCGTAGCCGACGACGGTGACCCCGAGGGTCTCCAGGCGCTGGAGCGTCGCCGGTACGTCCAGGATCGACTTGACCCCCGCGCACACGACGGTGACGCCGACCTGGGCGAGCAGGCGCAGGTCGGCCGATTCGTCCTGGGTCTCGGCCCACTCCCGGTGGACGCCGCCGAGCCCGCCGGTCGCGAAGACCCGGATGCCCGCCGCGTCCGCGAGCCAGGCCGTCGCGGAGACCGTCGTCGCGCCCGTCGCGCCGGTCGCGAGCGCGGGTGCCAGATCTCGGTGCCCCAGCTTCCGTACCGCCGGGTCCTCCGCGATCCGGGTCAGCCCCGCCTCGTCCAGGCCGATCCGGGCCGTGCCGTCGAGCACGGCGATGGTGGCGGGGACCGCCCCGCCCTCCCGCACCAGCGCCTCCAGCTCGCGGGCCACCGCCAGGTTGCGCGGGCGCGGCAGACCGTGCGCGATGATCGTCGATTCCAGCGCGACGACGGGACGCCGCTCGTGGAGCGCCTCCCGTACCTCCTCGGACACCTGTGTGGACATGGGGGATCTCTGACGCAACTCCGGTCCCCGCAAACCTCGGTGGCGCGCATCGGCCACAACGCGCCCCCGCGCGGGCGGGCGTTTCGGCCGCACCCCGGCCGGCCGCACCCCGGTCAGCCGCATCCCGGCAGGCCGGGCAGCCGGTCCGCGTCCACCACCTGGATCACCGGGCGGGCCCCGGCCGTCTTCGCGTCGCCGACGCTGTACGCGAGGGCCAGCCCGCCGCCCGCCGCCTGCGCGTAGCCGTAGGCGGGGGTGAGTTCGGCGTACGCGCGCGCGACCAGGTCCAGGGCGTAGGAGGTCTCCGGGGTGCGCCAGGTGACCAGGCGGCCGGAGACGCGGAGCTGGTCCATGCCGTCGGCGGCGAGGGAGCCGGTCACGGCGGCCGAGGGCCGGGACTCGCCCGCGCGCCACACCATCAGGCGTGGCGCGCTCTCGCCCGCCACCCAGGCCCAGCTCCGGCCGTCGGAGACCGCCGCCCGGATGTCGCGCAGCGCGGCGATCGGCGGGGGCAGCGCCGCCGGGCGCCCGTCCCGCAGGGAGATGGCGGCCAGCCGGGTCCCGCCGCCCGCGGCCTCGCGCCACACCAGCAGGCCGCCCGCGGTGAACGGCCCGTCCAGCACACCCGTGTGCCACGCGCGCGGGGCGCCGCCGGCGGCCGGGGCCGCGAGCACGGCGGCCGTGCCGGAGCCGGTGCCCTGCGCCCACACCACGGTGCCGTCGCGGACGTACGGGCGGGGGAGCGGGCCCGGCCGGTCGGCGCGGGCGAGCCGCCGCGCCGCGCCGGTCGTGGCGTCCCACACGTACAGGCTCCAGGGGCTGTCCAGGGTCCGGCCCTCCAGGACGGCGAGGACGGCCCAGCGGCGCCCGTCGAAGTCCGCCGCCAGCAGCTGGTGTTCGACGGGGTCGGCGAGCCGGAGCAGGGTCTCCGGGGCCGCCCCGCCACGGCGTACGAGGGCGGCGCGGCGCCCGGCGGGGCCGCTGAGCTGGAGCACCGTCCAGCCCGGTCCGGTCTCGGTGAGGACGGCCTGCTCGCCCGGCGGCGGGCGGTACTCGCCCGCGGCGAAGGCGGCGCGCCAGGCGGCGGGCAGCGGGACCCGGCAGGCCTCCGCGTCTGGGGCCGGGGCCGGGGCTGGAGCTGGGGCCGGGGCTGGAGCCGGGGCCGCGAACGGGGAGGACGTCGGCGCGGGCGGGGCACCCTTGCCGTCCGTGCCGCCGCCGGTGCCGTCACCAGGGGAGCAGCCCGCGAGCAGCAGGGCGGCCGTCAGGAGCGGCACCGGCAGGAGGCGGAGACCCGGGGGACGGAGACGCGGGAGACGGCGTCTACCAGACGTATCCACGGCCGCCCATGATGGTGGTGAGGGTGTCGGACGAGATGTGCGCGGACTTCGGCACCGCGCCCGCCCAGGAGATGACGCCGGTGCTGACCCCGCCGACCGGGTCGAGGTAGTCGACCTGCCCGGCCGCCGTGCCGGTGTTGTAACCGTCGATCGAGACCCAGTGGAAGATCTCGACGTTGGGGTGCCCCACGAGGTGCGGGCCGCCCGGCACCTCCCAGGCGTTGCCCGCGATGGCGTAGTCGTTGTCGGTGTTGTGGGTGATGTGCCGCCGGAAGGCGGCCTTGTCGGCGGCGGTCGGGGTGTACGGGAGGGCCCGGGGCACGTAACCGGCGCCGGGCAGGCGGGCGTTCAGGGCGTCCGCCATCGGGTAGCCGGTCGGGTTCGGCACGTCGATGTCGATGCCGTACCAGGCGGTCCCGGCGGTGGTCGTCCGCAGCAGCGTCGCCGCCGCCCGCTGCGAGCGGCCGGCGACCTCGTCGTGGGCGGACTGGGTGATCACCAGGGCGGCCGGGCCGCACCAGTAGGAGGTCTGCTGGGACTGGTGGAGGGCGCCGGAGAGCTTGTATCCGGTGAGCGCGCGGGTGGCCGTCGTGGCCGGACGGTCCGCGGCGGCCTGCTTGGCGGCGGCGAGTCTGCGCTGGGCGGGGGTGAGCCGCTGCGGGCCGAGGGTGTCGTGGGCGGCCTTGTAGTCGGCCCCGGGGGCGGCGCCGTTCGTCGCCGGAGCGGCGCCCGGAGCGGCCGTGGCTCCGGCGACGGCGGTCCCGGAGGCGGTGCTTCCGGAGGCGGTGGCTCCGGAGGCGGTGGGGAGGGCCGTGGCGGCGGTCAGCAGGACCGCCGCGCCGAGCACGGCCGCGCGGGTGAGGGTTCGGGTGGGGGGCATCGCACTCTCCTGTCCGTGGTGGGGGTTGGGGAGGAGGAGCGGGGTGTTCCGGTTGGAGTGTGGGGCCCGCGCGGGACCGTTGCCAGGGGGTCGGCCACAACTCGCCAGCCCGCCATGGGGCCCACCCGAGACGCCGTCGCTGACCTGCGGCGACGCGGTTCTCCCTCCTCCGCGCGGTGAGCCGTTTTCGGTACCACTGGCCGGAAGTGCCCGTCCCTGGCGGCGCCGTGGCCTCCCGCGCCTCCCGCGCACCCGGGGATGGCGGGGCGGGGCAGGCGACCTCCGGCACCCCGACGCGCGCGGCCGGCGGCTTCCGCGTGCCCGCGCGCGCCCGCGCCTCTCCGTACGCCCTCTCCGTACGCCCTTTCCGTGCGCCCTCTCCGCACGCCCTCTCCGTGCGCCCGTTCCGCACGCTCGCCCCTACGGATTCGGTGCCCCGCACCCCCTCCCGGTCGCCTTCGCCCGCCCCTTCGCGCGTGCCCCGGCGCCAAACCCCTCCTGCGGATTCCGTTGTCCCGGAGCCACCGGAGAAGTGCCTGGTCGGAGCGGGAAACGGAGGGAGTCCGTCCAGGCGGTCCCGGCCCCCGGGCGGCTCCCGGGCCCCGCTACAGTCACCGGCCATGACCACTCACGCGCAGCCCTCGTTCGCCGTCCACATCCCCGATGCCGAGCTCGAAGCCGAGCCGCTCGACCCCGGCCAGATCGTCTCCGGCACCCCCGAGGTGACCGGCAAGGTCCTGTGGGAGTCCGCCGACGGCAAGCAGCTGCGCGGCATCTGGCAGATCACCCCCGGCGTGGTCACCGACACCGAGGCCAACGAGCTCTTCGTCGTCGTCAGCGGCCGCGCCACCGTCGAGGTCGAGGGCGGCGAGACCCTGGAGATCGGTCCCGGCGACGCGTGCGTGCTCCGCGAGGGCGACCGCACCACCTGGACCGTCCACGAGACCCTGCGCAAGGCGTACCACATCAGCCTCTGAGCCGGCCTCCGGACCGGCTGCCGAAGCAGCCTTCCGGATCGACCTCCGAAGCAGCCTCCGGGCCGGCCTCCGAACCAGCCCCCGGCCCGACTTCCGGATCGGCTGCCGTATCGGTCTCCGGATCGGCTTCCGGCCGGCTTCCGAATCTTCCTCCGACGGCTTTCGGAGGACACCGCTCCGTGGTCTGGTAGGAAACTTTCCTATCCACTACGATCCCGGCAGCGGCTTGGCGCGGCGCCCGCGCCCGGGACCACCCGGGAGCGGGCGTGACGCGCTCAGCGAGAGCTCTGACCCGGCCGCCGTGCACCGCAGCACGCCCCGTGGCGCTCCCTGCCACGCGGGCCGGGCCGCGCTGCCCGCACCGGTGTCCAGCTCTCGCCGTCCCCAGGCCAGGGAGCCCCAGGTATGCGCCTGTACGCCTCCGCCCCACCACGCCGCTCCGTCCTGTCCCTCCTCCTCGCCGCCCTCGTCCTGCTGACCGGCGGCCTCCTCCTCGCCGCCCCCGGGCGCGCCGACGCCGCCGACCCGCTGCTCTCCCGCGGCCGGCCCGCCACCTCCTCCTCCAACGAGGACTCCACCCTCACCCCCGCCAAGGCCTTCGACGGCGACTCCGCCACCCGCTGGGCCAGCGCCGAGGGCTCCGACCCCCAGTGGCTGCGCGTCGACCTCGGCGCCCCCGCCACCGTCAGCCGCGTCCGCCTCTCCTGGGAGGCCGCCTACGCCAAGGCCTACCGCGTCGAGGTCTCCGCCGACGGCGCGACCTGGACCGCCGTCGTCACCGAGACCGCGGGCAACGGAGGCACCGACGACTGGACCGGCCTCTCCGGAAAGGGCCGCTATCTACGCGTCTACGGCACCGCCCGTGGCACCGCGTACGGCTACTCCCTCTACGAGGTCGAGGTGTACGGGACGACGGACGGCACCACCCCGCCCACCGGCGCCTTCACCGTCGTCGCCGCCGGTGACATCGCCGCCCAGTGCACCGCCTCCAGCAGCTCCTGCGCCCACCCCAAGACCGCGGCCCAGGCCCAGCGGATCGACCCGAAGTTCTATCTGACGATGGGCGACAACCAGTACGACGACGCCCGCCTCAGCGACTACCGCGCCTACTACGACAAGACCTGGGGCGCCTTCAAGGCCAAGACCCGCCCCATTCCCGGCAACCACGAGACCTACGACCCGGCCGGCTCGCTCGCCGGCTACAAGGCGTACTTCGGCTCGATCGCGTACCCCCAGGGCAAGTCGTACTACAGCTACGACGAGGGAAACTGGCACTTCGTCGCCCTCGACTCCAACTCCTTCGACGACCCCGCCCAGATCCAGTGGCTCAAGGACGACCTCGCCCGCAACGCCAAGGGCTGCGTCGCCGCCTACTTCCACCACCCGCTGTACTCCTCCGGCGGCCACGGCAACGACCCCGTCTCCAAGCCCGTCTGGCAGATCCTCTACGCCGCCAAGACCGACCTCGTCCTCAACGGGCACGACCACCACTACGAGCGCTTCGCCCCGCAGGACCCGAACGGCAAGGCGACCGCCGACGGCATCGTCGAGATCGTCGGCGGCATGGGCGGCGCCGAGCCCTACCCCATCGAGACCGTCCAGCCCAACAGCCAGAAGCGGATCAGCGGCCCGTACGGGGTGCTGAAGCTGGACTTCACCGACACCACGTACACCTGGCAGTACGTCGGCACCGACGGCTCGGTCAAGGACACCGGCCCGACCTACACCTGCCACTGATGTACCTCGCGACCACCGGTCGCCGCGACGCGCCGCCCGCACCCTCCGGGGTGCGGCGGCGCGTCCCCGCCACCGTCCTCGCCCTCGGCACCGTCAGCCTCGTCACCGACGTGTCCTCCGAGATGGTCACCGCCGTCCTGCCCCTCTACCTGGTCCTCGGCCTCGGCCTGACACCGCTCCAGTTCGGCTTCCTCGACGGCCTGTTCAACGGCGCCACGGCGCTCGTCCGGCTGATCGGCGGCCACGCCGCCGACCGGGGCGGCCGGCACAAGCGGATCGCCGGGATCGGCTACGCCCTCTCCGCCTGCTCCCGGCTCGGCCTGCTCCTCGCGGGCGGCGCCACCGGCCTCATCGCCGCCTCCCTCGCCGCCGACCGGCTCGGCAAGGGCATCCGGACCGCCCCGCGCGACGCCCTCATCACCCTCGAAACCCCGCCCGAGGCCCTCGGCCGCGCCTTCGGCGTGCACCGGGCCATGGACACCACCGGCGCCCTCCTCGGCCCCCTGGCCGCCTTCGCGCTGCTGTGGGCGACCGCCGACGCGTACGACGCCGTCTTCGTCGTCAGCTTCTGCGTCGGGCTCCTCGGCGTGCTGCTCCTCGCCGTCCTCGTCCCCGGCGGCGCCCGCGCGACGGCGCCCCCCGCGCGGGCCCCGCGCCGCCCCTCCGCCGCGCTCCGCCCCCTCGCCCCGCTCCGGCTGCCCGCCGTGCGCCGGGTCGCGCTCGCCGCCGCGCTGCTCGGCGCGGCCACCGTCGGCGACGCCTTCCTCTACCTGCTGCTCCAGCACCGGACCGGCCTGGACGCCACCTGGTTCCCGTTCCTGCCGCTCGGCGCGGCGGCCGGCTATCTGCTGCTCGCCGTCCCCGCCGGACGGCTCGCCGACCGCGTGGGCCGCCGCCGCCCCTTCCTGTACGGGCACGGCGCCCTGCTCCTCGCCATGGCCCTGCTCCTCGCCCCCCTCCCGGACGCGGTCCTCGTCGGCGGCGTCCTCGCCCTCCTCGGGGTCTTCTACGCGGCCACCGACGGCGTCCTCATGGCGCTCACCGGACCGCTGCTCCCCGCCGGCCGGCGGGCCGGCGGCCTCGCCGTCGTCCAGACCGCCCAAGCCCTCGCCAAGGTCGCCGCCGCCACCGGCTTCGGCGCCGCCTGGACCTTCTGGGGCCCGTCCACCGCCCTCCTCCTCGCCTGCGCCGGGCTTCTCGCGGCCCTCTGCTGCGCGGCCCGTCTGCTGCCCGCCGAACCCCCGCACGGAAGGACCACGCCATGACCGCCCGTCGTCTGTGGGCACTCGTCCTCGGCACCCTGCTGCTCCTCGGCGGCGCCACCGCCTACACCCTGCGCGCCGCCGCCGAGCACCCGAACGCGGCGAACACGGGCGCCGACGCGGGTTTCGGACTCGACGGGCCCCGAGACGCGCTCTGGTTCCGCGACACCGCCACCGGCCGCGTCGCCCGCCAGGACCCGGCGGCGCCCGGCGGCCGGATCGCCGGCGGGCCCCGCTGCGACCGCTTCCACGCCGCCGGGGGCACCGCCCTCTGCCTCCAGCGCCGCCCCGGCCTCCCCGCCCGCTCGTACGTCCTGGTGCTCGACCGGCGGCTGAAGGAGGTGCGCCGGATGAGCCTGCCCGGCATCCCCAACCGGGCCCGGGTCTCCGCCTCCGGCCAGGTGCTCGCCTGGACGGCCTTCGCCAGCGGCGACTCCTACAACACCTCCGCGTTCGCCACCCGGACCTCCATCCTCGACCTGCGCACCGGCTACCTGATCAAGAACATCGAGCAGATCCCGCTCACCCTGGACGGGCGCCGCCACCACGCCCCCGACGTCAACTACTGGGGCGTCTCCTTCGCCGCCGACGACAACCGCTTCTACGCCACCGTCGCCACCGGCGGGCACACCTACCTCGTCCAGGGCGACCTGCGGACATGGTCGGCGCGCGCGCTCAAGGAGAATGTCGAGTGCCCCTCGCTCTCCCCGGACGGCACCCGGATCGCCTACAAGAAGAAGGTCTCCACCGACCCCGCCGCACCCTGGCGGCTGTACGTCCTCGACCTCGCCACCCTGCGCGAACACCCGCTCGCCGAGACCCGTTCCGTCGACGACCAGGCCTCCTGGACCGGCCCCGGCACGGTCGCGTACGCCTACGGGGGCGCGGTGTGGAGCGTGCCGGCCGACGGGACCGGGGCGCCGCGCCGGACGGCGGAGGGGGCGAGCTCGCCGGTGGTGCCGCGCTGACGCCCGCGCGGGCGGCGGGCCGGGGGGGCCTGGCGGGCGCCCAGGGCGGCCCGGTATCGGTCCCTCAGGCCCGCCGGGCCGCGCCGCGCAGCGCCAGCAGCGCCATCGGGACCAGCAGGCAGGCGCCCACCGCGTTCAGCCAGCCGTAGCCCGCCGTCGAGACGATGAGCCCCGCCGCGAGACCGCCCACGCCGGCCGAGGTGTTCATGATGAAGTCGGAGACGCCCTGCACGGCCGCCCTGGCGGCCTGCGGGACCGAGTCCGTCAGGAGCGCCGAGCCGGAGACCAGCCCGGCCGACCAGCCCAGGCCGAGCACGAACAGGCCCAGCGCGGTCTGCCCGTGGCTCGCCCCGGCGGTGCCCGCGAGGAGCGCGGCGACCGCGATCAGGGCGACGGCGAGGCCGATCACCGTCAGCCGGCCGAGCCGGTCCGACAGCCAGCCCATCACCGGCGAGAACGCGTACATGCCCGCGATGTGCCCGCTGATCACCAGCCCGATCAGCCGGATGTCCGCCCCGTGGTGGCTGAGCGCGACCGGGGTCATCGACATGATCGACACCATCGCCGTGTGCGAGCCGGCCACCGTGACCAGGGCGAGCCGGGCCCGCGAGGACTCCCGGACCGCCCGGAACCCCGCCTTCAGGGAGCGCCCCTCCGCCGCCTCGTCCCCCTCGGGGCCCGCCAGCGCACGCGCCGTCAGGAGCGGGTCGGGGCGCAGCAGCAGGGCCACCACGAGGGCCGAGACCACGAACACGCCCGACGCCCAGACGAAGGGCCCGGCCGCCACCGGGATGCCGAGACCCGCCACGGACTCCCCGGCCGGGGCGGCGATGTTGGGCCCGAGGACGGCGCCGATGGTGGTGGCCCACACGACCGTGGAGATGGCCCGCGCCCGCCGGTCCGGCTCGGCCAGGTCGGCGGCGGCGAAGCGGGCCGCGAGATTGGCCGAGGAACCCGCCCCGAAACCCACCAGGCCGAGCAGCAGCACCGGGAAGCTGCCGAGGACCGCGCCCAGCACCGCGACCCCCGCGCCGACCGCGCCGACCAGATAGGCGAGGACCAGACCGGCACGCCGTCCGCGCCGCGTCATCAGCGAGGCGAGCGGCATCGCGAGCAGCGCCGGACCCGCCACCGACGCCGTCGAGGCGAGCCCCGACAGCGCCTCCGTACCGCTGACCTCCTTGGCGAGGACCGCGGCCAGCGCCACTCCGGTGGCGATGCCGAGCCCGCCCAGGATCTGGGTGGCGATCAGCACCGCCTGGATGCGCCGCCGCAGCGCCGGGAGCCGCGCGGGGGAGAGGGGGCCGGATATCCCGTCCGACTGGACGGCGTCAGGGGCGTCTGGGGTGCTGGTCACTTACGCATAGTGCCAGCCTTCCCACAGCGTGGGAACGCCGGGAGCGGCCCGCCCGGGACGGCCCCGGCTCAGAACAGCGGCTCCGGCAGCACCCCTTCCAGGGCGAGCAGCCGGCGCTTGGTCTCCAGGCCGCCGCCGAAGCCGCCGATGCCCCCGTCGCGCTCCACCACCCGGTGGCACGGCACCACCACCGGCAGCGGATTGGCGCCCATCGCCGCCCCCACCGCCTGGGCCGCCCCCGGCTGCCCGACCCGGCGGGCCAGCTCCCCGTACCCCACCACCGTGCCGTACGGCACGCCCGCCGCCAGCTCGCGCAGCACCTGCCGGTTGAATCCGGACACCAGCGACCAGTCGAGCTTGACGTCGAAGCTCCGGAGCCCCTCGTCGAAATAAGCCGCGAGCTGCCGCACCGGCTCCGCCAGCAGCCCCGTGGAACACCCCACGAGCTCCCCGCCCAGCGCCCCCGCCAGCCGTCCCAGCGCCCGCTCGCGCACCCGGTCGTCCGCGTGGAAGACGACACTCGCCAGGCCCCGCTCCGTGGCGGCGAGCAGCAGCGGACCGATGGCGCTCGGCACCACCGTCCACTCCGCCCGCCCCGCCGTCCGGGGTGTCACCGGACCCTCGCTCTCCATGCCGCCCACCGTACGGCCCGGCACTGACAACCGGGCACGGCAATTCCCGGACGGCATGGCCGACAGGGCCCGCCGGACGCCATAATCCGATAGCACTACTCAGCGGTACCGACTGTTTTCGGACGACGTTGCGCCACGGGTGGAGGACAGACGCTCATGCAGGGCACGGTCGACGGATTCAGCTACGGACTCGTCACACCGGTGGCGGCCTTCCTCATGGCCTGCCTCGGCGGCGCGCTCGGACTGCGCTGCACCACACGCTCGCTCCGCCACGACGACACCTTCAAGGCCGGCTGGCTCGCGCTCGGCGCCACCTCCATCGGCACCGGCATATGGACCATGCACTTCATCGCCATGATGGGTTTCTCGGTCCGGCAGGCGCCCGTCGCCTACGACCGGCCCCTCACCTTCGCCAGCCTCGGCGTCGCCATCCTCATGGTGGGCATCGGCATCTTCATCGTGGGCTACCGCGGCGCCACCGCCCTCACCCTGGTCACCGGCGGCACCATCACCGGCCTCGGCGTCGCCACCATGCACTACCTGGGCATGGCCGGGATGCGGCTGCACGGCCAGATCACCTACGACACCGCCACCGTCGCCCTCTCCGTGGTCATCGCCGTCGTCGCCGCCACCGTCGCCCTCTGGGCCGCCGTCTCCGTCCACGGCTTCCTCGCCAGCCTCGGCGCCAGCATCGTGATGGGCGTCGCCGTCAGCGGGATGCACTACACCGGCATGGCCGCGGTCGACGTCCGGCTGCACGGCACGCCCGTCCCGGGCACCGGCGACTCCGCCGCCTCCCTGCTGCTGCCCATGCTGATCGGACCGGCCGTCTTCCTGCTGCTGGCCGCCGTCGTCGTCATGTTCGACCCGCTGCTCGTCATGGGCGAGCCGGACTGGCAGCGCCCCACGGCCCGCGGCGGCTACCGCCACGGCGCCCCCGGCGTGCCCGCCCCGCGCCGCTCCCCCGCCTACGGCGAACCGGCGAACTGGTCCTCCGCGCGGCCCGCCGCCCGCACCGCGCGCCGGCCCGCCCACCGAGGCACCCACCGCTCCCAGGACTGGTGAGCGACCTCCTCCGGCCACGGCACCGGGCCGATCACCGCCCGGCTGTCAGTGCCGGGTCGTACGGTGGTTCCATGCGGCCCGTTTCCCAGATCGAACGTACGGTGGCGCCCTTCGAGGTCGTCAGTCCCTTCCAGCCCAGCGGCGACCAGCCCGCCGCCATCGCCGAGCTCGACCGGCGCATCCGTGCCGGTGAGAAGGACGTCGTCCTGCTCGGCGCCACCGGCACCGGAAAGTCGGCGACGACCGCCTGGATGATCGAGAAGCTCCAGCGCCCCACGCTGGTGATGGCGCCCAACAAGACGCTCGCCGCCCAGCTGGCCAACGAGTTCCGCGAGCTCCTGCCGAACAACGCGGTCGAGTACTTCGTCTCGTACTACGACTACTACCAGCCCGAGGCGTACGTCCCGCAGTCCGACACCTACATCGAGAAGGACTCCTCGATCAACGAGGAGGTCGAGCGGCTGCGCCACTCCGCGACCAACTCGCTGCTGACCCGGCGGGACGTCGTCGTGGTCGCCTCCGTCTCCTGCATCTACGGCCTCGGCACCCCCCAGGAGTACGTGGACCGGATGGTCGACCTCCGGGTCGGCGACGAGATCGACCGGGACCAGCTGCTGCGCCGCTTCGTCGACATCCAGTACACCCGCAACGACCTGGCGTTCAGCCGCGGCACCTTCCGCGTCCGCGGCGACACCATCGAGATCTTCCCGGTCTACGAGGAGCTCGCCGTCCGCATCGAGATGTTCGGCGACGAGATCGAGGCCCTCTCCACGCTGCACCCGCTCACCGGCGAGGTCATCAGCGACGACCGACAGCTCTACGTCTTCCCCGCCAGCCACTACGTCGCGGGACCCGAGCGCATGGAGCGCGCGGTCAACGACATCGAGCGCGAGCTGGAGCAGCGCCTGAAGGAGCTGGAGAAGCAGGGCAGGCTCCTGGAGGCCCAGCGCCTGCGGATGCGGACCACGTACGACATCGAGATGATGCGCCAGATCGGCTCCTGCTCCGGCATCGAGAACTACTCGATGCACTTCGACGGCCGCGAGCCCGGCTCCCCGCCCAACACCCTCCTGGACTACTTCCCGGAGGACTTCCTGCTCGTCATCGACGAGTCGCACGTCACCGTCCCGCAGATCGGCGCGATGTACGAGGGCGACGCCTCCCGCAAGCGCACCCTGGTCGACCACGGCTTCCGGCTCCCCTCCGCCCTCGACAACAGGCCGCTGAAGTGGGAGGAGTTCCAGGAGCGGATCGGCCAGACCGTCTACCTCTCCGCCACCCCCGGCACCTACGAGCTCTCGCGCGGCGACGGCTTCGTCGAGCAGATCATCCGCCCGACCGGACTCGTCGACCCCGAGATCGTGGTCAAGCCCACCGAGGGCCAGATCGACGACCTGGTCCACGAGATCCGGCTGCGCGCCGAGCGCGACGAGCGGGTCCTGGTCACCACCCTCACCAAGAAGATGGCCGAGGACCTCACGGAGTACTTCCTGGAGCTCGGCATCCAGGTCCGCTATCTGCACAGCGACGTCGACACCCTGCGCCGCATCGAGCTGCTGCGCGAGCTGCGCGCCGGCGAGTACGACGTCCTGGTCGGCATCAACCTGCTCCGCGAGGGCCTCGACCTGCCCGAGGTCTCCCTGGTCGCCATCCTCGACGCCGACAAGCAGGGCTTCCTGCGCTCCGGCACCTCCCTCATCCAGACCATCGGCCGCGCGGCGCGCAACGTGTCCGGCCAGGTCCACATGTACGCGGACACCATCACCCCGGCGATGGCGCAGGCCATCGACGAGACCAACCGGCGCCGCGAGAAGCAGGTCGCGTACAACGAGGCCCACGGCATCGACCCGCAGCCGCTCCGCAAGAAGATCAACGACATCGTCGCCACCATCGCGCGCGAGGAGGTCGACACCGAGGAGCTGCTCGGCAGCGGCTACCGCAAGGCGAAGGACGGCAAGGGCGCCAAGGCCCCCGTCCCCTCGCTGGCCGCGCACGCCCCGAAGGGCAGGGCGGCGAAGTCCGGCTCCACCGTCGAGCTGGGCGACCGCCCCGCGGCCGAACTGGCCTCGATCATCGAGGAGATGACCGACCGCATGAAGGCCGCCGCCGCCGAGCTCCAGTTCGAGGTCGCCGCCCGGCTGCGCGACGAGGTCTCCGAGCTGAAGAAGGAGCTGCGCCAGATGAAGGAGGTCGGCCTGGCCTGACCGGCCGCGCCGAGCGCCCGGAGGCGGGCCCGGTGTGTTGCAAGAACGACACAAAACCGGCCCGCTCCCGGCGCGTTGTCAGTGCCCCTGCGTAGGGTGCTGCTCACACCGATGAGAGGGGCAGCGCGTGACGGTCAACATGACCAAGGGGCAGGCCATCAGCCTGGAGAAGAAGGACGGGGGCAGCCTCACCTCCGTGCGGATGGGTCTCGGCTGGCAGGCGGCGCCCCGCCGCGGCCTGTTCGGCTCGCGCACCCGCGAGATCGACCTGGACGCCTCCGCCGTCCTCTTCGCCGACAAGCAGCCCGTGGACGTGGTCTTCTTCCGCCACCTGGTCAGCGACGACGGCTCGGTCCGCCACACCGGTGACAACCTGGTGGGCGGCGTCGGACAGGGCGGGGACGACGAGGCGATCCTGGTCGACCTCCAGCGCGTCCCGGTCCACATCGACCAGATCGTCTTCACGGTGAACTCCTTCACCGGCCAGACCTTCCAGGAGGTGCAGAACGCCTTCTGCCGCCTGGTCGACGAGACCAACGGCCAGGAGCTCGCCCGCTACACGCTGGCCGGCGGCGGCCAGTACACGGCCCAGATCATGGCCAAGGTCCACCGGGCCGGCGCGGGCTGGCAGATGACGGCCCTGGGCAACGGGGCCAACGGCCGCACCTTCCAGGACCTCATGCCGGCGATCTTCCCGGTCCTGTAGAGCGGTCCGAGCACCACCAGGGCACCACCCGAGCACCGCCGGGCGCCGCCCCGGCGCCACCCGAGCACGGCCCGCGCACGACGTCCGCACGCACGGAGAGACACAGACGATGACCGCCGAGCTGGTCCGGGGGCAGAACCACCCCCTGCCCCACACCCGCCTGGAGATCCGGGTCTCGGCCGGTCATCCGGTCCTCGCCGCGGCCACCCTGGCAGACGAGGCGGGCCGTGTGCCGGGCGCCGGGGCCGTCGCCCACCCGGGCGCGCACGCGCTGCCCGGGATCGAGGTGCCCCGGCAGGCCGCCGCCCGGCACCGCCTCGCCGTCGACCTGGAGGCCGTCGCCCCGGACGTCCACCGCGTCTGCGTCCTGCTGGCGCTGCCCGTCGGGGTGGAGGGACCCGCCCGCTTCGGGGCCTCCGCCTCCCCGGTCCTGACGGTCACGGCGCCCGACGGCGCCGAGGTCGCCGACTACACCATCACCGGACTCGACCGGGAGTCCGCGCTCGTCGCCCTGGAGCTCTACCGCCGCCAGGGCGCCTGGAAGGTCCGCGCCGTCGGCCAGGGGTACGAGGGCGGGCTCGCCGCGCTCCTCACCGACCAGGGCCTGGAGCGCCCCGCCGAGCTCGCCGGCGCGATCCTGGAGGCCGTCGCCCAGGGACTGGCCCGCGCCGTCGCCGCCCCGCCCCCGCGCGTCCCCGAGGCCGACCGCGCCCGCAGACCCGCCCCCGCCACGCCCGCCGCCCCCGCCACACCTACGGCCCCGGCCGCACCCGGCGGGCCCGTGGACTACACCCACCCGCGCCGCCGCCCCGCCGCCGAGACCGCCCCGCCGGCCGAGCGGCCCCCGGCTCCGCCCGCCCCGCCGGGCCACCCGGCGCCCGTCGCGGGCGACGCCACCGGCTGGTCCATGGACGAGCGCCTCTACAACCAGGTGTGGGGCATGTTCGAGGACCTGGCCCGCACCGCCGCCGCCTATCGCAGCGCCTGCCAGTTCGCCGAGTCCCGGCTCGACCAGGAGCTCGACCGGGCGCTGTCCGACCCGCGCAGCCGGATCGGCGGCGCCGGGGACGCCGCCCGGGCCGCCGCCAAGGCGAAGCACGACGAGCTCACCGCCCGCGCGCAGGAGGCCCTCGACCGCGACCTCGCCCAGCTCGCCGCCGAGTCCGAGGTCGTCGAGGCGGCCCTGCCCGCCGCGTACGCGCGCTGGGACAGTCCCGTCTGGCAGGCCTACCGGGTGCCCATGGAGGCGCCGATGGCCGTCCGGCTCGGCGATCTTCACCTCCCCGAGCGCACCGCCCTGCGCATCCCCTTCCTCGCCCGGCTCCCGCTGGCCCGGGGCCTGTGGGTGGACTCGGGGCGCGGCCACTCCGAGGCGGCGGCGCTCCTGGACGAGGCGGAGCTGCGCCGGCTCGCCCTGGACACGGCCGTCTCGCTGGTCGCGCGGCTGGTCGCCGTCCACCCGGCGGACTGCTTCCGGGTCCGGGTGATCGACCCGGCCGGCGCGGGCGCGAGCGCCTTCGCCCCGCTGGTCGGGTCCGGGGTGCTGGCCGGCCCGCCCGCGGCGGGCGCCGCCGGGGTCGCGGCCGTCCTGGCCCAGCTGACCGAGCGGGTGGACCTGCTGCAGATGGCCTCCCGCGCGGGTGCCGCCGAGGACCTGCCGCCGGGCCTCGACACCGCGGAGCACCTGTTGGTCGTGCACGACTTCCCGCACGGCTTCGACGACCGGACGGTCAACCAGCTGCGCTACCTCGCCGACGAGGGCCCGGAGGTCGGCCTGCACCTGCTGATGGTGGCGGACCGTGCGGACGCCGCCGGGTACGGGCCGGTGCTCGACCCGCTGTGGCGTGCGCTGACCCGGCTCACCCCGGTGCCCGACGACCACCTCGCCGATCCCTGGGTCGGGCACGCCTGGACGTATGAGCCGCCGGTGGTCCCGCCGGGCAGCTCGGTGCTCCGGCAGGTGCTCTCCCAGGTGACCGACGCCCGTCGGCAATGGGGCCGATGACCTGGTGTTTTGAGTCCCGTTTACCCTTCTCTTTACCTTCCCTTGGTTATTCGGGTACTCTGTTTCACGCGGAGGGGAGTACTCCCCATGCGCGGCGTACCCGTCAGTACGGACAGATCGACGATCTGATCCCGGGGCGTCGGCCCGGTTTTCCCCCGGGTGGAAGAGACCTCCGGCAGCGACGACGCTGATCACAAGCCGTACGACGCCGGAGGCGCAGTGGACGTTTCGATGACCCTGTGGGTGCTGACCGTTCTCGGTCTGAGCGCCCTGATCGCGGTCGACTTCTTCATCGGGCGCAAGCCCCATGACGTGTCGGTCAAGGAAGCCGGCATCTGGACGATCGTCTGGATCGTCCTCGCCGTGCTGTTCGGCCTGGGCCTGCTCATCTGGGGCAGCAGCCAGGCATCGGGCGAGTTCTTCGCGGGTTACATCACCGAGAAGTCGCTCAGCGTGGACAACCTGTTCGTCTTCGTCCTGATCATGGCGAAGTTCTCGGTGCCCTCGCACCTCCAGCAGCGCGTGCTGCTGATCGGCGTGCTGATCGCCCTGGTGCTCCGCGCGATCTTCATCGCGGCTGGTGCCGCGATCATCACGAGCTTCTCGTGGGTCTTCTACATCTTCGGCGCGTTCCTCATCTACACCGCCTGGAAGCTGATCCAGGAGGCCCGTGCCGACGACGACGAGGAGGAGTTCGAGGAGAACCGCCTCCTCAAGTCGATCGAGAAGAAGTTCGGCGTCGCGGACCGTTACCACGGCACCAAGCTCTTCATCCGGGAGAACGGCAAGCGGATCCTGACCCCGCTGATGGTCGTGATGCTGGCGATCGGCACCACCGACATCCTCTTCGCCCTCGACTCCATCCCGGCGATCTTCGGCCTCACGCAGGACCCGTACATCGTCTTCACGGCCAACGCCTTCGCGCTGATGGGTCTGCGCCAGCTGTACTTCCTGATCGGCGGCCTGCTCAAGAAGCTGGTCCACCTCAGCTACGGCCTGTCGGTGATCCTCGGCTTCATCGGCGTGAAGCTGGTGCTGCACGCGCTGCACGAGTCCGGGGTACACGTCCCGGAGATCTCCATCCCGTTCTCGCTCTCCGTCATCTGCGGTGTCCTGATCATCACCACGATCACGAGCCTCATCGCCTCGAAGAAGCAGGAGCGGCTGGAGGCGGCCAAGGCCGCGGAGGCTCCGGCGGCCGACGGCGGCGAGAAGGACAGCGTCGACGCCTGACGGCCGGCGTGAGAGGGGCCGGTGCGGGTGTGTCACACACCCGCACCGGCCCCTGTGCCGTTCCCGGGGCCTCAGACGGGCTCCGGCTCGGGCTGCGGCGCCTTGCGTGCGGGAAGCGTCTCCGGGAGCAGCGCGAAGCAGCCGAGGCTCACCAGTGCCACCACCGTCAGATAGGCCGCCACGCCCCACGGCGGCCCCTCGCCGCCCTCGGAGAGGGCCGTCGCCACGATCGGGGTGAGCGCCCCGCCGAGCACCCCGGCGAGGTTATAGCCGACGGCGGCGCCGGTGCAGCGCACCCGGGGCTCGTACAGCTCGGGCAGATAGGCGGCGACGACCGAGAACATCGTGATGAAGGCCAGCAGCGAGCCCAGGAAGCCCAGGAACATCAGCAGCGGCACCGCCGTGTGCAGCAGCGCCACCATCGGGAACATCCACACCGCCGAGGCGGCGCAGCCGGCCAGGCACAGGGTGCGGCGCCCGTAGCGGTCGCCGAGCATCGCCGCGAACGGGGTCACCGCCCCCTTCACCGCCACCGCCGCCATCACGCACACCAGCATCACCGTGCTGGACACGCCCAGCCGCTCGGTGCCGTAGGCGAGCGCCCAGGTGGAGACGGCGTAGAAGACCGCGTAGCCCACGGCCAGCGCGCCCGCCGTCAGCAGCACGAGCCGCCAGTGGCCCCGGAACACCTCGGTCAACGGCGCCTCCGCCCGCTGCCCCGACGCGGCCAGCTCCTCGAACTGGGGCGTCTCGGCGAGCGAGGAGCGCAGCCCGAGCCCGGCCGCCGCGAGCAGCCCCGCCGCCCAGAACGGCACCCGCCAGCCCCAGGACCGGAACTCCGCGTCGCTCAGCCCGGCGGTCAGCGCCAGCATCACCCCGTTCGCGAGCAGGAAGCCCACCGCGGGCCCGATCTGCGGGAAGCTCGCCCACAGGGCCCGCCGGTCCGCCGGGGCGTGCTCGGCGGTGAGCAGCACCGCCCCGCCCCACTCGCCGCCGAGCCCGAGGCCCTGGAGGAAGCGCAGGACGAGCAGCAGGACGGGCGCGGCGATGCCGATGCTCTCGTAGGTGGGGACGCAGCCGACGGCGACGGTGGCGCAGCCGGTGAGCAGCAGCGAGGCGAAGAGCACCGGCCGCCGCCCGTACCGGTCGCCCACGTGTCCGAAGAGGACCGAGCCGAGCGGGCGGGAGAGGAAGCCGACGGCGAAGGTGCCGAAGGCCGCCAGGGTGCCGGCCAGCGGCGAGAAGTTCGGGAAGAAGAGCGGGCCGAGGACGAGCGCGGCGGCCGTCCCGTAGACGAAGAAGTCGAAGAACTCGATGGCGGTGCCGACGAGTGAGGCGGCGGCGAGCCGCCCCATCGACGGAGCGTGACTGTGGCGCATGTGGCGCCAACTACCCGCCCGCCGTCCGGGTTACGGGGGCGTGCGGGGGTGCTGGGGGATCGCTGGGGGAGGCGTGCGTCGTCACGGGGCGTTCCGGGCGCGACCGGATTTCTCCCTCGGCGGTCCTGGTTCAGTTCTCGGGCCACTCGTGGGCGTAACCGCCCGGAAAGCGGCGTGTGACCGCTCGGTGGCGGGACCGGCCCGTGGCTACCAGCCCCGGGCGCGCCAGTCCGGCAGCTTCGGGCGCTCGTCGCCGAGCGTGGTGTCGCCGCCGTGGCCGGGGTAGACCCAGGTCTCGTCGGGGAGGGTGCCGAAGAGCTTGGTCTCCACGTCGTCGAGCAGGCTGGCGAAGGCCTCGGCGTCGCCCCAGGTGTTGCCGACGCCGCCCGGGAAGAGGCAGTCGCCGGTGAAGAGGTGCGGGTGGCCGTGCGGGTCGTCGTAGACCAGCGCGATCGAGCCCGGGGTGTGGCCGACCAGGTGGCGGGCGGTGAGCTCGACCCGGCCGACCCGGATCGTGTCGCCGTCGCGCACGAGGACGTCGGTCGGGACGGCGATGCCCTCCGCGTCGTACGCCCCGGCGTAGGTGCGCGCGCCGGTGGCGTCGACGACCTCCGCCAGTGCCTGCCAGTGGTCGCCGTGCTGGTGGGTGGTGACCACGGACGCGATGCCGTCGTCGCCGATCAGCGTGAGCAGGGTCCCGGCCTCGTTCGCCGCGTCGATCAGCAGTTGCTCGCCGGTCGCCCGGCAGCGCAGCAGATACGCGTTGTTGTCCATCGGGCCGACCGCGACCTTCGAGATCATCAGGTCGGTCAGTTCGTGCACGTCCGCAGGTCCGCCGACCTTCACCGCTCCGCTGTACGTCATGGCCTCAGCCTATCCCCGGGCGCGGGCGCCCGGGGCGGCAACGGCGCCTACAGGGGCGGGAGCTGGGGCAGCGGGCCGCCCTCGGCGGTGAGCGCCGCGCCGGGCTCGCCGCGCCCGGCCAGCCAGCCGAGGAGGGCGGCCGGCGGGCCGGTGACGGTGACCGGGGCGCCCTCGTCGCCGCCGGTCCGGCCGAGGTCGGCGCCGTCGGGGGTGCGCAGGGTGACCGGCGGGACGTCCGCGCGGCCGGACCAGCGGTCGGCGAGGAAGGCGATCTCCCGGAGCTGGAACTCCTCGGGGAGGTCCGCGAGCCCGTAGCCGGCGCCCAGGTCGACGTGGTGCAGGGCGACCTCGACCCAGCGGCGGAAGGGCAGCCGCGAGGCGCTGTCGGTGATGCCGTTGCGCAGCTCGACGGTCCGGTCCCAGTCGGCGGGCTCGGCGCAGACGTCCTGGAGGCGCTCGGCGGTGGCGCGCAGGTCGGTGAGGTGCGCGTCCAGGGGGCGGGCGGCGTCCCGCTCGATGTCGGCGTCGCGGGTGGCGGCGTCCTTGTACATCGGCAGGCCCTGGAGGACGTTCACCAGGGCGTCGGCGTTGCGGGCCAGGTGGGCGAGGACGTGGCCGCGGGTCCAGCCCGGAAGCCGTGACGGCTCGGCGAGAGCCGCGTTGTCCCAGGAGGAGACCTCGGCGATGAGCCGGTCGGTCGCCTCGCGTACGGAGGTCAGGTCACGCACATGGTCGATCATGGCGCCGACCCTAGCGCCGCCGGGGTGCCGCCACTCGTTCGGGTGAAGAGGGCGGCGGAACTCCGGAAATCGAATGTGCGTGCTATAAGCTCGGGGGAAGCATCCGGCATCCTTGGTTGTTGGGTCTTCAGGCACATCCGCTCTCTCAAGAAAGGTGCGGACCGGCGTGGCCGACCGTCTCATCGTCCGTGGCGCTCGTGAGCACAACCTCAAGAACGTCTCGCTCGACCTCCCCCGTGACTCGCTGATCGTCTTCACCGGTCTGTCCGGGTCGGGCAAGTCCTCCCTCGCGTTCGACACGATCTTCGCCGAGGGGCAGCGCCGGTACGTCGAGTCGCTCTCCTCCTACGCCCGCCAGTTCCTCGGCCAGATGGACAAGCCGGACGTCGACTTCATCGAAGGTCTGTCGCCCGCCGTCTCCATCGACCAGAAGTCGACCTCGCGCAACCCGCGCTCGACGGTCGGCACGATCACCGAGGTCTACGACTACCTCCGGCTGCTCTTCGCCCGCATCGGCAAGCCGCACTGTCCGGAGTGCCACCGCCCGATCTCCCGCCAGTCGCCGCAGGCCATCGTCGACAAGGTCCTGGAGCTGCCCGAGGGCAGCCGCTTCCAGGTCCTCTCGCCGCTGGTGCGCGAGCGCAAGGGCGAGTTCGTCGATCTCTTCGCCGACCTCCAGACCAAGGGCTACAGCCGCGCCCGGGTCGACGGGCAGACGATCCAGCTCAGCGAGCCGCCCACGCTGAAGAAGCAGGAGAAGCACACGATCGAGGTGGTCGTCGACCGCCTCACCGTGAAGGACAGCGCCAAGCGCCGGCTCACCGACTCCGTCGAGACCGCGCTCGGCCTCTCCGGCGGCATGGTCGTGCTCGACTTCGTCGACCTCGCCGAGGACGACCCCGAGCGCGAGCGGATGTACTCGGAGCACCTCTACTGCCCGTACGACGACCTCTCCTTCGAGGAGCTGGAGCCGCGCTCCTTCTCCTTCAACTCGCCCTTCGGCGCCTGTCCGGACTGCACCGGCATCGGCACCCGCATGGAGGTCGACCCCGAGCTGGTCGTCCCCGACGAGGAGAAGTCCCTCGACGAGGGCGCCATCCACCCCTGGTCGCACGGCCACACCAGGGAGTACTTCGGGCGGCTCATCGGCGGCCTCTCGCAGGCCCTGGGCTTCCGCACCGACATCCCGTACGCCGGGCTGCCGCAGCGGGCCAAGAAGGCCCTGATGTACGGCCACAAGACCCAGGTCGAGGTCCGCTACCGCAACCGCTACGGCCGCGAGCGGGCCTACACCACGCCCGCCTTCGAGGGGGCCGTCTCCTTCGTGAAGCGGCGGCACAGCGAGGCCGAGAGCGACTCCAGCCGCGAGCGCTTCGAGGGGTACATGCGGGAGGTGCCCTGCCCCACCTGCCAGGGCACCCGCCTCAAGCCGATCGTGCTCGCGGTCACGGTGATGGAGAAGTCCATCGCCGAGGTCTCCGCGATGTCGATCAGCGACTGCGCCGACTTCCTCGGCCGCCTCACCCTCAACGCCCGTGACAAGAAGATCGCCGAGCGGGTCCTCAAGGAGGTCAACGAGCGGCTCCGCTTCCTCGTCGACGTCGGCCTGGACTACCTCTCGCTCAACCGCGCGGCCGGCACCCTCTCCGGCGGCGAGGCCCAGCGCATCCGGCTCGCCACCCAGATCGGCTCCGGTCTGGTCGGCGTGCTCTACGTGCTGGACGAGCCGTCCATCGGCCTGCACCAGCGCGACAACCACCGGCTCATCGAGACCCTGGTCCGGCTCCGCGACATGGGCAACACGCTCATCGTCGTCGAGCACGACGAGGACACCATCAAGGTCGCCGACTGGGTGGTGGACATCGGCCCGGGTGCCGGCGAGCACGGCGGCAAGGTGGTCCACTCCGGCCCCTTGAAGGAGCTCCTCGCCAACGAGGAGTCGATGACCGGGCAGTACCTGTCGGGCCGCAGGGCCATCGGCACCCCGGACATCCGGCGCCCGGTGGACCCGGACCGCCGCCTCACCGTGCACGGCGCCCGCGAGAACAACCTGCGGGACATCGACGTCTCCTTCCCGCTGGGCGTCCTCACCGCCGTCACCGGAGTCTCCGGTTCCGGCAAGTCCACGCTGGTCAACGACATCCTCTACACCCACCTGGCGCGCGAGCTCAACGGCGCCAAGTCGGTGCCCGGACGGCACACCCGGGTGGACGGCGACGACCTCGTCGACAAGGTCGTGCACGTCGACCAGTCGCCCATCGGCCGCACCCCGCGGTCCAACCCGGCGACCTACACCGGCGTCTTCGACCACGTCCGCAAGCTCTTCGCGGAGACCATGGAGGCGAAGGTCCGCGGCTATCTGCCCGGCCGCTTCTCCTTCAACGTCAAGGGCGGACGCTGCGAGAACTGCTCCGGCGACGGCACCATCAAGATCGAGATGAACTTCCTCCCGGACGTCTACGTCCCGTGCGAGGTCTGCCACGGCGCCCGGTACAACCGGGAGACCCTGGAGGTCCACTACAAGGGCAAGTCCATCGCCGAGGTCCTGGACATGCCGATCGAGGAGGCCCTGGACTTCTTCGAGGCCGTCCCGACCATCGCCCGCCACCTGCGCACGCTCCACGAGGTGGGCCTGGGCTACGTCCGCCTCGGGCAGTCCGCGCCCACCCTCTCCGGCGGCGAGGCCCAGCGCGTCAAGCTCGCCTCCGAGCTCCAGAAGCGCTCCACGGGCCGCACGGTCTACGTCCTGGACGAGCCGACCACCGGCCTCCACTTCGAGGACATCTCGAAGCTGATCAAGGTCCTCTCCGGCCTGGTCGACAAGGGGAACTCGGTGATCGTCATCGAGCACAACCTCGACGTCATCAAGACCGCCGACTGGATCATCGACATGGGCCCCGAGGGCGGCAGCGGCGGAGGCGTCGTCGTCGCCGAGGGCACCCCCGAGGAGGTCGCCTCGGTCCCGGCCAGCCACACCGGCAAGTTCCTCCGCGAGGTCCTGGGCGCCGACCGGATCAGCGACGCGTCCGGCCCCGCCGCGCGCGGCACGGCGAAGACGGCGGCCAAGAAGGGCGCCGCCAAGAAGGCCACGGCCACGAAGACGGCGGTGACCAAGACGGCGACCAAGACGGCCACCAAGGCCGCCGCCAAGACGGCGACCGAGGCGACCGCCACCAAGGCCGCCGCCAAGAAGGCCGCGCCCGCCAAGAAGGCCGTCGCGAAGAAGGCCGCCGCCAGGACCCGCAAGGCCTGACGGACCCCGCCCCGGCACCCGAGGGGGTGGCCCCGCCGATCCGGCGGGGCCACCCCCTCAGCCGTCGCCCAGCTCGTGCGCGTACGGCGGCTCCGCGCCCGCCCGGGTGCACGTCACCGCCGCCGCGCGGGCCGCGAAGGACAGCAGCTCCCGCCACTCCTCCCGGGACAGCGCGCCCGGGTCGCGGCCGGCCAGCCCGTGCAGCAGCGCCGCGTTCACCGTGTCGCCCGCGCCGATCGTGTCCACCACCCGCACCGGGACCGCCGGCACCGACACCTCCAGCGCGCCCGCGAAGACCGTCAGGCCCCCGGCGCCCCGGGTCAGCACCACCGCCGCAGGACCCCGGTCCGCCCACCCGGCCGGCGAGCCGCCCAGCCAGTCCGCGTCCTCCTCCGACAGCTTCAGCAGCGACACGTACGGCAGCCAGCCCGCGAAGCGCTCCCGGTAGGCCGCCGGGTCCGGGATCAGGCCCGGCCGCACGTTCGGGTCCAGCAGCGTGAAGAGGCCCTCCCGGGCCGAGCGCCGCAGCAGCGCCTCGTACGCGCTCGCACCCGGCTCCAGGGCCAGCGAGCAGGTCCCGAAGGCCACCGCCCGCACCTCCTCCGGCAGCCGCTCCGGCAGCGCGAAGAGCCGGTCCGCCGTGCCCTCCACGTAGAAGCCGTACCGCGCCGAGCCGTCCGGGCCCACCGAGGCCACTGCCAGGCTCGTCGGCTCCGGCCCCCGCTGCACCGGCCCGGTCGCCACCCCGGCCGCCCGCAGCCCGTCCAGCAGCGCCTCCCCGAAGGCGTCCGTCGACACCCGCGAGCAGAAGGCCGCCGGGGCGCCGAGCCGCCCCAGGGCCACCGCCGTGTTGTACGGCCCGCCGCCCGGCCGGGGCAGCAGCGGGGACAGCGGGCCACCGGCCCCGTCCGGGACCAGGTCGATCAGGGACTCACCGGCGACGACGATCACGTACCGGAAGGTAACCCATGCCCCGCCCGTCACGACAGCCCCGCCGCAGGGCCCCGGGAGCGCGCCGGTATCGTCGTTCGGGTCACCCGCTTCGGGTGGCTTGTCACCGATTTCCCCGTGAACCCGTGAACCCGTGGAGTGCTCATGTCCGGCCAGTCCACCCGCCGCACCGTGCTGAAAGGCGCCGCCCTCGCCGGCGCCGCCGGACTGGGTGTCTCCGCCTGCTCCACGGACTCCAAGCTCGGCCACGCCCAGACCCCGACCCCGACCGCGCCGGTCTCCCTCGGCGCGCCCGACGAGGTCCCCGTCGGCGGCGCCAAGCTCTACCGCGAACAGCGCCTCCTGGTGCACTGCCCGGCCAAGGGCCAGTACAAGGCCTTCAGCGCCCAGTGCACCCACGCCGGCTGCGTCCTCGACAAGATCGAGGACAACGAGGGCAACTGCCCCTGCCACGGCAGCCGCTTCGACGTGACCACCGGCAAGGCCCTCCAGGGCCCGGCGACCGTGCCGCTCCCCGAGGTCCCCGTCCGCGTCGAGAACGGCAAGCTGGTCGCGGGCCCGGAGGCCTGACGGCCGCCCGCCGCTACGCCCAGTCCCAGTCGATCCCCAGGATCCCCGGGCGCACCCCCTGCTCCACCAGGTGCACCGCGCGGTGCCGGCCGCTCAGCGTCAGCTCGGCCCGGCCGCCGCGCGGCGCGCCCGCCGACGCCTGGGCGAAGCGCCGGCAGCGCACCGGCAGCGCCGCCTCGTCGAAGCGCACCTGCAGCACGTACTGCCCGCCCGCGAAGCTGAAGCCCCGCACGTACTCCCGGCTCGCCCCGCCGCTGCCGTCCTCGAAGCCGTACGAGAAGAAGTACGTGTCCCCGGCCCGCAGCCGCGTGTCGAAGAGCAGCTCCGCGACCAGCACCCCCGTCTCCGCGTGCCGCCGCACCCGCCCCGTGCGGCAGTTCTCCGCCGCCCGCACCTCCACCCGGGCCGGATCGCAGCCCGGATCGCCCCAGTGGATCGCCAGATAGCGGTCGATGCCGTCCCGGTGCGCCCGCACCACCTGCTGCGAGTCCCGGCCCAGCAGCTCACGGCGGGCCCCGATCCGCACCCGCTCGTGGTGCCCGACCGTGTGCAGCCCCCCGTCCGCCGGGCTCTCCAGCTCGGCCAGCAGCCCCTCGACCACCCCGGACGCCTCCACCAGCGAGCGGTACGAGCGGGTCGCCGGGCGCTCGACGTCCGCGCGGGCGGCGGTGTCCTCGGCGAGCAGCCGGGTCAGCGAGTTCCCCGGCAGCTGGAGCACCTCCTCCAGCGCCCGCACCGCCTTCATCGACTCGGGCCGCTGCGGGCGGCGGGCGCCCTGCTGCCAGTAGCTCAGCGAGGTCACCCCGACCTTGATGCCCCGGTGCGCCAGATGGTGCTGGACCCGCTGGAGCGGCAGCCCGCGCACCGCGAGCGCCGTGCGCAGCGCCAGGTGGAAGGGGCCGGTGTGCAGCAGCTGAGCCAGATCGGCCTCGGTGTGACCCACGAGGACTCCTCAGTGAACGTTCACGTCAGGGCGGACGGAGCACGGCGCCGCCCGGGAGAGGCGGGCTGGTGGACCGGGGGCCTCCGTTCACAGCCGGGTCACACCGTTCACAGCTCGCCGTCACCCCGCATTGAAGCGTGTTGACCCGTTCCGGACAACGGCCGATGCTCCTGACCAGCGTCCGGACGCGCTCCTCTCCTCCAACTCCCCACATCCCCGCCTCGGGAGGAACGCGATGCGCAAGAGAAAGCTCTCGTTCGCGGCACTCGCCGCGGCCGCCGCCCTCTTCGTCCTGCCCGCCACGCCGGCCACCGCCGCGCCGGCCGGCTCAGGGACGCAGAGCGACACGGTCTCGGCGTACGCCTACAAGCGCCTCAACATCACCATGCAGGCCCAGCAGAAGACCAACTGGTGCTGGGCGGCGGCCGGCAACACCATCGCCACCTGGTTCGGCCGCTCCTACAGCCAGAACCAGTTCTGCAACGCCGCCTTCAACCGCCAGCAGGGCTACGAGTGCCCCAACTCGCAGGCCAACCTCGGCAACGTCCAGACCGGACTGAGCTGGGCCGGCATCAACCCCGGCTCGTACGTGGACGGCTGGCTGCGCTACGCCACCGTGCAGACCGAGATCAACGCCAACCGGCCCGTCGAGACCCGCATCCAGTGGTCCAGCGGCGGCGGCCACATGCACGTGATCTACGGCTACGACGACGCCAACGGCTGGGTCTACTGGGGCGACCCGTGGCCCTCCAGCGACCGCTACAACTGGGCCTCGCACGACTGGTACGTCAACAACAGCTCCTTCTCCTGGACCCACTCCCTCTACCGGATCGGGGCGTGACGACGATGACCGCACGCACGCGTGCCCTGAGCGCCGGCCTGCTGGCCGCCGCCGCCCTCACCGTCCTCGGCGCCGCCCCGGCCGGCGCGGCCCCGGCGCCCGTCCCGCCGGCCGCCCCGAGCCCGGAGCAGGCGGTCGCCGCCCCGCAGACGCTGGACACGGTCGCCCGCTTCTTCGCCAGGGACGTGAAGGACGGCGCCGCGCTCTCCCGGACCGCTGCCGCCGCGCCCCGGATCGAGGGCGCGTCCGTGCCGGTGCGGATCCTCTCGCCGGACTTCGTCGCCGGGAAGCCGGGCGCGCCGGTGGCCCGGGTGGAGTTCCGCGCCAGCAAGGCGGTCGCCGCCGACGGCCGGACCGCCTCGCTGTGGACCGTCCCGGCGGACGGCGGCTGGCGGGTGGTGAACATCGCCACCGGCGACGACGAGCAGCGCTACACGGCGCGGGGCGAGCGGGCGCTGCCCGGCGGCATCGTCTTCCGCGAGCCGCAGATCGACGCCTGGTACGTCCAGAAGGGCGCGAAGGTGCTCCCCCTGGACGAGGACGCGGTACGGGCGGTCGGGAAGAACGGGACCAGCCTCGCCGCGTACCGGGAGCGGGTCGTGAAGGCGTACGGGGACAAGCTGCCGGGGTCCGCGTACGCCAGGAAGGGCGCGGCGGGCGGCTTCGGCACCGGAGCCCCCGCCGCCGCCTCCGCGACGGCTCCCGAAGCCGCCGTGGCCGCCTCCGCCGCCGCCTCCGCCCCGGCCGGCGGGTCCGCGGTCACCGCCGCGTCCACGGCGGCGGGCGCCGGGGCGGTGCTGGTCCTCGCCCTGACCGGGACGGCCGTGATACGCGGGCGGCGCGCCTCCGGGGAGGGCTGAGGCCCGCACGGCGGGGGCCGTCCGGCGCCACCGCGCCGGGCGGCCCCCGGCCGCCGGGGAGGGCCGTGGGCGGGAACGCGCCACGGCCCTCCACCGCGTCACCGCTCCGTCGCCGAGCGTGGCGGGGCGGACCCGCGTGGAGCCGGTCCCGGAGGTGTCCGGAAACCCCGTCCGCCGTGTCCCGCCAACGGGCGGGCACGGCCTGACTGTCGGTCCCCGCCAGTAGGGTGGGAACCATGGCCGACCCCTCCAGCTACCGCCCGAAGCCGGGACAGATCCCCGACTCGCCGGGGGTCTACAAATTCCGCGACGAGCACCGCCGGGTGATCTACGTCGGGAAGGCGAAGTCCCTGCGCCAGCGCCTGGCGAACTACTTCCAGCCCCTCGCGAGCCTGCACCCGCGCACGGCCACGATGGTGACCACGGCCGCGTCCGTGGAGTGGACGGTGGTGTCGACCGAGGTCGAGGCGCTCCAGCTGGAGTACACCTGGATCAAGGAGTTCGACCCCCGGTTCAACGTCAAGTACCGGGACGACAAGAGCTACCCCTACCTCGCCGTCACCATGAACGAGGAGTATCCGCGCGTCCAGGTCATGCGCGGCCACAAGAAGAAGGGCGTGCGCTACTTCGGGCCGTACGGGCACGCCTGGGCGATCCGCGAGACCGTCGACCTGATGCTGCGGGTCTTCCCGGTGCGCACCTGCTCGGCGGGCGTCTTCCGCAACGCGGCCTCGGCCGGCCGGCCCTGCCTCCTCGGCTACATCGGCAAGTGCTCGGCCCCGTGCGTCGGCCGGGTCACCCCCGAGGAGCACCGCGAACTGGCGGAGGACTTCTGCGACTTCATGGCCGGCCGCACGGGCACGTACCTGCGCCGCCTGGAGAAGGAGATGACGCTGGCGGCCGAGGACATGGAGTACGAGCGGGCGGCCCGGCTGCGCGACGACATAGGCGCGCTGCGCAAGGCCATGGAGAAGAGCGCGGTCGTCCTCGGCGACGCCACCGACGCCGACCTGATCGCGCTCGCCGAGGACGAGCTGGAGGCCGCCGTCCAGATCTTCCACGTGCGCGGCGGCCGGGTCCGCGGCCAGCGCGGCTGGGTCACGGACAAGGTCGAGGCCGTCGACACCGCCGGGCTCGTGGAGCACGCCCTCCAGCAGCTGTACGGCGAGGAGAGCGGCGAGGGCGTCCCCAAGGAGGTGCTGGTCCCCGCGCTGCCGGACGACGCCGACGCGGTCAGCGCCTGGCTCGCCGGGCGCCGCGGGTCCAACGTCTCGCTGCGCGTCCCGCAGCGCGGCGACAAGAAGGACCTGATGGAGACCGTCGCGCGCAACGCGCAGCAGGCCCTCGTGCTGCACAAGACCAAGCGCGCCAGCGACCTCACCACCCGCTCGCGGGCCCTGGAGGAGATCGCCGAGGCGCTGGACCTGGACTCGGCGCCGCTGCGCATCGAGTGCTTCGACATCTCGCACCTCCAGGGCGAGGACGTCGTGGCCTCCATGGTCGTCTTCGAGGACGGGCTGCCCCGCAAGGGGGAGTACCGCCGCTTCCAGATCAAGGGCTTCGAGGGCCAGGACGACGTCCGGTCCATGCACGAGGTGATCAGCCGCCGCTTCAAGCGCTACCTCGCCGAGAAGGAGAGGACCGGCGAGTGGGTCGACGGGGACGTCTCCGTCGTCGAGGACGCCGGGGACCGGGACGGCGAAGGCCGGGACGCCTCGGGCCGGGACGACGACGGGCGGCCGAAGCGCTTCGCGTACCCGCCGCAGCTCGTCGTGGTGGACGGCGGGCAGCCGCAGGTCGCGGCGGCCCGCCGGGCCCTGGACGAGCTCGGCATCGACGACATCGCGGTCTGCGGCCTCGCCAAGCGCCTGGAGGAGGTCTGGCTGCCGGGCGAGGACGACCCGGTGGTGCTGCCCCGCTCCAGCGAGGGGCTGTACCTCCTCCAGCGGGTCCGTGACACGGCTCACGACTTCGCCATCCGCTACCAGCGGTCCAAGCGGAACAAGCGCATCCGGACCAGCCCCCTGGATACCGTCCCCGGCCTGGGGGAGACCCGCAAACAGGCACTCATCAAGCATTTCGGCTCGGTCAAACGCCTCCGGCAGGCGACAATCGAGCAGATCTGCGAGGTTCCCGGCATGGGCCGCAAGACGGCGGAGGCCGTGGCGGTGGCCCTCGCGACGGCGGCCCCGGCCGCGCCCGCCGTGAACACGGCAACAGGAGAGATCATGGAAGACGACGGGGGCACGACGGCATGACCACGCATGACCGGCACAACGAGCAGGACCCGCAGGACCAGCAGGACCGGAACGACCCGCACAACGAGTACGAAGACGGAGCGCCAGACATGGACACGGGCACCACCGAGCCCGCGGGCGACACCAGCGCCGACGCGGCCACCCCCGAACTGGTGATCATCTCCGGCATGTCCGGAGCCGGCCGGTCCACCGCGGCGAAGTGCCTGGAGGACCTCGGCTGGTTCGTCGTCGACAACCTGCCGCCCGCGCTGATCCCCACCATGGTGGAGCTCGGCGCCCGCTCCCAGGGCAACGTCGCCCGCATCGCCGTCGTCGTCGACGTCCGGGGCCGGCAGTTCTTCGACAACCTCCGCGACTCCCTCGCCGCCCTCGACGCCAAGCAGGTGACCCGCCGGATCGTCTTCCTGGAGTCCTCCGACGACGCCCTGGTCCGCCGCTTCGAGTCGGTCCGCCGCCCGCACCCCCTCCAGGGCGACGGGCGCATCGTCGACGGCATCGCCGCCGAGCGCGACCTGCTGCGCGAGCTGCGCGGCGACGCCGACCTGGTGATCGACACCTCCAGCCTCAACGTGCACGAGCTGCGCGCCAAGATGGACGCCCAGTTCGCCGGCGACGAGGAGCCCGAGCTGCGGGCCACCGTCATGTCCTTCGGCTTCAAGTACGGCCTGCCCGTCGACGCCGACCTCGTCGTGGACATGCGCTTCCTGCCCAACCCGCACTGGGTCCCCGAGCTGCGCCCCTTCACCGGGCTCAACGAGGAGGTCGCCAACTACGTCTACAACCAGCCCGGCGCCAAGGAGTTCCTGGACCGCTACACCGAGCTGCTCCAGCTCATCGCCGCCGGCTACCGCCGCGAGGGCAAGCGGTACGTGACGATCGCCGTCGGCTGCACGGGCGGCAAGCACCGCTCCGTGGCCACCGCCGAGAAGCTGGCCGCCCGCATCGCCGCCGAAGGCGTCGAGACCGTCGTCGTCCACCGGGACATGGGGCGCGAGTGAAGCCGTACAAGCGGCGTGCCTCCACCCTCTCGGTGCGGCGCACGCTCCGCAGGCGCGGCGCGCAGCCCAAGGTCGTCGCGCTCGGCGGCGGCATGGGGCTCTCCGCCTCGCTCGCCGCCCTGCGGCGCATCACCGGCGACCTGACCGCCGTGGTCACCGTCGCCGACGACGGGGGCTCCAGCGGCCGGCTCCGGGAGGAGCTCGGCGTGCTGCCCCCCGGGGACCTGCGCAAGGCGCTCGCCGCGCTCTGCGGCGACGACGACTGGGGCCAGACCTGGGCCCGGGTGATCCAGCACCGCTTCCAGTCCCAGGGCGAGATGCACGGCCACGCCGTGGGCAACCTGCTGATCGTCGCCCTGTGGGAGCAGCTGGGCGGCGACCCCGTCCAGGCCCTCGACCTGGTCGGCAAGCTGCTCGGCGCGCAGGGCCGGGTGCTGCCCATGTCCGCCGTGCCGCTGGAGCTCCAGGCCCTGGTCAAGGGCCACGACCCGGAGCGCCCGGGGGACGTGGACACCGTGCGCGGCCAGGCCACCGTGGCCCTCACCCCCGGCGAGGTGCAGTCCGTGCACCTGGTCCCGCACGACCCGCCGGCGGTGCCCGAGGCCGTCGAGGCGGTCCTGGACGCGGACTGGGTGGTGCTCGGCCCGGGGTCCTGGTTCTCCTCGGTGATCCCGCACCTGCTGGTGCCCGAGCTGCTCGACGCCCTGGTCGAGACCAAGGCCCGCCGGGTGCTCTCGCTGAACCTCGCGCCGCAACCCGGAGAAACAGAGGGCTTCTCCCCGCAGCGTCATTTGGAGGTTTTGGGACGACACGCCCCTAAACTCGCCCTGGACGTGGTGCTGGCCGACGAGGCCGCCGTGCCCGACCGCGAGTCCCTCGCCGACGCCGCCAAGCGGCTCGGCGCCGCGGTCGAGCTGGCGCCCGTGGCCAGGCCCGACGGTGCTCCGAAGCACGACCCGGAGCTGTTGGCCGCCGCGTACGACCGTATTTTTCGGATGCATGGAAGGATCGGCCCATGGCGATGACGGCAGCGGTGAAGGACGAGATCTCCCGGCTCCCCGTCACCCGGACCTGCTGCAGGAAGGCCGAGGTCTCGTCGATCCTTCGGTTCGCGGGCGGGCTGCACCTGGTGAGCGGCCGGATCGTGATCGAGGCGGAGCTGGACACCGCGATGGCGGCCCGCCGCCTCAAGCGGGACATCCTGGAGATCTTCGGCCACAGCTCGGAACTGATCGTGATGGCGCCCGGCGGGCTGCGCCGGGGCTCGCGCTTCGTGGTGCGGGTGGTGGCGGGCGGCGACCAGCTGGCCCGGCAGACCGGCCTGGTGGACGGCCGTGGCCGGCCCATCCGGGGGCTGCCCCCGCAGGTCGTCTCCGGCGCCACCTGTGACGCCGAGGCGGCCTGGCGCGGCGCCTTCCTGGCGCACGGCTCGCTGACCGAGCCCGGCCGCTCCTCCTCCCTGGAGGTCACCTGCCCCGGCCCGGAGGCCGCCCTCGCCCTGGTCGGGGCGGCCCGCCGGCTCTCCATCGCGGCCAAGGCCCGCGAGGTGCGGGGCGTGGACCGGGTGGTCGTCCGCGACGGCGACGCCATCGGAGCCCTGCTGACCCGGCTCGGCGCGCACGAGTCGGTGCTGGCCTGGGAGGAGCGGCGGATGCGCCGCGAGGTCCGCGCCACCGCCAACCGGCTGGCCAACTTCGACGACGCCAACCTGCGCCGCTCGGCCCGCGCGGCCGTCGCCGCGGGCGCCCGGGTGCAGCGGGCCCTGGAGATCCTCGCCGACGAGGTGCCCGAGCACCTCGCCGCAGCGGGCCGGCTGCGCATGGAGCACAAGCAGGCCTCCCTGGAGGAGCTGGGCGCGCTCGCCGACCCGCCGCTGACCAAGGACGCGGTGGCCGGCCGGATCCGCCGGCTGCTCGCCATGGCCGACAAGCGGGCGCAGGACCTGGGCATCCCGGGGACCGAGTCCAACCTGACGGAGGAGCTGGACGACAGCCTGGTCGGCTGACCCGTCCGCTGAACGGCCGATTCCGTTCAACTCCCTTCCGCCGGTGCCTTTCTGAGGCACCGGCGGCTTCCTTTGCGGCACGCCGTACGCACCCTTGACGGGGCCCGTGAGTCACCACGAGCCTGGCGTCTGTTCACTTTCGTGGCAGACAAGCGCAAGGGGGGCTTATGAGACGCAGGGTGAGAGCGGTGCTCGCCGCCGGTTCACTGCTGATCGCGGGACTGGCGGCGGCACCCGTCGCCGGGGCACAGCCGAACACCGACGGCGCGACCCGCGGCGACGCACTCTCCGTATGGCGGGCCAAGGTGAGCAAGGACCAGGTGCCGCTGCTGCTCGACGCCGGCACCGACGCCCGGGAGCTGACCGAGCAGGTGCCCGCCAAGGGCTCCGCCACCGTGGAGCTCTACCTCACCGACGCCCAGGCCGGGAAGCTGCGCGGCGAGGGCGTCGAGATCACCGAGCACACCCTCTCCGCCCAGGCGGAGAAGCGGGTCGCGGGCGCCGGGGACGGCGTCTTCCGCCCGTACGGCGGCCCCGGCGGCCTCAAGCAGGAGATCATGGACACGGCCCGGTCCCACCCCGGGATCACCAAGGTCGTCTCCATCGGCAAGACGGTCCGGGGCCAGGACATCCTCGCCCTCAAGATCAGCAAGGGCGCTACCAAGAGCAGGGACGGCTCGAAGCCCGCCACGCTCTACATGTCCAACCAGCACGCCCGCGAGTGGATCACCCCCGAGATGACCCGGCGGCTGATGCACTACTACCTCGACGGCTACGGCAAGGACTCCCGGCTGACCACGCTGGTGGACACCACCGAGCTGTGGTTCGTGCTCTCCGCCAACCCGGACGGCTACGACTTCACCCACGCCGACCCGGCCAACCGCCAGTGGCGCAAGAACCTGCGGGACAACGACGGCGACGGGCGCATCGACTCCGGCGACGGCGTCGACCTCAACCGCAACTTCGCCTACAAGTGGGGCTACGACGACGAGGGCTCCTCGCCCGACCTGGCCGACGAGACCTACCGGGGCCCCAGCGCCGGCTCCGAGCCCGAGACCCGCGCCGTCGACGCCTTCGAGAAGCGCATCGGCTTCCAGTACGGCGTCAACTACCACTCCGCGGCCCAGCTGCTCCTCTACGGGGTCGGCTGGCAGGTCGCCACCGACACCCCCGACGACATCGCCCTCAAGGCGCTCGCCGGCACCCCGCAGAAGTCCGCGGTCCCCGGCTACCGCCCGCAGGTCTCCTCCGAGCTCTACATCACCAACGGCGAGGCCGACGGACACGCGGCGAACGTCAACGGGATGCAGATGTTCACCCCGGAGATGTCGACCTGCGCCACCGCCTCCCGCGTCGACCCGAACGACGCCTGGGACCCGGCGGACTGCGCCTCCGTCTTCACCTTCCCGGACGACGAGAAGCTGATCCAGGCCGAGTTCGCGAAGAACATCCCCTTCGCGCTCGCCGTCGCCGAGTCCTCCGTCCACCCGGACCGGCCCGTCTCCCCGGTCGGCATCGAGGCCCCCGACTTCACCCCGGACGCCTTCGCCGCCTCCTACGCCGCCCGAGGCCAGGACCAGGAGCTCGCCGTCACGGCCCGCAAGTCGCTGCGCGCCAAGACCCTGAACTACCGGATCAACGGCGGCCGCACCCACCGCGAGGGCCTGGAGCCCTGGAAGGGCGGCGAGACCTTCGGCGGCGAGGACAACCTGTACTTCGACCAGTACCGCGCCGAGGTCGAGGGCGCCGAGCCGGGCGACCGGGTCGAGGTCTGGTACACGGCCCGCACCCGCGAGGGCAAGGCCACCGCGTCCACCCCGTTCACGTACACCGTGGCCGAACGCCCCCGCGGCGACGTCCTCGTCCTCGCCGAGGAGGGCGGCACCGCCGCCGCCCGCGACGCCGAGCTGTACGTGAAGGCCCTCGCCGCCCAGGGCCGCCGGGCCGCCGTCTGGGACGTCGCCACCCAGGGCACCCCGCACCCCCTCGGCGTCCTGAGCCACTTCCGCTCCGTCGTCTGGTACACCGGCGCCGAGGAGCCCTCCGGCGGCTCGGTGCTCGCCGTCCGCGCCTACCTCAACGAGGGCGGCAAGCTCGTCAACGCGGGCGAGAAGTCCGGCGGCCTGGTCACCATCGGCCGCGCCCAGTCCAACGACTTCGCCCAGTACTACCTCGGCGCCTACCGCAGGGCCGGGCTCAACGGCCCGGCCTCCTTCGCCGGGACCGGCCGCCTCGGCGGCGCCGGCGCGCCCCTCGGCGCGGCGGCGGGCAACCCGCTCGACAACGCGGGCGCCTACACCGTCACCTCCGACACCCTGAAGCCGAAGCTCTTCCCGCAGTTCGCCAGCAGCGCCGCGGCCGGCGACTACCCGGGTCTGCGCACCCCCTTCGAGCCGTACGAGGGCACCCGCTTCGCGGCGCTGCGCCACTCGGACAACACCTGGGGGAGGCTCGCGCGGACCGTCGACCTGACCGGGGTCACGGCCGCCGAGGCGCCGAACCTGACCTTCCAGGTCAGCTACGACACCGAGCCCGGCTACGACAACCTGATCGTCGAGGCCCACACCGTCGGCCAGGACGACTGGACGACCCTGCCCGACGCCAACGGCGGCACCTCCGCCGAGCCGCCCGCCGACTGCGGCGAGGGCTACTACGTCCGGGGCCACCCCTTCCTCGGCCACTACCTCACGGTCGGGCAGGACGGCTGCGCGGCGACCGGCACCACCGGCGCCTGGAACGCCTTCACCGGCCCGTCCAACGGCTGGCGGCAGGCCAAGGTGGACCTGAGCGCCTACGCGGGCAAGCGGGTCGAGCTGGCCGTCTCGTACGTCTCCGACCCCGGCACCGGCGAGATGGGCGCCTTCGTCGACGACCTCCGGCTGAACGCGGGGGCCGCCTCCGACGCCGAGGGGTTCGAGAACGGGACCGGGAAGTGGTCCGTACCGGGTCCGCCGGCCGGCAGCCCGGGCAACGGATCCGACTGGACCGTCTCGGCGGCGCTCTTCCACTCGCAGGCCGCCGTCACCACCCGTGACACCGTGCTGTTCGGCTTCGGCCTGGAGCACGTCCCCAATGCGGCGGATCGGGCGGCTCTGCTCGGAAAGGCCCTTACTTCGCTCCGACGCTGATTCGGGCGCTCAGTCGAGCACTCCTCTCGGTGACTCTCCGTAGTGGGGGCGAAGGTCCCGCGACAGCCCTTACCTCTTGGGAGGTAAGGGCTGTCGGCCTTTTTCCGGCCGTTCCGGGGCTCGGACGGCCCCGCTGGATGTCACTCTCGGGCGCTCGGAGAGGTAGGGTCGTAAGCGGTCGGGGACATCCCAAAAGAGAAGCTCGCCGGGCGGCGAAGAGCACCCGGCGTCACCTAACGAGGAGATCGGTTCGTGACGATCCGCGTAGGCATCAACGGCTTTGGCCGTATCGGTCGCAACTACTTCCGCGCGCTCCTTGAGCAGGGTGCCGACATCGAGATCGTGGCTGTCAACGACCTGGGTGACACCGCGACCACGGCCCACCTGCTGAAGTACGACACCATCCTGGGCCGCCTCAAGGCCGAGGTGACCCACACCGCCGACACCATCACCGTCGACGGCCACACCATCAAGGTGCTCTCCGAGCGCAACCCGGCCGACATCCCCTGGGGTGAGCTGGGCGTCGACATCGTCATCGAGTCGACCGGCATCTTCACCAAGAAGGCCGACGCCGAGAAGCACATCGCCGGTGGCGCGAAGAAGGTCCTCATCTCGGCTCCGGCCAGCGGCGAGGACATCACCATCGTCATGGGCGTCAACCAGGACCAGTACGACGCGGCCAACCACCACGTCATCTCGAACGCGTCCTGCACCACCAACTGTGTGGCGCCGATGGCCAAGGTTCTCGACGAGAACTTCGGCATCGTCAAGGGCCTGATGACCACGGTCCACGCGTACACCAACGACCAGCGCATCCTGGACTTCCCGCACAAGGACCTCCGCCGCGCCCGCGCCGCCGCCGAGAACATCATCCCGACCACGACGGGCGCCGCCAAGGCCACCGCCCTGGTCCTCCCGCAGCTCAAGGGCAAGCTGGACGGCATCGCCATGCGCGTCCCGGTCCCGACCGGCTCCGCCACCGACCTCGTCGTGACCCTCGACCGTGAGGTCACGAAGGACGAGGTCAACGCGGCCTTCAAGAAGGCGTCCGAGGACGGCTCGCTGAAGGGCATCCTGTACTACACCGAGGACCCGATCGTCTCCTCGGACATCGTCAGCGACCCGGCGTCGTGCACCTTCGACTCCCTCATGACGATGGTCCAGGAAGGCAACACGGTCAAGATCCTCGGCTGGTACGACAACGAGTGGGGCTACTCCAACCGTCTCGTCGACCTCACCGTCTTCGTCGGCGGCCAGCTCTAAACTTCAGGGCGGGTTTTCGATGTGAGCAGGGCTCGGGCAGCGCGAAGACGCGCTGTGCGGGCCCTGTTCGTGTGCTCCACCGCGTACCAAGGGAGTCAGTGAACAGATGAAGACGATCGACGAGCTTCTCGCCGAGGGCGTCTCCGGCAAGCGGGTGTTCGTCCGCGCCGACCTCAACGTGCCGCTCGACGGCACCACCATCACCGACGACGGGCGCATCCGCGCGGTCGTCCCCACCGTCAAGGCGCTGGCCGACGCGGGCGCCCGCGTCGTCGTCGCCTCGCACCTGGGCCGTCCCAAGGGCGCCCCGGACCCGGCCTTCTCGCTCGCCCCGGCCGCCACGCGGCTCGGCGAGCTGCTCGGCGCCGACGTCGCCTTCGCGACCGACACCGTCGGCCCCTCCGCCAAGGAGACCGTCGCGGGCCTGGCCGACGGCCAGGTGGCCGTCGTCGAGAACCTGCGCTTCAACGCCGGTGAGACCGCCAAGGACGACGCCGAGCGCGGCGCCTTCGCGGACCAGCTCGCCGAGCTCGCCGACCTGTACGTCGGCGACGGCTTCGGCGCGGTGCACCGCAAGCACGCCTCGGTCTTCGACCTCCCCGCCCGCCTGCCGCACGCGGCCGGCTACCTCATCGCGACCGAGGTCGGCGTCCTCAAGAAGCTCACCCAGGACGTCAAGCGGCCCTACACCGTGATCCTCGGCGGCGCCAAGGTCTCCGACAAGCTCGCCGTCATCGACGAGCTGCTCGGCAAGGCCGACCGGCTGCTGATCGGCGGCGGCATGGCCTACACCTTCCTCAAGGCCAAGGGCCACGAGGTCGGCATCTCCCTCCTCCAGGAGGACCAGATCCCGGTGGTCACGGAGTACATGGAGCGCGCCGCCAAGTCCGGCGTCGAGCTCGTCCTCCCGGTCGACGTCCTGGTCTCCACGGACTTCCCGGACCTGAAGACCAAGGCCCCGGCCGACTTCGAGACGGTGGACGCGGACAAGATCCCCGCGGACAAGGAGGGCCTGGACATCGGCCCGAAGACCCGCGAGCTGTTCGCCTCGAAGATCGTCGACGCCGAGACCGTGTTCTGGAACGGCCCGGTCGGCGTCGCCGAGCACCCCGACTACGCGGGCGGCACCGCAGCCGTCGCGCAGGCCCTGCTCGACAGCAAGGGCTTCACCGTGGTCGGCGGCGGCGACTCCGCCGCGGCCGTCCGCAACCTGGGCTTCGACGAGACGAAGTTCGGCCACATCTCGACCGGCGGCGGCGCCTCCCTCGAATACCTTGAGGGCAAGACGCTTCCCGGCCTCGCCGCACTGGAGGACTGACCCTTTCATGAGCAACACCCGCACCCCGCTGATGGCGGGCAACTGGAAGATGAACCTCAACCACCTTGAGGCCATCGCGCACGTCCAGAAGCTGGCCTTCGCCCTCACCGACAAGGACTACGACGCGGTCGAGGTCGCGGTCCTCGCGCCCTTCACCGACCTGCGGTCCGTGCAGACCCTGGTCGACGGCGACAAGCTGAAGATCAAGTACGGCGCCCAGGACATCTCGGCGCACGAGTCCGGTGCCTACACCGGCGAGATCTCCGGCCTCATGCTGTCGAAGCTGAAGTGCTCCTTCGTGGCCGTCGGCCACTCGGAGCGCCGCCAGTACCACGGCGAGTCCGACGAGCTCTGCAACGCCAAGGTGAAGGCCGCGTTCGCGCACGGGATCACCCCGATCCTCTGCGTGGGCGAGGAGCTGGAGGTCCGTGAGGCCGGCAACGCCGTGCCGCACACCCTGGCCCAGGTCGAGGGCGGTCTGAAGGGCCTCCCGGCCGAGCAGGCCGAGACCATCGTGATCGCGTACGAGCCCGTGTGGGCCATCGGCACCGGCAAGGTCTGCGGCGCCGACGACGCGCAGGAGGTCTGCGCGGCGATCCGGGGCAAGCTCGCCGAGCTGTACTCGCAGGACGTGGCCGACAAGATCCGCATCCAGTACGGCGGGTCCGTCAAGGGCTCGAACGTCGCCGAGATCATGGCCAAGGCCGACATCGACGGCGCGCTGGTCGGCGGTGCCTCGCTGGACGCCGACGAGTTCGTCAAGATCGTGCGCTTCCGCGACCAGTGAGTATGCGGTAGCGGAGATACGTCGTACCCTTGCGGGGGTCGGGCAGGTGCCCGGCCCCCGTCCGTATAAGTCCGAGGAAGTTGGTCCAGCCGTGGTTATGGGGTTCTCGATCGCCCTGATCGTCTTCAGCGGGCTGCTGATGCTGCTCGTGCTGATGCACAAGGGGAAGGGCGGCGGTCTCTCCGACATGTTCGGTGGCGGCATGCAGTCCTCCGTCGGCGGCTCCTCGGTCGCCGAGCGCAACCTCGACCGCATCACCGTCGTGGTCGGTCTGCTCTGGTTCGCCTCCATTGTCGTACTCGGCCTGCTGATGAAGATGGACGGGTAACTCCAATCACTGGACGCGCGTTGGGCCTTACGTAGACTGGGGCATCTTCGAGCACCATCACGCAGGGAGTTACGACCGTGGCAAGTGGCAACGCGATCCGGGGAAGCCGGGTCGGAGCGGGGCCGATGGGCGAGGCCGAGCGGGGCGAGTCCGCGCCCCGTCTCCGCATCTCCTTCTGGTGCTCGAACGGGCACGAGACCCAGCCGAGCTTCGCCAGTGACGCACAGGTCCCGGAGACCTGGGACTGCCCGCGCTGCGGCTTCCCGGCCGGCCAGGACCGGGACAACCCGCCGGACCCGCCGCGCACCGAGCCGTACAAGACGCACCTCGCGTACGTACGCGAGCGGCGCAGCGACGCGGACGGCGAGGCGATCCTCGCGGAGGCGCTCGCCAAGCTGCGCGGCGAGATCTGAGCACGACGTGACGACATGACGTACGGGCCCCGGCCGCGCACCCGCTGCGCGGCCGGGGCCCGTACGCGTGTCAGGACCGGTGCACCTCGGCGATGTGCGCCGTGAGCGCGAGGGCGGCGGTGGCGCGCGCGTAGGTCAGCTGGGCCACGCGCGCGTACAGGCAGTCCAGGATCAGCAGCACGGAGTGGCGGGTGCCGAAGCCGCCGTGCCGGAAGCCGGTCCCGGCGGTGGTCGTGGTGAGGTGGACGCCGGCCGCGCGGGCCACCGGCGAGCGCGGGTCCCCGGTCACGGCGACCGTCGCCGCGCCCCGCTCGGCGGCCAGCCGCAGCGGCCCCAGCACCTCGCGGGTGGCGCCCGAGTGGGACACCGCCACGACCGCGTCGGCGGGGGCCAGCAGCGCCGCCGAGGTCTCGGCCGCGTGCACCTCGGTCCAGGCGCGGGCCTCGCAGCCGATGCCGAAGAGCCGGGCCTGGGTCTCCAGGGCGAGCACGCCGGAGGCGCCGACCCCGTAGACGTCGATCCGGCGGGCCCCCGCGAGGACCCGGGCGGCCCGCTCCAGCGCGTCGAGGTCGAGCTGCTCGGCGGTGGCCCGCAGGGCCGCCAGGTCCGCCCGGGCGACGGCGGCGACGACCTGCTCCAGCGGCTCGTCGGGCCCGATCTCCGGGCCGAGCGGGGTCCGTTCGGCGGCCTCGCTCTCCCGCCCCTGCTCCCGGGCGAGTTCGAGCAGCAGCCGCTGGTACGAGTCGAGCCCCAGGGCGTGGCAGAAGCGGGTGACGGTGGCCTGCGAGGTCCCCGTGCGCCGTCCCAGCTCGGCGGCGGAGAGCCCGGAGACCCGGGCGGGGTCCTCCAGGACCCAGTCGCCGACCTTGCGCAAGGAGCCGGACATCCGGGGGAGTTCGGAGCGGATCAGCGCGGTGATCATGAGGTGCCTTCGTGGGTCTTGTGTTCCGATGAATCTATCAATCACCATGCGGGCTGATGAACGAATCCGGGATTCAATGGGTCGTGGGCGTCGACGCGGGCGGTACGCGGACCAGGGCGCGGCTCGCCGAGGCGGCGGGCGGCCGGGTGCTCGGCGAGGGCGCCGGGGGGCCGGGCAACGCCCTGTCGGTGCCCCCCGACGCGCTCGCCCGCCACCTGGCCGAGGCCCTGCGGGGCGCCCTGCCGCCGGGCGCCGGGGCCGTCGCGGCCGTGCTGGGCGGCTTCGCGGGCGGCGGGCCCGGCGGCGGCCGGGAGCGGGCCCACGCCGCCCTGACGGCCGCGCTGGACCTCGTCGGGGTCCGGGCGGGCCGGGTCGAGGTCCGGGGCGACGCGGACGTCGCCTTCGCCGCCGGCGCCGGGACCCCTGCGGACGGGCTGGTGCTGATCGCCGGCACGGGCGCGGCGGCGGCCCGGGTCGCCGGGCGGCGGGCGGTCCGCGCGGCGGACGGCGACGGCTGGCTGCTCGGCGACGCCGGGAGCGGCTTCTGGCTGGGCCGGGAGGCGCTGCGCGCCGTGCTGCGGGCGCTGGACGGCCGGGGCCCGGCGACCGCCCTCACCGGCCCGGTGGCCGCGCTCTGCGGCGGCGGCACCAAGGAGCACGTCGTGCGGTACGCGTACGCGGCCGAGCCGGTGCGGCTGGCCGCGCTGAGCCCGCTGGTGGTGGCGGCGGCCGAGGGCGGGGACGCGGTGGCGTCGGCCCTGCTGGACCGGGCGGCGGCCGAACTGGCCGCCACCGTCGCGGCCTTGCGTCCCCGGCCGGGCGAGCCCCTGGTGGTGACGGGCGGCCTGCTGGGTCCCGGCGGCCCGCTCCTCCCGCGTCTGACGGCCCGGGTCGCCCCTCTCGGCCTGGTCCCGGACCCGGTCCGGGACGGACTCGCGGGCGCGGTGGCGCTGGCGCGGCTGGGGATCTGAGGGCGGCGCGGTCCTGGTGGCCGTACCCGCGCGGAAGGCTGTGCCCTACGCGGTGCCCTTGACGGGCGGCGCGCGGCGCTGGTTCATTGAACCGATAAGGCAAGCAATTCCTGGTTCAGTCATCCAGAGGAGAGCCCCGGTGCCCCAAGCCGCCCCCACCGCCGCCCAGTTCGCCGACCTCGCCCGTACCGCGCTCGACCGGGCCGTGGCCGCCAACAAGGACTCCGTCCCCGCCGCCGCCCGGCTCATCGCCGACTGCGTCGCCGCCGACGGCGTCGTGCACGCCTTCGGCACCGGCCACTCGCAGGCCGCCGCGCTGGAGGTCGCCGGCCGCGCCGGAGGGCTCGTGCCGACCAGCCGGATCGCCCTCGCCGACCTCGTCCTGCGCGGCGGCGAGGACCCCGCCGTCCTGCGCGACCCGCTGCTCGAACGCTCCGAGGGCCTCGCCGAGCGGCTCTACGCCCTCGCCACCCCCCGCCCCCAGGACCTCTTCGTCGTCATCTCCAACTCCGGCGTCAACAACTCGATCGTGGACATGGCCCTCACCGTCACCTCCGCCGGCCACCGCCTCGTCGCGCTGACCTCCCTGGAGCACACCCGCGCCGTCCCCGCCCTTCACCCCGCCGGCCACCGCCTCGCCGACCTCGCCGACACGGTCCTCGACAACTGCGCCCCCACCGGCGACGCCGTCCTCCCGCTCCCCGGCGGCGGCGCGCTCTGCGGCATCTCCACCCTCACCTCCTCCCTGCTCGTCCAGATGGCCGTCGCCGACGCCGTCGCCCTGCTGCTCGCCGAGGGCCACGAGCCGCCGGTCTACGTCTCCGCCAACGTCCCCGGCGGCCACGAGCGCAACGCCGCCCTCGAAGCGCGCTACGCGGGACGGCTGCACCGGGGCGGCAGCTGAACGCGTTTCGCACACCGGATCAATTAGGTTGGAGGTGCAGCGGGGCAGACACGCGTCACGACGCGGCAAGACGAAGAAATGGGCGATGTCCGAGATGAGTAACGAAGGCCGTACCAGGCTCAACCAGCTGCCCGAGTGGGCGGCCCTCGGCAAGCACCGCGAGCAGCTCGGCGCCACACACCTGCGCGAGCTGTTCGCCGCCGACCCGGAGCGCGGCACGACCTACACGCGGCGCGTCGGCGACCTGTACCTGGACTATTCCAAGCACCTCGTGACCGACGAGACCCTGGCGCTCCTGCGCGACCTCGCCGCCGCCACCGGCGTCGCCGAGCTGCGCGACGCCATGTTCCGGGGCGAGAAGATCAACAACACCGAGCACCGGGCGGTCCTGCACACCGCGCTGCGCGCCCCGCGCGGCGCGGTGGTCGAGGTCGACGGCGTGAACGTCGTCCCCGAGGTGCACGCGGTCCTCGACAAGATGAGCGCCTTCGCCGACAGGGTGCGCGCCGGCGAGTGGACCGGGCACACCGGCAAGCCGCTCAAGAACATCGTCAACATCGGCATCGGCGGCTCCGACCTCGGCCCCGCCATGGCGTACGAGGTGCTGCGCTCCTTCACCCGGCGCGACCTGACGGTCCGCTTCGTCTCCAACGTCGACGGCGCCGACCTGCACGAGGCCGTCCGCGACCTGGACCCGGCCGAGACCCTCTTCATCGTCGCCTCGAAGACCTTCACCACCATCGAGACGATCACCAACGCCACCTCCGCCCGCGACTGGCTCCTCGCCGGGCTCGGGGCCGGCCAGGACGCCGTCGCCAAGCACTTCGTGGCCCTCTCGACCAACGCCGAGAAGGTCGAGGAGTTCGGCATCGACACGGCGAACATGTTCGAGTTCTGGGACTGGGTCGGCGGGCGCTACTCGTACGACTCCGCCATCGGCCTCTCCCTCATGATCGCCATCGGCCCGGACGCCTTCCGCGAGATGCTCGACGGCTTCCACCTGATGGACGAGCACTTCCGCACCGCCCCGCCGGAGGAGAACGTCCCGCTCTTGCTCGGCCTCCTCGGCATCTGGTACGGCGCCTTCCACGACGCCCAGTCGCACGTGGTGCTCCCGTACTCGCACTACCTGTCGAAGTTCACCGCCTACCTCCAGCAGCTCGACATGGAGTCCAACGGCAAGTCCGTCACCCGCGACGGGCAGCCGGTCGACTGGCAGACCGGCCCGGTCGTCTGGGGCACCCCCGGCACCAACGGGCAGCACGCCTACTACCAGCTGATCCACCAGGGCACCAAGGTCATCCCGGCCGACTTCATCGGCTTCGCCCGGCCCGTCGCCGACCTCGCGCCCGGCCTGGTGGCCCAGCACGACCTGCTGATGGCGAACTTCTTCGCCCAGACCCAGGCGCTGGCCTTCGGCAAGACCCCCGAGGAGGTACGGGCCGAGGGCGTCCCGGAGGAGCTCGTCCCGCACAAGACCTTCAAGGGCGACCACCCGACCACCACCATCCTGGCCGACGCGCTCACCCCGTCCGTGCTGGGCCAGCTCGTCGCGCTCTACGAGCACAAGGTCTTCGTCCAGGGCGCGGTCTGGAACATCGACTCCTTCGACCAGTGGGGCGTCGAGCTCGGCAAGGTCCTCGCCAAGAAGATCGAGCCGGTCCTCACCGAGGGCGAGGGCGGCGCGGGCCTGGACAGCTCCACCGCCGGACTCGTCGCCGCGTACCGCTCGCTGCGGGGCCGGGGCTGACCATGACCACGGGGGAGGAGGCGGTCCGGCTGCGCCCGCCGAGGAACGCCGTCGACCGCCGGGCCGTGCCCTGGTGGCGGGCCCAGCTGCTCGTCACCACGGCCGTGCCGGTGGCCGTCCTGGGCGTGCTGGGGTGGCTGATCACCCCGGCCCGCTTCTGGCTGCTGCTCCCGGCGGCGCTCCTCGCGGCCCTCGGGCTCGGCTGCGCCGCGCTCCTCCCCGCCTGGTGGTACCGGGTGCACCGCTGGGAGGTCACCGAGGACGCCGTGTACGTGCGCACCGGCGCCCTCTGGCAGGAGTGGCGGATCGCACCCATGTCCCGCATCCAGACCGTCGACACCGTGCGCGGCCCGCTGGAGCAGAGCTTCCGGCTGGCCACGGTCACCGTCACGACCGCCTCCGCCAAGGGCGCGCTGCGCATCGAGGGCCTCGACCACGAGCTCGCCGCCGAGCTCGCGGAACGGCTCACCGCGATCACCCGGATCACCCCGGGGGACGCGACATGAGCGACGCGGACGCCCGCCCCGGGGCGTCCCCGGGATCCGAGGCGTACGCGGGCCCCGAGGCGCGGCCGGGGCCCGGGGCGCGCGACGGCCACGGCTGGCGGCGGCTGCACCCCCGCAGCCTGCTCGCCGGCGCGGCCGTCCTGTGCGGTGTCGCCGGCGGCGCCGCGCTGCCCGCCTTCCTCAGCCTCTCCGCCGGCTCCCGGCCCGCCTGGCAGGCCGCCGCCTGGGTCCTCGCCGGCGCGGTCCTGCTCATCGGCGGCGGCACCGCCGCCGACTGGATCAGGCTGCGCCGCACCCGCTACCGGATCGGCCCGGAGCTCGTCGAGCTGCACACCGGGCTCGTCGTGGTGAAGCGGCGCTCGCTGGCCCGCGAGCGGATCCGCAGCGTCGACCTCACCGCGAACCCCCTGCAACGCGTCCTCGGCCTCGTCAAGGTCGGCATCGGCACCGGCGAGCACGCCGGGAGCGAGTCCACCCTGGAACTCGACCTGGTCGCCCGCGCCGAGGGCGAACAGCTCCGCCACACCCTGCTCGCCCGCCCCAAGGGCCCCGAGGACCCCGTCGACGACGGCGTCCTCGCCGCCGTCGACCCGAGCTGGATCCGCTACGCCCCGGTCTCCTTCGTGACCCCGCTGCTCGCCACCGCGGCGGCCGGGGCCGTGATGCAGGTCAGCGAGTGGTTCGGCGCGCAGGACGAGGTCATCCACTGGATAGGGGACCGCTTCGAGGAGGTGTCGCTGACCTGGATGATCGTCGACCTGGTCCTGATCGCCGTCGTCGCCGGTCTCTTCGGCGCCCTCGGGCTCTGGGTCGAGATGTGGTACCGCTACCGCCTGGAGCGCGAGCCCGGCGGCACCCTGCGGGTCCGCCGGGGCCTGTTCACCGCCCGCTCCATCTCCCTGGAGGAGCGCAGGCTGCGCGGGGTCGAGCTGGTCGAGCCGCTCGGCGTGCGCCTGTTCCGCGCCGCCCGCGTCGACGCCGTCGCCACCGGGCTCGCCCAGAGCGACGACGACAAGCACGGCGACCTCAAGAACCTGGCCCCGCCGGTGCCCCGCGCGCTCGCCGACCGGATCGCCGCGCAGGTGCTCCGGGAGACCGAGCCGCCCACCGGCGCCCCGCTCGTCCGGCACCCCCGGGCCGCGCGCCGCCGCCGGATCGGCTGGGCGCTGTGGGGCGGACTCGGCCCCGCCGCGCTGCTCGCCGGGCTCGGCCTCTGGCTGACCCCGGTGCTGCTCTACGTGGCGGGCGCGACGGCGGTCCTGCTGACCCCGGTCTGGGTCGCCCTCGCCCTCGACGCGTACCGCAATCTCGGACACGGCGTCAGCGGCGCCTACCTCGTCACCCGTTCGGGCACCGTGCGCCGCTCCACCGTCGCCCTCCAGCGCGCCGGGGTGATCGGCTGGACCGTCAAGCAGTCCTGGTTCCAGCGGCGCGCGGGCGTGCTCACGCTGAACGCCACGACGGCCGCCGGGGAGGGCGCGTACGCGGTCTACGACGCGGCCGAGAGCGAGGGCCTGACCTTCGCGGCGGACGCGGTGCCGGACCTCCTCGCCCCCTTCCTGGAGCCCGTGCGCGACCAGCCCGTGCGCGACCAGCCCGTGCGCGACCAGCCCGTGTCCGACGGGTCCGCGAGGCCCTGACAACGCCGGAGGCCCGGCTCACCTCTCGGTGAGCCGGGCCTCCGTGACGTGTCCTCAGGCCGTGTGCGGCGGGTACAGCGCGCGCGGCAGCTCCGAGGCCGCCGCCGCGTCGAGCAGCCACAGCGTGCGCGCGCGGCCCCGGGCGCCGGCCGCCGGTGCCTGCACCTCGCCCGCGCCGGACAGCGCGATGGCCGCGGCCTTCGCCTTGTCCTCGCCGGCCGCGAGCAGCCAGACCTCCTTCGCGGCCCGGATCGCCGGCAGGGTCAGCGAGACCCGGGTCGGCGGCGGCTTGGGCGCGCCGTGCACGCCCACCACGGTCCGCTCGGTCTCGCGGACCGCCGGGAGCTCCGGGAACAGCGAGGCCACATGGGTGTCCGGGCCGACGCCCAGCATCAGCACGTCGAAGGTGGGCACCCCGCCGTGGTCGCCGGGGCCGGCCGCCGCCGCGAGCTCCGCCGCGTAGGCCGCGGCCGCGGCGTCCACGTCGGAGCCGTACGGGCCGTCCGAGGCCGGCATGGCGTGCACCCGCGCCGGGTCCAGCGGGACGCTGTCGAGCAGCGCCTCGCGGGCCTGGGTGACGTTGCGCTCCGGGTCGCCCTCGGGCAGGAAGCGCTCGTCGCCCCACCACAGGTCGAGCCGCGACCAGTCGACCGCGTCCCGCGCGGGCGCGGCGGCGAGGGCCGCGAGCAGCCCGTTGCCGTTGCGCCCGCCGGTGAGCACCACCGAGGCGGAGCCGCGCGAGGACTGGGCGTCCACGATCTTCGTGATGAGCCGGGCCGCGGCGGCCCGCGCCATCAGCTCCTTGTCGCGGTGGACGACGAGCTGCGGGGCGCTCACTTGGCCGCCGCCTTCTTGGCCGGTGCCTTCTTCGCGGCCTTCGCCGCGGGGGCCGGGGCCTCCGTGGCGGCCTCGGGGGCCTCCTCGGCCGGGACGGGCGGGGCGGTGGTGGCCGCCTCCTCGTCCAGCCGCTCCAGGCCGAAGCGCAGCGCCGAGGCGTAGGTGTCGTCCGGGTCGAGGCGGCGCAGCTCCTCCGCGATCAGCTCGGCGGTCTCGCGGCGCTTGAGCGCCACGCCCCGGTCCGGCTGCCCGTGGATGGAGAGCGTGGCGAGCGAGCCGTCCGCGCGGTCGAGCACGATGGGGCCGCAGTCCGACTCCATCCGCACCGAGGTGAGGCCGGGCCCGGCCGACTTCGCGCGCCGCACGGGCACCTTCAGCCGGTCGGCCAGCCACATCGCGAGCAGCTCGACGCTCGGGTTGAACTCCTCGCCCTCGACCACGGCCGAGGTGACCTCGCAGGCGACCTGGTCGAGCGCGGCGGCCAGCATCGAGCGCCACGGGGTGATCCGGGTCCACGAGAGGTCGGTGTCGCCCGGGGTGTACGCGTCCGCGCGCGCGGTCAGCTCCTGGATGGGCTGCTCGGCGGCGTACGTGTCGGTGACACGGCGCTGGGCGAGGGCGCCCAGCGGGTCGCTCGCCGGGTCGACCGGCGAGTTCACCGGCCACCAGACGACGACGGGCGCGTCCGGCAGCAGCAGCGGCAGCACCACCGACTGGGCGTGGTCGACGACCTCGCCGTACAGCCGGAGCACCACCGTCTCGCCGGTGCTGGCGTCGGCGCCGAGGCGGACCTCGGCGTCGAGCCGCGCCTTGGCGCGGTCCCGCGGGGAGCGCGAGACCCGCTTGATGACGACGAGGGTCCGCGAGGGGTGCTCGCGGGACGCCTCGTTGGCCGCCTTCAGCGCGTCGTAGGCGTTCTCCTCGTCGGTGACGATGACGAGGGTGAGCACCATGCCGACGGCCGGGGTGCCGATGGCCCGCCGCCCGAGCACCAGCGCCTTGTTGATCTTGGAGGACGTGGTGTCCGTCAGGTCGGTCTTCATGGCCGGCGCCAGCTCCTGCCGTCTCGTGCGAGCATCTCGTCCGCCTCGACCGGACCCCAGGTCCCGGACTGGTACTGCGCGGGCTTGCCGTGCTTGTCCCAGAACTGCTCGATCGGGTCGAGGATCTGCCAGGACAGCTCGACCTCCTCGACGCGGGGGAAGAGGTTGGAGTCGCCGAGCAGGACGTCGAGGATGAGCCGCTCGTAGGCCTCGGGGCTGGACTCGGTGAAGGACTCGCCGTAGGCGAAGTCCATCGACACGTCCCGGACCTCCATCTGCGTGCCCGGCACCTTGGAGCCGAAGCGCATGGTGACGCCCTCGTCGGGCTGCACGCGGATGACGAGCGCGTTCTGGCCGAGCTCCTCCGTCGCCGTCTGGTCGAAGGGGGAGTGCGGGGCGCGCTGGAAGACCACCGCGATCTCGGTGACCCGGCGGCCGAGGCGCTTGCCGGTGCGCAGGTAGAAGGGGACGCCCGCCCAGCGGCGGTTGTCGATCTCCACCTTGATGGCCGCGTAGGTGTCGGTCTTCGACTGGGGGTCGATGCCGTCTTCCTGGAGGTAGCCGACGGCCTTCTCGCCGCCCTGCCACCCGGCCGCGTACTGGCCGCGCACGGTCGACTTGCCGAGGTCCTTCGGCAGCTTCACCGCGCCGAGCACCTTGGTCTTCTCCGCGGCGAGCGCGTCGGCGTCGAAGGAGGCGGGCTCCTCCATCGCGGTCAGCGCGAGCAGCTGGAGCAGGTGGTTCTGGATGACGTCACGGGCGGCGCCGATGCCGTCGTAGTACCCGGCCCGGCCGCCGATGCCGATGTCCTCGGCCATGGTGATCTGCACGTGGTCGACGTACGACCGGTTCCAGATCGGCTCGAAGAGGGTGTTGGCGAAGCGGAGCGCCAGGATGTTCTGGACGGTCTCCTTGCCGAGGTAGTGGTCGATGCGGAAGACCGCGTCGGGCGGGAAGACCTCGTGGACGACCTCGTTGAGCTCCTTGGCGGAGGTCAGGTCGTGCCCGAAGGGCTTCTCGATGACCGCGCGGCGCCAGGAGCCGTCCTTCTGGTCGGCCAGACCGTGCTTCTTGAGCTGGCGGACGACCAGCGGGAAGAACTTCGGCGGCACGGACAGGTAGAAGGCGAAGTTGCCGCCGGTGCCCTGCGCCTTGTCCAGCTGCTCGATGGTGGCCTTCAGCTGCTCGAAGGCGTCGTCGTCGTCGAAGTCGCCCTGGACGAAGCGCATCCCCTGGATCAGCTGCTGCCACACCTCCTCGCGGAACGGGGTGCGGGCGTGCTGCTTGACGGCGTCGTGGACCTCCTGCGCGAAGTCCTCGTCCTGCCACTCGCGACGGGCGAAGCCGATCAGCGAGAAGCCCGGCGGGAGCAGACCGCGGTTGGCGAGGTCGTACACCGCGGGCATGAGCTTCTTGCGGGACAGATCGCCCGTGACACCGAAGATCACCAGACCCGACGGCCCCGCGATGCGCGGGAGCCGTCGGTCTGCGGCGTCACGGAGCGGGTTCGCTCCGGTGACTGCGCTCAAGGTGATTACGCCTCCGAAGGTGCGCGGCGGGCGAGCTCCGCCTCGGTCGACTTGAGCAGGTCGTTCCAGGACGCCTCGAACTTGTCGACGCCCTCGTCCTCCAGGAGCTGGACGACCTCGTCGTACGAGATGCCCAGCTTCGCCACGGCGGCGAGGACCTGACGGGACTCGTCGTAGGTGCCGCGGATGGTGTCGCCCACGATCTGGCCGTGGTCGGCGGTGGCCTCCAGGGTGGCCTCCGGCATGGTGTTCACCGTGCCCGGGGCGACCAGGTCGTCCACGTAGAGGGTGTCCTTGTAGGCCGGGTCCTTGACGCCGGTCGAGGCCCACAGCGGACGCTGCTTGTTGGCGTGCGCCTTGTCGAGGGCGGCCCAGCGCTCGGAGGCGAAGACCTCCTCGTACGCCTCGTAGGCGAGACGCGCGTTGGCCAGGGCGGACCTGCCCTTGAGGGCCTTGGCCTCGTCGGTGCCGATGGTGTCGAGGCGCTTGTCGATCTCGGTGTCCACGCGGGACACGAAGAAGGACGCCACCGAGTGGATCTTCGACAGGTCCAGGCCGCGCTCGCGGGCCTTCTCCAGGCCCGCCAGGTAGGCGTCCATGACCGCGCGGTAGCGCTCCAGCGAGAAGATCAGCGTCACGTTGACGCTGATGCCGAGGCCGATGACCTCGGTGATCGCCGGCAGACCCGCCTGGGTGGCCGGGATCTTGATCAGGGTGTTGGGCCGGTCCACCAGCCAGGCCAGCTGCTTGGCCTCGGCGATGGTCGGGGCCGTCTGGTGGGCCAGCCGGGGGTCGACCTCGATGGAGACCCGGCCGTCCTGGCCCTCGGTCGCGTCGAAGACGGGGCGCAGGATGTCGGCGGCGTCCCTCACGTCGGCCGTCGTGATCATCCGGATGGCCTCGTCCACCGTCACCTTGCGGACGGCCAGGTCGACGAGCTGCTGCTCGTAACCGTCGCCCGAGGTGATGGCCTTCTGGAAGATGGACGGGTTGGTGGTCACCCCCACCACGTGGCTCTGGTCGATGAGCTCGGCCAGGTTGCCGGACGTGATCCGCTTGCGCGAGAGGTCGTCCAGCCAGATCGCGACGCCTTCGTCGGAGAGGCGCTTGAGAGCGTCTGTCATGAGAGTTGCATCTCCATTAAGTCGTACGTATGGGCGTCAGCGCGTGGCGGCGGCGAGGGATTCCCGCGCGGCGGCGACGATCGCCTCCGGCGTGAAGCCGAACTCGCGGAACAGCACCTTCGCGTCGGCCGAGGCACCGAAGTGCTCCAGCGAGACGATCCGGCCGGCGTCGCCGACGTACCTGTGCCAGGTCAGCCCGATCCCGGCCTCGACGGCGACGCGCGCCTTCACGGCCGGCGGCAGGACCGAGTCCTTGTACGCCTGCTCCTGCTCCTCGAACCACTCCACCGACGGCATCGAGACCACGCGGGTCGGGATGCCCTCGGCCTGGAGCCGCTCCCGGGCCTCGACGGCCAGGTGCACCTCGGAGCCGGTGGCGATCAGCACGAGCCGCGCCTCTCCGCCGTCCGCCTCGAACAGCACGTAGCCGCCCTTGGCCGCGTCCTCGTTCGGCGCGTACGTCGGCACGCCCTGGCGGGTGAGGGCCAGGCCGTGCGGGGCGCCCTTGCCGAACACCTTGGTGTGACGCTTCATGATCTCGCGCCAGGCGATCGCCGTCTCGTTGGCGTCGGCCGGGCGGACCACGTTCAGGCCCGGGATCGCGCGCAGCGAGGCCAGGTGCTCCACCGGCTGGTGGGTCGGGCCGTCCTCGCCGAGGCCGATCGAGTCGTGCGTCCACACGTACGTCACCGGCAGGTGCATCAGGGCCGACAGGCGCACGGCGTTGCGCATGTAGTCGGAGAACACCAGGAAGGTGCCGCCGTAGACGCGCGTGTTGCCGTGCAGGGCGATGCCGTTCATCTCCGCGGCCATGGAGTGCTCGCGGATGCCGAAGTGGATCGTCCGGCCGTACTTGTCCGCCTCGGGGAGCGGGTTGCCCTCGGGGAGGAACGAGGACGTCTTGTCGATCGTGGTGTTGTTGGAGCCGGCGAGGTCGGCCGAGCCGCCCCACAGCTCCGGGATCACCGCGCCGAGCGCCTGGAGGACCTTGCCGGAGGCGGCGCGGGTGGCGACGCCCTGGCCCGCCTCGAAGACCGGGAGCTTCTCCTCCCAGCCGGCCGGCAGCTCGTTGGCCTCGATGCGGTCGAACTCGGCCGCGCGCTCCGGGTTGGCGGTGCGCCACTCGGCCAGCGACTTCTCCCAGGCGGCGCGGGCCTCGCGGCCTCGGTCGCCGAGGGCGCGGGTGTGCGCGATGACCTCGTCGGTGACCTCGAAGGTCTGCTCCGGGTCGAAGCCGAGGACGCGCTTGGTGGCCGCGATCTCCGCGTCGCCCAGCGCCGAGCCGTGCGCGGCCTCGGTGTTCTGGGCGTTCGGCGCCGGCCACGCGATGATCGAGCGCATCGCGATGAACGAGGGGCGCTCGGTCTCGGCCTCGGCGGCCTTGACGGCGGCGTACAGGGCGGCCGGGTCCAGGTCGCCGTTGGCCTGCGGCTCCACGCGCTGGACGTGCCAGCCGTAGGCCTCGTACCGCTTCATCGTGTCCTCGGACACGGCCGTCTCGGTGTCGCCCTCGATCGAGATGTGGTTGTCGTCCCACAGCAGGATCAGGTTGCCGAGCTTCTGGTGGCCGGCGAGCGAGGACGCCTCGGCGGAGATGCCCTCCTGGAGGCAGCCGTCGCCGGCGATCACGTAGACGTGGTGATCGAAGGGAGAGGTGCCCTGGGCCGCCTCCGGGTCGAACAGACCGCGCTCGTAGCGGGCGGCCATGGCCATGCCCACGGCGTTGGCGACGCCCTGGCCCAGCGGGCCCGTGGTCGTCTCCACTCCGGCCGTGTGGCCGTACTCCGGGTGGCCCGGAGTCTTGGAGCCCCAGGTGCGGAACGCCTTCAGGTCGTCGAGTTCGAGACCGAAGCCGCCCAGGTACAGCTGGGTGTAGAGGGTCAGGGACGAGTGCCCGGCGGAGAGCACGAAGCGGTCACGGCCCACCCACTCCGGGTCGGCCGGGTCGTGCCGCATCACCTTCTGGAAGAGGGTGTACGCGGCGGGCGCGAGGCTCATCGCCGTACCGGGATGGCCGTTTCCGACCTTCTGCACGGCGTCGGCGGCAAGGATGCGGGCGGTGTCCACGGCCCGCTGGTCCAGTTCGGTCCACTCGAGGTCTGTGGTCGTCGGCTTAGTGCTCACCCTGAGTCAGGGCTCCTCTCCGCATGTCTGTAGCCGGTGACTGAGGGTGTCCCGGCGATGTCGAGCCTACCCCCGGAATTCGTCCCTCTTTTCGTGTTCATGCCGCTCATATGTGCGCTCACAGCAAAGACTGCCGGGGGTCGCGCGAGTTCGCCTCCCGAGCCGGACACGGGGCGTGTCCACCCCTTGGGACGTACCCCGGGCGCACCCGCGCGTGGGTCCCGCCAACACGACCCCACCCCCGCGAAGATCGGCGTATGGGCAACGTCTACAGTGGCGTGGTACGCGCAAGTCTTCACCCCGTCTTCATCCGGGGAGCTTGCTGGGAATTTCTCTGTCAGGGGTGTGCGTGACGGCCGTCGAGTCCCGACCCGCAGGGGTCGTCTTGACTCCCAGCCCGGGGGGCCATCGGCCGTTCGGGGCCCGCGTCAAGGCATACGTGGCGCTGACCAAGCCGCGGATCATCGAGCTGCTGCTCATCACCACGGTTCCGGTGATGTTCCTCGCCGAGCAGGGCGTCCCCGATCTGTGGCTGGTGCTCGCCACGTGTTTCGGCGGATATCTGTCGGCGGGTGGCGCGAATGCGCTGAACATGTACATCGACCGCGACATCGACGCCCTGATGGACCGCACCTCCCAGCGTCCGCTGGTCACCGGCGTGCTCACGCCGCGTGAGGGCCTGGTCTTCGGACTCAGCCTCGCCGTGATCTCCACGCTCTGGTTCGGACTGCTCGTCAACTGGCTGTCCGCCGCCCTGTCGCTCGGCGCGCTCCTCTTCTACGTCGTGGTCTACACCATGATCCTGAAGCGGCGCACCGCGCAGAACATCGTCTGGGGCGGCATCGCCGGCTGCCTCCCGGTGCTCATCGGCTGGTCGGCCGTCACCAACTCGATGTCCTGGGCCGCGGTCATCCTCTTCCTCGTCATCTTCTTCTGGACGCCGCCGCACTACTGGCCGCTGTCCATGAAGGTGAAGGACGACTACGCCCGCGCGGGCGTGCCGATGCTGCCGGTGCTGGCCTCCAACAAGGTCGTCGCCAAGCAGATCGTGGCCTACAGCTGGATCATGGTCGCGGTCTCCCTGCTGCTCACCCCGCTGGGCTACACCGGCTGGTTCTACACGGCCGTGGCGCTGGCCACCGGCGGCTGGTGGCTGTGGGAGGCGCACGCGCTGCTCCACCGGGCCAAGGCGGGCGCCACCGGCGCCAAGCTCAAGGAGATGCGCCTCTTCCACTGGTCCATCACCTATGTGTCGCTGCTCTTCGTGGCGGTCGCGGTGGACCCCTTCCTGCGCTAGCGCTTCGTCCTCTCGGACCCCGGCGACGGCCGGGGCGCGTGGCCCACGCCACGTGCCCCGGCCGTCGCCAGTCGATCTACCCGCGAGTAGCATCCTTGCCATGGCAGACACGACGAAGCAGGCGGAGCGCAGGGCGGCCAAGCTGGCCAAGGAGATCCGGGCGTTCGCCGGGAAGCACGGCGGCGCCGAGGGCCAGCTCGCCCACATCGGCCAGGCCGGCACCCGGATCGTCCTCGTCGGCGAGGACGGCGGCTGGGGCGACCTGGTGGCCCCCACCTACGAGACCGCGAAGCTGGCGGCCGAGCGGGCCGGCCTCACCTTGCACGACGAGTTCGACGGCGAGTTCGCCGCCAAGGTCGTCACCGGCCCGTACGAGTGGACCCGGATGGCGGGTATCCAGATCGGCGGCCCCGCCAACAGCTGACACGGCAAGGCGACAACCTCGCGCGGGGCTCACCCGTTAGGAGGGGTGGAAGCCCGTCCACACGTGGGAGCCCCCCGAATGATCGACACTCCGAGCCTGGTGGACCAGTACTGCCACGGGGTGCTCCGTACGGAGCTCGGCCTCGGCAGCTTCGAGACGCACCTCGCCCCGGCCGCCGGGCTCCCGGCCGCCGGCACCACCTTCTTCGACACCCAGACCGGCTTCGCCGTCCGCCGCTGGTGCCCCCCGCTGCTCGGCCTCGAACCCCACTGCCCGCCCGCGCGCTACCTCGCCCGCCGCCGGGAGCTGGGCGCCGCCGAGTCGGGCCGCCGGCTGCTGCGGGCCTCCGGGATCGGCGCCTACCTGGTGGACACCGGACTCCCCGGCGACCTCACCGGACCCGCCGAGCTCGCCGCCACCGGCGCCGCCGCCGCGCACGAGATCGTCCGCCTGGAGCTCCTCGCCCAGCAGGTCGCCGACACCTCCGGCACCGTCGAGGCCCTCCTCGCCAACCTCGCCGAGGCCGTCCACGGGGCCGCCGCGGGCGCCGTCGCCTTCCTCTCCGTCGCCGCCGCGCACGGCGGGCTCGTCGCCGCGCCCGAGCCGCCCTGGCCGGGCGAGGTGCGCGGGGCCGCGGGCCGCTGGCTGGCCCGCCGCCGGGCGGGCGAGGCCCTCGACGACCCGGTGCTGCTGCGCCACCTGCTGTGGATCGCGCTCGGCACCGGACGGCCCCTCCAGCTGTACGTGGGGGAGCGCGACCCCGGCGGCCTGGCCGCCTTCGCGGAGGCGGGCGGCGGCCTCGGCGCGGACCTGGTGCTGCTGCACGGCTATCCGCACCACCGCCAGGCCGCCCGGCTCGCCGCGCACTTCCCGCACGTCTACGCGGACCTCGGCCCGGTCGTCGCGCGCACCGGGGCCCGCGCGGCCGGGGTGCTCGCCGAGTTCCTGGAGCTCGCCCCCTTCGGCAAGCTGCTGTTCTCCAGCGGCGCCCGCGGCCTGCCCGAGCTCCACGTGGTCGCCGCCAGCGTCTTCCGGGGCGCGCTGGCCCGGGTCCTGGGCGACTGGGTCGGCGACGGCGCCTGGTCCCGCGCGGACGCGCGGCGCGTCGCCGCCATGCTGGCCGCGGACAACGCGCGGCGGGTGTACGGGCTGGAGTGAGCGCCCCCGCCTTGTGCGCGACACGGCCCCGGCGCGAGCGGGGGGCTCGGGCCGGGGCCGGGTGGAGTGGAGAGCGGCGCGGTGCGCGCGGTCAGGCGGTCGCGAGCTCCGGGTCGGCCTGGGCCGGGATGGGCGCCGTGGCCGTCGGCCGCTCGCGCAGGCTCAGGGCCAGCCGCAGCACCGCGACCCACATCAGCGAGGAGCCGAGCATGTGGGCGCCGACCAGGACCTCGGGGACGCCGGTGAAGTACTGGACATAGCCGATGCCGCCCTGCAGCAGAAGCACGATCAGCAGGTCCCGGGCGCGGGCCCGGGTGTCGTCGGGGGCGTCCACCACGCGCAGCACCAGCCACATGGCGACCGCGAGGGCGCAGACGACCCAGGCGGCGATCGCGTGGATGTGGGCCGCGTTCGTCCAGTCCCACGGCATCCGGGGCACGTCGCTGGAGTCGCCCGCGTGCTTGCCGGCGCCCGTCACGGTGGTGCCGAGCGCGATGAGCAGGACGGTGACCAGGACGATCGCCCAGGACAGCTTGCGCACGGGGCGCGGGACGCGGGGCTTGGGGGTGCCGTCGCCCTCGCCGGTGCGGTGCCAGGTGATCACGGCCACCGTGAGGAGCGCGTTGGCGGCGAGGAAGTGCCCGGCGACGGTCCAGGGGTTGAGGCCCATCCACACCGTGATGCCGCCGAGGACGGCGTTGCTCATCACGATCCAGAACTGGGCCCAGCCGAGCCGGGTGAGGCTGCGCCGGCGCGGCTTGACCGAGCGGGCGGCGACGATCGCCCAGCCGACGGCGGCCGACAGGACGTACGTCAGCATCCGGTTGCCGAACTCGATGGCGCCGTGGATGCCCTGCTCGGAGGTGACGATCAGGCTGTCGTCCGTGCACTTGGGCCAGGTGTCGCAGCCGAGACCGGAGCCGGTCAGCCGGACCGCGCCGCCGGTGACGATGATGACGACGCTCATCACGACGGCGGAGAGCGCGGCGCGCCGGAGCGTCCGGGGGGACGGGGTCCAGCGCTGGGCGATGAAGGCGAGGGGGGTCTGCACGGGCCCTATCGTAGGCGCGGGCTTGTGCGCGTTTTCACGAGGGGTGTGTTCCGGGCGTTTGTGCCGCGAAACGTCACCGCGCGGTCACCCTCCGGACCCGGCCGGCCCGGACCGGACCCGACGGGCCGCCCCGGCCGCGTGGCTACTCCCAGCGGAAGAACCGGGCCGCCGCGCCGAGGCCCAGCACCGCCCACACCGCGAGGATCGCCGCGTCGCCCCAGGGCAGCGAGGCGCCGTGCTGGAGCACGTCCCGCAGCCCGTCGGAGAGCGCCGAGATCGGCAGGTAGGCCAGCACGTCGCCGGCGGCGCCGAACTTCTCCAGCGGCACCATCACCCCGCCGCCCACCAGGAGCAGCAGGAAGACCAGGTTGGCCGCGGCCAGCGTCGCCTCCGCCTTCAGGGTGCCGGCCATCAGCAGGCCGAGCCCGGAGAAGGCGGCGGTGCCGAGCACGAGCAGCACCAGCACGGAGAACGGGTCGCCCTGCGGCGACCAGCCGAGCCCGAGCGCGATCGCGGTCAGGAGCAGCACCTGGAGCACCTCGGTGACCAGCACCGACAGCGTCTTGGCGGTCATCAGCGCCCAGCGCGGCAGCGGTGAGGCGGCCAGTCGCTTGAGCACCCCGTACCGGCGCTCGAAACCGGTCGCGATGGCCTGCCCGGTGAAGGCGGTGGACATCACGGCGAGCGCGAGGACGCCGGGGGCGAGGAAGTCGACGGCCTTGTCCGCGCCGGTGTCGACGATGTCCACCGTCGAGAACAGCACGAGCAGCAGCGAGGGGATGATCACCGTGAGGAGCAGCTGCTCGCCGTTGCGCAGCAGCATCCGGGTCTCCAGCGCGGTCTGCGCGGCGATCATGCGGCCGACGGGCGCGGCCCCCGGCTTCGGCGCGTACGTACCCGTGCTCATCCGCGCAGCTCCTTGCCGGTCAGTTCGAGGAAGACGTCTTCGAGGGTGTGCCGCTCGACCGAGATCCGCTCGGGCATCACGCCGTGCTGCGCGCACCAGCTGGTGACGGTGGCGAGCAGCTGGGGGTCGACCGTGCCGGTGAGCCGGTACGCGCCGGGGGTGGGCTCCGCCGCGGCGGTGCCGTCCGGCAGCGCCTTGAGCAGCGAGCCGAGGTCGAGCCCGGGGCGGCCGGTGAAGCGCAGGGTGTTCTCGGCGCCGCCGCGGCACAGCTCCTCGGGGCTGCCCTGGGCGACGACCCGGCCGGCGTCGATGATCGCGACGTCGTCGGCGAGCTCCTCGGCCTCGTCCATGAAGTGGGTGGTGAGCACGACGGTGACGCCGTCGGCGCGCAGCTCGCGGACCAGCTCCCAGGTGGCGCGGCGGGCCTGCGGGTCGAGGCCCGCGGTCGGCTCGTCGAGGAAGACCAGCTCGGGGCGGCCGACCACGGCCATGGCGAGCGACAGGCGCTGCTGCTGGCCGCCGGAGAGGCGCCGGTAGCCGGTCCGGCCGCAGGAGCCGAGGCCGAGGCGCTCGATGAGCGTGTCGACGTCCAGCGGGTGGGCGTGCAGCTTCGCCATGTGGCGGAGCATCTCGTCGGCGCGGGCGCCGGAGTAGACGCCGCCGGACTGGAGCATCACGCCGACCCGGGGGCGCAGCGCGGCGGCGTCGGCGACCGGGTCGAGGCCGAGGACCCGCACGGTGCCGGCGTCCGGACGGCGGTACCCCTCGCAGGTCTCGACGGTGGTGGTCTTGCCGGCGCCGTTGGGCCCGAGGACGGCGGTGACGGTGCCGGCACGGACATCGAGGTCGAGGCCGTCGACGGCGGTCTTCGTGCCGTACCGCTTGACCAGGCCCCGGACCCGGACGGCGGGCGCGTCGGACTCGTTTCGCATGCCGGAAGTCTAGAGAGGGGGCGAAGGTCCCTCCGGCGCGGGGCCCGGGTCCCTTGAGTCGGGACCTTTACGCGCGCTTCACCGGCCGGGGCGGGACTAGCGTCGACAGGGTGATCAGTGTTGCGGAGAACCTGCGGGAGACGGTCGGTCAGGCCGAGCACAAGGCGCATGAACTGGTGCGCCCGGGCCGGTACGCGGTCTCGGCGGTGCTGGCCGGTGCGTACATCGGCGTCGGCGAGGTGCTGATGCTGGTCGCGGTGTCGCCGTTCGTGGCCCAGCACTCGGCGGCGGTGAAGCTGCTGGAGGGGGCGGTCTTCCCGATCGCGCTGACGATCGTCATGTTCGCCGGGGCGCAGCTGTTCACGAGCAACGTCATGGTGATGCTGCTGGGCGCGCTCTCGGGCCGTACGGGCTGGCGTGATCTCGCCGCCAGCTGGGGTCTGTCGCTGGGCGGCAACTTCGTCGGAGCCTTCGTCTTCGGGGCGATGGTGCACGCCTCCGGGGTGCTGTCGGCGCCGTCGGCGAAGGCGATGCTGGCGGAGATGGTGGCGGGCAAGGAGGCGCTCGCGGGCGGGCAGCTCTTCTGGCGGGCGGTGCTCTGCAACATGCTCGTGTGCCTGGCGGTCTGGATGTTCTACCGGGCGAAGGGGGACGCGGCGAAGCTGTTCGTGCTGTGGCTGCCGGTGCTGGTGTTCGTGGCGGTGGGCTTCGAGCACTGCGTCGCGAACATGTCGCTGTTCTCGCTCGCGATCCTCGACGGGACGGCCGGTTTCGGCGACCTGCTGCGCAATCTGCTGTACACGGTGCCGGGCAACATCGTGGGCGGAGGGCTGCTGGTGGGGGGCTCGTACTGGTTCACCGGGCGGCCGGAAACATCCCACGAATGATCATTTCCGCAGGTCAGGTAAGCCTTACCTGAGTGATGTACGACATCGTCACCGCCGACGGGGCGGCTTGTCACTCCCCGATTAATTACGCAACAATGGCGTTGTGAAAAACGTTGGCGCGGCTCCGGTGGAGGAACTCGCGACTCGGGAGCGTTCCACGCGCAACCGGGTCGCGCGGTCGATCCTGGATCACGGGCCCTCGACCGTCGCCGATCTCGCCGAGCGGCTCGGCCTCACCCAGGCCGCCGTCCGCCGCCACCTCGACTCGCTGGTCGCCGACTCCGTCGTCGAGGCCCGCGAGAAGCGCGTCTACGGCACCCGCACCCGGGGCCGCCCCGCGAAGGTCTTCGCGCTGACCGACTGCGGTCGCGACGCCTTCGACCAGTCGTACGACTCCCTGGCCGTCGAGGCGCTCCGCTGGATCGAGCGCAACGCCGGGGGAGAGGCGGCCGTCGCCGCCTTCGCCCGCGACCGCGTCGAGGCCCAGGCCGAGGCGTACCGCGAGGCCGTCGAATCGGCCGACCCCCGGGACCGCACCGAGGCCCTCGCCAAGGCGCTCACCGCCGACGGGTACGCTGCCACTGCGCGTCACGCGCCGGTCGGCGAGCAGCTCTGCCAGCACCACTGCCCGGTCGCCCACGTCGCCGAGCAGTACCCCCAGCTGTGCGAGGCGGAGACGGAGATCTTCTCCCGCCTCCTCGGGACCCACGTCCAGCGCCTGGCCACCATCGCCCACGGTGACGGCGTCTGCACGACCTTCATCCCGCACAGCGGCCCCCAGGGCCCACAGACCAGTTCATCACCTGCATCCGCAAGCACGGCCGGGAGGAACCCCGCATGACCACCGAGATCAGCCACCCCGAGCTCGAGGGCCTGGGTCGGTACGAGTACGGCTGGGCCGACTCGGACGCGGCCGGCGCCACCGCCAAGCGCGGTCTCAACGAGGACGTCGTCCGCGACATCTCCTCGAAGAAGAACGAGCCCGAGTGGATGCTGAAGCTGCGCCTCAAGGGTCTGCGGCTCTTCGGCAAGAAGCCCATGCCGACCTGGGGCTCGGACCTCTCCGGCATCGACTTCGACAACATCAAGTACTTCGTGCGGTCCACCGAGAAGCAGGCCGAGTCCTGGGAGGACCTGCCGGAGGACATCAAGAACACGTACGACAAGCTCGGCATCCCGGAGGCGGAGAAGCAGCGCCTCGTCGCCGGCGTCGCCGCGCAGTACGAGTCCGAGGTCGTCTACCACCAGATCCGCGAGGACCTGGAGGAGCAGGGCGTCATCTTCGTCGACACCGACACGGCCCTGAAGGAGCACGAGGAGCTCTTCAAGGAGTACTTCGGCACCGTCATCCCGGTCGGCGACAACAAGTTCGCCTCGCTGAACACGGCCGTGTGGTCCGGCGGCTCCTTCATCTACGTGCCGAAGGGCGTGCACGTCGAGATCCCGCTCCAGGCCTACTTCCGCATCAACACGGAGAACATGGGCCAGTTCGAGCGGACGCTGATCATCGTCGACGAGGACGCCTACGTCCACTACGTCGAGGGCTGCACCGCGCCGATCTACTCCTCGGACTCGCTGCACTCCGCGGTCGTCGAGATCATCGTGAAGAAGGGCGGCCGCTGCCGCTACACGACCATCCAGAACTGGTCGAACAACGTCTACAACCTGGTGACCAAGCGCGCCGTCGCCTACGAGGGCGCCACCATGGAGTGGGTCGACGGCAACATCGGCTCCAAGGTCACCATGAAGTACCCGGCCGTCTACCTGATGGGCGAGCACGCCAAGGGCGAGACCCTCTCCATCGCCTTCGCGGGCGAGGGCCAGCACCAGGACGCCGGCGCCAAGATGGTCCACATGGCCCCGAACACCTCCTCCAACATCGTCTCCAAGTCGGTGGCGCGAGGCGGCGGCCGCACCTCCTACCGAGGTCTCATCGAGATCGGCGAGGGCGCCCCGGGCGCCAAGTCGAACGTCCTGTGCGACGCGCTGCTCGTCGACACGATCTCCCGCTCCGACACGTACCCCTACGTGGACGTGCGCGAGGACGACGTCTCCATGGGCCACGAGGCCACCGTCTCCAAGGTCTCCGAGGACCAGCTCTTCTACCTGATGAGCCGCGGCCTCACCGAGTTCGAGGCGATGGCCATGATCGTCCGCGGCTTCGTCGAGCCCATCGCGAAGGAGCTGCCGATGGAGTACGCCCTGGAGCTCAACCGGCTGATCGAGCTGCAGATGGAGGGTTCGGTCGGCTAAGGCCCACCGCACCGCCCCGCAGCGACCGATTTTCTTTACGTACGCAGGAAGAGAGCAAGACGACAGCCATGGCTGAGGGTCAGAACATCCCCGCGGGCTCCACCACCGCGGGCTCCATCGCGGTGGCCGCCGAGTCCACCGTCGCCACGCGCATGAGCGCCCCGCCGTCCTTCGACGTGGCGGACTTCCCCGTCCCGCACGGCCGCGAGGAGGAGTGGCGCTTCACTCCCCTGGAGCGCCTGCGCGGCCTGCACGACGGCACCGCCGTCGTGTCCGGCGAGGGCGTCCGCGTCGACGTCGAGGCCCCCGAGGGCGTCACCGTGGAGACCGTGGGCCGCGACGACGCGCGCCTCGGCAAGGCCGGCAAGCCGGTCGACCGGGTCGCCGCCCAGGCGTACACCTCCTTCGAGAAGGCCTCGGTCGTGACCGTCGCCAAGGAGGCCGTCCTCACCGAGCCGATCCGCATCGCGGTGCACGGCCAGGGCGGGGTCGCCTTCGGCCACCAGATCATCGAGCTCGGCGCCTTCGCCGAGGCCGTCGTGGTCATCGACCACACCGGCGACGCGGTGCTCGCCGCCAACGTGGACTACGTGCTCGGCGACGGCGCCAAGCTCACCGTGGTCTCCGTCCAGGACTGGGACGAGAAGGCCGTCCACGTCGCCCAGCACAACGCGCTGATCGGCCGCGACGCCTCCTTCAAGTCCGTCGTCGTGACCTTCGGCGGCGACCTGGTCCGCATCCACCCCCGGGTCACCTACACGGCCCCCGGCGGCGAGGCCGAGCTCTTCGGCCTGTACTTCACGGACGCCGGGCAGCACCAGGAGCACCGCCTCCTGGTCACCCACAACGTCCCGCACTGCAAGTCCAACGTGGCCTACAAGGGCGCGCTGCAGGGCGAGGCCGCCCACGCGGTCTGGATCGGCGACGTCCTCATCGAGGCCGCGGCCGAGGGCACCGACACGTACGAGCTCAACCGGAACCTGGTCCTCACGGACGGCGCCCGGGTCGACTCGGTGCCGAACCTGGAGATCGAGACCGGCGAGATCGCCGGGGCCGGCCACGCCTCCGCCACCGGCCGCTTCGACGACGAGCAGCTCTTCTACCTGATGTCCCGGGGCATCCCGGAGGCCGAGGCCCGCCGCCTCGTCGTCCGGGGCTTCTTCGCCGAGCTGGTCCAGCAGATCGGCCTCCCGGACGTCCAGGAGCGCCTGCTCGCCAAGATCGAGACGGAGCTGGAGGCGTCCGTCTGATGGCCTTCGTCCGCGCCTGTGCGCTGAGCGAGCTGGAGGAGGACACCCCGAAGCGGGTGGAACTCGACGGCACGCCGGTCTCCGTCGTCCGCACCGAGGGCGAGGTGTACGCGATCCACGACATCTGCTCGCACGCGAACGTCTCCCTCTCCGAGGGCGAGGTGGAGGACTGCCAGATCGAGTGCTGGCTGCACGGCTCCGCGTTCGACCTCCGCACCGGCAAGCCGTCCGGTCTCCCCGCGACGCGCCCCGTCCCCGTATACCCCGTACAGATCGAAGGGGACGATGTGCTCGTCTCCGTCACCCAGGAGTCCTGAGTCACCCATGGCAACGCTTGAAATCCACGACCTGCACGTCTCCGTCGAGGCCGAGAACGGTCCGCGCGAGATCCTCAAGGGTGTCGACCTGACCATCAAGCAGGGCGAGACCCACGCCGTCATGGGCCCGAACGGCTCCGGCAAGTCGACCCTGGCGTACTCGCTGGCAGGCCACCCGAAGTACACGATCACCGGCGGCACCGTCACCCTCGACGGTGAGGACGTCCTGGAGATGTCGGTCGACGAGCGCGCCCGCGCCGGCGTCTTCCTGGCCATGCAGTACCCGGTCGAGGTCCCCGGCGTCTCGGTCTCCAACTTCCTGCGCACCTCCGCCACCGCCGTCCGCGGCGAGGCCCCCAAGCTGCGCACCTGGGTGAAGGAGGTCAAGTCCGCGATGGAGCAGCTCTCCATGGACCCGGCCTTCGCCGAGCGCAACGTCAACGAGGGCTTCTCCGGCGGCGAGAAGAAGCGCCACGAGATCCTCCAGCTCGAACTGCTCAAGCCGAAGATCGCGATCCTCGACGAGACCGACTCCGGCCTCGACGTCGACGCCCTTCGCATCGTCTCCGAGGGCGTCAACCGCGTCCGCGAGACCGGCGAGGTCGGCACCCTGCTGATCACGCACTACACGCGGATCCTCCGCTACATCAAGCCCGACTTCGTGCACGTCTTCGCGAACGGCCGCATCGTCGAGTCCGGTGGCGCCGAGCTCGCCGACCAGCTGGAGAACGAGGGCTACGACAAGTACGTGAAGGGTGGCGCATCCGCGTGACTTCCGCCCATCAGGGGCTGACCGGCCTCCTCGACACCGAGGCGATCCGCAAGGACTTCCCGCTCCTGGATCGTCTGGTCCACGACGACAAGAAGATCGTCTACCTGGACTCCGCGGCCACCTCGCAGAAGCCGCGCCAGGTCCTCGACGCTCTGAACGCGTACTACGAGCGGCACAACGCCAACGTCCACCGCGGCGTCTACACGGTCGCCGAGGAGGCCACCGCGCTGTACGAGGGCGCCCGCGACAAGGTCGCCGCCTTCATCAACGCGCCGAGCCGCGACGAGGTGATCTTCACCAAGAACGCCTCCGAGTCGCTCAACCTCGTGGCCAACATGCTGGGCTGGGCCGACGAGCCCTACCGCGTGGACCACGAGACCGAGATCGTCATCACGGAGATGGAGCACCACTCCAACATCGTCCCGTGGCAGCTGCTCGCGCAGCGCACCGGCGCGAAACTGAAGTGGTTCGGCCTCACCGACGACGGCCGGCTCGACCTGTCGAACATAGAGGAACTGATCACGGAGAAGACCAAGGTGGTCTCCTTCACCCTGGTCTCCAACCTCCTCGGCACGGTCAACCCGGTCGAGACGATCATCCGCCGGGCCCAGGAGGTCGGTGCGCTCGTCTGCATCGACGCCTCCCAGGCCGCCCCGCACATGGTGCTCGACGTGCAGGCGCTGCAGGCCGACTTCGTGGCCTTCACCGGCCACAAGATGTGCGGCCCGACCGGCATCGGCGTGCTCTGGGGCCGCCAGGAGCTGCTGGAGGACCTGCCGCCGTTCCTCGGTGGCGGCGAGATGATCGAGACCGTCTCGATGCACTCCTCCACCTACGCTCCGGCCCCGCACAAGTTCGAGGCGGGTACGCCCCCGATCGCCCAGGCCGTCGGCCTCGGCGCGGCCGTGGACTACCTGTCGGCGATCGGCATGGAGAACATCGCGCGCCACGAGCACGCGATCACCGAATACGCCGTCCGCCGCCTCCAGGAGGTCCCGGACCTGCGGATCATCGGCCCCACCACGGCCGAGGACCGCGGCGCGGCGATCTCCTTCACGCTCGGCGACATCCACCCGCACGACGTGGGCCAGGTCCTCGACGAGCAGGGCATCGCCGTCCGCGTCGGCCACCACTGCGCGCGCCCGGTCTGCCTGCGCTACGGAATTCCGGCGACCACGCGAGCGTCGTTCTATCTGTACTCCACCCCTGGCGAGGTCGACGCCCTCGTCGCGGGTCTGGAGCACGTACGGAACTTCTTCGGCTAGGGGACGCCTCGTGAAGCTGGATTCGATGTACCAGGACGTCATCCTGGACCACTACAAGCACCCGCACGGGCGCGGTCTGCGGGACGGCGACGCCGAGGTGCACCACGTCAACCCGACCTGTGGTGACGAGATCACGCTGCGCGTGAAGTACGACGGCTCGCGCATCGAGGACGTGTCGTACGAGGGCCAGGGCTGCTCCATCAGCCAGGCCTCGGCGTCCGTCCTCAACGAGCTGCTCGTCGGCAAGGAGCTGGCCGAGGCTCAGCGGATCCAGGGCACGTTCCTGGAGCTGATGCAGTCCAAGGGCCAGATCGAGCCGGACGACGCGATGGAGGAGATCCTGGAGGACGCGGTCGCGTTCGCCGGGGTCTCGAAGTACCCCGCCCGGGTGAAGTGCGCGCTGCTCAGCTGGATGGCGTGGAAGGACGCGACGGCCCAGGCCCTGGGTTCCGACGCTGAGAGGAAGTCGGCATGACCGAGAACGCCGAGGCCACGATGAAGCCGGCCTCCGAGGAAGAAGTCCGCGAGGCGCTGTACGACGTCGTCGACCCCGAGCTGGGCATCGACGTCGTCAACCTGGGCCTCATCTACGGCATCCACATCGACGAGTCGAACGTCGCGACGCTGGACATGACGCTGACGTCGGCGGCCTGCCCGCTGACCGACGTGATCGAGGACCAGGCGAAGTCCGCGACCGACGGCATCGTCAACGAGCTCAAGATCAACTGGGTCTGGATGCCCCCGTGGGGCCCCGACAAGATCACGGACGACGGCCGCGAGCAGCTCCGCGCGCTCGGGTTCAACGTCTGATCTTCGCCGAGGTACGTACGCGTGAGGGCCGCACCCCTTCGGGAGTGCGGCCCTCACGCGTGTCCGGGGCCGGTCAGGCCACGCCCGCCGCCCGTGCCAGTACCGGGCCCAGGTTCTCCTTGCGGAGGCGCTGGTCGACGTAGAGGAGGGAGGCGACCAGGGGCTGGAGGGGGGCCAGCAGGGCCTGGGAGGCGATGCTGCCGACCAGGACCACGCTCATCACGACGGACATCGAGCCGAGGACCTCGGCGGGGCCGGCGTCGGCGTCGAAGGTCAGGGTCGACATCGGGATCCACGCGACCAGCGAGAGCACCTGCTGGATCGCCCCGCTCACCGCGCCCACGAGCGCTCCCGCCGCCATCATGCAGCCGAAGGTCCGCCACCAGGAGCCGCGGACCAGGGCGGCCGAGCGGCGCAGGGAGCCCATGGCGCCCGCGTTCTCGATGACGGCGACCGAGGGGGCCAGGGCGAACCTCGCCCAGAGCCACAGGCCGACCGGGACGGTCGCCATGGCGACGAGGAGGAGCACCAGGGCGGTGACGAGGAATCCCGTGTCGGGGCCGGCGTACTCGCCGTCCGTCGCGTCGAGGCGCGCGACGCTGCCGAAGAGCAGGACGCCGCCGCCGGCCATGAAGAGGAGCGCAGGCGCGAACATCGCCAGCATCGAGAGGACGACCGAGCCCAGCACCGCGCCCACGCGCGACCAGGCGCGGTGCCAGACGGCCCCGAAGCCGATCGGGCGGCCCAGGACCGCCTCCTGCGCGACGGCCGGGACGGCGGCGCAGAGCAGGGCGTTGGCCAGCACCAGGCAGACCGCGCCGGTCAGCCAGACGCAGCCGAGCGCGACGAACAGGCCCTGGACGTCCGCGAGGTCGGGTTCCCGGCCGTGCGGCAGGTTCGCGAGGCGGTCGATGTTGTCGGACACCGTGTGCCACGCGATCAGGAGCGCGCCGGCGACGACCGCCGTGGCGATGCCGTACGCGGTCGCGGCCATCCCCAGCAGCGGCTTCCAGTAGCGGCCGAAGGCGCTGAACGCGCCGGTCAGGACCTGACCGAAGGTCATCGGCGCCAGGGGTATGACGCCGGGCTTCGGCGGCGGGGGCGGGGGCGGAAAGCCGTAGCCGTAGGCGGGCCCGTATCCGGTTCCGTACCCGGACCCGGGCCCGTGCTCGTATCCGTGCCCGTGTCCGGGCGGCCCCGAGGGATATGTCATGGCCACACGGTAGCTCCCGCCCTTGTGTACGCTCGTACACATGGGATACGGACTGCTCGCGGGCGCGATCGCTGCGGAGATCGTCGCCACCACCTCCATGAAGTACAGCGACGGCTTCTCCAGGCTGGTGCCCTCGCTGATCACCGGCGCCGGCTATCTGATCGCCTTCGCCCTGCTCGCCCAGGCGCTCAAGACGCTCCAGGTCGGCACCGCCTACGCCATCTGGTCCGGTGTCGGCACCGCCGCCGTCGCCGCCATCGGCGCGCTCTTCCTCGGCGAGTCCATGAACCTCGCCAAGATCGCCGGAATCGTCCTGATCATCGCCGGGGTCGCCGTCCTCAACATGGGCGGCGCCCACTGATGGCCCGGCCCCGCCGCCACGACCCCGACCGCCGCGACCGGATCGTCGACGCCGCCCTGCGCGTCGTCGGCCGCGCCGGCATCGCCGGGCTCAGCCACCGCACCGTCGCCGCCGAGGCCGACGTGCCGCTCGGCTCCACCACGTACCACTTCGGCTCCCTCGACGAACTCCTCGTCGCCGCCCTGCGCCGCGCCAACGACAACCTCGGGCGCGCCCTGCGCGAGGACCCCGGCATCGCCGACCCCGGCAGCGACCTCGCCGCCGTCCTCGCCCGGCTCGTCGGCGTCTGGATCGGCGGCGACCGGACCGGCGTGGAGCTGGAGTACGAGCTCTACCTCGCCGCCCTGCGCCGCCCCGCCCTGCGGCCCGTCGCCGACGAATGGGCCGAGGACGTCACCGCCTGCCTCGCCCCGCGCACCGACCCGGCCACCGCCCGTGCCGTCATCGCCCTCCTGGACGGCATCTGCCTCCAGGTCCTGCTCACCGGCGGCCGGTACGACGAGGAGTACACCCGCGAGATGCTCCGGCGGGTGCTGGGCGGGTCCTGAGCCGGGCCCTCAGCCGGGCCCTCAGCCGGGCCTGAACGAAGCGCCGAAACGGCCGGGGCGGGGCTCGTCCGAACCGCCAGGAGCGGGACCGACACCTGAGACCGGTTGGCCCGCGCGGGGGCCCGCCGGTTAGGTTCTCCGTCATGACCACTGCTCCTCGCACCACCGGCGCCGTCGCCGCCGGCCTCGCCACCCTCGCCGGCGACGGCACCGTTCTCGACACCTGGTTCCCCGCCCCCGAGCTGACCGCCGACCCCGGCCCGGCCGGCACCGAGCGGCTCGGCCCCGACGAGGCGGTCAACGCCCTCGGCGAAGGCGCCGCCAAGGCCCTCGGCGTGGACGCCCGCCGCGGCGTCGAGGTGGTCGCCGTCCGCACCGTCATCGCCTCGCTCGACGACAAGCCGCTCGACGCGCACGACGCCTACCTCCGCCTCCACCTGCTCAGCCACCGGCTGGTCAAGCCGCACGGCCAGAGCCTGGACGGCGTCTTCGGCCTGCTCGCCAACGTCGCCTGGACCTCGCTCGGCCCGGTCGCCGTCGACGACATCGAGAAGGTCCGCCTCAACGCGCGCGCCGAGGGCCTGCACCTCCAGGTCACCTCGATCGACAAGTTCCCCCGCATGACCGACTACGTCGTGCCCGCCGGTGTCCGCATCGCCGACGCCGACCGGGTCCGCCTCGGCGCCCACCTCGCCGCCGGCACCACCGTCATGCACGAGGGCTTCGTCAACTTCAACGCCGGCACCCTCGGCACCTCCATGGTCGAGGGCCGCATCTCCGCCGGTGTCGTCGTCGGCGACGGCTCCGACATCGGCGGCGGCGCCTCCACCATGGGCACCCTCTCCGGCGGCGGCAAGCAGATCATCTCCATCGGCGAGCGCACCCTGGTCGGCGCCGAGGCGGGCATCGGCATCGCGCTCGGCGACGAGTGCGTCGTCGAGGCCGGTCTGTACGTCACCGCGGGCACCCGCGTCACCATGCCCGACGGCCAGGTCGTCAAGGCCCTGGAGCTGTCCGGCGCCGACAACATCCTGTTCCGCCGCAACTCGGTCACCGGCGCCGTCGAGGCCCGCCCGTACAAGGCGAACTGGGGCGGCCTCAACGAGATCCTCCACAGCCACAACTGACGCACGGGTCCCCGCGTTATCAGAGCGCGGGGGTTCCGTACGACAGTCACACAGGCGAGGGGAAGGTCGATCGACATGACGACCAGGATCAGCGAGACGCTCCGGAAGCGGTCGGTGCTCACCGGCGCGTTCGCCGTCGCGGCCGTGGTGCTCCCGGCGGGAGCGGCCGAGGCCGACGAGACGCACAGCCACGCGCACAACGGCCCGAAGGTCGCCCTCATCTCCACCGGGCAGATCGACGACCCGCTGGAGGACGTCCTGGAGCACGCCGCCATCCTCGGCAGCACCCGCACGACCGACTCCGCCTGACCCAGGCGCCGTCTGACCCCGGCACCGCCGCACGGCCCGCCGCCCCGCCCGGGGCGGCGGGCCGTCGCGCGTCTCTGGCATGATCCCCCTGCGCGACAGGAGGCCACGAGACAAGGACCCGCACCATGACCGCACAGCAGCCCGTCGCCCTCGTCACCGGATCCTCCTCCGGGATCGGGGCCGCCGTCGCCCGCAGGCTCGCCGCCGCGGGCTACCGGGTCGCCGTCAACTCCGCCCGCTCCGTCGAGGCGGGCGAGAAGCTCGCCGCCGAACTGCCCGGCGCCCACTACCTCCGGGCCGACGTCTCCGACCAGGCCCAGGCCGCCCGCCTCGTCGAGGAGACGGTGGCGCGCTTCGGCCGGCTCGACCTGCTCGTCAACAGCGCCGGGACCACCCGCTTCATCCCGCACGACGACTTCGAGGCCGCCTCGCCCGACGTCTGGCGCCACCTCTACGACGTCAACGTCATCGGTGTCTGGCAGACCGTCACCGCCGCCGTGCCCCACCTGCGCGCGGCGCGCGGCGCCGTCGTGAACATCTCCTCGCAGGCGGGCGTCCGGCCCGGCGGCAGCTCCATCCCGTACGCGGTGACGAAGGCGGCCGTCAACCACATGACCCTGCTGCTCGCCAAGACCCTCGGCCCCGAGGTCCGGGTCAACGCGGTCGCGCCCGGCCTCATCGACACCCCGTGGTTCGACGGCGTCGAGGGCGCCGAGGCGGCGAAGGAGCACGTCGCCTCCGTGGTGCCGCTGCGCCGGGTGGGCCGCCCCGAGGACATCGCCGAGGCCGTCCACGACCTGGCCAGGGCCTCGTACATCACGGGCGAGGTGCTGCTCGTGGACGGCGGGGGCCATCTGCTCGGCTAGCGACCGTCCGCCGGATTGGTCCCTCGGCCGACGAACCGTCACCGGGTACCCGCCATCGGTTGATCAGCCCATCGACGACGTCTGTCGCCCGTGCGCCGCTAAAGGCTCAGCTTGAACCCGTCGTGGCTGCGGGCGAAGCCCAGGGACGCGTAGAAGCGGTGGGCGGCCGTCCGGCTCTTGCCGCTGGTGAGCTGGACCAGCGCGCAGCCTCGGGCGCGGGCCCGGGCCACCGCGCGTTCCATCAGGTCCCGGCCGAGGCCGCCGCCGCGCCGGTCGGCCCGGATCCGGACCGCCTCGATCAGGGCCCGTTCGGCGCCGCCCTTGCCGAGGCCGGGGATGTACGTGGCCTGGAGGCAGCCGAGGACGAGGGTGTCCTCCACCAGCACGAGGACCTCGTTGCGCGGATCGGCCTCGATGTCCGCGAACGCCCGCTCGTACGCGGGGGTCACGGGCACCGAGGCCGGGTCGACCACCCGCTCCTCGTCGGCGAGCAGCGCGAGGACGGCGGGCAGGTCGGCACGGGTGGCGGGGCGCAGGATCACGGCCCGCAGTCTCGCACACCCGTGCCAAGGGGGTGTTACGGGCGGAAGCGCAGGACCTGCGGGTCGTGGTCGCTGTTCTGGTCCGCGAACTCGGCGTTGATGTGCACGCTGTCGTACGTGAAGTGGCGCACGCCGGGGCTGGTCAGGATCTGGTCGAGGACCTGGCTGTTGCCCTGGTAGACGTACGAGTAGCGCTCGCTGCGCGGCAGCGACTTGATCGCCGGGTACAGCGCGCCGCCGTCGGTCAGCGCCTTCGTGGTCCCGGAGAACTCGAAGTCGTTGATGTCGCCGAGGACCAGCACGTCGGCCTGCTTGTCCAGGGCGAGGACGTCCTTCACGAAGGCGTTCACGGCCTGGCCCTGGAGGAGGCGCTTGGTCTCCGAGGAGCGGGTCGGGGGCTGGTGGTGCGAGACGATGGACTCGTCGCCGCCCTTGGAGCCGAAGTGGTTGGCGACCACGATGACCGTGCGGCCGCGGAACCGGAACTCGCCCGCGAGCGGCTTGCGGCTGTTCTCCCAGGCGGTGTTCGCCGGGTCGACGCGGCCGGGGGAGAGGGTCAGGTGGGCGTCGCCCTTGGTGCCCGTGACGCCGGTCGCGGTCGTCGCGTCGCCGCCCGCGCGGTCCACGAAGGAGACCCGCTCCGGGTTGAAGAGGAAGACCTGGCGGATGTTGCCGCCGGGCTCGCCGCCGTCCTTGCCGTTCTGCGGGTCGATCGAGCGCCACTCGTAGGCCGGGCCGCCGGCCGCGACGATCGCGTCGGTGAACTTCTTCACCGTCTCGCCGGCCGTGACCGTGCCGTCGTTCTTGGCGCCGTTGTCGTCCTGGATCTCCTCCAGGGCGACGATGTCGGGCGAGGCCAGGTTCTCGACGACCGCCTTGGCGAGCGCGTCGAACTTCTCCTGCGGGTCGGTCGGGTCGAGGTTCTCGACGTTGTACGTGGCGACCGCCAGCTCGTTCTTGTGCTGCTTCTGGGTCACCTCGCGCTTCAGGCCGAGGCCCACGTGCTTGCCGAGGGTGTTCGCGACCAGGGTGTAGCCGCCGAACTGGTTGAAGTCCAGCGGGCCCTCGGTGGAGCCGACCAGCCAGTCGCCCACGTTCGCCTTGGGGAAGGGCTGCTGCGCGATCGGCGCGAGCTGCTGGATCTGGAGGCGGCCGGTGTTCTGGGAGTCGTACGAGCCGTAGACCGTGCCGCCCCGCAGGTTGGGGTTCTCGAACGGCTTCACCGACACCCACAGCTCGGAGTACGGGTCGGTGGCGCCGACCACCCGCGAGGAGCCGATGCGGACGTTGGTGCCCTCAAGGGACTCGTAGTAGTCCAGGGCGTACTTCTTCGGCTCCAGCGTGAGGCCGTTGACGGAGCCGCCGGCCGCCGGGTCGCCCTCCGGGGTGTACGCGGAGGGGACGGACCAGGGCCAGATCGTGACGGGCGCCGGGACCGCGTTGCCCTGGGAGAGGACGGTGACGACCGGCTTGGAGATCTGGGTCAGCGACTGGTTGCCCGAGGTCAGGCCGCCCGGCACGTACTCGGTCACCGAGCCGTTGACGCTGACCGCGTCGCCGACGGCGACGGTCGGCACGGAGCTCGTGAAGACGAAGATGCCCTCGCTGGTGGCGGGGTTGTCGTCGGCCTGCGGGTCCTGCATCCAGAAGCCGCGCGAGCCGTACGTGCGCACGCCGGTGACGATGCCGGTGACACCCGCGACCGGCTTGCCCGCCAGCGGCGAGACCCGGGTCGTGCCCTGGATGTCGTGGATGCGTACGGGGGCCGCCCCGGCGGTCACGTCGTCGGCCGAGGCGGACGCGCCGCCCAGCAGGCCGGCGGCGAGCGCGGCGGAGACGACGGCGGCGACGGCGGCCGATCTCGGTATGGAGGAAGACATCAGGGAGCTCCGTGAGGGCTTGGAGAAACGATCGAAACGTTCTACGCGCGTCAATTTCGTTCCAGACCCTTCCACTTGTCAAGGGTCGGCGGGTGGTCGACGGGTGTACGAAGGCTGACGCCTCCGTGAACCGCCGGACCGTCCGCCGAATGCGTCTACGCTGAAGGGCGCTCGCAGCGCCGCGAAGGCCCCGCACTCGTCGAGGAGAACACCCCAGATGGCACCCGACCGCCAGACCCTTCCCCCCGTCCGCCTTCACTCGGACGCGGAGTTGGCGCGGGACGCCCTGGCCACCCCCCTCCTCGCGCGCGCCGTGCGGCTCGCCCGCTGGGCCGGACCCGAGACCCGGGTCGGGGCGGGCGGCGAGCTCGTCGACGAGCAGCTTCCCGCCGCCGCCGAGGTCCTCGGCCTGACCGGCGACCCGGACGCCGAGGCGTACGCGAGCGAGGCCTGGCGGATCGCCGTGGACACCGGCCTGGTCGACGTCGAGGACGGGTCCGCCGAGGACGGGTCCGCCGAGGACGGGTCCGCCGAGGACCCGGGCGCCGCCGACGGCACCGTCACCCCCGGCGAGAACCTGGCGCTGGTCACCGGCGGCTCCCCGCAGGACGTCCTGGCCATCTGGCTGGAGGGCTTCGACGCCGTGTTCGCCGACGCCGCCGCGCCCTTCTTCGACGACCTCGACGCGCTCGTCGGCGAGGACGGGCAGATCGACTTCGAGGCCCTGGACTGGGACCCGGAGGGCGAGGCCGAGTTCCTGGAGGGCGTGCTCGGCAACCTCTACCTGCTGACCGTCAGCGAGGGCGGGGCGGGCGAGGGCCCGGTGCCGCTGCCCGCGCTCGCCGCCTCGATGGTCGTCCCCGACGACATGGGCGAGCCCACCGACGACGTCCTGGAGCAGGTCTCCGACGCGATGATGCGGCTCGACGAGCAGTTCCGCGTCCTCGAACCGATCGGGCTCGTCGAGTACGACCCCGTCGACGAGGCCCTGATGGTCGAGGAGGGCGAGGAGCCCGCCCCGCCCGTCCCGGACATCGACGACGAGGACGTCAGCCGCTACGGCATGGTCCGGCTCACCCCGCTCGGCCTGTACGGGGTGCGCGCCCGGATGCTGGAGGCCGGACTGGCCGTCCCCGCGGTCGGCGAGCTGGCCGACCAGAGCGCCGACGTCCTCCTCGACGGCATCGCCGGCTACCCGCAGGACGCCGCCCGCGCCGAGACCGCCGGCTGGCTCGCCGCCCGCGAGGCCGGCACCGCCGCCCGTGAACTGCTCGCCGCGGCCCGGGGCGCCGACCCGGCCTCGCCGCTGCGCCGGCTCCACGCGCAGCAGGCCCTGTCGCTGGTCGGCGCCGAGGCGGAGCCGGCCGTGCGGGAGGTCCTGGACGACGCGCAGCTCGGCGGGCTCGCCCGGGTCTGGCTCGCCGAGCACGGCGCGGCGGACATCCCGGCCCCGCCGGAGTCGATGATCTTCTGGCTGGCCATCGACACCATCGCGGCCCACCTCGACGCCGACGGCGACCTGACCGAGCTCCAGGACCTCATCGAGGGCCTGACCAGCCGTCACGGCGGCTTCTTCGAGGCGGCCTGGCGGGTCGAGCACCCGGCGACGGCCGAGGTCCTGGAGGCCATGGGCCGCCTCCACCGCGACAAGCCCACGGCGAAGGAGGCCCGCAAGGCGGCCTTCAAGGCCCGCTCGAAGGGCTGAGCCAGACGCGGCCCGGACGCGGCCCGGACCCGGCCCCCGCCTTTCAAGTCCTCGGGTCCTCGGGTCCTCAGGTCCTCAGATACGAGGCCCCGTTGAGGTCCAGCACCGTCCCCGAGGCCCACTGGGCCTCGGGGGAGGCGAGCCAGCGGACGGCCGCCGCGACCTCCTCCGCGGTGCCGACCCGGCCGAAGGGGCTCTGCGCCAGGATCGCCTCCCCCTCCGGGCCCGCGAGCCGGGGCGCCACCCGCTCGGTCGCGAAGAAGCCCGGGGCGACCGAGGCCACCCCGATCCCGTGCGGGCCGAGGGCCACGGCCAGCGACTGGCCCAGGGCGTGCACGGCCGCCTTGGTGGCGCCGTAGGCGGGGTGGTCGGGCTCGCCCTTGAAGGCGCCGCGCGAGCCGATGTTGACGATCCGGCCGGGCACTCCGGCCTCGATCATCCGCCGGGCCGCCAGCTGGCTCAGATACGCGGTGCCCAGCAGGTTCACCGAGACGTGCCGCTGCCAGAGCTCCACCCACTCCTCGTACGGGGTGGTCGCGGGCGGGTGCGGGAGGTTGACGGCCGCGTTGTTCACCAGCACGTCGAGTCCGCCCAGCGCCTCCGCCGCCCGGTCCGCGATCCGCGCCGCGGCCGCCGGGTCGGACACGTCGCCGCCGACCAGCGCGTGGCCGGTGCCCGCCAGGGAGGCGAGGGTCGCCCGGGCCTCCTCCGCGCGTGAGCCGTAGTGCACGGCCACCCGGTCGCCGTTCGCCGCGAAGGCGCGGGCCACCGCGCGGCCCAGGCCGCGCGAGGCACCGCTGACCAGAACACGCCGGCCGCTCTGTGGCAGGTTCATGAAGGATCGCCTTTCTGTTCAACCGCCGTTTATACGGGGGCGCGACCGTGTGCCGCGACACCGGGTGACGACAGGGAGAAGAACCGTCATGTCTCTCAACCGCAGAGAGTTCGCCAAGAAGTCCGCCGCCACCGGCGCCGGCCTCGCGCTCACCGGCTCGGTCGGCGCGCTCGCCACCGCGCCGGAGGCGCTCGCCGCCGACGATCCGCAGGAGTTCGGCGGCCACGGCGAGGGCCACGGGCACGGCCACGGCCACGGGCACGGCCACCGGCTCGGCTACGGCGAGCTGGTCCCGGACCCGGACGGCGTGCTCGCCCTGCCCGAGGGCTTCACGTACCGGGTCCTCACCCACAGTGGCGTCACCCGCCTGGAGTCCGGCGAGTTCACGCCCTCCAACCACGACGGCACCGCCACCTTCGCCGGCCGCCGGGGCACCACGTACCTCGTCAACAACCACGAGCTCAAGGGCCCCCGCTCCGGCTGGGCGCACCCCGTCCCGCTCACCGAGGGCCTGGTCTACGACCCGGCGGCGGCCGGCGGCTGCACGGTCGTCGAGGTGCACCGCGACGGCACCGTCGCCGAGTGGGTCGGCATCGCCGGCACCTCCACCAACTGCGCGGGCGGGCGCACCCCCTGGGGCACCTGGCTGACCTGCGAGGAGACCGAGGACCTGGCCGGCAAGAACGGCATGACCAAGGACCACGGCTACGTCTTCGAGGTCGACCCGCAGGACCACCGCGCCAACCGGAACCCGAAGCCGGTCAAGGCCTTCGGCCGGTACGCCCACGAGGCCGTCGTCATCGACCCCAAGCGCGGCCACGCCTACCTCACCGAGGACGCCTCCGGCCCCAACGGCCTGTTCTTCCGCTGGGTCCCGCCGAAGGGCTTCGAGCACGGCCGGGGCCGCCTCGCGACCCTCGCCGACACCGCCGGTGTCCTCCAGGCCTTCAAGTGCTTCGACTCGGCGGGCCGCTTCGTCGACGACCTCTCCCGCGCCACCAGGATCGGCACCGTCTACGGCGTGGACTGGGTCGACGTGCCCGACCGGGACGCCCGCAAGACCCCCGTCCGCAAGCAGTTCGGCGCCGGCGAGGTGACCCGCGCCCGCAAGCTGGAGGGCATGTGGTGGGCCGACGGCGGCACGTACATCGTCTCCTCGTACGCCCGCGCGGAGAGCCCCGGCGCCGCGCATGACGGGCAGGTGTGGTTCTACGACCCCAAGCGCCGCACCCTCACCCTCCAGGTGCTGCTCGGCGTCAACGCCGCCCCGGACGAGGACGGCGCCTTCGACGGCCCCGACAACATCACCGTCTCCCCGTACGGCGGCGTCGTCATCGCCGAGGACGGCGAGGGCGTCCAGCACCTCTTCGGCGCGACCGAGAGCGGCCGGACCTACCCGATCGCCCGCAACGACCTGAACGACAGCGAGTTCACCGGCGTGTGCTTCTCGCCCGACGGCGACACCCTCTTCGCCAACATCCAGGAGCCGGGCATCATGCTCGCCATCACCGGACCGTGGCGTCGGCAGCCCCGTCGCTGACGTCTGAGGACCTGGTGCCCCCATGGGCTGACACCTAACATGTCAGCCCATGGACGCTTTACGGCCGGTGGGCCGGACCCTGCTGCGCGACCGCGCGTACGAGGCGCTGCGCGAGGCCATCGTGCGCGGTGAGCTCGCACCCGGATCCGTGGTCAAGGACGCCGATCTCGCCGACCGTCTGGGCCTCTCGCGCGCGCCCGTGCGCGAGGCCCTGGTGCGGCTCGGCGACGAGGGCCTCGTGGAGACCAAGCCGCAGAGCTACACCCGGGTCACCCGGCTGGTCAGCCGGGTGGTGCGGGACGCCGCCTCCGTGGTGCGGGTGATGCACGAACTCGCCGCCCGCACCGCCGTGCCGCTGCTCGGCCCCGAGGGCATCCGCGCGATGCGCGAGGCCAACGCGCGCTTCGCCGAGGCCGTGCGCTCCTCGGACGTCGAGGCCGCGCTGCGCGCCGACGACGAGCTCCACGACGTGCTCGTCGGCGCGAGCGGCAACCACGCGGTGGCCGCCACCATCGACCGCTACACGCCCCTGATCCGCCGGGTCGAGCGCCGCCTCTTCGGGGACGCCGGGAGCTGCGGCTCCACCGAGCTCCACGCGCGCCTGATCGACGCGTGCGAGGCGGGCGACACGGAGGAGGCGGTGCGGGTGACGACGGAGATATGGCGCGCCCTGGAGGAACTCGCCGACGAGGCGACGGACCCACCCACCCGGCCGGCGCCAGGACCTGTCCGACCCTGATCCACCGGACAGGCCCCGGCCGGCGCGGTGGCGGTCCGGGACCGGCCGGATCGCCGCCGGACAGTCCAGGACCCGCACGACCGCGACCACCCAGGGAGCCCGTATGCCGACGATCGACGACTTCGAGCGCTATCCGCTGCTCTTCGGGCCCTCGCCCACGCACCCCCTCCAGCGGCTCACCTCCCACCTCGGCGGGGCCACCCTGTGGGCCAAGCGGGAGGACTGCAACTCAGGCATCGCGTACGGCGGGAACAAGACCCGCAAGCTGGAGTACCTGGTCGCCGACGCCCTCGCCCAGGGCTGCGACACCCTCGTCTCCATCGGCGGCGTGCAGTCCAACCACACCCGCCAGGTCGCGGCCGTCGCCGCGCACGCCGGGCTGCGCTGCGTGCTGGTCCAGGAGAGCTGGGTCGAGTGGCCCGACCCGGGCTACGACAAGGTCGGCAACATCCTGGTCAGCCGGCTCGCGGGCGCCGACGTGCGGCTGGTGCGGGCCGGGTTCGGGATCGGCTTCAAGGAGAGCTGGGAGCTGGCGCTGCGCGAGGTCGAGGAGTCCGGCGGCAAGCCGTACGCCATCCCGGCGGGCGCCTCCGACCACCGGCTCGGCGGCCTCGGCTTCGCCCGCTGGGCGTACGAGGTGGCCGACCAGGAGCGCGAACTGGGCGTCTTCTTCGACACGGTGGTGGTCTGCTCGGTGACCGGCTCCACCCAGGCGGGAATGGTGGCGGGCTTCGCCGCGCTCGCCGAGGAGGGCGGCCGGTCCCGGCGGGTGCTCGGCGTGGACGCCTCGGCGAAGCCGGCGGAGACGCACGAGCAGATCACCCGGATCGCCCGGGACACCGCCGCCCTGATCGGCGTGGAGCGCCCGCTGACCGCCGCCGACGTCGAGCTGGACGCCCGCTACCACGCGGGCGTGTACGGCGTCCCGGACGAGGCGACGCTGGACGCGATGCGGCTGGCCGCGCGGACCGAGGGGATGGTCACCGACCCGGTCTACGAGGGGAAGTCGATGGCCGGTCTGGTCGATCTGGTGGACCGGGGCGAGATCGGCGCGGACTCGACCGTGCTCTACGTCCACCTGGGCGGCCAGCCGGCCCTCAACGCGTACAGCGCGCTGTTCTGACAGCGCGCTGTCCCGGCCGGGGCGCGCGGGCGCGCGCCCCGGGGCGGTCCGGGCCTCAGAGGGCCTGGGCCGCCGGCTTGACCATGCCGCGGACGGTCCGCGACTTCACGAACTCGCCCATCGCCGTCATCTCCCACTCGCCGGTGAACTGCTTGATCAGCTTGGCCATCATCACGCCGGTCTGCGGCTCGGCGGTGGTGAGGTCGAAGCGGACCAGCTCCTCGCCGGTGGCGGCGTCGATGAGCCGGCAGTAGGCCTTGGCGACCTCGGTGAACTTCTGCCCGGAGAAGGAGTTCACCGTGAAGACCAGGCCGGTCGCCTCGGCGGGCAGCCGGCCGAGGTCCACCACGATGACCTCGTCGTCGCCCGCGCCCTCGCCGGTGAGGTTGTCGCCGGAGTGCTTGATCGAGCCGTTGAGGATGGACAGCTTGCCGAAGTAGCAGCTGTCCAGGTGGTTGCGCTGGGGGCCGTAGGCGATGACCGAGGCGTCGAGGTCGATGTCCTTGCCCCGGTAGGCGGGCTCCCAGCCGAGGCCCATCTTGACCTGGGAGAGCAGCGGGCGGCCGCCCTTGACCAGGGACACCGTCTGGTTCTTCTGGAGGCTGACCCGGCCCTTGTCCAGGTTGATCTTCCCGCTGCCGGCCGGCGCGGCGGGCGGCGCGGCCGGGACCGGGGGGACGGCGACGGGCGCGGGGGCCTGCGCCGGCGCGGCGGCCGGGGCGGCGGCGGGCACGGCCGCCGGCTCCTCGTCGACGCTGACGCCGAAGTCGGTCGCGATCCCGGCCAGCCCGTTCGCGTACCCCTGGCCGACCGCGCGGGCCTTCCAGGCGCCGTTGCGCAGATAGATCTCGATGACCACCAGGGCCGTCTCGGTGCCGAGCCGCGGCGGGGTGAAGGTGGCGAGGACGCTGCCGTCGTCGGCGTCGCGCACGGTCGCCGTGGGCTCGATGCCCTGGAAGGTCTGACCGGCGGCGTCGGGGCTCGCCGTCACGACGATCTTCTCGATGCCGGCCGGGACGGCGGCGGTGTCCACCACGATCGCGTCCGGGGCGGTGCCGCCGCCGGAGCGGTAGGAGACGCCGGGGCCGGCGGGCTGGTTGTAGAAGATGAAGTCGGCGTCGGAGCGCACCTTGCCGTCGGCGCCGAGCAGCAGGCCCGACACGTCGAGCCGCACGGGCGCGGCGACGTCCACCGCCACGCGCGCGGCGGTGAGAGGGATGTTCGAGCCGGGGGTCATTGCGGTCATGCCGGGAGTAACGAGCGAGGCGCTTTTGCCGTTCCCTTACCTTCGTCCCGTTCGGCCACTCCGGTTACGGGGGTGCTCGCGCGCGGTGCGCTCGTTGCCGAAGCGGTACGAGCCGGTCCAGCGGGCCATGACCCGCTGCGGGTCGCCCGCCTCGACCTCGGCCAGGAAGCGCTCCGCGCGGGCGCCGCGCAGGGTGGCCGCGGCGCGGCCGCGGTGGGTGATGACGACCGTGCCGTCGGCGCGGTGCGTGTGGACGAATCCCTGGGGTGCCGGCATGGGCGGCATCCTGCCGTTCCCGCCCGCCCCCGTCATGCGAATATTCTTACGAACCGTGGGTGGGAGTTCTTTCCGGACGCGGGACGTGGACGAGGCGCGCGAGGAGATCGGCGCGCGCTATTACGCCAACTTCATGGACGTCATCGACGTCGGGGAGCGGCCCTTCGCCGCGCGCTTCGACACCGTCGGGCTCGGGCCGCTGATGATCGGCGACCTCACCTGCGGCGCCGACGTCCGGATGCGCTTCGGCGAGCTGGGCGCCTTCCACCTCAACGCCCCGCTGAGCGGCTCCATGGAGCTCCGCCAGGGCGCCGGGGGCCGCCGGATGGTGGCCACGAGCCGGGAGGCGGTGCTCCTCGACCCGGCGGGCGACACCTTCCTCGACCGGTGGAGCGGGGACTGCCGCGCCCTCTCGGTCAAGATCGACGCCACCGCGCTGCACGAGCGCCTGGAGCGGCTGATCGGGCGCCCGCCGCGCGGCCGGCTCGCCTTCGCCGCCGGGCTCGACATCACCCGGGGCCCCGGCCTGAGCTGGGTGACCTTCGCCCGGCAGGTGGCGGCCGGGGCGCTCGCCGGGGACGGCCTCGCCACCCACGAGCTGGTCTCCAGGCCGCTCCAGGAGGCCCTGCTCAACGGGCTGCTGCTGGCCGCCGAGCACCCCTGGCGCGAGGAGCTCGCCCACCCGGGCGGTCCGGCCCGCCCCGGACCGGTGAAACGCGCGATGGACGCGGTGCGGGCCCGCCCCGAACACCCCTTCACCAGCACCGAGCTGGCCGCCCTCGCCCGGGTCAGCGTGCGCCGCCTCCAGGAGTCCTTCCGGGAGTACGTGGGGATGTCGCCGATGGCGTACGTACGGGAGGTGCGCCTGGAGCGGGTCCACGAGGAGCTGCGGGCGGGCGCGCCGGACGGGCTGAGCGTGACGGAGGTGGCCTGGCGCTGGGGCTTCGCCCACCCGGGCCGGTTCGCGGCCCGCTACCGGGAGCGGTACGGCGAGTCCCCGTCGGAGACCCTCCGCCGCTGACGGCCGCCCGCCGGAGCCGCCTGGGCTGCCGGAGCCGCCGGGGCCGTCGGGGCCGCCGGAGGGGCGCGGACCGGAACCGCCGGAGGGGCGCGGACCGGCCGGGTGGCGGGAACGCTCCGCGCTTTCCGGACGGCAGCCGCGTTCCGCGGCTCGCGACGATCTTGGTCGGGTCATATCGTCGGAATGTCCGCGTGCGCCCGCCGCACGCGTCGACCCGGGCCTGGCCGGCTCCCCCGCATCGTCCGGCCGGGCCCGCCCCTCTCAGCGCGGCAGGCGCGGCGGGTCCACGCAGAAGTCCCCGCCCACGTACACGTCCTCGGCGCTGCCCGGAGCCGGCCGCCCGCGCGCGGCGACGATCCGCTCCGCGAACACCTCGGCGTCGTCCTCCGGCGCGTAGCCGAGCGCCCGCGCGGAGCCGAGGTCCCACCAGGCACGGGTGTTGGCGGAGGAGCCGTAGACCACGGTGTGCCCGACCTCCGGCGCGGTGAGCGCCGCGTGGAACAGGCGCGCGCAGTCCGCCGGGCTCAGCCACGTGGACAGCATCCGCACCGACTGCGGCTCGGGCAGGCAGGAGCCGATCCGCACCGACACGGTCTCCACCCCGTGCCGGTCCCAGTAGTACTGGGCCAGGTCCTCGCCGAACGCCTTGGACAGGCCGTAGAAGGTGTCGGGCCGGTGCGGGGTGGCGACCGGGACGGGCGGCTGCCCCCGGCGCGGGCGGGGCGTGAAGCCGACCGCGTGGTTGCTGGACGCGAACACCACCCGGGGCACCCCCTCCTCGCGCACCGCCTCGTACAGGCGCTGGAGCCCGGTCACGTTGGCGGCCACGATCGCGTCGAACTCCGCCTCCAGCGCGATCCCGGCGAGGTGCACCACCGCGTCCACCCCGCGCACCGCCTCCCGCAGCGCGGCCCGGTCGGAGAGGTCGGCGACGACCGCGTCCGGGGCGCCGGGCACGGGCCGCGCGTCGAGCGGGCGCAGCGCGTAGCCGTACGCGGGCAGCAGCTCCCGCATGTGGGTGCCGACGCCCCCGGCGGCGCCGGTGAGCAGGACGGTGCGGGGAGGGCTGGGCAGGGGCGGCATGGGCGGCATGGGCGGAGCTCCGTTCGTCGGGCCGGTGGGCGCCTGCCCGCCATCGAAGCCCACGCCTCCCTCCGCCTCAAGAGGCCGGCACCACCCGCGCATCGGGCGCCCGCGCCAGCGCCGCCGCCCCCGCGAGGCCCGCCGCGCCCAGCAGCGGCAGCAGCAGCCGGACGTCCGCCACCGCGACCAGGCCCGCGCCCGCCGCCAGCGCCACCGCGTTCGGGGCGAAGAGCAGGGTGTGCGCGGTGCCCGCCGCCCGCCCCGTCAGCTCCGGCGGGACACCCCGCTGGACGGCCGTCAGCGCGGCGATCAGCACCCAGGGAAGCCCGAGTCCGACCAGCGCGCTCCCGGCCAGCGCCGCCGCGTCGTACGGCACGGCCCGCGCCGCCGCGCCCAGGGCGAACAGGGCCAGCCCGGCCGCCGCGAGGAGCCGTTCCGGCTGCCGCCGCAGCAGCGGCCCCGCCACCAGCCCCGCCGCCACCGACCCCGCGCCCTGCACCGCGTACAGCACGCCCACGTACGCCGGGGCGTGCCCGAGGCCCCGGTCCACCACCGTGTAGAGCGCGGCCCCGTTGAGCCCGGCCAGGAACATGGTGAAGCCGCCCGCCGCCACCAGCGCCCGCGGCACCGGCGCGGCCCACAGCAGCCGCGCCCCGTCCGCGAGCCGGCCGCGCTCCCCGGCCGTAGCCGGGAGCCGGGCCTCCCGCGCCCGCAGCAGCGCGAAGACGCCCGCCGCCAGCGCGAAGCTCGCCGCGTCGAGCAGCGCGACGGGCCCGCCCCCGTACCGGGCGAAGAGCCCGGCGGCCACCAGCGGGGCGACCAGCTTCACCGCCTCGTTCACGGTCAGCCGCAGCCCGTTGAAGGAGCCGAGCCGCTCGGGGTCGAGCGCGCCCGCCGCGAGCGCCGCCTCCGCCGCCTCGACGAGCGCGCCCTGCGTCCCGTACACGAAGAGCACGAGGAACAGCAGCCACACCCGGTCCGCCCGGTCCACCCACAGCAGCGACGGCAGCAGGGCGGCCATGGCGAGGTTCGCCGCCACCAGCAGCGGCCGGCGGGGCACCCGGTCGACGAGCCCGCCCAGCAGCGGGCCCAGCAGCGCGGGCGCCCACAGCGCGAAGGCCGTGAGCGCCGCGAGGGAGTCGGAGCCGGTCAGGGACTTCACCCAGATCCCGGAGACCAGCCACAGGGCGGTGGTGCCGAAGCCGGAGACCAGGACGGCGCACAGATAGAGAGGAAGACGCATCTCCGCAGGCTGGCCTCTGAGGAGGCGCCCGCGGATCGGGCGGATTCCCTAACTCTCGGCGCCCGTCGGCCGTCGGCCCCGGAGGCCCGCCGCGCGCTTCTCGTACCTCAGGGCCAGCCCGGTGGCCAGCGCGCCCAGGCCCTCCCACAGGCCCACGCCCAGGAAGCCGGCCGGGGCGCGGCCGGTGACGACGGCGAGGGTGAAGACCGTGCAGGTGAGCAGCCGGAACGGGACCGTCCAGCGGAAGAAGGGCTTCCAGTCGGCCAGGGCGGCCAGCAGGTAGTAGACGCCCATGTTGAGCGCCGCCATGGAGGAAGCCGTCAGGAAGAGGAGGGTGTGGTCCCCGTCCGCGCGGTCCGCGGCGGTGACGGGGTCCAGGCCCATGAGCCGGATCGTGGTGTCGGGCGACACCAGCCCCACCACCCCCAGGGCGGCGGCGAGCGCGCCGAAGACGGCCATGGTCCAGCCGGACGGGGAACGGGGCAGACGTGCGGTCGAAAGCATGTGCCCTGCATATCGCGGAGCGGGGGCCGGTGCGCCACCGGCCCCCGCTTCCACGGCACTTCGGCCGTTACGTCACTTCCCGTGCCGTCACCCGTGCTGTGTCACTTCAGCGCCGCCTTCATCATCTTCTGCGCCACCGGCGCCGCCAGCCCGTTGCCGCTGACCTCCGAGCGCGCCGCGCCCGAGTCCTCGATCAGCACCGCCACCGCGACCTCCTTGCCGGTGGCCGGGTCCTTGGCGTACGAGGTGAACCAGGCGTACGGCGTCTTGCTGTTGTTCTCGCCGTGCTGCGCGGTGCCCGTCTTGCCGCCGACCTCCTTGCCGGAGATCGCCGCGTTGGAGCCGGTGCCCTTGTCGACCACCGTCTGCATGGCGCTGCGCAGCTGCGACGCGGTCTTGGAGGACATGATCCGGTCCGCCTTCCCGTCCTCGAAGCTCTTCAGCGCGTCCCCGTTCGAGTCGACGACCTCGGAGACCATGTGCGGGCTCGCCAGCAGACCGTCGTTGGCGATGGCCGCCGACACCATCGCCATCTGCACCGGGGTGGCCGTCACGTCGAACTGGCCGATGCCGGTCAGCGCCGTCTGCGCCTTGTCCATGCCGGAGGGGTAGACGCTGGCGTAGGCGCGGACCGGGACGTCGAGCTCCTTGTCGTTGAAGCCGAACTTCTCCGCCGTCTCCTTCACCTTGTCCTGGCCCAGGTCGACCGCGAGCTTCGCGAAGACGTTGTTGCAGGAGTACTGGAGCGCGGTGCGCAGGCTCGCGTTCTCGCAGGGCGCCGAGGGGTTCTCGTTCTCCAGGTAGCGGGTCGTACCGGGCAGCTTGTACGGGTTGGGGCTGCGCGTCGGCGTGTCCACCGAGTCGTACAGTCCCTCCTCCAGACCGGCCGCCGCGACGACCAGCTTGAACGTCGAACCCGGCGGCAGCGGCTGCCGCAGCGCCCGGTTGACCAGCGGCTTGTCCGGGTCGTCCGTGAGCTGCTTCCACGTGTCGCCGTCGGTGAGCCCGGCGATCTTCGAGGGGTCGTAGGAGGGCGTGGACACCATGCCGAGGATCCGGCCCGTCTTCGGGTCGATGGCGACGGCGGCGCCCTTCTTGTTCCCCAGCGCCTGGTAGCCGGCCTTCTGCACGGCCGGGTCGATGGTCGTCACGACGGAGCCCGGATCCGTCTGCTTGCGGGTGATCGCGTCCAGCGGGTTCTTCAGCCGTGGGTCCGTGCCGTCCAGCACGTCGGAGTAGATCCCCTCCAGCTGCGTCGCGCCGTACGCCTGGGAGCTGTACCCGGTGACCGCCGCGTAGAGCTTCCCGTCGGTGTAGTCGCGCTTGTAAGCGAGGTCGCCGCCCTTCGTCTCCTTGGAACCGGTGACCGGTGAACCGGCCACGATGATGTTCCCGAGCGGATGCGCGTACTGCGCAATCACGTTCCGCCGGTTCTTCTTCTCGTCCGCGAGGGCCTTGCCTTCGTACGCCTGCACCCAGGTGGCACGGCCCAGCAGGGCCAGCACCAGGAGCAGCGAGAAGACCGAGGCGCGCCTGATCGTCTTGTTCATCCCACTCAAGGGGACGAGCGGCGAGGGGTGCGCCGTTCCGGATGTGTCCCTTTTCTCAGCTTTCTCAGCTTTCTCAGCTTTCTCAGGTTCCTCAGGGAACGTTCCTCCGGCGCCGGTACGGGCCCGCGCGGGGGAGCGGGGCCGGCCGGCACCCCCGTGTCCGGCCGGCCCCGCGGCTCAGCGCGGGGTGATGAACCCCGACTCGTACGCGGCGATCACCGCCTGCGTGCGGTCCCGCGCCCCGGTCTTCGCCAGCACCGCGGCCACGTGCGACTTCACCGTCGCGGGACCGACCCCCATCCCGTCCGCGATCTCCGCGTTGGTCAGTCCCTTCGCCATCCGGCGCAGCACCTCCGCCTCCCGCTCGGTCAGCCGCGCGGCCCAGACGGGGGCGGTCGGGGGGTTCCGGCGCGCGTGCTCGGCGGCGAGCCCGCGCACCGCCGCCGGGTAGAGCAGCGACTCGCTCGTCGCCACCAGCCGCACCGCGCTCACCAGCTCCTCCGGCGCCGCCCGCTTGAGCAGGAAGCCGGCCGCGCCCACCCGCAGCGCGTCGTACACGTAGGCGTCGTTCTCGAAGGTGGTGACCACCACGATCCTGGGCGGCTCCGGCAGCGCGGCCAGGATCGTCCGGGTCGCCTGGATGCCGTCCACCTCGGGCATCCGCACGTCCATCAGGACCACGTCGGGCCGCAGCTCCCGCACCACCGACACCGCCTCGGCGCCGGTGGCCGCCTCCCCGACGACCTCCAGTCCGGGCTCGGCGTCCAGGATCACCCGCAGCGCCGTCCGCACCATCCGCTCGTCGTCCGCCACCACGATCCTGATCGTGCCGTCCCCCGCCATCAGCGCTCCCCTCCGAGCGGGCCCGTCTGCCCTGTCTGTCTCACCGGGCCCACTGGGCCCACCGGGCCCACCTGCCCTGCCAGGCTTGCCTGGCCCACCAGGCCCGCCCGCCCCACCGGCAGCCGGGCCGTCAGCCGCCAGTCGCCGTCCACCGGGCCGGCGTGGGCCGTGCCGCCCAGCAGCCGGGCGCGCTCGGCGACCCCGCGCAGCCCCCGCCCGCCGTCCGGGCGGGCCACCGGCGGGACGCCGGGCAGCGGATTCTCCATCGTGATCTCCAGCGCGTCCCCCGACAGCGCGATCCGCACCGTCACCCGCTGCCCGCGCGCGTGCCGCACGGCGTTCGTCAGCCCCTCCTGCACGATCCGGTACGCCTCCCGCGACACCGCCTCCGGCAGCTCCGCCAGGCTTCCCGCGACCGTGAGCCGCACCCCGGGACCGGCGCCCCGCACCAGCGCGTCCAGCGCGTCGAGCCCGGGCGCGGCCAGCTCGCCGTCGTCCTCGCCCCGGCGCAGCAGCCCCAGGACCGCGTCCAGCTCCCCGACCGTGCGCCGGGTGGTCTCCTCGATCGCGGTCAGCGCCTCCCGTACGAAGTCCAGGTCCGCGCCCGCCGGGCTCCCGCCGCCCGCCGCCAGGACCCGCCGGGCCGCGCCCGCCTGGAGGGTGACCGCGCTCAGCGCGTGCCCCACCGAGTCGTGCAGCTCCCGGGCGAGCCGGTTGCGCACGGCCAGCTCGGCGGCCTGCCGCTCCGCCGCCGCCAGCCGGTCCGCCGGGCCCGGCCCGAGCAGCCGGGGCGCCGCGCGGGCCAGCAGCGCGCCGGTCCCGGCGGCGGCGCCCGCCAGCCCGAGCAGCATCAGCAGGCCGAGCGGCAGCCCCGCCCAGGCGAGCCAGGGCCGGTCCAGGCCCCAGAAGCGGCCCAGCTCCGAGGCGCGCAGCCCCGCCGAGAACGGCAGCGCGCACACCGCCAGCGCGAACGGCGGCAGCGCCAGCGTCGCCCCGCTGAGCAGGGCGCCCGTCCCCAGGTGCAGTCCGAACCAGGCTGCCGTCCGGGCCCGCCCGCCCGCGCCCCGCGCCGGCCCGTCGGCGAACCGGCCGGGCGGGACCCCGCACAGCGCCCGCGCCGCCGCCACCGACATCGGCCGGGCGAGCGGGAAGAGCGCGCTCAGCGCGGCGACCGGCAGCCCGACCGCGTACGCCGCGAGCTGGAAGCCGAGGCCGCCCCCCAGGACGTTCCCGTCCGGCGTGAAAGGCCCGACGGCGACGGTGCCGACCAGCCAGTACGGCATGAACAGTGCGCCGCCCAGGATCAGATGCAGCCAGCGCCGCCGGGCCCGCTGCCCGAACAGGGCGTCCCGGAACAGGGTCACGCCGCGGCGCTCCGGCGGCCGAGGACGGCCGCGAGGCAGCCCGCCAGCAGGAATCCGGTGATCATCTCGCCAGCGTAGGCGGTGACCATCAGGCCCGACGGCTCTTTCCCGGCTTCGGCGGCGGGCAGCAGCGAGACCAGCGTCATGTACGCGCCCCAGCACCCGGCCGCACCCGTGGACACCCAGGCCACGCCCAGCACGGTGCGCACCCTCGGCCCGGCGGGCCGGCGCAGCGCGAGCAGGAGCACGGACCCGGCGGCGAGCAGCAGGAAGGCGCCCCGGACGGCGTCGACGACCGCCCGGTCCGTGTCGTACGCGACGGCGAACGCGGGCGACAGGCCCCCGCCGAGCCCGGTGGCCCACAGGAAGCACAGGGCCGCCGGTACGAGGGCGAGCAGCGCCCCGGCGACGGCGGCGGCGCGCGTCCCGGGCCCGCTCACCGAGGCGGGCAGCTCGCCGAGCCGCCCGCGCCAGACCCGTCCCCAGCGGTCGCGGGTGTACAGGGCGAACAGCGTGCCGAGGCAGAGCCCCTGGACGATGAAGCCGCCGTAGACCACGGGGAAGACCCAGGTGTCCAGGAAGGGCTCGTCGGGCGGGCCCGCCGTGCCGCCGCCGGCACCGCTGAGCGCGCCGGCCAGGAGCTGCGCCGGATAGGCCGCCATGATCGGCCCGATCAGGCCGATCGCCGCCCACAGCGGGAAGAGCAGCGGCCAGGCCCGCACCCGCAGCCCCCACGGCCGGGTGAGCAGCAGCGCGAGCAGCACCACGGCCGCGTCGGCGAGCACGGAGAGCCCGTTGGCCACGCCCATCAGCGTCGGGTGGTCGAGCAGCACACTCCCGTCCGGGATGCCGAGCCGCCCGCCCGCCACCCAGACGGCCTTCAGGGCGATGTACGGCAGGCAGGCCACGATCGCGAGGGCGCGCAGCACCGGGCGGAGCGGGCCCGGCGGGACGGCGGCGGCGCGGACGGGGAGCGTCGGTGAGGTCATGCCCCCACGGTCCCGTCCGGACCCTCCCCCGCGCCTCCTGCCGTGAGGTGAACCGCCTCCGCCGCACGGGGGAGACGGCCCGGTCCTCAGGGGACGGGGGCGGACGCGGCGGCGGGGCGGGAGCGGAAGCAGAGGCGGGGGCAGAGGTGGGGGCAGGGTCGGGGCGAGGGGCCGTGGTGTCCGCGTTCAGAGGCGGCGGGTCGCCAGGGCCAGCCGGTCGCGGGCGTCGAACAGCGCGTCCTTGACGAGCTGTTCGTGCACCGGGGTCAGCCGGGCCGCGGGCACCGAGCAGCTGACGGCGTCGCGGGCCGGGGTCCGGTAGGGCAGCGCGACGCCGAAGCAGCGGAGCCCCAGCGTGTTCTCCTCGCGGTCCACCGCGTACCCCTGCTCCCGGACGCCCCGCAGCTCCTCGATCAGCAACTCCCGGTCGGTGACCGTGTGCTCGGTCAGCGCGGGCAGCGTCTCGGGGAGCAGCGCCCGCACCTGCGCGTCGCTGTGGGTGGCGAGCAGCGCCTTGCCGAGCGCCGTCGAGTGGGCCGGCAGCCTGCGCCCCACCCGGCTGAACGGCCTGAGGTGATGCGGAGACTGACGGGTCGCCAGATAGACGACGCTGGCGCCGTCCAGGCGGGCCAGGTGGATGGTCTCGGCGGTGTCGTCGGACAGCCGGTCCAGCGTGGACCGGGCGGCGGCCACCACCTCGTCGCCGTCGACGTACGAGGTGCCGACGAGCAGCGCCCGCACCCCGATCCCGTACCGGGTGCCGGTCGCGTCGGTCTCCACCCAGCCCAGCTCGACCAGGGTCCGCAGCAGCATGTACAGGCTCGACTTCGGATAGCCGACGGCCTCCTGCACGGTGCCCAGCGAGTGCATCCCGGGCCGCCCGGCGAAGTACTCCAGCAACTCCACGGTCCGCACGGCGGACTTGACCGGCGCCCCGCCCGCGTCGCTCGTCGGCATCGCTCGCCCCTCTTCCGAAGCACTTGTGGAGACGGCTCGGGCGTCAATAGAGTCCCCCGAGTCCCTCGGTTCACCTACCGGGACGGTGTTCAGAATAGCGAACGAGGTGTGTGGCGTTGGCGGCAGAACCAGTGTGGAGCGTGGACCCCCGGACGGGAAAGGCGCGCGAACAGGTCGCGGTGGAGGCCACCCCCGAGGAGATCGACCGGGCGGTGCGCGCCGCCCGGGGCACCCTCGGCGCGCTCGCCGACCGCACCGCCAGAGCCGCCCTACTGCGGACCGCCGCCGACCTCCTCGACGAGGCCCGCGACCACGTCATCGAGGCCGCCGACGCCGAGACCGCCCTCGGGCCCGTCCGGCTCACCGGCGAACTCGCCCGCACCACGGCCCAGTTGCGCTCCTTCGCCGAGGCCGTCGACGCGGCGGCCTTCCTCGACGTACGGATCTCCCGGCCCGACCCGGCCACCACCCCGCCCACCCCCGACCTGCGCCGCATGAAGCTCCCGCTCGGGGTCGTCGCCGTCTACGCGGCCAGCAACTTCCCGCTCGCCTTCTCCGTCCCCGGCGGCGACACCGCCAGCGCCCTCGCGGCCGGCTGCCCTGTCGTCGTCAAGGCGCACCCGGACCACCCCGCCACCTCCGAGCTCTGCGCCGCCCTGCTGCGCCGGGCCGCCGTCAAGGCCGGGCTCCCCGAGGACGTCGTCTCCCTCGTGCACGGCTTCGACGCCGGTGTCGAGCTGATCCGCCACCCGCTGGTCGCCGCGGCCGGCTTCACCGGCTCGGTACGCGGCGGGCGGGCGCTCTTCGACGCCGCCGCGGCCCGCCCCGTACCCATCCCCTTCCACGGCGAACTCGGCTCCCTCAACCCGGTGGTGGTCACCCCGGGCGCCGCCGAGGAGCGCGCCGAGGAGATCGGCGCCGGGCTCGCCGGGTCGATGACCCTGGGCGAGGGCCAGTTCTGCACCAAGCCCGGCTTCGTCCTCGTGCCCTCGGGCGCGGCCGGCGACCGGGTCGTCACCGCCCTCACCGCAGCCGTCAGCGAGACCGAACCCGGCGTGATGCTCGACCACCGGATGCGCGGGGCCTTCCTCGACGGGGTGAGCGAGCGCGCCGCGCTGCCCGGCGTGACCGCGCCCGTCACCCCCGGCGCGGGCGGTGCGCACACCGTCAGCGCCGGAGTGCTCACCGTCGAGGCGGCGCTGCTGCCCGAGGGCGGCCACGGACCGCTCCTGGAGGAGTGCTTCGGACCCGTCACCGTCGTCGCCCGCTACGCCGACCGCGCGCAGGTCAGCGCCGTCCTCGCGCTGCTGCCCGGCAACCTGACCGCCACCCTGCACATCGCGGGCGAGGACCCCGGCGCCGCCTCGCTGCTCGCCGAACTCACCCCGCTCGCCGGGCGGATCCTCGTCAACGGCTGGCCGACCGGCGTGGCCGTCGCCGCCGCCCAGCACCACGGCGGGCCCTACCCGGCGACCACCTCCACGGCCACCTCCGTCGGCGCGACCGCCGTCGAGCGCTGGCTGCGCCCGGTCACCTACCAGTCGACCCCGCAGCACCTGCTCCCGCCGGAGCTGCGCGACGACAACCCGCTGGGCGTGCCGCGCGCCTGAGCGGGAGCACGGGACCGCCCCCGGGCACCAGCGGGCCGCCGGCCGAGCGGCCCGGTGCGGGAACCGGGGGCGGCGGCGCCGCGTCCTGAGGGTCCATGACCGAGAGCAGCCACGACAACGCCGCCGGACCCGGCCTCGCGCCTGCCGGCGGACCCGACCTCGCGCCCGCCGTCCCCGCCGACCTCGACGCCGTCGTCGCCGTCCACGCAGAGGCCCGCGCCACCTACTACCGGGGCCACCTCCCCGACGCCGCCTACGCCGGGCCCGAGGAGCTCGCCCGCTCCCGGGCGGGCTGGGCCTCGGCGATCGCAGCCGGGCGGGTGCTGCGGGCCCGGGACGCGGACGGCGCGCTCGTCGGCGTCGCCGCGTACGGGGAGCGTGAGGGCGTCATGCACCTGACCCAGCTCCACGTCGCCCCGGACCGCTGGCGCGGCGGCGTCGGCACCGCCCTGCACGCCGCCTGCGTCGCCGCCTGGCGGGCCGCCGGGGTGCCCGCCGCGCGCCTGGAGGTGTTCGCGCCGAACACCCGCGCCCAGGCGTTCTACGCGGCGCACGGCTGGCGCCCGGACCCGGAGACCCCGCGCGCCGGGGACCACCTGGTGCTGCGGCTCACACTCGCCCCGGCGGTGGTGGCGGAATGAAACCGGCGGGGCGGGGCGTTCCGCCCTTCGGACACCCGACCCCGCCCCCGTCTGGAGAGAAGCCCCACCATGCGCGTCGAGATCTGGAGCGACATCGCCTGCGCGTGAACCAACGGAACCACAGGTTATCGCAGGGGCGTTGACCTGCGCGGATGAACGCACGAAAGCCCCGCCCACGCGGCTCGGGGGAGACCGCATGGACGGGGCGTAGAGGGTCCTACAGGGCAGCGCTCAGGGTCTCGCAGACCTCGGCGCTCGTCGGCCGGTCGGCGGGGGAGCGGCTGAGCATGTGGGGGATGAGCGACCCCAGCACCCCCGGCATGTTCACCGGTCGGTGAGGGTCCGCGACGATGGCTTGCCGCTGGATCTCGCGGGGCGCGTCGTCGGGGTAGTCGACGTGACGCCACCCGGTCGCGCTGATGAACAGCGCGGCTCCCAGTGCGTACACGTCGGCTTCCCGCGTCGGCGTGGCTGTGCCCGACTCCAGGACGCTCGCCGAGATTTCCGGCGCTTCGTAGTGGACGAGACATCCCCGATAGGGGAAGTCATAGCCACGGGGAACCTTGCCACCCTGAGTGAGGGCGAGATCAATCAGGAACGTTCCGGCAGAACGCCCGATGATGAAGTGGGCCGGCTGGACGTCCCCGTGGACCCAACCCTTTTCATGCAGGGCGGCGAGGGCGACGGCGCACGACAGTGCTTCGCCGAGATTCGGCGTGGGCGAGTCCGCCTCGATTCGGTGTGGCTCCCACAGCTCATAAAGGCTGTCACCCCGTCGCCATGGCTGAGCGCTCCACGTTCCGCGCTCCCATTCCCCGCTCAGGATGCGTTCATGGGTGAGCTGCCGAAGAATCGCAGCTTGGGAGATCAAGACGGACCTTGGTCCCTATGCGGTGAAAGTCGGCTATCCGACGAAGACGCACGCGTGGACCGCGCTGGCACCGGCCCGCGAACACGTCGTCGCTCGGAACCATCTTGACCGTGGCGGTGCCGACCGTGGCGAGGAACGCCAACGCCTGGTCGGTGGCGCGCTCCGCCTTCGCCTGGTCGTAGCCGAAGCGCGTCACGGTGAATTCGGCGATGCTGTCGAACAGCGCCGACTCGACCAGCGCGCGGCCGGTGCGAAGGTCATTGGCGGTAGCCGTCATGGCTATTTCCTCCTGTTGGGTGTGGAGTACTGCACTTGCACCCGACCGTCCTTGCCGTCACTCGACGGGCGGGAGTGGTGGCCGCTCTCCTCCCGGACAGAAGACGGGGGAGCCTCCGTTGTGAGATCACGGGAGGAGAGCGGAGTTCATGGGTTCGCGCCGTGAGCCGGCCTATGTGGCGAGCCCCGCACAGCGCGTTCGGTGGAGCCTGGCGAGGGCGGCAAGCTGACGCTGCTCCCGCTCGTTGGCGGGCCGCACGCGGGTCCAAGGGGCAGCCCATTCGTAGCCGGTCGGCCGGACAAGGCGGACGACGCCCCCGGGGTTGAATCCGGCGACAACACCAACCATCTCGTGCGAGGACTCGTAGACCCTGAGCCCGACGAAGAGACCGGTGTTCCCGTACGGCTTGGGCTTGTGGTTCACCACGCCCGGGGTACGTACTCCCGGCTGAGCCGATTCGCTTCGGCCACGCGTTCCATAAGCGCGTCCGACTGCCGCGCCGGGGACATCTCTGCCGGGTCGGCTTCCCATTCCCTACCCCCATTCAGCGGGCGAAGCTGGTAGCGCGGACCGACGTGGCCCATCACGCGCCCCACACGGCCCGTTCTCGTGTCCTGGACGACTTCTCCCGGCTCCCACACCCGCGGGTGCTCGCGCGGGCTCTCAGGTGTGCTCACGGCGCCCCTTCCGCTCCAACCCGTCGCGCACCCGGAGCAATACGGGCCGAGTGGGCGGCGTGTAGCCGCTCCGGGGCACCCACTCCGGGGCGAGCCGCCAGAACCCGCCCGCCCGTATCAGGGCGGCCAACTCGTCCAGGCCTTCGGTCTCGTGGGCGGGCCTGTAATCCATGTCCGGGGTCCTTCGCTGTGGCGTCGTCCCATGCGGTGAGCTCTGCTCGCACTAGGCAACCGCGCCACTACGCCCGGCGGTACCGTTGCAACAGGGGCAGGATTTAAGAGCTTTAAGCGGCTTCACAGCGCGGGGAGTTGAGGATCGGTGGGCAACCCGGAACCGAACGCGGGGCTTGAGCGGCTGTACCGGGAAACCGGTTGGACGCTGCGGCAGTTCGCGCAGGCGATCAACCGCTTGGGGACGGAGCGCGATACGCCCCTGCGATACCGAGAGCCATCGGTGCACCAGTGGCTCAAGGGCCACATGCCGAAAGAGGATGTGCGGCCTCTGATCCTGGAAGCCCTTGCCCGCAAGTTGCGGCGCCCAGTGACCCACAGTGAGGCCGGGTTCCGCACGACTCTCATCGATCGGCAGCCCGCCCACCCCAGTACGGTGGAGGGGCTGTTGGACCTGGGGAGGTACGACATGGACCCGTCCCGCCGGAGCGTTCTCGGCGTCGGCCTCTTCTCCGTCGCGCTGACCATTCCCAACTGGCCGGACGTGGTCGGCAGGATGGAAGCCGTCCGGAAGGGCGACGCGCAGCGCATAGGGATGGCCGATGTCCAGACCGTTTCCGCGATGACCGAGCGAATTTCTGAGCTGGACGACCAGTTCGGAGGGCGCACGGCCCGGCCCATGGCTGCCGCATTCTTGGTGAATACGGCGGCCCCGTATCTGAGGATGGAAGCTCCGGAATCCGTCCGTAAAGCGATGATGGGTGCGGTCTCGGATCTCTGTTACCTCACGGGCTATATGGCAGTGGACGAGGGGCTTCACGGACTCGCGCAGAAATACTACCTAAAAGCCCTTGAACTCGCCGGCGCTTCTGAAGATCACTTGACGTTCTGCACGACCCTTCGAGGGATGAGCGTTCAGGCGGTCGATTTGGGGCACGGCGCGCAAGCGATGCGCCTCGCAGACGCCGCTGCGGCTGCCTCACCGCAAGCCGGCCCGCGAATGCGTGCCTTTCTCGTCGGGCAGCAAGCCCATGCGGCAGCGCAGACGGGGGCTCGTGTCCAGGCGCGGCACTACCTGCGAGAAGCCGAAGTGGCGATGGAAAAGGCAGAGTCGCAGTCCAAGGCTTTCGGCTCTTACGACCCGTCGTCACTCCTGTATCACACGAGCCAGGTCCGATACGAACTCGGAGATATCGCCGGATCTATCGAAGCCATGGAACAGTCTGACCGGATTCGGCAGAGTGTATATCGCCGTGCCAGGGTCCGGCATCGCTGTACCCTCGCCGAGAGGCAGCTCGAAATGGGTCACCTTGAAGCTGCCTGTCAGACGTGGGCTCTCGCATTGGAGGATTACCCCAGCCTTCAATCCGGAAGGGCGGACGAGCGGATCCGCACCATGCACAGCCGAATTCGTCCGTTCTTGAAGAACCATGCGGCCCGTGACCTATTCGAGCGGGCGCGTCTGGTGACCCCGGCGAAACTGCTTCCGAAATGAACGCGAAAGCCGCCGCACCCGCTCGTCTGTGCCAGCCGTTTATCAGGCCAGTCATGCCCGTGTTCCCCGCGCGCCGGGGACCACCTGGTGCTCCGGCTCACACTGACCCCGGAGGCGGCGGCGGAATGAAACCGGCGGGGCGGGGCGTTCCGTCCTTCGGACACCCGACCCCGCCCCCGTCTGGAGAGAAGCCCCACCATGCGCGTCGAGATCTGGAGCGACATCGCCTGCCCCTGGTGCTACATAGGCAAGGCCCGCTTCGAGAAGGGCCTCGCGGCCTTCGCCCACCGCGACGACGTCGAGGTCGTGCACCGCTCCTTCGAGCTCGACCCGAACAGCCGCAAGGGCGACACGGCGCCCGTCCTGGAGATGCTGGCGGCGAAGTACGGCCGCACCCTCGACGAGGCCCGCGCCATGGAGGCGCACGTCGCCTCGAACGCGCACGACGAGGGCCTGGGCTACCGCACCGAGGGCCGCGACCACGGCAACACCTTCGACATCCACCGCCTGCTGCACCTGGCGAAGGAGCGCGGCCGGCAGAACGAGCTGCTCGACCTCGCCTACCGGGCCAACTTCGCCGAGGAGCGCTCCGTCTTCGAGTCCGGGACCCTGGTCGCGCTCGGCGTCGAGGCCGGTCTCGACGAGGCCGAGGTGCGGGCCGTGCTCGCCGACGACTCGGCGTACGCCGACGCGGTACGGGCGGACGAGCGCGAGGCCGCCGAGCTCGGCGCGAACGGCGTGCCGTTCTTCGTCCTGGACCGGAAGTACGGGGTCTCCGGCGGGCAGCCCGCCGAGGTCTTCACCCGGGCGCTGGAGCAGGCCTGGCAGGGACGGGCGCTCCAGCCGCTGGGCGGCGAGGCCGAAGCCGAGGCCGAGGCCTGCGGCATCGACGGCAAGGGCTGCTGAGCCCCTGCGGGCCCGTCCGGTTCGGCCGGCTCGCCTGGCGGACCCGTCCGGCCTGGCTGACTCATAAGCGCCGCTTGGGGATTCTCCATGATCTATAGCGATTGACGGGAGATCGTGGGGAATCCAGGCTGGGGGCATGGACATCCTGGAGCCCCTGGGCGGAGCCGAGTTCGCCCCCAAGCAGACCTATCTGAACACCTCCGCCTGCGCGCTGCTGCCCCGGCGGACGGTCGAGGCGGTCACCCTGCTCGCCGAGGAGACGGCGGCGGGTCGGCCGGACGGCGCCGGCAGCTTCGACATCGTCGACGAGGCCAGGGCGGCCTTCGCCCGGCTCGCCCACGTGGGCGCCGACCGGGTCGCGGTCGGCAGCTCCGTCTCCGTCCACGTCGGCATGGTGGCGCAGTCCATGCCGGCCGGGGCCGAGATCCTGTTCCCCGAGGGCGACTTCTCCTCCGTCATCACCCCCTTCACCGTGCGCGGCGACCTGAAGGTCCGCTTCGTGCCGCTGGAGCTGCTGGCCGAGTCGGTGCGGCCCGAGACCGCGCTCGTCGCCTTCTCGGCGGTGCAGTCGGCCGACGGCCGGACCGCCGACTTCGCCGCGATCCGGGCCGCCGCCGCGGCGCACGGGGCGCGCACGCTCCTCGACGCCACCCAGTCGGCGGGCTGGCTGCCGCTGTACGCGGGGGAGTGGGACTTCACCGTCGCCGGCGGCTACAAGTACCTGCTGTGCCCGCGCGGCGCCTCGTTCCTGACCGTGACGGCCGAGGCGCAGGACGCGCTGCTGCCGATCCACGCGGGCTGGGTGACGGGCGAGGAGCTGTGGGTCAACAGCTACGGCCCGGTGCGCGAACTGGCCCGCTCCGCGCGCCGCTTCGACGAGCCCGCCGCCTTCCTCTCGTACCACGGCGCCGCCCGCTCGCTGGCCCTCCTGGAGGAGATCGGCATCGAGCGGATCGAGGCCCACAACAAGGCGCTCGCCGCCCGCTTCCGGGCCGGCCTCACCGAGCTCGGCCACACCCCCGTCGCCGACGAGTCGACGGTCGTCGGCGTCCCGGGGCTCGGCAGCCGCGCCGACGCCCTGCGCGAGGCTGGTGTCCTCCTCTCCGCGCGCGCGGGCAACCTCCGCGCCTCCTTCCACCTCTACAACTCCTCGGCGGACGTGGAGCGGGCGCTGGAGATCATCGCGGACTGAGCCGTACGCGAGCACGGGTACGAGCAGGGGGTACGAGCAGGGGGTACGAGTAGGGGGTACGAGCACCCGTACGCGTACGGGTCGTCCCGGTCCGGACGGCCGGGCGCGGGTGACCGGGGTCGGTCGTGCGCGCCCGGCCGTCCGGGGACGGCTCAGCGCCCCCAGGCCTCCGTGACCGCGCGGCGGGCCGCCTCCAGGTCGACCGCGCGGCCCGTCTCGGTGAGGGCCGCGCCCAGCGCCGCCAGCGAGGACTGGACCGCGCCCGGCGTCGCGTCCACCCCGTAGTGGTTGACCCGGATCATCTCCTTGGCCAGTGCCCCGCCGCCCGCGATCAGCGGCAGCGACGGGTCGGCGGCCAGCGCCTTCGCGACCAGCTCCGAGGCGTCCACCCCGGCCGGGGAGCGCAGCGTCGTCGCGACCGGGGCCGCGTCCCGCGCCTCGCGCACGTACGGCTCCAGGCCCCCGCCCAGCGCCAGCACGCCCGCGCGGGTCGCCGCCGCGGCCGAGGCGTGCCGGGCCATCAGCGCGTCCAGGCCCTCCGCCTCGATCCGCTCCACGCACGCCTCCAGCGCCAGCATCTCCAGCTGCGCGGGCGCGTGCAGCAGCGCCTTGCGGCCGCCGTCGATCCAGCGCTCCTTCCAGTCCAGCAGCGAGAGGTACGAGCGGCGCGGCGCCCGCGGGTTGGCCGCGAAGCGCTCCCAGGCCCGCTCGCTCACCGACACCGCCGAGACGCCCGCCGGGCCGCCCATCGCCTTCTGCGCGCCGATGATGCACAGGTCCACGCCCCACGCGTCCGGCAGCACCGGCTCGGCGCCGATCGAGGCCACCGCGTCCAGGTAGAACAGCGCGTCGTGCGCCCGCACGACCTCGCCGATCTCGGCGACCGGGTTGGTGTTGCCGGTCGCCGCCTCCGCGTGCACCAGCGACACGAAGTCGATCTCCGGGTGCTCCGCGAACGCCCGTGCCACCTGCTCGGCGGTGACCGCCGTGTGGAACGGCACCTCCAGGTCCACGACCGTGGCCCCGCAGTCGCGCAGCCAGTCGCCGAAGGTCTGCCCGTACGGTCCGGTGACGATGTTCAGGGCCGTCGAGCCGGGCCGGGCGCCGCTGCGGATGCAGCCCTCCAGGGGCAACAGCGCCTCGCCCTGGGTGATCACCACGTCCTGCTCGGTGGAGAGCAGCGCGGCGACCCGGCGCTCGATCGACGCGAAGTGCGCGGCGGTCAGCGGGGCCAGGTCCAGGAGCGGGTGTGTCACGGTCACGGCGGTGCCTTCTTCGGTCTTCGGTATTCGGTGTCGAATGCGTGGTGCGCACTCGCGGACCCGCGTGCGGCGGGTGGAGCTCCTGCCAGCGTAGAGGGTTCCTCCACCCGGCCCCGCCGGACCCGCCACGGCCCCCGCACCGCCGGCGGCGGGCGCCCGTAGAGTGCCGCCATGAGCGATCACACGGTGCTGCACGTGAAGGGGCGGGTGCTCGTCGGCCCGGAGGACGTACGGGACGAACTGTGGTGCGTCGACGGGCGGATCACCTTCGAGCGGCCCGGGAGCCTGGCCGACGGGGCCGTCCGGGTCGAGGGCTGGGCGCTGCCCGGCCTGGTCGACGCCCACTGCCACGTCGGGCTGGACCGGCACGGCCCGGTGGACGCGGCCACCGCCGAGAAGCAGGCCCTCACCGACCGGGACGCCGGCACGCTGCTCATCCGCGACGCGGGCTCGCCCTCCGACACCCGGTGGATCGACGAGCGCGAGGACCTGCCGAAGATCATCCGGGCCGGGCGGCACATCGCCCGCAGCCGGCGCTACATCCGCAATTACGCGCACGAGATCGAGCCCGCCGACCTCGTGGCCTACGTGGGGCGGGAGGCCCGCCGGGGCGACGGCTGGGTCAAGCTGGTCGGCGACTGGATCGACCGGGACCTCGGCGACCTGGCCCCCTCGTGGCCGCGCCCCGAGGTCGAGGCGGCCATCGCGGAGGCGCACCGGCTCGGCGCCCGGGTCACCGCGCACTGCTTCGCCGAGGACTCGCTGCGGGACCTGGTGGAGGCGGGCATCGACTGCGTCGAGCACGCCACCGGGCTCACCGAGGAGACCATCCCGCTCTTCGCCGAGCGGGGCGTCGCGATCGTCCCGACCCTGGTCAACATCGCGACCTTCCCGCACCTCGCGGACGGCGGCCAGGAGAAGTTCCCGCGCTGGTCGGCGCATATGCGCCGGCTCCACGAGCGGCGCTACGACACGGTCCGCGCCGCCTGGGACGCGGGCGTCCCGGTCTTCGTCGGCACCGACGCGGGCGGCTCGCTGGCGCACGGCCTGGTCGCCGCCGAGGTCGAGGAGCTGACCAGGGCGGGCCTGCCCGCCCTGGACGCCCTCTCGGCGACGGCCTGGGCCGCCCGCGCCTGGCTGGGCCGCCCCGCCCTGGAGGAGGGCGCCCCGGCGGACCTCGTCGTCTACGGCGAGGACCCGCGCGCCGACGTCCGGATCCTGGCGGCCCCGCGCCGGGTCGTCGTCAACGGCCGCGTCATCGGCTGAGGGGCGGCGCCCCGGACCGGGCGCCCTCCACCCGCCACGGGGCCCCGGACCGCCCGGCCTCCACCCGCCACGAGGCCCCGGACCGGGCGGCAGCCGCCCCCGCCCGGGTCCCCCGGACCGCGCTCAGCCCTTGCTGTAGAAGACCAGCCGCGCCTTCTTCTCCGGGATGAACACCTCCGGCAGGTCCACCTCCGGCAGCACGATCTCCGGGCCCAGCTCGAAGCCGGTGCGGGCGAGGCGGTCCAGGACCTTCTCGTTGGCGGCGTCCGGCTCGCCCACCACGCGGTCGCGGCCGGTCAGCGCGAAGTCGAGCAGGACGCCGAACAGCCGCTCCGTGAAGCCCCGCTCCGGCGCCGCCGACGGCGCGACGAAGAGGTGCACGCCGATGTCGCCCGGCAGCGCCTCGTAGCACTCGGAGATCCGGTCGGCCTCGGGGTCGTACGTCTGGAAGACCGCGACCGGCTCCCCGTCCCGGTGCACCAGGAAGCCGTGGTGGGTGGTGAGCGAGTCGAGGTGGGCGTAGATCTCCCGGACCTGCTCCACCGTCGTGCCGCCCATGCCCCAGAACCGGCCGCGCTCCTCGTTGACCCAGCCGTGGATCAGCGGGGCGTCCCGCTCGGGGTCGATGCGGTCGACCCGCACGGTGCCGAAGCCCTCGACGTCCCGGGTGTACTCGGTCCGGCGGGTGCCGCTCGTACCGTCCATGCCGCTCATGCCGCTCATGCCTCTTCCTTCGAGAGATCGTTCCAGTCGGTGACGACCGGGGCGAGGCCGCCCCTCAGCCACAGGGCCAGCTGGTCTTCGTGGTGCGGGTCGCCGGGCACGCCCGAGGCGCCGAACGGCACGGCCCACAGGCTGCGCGCGCGGTCGCCGAGGTCCCAGACGTAGCGGGCGGCCGACGCACGGGCGCTGCGGTCGGTCCAGCCGGGCACGCTCGACGTGGACAGCACGCAGTCGTGGTCGCCCGCGAGCCCCGGCCACCGGGCGTCGTCCGGGTCGGGCAGCGCCTGCCAGGGCGCCAGCCGGTGCGTGACGCCCCAGGCGGGCGGCGCCTCGCCGGCGGCGACCTCCTCGACCGCCTCCCGCACGATCCGCCGGACGTCCCCGGCGGGTACGGGCCCGGTGACGAGCAGCGTCTCCAGCGCGAACGCGACCCGCGGGCCGAGCGCCAGCCAGGGCTGGAACAGGGCGGGGTACGGGGCGGGTTCGCGCAGCTCCGCGAAGGCCTCGTGGGCCGCGAGGCGGCGCACGACCGCCCCGCGCACCGCCGCGTACAGGCCCGCGTCGGCGCTGTCGGCGTCCATCCGCCGGTCCCAGCCGAGCAGCGTCCGGCGCACGGCCCGCGCCGAGGGCGACAGGGCCGCCTCGTCGGTGCCGCGCAGCGCGTCGAGCAGGCGCCGGGCGGAGGGGTTGTCGGTGTCGGTGTGCACGGCGGCCATCGCGCCCGGCGTCCACGCCTTCGAGCCGTCCAGCAGCGCGGAGATCCGCTCGGCGCGGTGCGGCGGGGCGAACTCGACGCCCAGCGGCGCCGCGAGCCCGCGCGCGTTCGCCATCACGGCGTGCCCCTCGACCTCCGCGCGCGGGGTGGCCGCGGCCTCGCCGGTCCAGGCGTACGCGCTCTCCCAGGCGGGCACCACCCGCAGCGAGTTGAGCCGGTCGCGCACCGGCACGTACCCGGCGACCCGGTGCAGCAGCCCGCCGTCCGTGTCGGCCGCCTGCACCACGTTCACCGGCTCGATCCAGCGGTCCAGCGCCCGGTCCACGTCCCCGACGTTCCGCGCCTCCAGCAGCGCGGGCAGCGCGGCGAAGCCGGACTCGCCGGTGACGCGGGGCGGGTAGCGCAGGCTGACCGCCTCCCACTCGGTGGCCTCGGCGGCGGGTCCGTCGGCGGCGGTGTCCTCGGCGTCGGCGGTGTCCTCGGCGGTGGCGGGGCCCCCGGCCGGGGCCTCGCCCGCAGCGCCGTCCGCCCCGATGATCACCGGCCCGCGCGCCGTCTCGATCACCTCGATCTCGGCCGGCTCCGCCCCGCCCGCGACCCGGATCGTCTCCGTGTGCGCGGTCGCGGGCTCCCAGCCCGCCGGGCCGAGGGCCTCGACCCGCCCGTCCGGCAGCCGGCGCAGCCGCTCGCGGTAGAGGTCCTGGTAGTCGGCCATGGCGTTGGTGATCGCCCAGGCCACCCGGCCCGTGTGCCCGAAGTGGGCGAGGCCGGGGACGCCCGGCACGGCGAGGCCGAGGACGTCGTGGCCGGGGCAGGAGAGCCGGATCTGCTGGTAGACGCCCGGCGCCTCGATGAAGCGGTGCGGGTCGCCGGCCACGATCGCCGCCCCGCTCGCCGTCCGGGCGCCGGAGACGACCCAGCCGTTGGAGCCCGCGGTGCCGGGGCCGTCCGTCGCGAACAGCTCGGTCCACTCCTCGCCGAGCCGCCGCGCGACCGTGTCGCGCCACAGCTTGGTGGGGAAGCCGGCGAACAGGATGTGGGTGGAGAGCCAGACCGCCAGCGGCGTCCAGGGCTCCCAGCGCCCCGGCTCCAGACCGGTCGCCGCGAACTCCGGGGCCCGCCGGGCGCCTTCCGCGAGGCCCTCGTTGACCCCGTCCACGTACGCCCGCACCCACGCCGCCGTCTCCGCGTCCAGCCGGTCGTGGCAGCGGCGCGCGGTGTCGGCCAGCCTGGCCTGCCGGACGAAGGCGTCCCAGCCGGTCTCCGCCGCGCCGAGGAACGCGGCCGTCGTGCCCTGCGCCCGGTGCCGCTCGACCTCCAGCTGCCAGGCCCGGTCCCGCGCGGTCACCAGGCCCTGGGCGCGGGCCAGTTCGCGCGGTCCGTCGGCGCGCAGGTGCGGGATGCCGTAGGGGTCCCGGTAGACCTCGATGCTCACTGCGTCCCGCCCCGATCCGCTCGTCTTTTCTTAGGTTAGGCTGACCTAAATTAATCTACAGGACGCGCGGTGCCGGCAGACCCCCGGGACCGGCCGGATCCGCGCGCCCGGCGTGAGAGGGGACCGGAGTGGGTCGTACGGGCCACGGCTGGGAGGGCGTCGTCCTCAAGCTGTTCCGAGGCAGGGACTTCACGTTCACGGTGACCGGCGCCGAGCAGGTCACCGAGGGCTACCGCCGGGTGCGCCTCACCGACGGCGGGCTGCTCGCCGCCGCCGGGACGCACCCCACCATGTGGGTGCGGCTCTGGTTCGAGGAGGGCGGCAAGCCCCACCAGCGCGCCTACACCCTCGTCGACCCGGACCCCGAGACCGGCGCCTTCGCCCTGGAGTTCGCCCTCCACGACGGCGTCGCCAGCCGCTGGGCCCGCTCCTGCGCCCCGGGTGACACCGTCGAGGCCACCCTCCAGGGCACCGGCTTCACCGCCCCCGACCCGGCTCCCGGGCACCTCTTCCTGGTCGGCGACGCCGCCTCGCTGCCCGCCGTGAACTCCCTGCTCGACGCCTTCCCGGCGACCCCCGCCACGCTCTGGTTCGAGACCGCCCACGCCTCCGACGAGGCCCTGCCGCTGCGCGTCGACCCGGCGCTGCACGAGCTCCGTCCGGTCCCGCGCGAGGGCGCGGGCGCGGCGCTCGCGGCCCGGGTCCGCGCGGAACTGCCCGCGCTCCTGGCCGCCGCCTCCGACCCGTACGTCTGGATCGCCTGCGACACCGTCACCACCCGGGCCCTCGCCGGCTTCGTCCGCAAGGAGCTCGCCCTGCCCAGGGAGCGGACCCACGCGCTCGGCTACTGGCGGCCCTGACGCCGGCATCCCGGCGGGGCGCGCGGTCTCCTGTCGGCCGCCGCCGGCCGTGCGGCCGGTTGACGTTCCGTTACTCCCGCTCGGCGCGGATCGTTAGAAGTGATCCGCGCCGAGCTCCGGGCCCGCGCGCACCGCGACGCGCGGGGCTCGCGAGAACGCGTGTGTCGAAAGATTCGAATATGGGCACGGAAACCACCCTTTGGAGTGAACTCACGTCAGGTGTCTGCCAGTTCACCCACAGTGCGTAAAGATTCCGGTGTCTCAAGTCGCCGCGGCCGCGACGACCCACAGTCCCCGTGGCGAGCGGCCGGCGACGCCATTTGTCTCTTGTGGGGGTTCCACCGTCTTGAACAGCAACACCTTCCGCCTGCCCGTACGCCGCTCCGCCGCCGCCGCGAGCGTCGTCGCGCTCGCCGTCGGCCCCGTGCTCCTCGCCGCCCCGGCGGCCCACGCCACGGGCGGCCAGGGCGCCGAGGGGCACGCCACCGCCGTCGTCCTGCGCACCGGCCTCGACGTGAACCTGCTCAACAAGGCGGTGAGCGTGCCGTTGCGCGCCTCCCTCAACGCGGTCGAGGCCCCCGCCACCGCCAAGAAGACCGCTCTCTCGGTCACCGTGCGGGGCGCGGAGAACAACGAGCCGGTCGACGTCCTGCGCGCCGACGTCGCCACCTCCGAGGCGACCGTCGAGGGGAACACCGCCCAGGGGTACGTCAACCTGGTCAAGGCCCGCGTCCACGTCCCCGGCCTCCCGCTGCTCTCCCTCGTGGAGATCGAGAAGGTCACCTCCAAGGCGGTCTGCGAGGCCGGCAAGCGCCCCGTCGCCGAGTCCAACCTGCTCGGTCACATCACGGTCCTCGGCAAGAAGACCACCCTGTCCACCGGCGGCCAGACCAAGGTGAGCGTGCCCGGCGTCGGCGAGGTCGTCCTCGACCTCTCCCGCACCTCCACCACCTCCCGCACCGCCGCGGCCACCGCGCTGGAGCTGAAGGTCACGCTCAACCCGCTCAACCTCAACGTCGCCGAGGTCAACGGCACCGTCACCCTCGCCGAGGCCACCTGCGCCACGCCCAAGGGCACCAAGCCCAGCGAGCGCCCGTCCGAGCGGCCCTCCCAGCAGCCGTCCGAGCAGCCGTCCGAGCGCCCCTCGCCCTCGCCCAGCCACGCCACGGGCATCAGCACCAACAACGGCGGCACCACGCCCACCGAGAACCTGGCCGAGACCGGCGGCAGCTCCATGACGCCGTACCTGGCCGGCGGCGCCGTCCTGCTGCTCGGCGTCGGCGGCGGCGCCATGGTCCTCGCCCGCGGGCGCGCCCGCGCCCGGGGCTGACCGGCCCGAGGGGGAACACCAGGGGACACCGGGGGCGGCGCCGCGCACAGACGCCGCCCCCGGTGGGGGATCCGGGGGCCTGGCGGGCGTCGGCCCGGCATCGGCCCGCCGTCGCCCCAGCGTCGATCCGCCGTCAGCCCAGCATCAGCAGCGCCTGGTCCAGGGCCTGGAGGAAACGATTCGTCGTCGCCCGGTCCCGTACCGCCAGCCGCAGCCAGTTCCGGTCCAGACCCGGGAAGGTGTCCCCGCGCCGGGCCGCGAAGCCGAGCCCCCGCAGCCGGTCCCGCACCGCGTCCGCGCCCTCGATCCGCACCAGCACGAACGGGCCCTCGGCCGCCTCGACCACCCGCACCTCGTCGAACTCCGCGAGCCCCGCCAGCAGATGCGCCCGCTCCACCCCGATCCGGTGCGCCGCGTCCTCCGCCTCCGCGAGCGCCGCCCGCGACATGCACGCCTCCGCCGCCACCAGCGCGGGCGTCGACACCGGCCACAGCGGCTGCGTCCGCTCCAGCGCCGCGACCGTCTCCGGCGCCGCCAGCACGTAGCCGATCCGCAGCCCCGCCAGACCCCAGGTCTTCGTCAGGCTCCGCAGCACCACCAGACCGGGCACGTCCGTCCGCCCCGCCAGCGACTCCCGCTCGCCCGGCACCGCGTCCATGAACGCCTCGTCCACCACCAGCGTCCGCCCCGGCCGGGCGAGCGCCGCGATCGCCGCCGCCGGATGCAGCACGGACGTCGGGTTGGTCGGATTGCCGATCACCACCAGGTCCGCGTCCTCGGGCACGGCGGCCGGATCCAGCCGGAAACCGTCCTCCTCGCGCAGCAGTACCCGCTCCACCGCGTGCCCGGCGTCCCGCAGCGCGGCCTCCGGCTCGGTGAACTGCGGATGCACCACGACCGGCCGGCGCACCGGCAGCGCCCGCGCGAGCAGGACGAACGCCTCCGCCGCCCCCGCCGTCAGCAGCACCCGCCGGGCCGGCAGATCGTGCCGCTCGGCCACCGCCGCCCGCGCCGCCCGCCCGTCCGGATAGGCCGCCAGGCCGGTCAGGGAGTCGGCGATCCGCTCCCGCAGCCAGTCCGGCGGGGTGTTCGTCCGGACGTTGACCGCGAGATCGGTCAGCTTCTCGTCCCGGACCTCGGCGTCGCCGTGGTGGCGCAGGTCGTGTGCATCAGCATGAGTGTGGATGTCCATGGCCGCCGTCGCGTGGGGGGTGGGGAGGGGGAGCGTGCGTGTGGGGGATGAGCCGGGCTCGCCTGCGATGTACCCGTGGCCCCGGCCCAACAACCGCACGCCTAAGTCAACTTCGTCCCAGTGAACCGTGTCACCCGAACGAACCTCCATAGAACGGGCGATCGCGCACGTCACGCTCCGCACCTTCCGTTTCGGCACCACCAGCACCGCCCCCGGACCCGCCCCGCGCAGCGCCGCCGCCTCCGCCACCGACGCCGTCCCCGTCTCCGCCAGCGCCCGCCCCGACGGATGCGGTACAGGCACCCCCGCCAGCTCCTCGCTCCGGAAGGCCCGCACCGGCACCCCGAGCCGCGCCGCCGCGCCCGCGATCCCCGGCTCCCCGGCCCGCGCCTCCAGCGTCGCCAGCGCGGCCAGCGCGCCGGCCGCGGCGCCCGCCTCGGCCAGCGCCGCCCCGATCAGCCCCAGCACCTCGTCCGCCGTCGCCCCGGACCGGGCGCCGACGCCGGCCACGAGCCGGCGGGCCCCCGCCTCAAGGTGCGGAGACGAGCCGCCATCGGATAGCAAAGGCCCATGGCTGTAGTCGTCGCGCTCGGCGCGTTCCTGATGACGCTGTTCGGCGGCTGGACGGCCCAACGCGTCACCGACCGGCGCCACCTCGTCCTCGGCCTGGCCGGCGGACTCATGCTCGGCGTCGTCGGACTCGACCTGCTCCCCGAGGCCATGGAGGCCGCGGGCGAGAAGGTCTTCGGCGTCCCGCAGGCCCTGCTGCTCTTCGTCGGCGGCTTCCTCTTCGCCCACGTGATGGAACGCCTGCTCGCCGTCCGCAGCGCCGCGCACGGCGCCGAGCCGGGGGAGCGCGTCCCCCAGGTGGGGCTCACCGCCGCCGCCGCGATGGTCGGCCACAGCCTCATGGACGGCATCGCCCTCGGCGCCGCCTTCCAGGTCGGCGGGGGCATGGGCGCCACCGTCGCGCTCGCGGTCATCACCCACGACTTCGCCGACGGCTTCAACACGTACACGATCACCAGCCTGTACGGGAACGCCCGCCGCAAGGCCCTCGCCATGCTGGTCGCCGACGCCCTCGCCCCGATCGTCGGCGCCGCCTCCACGCTGCTGTTCACCCTTCCGGAGGAACTGCTGGGCAGCTATCTCGGCTTCTTCGGCGGCGCCCTGCTCTACCTCGCCGCCGCCGAGATCCTGCCCGAGGCCCACCACGACCACCCCGCCCGCACCACCCTGCTGTGCACGGTGGCGGGCGTCGGCTTCATCTGGCTGGTGGTGGGCCTGTCCAGCGGCTGAACTCACCCGCAGTGCTCCACGAAGCGCGCGGCCGCGCCCGGGGCACCCGCCCAGTGCGTGTGCACATAGCTGGCGTGCACCCCGCCCCGTACGAAGCCCTCCACCCGGCGCTCCGGCTGCCGCAGCCCCCAGGCCGCGAGCTCCCCGGCGCCCGGCTCGATCACCGTGCGGTGGAACTCGTGCCCCCGCATCCGGGCGCCCGCCGCCGCCAGCACGCTGTCGTTCACCGCGACCGCGTCCCGGTAGCCCAGCGTGAGCCGCTCCGACATGCGGGCGTCCGCGTCCAGCACCCCGCACATCGGGTGCCCGTCCAGCGAGCGCGCCAGATACAGCAGCCCGGCGCACTCCGCCGCGACCGGCGCCCCCGACGCGGCGAGCTCCGCCACCGCCTCGCGCAGCGGCTCGTTCGCGGACAGCCGCTCGCCGTACATCTCGGGGAAGCCGCCGCCGATGACGAGGCCGCGCGTCCCCTCGGGGAGCGCCTCGTCGCGCAGCGGGTCGAAGGTGACGACCTCCGCCCCCGCCGCCGTCAGCAGCTCCGCGTGCTCGGCGTACGAGAACGTGAACGCCGCGCCCCCGGCGACGGCGATCCGAGGCCGGCCGCCGCCCGTGACGGCCGCCGGCAGCGGGCCCAGCGCGGCGGCCGGGTCCCACGGCTCGGCGCCGAGCTCCGGGGCCGAACGCGCCAGCGCCAGCAGCCCCTCCAGGTCGCAGCCCGCCCGCACCTGCTCCGCCTGCGCCGCCACCGCCTCCACGGCCTGCGCCTGCCGCTCCGCGACCGGCACCAGACCCAGGTGCCGCGAGGGCGTCGCCACCGAGGGCGCCCGCCGCAGCACGCCGAGCACCGGCACGCCCGACTCCTCCAGCGCCTCCCGCAGCAGCAGCTCGTGCCGGTCGCTCGCGACCTTGTTCAGGATCACCCCGCCCAGGCGCACCTCCGGGTCCCAGGAGGCGAAGCCGTGCACCAGCGCGGCCACCGACCGGGACTGCGAGGAGGCGTCCACCACCAGCACCACCGGCGCCCGCAGCAGCTTCGCCACCTGCGCCGTGGACGCCAGCTCGCCCTGCCCGGCGGCCCCGTCGTACAGCCCCATCACGCCCTCGACGACCGCCAGGTCGCAGCCCCGCGCGCCGTGCGCGAAGAGCGGCGCGACCAGCTCCGTACCGCACATGTACGCGTCGAGGTTGCGGCCCGGCCGGCCGGTGGCCAGCGCGTGGTAGCCCGGGTCGATGTAGTCCGGGCCCACCTTGTGCGGGGAGACCGCGAGGCCACGGCCGGCGAACGCGGCCATCAGGCCCGTCGCGACCGTGGTCTTGCCCGCGCCCGAGGAGGGCGCGGCGATGACGAGACGTGCTACCACTCGATGCCCCGCTGGCCCTTCTGACCCGCGTCCATCGGGTGCTTCACCTTCGACATGTCGGTCACCAGGTCCGCGAAGTCCACGAGCTCCCGCGGGGCGTTGCGGCCGGTGATGACGACGTGCTGGTGACCGGGACGGTCCCGCAGCACCTCGACGACCTCCGTCACGTCGATCCAGCCCCAGTGCAGCAGGTACGCGAACTCGTCGAGGACGTAGAACTTGTAGCGCTCCTCGGCCAGGTCCCGCTTGACCTGCTCCCAGCCCTCGCGGGCCTTGTCCTCGTGCGACTGCTCGCCCTCGGCGACCTCGCGCTGGATCCAGGACCAGCCCTCGCCCATCTTGTTCCAGGTGACCGTGCCGCCCTTGCCGGTCTCGCCGAGCGCCTTGAGGGCGTTCTCCTCGCCGACCTTCCACTTGGCGGACTTCACGAACTGGAACACCCCGATCGGCCAGCCCTGGTTCCAGGCGCGCAGCGCCATGCCGAACGCGGCGGTCGACTTCCCCTTGCCGACGCCCGTGTGCACCATGACGAGTGCGCGGTTGCGGCGCTGGCGGGTGGTGAGACCGTCGTCGGGAACGACGGTCGGCTGTCCCTGTGGCATCAGGCGGCCCTCCTGGCGAAACGGTTGTCCTGTACGTCCCTCACGTCCCTGACGACGCCCGCGATCGCGTCGGCGCGCAGCTCGTCCAGGGTGACGGCGGTGCCGCCGAGTTCACGGGCGAGGGTCCCGGCGAGGCCCAGCCGCACCGGTCCCGTCTCGCAGTCCACGACGACGCTCGCGGTGCCCTCGGCGGCGTGCAGCCGCGCGGCGCGGGCGGCGAGCGCCAGCGGATCGGGGCCGCCGCCGGTCGCGCGGCCGTCGGTGACGACCACCAGCAGCGGACGCCGCGAGGGGTCGCGCAGCCGCTCGATCCGCAGCACGTCGTGCGCCTTCAGCAGCCCCGCCGACAGCGGCGTACGGCCGCCCGTCGGCACCTGCTCCAGCCGCGCGGCGGCCGCGTCCACCGACGAGGTCGGCGGCAGCGCGAGCTCCGCGGCACGGCCCCGGAAGGTGATCAGACCGACCTTGTCGCGCCGCTGGTAGGCGTCGAGCAGCAGCGACAGCACCGCGCCCTTGACCGCGCTCATCCGCTGCCGGGCCGCCATCGAACCGGAGGCGTCCACGGCGAACAGCACCAGATTGCCCTCGCGGCCCTCCCGGGTCGCCTGCCGCAGGTCGTCCTTGCGCACCATCAGGCCGGGGCCGCTGCGCCCGCGCGCCTTCTGGTGCGGGGCGGCGGCGTGCACGGTGGCGGTCAGGTGCAGCTTGGTCAGCGCGCCCCGGGGGCGGGTGGCGCCGGTGGTGCGGCCGTGCTCGGCGCGGGCCCGGGAGCGGCGCCCGGCGGCGCCCTCGCCGAGACCGGGCACGCTCAGCGTCTTCGTACGGAACGGCTCGGCGGCCTGGACGGCGGCGCGCTCGCCGGAGCCGGACCCGCTGTTCTGCGGGGCTTGGGCGGGCTCGGGCGCGGGTGCCTCGCCGGGGGCCGGGGCCTCCTCGGGCGGGGCGCCGTCGCTCTCGGGTCCGTCGCCCTGCGGCGGGATCCCGCCGCCACCGCCGGGACCGCCGTCACCCGGACCACCGTCATCCGGGCCGTCGGGCTCCGGGTCGGGGTCCGGCTCGTCCTCGCCCTTGAACCGCTCCAGCGTCTCGTCCAGCTTGTCCTCGTCGATGCCCGGCGCGTCGAAGGGATTGCGCCGCCGCCGGTGCGGGAGCGCGAGCAGCGCCGCCTGCCGGACGTCCTCGGAGGTCACCTCGGTCCGCCCCGCCCACGCGGCGAGCGCGGTCGCGGTCCGGGCCATCACGATGTCGGCGCGCATCCCGTCCACCTCGAACGCGGCGCAGGTCGCGGCGATCTGGAGGAGCACCGCGTCCCCGAGGACCACCTTCGGCAGCAGCTCCCGCGCGCCGACGATCCGTGCGCGCAGCGCGGCCTCCTCGCCGGCCCAGCGGGCGGCGAACGCGGCCGGGTCGTCCTCGAAGGCGAGCCGCCGCCGGACCACCTCGACGCGCTCCTCGGGCACCCGGGAGGCGGCGACCTCCACGGTCAGCCCGAAGCGGTCGAGCAACTGCGGGCGCAGCTCGCCCTCTTCGGGGTTCATCGTGCCGACCAGCAGGAAGCGGGCGGCGTGCCGCACGGAGACGCCCTCGCGCTCGACGTGCGACTGGCCCATGGCGGCGGCGTCGAGCAGGAGGTCGATCAAGTGGTCGTGCAGGAGGTTGACTTCGTCGACGTAGAGGATGCCCCGGTGCGCGGCGGCGAGCAGTCCGGGCTCGAACGCCTTCACGCCCTCGGCGAGCGCCCGCTCGATGTCGAGCGCGCCGACGAGCCGGTCCTCGGACGCGCCGACCGGCAGCTCGACCATCCGCGCGGGCCGCGCGTCGGCCGCCCCGGTGCCGTGCGGCCCGTCCGGGCAGCCCGGGTCGGGCGCGGCCGGGTCGCAGCTGAAGCGGCAGTCCGCGACGACGGCCACCGACGGCAGCAGCTCGGCGAGGGCCCGCACGGCGGTGGACTTGGCGGTGCCCTTCTCGCCGCGTACGAGGACGCCACCCACCGCCGGGCTGATGGAATTCAGCAGCAGCGCGAGCCGCAGGTCGTCCATGCCGACGACGGCGGTGAACGGATAGCGGGTGCTCATCGGGTGGTCACTCCTTCGAGTCGTACGGAGGGTCGTACGGAGGGTCGTACGGAGGTGGTGGGCGCGGGCGGCCCGGGCACGGCGGTCACGGCGCCCCCGGCGGCACGAACGGCAGCCCCTTCGGGGCGCCCTCCTCGATGAGCCGCAGCAGCGCGTCCGTGTCGGCGTGCTGCTCGATGAGGTCGCCGAGCCGGTCCAGCTGCTCCTCGCGGAGCGTGCCGAAGGAGGTGTCGGGGGCCGGGACGAAGCGCCGGCCGGACGCCGCCGCGACCTCGCGCAGGAACGCGCGCCGGAAGCCGTCGCTCTCCAGCGAGCCGTGCCAGTGGGTGCCCCAGACCGCGCCGACCCGGCAGCCGTCCAGGAAGGGCTCGCCGCCCTCGACGGTGGCGACGCCGTGGTGGATCTCGTACCCCTCGACGCGCTCGCCGAGCGCCTCCCCGGCCGGCCGGGCCAGGGTCTTCTCGACGCCGAAGCGGATGCGTACGGGCAGCAGCCCGAGCCCGTCGACCAGGCCCGCCCTCGACTCGACCTCGTCCTCGATCCGCTCGCCGAGCGCCTGGAAGCCGCCGCAGATCCCGAGCACCGGGCGGCCCTCGGCGGCGCGCCGGACCAGCGCGTCGGCCAGTCCGCGCTCGCGCAGCCAGGCCAGCGCCTTGACGGTGCCGCGGGTGCCGGGCACGACGACGAGGTCCGCGTCGACGAGCTCCTCGGGCCGGTCGACGAAGCGGACGACCACGCCCGGCTCGGCGGCCAGCGCGTCCACGTCGGTGAAGTTCGACATCAGCGGGACGGCGCAGACGGCGACCCGCAGCACGTCGGCGCCGACCGGCGGGGCCACCACCGACTCGCGGACCGTGCCGCGCAGCGAGACCCGCAGGCCGTCCTCCTCGTCGATGCCGAGGCCGTGCGCGTACGGCAGGACGCCGAAGGTGCGGCGCCCGGTGAGGCCGTGGAGCATGTCCAGACCGGGCTCCAGGAGCGTCACGTCGCCGCGGAACTTGTTCACCAGGTACCCGGCGACGAGCTCCTGGTCCTCGGGCGCGAGCAGCGCGGTGGTGCCGAAGAACTGGGCGAAGACGCCGCCCCGGTCGATGTCGCCGACGACCACGACGGGCAGCCGGGCGGCCCGCGCTATGCCCATGTTGACGATGTCGGTGCGCCGCAGGTTGATCTCGGCCGGGCTGCCCGCGCCCTCGCAGATGACGGCGTCGTACGTGCTCCGGAGCTCCTCCAGGCACGCCATCACCGGCTCGAAGAGGGTCCCCTGGCGTCCGCCGTGGTAGCCGCGGGCGCTCATCTCACCGACCGGCTTCCCCATCAGGACGACCTGGCTGGAGCGGTCGGAGCCGGGCTTGAGCAGCACCGGGTTCATCAGCGCGGTCGGCTCGACGCGCGCGGCCTGCGCCTGCATGGCCTGGGCACGCCCGATCTCGGCGCCCTCCCGGGTCACGAAGGAGTTGAGGGACATGTTCTGTCCCTTGAACGGCGCCACCTTGACGCCCTGCCGGACCAGCCAGCGGCAGATGCCGGCCGTGACGACGCTCTTGCCCGCGTCGGACGTGGTCCCGGCGACGAGCAGCCCCCCGCCCCTCATGCGTTCCTCCGCTTCAGCGTGCTCGCGATCAGCCGGCCGCCCACGCAGGCGGCCAGGGTCAGTCCGGTGATCCGGCGGGACAGCCGCACCGCCCGGTCGATGTCGGCGACCTCGACGGGGCGGCCCGGCGCGTTGAGGACGGGCCGGTGCTCGACCCGCCCGCCGTACGCCAGGGTGCCGCCGAGCCGTACGCCGAGGGCCCCGGCGAAGCCGGCCTCGACGGGTCCGGCGTTGGGGCTGGGGTGCTTCGCCGCGTCCGCGCGCCAGGCGCGGGCGGCCCCGCGCGGGTTCCCGCCGGCGACGGTGGCGAGCGCGGCGGTGAGCCGGGCGCCCGGCCAGCCGGCGAGGTCGTCGAGCCGGGCCGAGGCCCAGCCGAAGCGGCGGTACCGCGGAGACGTGTGGCCGACCATCGCGTCCAGGGTGTTCACCGCCCGGAAGCCGAGCAGTCCGGGCACGCCCGCGACGGCTCCCCAGAACAGGGCGCCGACCACGGCGTCGGAGGTGTTCTCGGCGACGGACTCGACGACCGCGCGGGCCATCGCGGGGCCGTCCAGGGAGTGCGGGTCGCGTCCGCACAGGTGCGGCAGGCGCTCCCGGGCGGCCTCCAGGTCCCCGGCGGCGAGCGCCCCGCCGATCGCGCGGGCCTCGCGGCCGAGCGTGGTGCCGCCGACGACGGCCCACACGGAGGCGGCGGTCAGGGCGACGGCGGCGGCGCGGCTGTTCCGTGCCGTACGGGCGGCCAGCGCTCCGAGCGCGACGGTGGAGCCGGCGCAGACGGCGGTGTGCAGGGCGCCCCAGCCGCGGTGGTCGCGCCACAGGCGCTTCTCGACCGCGCCGGCGGCCCGGCCGAAGGCGGCGACGGGGTGGCCGCGGCGGGGATCGCCGGCGAGCCGGTCGACGGCGAGGCCGAGGGCCGCTCCGTACGCGAAGACGCTGGTGGCGCCCGAGGTGCCGGGGGCACCGGGAAGGCTGAGGCCGCGGCCGGGCATGGCGCTCTGTCCTCACTCAGGGTCCGCGCCCTGGATCGACGTGACCGGCGGCGAGAGTTCCTGGCTCCCGGCCCGTGGGGGCCGGTCACAGTGGCGGGACCGCGCCGGATTCGCACCGGACTTCCTCTACTGCCGCCGTAATGGCCCCGGAAGTCCACCACGCTCCGCGAACAGCCGTCAACTCACCCTTGACCTGCGTCGGGTCACTGTGCGGAGCGCCACAGACACGAGAACCGGGCGGCCCGCACCTCGGGGTGCGGGCCGCCCGGCCGGTGTGCGCGGTGCGTCAGGCGACGATCAGGTAGATGCCGTAGGAGACGGCGGCCAGGCACAGCGCGAAGCAGGCGTAGGCGCCGGTGACGGCCAGGGTGGCGGAGCCGCCGTTCTCGGCGGCCTCCTCCTGCTTGGAGAGGCCCATGACACCGAGGGTGAAGAGGCCCACCAGGGCGACGGTCGCCACGAGGCTGACTCCGAAGACGGAGCCGAGGGCTGCCCAGTCGATCTTCATGCTTGGTTCCAGTTCCTTAGACCGCGGCGGCGGGGGCCGGGGGAGCGGCCGGGTCCGTGGGGCCCGGGGTGGGGATGGTGGCCTTCAGGTCCGTGTCCGCGACGGCGGCGACGGAGCCGGCGGCCGGCGGCGGGGTGACGGCCGCGATGGCGGTGGTGACCACACCGGCGGGCTCGGCCGGGGCGGCCGGGTTGTCGAGGTCGTCGGCGGTGACGTTGGTGTGGTCGACCGGCTTGCGGCGGGAGAGCGACCAGATGACGGCCGAGCCGGCGACGAGCAGGACCGCGACGGCGGCGATGCCCCAGGTGCCCTGCTTGGTGAGGAACTCGGCGGCGGCGCCGACCAGGCCCGCGGCGGGCAGGGTCAGACCCCAGGCGACGAACATCCGGGTGGCGGTCGACCAGCGGACGACACCGCCCTTGCGGCCGAGGCCGGCGCCCATCACGGCACCCGAGCAGGACTGGGTGGTGGAGAGCGAGAAGCCCAGGTGGGAGGAGGCCAGGATGACCGTCGCGGCGCTGGTCTGGGCGGCGAAGCCCTGCTGCGGCTGGAGGTCGGTGAGGCCCTTGCCCATGGTGCGGATGATGCGCCAGCCGCCGAGGTAGGTGCCGAGCGCGATCGCGAGACCGGCGGAGACGATGACCCACAGGGGCGGGTTGGCGCCGGGGGCGAGGACGCCGCTGGTGACCAGGGCGAGGGTGATGATGCCCATCGTCTTCTGCGCGTCGTTGGTGCCGTGCGCGAGCGAGACGAGACCGGCGGAGGCGATCTGGCCGGCCCGGTAGCCCTTGGCGGTCGCCTTGGTCCCGGTGTTCGACTTCTTGCCGAGGCGGTACGTCAGGCGGGTCGCGACCATCGCGGCCAGACCGGCCACGATCGGGGCGGCGACGGCGGGGATGAGGACCTTGGTGACGATGGTCGGGCCGTTCACCGCGTCCCAGCCGGCCGACATCACGGCGGCGCCGATGAGGCCGCCGAAGAGGGCGTGGGAGGAGCTGGACGGCAGGCCCAGCAGCCAGGTCAGCAGGTTCCACAGGATGGCGCCGACGAGCGCCGCGAAGATCACTTCTGTGCGAATGCCCTCTTCGTTGATGATCCCGCCGGAGATCGTCTTGGCGACCTCCACGGACAGGAACGCGCCGACGAGGTTCAGCACGGCGGACATGGCCACCGCCGTCTTGGGCTTGAGAGCACCGGTCGAGATGGTCGTCGCCATCGCGTTGGCGGTGTCGTGGAAACCGTTCGTGAAATCGAACACGAGAGCTGTCACGACCACAATCGCGAGCAGCAGCGTGATGTGTTCCATTTACCCAGGCAATCGTTTGACGTCAGTGGCTGGTCGAACGTACGCAACCTGGGTGAACGGAAGATGAACTAGGCCGGGCTGTGCGGTGTCCCCAACCGGGGTCCGGAGCTTCCGCTTCCGCTCCTGGCCGCCCCCCTGTCCACCATGCGGGCAGGGTGCGACCCGGGGTAATCGCAGGCGAACCAGGACACCCGCGACATCCGCCCGCTCCGCCGCCCGCCGGCCGGTCCGCCCCGTGGACCCCGCGCGCCCCGTCAGCCGTACGGACGACCCCGCCGACGAGACCCTCGTCACGCGCCGTCACCCGTCCGGGGTGCCGCCCGGTGGCAGCCTCCGCCCCCACTGCCGACACTGGGAGCGTGCGCCCGGCTACAGCGACGGCAGCGGCCGTCACCACAGTGATCGGTGTCGGCGCGGCCGCGGTGGCGGCCGGCCGGTACGCCAGCGACGCCGCCCTCAGGGTGCCGTCCGGACGCCCGCTGCCCGGCGACCCCCGGCTCACCGTGCACGCCACGGCACCCGGCCGGATCACCCTCACCCGCGGCCTCGCCTCGCTGCGCCCCGGCACCTACGGGATCGAGGCCCCCGGACTGCACGCCGTCGTCGGCCCCGTCCTCGACCGCGTCCCGCACACCGCCGACACCGTGGTCCGCCGGCTCGAACGGGTCGAGCTCGGCGCCCTCGCCACCGGCGCCCGGGTCCGCCTCACCCCCCAGCTGCACCGCGGCACCCCCGAGACCGCCCTCGGCCTCGCCCACGAGGACGTCGAGATCCCCGGCGAGCTCGGCCCCCTCCCCGGCTGGCTCGTCCCCGGCGCCCGCTCCACCTGGGTGATCGCACTGCACGGCCTCGGCACCACCCGCGAGCACGCCCTCAACCTCGTCCCCTTCCTCCAGCGCCGCCAGATCCCCGTCCTGGTCCCCGCCTACCGGGGCGACGAGGGCGCGCCGCCCGCCCCCGACGGCCTCGCCCACCTGGGCGACTCCGAGTGGCGCGACGTCGACGCCGCCCTCCGCTACGCCGTCCGCCGGGGCGCCGGACAGGTCGTCCTGCTCGGCTGGGGGACCGGCGCCGCGATGGCCCTGCACGCCGCCGCCGGCTCCGGCGTCCGCGACCGGATCCGCGGCCTGGTCCTCGACTCCCCGGTCCTCGACTGGGAGGCCACCCTGCGCAACCTCGCCGCCGCCCGGGGCGTGCCCGGCCCGCTCGTCCCGCTCGCCGTCCGCGCCGCGCAGGGCAGGACCGGACTCCACGGCGACCGGCTCGCCGAGGCCGCCGACCCCCGGGGCCTGCGCGTGCCCACCCTCGTCCTGCACGGGCCCGACGACACGCTCGCCCCCTGGGGCCGCTCCCAGGAACTCGCCGCGCTCCGCCCCGACCTGGTCACCCTCACCACCGTCCGCGACGCCCCCCACGCGGCCATGTGGAACGCGGACCCGCTCCGCTACGAGGAGGCCCTGCGGCGCTTCCTGACCCCCCTCGTCTGAGGCCCGCCGCCCCGACCGGACCGGCGCCGACGCCCGGACCAATGCAGCGGCGTTGCGGATTCCGATTGGGCTTTCGGGCCGTCAGCGGGAAGACTGCCCCCGTGACGTCTCGAAAGCCCGATGAACCATTGGCGCGCAACTCCAGACTCCGACTCGTCCGTCCGCGGGCCCTCGCCACCGCGCGGCGGGCCGTGACGACCCGGCGCACCCGCCCGGCACCCCGGCCGCCCGAGGGGACACCGCCCCGGGCGGAGCTGGCCGGCCAGGCCCGCGCCGTCCTCGCCGACGCCGTGCGCATCGCCCGCTGGGCCGCCGTGGACCGCACCGCGGGCGTGGCCTCCCCCGACTTCGGCGACGGCGAACGCGCCGCCGCGGCCCTCGCCCTGACACCGGCCCAGGTCCTGGCCGGCTGGGACCGGGCCCGGCTCGCCGGACTCGTCGAACTGCACGGCGACACCGCCCGCCCCGGCTGGCGGCTGCACGCCTGGGACCGCGACGACTCCGCCGTGCTGCGCGGCTGGGTCGCCCTCTTCGACGCCTGGTCGCTGGTCCACCCGCTGCCCGAGGACGTGGTCCCCGGCGCCGTCTCCGAGGTCGTCGAGGCCGTCCCCCAGGTCCTCTCGCTGCTCCAGCTCTCCGCCGGACCCGTCCCGGTGCCGACCCTGCTCGACCTGCTCGGCCAGCGCGTCGAGGAGCTCCGCGAGGAACGCTGCGAGGTCCCCGCCCCCGGCACCCCCGCCTGGACCGCCCCCGTCGCCGAGGGGCTGCCCGCGCTCCTCGACTGGGCCTTGGAGGGCCTCGCCGACGTCGGCGCCCTCACCCTCGGCACCGGCCAGGCCACCCTGACCCCGCTCGGGAACTGGGCGGTCTGGGTCAAGCTGGAGCAGATCTGCGTCGCCGCGCAGAGCCCCGCCGGCAACATCGAGCAGTCCGCCGAAGACATGCTGCGCGGCTGCGCCCGGCTCACCCCCGGCCCGGCCCGCGACGAGTACCGCGCCTGGCTCGCCGCCCGCACCCTCTCCAGCGCCGTCGCCGAACTCCTCGCCGTCGCCCGAGGCGAGGACGCCCTGCTGCGCGGCCTCGCCTTCGAGGCCCTGCGGGTGGTCGGCGCCCCCGCCGAGCCCGAGGTCCGCGCCGCCCTCGCCGAGCCCTCGCTGCGCCCCTACGCGCTGCTCTGGCTCGCCGAGTACGAGGGCGCCGACCCCGACGACGCCCCCGAGGTGCTCACCCGCGAGGAGGCGACCTGGCTCTGGGTGGACACCGCGGCCGCCGTCGCCGACCACGGCGAGGGCACCCTGCTGGTGCGCCACCTGGACTCGGCCGTCCAGGGCACCGTCCCGGCCCTGCTCGACGCGGTCCGGGCCGTCGGTCACCCGCGCACCGTCCAGGTCCTGGTCGCGCTCGCCGCCGCGCACCCCGACCCGGCCCTCGCGAAGGCGGTCCGCCGGGCCGCCTTCCAGGTCCACACGGGCGGCGCCTGAAAGGCCCGGAGCACCCGGAGCACGGAGCACCCGGAACGCGGGCGGGCCGCCACCCACCGGTGGCGGCCCGCCCGTCGGGCGATCTGGCCGGCTACTCGTCCGCCGCGCCGGGCGCGTACGTCCCGAAGCTCCAGACGTTGCCCTCCGTGTCCAGCGCCATGTAGTCCCGGGAGCCGTAGTCCTGGTCGGTGGGCGGCATCGCGATCTCCACGCCGTGCGCCACGGCCCGCGCGTGGTGCTCGTCCACGTCGGCGACGCGCACGTACACCCCGGTCGGGCCGCCGCCCGCCATCCGCCGGTCGAACTCGCTGCCCGAGCCCGCGCTGCCGAGCATCACCATCCCGTTCCCGTACGTGAGCTCCGCGTGGGTCACGCGCCCGTCCTCGCTCTCGTACACCGCCGTCGCCGTGAAGCCGAAGGCCTCCGTCAGCAGGGTGATCGCGGCCTTCGCGTCCGCGTACCGCAGTGTCGGGCAGATGTCGGGTGCCTCGGCCATCCCGATCACTTCCTCTCCGGTGGTTCGTGTGCCCCGAGTCTCGGTCCGGCGGCCGGGTGTCTCACCGGAAGGTGTTGCACTTCGCCATGTCGCCGGTGCTGTAGCCGGTGTAGAACCACTGCTGCCGCTGGGCCGCCGAGCCGTGCGTCCAGCTCTCCGGCGTCACCCGCCCCTGGAAGCGCTCCTGGATCCGGTCGTCGCCCACCGCCGCCGCCGCGTCCAGCCCGTCCCGGATGTCCTGCTCGGTCAGCCGGGTGAACAGCGGCCGGCCGGTCCGCTCGTCGGGCGTGGTCGTCGCGTGCCGCGCCCACACCCCCGCGTAGCAGTCGGCCTGGAGCTCCACCCGGACCGCGTTGGAGTTCGCCCCGGTCCGCCCGTCCTGGGCCTTCGACAGCGTCCCCATCAGGTTCTGCACGTGGTGCCCGTACTCGTGCGCCACCACGTACGCCTGCGCGAAGGGGCCGCCGGTCGAGCCGAACTTGGTGCGCAGCTCGTCGAAGAAGCCGAGGTCCAGATAGACCTGCCGGTCGCCCGGGCAGTAGAACGGGCCGACCGCGGAGGTCGCGTTGCCGCAGGCGGTGGCGACCCGCTGGGTGAACATCACGGTCCGCGCGGGGGAGTAGGTGCCGCCCCGCCGGGTGTACTCGGCGCGCCAGAAGTCCTGCACGCTGTTGACCACCGCCACGATCCGGCAGTCCTCGCGCGCGTTCGCGTCCGCGCCCTTCTTGCACGCCTGGTCGACCTGGGCCGCCGACGAGGCGCTCACGGCCGGCTCGTCGTTCCCGGACGACAGCCCCAGCTGCTCCGGCCCCACCCCGAAGAGCAGGCCGAGGATCAGCGCGATGACACCGGCGATCCCGCCGCCGATGGTGGCCCTGCCGCCGGGCACCCGGCTGCCCCGGACGTCCTTGACCTCCGAGGTGTCCAGGTCGGCATCGTCGTCGAACTGCATGGCCACCGCCCTCCGCGTCTCTGCCGAGTATCGAGCGCACCGCCGGTTGTCACCCCTTTTGTGCGTCATGCGAGGTATGTGACATTTGCCGCTCGGCCGAAAATCAGTTGCGGAAGCCCGTTAGACTGACCGCATGGTCTGTCTCCTCTGGGTGCATTAGCGGCGTCGAAGCCCGCATCAGCCGTCCTTCCGCCCTTTCCCACCGCCCAGGAGTCCGTCCGTGATCACCGCTTCCGGTATCGAGCTGCGCGCCGGCGCGCGCGTCCTCATCGAGTCCGCTTCCTTCCGTGTCGCCAAGGGCGACCGCATCGGCCTGGTCGGCCGCAACGGGGCGGGCAAGACCACCCTCACCAAGTGCCTCGCGGGCGAGGGCCAGCCGGCCGGCGGCACCATCACCCGCTCCGGCGAGGTCGGCTACCTGCCGCAGGACCCGCGCACCGGCGACCTGGACGTGCTGGCCCGCGACCGCATCCTGTCCGCCCGGGGCCTCGACACCCTGATCCGCAAGATGCGCCAGAACGAGGAGCGCATCGCCACCGGCGCCGGCGCCACCCGCGACAAGGCCATGCGGCAGTACGAGCGCCAGGAGACCGAGTTCCTCACCAAGGGCGGTTACGCGGCCGAGGCCGAGGCCTCCACCATCGCCGCCGCGCTCGGCCTGCCCGACCGGGTCCTCGGCCAGCCCCTGCACACCCTCTCCGGCGGTCAGCGCCGCCGGATCGAGCTGGCCCGGATCCTCTTCTCGGACGCCGACACCCTGCTCCTCGACGAGCCCACCAACCACCTCGACGCCGACTCGATCGTCTGGCTGCGCGACTACCTGAAGACCTACCGCGGCGGCTTCATCGTGATCTCCCACGACGTCGACCTGGTCGAGACGGTCGTCAACAAGGTCTTCTACCTGGACGCCAACCGCTCCGCGATCGACGTCTACAACATGGGCTGGAAGCTCTACCAGCAGCAGCGCGAGGCCGACGAGAAGCGCCGCAAGCGCGAGCGCCAGAACGCCGAGAAGAAGGCCGCCGCGCTCAACTCGCAGGCCGACAAGATGCGCGCCAAGGCCACCAAGACGGTCGCCGCGCAGAACATGGCCAAGCGCGCCGAGCGCCTGCTCTCCGGCCTGGAGGCGGTCCGCGTCTCCGACAAGGTCGCCAAGCTGCGCTTCCCGGACCCCGCGCCCTGCGGCAAGACCCCGCTCACCGCGGAGGGCCTGTCCAAGTCGTACGGCTCCCTGGAGATCTTCACCGACGTCGACCTGGCCATCGACAAGGGCTCCCGCGTCGTCATCCTCGGCCTCAACGGCGCCGGCAAGACGACCCTGCTCCGCCTCCTCGGCGGGGTCGAGCAGCCCGACACCGGCGAGGTCACCCCGGGCCACGGCCTCAAGCTCGGCTACTACGCGCAGGAGCACGAGACCCTGGACCCCGAGCGCACGGTCCTGGAGAACATGCGCTCCGCCTCGCCCGACCTCGACCTGGTCGAGGTGCGCAAGGTGCTCGGCTCCTTCCTGTTCTCCGGCGACGACGTCGACAAGCCGGCCGGAGTGCTCTCCGGCGGCGAGAAGACCCGGCTCGCGCTGGCGACGCTGGTCGTCTCCTCGGCCAACGTGCTGCTCCTCGACGAGCCCACCAACAACCTCGACCCGGCCAGCCGCGAGGAGATCCTCGGCGCGCTGCGCACGTACAAGGGCGCGGTCGTGCTGGTCACCCACGACGAGGGCGCGGTCGAGGCGCTGGACCCGGAGCGGATCATCCTGCTCCCGGACGGCGTCGAGGACCTGTGGGGCCCGGACTACGCGGACCTGGTCGCCCTCGCCTGACCGGCCCGGCGTCCCCCCCCGCGGGGCCCGTCGCCCCGCCCCCGGCCGTGGAGTGATCATGCCGGGCTGGATCATTCGGCTCATGGGTGATCCTTCATCTGAGTGAGTGCGTCTCGTACCCCCCGGCGCGGGCCCTGCGGAATCCTTCCGCCTGGGCTCGCACCGGGCTGGTGTTCCCGGCGCCGCGCTGACCTGGTACTTCCCGGGCGAGAGGGGCCGGTGGGCGTCCCGGGACGCAGCGGATGAGCCCCTTCCGCTCCGTTCGTCCGCCGCCGTCCGCGCCAAGCGGATGGCACGGACCTTGTCGAATGGGTGGCCAGGAAGTCCGGGAGGGGTGATCATGAGAAGTCCAGAGCGCACTTCCCATGAGGAGGCACGGGTGGCCGAGACTCTGAAGAAGGGCAGCCGGGTGACCGGCGCCGCGCGCGACAAGCTCGCGGCAGACCTGAAGAAGAAGTACGACTCCGGTGCGAGCATCCGGGCGCTGGCCGAGGAAACCGGCCGCTCCTACGGATTCGTCCACCGGATGCTCAGCGAGTCCGGAGTCACGCTGCGGGGACGCGGCGGAGCGACACGGGGCAAGAAGGCGGCCTCGGCCTGACATCGGGGCGGCCCCACCGGTCCACCGGGTCTCCGGTGACCACCCGGTCGGACGTGTGACCGGCCGGGTGGTTACTGTGCAGTCACTTAGCATCGGCTGACGTGCTGCACCGGAACCGGAGGCGCCCCCATGACTACGCTCGACGACTCTGAGCTCGTTTTCGACAAGGACGGTGTACGGCTCACCGTCGAGGACGCCGTTGCCACGGTGACCCTGACCAACCCGGCGAAGCGCAACGCCCAGTCTCCCGCTCTGTGGCGGGCGTTGACGGAGGCCGGCCGGTCACTCCCGGGCAGCGTGCGGGTCGTGGTGCTGCGCGGCGAGGGCAAGTCCTTCTCCGCGGGGCTCGACCGGCAGGCGTTCACGCCCGAGGGCTTCGACGGAGAGCCGTCCTTCCTGGAGATGGCGCGCGGGTCCGACGCGGACCTCGACGCGCTCATCGCCGAGTACCAGGAGGCGTTCACCTGGTGGCGCCGCAGCGACCTCGTGTCGATCGCGGCCGTCCAGGGCCACGCCATCGGTGCGGGCTTCCAGCTCGCGCTCGCCTGCGACCTGCGGGTCGTCGCCGACGACGTGCGGTTCGCCATGCGCGAGACCAGCCTGGGCCTGGTCCCGGACCTCACCGGCACGCACCCCCTCGTCTCCCTCGTGGGCTACGCCCGCGCGCTGGAGATCTGCGCCACCGGCCGGTTCGTCCACGCCGAGGAGGCCGAGCGCACCGGCCTGGCCAACATCGCCGTGCCCGCCGCCGAGCTCGACGCCGCGGTACGGGACCTCAGCGCCGCCCTGCTCGCCGCGCCGCGCTCCGCCCTCATCGAGACCAAGGCGCTGCTCCAGGGCGCCTCGGGCCGCTCGTACGAGGAGCAGCGCACCGCCGAGCGCGCCGCGCAGGCCCGCCGGCTGCGCGACCTCGCGGGCCTCGGCGACTGAACGCCCGGGGCCGCCCCGGGCCGGCTCAGCGCAGCTCCGACACCACCACCGTGACCGCCGTCGCCCCCGGGGCGGCGGCGGTCACCGCCGTCCGGACCGCGCGGGCCACGTCCAGCGCCCGCCGGCCCGAGGTCACCGCGAACTCCAGGCACAGCCCCCCGCCGTCCGCGTGCCGGACCGGGCCGCCGTACGCGTCGGTCAGCGCCGCCACGCCGGGCACCGCGAGGGCGGCGAGGGCCGCCGGGTCCTCGGGCGCCGGCGGCGAGGTTCCCCCGGCCGGCGGAACGGGGGCCACCGGATCCGGCGGGGCGTCCAGCAGCTCCGTCACCCGCAGGTCCACCCGCGCCACCACCAGGCCGAAGTCCTCCTCGGCCACCCGCAGCAGCGCCGTCCGCAGCCGGGCGGCCAGCTGCGGCAGCGGGCGCCCGAGCACCGCCGCGAAACCCAGCGCGATCCCCAGCCCGCCGGGCGGCAGCCCGCCCGGCGGCACCGGGAACGGCGTCCCGGCGGCCGCCTCGACGAGCCGGAACCTCGGCGGTCCGGGCACCGCGCCGCGTACCGCGCCCGCCGCCGAGGCGAGCGCCTCCCGCACCGCGCGCTCCGCGATCCATGCCCCGTCCTCCGGCCCGCCGAGCGGCAGCAGCCGGTCCGTCGCATGTCCTGTACGCCATGTCGTCATCGGGGTCGTCATCGCCCCAGCCTGCCGCATCCCCGGCGCGATACCGGGCAAGCACCCTTAGTGTGGGCAAATAAGGCAAAAGCCTCATGGCTCTCACGCCGGTGACGGGCCTCGACGGAAGGGCGGACGGTGATGGCCGACAGCACGCATTCCGAACAGCAGACCTCGGTGACCAAGCGGGGCGGCGGCGACCCCGCCTCCCGGGGGCGGACCACGATCGCCGACGGGGTCGTCGAGAAGATCGCCGGAATGGCGGCGCGCGATGTCGTCGGCGTCCACGCCATGGGCAGCGGACTCTCCCGCACCCTCGGCGCGGTCCGCGACCGCGTCCCCGGCGGGGGCGGCGGCAAGTCCGGCGTGACCCGAGGGGTGAAGGCCGAGGTCGGCGAGGTGCAGACCGCCCTCGACCTGGAGATCGTCGTCGACTACGGCGTCTCCATCGCCGAGGTCGCCGGCGCCGTCCGGGAGAACGTGATCGCCGCCGTGGAGCGCATGACCGGCCTGGAGGTCGTCGAGGTCAACATCGCCGTCAGCGACGTCAAGCTGCCGGACGACGAGGACGAGGAGCCGGAGTCGCGGCTCCAGTAGCCGACGGCACGGACGACGAAAGGGCTCAGCATGAGCATGGCTGGGGTCGGCCTGGTGGCCGGCATGGCGCTCGGCTTCGCCGGGTACTTCGGCGGCTTCGGAGCATTCCTCCTGGTCGCCGCGCTGGGGGCGATCGGCTTCGTGGCCGGGCGCTTCCTCGACGGGGACCTGGAGTTCGGCGACCTGTTCCGGGGCCGCGAGCGCGACGACCGGCGGAGGTGACCGGGGGTGGTGGCAGTGGAACCGGCCCGGGACCGGGTGGGGGCGGCGCGGCGGGGCGCGACCACGATCGCCGACCGCGTCGTCGCGAAGATCGCCGCACAGGCGGCGCGCGAGGCCCTGGAACACGTCCCCCAGGGGGCGACCCGGCCGCACGCCTCGGTGGTCGTCCACCGCGACAGCGCCCGGGTCTCGGTCAGCCTCGAACTCGGCTACCCCTCCGACCTCGGCCGCCAGTGCGGGGCCGTCCGGGGCCGGGTCCGGCACCGGGTCGAGGAGCTGGCGGGCCTGGAGGTCCACGAGGTCGCCGTCCACGTGGAGAAGCTGCACTCCGCGCACACCGCCCAGACCCGCGAGCGGCTCCGGTGACCCCCGCGGCCGGCCCGGAGCCGGGCCCCGGACCGGACCCCGCGCACCCCGCCCCCGGCGCCGTGCCCGTCCTCACGGGCCCGGACCAGGGGCGTACGGACGCCGGGCGCACGGGCGACGGCGGCGGCCCCGGACCCGGCGGCGCGGACCCGGCCGGCCGGGGCGCCGCGCGGCGGTTCTGGTCGGTCCGCCGGATCCCCGCCGCCCTCGTCGCCGTCGTGCTGCTCGGCGCCGCCGGACTGCTCCTCTACGACGTCGCCGCCGTCCGCGCCGGGCACACCGCGATGGCCTGGCGCCGCTCCCTCGCCGACGGCCTCGCCACCCGTCCCCTCGACGACACCGCCGTCCTGGCCGGGGCCGGGATCGCCGCCGCCCTCGGCCTCTGGCTGCTGCTGCTCGCCCTCACCCCGGGCCTGCGCGCCGTCCTGCCGATGCGCCGCGAACACCCCGACGTGCGCGCCGGACTCGACCGCGAGGCCGCCGCGCTCGCCCTGCGCGACCGGGCCATGGAGGTGTCCGGCGTGCAGTCCGTACGGGTCAGGATGGGCCGTGCCAAGGCCGCCGTACGCGCGGTCTCGCACTTCCGCGAACTGGACGAGGTCCGCTCCGACCTGGAGAAGGTCCTCACCACCGGCATCGACGAGCTCGGGCTGGCCCGCCCGCCGGCCCTGACGGTACGGGTGGCCCGGCCGCCCAGGAAGGGGTGACGGCGTGACCGTCGTACCCGTGCTCCGCCGCGTCAACCGGACCGTGCTCGCCCTCGCCGGACTGCTGCTCCTGGCGGGCGGCGGCGCCGTGCTCGCGGCCGGCCTCGGCCTGTCCGTCCCGTCCTGGTGGCTCTGGTCGGGCCCGGACGACGTCCTGCTCACCCGCGCCCAGCGGCAGCACTGGCGCGCCGACGGCTGGTGGTGGCCGGTGGTCATCGCCGCCCTCGGGGTGATCGTGCTGCTCGCCCTGTGGTGGCTGATCGCCCAGTTCCGCCGCGCCCGCCTCGCCGAGGTCCTCGTCGACAGCGGCGACGGCGAGGAGGCCGTGCTGCGCGGCCGGGCCCTGGAGGCGGTCCTGGAAGCCGACGCGACGGCCCAGGAGGGCGTCGCCCGGGCCAAGGTCGCGCTCACCGGCCGCCGCACCGCCCCCCGTACCCGCGTCGCGCTCCTCCTGGAGCCCTACGCCGCCCCCGCCGACGCGCTCACCGCGCTCGCCGCCGAGGCCCTGGGCAACGCCCGCACCTCGGCCGGCCTGCCCGCGCTGCCGACCGAGGCCCGGCTGCGCGCCGTCAAGCACCGCGCCCGCCGGGTCAACTGACCGGGGCTCAGAAACCGCCGCGCGCCCCGCCGTCCACCGGCAGCATCACGCCCGTCAGATACGAGGCCGCGGGCGAGAGCAGGAACGCCGCCGTCCGCCCGAACTCCTCCGGCGTGCCGTAGCGGCGCAGCGGGATCCCCGCCTCGTTCGCCGCGCGGGCCGCGTCGGCGTCCCCGGACAGCGCGTCCAGCGAGCGCACCCGGTCGGTGTCGATCCGGTTCGGCAGCAGGCCGACCACCCGGATGCCGCGCGGACCCAGGTCGTTGGCGAGGGACTTCGCGAAACCGGCGAGCCCCGGGCGCAGCCCGTTGGAGATGGTCAGCCCCGCGATCGGCTCGTGCACCGACGCCGACAGCACGAAGCCGATCACCCCGCCCTCCGGCAGCGCCTCCGCCGCCGCGCGGGCCAGCCGCACCGCGCCCAGGAACACCGTGTCGAAGGCCGCCGCCCACTGCTCGTCCGTGTTCTCCGCGGCGAAGCCCGGCGCCGGACCGCCGACGCTGATCAGCACGCCGTCCAGGCCGCCGAACCGCGCCCGTGCCTCCGCGATCAGCCGCTCCGGCGTCCCCGGGTCCGCGTTGTCGGCGGCGAGGCCCGCCGCGCCCGCGCCGAGCTCCTTCACCGCCGCGTCGACCGCGCCCTCCTCGCGCCCGGTGACCAGCACCTTCGCGCCCTCCGCGAGCAGCGCCTCGGCGGAGGCCCGGCCGAGCCCCCGCGTCGCGCCGGTCACCACGTACACCCGGTCCCTCAGTCCAAGATCCATGGGCCTATCCTGCCGCCTCCGGCTCGGCCTCGGCCAGCGCCAGCGCCGTGCCCACCAGACCGATGTGGCTGAAGGCCTGCGGGAAGTTCCCGAGCTGCCGCCCGGCCGCCGGGTCGTACTCCTCCGCCAGCAGCCCCACGTCGCTGCACAGCCCGACCAGCCGCTCGAACAGCGCCCGCGCCTCCTCCGTCCGCCCGGTCAGCCGCAGCGCGTCCGCCAGCCAGAACGAGCAGACCAGGAAGGTGCCCTCGTCGCCCGGCAGCCCGTCCACCGAGTCGCCCCCGGCCGAATAGCGGCGCACGAAACCGCCCTGCGTCAGCTCCGCCCGCACCGCGTCCACCGTCCCGACCACCCGGGGATCGTCCGGCGGCAGGAAGCCGACCTGAGGGATCAGCAGCGTCGCCGCGTCCAGCTCGCGCGAGCCGTACGCCTGGGTGAAGGTGTTGCGCACCGGGTCGTAGCCCTTCGCGCACACGTCCGCGTGGATCTCGTCCCGCAGCGCCCGCCAGCGCGCCACGTCGCCCGGCAGCGCCGGCTCGGCCTCCAGCGTGCGCACCGCCCGGTCGGCCGCCACCCAGGCCATCACCTTGGAGTGGACGAAGTGGCGGCGCGGGCCGCGCACCTCCCACAGTCCCTCGTCGGGCTCGCGCCAGTGCGACTCCAGGAAGCCGAGCAGGCTCAGCTGGAGGTTCCAGGCGTGCCGCTCGGCGGGGATCCCGGCCTCCCGGGCGCGGCTGAGCGAGTCCATCACCTCGCCGTACACGTCGAGCTGGAACTGCTCCACGGCCGCGTTCCCCACCCGCACCGGCGCCGACTCGGCGTAGCCGCGCAGCCAGGGCAGCGTCGTCTCGGGCAGCCGCCGCTCGCCGCCCGGCCCGTACATGATCTGGAGGTCGGCCGGGTCGCCGGCCACCGCGCGCAGCAGCCAGTCCCGCCAGGCCGCCGCCTCCTCCACGTACCCGGCGGAGAGCAGCGCGCCGAGGGTGAGGGAGGAGTCGCGCAGCCAGCAGGCCCGGTAGTCCCAGTTGCGCACGCCGCCCAGCTCCTCGGGCAGCGAGGTGGTCGGGGCGGCGACGATCCCGCCGGTGGGGGCGTAGGTGAGGGCCTTCAGGGTGATCAGCGAGCGCACCACCGTGTCCCGGTAGGGGCCCTGGTACGTGCAGCGGGCCGTCCACGCACGCCAGTCGGCGAGGGTCTGCTCCAGCGCCGTGAACGGGTCCACCAGCGGGGGGCGGCGCTCGTGCGAGGGGTGCCAGGTGAGGACGAACGCGACCTCCTCGCCCGCGCGCACGGTGAAGGAGGAGCAGGTCGAGAACTGCTGCCCCCAGGTCTTCACCGGCGGCTCGCTGCGCAGCCAGACCGCGTCGGGCCCGGCGACGGCGACCCGGTGCCCCTCGGAGCGGCGCATCCACGGCACGATCGAGCCGTAGTCGAAGCGCAGCCGCAGCACGCCGCTCATCTCGACGCTGCCGCTGACCCCCCGCACGATCCGGACGAGATCGGGGGCCCTGTCCCGCTGCGGCATGAAGTCGACGACCTCGACGGTGCCGGTACGGGTCTCCCAGCGGGTCTCCAGAACCAGGCTGTCCTCCGCGTAGCGGCGGCCGGTGCAGGTGCCGGCGCCCTTGGGCGCGATCCGCCAGTGGCCGTTGTCCTCGTCGCCGAGGAGCGCGGCGAAACAGGCGGCCGAGTCGAAGCGGGGCAGGCACAGCCAGTCGACCGAGCCGTCCCGGCCGACGAGCGCGGCGGTCTGGAGGTCGCCGATGAGGGCGTAGGCGTCGATACCTTGCGTCACGCTCTGGGCTGTTCCCGGAAGCGGCGACGGTCAATCAGCTCAGGCGGGTGCCCCGGCGGGCTCGGGAGCCCCGTCCGTCGCCTCGGCCCGCGCCGAGGCGGCCCTGCGGTCGCGCACCTCGCGGCGCACCAGGATCACCCAGCCGACCGGCACACCCGCGGTGAAGAGCCACCACTGGACGGCGTACGCCATGTGCGCGCCGATCGAGTCGTGGTCGGGCTCGGGGATCAGCTCGGGGGAGTCCCCGGCGGGCTCGGGCGCGGTCTGCTCGACATAGCCGCCGAGCACGGTCTTCCCGAGGAGGGCGGCCTGCTGCTCGCTGCTGATCAGCATGACCTGCCGGTCGGGCAGCCCCTTGAGGTCCTTGATGCCGCTGGCGCCGGTCGTCTCGTCGGCCTTGAGCCGCCCGGTGACGGTGACCTCGCCGCGCGGGGCGGGCGGCACCTCGGGGAAGGAGCGCTGGTCGTCGGCGCTGGGCACCCAGCCCCGGTTGACCAGGACCACCTTGCCGTCCTGGAGGACGAGCGGGGTCAGCACGTGCACGCCGACCCGGTCGTCGGCCGAGGTGCGCCGGCGCACGACGACCTCGTGGGCGGTGTCGAAGGTGCCGGTGGCGGTCACCTGGCGCCAGTAGTCGGCGCGCGGGACGGTGTGCCCCGGCGAGGCCAGCTCCTCGACGGGGACGGCCCGGGCCCTCAGGTTGTCCTCGATCAGCGCGTTCTGGGCGACCCGGCGTTCGTGCCGGTGGAACTGCCAGAAGCCCAGCTCGATCATCGTGGGGATGAGGACGAGGGCGACGAGGGTGAGGATCACCCACTGCCGGGACAACAGGAAGCGGTACACGTCTTCGACCGTACAGCGTCGTGCCGGCCCCCCTCGCGGCGGGGCCGGGTGACCTCGCGGAGGCCGCGTCACACCTTGTCGACGATCCCCGCCCTCCCCTCCGCGCGGGCGCAGTGCGCCCCGCAGTACCAGTTGCCCTGGACCTCGACCCCCTGGCCGATGATCTGGACCCGGCAGTGCTCACAGATGGGCGCCATGCGGTGGATGGCGCAGGAGAAGCAGTCGAAGACGTGCACCGCGCCCTGCGCGTGCACCTCGAAGGACATCCCGTAATCGTTTCCGCAGACCTCGCAACGTGCCATGCGCCACAGGGTGCGGCCGGGGGCGGGCGGCGGCCCGGCGGCACGCCCGGCCCGCCGCGGCCCGTCACCCGTCTGCCGGGGTCACGTCCCGCAGCAGCTGGGTGTACGCGGCCTCGTCGACGACCGGCGTGCCGAAGGCCTTCGCCTTCACGGTCTTGGAGGTCGCCGAGTCCGGGTCGTTCGTCACCAGCAGGCTGGTGACGCGGGACACACTGGTCGCCACGTGCAGCCCGGCCTCGACCGTGCGGTCCTCCAGGAGCTCGCGGTCGACGGAGGTGTCGCCGGAGAACGCCACCCGCATCCCCTGCTTGAGCGGCTTGTCCGTCTCGTAGCGGCCCGGGTTCGGATACGGGCACGCCGGGCGCTTCCGGGAGGGCCGCCAGCCCGCCTGCCGGTAGGAGGCCTGATAGCCGATCCGCGGCTGCGCCGGGGCGGAGGCCCACTCGGTCAGCGGGCGGCACTCCAGGAGCGGAAGGCGCACGTTCCGCTCGGCGGCGGCGTGCAGGCTCGGCCGGAAGGCCTCGGCGAGCACCCGCGCGTCGTCCAGCGCGTTGTGCGCCCGCTGCTGCACCACGCCGAAGTGCGCGGCGAGCGACTCCAGCTTGTGGTTGGGCAGCGGCAGGGCCAGCTCCTTGGAGAGCGCGATGGTGCACAGCCGCTGCCGCACCGGCGCGGTGCGGTCGGCGCGCGCGTACTCGCGGGCGATCATCTGCCAGTCGAACATCGCGTTGTGCGCGACGAGCACCCGTCCGTCGAGCCGCGCCGAGAACTCCTCGGCGATCTCCGGGAACAGCGGCGCCCCCGCGAGCACGTCACTGGTCAGCCCGTGGATCCACACAGGACCGGGGTCCCGCTCGGGATTGACGAGCGTGTACCAGTGGTCCTCGACGTTGCCCTGGACGTCCAGCCGGTAGACGGCAGCCGACACTATCCGGTCGTCGCGGGCGAGTCCGGTGGTCTCCACGTCGACGACCGCGTACCCCTGTGGGTAGGCGGCCGGCCACGTCGCTGCTGTCGTACGGTCGTCGAGCATGGTCACTGAGAATACGGCCCGCCACCGACAGCGCGGGCCCCGGTGTCCCCTCGGCGGCCGGAACCGGTCATCCGGTTGACGGCCCGGGGCGCGCCGGCGAGCCCTCCGGCGCGGCCCCGTCCGGGGCCTCCGGCCGGCCCAGCAGCCCCGCCACCAGGGCCCGCACCATGCTCCTGAACAGGGCTTCCGCGTCGACCGGTGCCGTGAGCGCCCGCGCGAGCCCGGGGTCCGACTCCGCGATCGCGGTGCCCGTGCCCGCCGCCCACAGCTCCGTCTCCCCCGGCGACTGGGCCGGGGAGCGTTCGCGGTTGCGTTCCACCAGGACGTGCCCGACGACCTGGAACTGGACCGCCCGCACCAGCTCCGCCGCCCGGGCGCCGCGCAGGCCCGCCGCGTGGGCCTCGTGGATCAGGGCGCGCTGGGCGGGCAGGAACATGCGTTCCGTCAGGCCGCGTTCGTGGACCATCGCCACCAGGTGCGGCCGGTCCCGCAGGGCGCGGCGCAGCAGCAGCGCGACCGAGACGATCCGCGCGGCCGGGTCCGCGCCGCGCGGGCGCAGGGTGCCGAGGTCGGCGACGGTGCGCTCGACGAGCGCGTCGAGGAGCGACTCGCGGTTGCCGACGTGCCAGTAGATCGAGGTCACGGCGGTGCCGAGTTCGGCGGCGAGCCGGCGCATGGTGAGCGCGGCGGGGCCGTGTTCCTTCACCAGGGTCGCGGCGGTGTCCAGCACCTGTTCGCGGCTGAGTGCGCTGCGTGCCATCGGGTCCCCCAACTCCAGTGCGTGCACGGCTCTTTACCCTTCCGGGCCGTCGGTGTAACTGTGTTACAGGCCGATACGTTCCCGAAAGGCGGTACGTCATGGCACGAGTACGGTACGGGGCGCGCACCGAGGCGGAGATCGCCGCGACCCGCGAGAAGAGCGCGGGGCTCCCCGACATCTGGTCCACCGGAGTGGTCGCCGTCTGGGAGACCGACCCCGACGTCGTGGCGGCCGTCCTGCCGCCCCCGCTCAAGCCCACCGCGCGCCCGCTGGTGCGCGTCAACATCAGCAAGGTCGACCTGCCCGGCTATCCGCTCGGCGCCGGCTCCGTCGCCGTCGCGGCCGCCCACGGCGACGTCGAGGGCTGGTATCCGCTGGTCATGCCGATGACCCACGAGCGCGCCCTGACCGGCGGGCGCGAGGTCTTCGGCGAGCCGAAGAAGCTCGGCGAGGTCCTCGTCGACCGCGACGGCCTCACCGTCCGTGCCTCGCTCGCCCGGCACGGCATCGCCTTCGTCGAGGTGCGCGGCGCCGTCTCCGGCGCCCTGCCGCTGCCCGAGCCGGCCGAGAAGACCGACTTCTACTTCAAGTTCCTGCCCTCCGTGGACGGCGCGGGCACCGGCTTCGACACCGACCCGGTCCTCGTCCACTGCGTCCGCAACGAGAAGGTCCGGCGCCTGGAGCGGGTCACCGGCGACATCGTGCTGCGCGAGTCGATGTACGACCCGGTCGCCGACCTCCCGGTGCGCCGGCTCGTCGAGATCACCATCGGCGAGAAGACCACCGACCAGAAGGGCCGGGTCGTCGAACGGGTCAGCGCCCAGGCCCTGCTGCCCTACGTCCACCAGCGGTACGACGACCCCCGGCAGATCCTCGACGCGCCGCCCGAGGGCGCCGAGGGCGCCGGGAGCTCCGGGGGAGGGCGGGCCTGATGGAGCTGCGACAGGGACAGGTCGCCGTCGTCACCGGCGCCGCCAGCGGCATCGGGCTCGCCATGGCCCGCCGCTTCGCCGCCGAGGGCCTCGCCGTCGTCCTCGGCGACGTCGAGGAGGCCCCGCTGGCCAAGGCCGCCGAGGAGCTGATGGCCGACGGGGCCCAGATCCTCGCCCGTACCGTCGACGTCAGCGACCCCGACTCCGTACGGGCCTTCGCCGACGCCGCGTTCGACACCTTCGGCGCCGTCCACGTGCTCTGCAACAACGCGGGTGTCGGCTCCGGCGCCGAGGGCCGCATGTGGGAGCACGAACCCAACGACTGGAAATGGGCCTTCGCGGTCAACGTGTGGGGCGTCTTCCACGGCGTCCAGGCCTTCGTCCCCCGGATGATCGCGGGCGGCGCGCCCGGCCACGTCGTCAACACCTCCTCCGGCGACGGCGGCATCGCCCCGCTGCCCACCGCCTCCGTCTACGCCGTGACGAAGTCCGCCGTCGTCACCATGACCGAGTCGCTCTACGCCCACCTCAAGGCGGAGGGCGCCGCCGTCGGCGCCTCCGTCCTCTTCCCCGGCCCGCACATGCTCCGGACCGGCCTGTGGGAGTCGCACCGCAACCGGCCCGAGCGGTACGCCAAGGAGCGCCCGCGCAGGACCCCGTACCGCAGCCTCGACCAGTGGGAGTCGGCCATGAAGGAGGCCGGGCACGAGATCGCCTTCACCCCGGTCGAGGAGGTCGCCGAGCACGTCGTCGACGGCATCCGGGCCGACCGCTTCTGGATGCTGCCGGCCAGCGAGCACAGCGACCGGCAGATCAGGGCGCGCTCGCAGTCGATGCTCGACCGCGCCAACCCGTCGTACCTGGAGAGCTTCATCCTCGACTGAGAGGGCCTGGCCATGAGTCATGAGGACCCGTATCTGATCATCTCGTCCGACTGCCACGCCGGGCTCCCCACCGAGGAGTACCGGCCCTATCTCGAATCCCGCTTCCACCGCGCCTTCGACGAGTTCCTGGCCGGGCGCGAGGCCCGCCGCGAGGCCATGACCCGGCTCGGGGTGCGCAACGAGGCCTTCGCCGACAAGTGGTTCCGCGAGAACGAGGAGGGGCTGCGGGGCGGCTGGGACACCGCCCAGCGGCTCAAGGAGCTCGACGGCGACGGGGTGGCCGCCGAGGTCGTCTTCCCCGACGCGGACGCCGTCGACAGCCAGACCGCCGCGCCCTTCGGGGTCGGCCTCGGGCTCTCCGGCGACCAGGACCCCGAGCTCGGCATGGCGGGCGCCAAGGCGCACAACCGCTGGCTCGCCGACTTCGTCTCCCGCAACCCGGAACGCCACTGCGGGGTCGCCCTGCTGCCCGTCACCGCCGACCCGGCCGAGGTCGTCGCCGAGATCCACCGGGCCAAGGAGTCCGGGCTCGGCGCGCTGATGATCCCCTCCATGTGGGTGGACAAGGCGCCCTACCACGACCGGCGTTACGACCCGGTGTGGGCCGCCGCGGCGGAGACCGGGATGCCGGTGGTGACCCACTCGGGCGCGGCGCCGCGCGAGGAGTACGGCGACCACCTCGGCATCTACGTCTCCGAGGTGACGTTCTGGCCGGCCCGCCCGCTGTGGTTCCTGCTCTGGTCCGGGGCGTTCGAGCGGCACCCGGGGCTGCGCTTCGGCGTCGCCGAGTCCGGCTGCTGGTGGCTGCCGAACCTGCTGTGGTTCATGGACCGCCTCTACCTCGGCGCGCACGGCGGCAAGAAGCTCTCGCCGTTCGCGGAGATGAAGCGTCCGCCGAGCGAGTACCTGGACCGCCAGATGTTCGTCTGCGCCACCAACACCAAGCGGCGCGAACTCGCCCAGCGGTACGAGATCGGCGTCGACAACATCCTCTGGGGCTCCGACTTCCCGCACCCGGAGGGCACCTGGCCGAACACCCGCACCTGGCTGCGGAACACCTTCCACGACATCCCGGTCGGGGAGACCCGCCGGATGCTGGGCCTGGCGGCGGCGGAGGTCTTCGGCTTCGACGTGGCGAAACTGGCGCCGATCGCCCGGCGTATCGGCCCCACCCCCGCCGACCTCGGCCAGTCCGCCGACCAGGCGGCCGTGGAGGCGTCCTGGGCCCGCTCGCGCGAGGTCGGCCGGCACTGGCTGACCGAGCACGACTTCCCGGTCCTGGGGACGACGGGGGGCGCGCCGTGACCGACCGCTACACGGTGATCTCCGCCGACTGCCACGCCGGCGGCGACCTCCTCGACTACAAGCCGTACCTGGAGAAGAAGCATCACGAGGACTTCGACGCATGGGCGGCGACCTACGTCAACCCGTACGAGGACCTGCTCGCCGACACCGCCGACCGCAACTGGAACTCGCAGCGCCGGCTGCGCGAGCTGGAGGCGGACGGCATCGTCGCCGAGGTCGTCTTCCCCAACACCATCCCGCCCTTCTTCCCGAAGGCGTCGCTGATGGCGCAGCCGCCCACCCGCGACGAGTACGAGCGGCGCTGGGCCGGGCTCCAGGCGCACAACCGCTGGCTCGCCGACTTCTGCGCGGACGCGCCGGGGCGGCGGGCGGGCGTGGCGCAGATCCTGCTCAACGACGTGGACGCGGCGGTCGCCGAGATCCGCCGCACCCGCGAGGCGGGCCTGACCGGCGGCATCCTGCTGCCCGGCGTCCCGCCCGGCTCGCCCGTGCCCGAGCTGTACGCGGCGGCGTACGACCCGATCTGGGCGGTCTGCGCGGAGCTGGACGTGCCGGTCAACCACCACGGCGGCTCCGCCTCCCCGCCGCTGGGCGACGAACCGGCCGCCCGCGCCGTCTTCATGGTGGAGACCACGTGGTTCTCGCACCGGGCCCTGTGGCACCTGATCTTCGGCGGCGCCTTCCGCCGCCACCCGGACCTGAAGCTGGTCCTCACCGAGCAGGGCTCGGGCTGGATCCCCGGTGTGCTGCGGATGCTGGACTACTACCACGACCGCCTGGTCGCGGCCTCGACGAAGGCGTCCACGGCCGAATCGAAGTTCGGTGCGGGCCTCGCGGAGTCCATGGGCAAGGGCCCGAGCGCGGTCTGGCGGGACAACTGCTTCGTCGGCGCCAGCTTCATGCGCCCGCACGAGGTGCCGCTGCGCGAACGGATCGGCCTCGACAAGATCATGTGGGGCAGCGACTACCCGCACGACGAGGGCACCACCCCGTACTCCCGCGAAGGGCTGCGCATCGCGTACGCGGGACTGCCGAGGGAGGAGGTCGCGGCCATGGTCGGCGGCAACGCGGCCCGCGTCTACGGCTTCGACCTGCGCCTGCTCGACGCGCTGGCAGCCGTCCACGGTCCGACCGTCGAGGAGATCGCCGAGCCCCTGAAGGAGGTCCCGGCGGGCGCCACCAGCCCCGCGTTCGCGCTGGGCGGGTCGGTCCGCGTCTGGTGAGCCACCGGGTGCGACCCTCCTGAGGTGACCGAAACCCCCGCACACGACGAGGCCCACGGCGGTGCCCTCGGCTCCCGTCTCAACTGGCTCCGGGCCGCCGTGCTCGGAGCCAACGACGGAGTCGTCTCCACCGCGGGCCTCGTCGTCGGCGTGGCGGGCGCGACCGGGTCGCAGGCGGCCCTCCTCACGGCGGGCCTCTCCGGCCTCCTCGCCGGTTCGATGTCGATGGCGGCGGGGGAGTACGTCTCGGTCTCCACCCAGCGCGACTCCGAAGTGGCCGCCCTCGCCCAGGAACGCCGCGAACTCCAGGAGCGGCCGGAGGCCGAACTCGCGGAGCTCACCGGCCTCCTGACGGGCCACGGCCTCTCCCCGTCCGTCGCCCGCGAGGCCGCCGAACAGCTCACCGCCCGCGACGCCCTGAAGGCCCACGCCCGCGTCGAACTGGGCATCGACCCCGACGCCCTCACCAACCCCTGGCACGCGGCGGGCGCCAGCTTCCTCGCCTTCACGGTCGGCGCCCTTCTCCCCCTCCTCGCGATCGTCCTGCCCCCGGAGTCGACCCGCCTGTGGATCACCGTCCTCTCCGTCCTGGCCGCCCTCACCCTCACCGGCTGGTGGAGCGCCCGCCTCGGCGCCGCCCCGCCGGGCCGCGCGATCCTGCGCAACGTGGGCGGCGGAGCCCTGGCGATGGCGGTGACCTACGGGGCGGGGTCGCTGCTGGGGGCGGCGGGAGTGTGACGACGCGAGCTAGAGGGTGCGCTCGATCCGGCCCGGCTCGAAGAGCTCCTCGCCGAGGAGCCGGGCATCGAGCGCCACCTTGATGTGGAGCCCTTGCCGACCGGCGAGCGGGGTGAGATCGAGCGGTCCGGCGCCGGGCCCGGTGGACCGCCACAGGTTGAGGTGGCCGAGCGAGGGGAGCTCGCGCAGCGGGGTGAGGTCGGAGATCACGCAGCGGAACAGGTACAGCCTTCGCAGGTCCTCCAGGCGGGCGAGCGCGGTGAGGTCGGGCAGGGCGATCTCCGAGAACTGCAGGCTCGTGAGCCTCGGAGGAGTACGCAGGGCGAGCAGCTGATCGGTCTGTGAGCGCCCTTGGACGCTGAGGTCGGACAGCAGCGGCCACCGCTCGATGCCGCCGAGGTCGATGTAGCGGGCCTGCGCGCCGAGGGAGAGACGTTCCAGACTCGGCTGGATGGGCAACTCGTCCAGCCGCTCGACCAGCAGGGGAACCCCCAGGTGGAAGGAGGAGAGGTCCGGCATGTCGCGGAGCGGCGCGACCGACAGCGCCGGCTGGAGCTCGTTGACGGACAGCCACGTCAGGCCGGGGCGCGCGAGCGGCGAGAGGTCGTGCAACAGGGGGCAGCGGCTGAGGCCGACACCTGTCAGCTCCGGGAAGCGCAGCAGCGGGGACAGGTCCGTCAGCGACGGATTCTCGTAGACGAAGACCTTCTGCGGGTTGTCGAGCACGTGCAAGGCCGTCAGGTCGACGTCCAGGCCGGCGAGACGGACGCTCCGGCTCTTCGGCAGGAGACGGAGGGCCGCCAACTGGTCCCGGGACTGCACGTCGAGGTAGGGCCCCTCCCAGGTGTTCGCCGACAGCACCTCGCTGGCGTACCGCTCCGTGTCGAACGCGCCCCAGGCGTCGCTCACCTGGTGCAGTACCTGAGTCCGCTCGTCCCCCCGGAACCGCGCCACCACCTCGAACGCCGCGTCCCCCGTCACCAGCGCCGCCGTGCGCACCACCGCCGCCGCCGCGTCGGCGTCCAGGCCCTCCGGCCCCGGCAGCAGTTCCAGGACGAGTTCGCCGGCCTTCGCCAGTTCCTCGGCGTCCAGGACCGAGCGCGGCGGGATCAGCTCGCGGGCCCGGCGCTCCACCTCCGCCCGTACGCCCGGTTCCAGCTCCGGCGCGTGTTCCAGGCACGCCGCCGCCAGCAGGACCAGCCGGTGGCGGAGCCGGGGGGCCCGTTCCGCGCGGCGCAGCAACTGCTTGAGCAGACGGGCCCGTTCCTCCAGGCGGGCGTGGCCGATGGCCATCTGGACCACGTCGTCCCAGGTGTCGTCGTGGGCGTTCCTGACGAGGACGCCGAAGTCGCGCGCCTCCACCGCCGCCTTGGCCCCGAGGTAGTCCTGGAAGGTGCGGTGCACGAAGCCCACCGAGCCGGGTGCCGGTTCGCGCAGCAGCCCGCTGCGGATCAGCAGATGGGCGAAGACCTGTTCGCTCGTCCCCCGGACCTGCGGCATCGCCGCCAGCCACTCCGCGACCATCTCCTCCGCCTCGTCCCGGTCGGCCTCGACCTGCCCGTTGCGGATGAGCCAGTACGCCAGCCGCTGGAGCAGCGCCGTCTGCTCCTCCCGGGTCAGGTCGACCCCCTCGACCGCGCAGATCTCCCGCTCCGTGTCCCGCCGTACGAGCAGCATGTCGAGCGCCGAGTCGTACAGCTCCTTCCGGGCGCGGGGCAGCTGCATCCGCCGGTCCCGGTTGAGCGCGCACAGCAGGGCGCACATCAGCGGGTTGGTCGCGAGCCGGCCCAGGTCCCGGCGGGTGGCGACGGCCTGCCGGAGGGAGTCCTCGTACGTGGTGAGCGTGTCGTCCTCGGGGTCCTCCCGTCGTGCCGCGTCGTGCCAGTGGGCGAGGAAGGCGCGGATGCCGTTCCGGTCCATCGGGAGCAGGGTGTGCGGGGCGAAGCCCTGCCGGGAGAGCCATGCCTCGGGGACGGCCGAGGGGCGGGTCGTCACCACGTACCTGGCCTGGGGGAAGGCCGTCACGAGATTCTTGAGCCAGGTCTCGGTCCGCTGCCGGAGCCGAACCGGCACCTCGTCCACGCCGTCCACGAGGACGAGGGCCCGTCCTCCCGCGAGCAGGTCTTCCACCCAGCCCGCCGGAGGCGCCAGCGGAACGCCCGTGGCCTTGAGGAAGTCCTCCGGCACCGGCAGCGCGTCCGAGGAGGTGAAGGCGCGCAGCCGCAGGACGAAGGGCACGCACCGGTTCCAGTCGGCGAGGTCGCCGTCGAAGGTGCGCCGGGCGGCGTTGAGGGCGAGCCACTGGACGAGCGTGCTCTTGCCGGAGCCCGCCGGGCCGCGCAGCAGCAGCCGGTCCGTCGTCGTGAGCGCCACCTCCGTGCTCACGGTGGCGGGCCCGGAGTGCGCGAGCCCGTGGACGGTCTCGCGGTCGCCGCTCACCGCGAGGGTGATGTACGCGGTGTCCAGCGGCCACTCGCGCGCGGAGCGGCCGAGGGTGAGGCCGAACAGTTCGAGCCGGCCGTGGGTCCGGGCCACGTACCGGGCGTACTTCTCCTCGAAGGTGAGGGCCTCGGCCACGGGGCTCGGCCGGGCGGCGGCGAGGGACTCGACCGCGTCGCGGGTCCGGTCGGCCGTGCGGACCTGCTCCACCGCGGCCCGCGTGGCGAAGGACGGCTCGGCCGTGAGCTGCTCCACGAGGTGGGCGCAGCACAGCGTGAGCAGCTCGTCGTGGAGCTCCAGGGTCCGGCCCGACAGCCCGTGGTCGGGGGAGCGCAGCTCCTCGCGCAGCCGCAGGGGGTCGAGGGCGACGGCGAACAGCCGGTCCGGGCCGAGCGGGCCCGCCGCGGCGAAGGCGTCGCGCACTCCGTCGACCGCCGCGAGCCGTTCGTGCTCGGGCAGGGTCGCGTACCGCTCCGTGAGCCGTCCGCTCAGCACCTTCGCCAGGCGGTCGGGTTTCGCCGGGCGGGGGAGCGGGCGTACCGGGGAGGGGACGAGGCCCGCTCCCTTTCCCGGGGCCACGGCGGACCGGGCGAGTGCCCCCAGCACCGTCCCCGCGAGGCGCAGCAGCGCAACGTCCAGACCCTGCAACGGAGTTCCTCCCCTTGCTCGCCGCTCCCCGCGATCCTACGGCGCGGGGGCTTGTCGAAAGGTGCCAAAGCTTGCTGACAACTCGTCTCGCATACTTGTAAGTAACGACGTCTAGCCCCGCCCGCCCCCCGCCCCTACCGTCGTCGCCATGCCGCAGCTCCCCGATGCCGTCCTCTGGTCCATACCGGCGTTCGTCCTGCTCACCGTGGTGGAGATGGCCGTTCACCGGCTGCGCCCCGACCGGGACGCCGTCGGGTACGAGGGGAAGGACGCGGCCACCAGCGTCGGGATGGGGCTCGGGAGCCTCGGGTTCGACGCGCTGTGGAAGGTACCGGTCGTCGCCGTCTACGCCGCCGTGTACGAGCTCACCCCGCTGCGTGTGCCCGTCGTGTGGTGGACGCTCCCGCTCATGCTGCTCGCGCAGGACTTCTGCTACTACTGGCAGCACCGCGGCCACCACGTCGTGCGGATCCTGTGGGCCAGCCACGTGGTGCACCACAGCAGCCGCCGGTTCAACCTCAGCACCGCCCTGCGGCAGCCCTGGACCGGGGTGACCTCCTGGCCGTTCTACCTGCCGATGATCGTGCTCGGCGTGCACCCGGCGGCCGTCGCCTTCTGCTCCTCGGTGAGCCTCGTCTACCAGTTCTGGATCCACACCGAGCGCATCGGACGGCTGCCGCGCCCCTTCGAGCACGTCCTCAACACCCCCTCCCACCACCGGGTCCACCACGCCTCCCAGGGCGGCTACCTGGACCGCAACTTCGGCGGCGTCCTCATCGTCTGGGACCGGGTGTTCGGCTCCTTCGCGGCGGAGACCGAGCGGCCGGTCTACGGGCTCACCAAGAACATCGACACGTACAACCCGCTGCGCGTCGCCACCCACGAGTACGCCGCCATCGCCCGCGACCTGCGCGCCGCCCGGGACTGGCGGGAGCGGGCCGGGCGGCTGTTCCGCGGGCCCGGCTGGCAGCCGCGCCCGGACCGGGGCGGTGCCGCGTGAGCCGCGCCCTCCTGCTGCGCCTCCTCCTGGGCGCCCTGCTCCTCGCCGTCGCCGTCGACCTCGGCTCCCTGCTGCTCGGGGCGGAGAACGGGCACCGTGCCGCCAAGGTGCTGCTCATGCCCCTGCTCGCCGGATACGCGGCCGGGCGCGGCGCGCCCCGGGCGCTGCTCGGCGCGCTGCTCCTCGGGTGGGCCGGCGACGTGCTGCTGCTCCTCGGCGACGGCACCGCCTTCCTCCTCGGCATGGCCGCCTTCGCCGCCGGGCACGTCTGCTACCTCGTGCTCTTCGGGCGCCGGCCCGCCCCGCTCCCGCTCGGCGCCGGCTACCTCCTCGTGCTGATCGCGACCGTCGCCGCGCTCTGGTCCGGGCTCCCCGGCGGGCTGCGGATCCCCGTCGCCGGGTACTCCCTGCTGCTCACCGCCATGGCCTGGCGGGCCGGCTCGCTCGGCCCGCTCGCCGGGGCCGGGGGCGCGCTCTTCCTGCTCTCGGACACCCTCATCGCCACCGGCGTCGCCGGGCTGCCCCAGCCGCCCGCCGCCGACTTCTGGGTCATGCTCACCTACGTCGCCGCCCAGTGCCTGCTCACCGAGGGGGCGCTCAGGGCGACGTACGGTGACCGTCGTACGAAAGCCGCCGTGATCAATGTACGGTGAACGTCGTACAACAGTCTGAGCGGCACCGCTCCGAGCACAGCAGGGAACGTCCGTCATGCGCGCCACCACCATCCACGCCCCCTTCGACATGCGCGTGCGGGACGTGCCCGACCCCGTGATCCAGGACGCCACGGACGTCGTCGTCCGCGTGGTCCGCGCCTGCATCTGCGGCAGCGACCTGTGGGCTTACCGAGGCGAGTCCGCCCGGCAGCCCGGCCAGCGCATCGGCCACGAGTTCCTCGGCATCGTCGAGGAGGCCGGCGCCGAGGTCCGCGGCTTCCGCAAGGGCGACCTCGTCGTCGCCCCCTTCGTCTGGTCCGACGGCAGCTGCGCCTACTGCGCCGAGGGCCTCCAGACCTCCTGCCCCAACGGCGGCTTCTGGGGCACCGTCGGCTCCGACGGCGGCCAGGGCGAGGCCGTCCGCGTGCCCTTCGCCGACGGCACCCTCGTCGCGCTGCCCGCCGACGCCGCCTCCGACGACCACCTGCTCACCGCCCTCCTCGCGCTCTCCGACGTCCTGGGCACCGGCCACCACGCCGCCCTCGGCGCGGGCGTCGCCAAGGGCTCCACCGTCGCCGTCGTCGGCGACGGAGCCGTCGGCCTCTGCGGCGTCCTCGCCGCCCGCCGCCTGGGCGCCGAGCGGATCATCGCCCTCGGCCGCCACACCGCCCGCACCGACATCGCCCGCGTCTTCGGCGCCACCGACGTCGTCGCCGAGCGCGGCGACGCCGCCGTGGCCGCCGTCCGCGAGCTCACCGGCGGCCAGGGCGCCCACGCCGTCATCGAGGCCGTCGGCACCGAGCAGTCCATGCGCACCGCCGTCGCCATCACCCGCGACGGCGGCTCCGTCGGCTACGTCGGCGTCCCGCACGGCAGCGCCACCGGGCTCGACCTCTCCGACATGTTCGACCGCAACATCGCCCTGCGCGGCGGCGTCGCCCCCGTCCGCGCCTACATCCCCGAGCTGCTCCCCGACGTCCTCGACGGCACCGTCGACCCCTCCCCGGTCTTCGACCTGACCGTCGGCCTGGACGGCGTCCCCGACGGCTACCGCGCCATGGACGAGCGCACCGCGCTCAAGGTCCTCGTCAAGCCGTGACCCAGGCGGGCGCGTCCGCGCCCGCCACCCCCGGCGGGGCGGACCAGCCCGTCGGGCCGCCCTCGTACGCGGACGCCACCGGCGACCGCGCGTACCGCAGCCGCCCGAGCGGGCCGTCCGACTCCGTCAGGTACCGGCCGGGGTCGTAAGCGGTGCCGGGCGTGCCGGGCGTGTCCAGCGCGCCCGTCGCGCCCGCCCCCTTCGCCCCGCCCTCGGGCGCGAGGCGCGGCAGTGTCCCGGTCAGCCAGTGGCCCGTCTGCGCCAGCGCCAGCCGGACCAGCCGGGTGCCGCCCTCCCGCCGCTGCTCCGTCAGCGAGCGCAGCACCGCCGCCGCCAGCAGATAGCCCGTGCCGTGGTCCAGCGCCTGCGCCGGCAGCGCCCCCGGCTCCGCCACCGAACCCTCCACGGCCGCGATGCCCGTCGCCACCTGCACCAGGCTGTCGAAGCCGCGCCGCCCGGCCCACGGCCCGTAGTCGCCCCACGCCGACAGGCGGGCCGTCACCAGGCCGGGCCGGTCCAGGCCGAAGCGCTCCAGGGCGCCCGGCCGGTAGCCGGTCACCAGCACGTCCGCCGCGTCCAGCAGTGCGTCGAAGGTGCGCCGGTCCGAGGGCCGGTCCAGGTCCAGCGCCGCCGTCCGCTTCCCGACGTCCGTGTCGGCGTGCTGGTCCGGCAGCTCCGGGTTGCGCGGCGGGTCGATCCGCAGCACGTCCGCGCCGAGCAGCGCGAGCGTCCGGGTGGCGACCGGACCCGCGATCACCCGGGTCAGGTCCAGCACCCGGGGCGGGCGCCCCGCGCGCGCCCGGGGCGCCGCCCCGTCCAGCCGCTCCCGGGTCAGCGGCGGCCGGCTCGCCACCGCCCGCCCCTGCTCGCTCGCCGCCCACTCCTCGGGCGTGCGCAGCGCGACGGCCAGGCCCCCGGCCCCGTACACCAGCGACTCGACCTCCCGCGCCGGCCGCCCGCCGATCGCCGCCGCCACCGCCTCCACCGAGTCGGCCGCGCCGAGCGCGCGGAGCAACGCGGCCTTGTGGTGCGGGTAGTTGGCGTGGGTGCGCACCCAGCCGTCGGCGGCCCGCCAGAAGCGCGACAGCGGCGCGAAGGAGACCGGCGCCCGGCCGTCCACCCGCAGGTGCCGTTCGCTCACGAAGGCGGTGGCGACCGCCCCGTCGTCCACCCGGACCGGCCCGGCGGCCCCGGCGTGCTCGGCGGCGGCCAGCGCGCAGACCGCGACGGTCGCGCGGGCCAGGTCCCTCACCGGCAGCCGGGCCGGCAGCAGCCCCGGGGGCCCGCCGTACACCACCCGGCCGAGCAGGGCGGGATCGCCGCCGAGCTCCGCCCACAACCGCTCCGTGCCCGCGCCCATCGTCGTGTCCATGCCCGCATGATGGCACCGGCGCCCCCGGACGCCGGGGCGCGGACAGCGAAGAGGCCCTGGTGCGGGGGCGCCGCACCAGGGCCTCGTCACGAAGCGTCACATCCGGCTAGCGGCGGACCGCCGCCAGCGCGTCGACGATGCCCGCGCCGTAGAAGCCGTTCTTGTACTTGCCGCCCTCGCACACCGCGTCGATCGTGCCGTCGCCCTCGATGTCGTAGGGGTTGGTGCACGCGTGCTCGTCGGCCTGCGCGTACAGCAGCGCCTTCAGGGCCGCCGGGGAGGCGTACGGGTGGGTCGACTTCAGCAGCGCCAGGACGCCCGCCACGTGCGGCGAGGCCATCGAGGTGCCGGCCTTGTAGTTGTAGCCGCCGTTGACCGTGGTCGACAGGATGCGGCCGTTGACCGCCGGGGCGTCCGGGGTCTGGTACTCGGTGCGGTCGCCGCCGGGCGCCGCCACGTCGATGACGCCGAGACCGTAGTTGGAGTACGAGGCCTTCAGGCCCTTCGCGCCGGTCGCGGAGACCGTCACGACGCCCGGCAGCTGGGCCGGGTAGTCGAAGCACTCCTTCGGGTTGATCACCCGGTCGCCGGGGGTGGTGTCGTTCGGGCTGCTGTTGTCGACGATCGAGTCGGCCGCGAGGTCGAACTTCGAGTTGCCGGCCGCCGCCACGTTGACCGTGCCCTTGCGCTCCGCGTAGCGGGTCGCGCGGGTGACCGCCTCGATGAGGGCCTTCTGGTCCTCGTCGTTCTTGCAGGCGAACATCCACGGGTCGGTGTAGTAGCTGTTGTTCGTGATGTCGACGCCGTTCTCGGCCGCCCACACGAAGCCGCAGACCACGGCCTCGGTGTAGAAGAAGCCGTCGGGGGTCGACACCTTGATGCCGGCCAGCTTGACGCCCGGCGCGACACCGGTGACGCCGACTCCGTTCTTGGCGGCGCCGATCGTGCCCGCGACGTGCGTGCCGTGGTCCGACTCGCCCGCGTTGGGACGCCACGAACCGGGGGTCGTGTCGGGCTTGCCGCTCACGCAGTTGGCGGACGCCTTGGCGTTGAAGTTCGGCGCCAGGTCCGGGTGGGTGTCGTCCACACCGGTGTCGATGATGCCGACGGTGACGCGCTTGCTGCCGAGCGTCTTCTGGTGCGCCTTGTCCGCCTTGATGGCCGGCAGGTCCCACTGCAGCGGCTCCAGCGGGTCCTGCTCGTCCGTGGCGGCGGCCGCGGCGGCCTTGACCTCGGCCGGGGTGAGGGCCTGGGCGCCCTCGTCGACGGCGTCGTCCTGCGCGGCCCTCAGCGGGGCCGTGCGGGTGGCGCCGGCCGAGACCACGCCGCGCGCCTTGCGGATCGTCGGGCCGAAGTCCGGGTTCTTCGAGTGGACGACGATGACGCCTATCTGGTCGTACGCGACGACCACCTCGCCACCGGCGGCGGCGATCGCCTTCTTCACCGAAGCGGCCGTCCAGCGGCCCCCCTCGACGTTGACGACGTACGACAGCTGCGGGCCGTCGGTGGAAACGGCGGCCTTGACGTCGCTCAGCTCCGCGGCGGAGGCGGCGCCGGAGGGCAGGAAGCCGAGCGAGGCCGTGAGCGCGAGACCAACCGGCAGAGCGAGTACTCGGCCGCGCCTCGATCCCAGATGAGCCATGGGTTCTCCACATCATCCGTCTGTACTGTCCGCGCGCCGATTGCGTGCGAACAGGTGCATGACGAGTGAAGCTATCGCCGATCTTCCCCGCGATTCAATGAGTTGAGAAGACTTCATGAAGATCAGGCAAAAGAAATCCACGCCGTGAACCGCTTCGCGACGCCCTCCGTGCCGTTGAGCAGGGGAGGGGCTCCGTCCCGGAAGCCCCCGCTCCGCACTCTGGTGAGGCCCCCTTGTCCAAGCCGTCCGCCCCCGCGTCCCGAGGAGAGTCCGTGGCCACCGAAGCACCGCCGCCGCCGAGAAACAGCACCGAGACCACCGGTCCCGCGCAGCCCACCACGGAGCAGTTCATCGAGGTCCAGGCGGGTGAGGAGTTCGGCGAACTGCGCCGCACCTACCGCTCGTTCGCCTTCCCGCTGACGATCGCCTTCATCGCCTGGTACCTGCTGTACGTGCTGCTCTCCAACTACGCGGGCGGCTTCATGGGCACCAAGCTCTTCGGCAACATCAACGTGGCCCTCGTCCTCGGCCTCGGCCAGTTCGCCACCACCTTCCTCATCGCCTGGCTCTACTCCCGCCACGCGGCCGGCCGCCTCGACCCCAAGGCCGAGGCCATCAAGGCCCGTATGGAGGCCGACGCATGAGAACCCCCGCCCCCCTGGCCGCCGACACCACCGCCCTGCTCGCCGCCGGCGGCGGCGCGAGCGAGCACCGCCCGCTGATCATCGGGCTGTTCGCCGCCTTCGTCGTGGCCACCCTGGTCATCACCGTCTGGGCCGGCCGGCAGACCCACAGCGCCGCCGACTTCTACGCGGGCGGCGGCCAGTTCACCGGCTTCCAGAACGGCCTCGCGATCTCCGGCGACTACATGTCCGCCGCGTCCTTCCTCGGCATCGCCGGCGCCATCGCCCTCTTCGGCTACGACGGCTTCCTCTACTCCATCGGCTTCCTCGTCGCCTGGCTGGTCGCCCTGCTCCTGGTCGCCGAACCGCTGCGCAACTCCGGTCGCTTCACCATGGGCGACGTCCTCGCCTACCGGATGCGCCAGCGCCCGGTCCGCACCGCCGCCGGCACCTCCACCATCGTCGTCTCGATCTTCTACCTGCTCGCCCAGATGGCCGGCGCCGGCGTCCTCGTCTCGCTGCTCCTCGGCATCACCAGCGACGGCGGCAAGATCGGCATCGTCGCCCTGGTCGGCGTCCTGATGATCGTGTACGTGACCATCGGCGGCATGAAGGGCACCACCTGGGTGCAGATGGTCAAGGCCGTGCTCCTCATCGCGGGCACGCTCCTGATCACCTTCCTCATCCTGCTGAAGTTCCACTTCAACATCTCCGAGCTGCTCGGCGCCGCCGCCACCAACAGCGGCAAGGGCGACGCCTTCCTGGAGCCCGGCCTCAAGTACGGCGCCACCGCCGTCTCCAAGCTGGACTTCCTCTCGCTCGGCATCGCCCTGGTCCTCGGCACCGCCGGCCTGCCGCACATCCTCATCCGCTTCTACACGGTGCCCACCGCCAAGGCCGCCCGGAAGTCCGTCAACTGGGCCATCGGCATCATCGGCGCCTTCTACCTGATGACGATCGTGCTCGGCTTCGGTGCCGCCGCCCTGCTCAAGAACAGCGACATCATCGCCTCCAACAAGGCCGGCAACACCGCCGCACCGCTCGCCGCCCTGGAGATCGGCGGCGGCGCCGGCTCGACCGGCGGCGCGATCCTGCTCGCCGTCATCTCCGCCGTCGCCTTCGCCACCATCCTCGCCGTCGTCGCCGGCCTCACCCTGGCCTCGTCCTCCTCCTTCGCGCACGACATCTACGCCAACGTCATCCGCCGCGGCCAGGCCACCGAGAAGGAGGAGATGCGGGCCGCCCGCTGGGCCACCGTCCTCATCGGCGTCGTCTCGATCGCCCTCGGCGCCCTCGCCCGCGACCTCAACGTCGCCGGCCTGGTCGCCCTCGCCTTCGCCGTCGCGGCCTCCGCCAACCTGCCGACGATCCTCTACAGCCTCTTCTGGAAGCGCTTCACCACCACCGGTGCGCTCTGGTCGATCTACGGCGGCCTGGTCTCCGCCGTCGTCCTGGTGCTGTTCTCCCCGGTCGTCTCCGGCAAGCCCACCTCCATGTTCAAGAACGCCGACTTCTACTGGTTCCCGCTGGAGAACCCCGGCCTCGTCTCCATCCCGCTCGGCTTCCTGCTCGGCTGGCTCGGTTCCGTCCTCTCCAAGGAGAAGGCGGACAAGGGCAAGTACGCGGAACTGGAGGTCAAGTCCCTCACCGGCGTCGGAGCGCACTGATCCGGATACGCTCCGCCACACTCCGCCGGCCGCGTCGTAGAGTTCTACGACGCGGCCGGTCCCGTCCTCGTGACAATCGGGCCGTGCCCGGTGTCCGAGCCGTCACGTAGGCTCGAACGAAGAAGAACCGGACCATCCGGCGGAAGAAGGGGAGGGGGGCCCAGTGCTCATCGACACCTACGGGCGGGTCGCCACCGACCTGCGCGTCTCCCTGACCGACCGGTGCAACCTGCGCTGCACGTACTGCATGCCCGAAGAGGGCCTGCAGTGGCTGGCCAAGCCGGACCTGCTCACCGACGACGAGATCGTCCGGCTGATCCGGATCGCCGTCACCGACCTCGGCGTCACCGAGGTCCGCTTCACCGGCGGCGAGCCGCTGCTCCGCCCCGGCCTCGTCGGCATCGTGGAGCGCTGCGCCGCCCTGGAGCCCCGCCCCCGGATGTCGCTCACCACCAACGGCATCGGCCTCAAGCGCACCGCCGCCGCCCTCAAGGCCGCCGGCCTCGACCGGGTCAACGTCTCGCTCGACACCCTGCGCCCCGAGGTCTTCAAGACCCTCACCCGCCGCGACCGGCACCACGACGTCCTCGACGGCATGGCCGCCGCCCGCGACGCCGGCCTCACCCCGGTCAAGGTGAACGCGGTCCTGATGCCCGGACTCAACGACGACGAGGCCCCCGACCTGCTGGCCTGGGCGATCGCCGAGGGCTACGAGCTCCGCTTCATCGAGCAGATGCCGCTCGACGCCCAGCACGGCTGGAAGCGCGACGGCATGATCACCGCCGGGGACATCCTCGCCTCGCTGCGCACCCGCTTCGAGCTCACCGCCGAGGGCGCGGACGAGCGCGGCTCGGCCCCCGCCGAGCGCTGGACCGTCGACGGCGGACCGCACACGGTCGGCGTCATCGCCTCCGTCACCCGCCCGTTCTGCCGGGCCTGCGACCGCACCCGGCTCACCGCCGACGGGCAGGTGCGGACCTGCCTGTTCGCCACCGAGGAGACCGACCTGCGGGCCGCGCTCCGCTCGGACGCGCCGGACGAGGCGGTCGGCGAGATCTGGCGCAAGGCGATGTGGGGCAAGAAGGCCGGCTCGGGCCTCGACGACCCGAGCTTCCTCCAGCCCGACCGCCCGATGTCAGCGATCGGCGGCTGACTCCCCGGCGGGGGACTCCCCGTCCCACTCGGCGAACGGGACGACGTCCTTCAGGAAACCCCGTACGCCCAGGAACTGGGACAGGTGCTCGCGGTGCTCCTCGCACGCCAGCCAGGTCTTGCGCCGCTCCGGCGTGTGCAGCTTGGGGTTGTTCCAGGCCAGCACCCAGACGGCGTCCGCCCGGCAGCCCTTGGCGGAACAGATCGGCTTCTCTTCGCTCACGGGACCAATGATCACGGATTCATTGTCCAGCAAGGGCGATGCCGGGCAGCCACGGGGGGAGCTGCCCGGCATCGGTCCGTCGCTCCGACGGGGGATGCGGAGCGCGTAGGCAGTATGTCACGGCCCATGGGGTGCGGTGCACCGGAACTTCATGATTGATCTGAGCTTTTCTTGAGCTCGATCTCACGCTGTGTGACCGTCCGCACGGCCCCCGCGTTCCGCATCGGCTTCCAGCGCGGGCCGCGCGGGAGGGGCCATGAAGGTGGAGGGAAGGGACTTCGGCGTCTCGCGTCCGGCGTTGGCGATCACCACGGCGACATAGGGGAGCAGCGCCCCGACGACGAGCGCCACGACGGCCACGTGCCGCTCCACGTTCCACAGCGAGGCGGCGGCGATCACCGAGAGGGTGCGGATCGACATCGAGATCACGTACCGCCGCTGCCGGCCCCGGACGTCCTCGGCGAGTCCCTGCCGGGCGCCGGTGATCCGGAAGACCTCGGTTCCGCCATGCTTCCGCATCACATTCCACCACCCACGAGCCGTGCGGACTCTCCCCGGTCCGCTCTGGATCCCACGGTACGCCGAGGGTTCCCGGCGGAGGAGACCGGGGCACGTATGGCGGCGCCCGACATGCGCCGTATGGCCCACGGCCGGAGACTGGGCACACACGCGCACGAGGAGGCGACGATGGGTTGGTTGTGGGCGATCATTGTGGGCTTCGTCCTGGGCCTGATCGCGAAGGCGATCCTTCCGGGGAAGCAGCAGATCCCGCTGTGGCTGACGACGGTGTTCGGCATCATCGGCAGCGTGCTCGGCAACGCGGTCGCGACCTGGATCGGGGTCAACGACACCAAGGGCATCGACTGGACCCGCCATCTCCTCCAGCTCATCGGCGCCGTCGCCGTGGTGGGCGTGGGCGACATGCTGTGGGCCTCGATCAAGGGCAACAAACAGCGGACCTAGGGGGTGTCTGACAATTCCCGCCGGGTCCGGCCCGCCCGGCACGCACGCTCGGCGCCCGGCCGAAACGCCCAAGTAGCTCCGCTACGAGGGCGTTTCGGCCGGGCGCCGAGCGCACGCACCGGACGACCCGGCCTGATCCGGCGGGAATTGTCAGACACCCCCTAGACGCCGCCGGGCCCCGGAGGGACCCCGGAGCACGCCGGAGGCCCGGTGCGCGCACCCCGCGCGCACCGGGCCTCCGGCTTCGTGCTCCGCCGCGGACTAGCCGGTGAACTCGATCGCGGCCAGGTTCTTCTTGCCGCGGCGCAGCACCAGCCAGCGCCCGTGCAGCAGCTCGTCCGCCGCCACCTCGGCGTCCTCGGCGGTCACCTTGACGTTGTTCACGTAGGCGCCGCCCTCCTTCACCGTGCGGCGGGCGCCCGAGCGGCTCGGCGCGAGGCCGACCTCGGTGAACAGGTCCACGACCTGCCCGAGCTCGGACACCTTCGCGTGCGGCAGCTCGGAGAGCGCCGCCGCCAGGGTCGCCGGGTCCAGCTCGGCCAGCTCGCCCTGGCCGAACAGCGCCTTGGAGGCGTCGATGACGGCCCGGCACTGGTCGGCGCCGTGCACGAGGGTGGTGAGCTCCTCGGCCAGCGCCCGCTGGGCGGTCCGGGCCTGCGGCCGCTCCGCCGTCAGCTTCTCCAGCTCCTCCAGCTCCTCGCGGGAGGCGAAGGACAGGATCCGCATGTACGTGGAGATGTCGCGGTCGTCGACGTTCAGCCAGAACTGGTAGAACGCGTACGGCGTGGTCATCTCCGGGTCCAGCCAGACGGCGCCGCTCTCGGTCTTGCCGAACTTGGTGCCGTCGGCCTTGACCATCAGCGGGGTCGCCAGCGCGTGGACCTTGGCCTCCGGCTCCAGCCGGTGGATCAGGTCGAGGCCGGCCACCAGGTTGCCCCACTGGTCGGAGCCGCCCTGCTGGAGGGTGCAGCCGTGCCGCCGGTAGAGCTCCAGGAAGTCCATGCCCTGGAGGAGCTGGTAGCTGAACTCGGTGTAGCTGATGCCCTGCTCGGACTCCAGGCGCCGGGCGACGGAGTCCTTGGTCAGCATCTTGTTGACCCGGAAGTGCTTGCCGATGTCCCGCAGGAACTCGATCGCCGACAGGCCGGCGGTCCAGTCCAGGTTGTTCACCATGACCGCGGCGTTCTCGCCCTCGAAGGACAGGAACGGCTCGATCTGCGAACGCAGCCGGTTCACCCAGTTCGCGACCGTCTCGGGGTCGTTCAGGGTGCGCTCGGCGGTCGGCCGGGGGTCGCCGATCTGGCCGGTGGCCCCGCCGACCAGCGCCAGCGGCCGGTGTCCGGCCCGCTGGAGCCGGCGGACGGTGAGCACCTGGACCAGGTGGCCGACGTGCAGGCTGGCCGCGGTCGGGTCGAAGCCGCAATAGAACGTGACGGGACCGTCCGCGAGGGCCGCGCGCAGGGCCTCTTCGTCGGTGGACTGGGCGAAGAGCCCGCGCCACTTCAGCTCGTCGACGATGTCGGTCACGTCGTCCGTCTCCTTCGGGGGATGGAATGCGGTCAGGGCTGTCCCGGCCAGTCTAGGCGGGTCAGACGCCCTTGCTGACCGAGCTCATGTTGAAGTCGGGCACCCGCAGGGCGGGCATCGCGGCCCGGGTGAACCAGTCGCTCCACTCGCGCGGCAGGGTCTGCTCCGTCCGGCCCGCCTCGGTGGCCCGCGACAGCAGGTCCACCGGCGACTCGTTGAACCGGAAGTTGTTGACCTCGCCGACGACCTCGCCGTTCTCGACGAGGTAGACGCCGTCCCGGGTCAGGCCGGTGAGCAGCAGCGTCGCCGGGTCCACCTCGCGGATGTACCAGAGGCAGGTCAGCAGCAGCCCGCGCTCGGTGGCCGCGACCATCTCCTCCAGGGAGCGCTCGCCGCCGCCGTCCAGGATCAGGTTCCCGGCGCCCGGGGCCACCGGCAGGCCGGTGAGCCCGGCGGTGTGCCGGGTGGTGATCAGGTGCGCCAGCTTCCCGTCCCGTACCCAGTCCACCGGCTCGATGGGCAGGCCGTTGTCGAAGACGGAGGAGTCGTCGCCGGAGGAGTGCGCCAGCACGAAGGGGGAGGACTCCAGGCCCGGCTGGTGCGGGTCGCTGCGCAGGGTGAGCGGCAGCGGCGAGAGGGTCTCGCCCAGGCGGGTGCCGCCGCCGGGCTTGGAGAAGACCGTGCGGCCCTCGACGGCGTCCCGGGCGATGGACGACCAGAGCTGGTAGATCAGCAGGTCGGCGACGGCGGTCGGGGGCAGCAGCGTCTCGTAGCGCCCGGCGGGCAGCTCGATCCGGCGCTCGGCCCAGCCGAGCCGGACGGCGAGCTCGGCGTCGAGGGCCGCCGGGTCCACGTCCTTGAAGTCACGGGTCGAGCGCCCCGCCCAGGCGGAGCGCGAGCGGTCGGGCGACTTGGCGTTGAGCTCCAGGGTGCCGTTCGGCTGGTCGTGCCGCAGCCGCAGCCCGGTGGAGGTGCCGAGGTAGCTGGAGGTGAGCTCGTGGTTGGCGAATCCGTACAGTTCCCGGCCGCCGGCCCGGGCCCGCGCGAAGGCCTCGCCGAGGGCGGGCGCGAAGGCGTCGAAGACCGCGGAGGTGGTCTCGGCCGGCGCGTCCGTGAAGCCGGGCGAGACGGGCACCCCGGACACCAGCGGCTGGGCGTCCTCGGCGGGCCCGGCGGCCCGTGCGGCGGCCTCGGCCTCGCGGACCAGCGGCTCCAGGTCGGCGGCGGTGACCGCCGAGCGGGACACGACCCCGGAGGCGGTGCCCTGGGCGCCGTCCACGGTGGCGATCACGGTGAGGGTGCGGCCCCGGGTGACGCCGTTGGTGGTGAGGGCGTTCCCGGCCCAGCGCAGGTTGGCCGAGGACTCCTCGTCGGCGATGACGACGCAGCCGTCCGCGCGGGACAGCTCCAGGGCCTGCTCGACGATCTCGTACGGCTTGCTGACGCGGCTCATCGACCGGCCTCCTGCGTCGTGTTCAGAATGTTGACGCCCCGGAAGAGGGCGGACGGGCAGCCGTGCGAGACGGCCGCGACCTGGCCCGGCTGGGCCTTGCCGCAGTTGAAGGCGCCGCCGAGCACGTACGTCTGGGGGCCGCCGACCTGCTCCATGGAGCCCCAGAAGTCGGTGGTCGTCGCCTGGTACGCGACGTCCCGGAGCTGCCCGGCGAGCCGCCCGTTCTCGATGCGGAAGAAGCGCTGGCCGGTGAACTGGAAGTTGTAGCGCTGCATGTCGATCGACCAGGAGCGGTCGCCGACCACGTAGACGCCGCGCTCCACGCCGCCGATGAGGTCCTCGGTGGAGAGGCCGCCCGGGTCGGGCTGGAGCGAGACGTTCGCCATCCGCTGCACCGGCACGTGGCCGGGGGAGTCGGCGAAGGCGCAGCCGTTGGAGCGCCCGAGGCCGGTCAGCTTCGCGATCCGGCGGTCCAGCTGGTAGCCGACGAGCGTGCCGTCCTTGACCAGGTCCCAGGACTGGGCCTGGACGCCCTCGTCGTCGTAGCCGATGGTGGCGAGCCCGTGCTCGGCGGTGCGGTCGCCGGTCACGTTCATGATCGAGGAGCCGTAGGCCAGCTTGCCGAGCTGGTCGAAGGTGGCGAAGGAGGTGCCCGCGTAGGCCGCCTCGTAGCCGAGGGCGCGGTCGAGCTCGGTGGCGTGGCCGATGGACTCGTGGATGGTGAGCCACAGGTTCGACGGGTCGACGACCAGGTCGTAGCGGCCCGCCTCGACGCTCGGGGCGCGCATCTTCTCGGCGAGCAGCCCGGGGATCTCGTCGAGCTCCTTGTCCCAGTCCCAGCCGGTGCCGGTCAGGTACTCCCAGCCGCGCCCGGCCGGCGGCGCGAGGGTCCGCATGGAGTCGAACTCGCCGGTGGACTCGTCCACGGCGACGGCGGTGAGCTGCGGGTGCAGCCGGACCCGCTGCTGGGTGGTGACGGTGCCCGCGGTGTCCGCGTAGAACTTGTTCTCGTGCACGGTGAGCAGCGAGGCGTCCACGTGCGCCACGCCGTCGGCGCGCAGCAGCCGGGCGCTCCAGTCGGCGAGCAGTCCGCTCTTCTCCTCGGCGGAGACGGCGAAGGGGTCGATCTCGTACGAGGAGATCCACACCTTGTCCGCGTGCACGGGCTCGTCGGCCAGCTCGACGCGCTCGCTGGAGCCGGCCGCCGCGATCACCTTGGCGGAGAGCTTGGCCATGGCGACCGCCTGCGAGGCGACCTTCGCGGCGCCGTCCATGGTGAGGTCGACGCCGGAGGCGAAGCCCCAGGCCCCGCCGTGCACCACCCGCACCGCGTAGCCGAGGTCGGTGGTGTCCGAGGAGCCGGACGGCTTGGCGTCGCGCAGCCGCCAGGAGGCGCTGCGGACCCGCTCCAGGCGGAAGTCGGCGTGGTCGGCGCCGAGCGCCCGCGCGCGGGCGAGGGCCGCGTCGGCGAGCGCCCGAAGGGGCAGCGCCGTGAAGGCTTCGTCGAGGGTATGGGGGCCAGATGGCACAGCTGTCTCCTGTCGTGTGAGACCGGTCGTCCCCGATCATGTCGCGCTTTACGCCGGGATGCCCAGACCATTCTGTAGGGACCCGACAGTGACTTCCGTACGCCACTGTCAGGGCCCGATTCTCCGTATCGCGGAACGGACCGATAGGTTTTCGGCATACCAGACCGCTATCGAAAGGGTGATCCGTTGAGCCGCTCGGTTCTCGTCACCGGAGGAAACCGGGGCATCGGCCTCGCCATCGCCCGCGCGTTCGCCGAGGCCGGCGACAAGGTCGCGATCACGTACCGCTCGGGCGACCCGGCGGAGCTGGAGAAGGCCGGTTTCCTCGCCGTCCGCTGCGACATCACGGACACCGAGCAGGTGGACCAGGCGTACAAGGAGATCGAGGAGAAGCACGGTCCGGTCGAGGTCCTGGTGGCCAACGCCGGCGTGACGAAGGACCAGCTCCTCATGCGCATGTCCGAGGAGGACTTCACGTCCGTCCTCGACACCAACCTCACCGGCACCTTCCGGGTCGTGAAGCGCGCCAACCGAGGGATGCTGCGCGCCAAGAAGGGCCGCGTCGTCCTGATCTCCTCGGTCGTCGGTCTGCTCGGCTCGGCGGGGCAGGCGAACTACGCCGCCTCCAAGGCCGGCCTGGTCGGTTTCGCGCGGTCCCTCGCCCGGGAGCTGGGCTCGCGCAACATCACGTTCAACGTCGTCGCGCCCGGTTTCGTCGACACCGACATGACCGCCGTCCTCAGCGACGAGCAGCGTGCCGGCATCGTGTCCCAGGTTCCCCTGGGCCGTTACGCGCAGCCCGAGGAGATCGCCGCGGCGGTGAAGTTCCTCGCCTCGGACGACGCCTCGTACATCACTGGAGCCGTCATCCCGGTTGACGGCGGATTGGGCATGGGTCACTGATCACATGAGCGGAATTCTCGAGGGCAAGCGCATCCTGATCACCGGTGTGCTGATGGAGTCCTCCATCGCCTTCCACGCCGCCAAGCTGGCCCAGGAGCAGGGCGCGGAGATCATCCTCACCGCCTGGCCCCGGCCCACGCTGACCGAGCGCATCGCCAAGAAGCTCCCCAAGCCCGAGAACGTGAAGGTCCTGGAGCTCGACGTCTCCAACGACGAGCACCTCGCGCGCCTGGAGGGCCAGGTGCGCGAGCACCTGGGCGACCGCATCGACGGCGTCGTGCACTCCATCGGCTTCGCCCCGCAGGACGCGCTCGGCGGCAACTTCCTCAACACGCCGTTCGAGTCGGTCTCCACGGCCATGCACGTCTCGGCCTTCTCGCTGAAGTCCCTGACCATGGCCGTGCTGCCGCTGATGAGCGAGGGCGGTTCGGTCGTCGGCCTCACCTTCGACGCGAAGTTCGCCTGGCCGCAGTACGACTGGATGGGCCCGGCCAAGGCCGCCCTGGAGGCCACCAGCCGCTACATGGCGCGTGACCTGGGCAAGCAGAACATCCGCTGCAACCTGGTCTCGGCCGGTCCGCTCGGTTCGATGGCCGCCAAGTCCATCCCGGGCTTCGGTGAGCTGGCGAGCGTCTGGGACTCGCGCTCCCCGCTGGAGTGGGACCTGACCGACCCGGAGCCGGCCGGCCGCGCGATCGTCGCGCTGCTCTCCGACTGGTTCCCGAAGACCACCGGCGAGATCGTCCACGTGGACGGCGGCCTGCACGCGATCGGCGCCTGACGCCTTCCCGCCGTGCCCGAAGGGGCCGGACGCCCGCCGCACGGCGGGCGTCCGGCCCCTTCGGCGTTCCGCGATCCCGGCCCGAGTCGAAAAGTCGGGCAAATCACCGCAGACTGGTCGAAGCGTGACGTTCGGAGCGTGACATTCCGGCTACCCACGGACTGCCCACGGGCCACGGACCGGGCCTCGGCGGGCCCACGGACGGGGAGGAGGTACGCCCATGCGCGCGCTGTACTCCCAGGTCCCGGCCCTGCTCTCGGCCGCCGCGCTCCTCGCGGGGCTGGCCGGCCTCGCCGTGGCCGCCGAGGCCCGCCCCGCCCCCGGCGCCGCCGAGGACGCGCCCCGCTCGGTCCCCGCGGCCGAGCCGGACGAGGACGCCGGCGCCTCCTGCCGTACCGACGTCGAGGGCTCCACGGTCACCGCGTACTGCCAGAACCCCTTCCCGCGCACCGACCGGGTCCGGCTGCACGTCGAGTGCGCGCGCTGGTGGGACGTGGACACCGACAGCGCGCCGGTCGCGGTCGCCCCGGCGGACTACGCCCAGGTCGCCGGCCGCTGCTGGAAGGAGGTCCGTACGGCGTGGATCACCCACGAACCGGCGGCTCCGGGCTCCTGAGGCACAGGAACGGATAGCTCGCCGCCTCCGCCGCCGCCCGCTCGGCGTCGCCCGCGCGGATCGCCTCGACCAGACGCGCGTGGTCCATGTGGTTCTCCGGCCGCAGCTCCCGGCCCACGTCGCCGCGCAGCCACTCCCGCAGCACGTGCCCGAGGTCGGCGTAGAGCTCGGTCAGCACCTCGTTGTGCGAGGCGACCACCACCGCGTGGTGGAAGGCCGCGTCCACCGTCACGAACTCCTCCGCGTCGCCCGACCGCCAGACCTCCTCGCGGCGCGCCAGCAGCGCGTCGAGCTGCTTGACGTCCCGGTCCGTGCGCCGCTGGGCCGCGAGCCGGGCCGCCGAGGACTCCAGCGTGGAGCGCAGCTCCGCGATGTGGCGCGGGTCCGAGTCCGCGAACCGGCGGTGCATCACCCCGGCCAGCTCGCTCGTCGCGACGACGTAGGTGCCGGAGCCCTGCCGGATGTCGAGCAGCCCGTTGTGGGCGAGCGCGCGCACCGCCTCGCGGACGGTGTTGCGGGCGACGCCGAGCTGCTCGACGAGCTCGGGCTCGGTCGGGATCCGGCTGCCCACCGGCCACTCGCCCGAGGTGATCTGGTTGCGCAGCTGGGCGATCACCTGATCGGAGAGCCCGGCTCGCCGGGGATGGCCGAGCGCCATGGGGTGCACCTTCCGTCATCGGAGCAGTTCGTCGGCGGAGTGATCCGCCTGAGGGGATCCGCCTGAGGGGATCCGCCTGAGGGCGATCGCCCCGGGAGCCGACCGCCCGAGGGCGATTCTCCCGGCCGTGATCCGTTCGAAGCGATCCGCTCGAAGCGATTCGTTCGAGATTGGACAACCAATCATCCCATGATTCTATGATGTCCCCATGCCTGACGAGCCGCAGACCCTCGCCCCCACCGCCGAGGCCGCCCCCACCGGGACCCGCCCCCGCGCGGTCGCCGCCCCCGCCCCCGCCCCCACCACCGGCCCCGCCCGCTGGGTCACCGGACTCGTCGTCGTCGGACTCGTCCTCGCGGCGCTCAACCTGCGCCCCGCCATCACCAGCCTCGGCGCCCTCCTCGAAGAGGTCCGCGACGGGCTCCACATGAGCGGCAGCGTCGCCGGCGTCCTCACCTCCGTACCGCCGCTCTGCTTCGCCGTCTTCGGCATCGCCGCCCCCCGCCTCGCCCGCCGCTTCGGACCCGCCGCCGTCGTCTGCGCCGGCATGGCCGCCATCTTCACCGGACTGCTGCTGCGCCCCCTCGCGGGCGGGACCCCGGCCTTCCTCGCCGCCAGCGCCCTCGCCCTCATGGGCATCGCGCTCAGCAACGTCCTGATGCCGGTCATCGTCAAGACCTACTTCCCCGAGCGCATCGGCAGCATGACCGGGCTCTACTCCATGGCCCTGGCCCTCGGCACCTCCCTGGCCGCCGCGCTCACCGTGCCCATGACCCAGGCACTCGGCGGCGGTTGGCGCCTCGGCCTCGGCGTCTGGGCGGGCCTCGCCGCCGTCGCCGTGCTGCCCTGGCTCCTCCTGGTCCTCCGCGGCCGCCCCCGCGCCGCCGGGGCCGCCGCCGCCCCGGCCAGCACGGCCCCCGCCGCCCCCGCCGCCGCGCCGGCCGCCGCGCCCCGGATCACCCGCAGCCGCACCGCCTGGGCCCTCGGCGTCTTCTTCGGCCTCCAGGCCACCGGCGCGTACATCACCATGGGCTGGATGCCGCAGATCTTCCGTGACGCGGGCGTCTCCGCCTCCACCGCGGGCGTGCTCCTCGCCGTCACCATGGTCATGGGCGTCCCGCTCGCCTTCGTGATACCCCGGCTCGCGACCCGGATGAAGACCCAGGGTCCGATCGTCGTCACCCTCGCCCTGTGCGGCCTCACCGGCTACACCGGCCTCGCCTTCGCCCCCGCCGCGGGCGCCTGGCTGTGGGCGCTGCTCCTCGGCGTGTCCAACTGCTCCTTCCCGCTCGCCCTCACCATGATCGGGCTGCGCTCGCGGACCGGCGCGGGCGTCGTCCGGCTCTCCGCCTTCGCGCAGAGCGTCGGCTATCTGATCTCCATCCCCGGCCCGCTCCTCGTCGGCATCCTCTACCAGCACAGCGGCGGCTGGGGCCTGCCCATCGGGCTCATGGCCGGCCTGCTGATCCCGCAGATGATCGTGGGCAGCCTCGCCGGACGGGACCGGACCGTCGAGGACGAATGCTGAGATGCGAGACTGATCCCATGCCCGTACTCGAACCGAACCCCCCGAACGGCCAGAAGAAGTTCCTCATCGTGCTCGGCGCGATGCTGGGCATCACGGTCGTCATCGCCGTCATCGCCTCCCTCGCCTCGCCCTGACCCGGGCGGACCGGGGGAGGGGTGGGGCTGTCCCCCCTGTCCCCTAGGGGGTCAGTGTCAGGGTCGAGTGGGTGGGTCACCTGATGGGCCGGGCGCCGCGCGCTCCGTACCGTGGAGACGACGCGGGGAACGGCCCCGCGGCACACCCCCCGACCCACGGAGGCTGACATGCCGGCCCAGACCCGGACCAGCGACCGGAGGGACCTCGCCCACGCGCCGGCCGGAGTCGACACCCGGCTGCCCTGGTGGGCGCTGGTCCTCCCGGTGCTCGCCTTCGTCGCCCTCTTCCTCCTCATCAGCGGCCCGGAGCAGGCCCAGGCGGCGGGCGGCGACCTCACCTACTCCCGCCTCCTCGAACAGCTCCAGCAGACCCTCTCCCTCTGATTCCCCCCGAGGTGTGGACCGGGCCGCTCTCCGAGTCAACACGGCCTGATCCGTGCGAAGCTGGTGGGCATGAGCGTCGACACACCCCGCAGGATCGTGCTGCTCCGCCATGCCAAGGCCGACTGGCCCCAGGTCTCCGACCACGACCGCCCGCTCGCCGAGCGCGGCCGGCAGGACGCCCCCGTCGCCGGACGGCAGCTGGCCGAGACCGGCATCCCCCTCGACCTGGCCCTGTGCTCGACCGCGGTCAGGACCCGCGAGACCTGGAAGCTCGCCGTCCAGGAGCTCCCCCAGCGCCCCAAGACGGTGTACGAGCAGCGGCTGTACGAGGCCTCCCTCGGCGAGCTCATCGCCGTGGTCAACGAGACGCCCGACTCCGTCGGCGGCCTGCTGCTCATCGGCCACAACCCCGGGATGCACGCCATGGCCGACGCCCTGTCCGGCCGCGCCGAGGGCGACACCCTCGCCCGGATGACCCGCAGCGGCTTCCCCACCTCCGCCTTCGCCGTCGTCACCTTCGACGGCTCCTGGAAGTCCGTCGAGCACGGCGTCGGCACCCTGACCGACTTCTGGACCCCGCACGACTGAGCCGGTCCGCCCGAGCGGGTACGCGAAGGAGCCCGGCCGTCCACCGACGACCGGGCCCCGTCCCGTCCGCGCGCCGCTCAGTGCAGCAGCTCGCCCGTGCCGCCGTCCGCGGCCTCGACCTCCTCGCGGGTGATGCCCAGCAGATAGAGCACCGTGTCCAGGAACGGCACGTTGACCGCCGTGTCCGCCGCCCGCCGCACCACCGGCTTGGCGTTGAACGCCACCCCGAGCCCGGCCGCGTTCAGCATGTCCAGGTCGTTGGCGCCGTCGCCGATCGCGACCGTCTGCGCCAGCGGCACCCCGGCCTCCTCCGCGAAGCGCCGCAGCAGCCGCGCCTTGCCCGCCCGGTCCACGATCTCCCCGGTGACCCGGCCGGTCAGCCGCCCGTCCACGATCTCCAGGGTGTTGGCCTGCGCGAAGTCGAGCCCCAGCTTCTCCTTCAGGTCGTCGGTGACCTGGGTGAAGCCGCCCGAGACCACGCCCACCTGGTAGCCGAGCCGCTTGAGCGTACGGATCAGGGTGCGCGCCCCCGGAGTCAACCGCACCTCGGAGCGCACCTTGTCCACCACCGAGGCGTCGAGCCCCGCCAGCAGCTCGACCCGCGCGTGCAGCGACTGCTCGAAGTCCAGCTCGCCGCGCATCGCGGCCGCCGTCACCTCGGCGACCTTGTCCTCGCAGCCCGCGTGCGCCGCGAACAGCTCGATGACCTCGTCCTGGATCAGGGTCGAGTCGACGTCCATGACGACGAGCCGCTGGGCCCGCCGGTGCAGCCCGGCCGAGACCACGGCCACGTCCACGCCGACCGAGTGCGCCTCGGTGGCCAGCGCGGTCCGCAGCGGCTCCGTCTCACAGCCCGAGACGGCGAACTCGACCGCCGTCACCGGGTACTTGGCCAGCCGGAAGATCCGGTCGATGTTGCCGCCGGTCCCCGCGATCCTGGCCGCTATGGCCGCCGTCTGCTCGGCGGTCAGCGGATGCCCGAGCACCGTGACGTGCGAGCGGCCCTCGCCGCGCGGCCGGTTGTCGCCCGTGCCGGAGATGATCTCGGCCTGGAGCTTCATGGACTCGGCCCAGCTGTGCACGGTCGCGCGGAGCTCGCCCTGGGAGGCGACGGTCGGCTCGGTGACGAGCGCGCACAGCACGAGCCGGCCACGGGAGACGACCTGCTCGATGTCCACGACGTCGACGGAGTAGGCGGCGAGGGTGTCGAAGAGTCCGGCGGTGATCCCGGGACGGTCCTTCCCGAAGATCTTGACGAGAAGCGTGGGAACGTCCGCGGCGACGAGGTGTGCGGCGGGATCGTCCGAGGTGGGAACGTCTGAGGTCTGCGATGCGCTCATGGTGCGACCACCGTATCGGGCGCCCCCCGCCCGCCGAGCCCCCGTCCCGCCTGCCGGACACCCGTGTGGCCCTCCCCTTGTCACGGAGGCGCGCGCCGTGCGGCGCGCGCGAGCTCTTCACACCAACCCGACTTCCGGATCCGGCCCGGGGCCTGAAATAGTTCCCCCGGATGTTCATCATCCCTGGGCTCCCGATGACGGGGGACCCGCGGGGGACAAGTAGTGGGGCATGGAGTGCCAGAACTCGTACTGGAATTGAATGGAAGGACCTGGACCCTCGATCCGGCCAGGTCGTACACCCTCGGCCGCGATCCCCAGGGCGACCTGGTCATCGACGACGCCAGGGTCTCGTGGCGGCACGCCACCATCAGCTGGGGCGGCCGGAGTTGGGTCATCGAGGACCACGGCTCCACCAACGGCACGTTCGTACAGGGGCAGCGGGTCCACCAGGTGGAGATCGGCCCCGGCTCGGCCGTCCACCTCGGCAACGCCACCGACGGCCCGCGGCTGAACCTCGCCGCCGCCGGCGCGCCCGCGCAGCAGCAGCAGGCCGCCGCGCCCGCGCATCAGCCCCCGGCGCAGCCCGCGCACCAGGCGCACGCCGCCGCGCAGGCCGACTGGGCCACGCACCAGGCCCCGCCGCAGCAGCAGGCCCCGCAGCAGGGCTGGCAGCAGCCGCAGCAGCAGGCGCCGCAGGGGGTCCCGCCGCAGCAGGGCGGGCAGCCGCAGCCGCCGAGCCCGCAGGTCCCGCACCAGCAGGGCGGCGCCCAGGGCGCGTACCCGGTGCCCGGCGACCGCAGCCCCACCACCTTCCACCAGCTCAATCTCGGCCATGTCATGCGCATCGGCCGTGGGCTGGAGAACGAGCTGGTCGTCTCCGACCTCCAGGTCTCGCGCCAGCACGCCAAGTTCCAGGCGACGCCCGACGGCCGGTTCGAGATCACCGATCTCGGCTCGCACAACGGCACGTACGTCAACGGTCAGCCGATCCCGAAGAACGGCACCGTTCTCATCGGCCCCAACGACATCGTCGGCGTCGGCCACTCCACCTTCCGGATCGTCGGCAGCCAGCTTGAGGAGTTCGTCGACACCGGCGACGTCTCCTTCTCCGCGCGCCACCTCACCGTCACGGTCGACGGCGGCAAGCAGATCCTCAAGGACGTCACCTTCGGCGTCCCGGAGAAGTCGCTGATCGGCGTCATCGGCCCCTCCGGCTCCGGCAAGTCCACCCTCCTCAAGGCGCTCACCGGCTACCGGCCCGCCGACCAGGGCGACGTCCTCTACGACAACCGGAGCCTCTACAAGCAGTTCGCCGAGCTGCGCCAGCGCATCGGTCTGGTCCCGCAGGACGACATCCTGCACAAGGAGCTGACCGTCCAGAAGGCGCTGCGCTACGCGGCCAAGCTCCGCTTCCCCGGCGACACCGCCGAGGCCGAGCGCGAGGCCCGGATCGGCGAGGTGCTGCGCGAGCTCAAGCTCGACATCCACAAGGAGAAGAAGGTCACCTCCCTCTCCGGCGGCCAGCGCAAGCGCGTCTCGGTCGCCCTGGAGCTGCTGACCAAGCCCTCCCTGATCTTCCTGGACGAGCCGACCTCCGGCCTCGACCCGGGCATGGACCGCGACGTCATGCAGCTGCTGCGCGGCCTCGCCGACGACGGCCGCACGGTCCTCGTCGTCACCCACTCGGTGGCGGAGCTCGGCCTGTGCGACAAGCTGCTGGTGATGGCGCCCGGCGGCTCGGTGGCGTACTTCGGCCCGCCGGAGGAGGCGCTGAACTTCTTCGGCTACTCCACCTGGGCCGACGTCTTCTCCGCGTTCGAGAACTACCGCGACTACGACTGGGCGGGCCGCTGGAAGGGCTCGCAGCACTACCAGATGTACGCGGCCGAGATCGACGCCGTCGCCGCCCAGCCGGTCCAGATGCCGCAGCAGGCGCAGCAGGCGATGACCCGGCCGCCCAAGCCGCAGGGCTGGGGCTCCCAGCTGTGGACCCTGATCCGCCGTTATGTCTCGGTGATCGCCTCCGACCGGGGCTTCCTGGCCCTGATGGTGATCCTGCCCGCCGTGCTCGGCGCGGTCTCGGTGGTCATCCCGGCCGACTTCGGCCTCGGCAAGCCCGTGGCGCCGTCCCGCTTCAACGGCGACGCCGGCACGATCATGCTGATCCTCGCGGTCGGCATGTGCTTCTCGGGCGCCGCCAACTCCGTACGAGAACTGATCAAGGAACGGGTCATCTACGAGCGGGAGCGCGCCACCGGCCTGTCCCGCTCGGCGTACCTGATGTCCAAGGTCATCGTCCTCGGCGTGATCACCGCCTTCCAGGGCGTGATCATCTGCGGCATCGGCTTCTCCACCCGCGAGCTGCCGGAGGAGGGCCTGTTCATGCCGCCGGCGCTGGAGCTCTGTGTCCAGGTCATCGCGCTGGGCCTGACCTCGATGATGGTCGGCCTGGTCATCTCCGCCCTGGTGAAGACCGCCGAGAAGACCATGCCGCTGCTGGTCATGTTCGCGATCGTCCAGGTCGTGTTCACCGGCATCCTCTTCCAGGTGTACGGCTCGCCCGGCCTGGAGCAGTTCGCCTGGCTGATGCCGTCCCGCTGGGGCATCGCCGGTGCCGGCACCACGCTCGACCTGGCGCACCTGATGCCGCCGTGGGACCACAAGAACCCCGACAACCTCGACGCCCTGTGGGAGCACTCGGCCGGACAGTGGGGCATCGACCTCGGCGTCCAGCTCCTGATGGCCGCGCTCTGCTGCGTGCTCGTCGCGCGGCTGCTGCGCCGCCACGAGCCCGAGGTCATGCGCAAGTAACGGCGGACGGCCGACGGCGGCCCCGGCCGGGCGCCATGCGCCACGCCCGAAGGGCGGCACCCCGTGCGGGGTGCCGCCCTTCGGCAGTGCGGGGGCGCGGAGCGGAGGCTCAGTACGCGCTGTTGACGTTGTCGATCGTGCCGTAGCGGTCGGCCGCGTAGTTGCAGGCGGCGACGATGTTGGCGACCGGGTCGTACTGGTCGAACTTGGTACCGGGGATGTGGTACGCCTTGAAGGTCGGGTAGATGACCTGGAGCAGGCCCTTGGACGGCACGCCGTTGATGGCGTTGATGTCCCAGTTGTTGATCGCCAGCGGGTTGCCGCTGGACTCGCGCATCACGTTCTTGTGGATGCCGTTGTAGGTGCCCGGGATGTTGTGCTTGTCCATGATGGACAGCGCCTCGCGGATCCAGCCGTCGAGGTTGTTCGAGTACACCGGCTTGCGGACGGCGGCGCGGCTCGCGGCGGACTTGGCCTCGGCGCGCTTCTTCGCCTCGGCCTTCGCCTTGGCCTCGGCCTTCGCCTTCGCGTCCGCCTTCGCCTTGGCGTCGGCCTTGGCCTTCGCCTCGACGGCGGCCTTCACCTTGGCGGCGTCCTGCTTGGCCTTGAGCGCGATCGTCGACTGCTGCGAGTCGAGGCTGGCGGCCAGCGCCTTCGCCTGCGGGCTGTTGGCGTCGTAGGTCCAGGAGACCTGCTGCGTACCGGCGAGGGCCTGCGGCTCGACCTCGGTGGCGCCGCCGTGGCCCGGGATGAGGGAGAAGCCGATGGCGGCGGCGCTGAGAGCTGCGACGCCGGCGATCGTGGCCTTGTGGGTCTTGTTCAGACCACGACTGTGGCCAGGGGTCTTCGCAGACATACGGCACTACCTCTTCGAATCGCAGGGGGTCGCTCAGGCCGGGGCGGCGCTGCGCCTGCTCGGCGGCGACGGACGCAATTCTTAGCGGCAGCAAAATGCCGTGGCAAAGGTGTGACGTACGATCCCGGGTAGTGGATCAGGGGCTCGGGAGGGGCGCCCCGGAACCGGTTCGGAACCGGCCCGGGACCGGCTCCGGCGCCCTTCATCTGCCCTTTACCTATCCACTAGGGGGATTCGTAAGTGATGTGGGTCCTATGCGCGGGCTCACATCGGACGTGTAACAAACTCACCATGAGTTGCATCAGCAATCCATACGGTGAGGGTTCTCCTCCGGGAGGATGAGATGGACGTCCCCGAACTCGTGCCAGAGGTAGCGCTCCCGCACCGCCTCCGCGTACGCCCGGCGCAGCGCGGGCCGCCCCGCCACCGCCTCCAGCATCAGCAGGTGCGAGGCCTCGGGCTCGTGCAGCCCGGTCAGCAGCCCGTCCACCACCCGCACGCCCCGCTCCGGCGTCACGACGAGCCCGGTCCACCCGGCGGCGGCCCGCACGACGGCGCTCCCGCCCCCGGGACCCCCGCCACCGGGCGCCACGACCGCCGTACCCCCGCCGCGCCCCACGGCCGCCCCCGGACGCCCTGCCGCGCGCCCCGCCGCGGCCCGCGCGCCCGGCGCCGCGACAGCCGACTCCAGCGCCCGTACCGCCGTCGTCCCCACGGCGATCACCCGGCCGCCGCCGGCCCGCGCCGCGTTCACCAGCCACGCCGTCGCCGCCGGCACCTCGAAGCGCTCCGGGTACGGCGGCTCGTGCGCCTCCGCCAACGCCACACCCGTGTGCAGCACCACCGGCGCGAACTGCACGCCCCGGCTCACCAGCTCCGCCACCAGCCGCGCCGTGAAGGGCCGCCCCGCGCTCGGCATCTCCGCCGAACCCGAACCGTCCGGCGCCGCCAGCGCGAACACCGTCTGGTACGCCGAGAGCGCCTGGTCCCGCGCCGTGTACCCGTACCGGATCGGGCGCCCGTACCGCGTCAGCAGCCCCGGCACCGGCACGTCCGGCCGCGCCCACCACAGCCGCGCCGCCCCCGGCGCCAGCGGCTCCTCCAGGACCAGCCGCGCCCCGCCCGGCAGCCGCACCACCGCCCCCGCGGGTCCGCCCGCGCGGGGCAGCGTCGTCCCCGAGCCGTCCGGGGTCCGCAGCTCCACCGCCCAGCGCCGCGCCCCGTCGTCCGGGCCGGAGAAGTGCACGACCACCCGCTCCCCGTCCGGCCCCGCCCCCAGCCGCCCGTCCACGGCCGCCGCCAGCGTCGCCGAGGTGTTCACCACCAGCACGTCCCCGGCCCGCAGCAGCCCCGGCAGCTCCCGGAACGCCCGGTGCTCCACCGCCGTGCCACGCGACACCATCAGCCGTACGCCGTCCCGGCCGCGCCCCGCACCCCGCTGCTCGGCCGGCACCCGAGCCGACAGCTCCCGGGGCACCGCCCACTCACCCAGCGGCCCGCCCAGCGCCCCGCTCACCGCCTCGCTCCCGCCTGCCCCGCCGCTCCCGCAGGTGCGTCCTGCCCCGCCGGTCCCGCCTGCCCCGCAGGTGCGTCCTGCGCCGTCGGCCCCGCCTGCCCCGCCTGCCCTGCCTGCCCCGCAGGCTCCGTCAGCCCTGTAGCTCCCGCCTGCTCCGCCTGCTCCGCCTGCCCTGCCTGCCCCGCAGGCTCCGCCAGCTCCACGCGCTCCGCCTGCCCCGCCAGCCCCACCGCCGTGTAGCGCCCGCTCGGCAGCCGCCCGTCCAGCAGCCGCAGCAGCACCGGGGCGACCTCCTCCGGGGCGGGCGTCCCCGACAGGTCCTCCTCCGGCTCGGCCGCCGCCAGCATCCGCGTCCGCATCCCGCCCGGATCCACCCACCACACCCGCAGCCCCGGCTCCTCCACCGCCAGCACCCCCGACAGCAGGTCCAGGCCCGCCTTCGTCGCCCCGTAGCCGCCCCAGGTGCGGTACGCCGTCACCGCCGCGTCCGAGCTGATGTCCAGCACCGCCCCCGACGGCGCCGCCCGCAGCAGCGGCAGCGCCTCCTGCACCAGGCCCAGCGGCGCTACCAGATTGACCTCCAGGGCCGCCCGGAAGCGGTCCAGCGGATGCTCCGCCAGCGGGACCAGCGGCTCCACGCCCAGCACGCCCGCGTTGTTCACCAGCAGGTCGAGCCCGCCGAGCCCCGCCGCCTCGGCCACCAGCTCCGCGCGGTGCCCGGCATCCGTGACGTCGCCCGGCACCGCCGCCACCCGCGCGCCCAGCCGCCGCGCCTCCTCCGCCGTCCCCGCCAGCACGGCCGGTGACCGCGCGTCCAGCACCAGGTCCCAGCCCCGGCCGGCCAGCGCGAGGGCCAGCGCCCGGCCCAGTCCCCTCGAAGCCCCCGTGACGATCGCGACAGACACGCGCCCCATCCCCTTCTCCACCGCTTCTCCGCCGTCTCCCGCCCGGAATCCCGGCCGGGAGGGCCTTCGGCCGGGACGACCCCGACCGACGAGTTCCAGCCTCATCGCCCCCGCCCCCGCCCCGCCTCGTCCCCGGGCCCCGACCGCGCAGGGCACTTCGACCTAGGCCCAGGGACCCGCCCCATCGGAGTCCTCGGGCGGATACGGACCGTCACACCCCGCCGGTACGGTGAACACATGAGCCACCGCCCCAGCTCCGGCCTGGCCGCCGTGAGCAGCGCCCTGCTGGCGATGAACCGCCAGATGGAGGTCCGCGACGTCCTCAAGACGATCGTCGCCTCCGCCCGCGAGCTGCTCGACGCGGAGTACGCGGCGCTCGGCGTCCCCGACGACCACGGGGGCTTCGCCCAGTTCGTCGTCGACGGCGTCAGCGACGAGCAGTGGAAGGCCATCGGCCCGCTGCCCCGCCAGCACGGCATCCTCGCCGCGATGCTCCACAAGGCCGAGCCCGAGCGCCTCGCCGACGTCCGCGAGGACCCCCGCTTCGAGGGCTGGCCCGAGGCCCACCCCGACATGTCCGACTTCCTCGGCCTGCCGGTCCGCGACGGCGAGGAGACCCTCGCCGCCCTCTTCCTGGCCAACAAGCGCTGCCCCAAGCCCGCCGGCGGCTGCGGTTTCACCGCCGAGGACGAGGAGCTCCTCACCCTCCTCGCCCAGCACGCGGCCATCGCGCTGACCAACGCGCGCCTGTACGAGCGCAGCCGCGAGCTGACCATCGCGGAGGAGCGCTCCCGGCTCGCCCACGAGCTGCACGACGCCGTCAGCCAGAAGCTGTTCTCCCTGCGGCTCACCGCCCAGGCCGCCGCCGCCCTCGTCGACCGCGACCCGGCCCGCGCCAAGGACGAGCTCCAGCAGGTCGCCGTGCTGGCCGCCGAGGCCGCCGACGAGCTGCGCGCCGCCGTCGTCGAGCTGCGGCCCGCCGCCCTCGACGAGGACGGCCTGGTGCACACCCTGCGCACCCAGATCCAGGTCCTCGACCGGGCCCACACCGCCCGCGTCACCTTCGACGGCGGCGGCGTCCGCGCCCTGCCCGCCGCGCAGGAGGAGGCCGTGCTGCGGGTCGCCCAGGAGGCCCTGCACAACGCGCTGCGTCACTCCGGCGCGGCGCTCGTCACCGTCACCCTCGCCCGCAGCGGGACGGGCGCCCGGCTCACCGTCGCCGACGACGGCCGGGGCTTCGACCCGCGCACGGTCCGCAGCGCCGGACGGCACCTGGGCCTGGTCTCCATGCGGGACCGGTCCGCCGGGGTCGGCGGCACCCTGACCGTGACATCGGCCCCGGGGCGGGGCACCACGATCGAGATGGAGGTCCCCGGTGGCTGAGGAGAAGAGGAAGCCGATCCGCGTGCTGCTGGTCGACGACCACCAGGTGGTCCGCCGAGGCCTGCGCACGTTCCTGGAGGTCCAGGACGACATAGAGGTAGTGGGAGAGGCGTCCGACGGCGCCGAGGGCGTGGCAGCCGCCGAGGAGCTGCGGCCCGACGTCGTCCTCATGGACGTCAAGATGCCCGGCACCGACGGGATCGAGGCCCTGCGGCGCCTCCGCGAGCTGGCCAACCCCGCCCGCGTCCTGATCGTCACCAGCTTCACCGAGCAGCGCACGGTCGTCCCCGCGCTGCGCGCCGGCGCGAGCGGCTACGTCTACAAGGACATCGACCCCGACGCGCTCGCCGGCGCCATCCGCTCCGTCCACGCCGGGCACGTGCTGCTCCAGCCCGAGGTGGCGGGCGCGCTGCTGAGCCAGGAGGACCACGGCCACGGCACGGGCCGAGGCTCCACCCTGACCGAGCGCGAGCGGGAGGTGCTGGGCCTGATCGCCGACGGACGCTCCAACCGGGAGATCGCCCGCGCCCTGGTCCTGTCCGAGAAGACGGTCAAGACCCACGTCTCGAACATCCTCATGAAACTGGACCTCGCCGACCGCACCCAGGCCGCGCTCTGGGCCGTGCGCCACGGTCTCACCACCTGAGTGCGCGGGGGCGCACGCCCGTTCCACCGGTCATACCGTCGTGTGTATGTCCCCCGTTCGGCGCAACCGCGCGGACGGTGGGGCGTTCTCCATGGCGTGCTGCGGCGGACCGGCCGCAGCGATGACCAAAGGATCCTGAAGTGAAGAACCTCAAGAAGGCCGCCGCCCTCACCATGGTCGCCGGTGGCATCGTCGCCGCCGGTGCGGGTGTCGCCTCCGCCGACGCGGACGCCCACGGCCAGGCCGTCCACTCCCCGGGCGTGGCCTCCGGCAACCTGGTGCAGGTCCCGGTCCACGTTCCCGTGAACGTCTCCGGCAACACGATCAACGTGATCGGCCTGCTCAACCCGGCCTTCGGCAACGGGGCCGTCAACCACTGACCCCCAGCCCCACCATCGGCCCCCGGACGATCCCCCCGGGGGCCGATCCCTTTCCCGGGAGCCCGAAGGCCCCGAGCCCTCCTCATACAGGAAGCCCGGCGCACGAGGCACCCGGCCCGCTCGCGAAGCGGCCCCCTAGAACCCGCGCTCGCGCTCCCGCTCTTCGACGTAGGCGTTGTACGCGGCGACCTGGGCCCGCCGCGCCACCCGCTCCACCGGCCGCAAGGCGGCCCCCGCGCCGCCAGCCTCTCCTCACGCCCGCGCGGCTCGCACTGCTCAGCGCCGGGGCGCTTCCCAGGCTTCGCCGTGCCGCAGCGGACTCCGTCCGCCGACCGGGGCCGGGGTACGCAGCACCCGGCCCGCTCGCGAAGCGGCCCCCTAGAACCCGCGCTCGCGCTCCCGCTCTTCGACGTAGGCGTTGTACGCGGCGACCTGCGCCCGCCGCGCCACCCGCTCCACCGGCCGCAAGGCGGCCCCCCGCGCCGCCATCTCCGCCGCGCTCACCGCGCCGCCGTGCCCGTGGTCGTACGCCAGGTCCACCAGCAGGCCGATCCGCTGGGCCAGCTCCAGGACGCGGACCGCGCGGGGCGGATAGCCCGGGGCCAGCACCTCGCGGCCGGTCTCCGCGCGGGCGCGGTACGCGTCGCGGGCGGCCTCCGCGGTCGGGCCCGAGGCCGCCACGTCCAGGCGCGTCAGCACCGACGTCGCCTCCCGCAGGGCCTCCGCCAGCTCCCGCTCCGCCTCGCCCAGGGACGGCACGTCCGCCGGCGGAGCCTCCCGTACCGCCAGGCACCGCCAGACGACCTCCACGTGCAGATCACCCGCCGGCCCCGCCTCCGAGACCTCCGGCACCAGGCCGTACGGCGCGCCGAAACCGACCACCGCCTCCTCCGCCTCCAGCGCCCGCGCGTTGAACTCCGGCGGCCCGCTGAGCCCCAGCGGATGCCCCGGCGCGGGCAGCGCCACCCGCCACCCGGTCACCCCGAGCCGCCGCAGCCGCCCCAGCGCCAGCGTCAGGCCGACCGGCCCCGCCTCGCCCGGCAGCCCCTCCACGCGGTGCACCGCGTCCTCCCCGACAATGGCGAGCGCCGCGTCGTCCGGCGACACCGCCCCGGCCAGCAGGGCATTGCCCCAGGCGGCCAGACGACCTGAGCGTGGTTCCGAGAACATGCCCCCCACCCTAGGGACTCCCGGCCCGCCCCACGGCGCAAAGCAAGCCCTAAGGACCGGCCCGGCCCGCCGGTGGCGTAGGTTTTTCCCTGGACGCCGCGCCCGCAGGCGCAAGGCGACGAAGAAGATTCGACCGCAAGGGGAGAGACCGCGCTCATGAGCGATGTACTGGAGCTGGTGGACGTATCCGTGGTCCGCGACGGACGGGCTCTGGTGGACGAGGTCTCCTGGTCGGTCAAGGAAGGCGAGCGCTGGGTCATCCTCGGCCCCAACGGCGCCGGCAAGACCACCCTGCTCAACCTCGCCTCCAGCTACCTCTACCCGACCAAGGGCACCACGACGATCCTCGGCGAGCGCCTCGGCGCCGTCGACGTCTTCGACCTCCGCCCCCGCATCGGCATGGCCGGCATCGCCATGGCGGAGAAGCTGCCCAAGCGCCAGACCGTCCTGGAGACCGTCCTCACCGCCGCGTACGGCATGACGGCCACCTGGCACGAGGACTACGACCCGGTCGACGAGGAGCGCGCCAAGGCCTTCCTCGACCGCCTCGGCATGACCGACTACCTGGACCGGAAGTTCGGCACCCTCTCCGAGGGCGAGCGCAAGCGCACCCTCATCGCCCGCGCGATGATGACCGACCCCGAGCTCCTCCTCCTCGACGAGCCCGCCGCCGGCCTCGACCTCGGCGGCCGCGAGGACCTCGTCCGCCGCCTCGGCCGGCTCGCCCGCGACCCGTACGCCCCCTCGATGATCATGGTGACCCACCACGTCGAGGAGATCGCCCCCGGCTTCACCCACGTCCTGATGATCCGTCAGGGCAAGGTGCTCGCCGCCGGCCCCATGGAGACCGAGCTCACCTCCCGCAACCTCTCCCGCTGCTTCGGCCTGCCCCTCGTCGTCGAGCACGTCGGCGACCGCTACACCGCGCAGGGCCTGCCGCTCTCCTGAGCCGCGACGCAGGAGGCGCGGTCCCCGCACAGTGCCACGCCCCCGCCGCGCCCTGTCCCCGGAGCCCCACCCGCCCTACCATGACCTTGTGGACATCGACGCATGGGTCTGGTGGCTGATCGGCGCGGTGGGGCTCGGCATTCCCCTCGTCCTCACCGCGATGCCCGAGTTCGGCATGTTGTCCGTCGGAGCGATCGCGGGCGCGGTGACCGCCGCCCTCGGCTTCGGCGTCGTCAGCCAGGTGATCGCGTTCGCCGCGGTCTCCGTCGCCCTCATCGCGGTGGTCCGCCCCATAGCGGCCCGGCACCGCGACGACCGCCCCCGACTCGCCACCGGCATCGACGCCCTGAAGGGACGTCAGGCGCTGGTCCTGGAACGGGTCGACTCCTCGGGCGGCCGCATCAAGCTCAACGGCGAGGTCTGGTCCGCCAGGGCGCTCGACACCGGCCAGAGCTTCGAACCGGGCGAGCAGGTCGACGTCGTCGACATCGACGGGGCCACCGCCGTCGTCATGTGACCGAACCTCGCCCATGACGCCCCGCGGTCTGGGAAACTCGATCATCATCTCGTAGTCAACCGGCAACCCGCAGCGAAGGGCACAGGGAACACGATGTCAGCAGTCATCATCGTCCTGATCATTCTGGTGGTGCTTGTCTTCATCGCCCTGATCAAGACCATCCAGGTCATCCCCCAGGCGAGCGCCGCGATCGTGGAGCGCTTCGGCCGCTACACCCGCACGCTCAACGCGGGACTCAACATCGTCGTCCCCTTCATCGACCGCATCCGCAACCGCATCGACCTCCGCGAGCAGGTCGTGCCGTTCCCGCCGCAGCCGGTGATCACCCAGGACAACCTCGTCGTCAACATCGACACCGTCATCTACTACCAGGTGACCGACGCCCGCGCCGCGACCTACGAGGTCGCCAGCTACATCCAGGCCATCGAGCAGCTCACCGTCACCACCCTCCGCAACATCATCGGCGGCATGGACCTGGAGCGCACCCTCACCTCCCGCGAGGAGATCAACGCGGCCCTCCGCGGCGTCCTCGACGAGGCCACCGGCAAGTGGGGCATCCGCGTCAACCGCGTCGAGCTCAAGGCGATCGAGCCGCCCACCTCCATCCAGGACTCGATGGAGAAGCAGATGCGCGCCGACCGCGACAAGCGCGCCGCGATCCTCACCGCCGAGGGCATCCGCCAGTCCCAGATCCTCACCGCCGAGGGCGAGAAGCAGTCCGCGATCCTGCGCGCCGAGGGCGAGTCCAAGGCCGCCGCGCTCCGCGCCGAGGGCGAGGCGCAGGCCGTCCGCACGGTCTTCGAGGCCATCCACGCCGGCGACCCCGACCAGAAGCTGCTCTCCTACCAGTACCTCCAGATGCTCCCGAAGATCGCCGAGGGCGACGCCAACAAGCTCTGGATCGTGCCCAGCGAGATCGGCGACGCCCTCAAGGGCCTCTCCGGCGCCCTCGGCAACGTGGCGCCCGGCGCCTCCGGCTTCACCAAGGCGGCACCCCCCGCCGACGGCGGCGAGCGCCGCGAAGAGCCCCGAGTTGACTGACACGTACACGTAATCCTCGTGCATGATCGGTGCGAGCCCCTCGACCCCGGACCATCACACCGGGGCGGGGAGGCGACTCACTGACCATGTAAGGGAGATGGCCTTGTCCATCTGGGAAGCACTCGCGGTGTTCGGCGCCGGCACAGCCGCCGGCGCCATCAACACCGTCGTCGGATCGGGCACGCTGATCACGTTCCCCGTCCTCCTCGCCACCGGCCTGCCGCCCATCACCGCGAACGTGTCCAACACCCTCGGACTCGTCTCCGGCTCCATCAGCGGCGCCATCGGCTACCGCAGCGAACTCACCGGACAGCGCGGACGCGTCCTCCGCCTCGGCGGCACCGCCCTCGTCGGCGGACTCGTCGGCGCGATCCTCCTGCTCGCCCTGCCCTCCGACGCCTTCGACGCGATCGTCCCCGTCCTCATCGGCATCGCGCTCCTGCTCGTCCTCCTCCAGCCCCGCATCGCCGCCGCCGTCCGGCGCCGCCGCGAGGCCACCGGCACCGAGGCCCACCCCGACGGCGGCCCCGTCCTCCTCGTGGGCCTCTTCCTCGCCAGCGTCTACGGGGGCTACTTCGGCGCCGCCCAGGGCGTGCTCTACCTCTCCCTGATGGGCCTGCTGCTGCACGACAGCCTGCAGCGCATCAACGCCGTCAAGAACATCCTCGGCGCCGTCGTCAACGGCGTCGCCGCCGCCTTCTTCCTCTTCGTCGCCGACTTCGACTGGACCGCCGTCCTCCTCATCGCCGTCGGCTCCACCATCGGCGGCCAGATCGGCGCCAAGGTCGGCAAGCGCCTCTCACCCGCCGTCCTGCGCGGAGTGATCATCGCCGTCGGCACCGTCGCCATCCTCCAGCTCACCCTGAGATGACGAGAAGGCCCGCCCCCGACGAGGGGCGGGCCCACCGACACACCGACGACCAGGAGCTGATACGAGCTGATACGAGCTGATACGAGCTGATACGAGCTGATACGAGCAGATACGAGAAGGGCTACGCCGCCTGCTCCGAGGTCAGCCACTCCGGCAGCTCCGACCGCTCGCCCGCCCGCATCGCCAACAGCATCGCGTCCGCCGGCGTCGGCACGAACGGCTGGCGCAGCAGCGGCATCCCCGCCTGCTCCGGCGTCCGGTCCGCCTTGCGGTGGTTGTCCTCCGCGCACGAGGCCACCGTGTTCATCCAGTGGTCCCCGCCGCCCTGCGCCCGCGGCACCACATGGTCGACGGTCGTCGCCCGCCGTCCGCAGTACGCGCACCGGTGCTGGTCCCGGACCAGCACGCCCCGCCTCGACCACGGAGCCTGTCTTCGGAAGGGCACCCGGACGTACCGGCAGAGCCTGATCACCCGGGGCACGGCCATGTCCACCGCGGCGGCCCGCACGCGCAGACCGGGATGCTCCTGCTCCACGACGGCCTTGTCCTGCAGGACAAGCACCACCGCACGGTTGAGTGTCACCGTCGAAAGCGGCTCGAAGCTCGCGTTCAGTACCAGCGTGTCCCGCATTGTGCCCACCTCCCGTGTGCCGGCCCAGCCCCGCTCGGGGCTCCGGGCTTGGATCAACTCTGGCCGGGCACGCCGGGTAGGACAACGCAATATCCGCAAACGAAAAGATGCCCGCTTCTGATCTCTCCAAGACCAGAAGCGGGCAAACAACCAACGAACGCTCAGCTCTCCGCGGGACCCGTGTACTCACCGATCAGCTGCGCCCGCCCCAGCGTGTGGAAGCGCAGGTGGAAGCCGACCGCGGCGGGCGACGCGTCCGCGTCGGGCCCCAGCTTCTCCGCGTCCACCGCGTACACGGTGAACACGTACCGGTGGTTCTCCCCGGCCGGCGGAGCCGCCCCGCCGAAGTCCCGCGACCCGTAGTCGTTGCGCGCCTGCACGGCGCCCGCGGGCAGCCCCGCGAACGCCCCCGAACCGGCACCCGCCGGCAGCTCCGTCACCGACACCGGGATGTCGAACAGCACCCAGTGCCAGAAACCGCTGCCCGTCGGCGCGTCCGGATCGAAGCAGGTCACCGCGAAGCTCTTCGTCTCCGCGGGAAAGCCCGCCCAGCTCAGCTGCGGGGAGGTGTTCCCCGCCGCGTACACCTGCGCGTCCTTCAGTACCCCGCCCTGCGCGACGTCGTCGCTCACCACGGTGAACTCCGGCACCGCCGGGTGGAAGTCATGGGGGAGCGGCGCCCTCTTGCCCTCGGCCACGTCTGGAACCTCCGTATCGCTGGCCACTCTGAACACGTCCTGCGCGGCCGAGCCTAGAACCAGTTGCGGCGCCCGCCGACCTCGGCGAGCCACTGGTTCAGGTACGCCGCCCAGTCGGTGGTGTGGAAGTCGTGCAGCCCCACGGTGAACGAGCGGAACGAGTCGCTGCCCTCGGTGAACAGCCCCGGCTTCTTGTCCATCTCCAGGACGACGTCCATCTCCCGGTCGTCCGCGACGAAGCTGACCTCGACCTGGTTCAGCCCCCGGTACTGCTGCGGCGCGAAGAACTCGATCTCCTGGTAGAAGGGCAGCCGCTGCCGCGTCCCGCGGATGTGCCCGCGCTCCATGTCCGCGCTCTTGAAGCGGAAGCCCAGCTGGATGAAGGCGTCCAGGATCGCCTGCTGCGCCGGCAGCGGGTGCACGTTGATCGGGTCCAGGTCGCCCGAGTCCACCGCGCGCGCGATCTCCAGCTCGGTCGTCACCCCGATGTTCATGCCGCGCAGCTGCTGCCCCGCGATGGCCGTCACCGGCGTCTCCCACGGGATCTCAAGACCGAACGGCACCACGTGCACCGCCCCGGCCTGCACCTCGAAGGCCCCGCCGAGCCGCACCTTCACGAACTCGATGTCCTGCTTGTGCTCCTGGTCGCCGCCCTCGACCTCGACCCGCGCCTGCAGCCCGACGGACAGCCCCTCGATCTGCTGGGCCACGGAGCCGCCCTGGATCCGCACCTCACCCTGGACGACGCCACCGGGGACGACGTTCTCCTCGGTCAGCACCGTCTCCACCGACGCCCCACCCGCACCCAGACTCGCGAGCAGCTTCTTGAACCCCATACCTACGACTCCTTGTCCGTCCTGCGCTGTCCTGACCCCTACATACGCGTGACGACCGTAGCCGGTTCCCCACTACGCTCGGACGCCATGAACGAGAGCCCCGACCGTACGCCGATCCCCCGGGCCTTCTTCGACCGCCCCGTCCTGGAGGTGGCCCCGGACCTGCTGGGCCGCACCCTGGTGCGGAACACCCCCGAGGGCCGTATCGAGCTCCGCCTCACGGAGGTGGAGGCGTACGCCGGCGCGATCGACCCGGGCTCCCACGCCTTCCGGGGCCGCACCGCCCGCAACGCCGTGATGTTCGGCCCGCCCGGACACGCGTACGTCTACTTCACCTACGGCATGTGGCACTGCCTGAACCTGGTGTGCGGCCCGGAAGGCCACGCGAGCGGAGTCCTGCTCCGCGCGGGCGAGATCCTGAGCGGTACGGAACAGGCCAGGAAGCGCCGACTTTCGGCCCGTTCCGACGCCGAGCTCGCCAAGGGCCCGGCCCGCCTGGCCACCGCCCTCGACGTCGCCCTCACTCTGAACGGCACGGACACCTGCGCCGGCCTCGACGCCCCGCTCTCCCTGTTCATGGGCACCCCGGTCGCCGCCGCCCTGATCCGCTCGGGCCCCCGCACCGGCGTGGGCGGCGACGGCGCCCCGCACCCGTGGCGCTTCTGGATCGACGGCGACCGGACCGTGAGCCCCTACCGGGCCCACACGCCGCGGAAGCGCCGCCTTGACTCGGCCGCAACAGACGCGTAATGTGGCCCGAGCCGCTTGAGACGGGAAGTGCTTACTTCAAGTCTCCTGGAGCGGCCATCCACTCCTTACGACGAATCCCAACGGGACCTATTTCGGCATGCCGAAATTCGTTTCAAAAGAGCTCGATTATGAGTCTCCAGGGAAATCGGCTAACGTAGTGGACACGCCGGAAGGCCTCGAAGAAACAAATTCGGGACCGGAAAGCACCGAGGAAATCGGGTCGGAAAGATCTGATAGAGTCGGAAACGCAAGAACGAAGGAAGCGCCCGGAGGAAAGCCCGAGAGGG